>CAVZEU010000003.1:0-605000 GCA_963774415.1 uncultured Gammaproteobacteria bacterium | reverse complement strand
AAAATAGCCGGAACAAGCGGGCGCTTTTGGGCGCGGTCGCGCCACGCGTAAACCCGCTCCCTTGGGGGCGCGCGCTGATCTCGGCGGCATCGCGCCCGGCACACTGCGCTAAAATGCTCGCACCCACCCCGGTAAATATTGGGAGTCAGTATTGAAGCTTCAACCCGGCCGTTTCATGCTGCCCGCCAGCGTAGCTATGGCCGTACTGGCGATCTCCACGGCCTCCCTGTTCGTGCGTTTCGCGCAAACCGAGGCTCCATCGTTGGCCATTGCCGCATTGCGCCTGTCACTTGCCACGGTGGTGCTCTTACCGCTGGTGCTCGCCCGGCACCGGGCGGGGCTGCGGCGCCTGGCGCGCCGGCAGTGGCTGCTGGCGAGCGCGGCCGGCGCGCTGCTCGCGCTTCACTTCGGCGCCTGGATCACGTCGCTCGAGTACACCAGCGTGGCGAGTTCAGTGGTGCTGGTCAGCACCGGTCCGCTGTGGGTCGCGCTCGCCTCTCCGCTGTTTCTGCGCGAGCGGCCCGCCAACCGCGTCCTCGCAGGCATGCTCTTGGCCCTGGCCGGCGGCCTCATTATCAACCTCGGTGATGGCGGCAGTGCCGCCGCCGGCCTGGCTTTCCTGACCCGCAGCCGGGCCGCGTCCGGCAACGCCCTCGCGCTCGTGGGGGCGTGGGCGCTGGCCGGCTACCTGATGATCGGCCGCCGCCTGCGCAGCGGTGTCGCGCTGCTTCCCTATATATTCCTGGTTTACGGCTTTGCCGCCCTGTTCCTCGTCGCCGCCGTAATCCTCGAGGGTCAGCGGTTAGACGGGTACCCGGCCGAAACTTACCTGTGGATTTTCTTGCTGGCCCTCGTGCCCCAGCTGGTCGGCCACTCGCTTTTCAACTGGGCACTGCGCTTCTTTCCGGCCGCACTGGTGTCGATCGCGGTGCTGGGTGAGCCGCTGGGCGCGGCGCTGCTTGCGTACCTCGTCCTGAACGAAGCGCCGGGCTGGCTGACCGCACTGGGCGGCGCGGTGGTACTCACCGGGCTCATCATTTCGACGCGCCGCAAGGTGTAACCGACTACCCGAAAACACTGCTCAGTCTTCGAGCGCTTTGAGCCGCTCCTCGAGCCGTTCCGTTTCCAGCCTTCCGCAGGCGCCCGCGGACACCCGCCGGCGCAGGCTTTGCGCGACGTCATCCTCACCCATTTCACCGCTTTCCGCCGCCGCCCGCCGATACGCCTGTCGAAACGGCACACCTTCACGGGCCAGGTCCATCGCCCGGTCGGTGGCCAACATGTCCGGACTGATCGAACGCTGCATCGCCCGCGGTTGCCATTCGAAAGCTGCGAGCAAATCCGGCAGCAACGCCAGCGCCTGCAGGCCCTTTTCAAAGGCCCGCAGCAACGGCGGCTTGGTGGCCTGCAAGTCGCGCTGGTAACCCGACGGCAGCGACAATACCGCACCCAGTTCCACCTGTGCGCCCTGCACCACCGCGTGCACGGCTCGCAACAGCTCGACGGTGTCGGGGTTGTTCTTGTTCGGCATGATACTGGAGCCGGTGCAGTAGTGCGCCGGCAACTTGACGAAGGCCAGTTCCTGCATACTGAACAGGCTCAGGTCCCAGGCCAACCGGCGCAGGTCCAGCGTGGCGGCCGCGAGCGCGGACAAGGCCTGCAGTTCGATTTTGCCCCGGCTGTTTTGTGCATATTGCGGATTGACCACGAGGCGGGAGAAGCCCAGCTCGTCGGCCACGGATTGACGCGGCAAGTCCAGGTTCACACCGAAGCCGGACGCCGTTCCCAGCGGTGACGCGTCGAGCCAATCGCGGGTCAGTCTGGCCAGCTCGGCGTTATCGATGAACGCCTCGGCATGACCCGCCAGCCACAGGCCCGCCGAGGACGGCATGGCGGGCTGCAAGTGGGTATAGCCCGCCATCGGCAGGTCGCCATCGGTCTTTACCCGGCCCAGCAGCACGGCGGCAATGTCCATACAAACGACCTGCAGGCGCGCAAGGCGGTCCTTCATGTAGAGGCGCAACGCCACCGCGACCTGATCATTGCGGCTGCGGCCGGTGTGAAGTTTGCCGGCCACATCGCCCAGCAACTCCGTTAACCACGCCTCGATGGCGGAGTGCCCGTCTTCATAGCGGCTGTCCAGCTCACGCTCGCCCTGGCCGACTTCGGCTTCGATCCGGCGCAATCCGGCAGCCAGTTTGACGGCCTCGTCGTCATCCAGTATGCCGGCCTGGCGCAGGCCATTGACATGTGCCGCGCTGGCCCGGATATCGAACAGCAACAATTGCCTGTCCAGCAAAACGTCCTCGCCGGCGAGAAAGCTCATGACGGCCGGGTCGGTGCGCTCCGCCTTATCGCGTTTTTTCCAAATCAGGTCTTTCATTCGACTATTCCCGTCTTTTCTTCCAGCCCCAGCGCCAGGTTCAGATTTTGCAGCGCTTGCGACGCCGCCCCTTTGAGCAGGTTGTCCAGCACCACGATGAGACAGCCGCGCGCGGGGTCGTCCGCGTCGACACTGAAGCCCCCGATCAGCACGTCCGGGGTGTCGCGTACGGCACTGACCTGGGGTATGGCCTGATCGACCTTGACCAGGTCCTCCCGGGCGTAGGCCCGGCGGTACAGTGCCGCCAGTTCCTCCACGCTCGATGCGTGCTCGAGTTCAAAGGCAATGGTAAGAGAGATACCCCGGAAAAACGCCGCCACGTGCGGCATGAAACGAACGCTCGTTTGCAGCTGATGAGCGATTTCCCGCTCGTGCATGTGCCCGCTCAGCGAATAGGGGATCAGGTTGTCCCGCAGCACATTGGGGTCGTTGCGCGGTGACGGTGTCTTGCCGGCGCCGCTGTATCCGGAAACACCGAAGATCACCGGCGCCGATGCCAGCCGGCCGAGCAGCGGCAGCAACCCCAGTTGTGCGCCGGTGGCGTAACATCCCGGATTGGCGATGCGTTTGGCGGTGCGGATTTGCGACCGCAAACGCTCCGGCAAGCCGTACACCCAGGCCGGGTCGAACCGATAGTCGGCGCTCAGGTCCAGGATCACGCTGCCCGGGAACCGCTCACCGATGACCTCCACCCACGGTGCTGCCAGACCGTTCGGCAAGGCCAACACCCAAGCGTCGGCCGGGTAACGTTGCACGTCATCCGGCTCGAGCGCGGTAAAGACGTCGCCGTTCGGCCAGCCGGCACAACTGTCCGCGATCTGCTTGCCGGCGAGGCTGCGCGAACTGGCGATGCCGAGGTCCATTCCAGGATGCGCCGCGAGCAGCTTGAGCAGCTCGGAGCCCGTATAGCCGCGCCCGCCGATCAGGTTGATGATCCTCGTCTCGCTCATTTCGCGGCACCTCCCGCCCATCCGGAATCCCTTGCGATCGCATCCTGCACGCAGCGCTCACGCTGCGCCGCATCGTCGATCCCGAGGGTGAAGGCCACCCATTGACCGCTGCGGTTACTGCTGTCGGCCTGCTGGAAGTACCACGAGGTGATCGGATTGGTATTGCGCGAGCGCCAGTAAAGCGCCGGGAAACGCGCCCTGACCACCTGCCATATCGCCGCCCCCAGGCCTTCACCCTGCGCATCGGGCGTTACGATGAACTTGTCCAGGTATGGCACCCCGTCGATGCCGTTGACGATCACCGCGGCCGCCCGGTTGGTTTCGGACAGCAGGATCATCGGTTCCTGCAGCTTTTCGAACCAGTCGTCGCGCAAGTTTTTCTCGAAGGACTGCTCCACCAGGCCCCTGACGGTGGCGACGGTTTCCGCGTCGGCGGCAGCGTAACTGTTGATCGCCTCGCCTTTCCTGACCAGCGTGCCGGCTCCGCGGTAGGTAAACAGCTCGCGTGTCAGATGCGCCGCCGAGGTAATCGAGACCGAAGCGCTGTCCGGCAGGCGCTGCAGCATCTCGTTGATCTGTTGCAGCTTCAGGCGCATACCGGAGTGCACCCACGACTGCTGCATCAGCGCCTCGTAATCATTGGTCAGGCTGACCGCCGATATGATGCGGCCCTGGCGGTCGAGCAGGCCGCCTGTCGGTGACAGGAATATGACCTTGTGCGGTTCGAGCGCCCAGACCAGTTCCCGGGTCGCCACGTCGGCATTGATATTCAGCACCTGGCCCGCCGGCGATTCCCCCAGGCAGGTGAGCACCGGGATCGCGCCGCTTCTGACCGCGCTTTCGACGGCGCCGAGGTGGACCCGCTCCACCTCGCCGACCAGGCCCAGCTGCTCGCGGTCGAGAACCCGGCACTGAAATACGCCATGCTGGATGCTCCGGGCGCGGATATCCCTGCTTTCGAGCGCATCGACCAGGCGCAGGTTTTCCCGGTACATCAACGGCCGCGCCAACGCCATCACGGCTTCGCTCGTGACCCGCAATCCGTCGCGGCGCACGGTCTCGATGCCGGCTTCGGCAAGCGCCTCGTCCAGCTGCGGTCCGGCGCCGTGCAGCACGACCGGGATCAGGCCGAGGCGGTGCAGGAAAGCCAACGCCGAGGCCAGTTCGTCGAGTTGGTCACGCAATATCCCGCCGCCGACCTTGACCACGGCGAAACGCGCCCGGTTGGCGCCGGAAAATTCTTTCAGGTATTGGCGCGCCTCCCGGTTCGAGCCCAGCTGCGCGAGCAATTCCTGGACGAGTTGACGTACATCAGGCATGGTCTTGCACCATATTCGTGTAAATTCCGAGCGCGCGTTCCAATTGTTCGGCGCTGACCCATTCGTCCAGCGCGTGCGCCTGGGCGATATCGCCGGGCCCGAGCACGATGGCCGGCAGACCCGCCTGCGCGAACAACGAGGCCTCGGTCCAAAAATCGACGGGCGGGCCGGTTTGAATGCGCCTGGAGGCCGCGAACGCCTGTGCGGCCGAGGTGTCGGCTTCCGCGCACGGCAACGGCGGCCCGGAGAACGGCACGTGCCATTGGGCATGTTCGCCCTGGTTCAGCCCCAGCATCCGCTCCAGGAACTCGTCATTGTCTTCGCCGGGCGCCAGGCGCGCGCTCCAGTGCAGGCGCGCCGCGTCGGCGATGACATTGGACTTGATACCGCCGTGCAGTTCGCCGACGTTGAAACAGGAACGCTGGCCCCGCGCCTCCAGCGCTCGCGCCTCGCCAACGGCCGCTGCAATCCAGGCCGACGCCCTGTGCAAAGCGTTGTCACCAAGTGCGCGCGCTTCCGACGAGTGGCCCGGAACGCCGGAAAACTCACCCTTGACCGAGAGGTAGCCGCGGTGCTCGAGGACCGCCCTGCAAGCGGTCGGCTCGGCCACGACCACCTGTTCGAAGCCCGCGTGAAGGCCGGCGCCGACGAACTCCCGGATGCAGCAGCCGCTGGCGCCTTCCTCGTCGGTCGTGAACAGCACCGCCATGGCTTCGGCGGTCGCGCCGGCGACTTCCAGCAGGCAGGCGGCTGCGCCCTTGATGTCGCAAGCGCCGCGGCCATAAAGCCGGTCGCCCTCGCGCGTCAGTTCGAGGGCCGGGTAGCGCGATCCCGGTACCGCAGGCACGGTGTCCAGGTGCACGTTGAACAGCAGCGTCGGCCGGCCCCTCAGCGCCAGCATGCTGACGCGGCCCAGTCCGTGGTCCGTCAACTCGGTGCTGAAATCCGGGCCCAGCGCTTCCGCCACCCATGCGAACACCGGCGACGACGCCGTCAGCGCGCGCGGCGGATTCTGCGTATCGAACGCGACCAACCGCTCGAGTTTACGCAGCACGCCGTCGAGACTCATTCCACGGCCTTCCTGACACGCACGGCCGTGGTCGAACTTTGGCCCAGGAGCTTGATGAAGCCTTCGGCCTCGGTCGGCGACCAGTTGCAGCGCTGTGCATAAACGGCGTCCGGGTCCTGGATAATGTATTTTGAAGCCAAGGCCACGGCATGCAGGGAACCGCCGGTCGTTTCCAGCGTCACTTCGCCGTTGACCGCGGACTGCGAACTGGCCAGGTAGGCCTCCAGGTCCTGCTTGTGCGGTTCGTAGAAAAAGCCGGTGTAAACCAGTTCAGACCAACGCTGCGCAACCTGCTGGCGAAACTGGTTCTGCCAGCGCGTGTTGACCGCGTCTTCGAGCGCCTGGTGGGCCGTCAGCAAGGCGTCGATACCGGGGCACTCGAACACGATGCGGCCCTTGAGCCCGATACTGACGTCACCGGTGTAGATATGGCGTCCGACGCCGTAACGGCCGAAGGCCCGGTTCAGCTCTTGCAGAATCCGGGGCCCGTCCATGGCTTCACCGTCCAGCGCCACGGCCTCGCCTCGCTCGAACCGCAGCTTGACTCGCAGCGTTTCCCGCGGCCACTCCTGTCTTGGCCGACAGCGGTGCCACGTGGTCTCGTCCGGCGCCTCGAAACGGTCGATCTCACTGCCGGAAATCGTCACGCCGAGCAGGTTCTCATTGATCGAATAGCGGCCGGTCTTCTCGGGAATGCTGACGCCGGCCTCCTGCAGCAAGCCGATTTCGATATCGCGGATATTGCCGGCTTGCTTCTGCAGGTCCCTGACCGGGGCATGGATTTCATAATCGCCGAGGCTGCGCACGGTCTGGTCGAAGCGCAGCTGGTCGTTCCCCATGCCCGTGCAGCCGTGGGCGAAATGCCGGGTATTGAGCGAATCGCAGAGCTCGAGACAAAGGCGCACGATCAGGTAGCGGTCGGAGCACAACATCGGGTATTCGCCCAGGACCCGGGACTGGCTCCAGACGAGCGGCACCACGAATTCATCCCAGATAAGCTGGCTGGCATCCAGTTGGTGGTGCCGGCTCGCGCCCAGCGCCAGCGCACGGTCCTCGATCCACTGCACTTCGGTCGCGTCGAGACCGCCGGTATCCACGAACACGGTGTGCACGTCGAAGCCCTGCCGGTTGAGATCGAGCACGCAGTAGCTGGTGTCCAGGCCGCCGGAGAATGCCAGGACGACGGGTGTCTTGCTCCGGGTGTTCATAATTCCGCTCCCAGCAGTTGCATCATCAGCGCCTTTTGCACGTGCAGGCGGTTTTCCGCCTCGTCCAACGCCAGGCACCAGGGCGCATCCATGACCGCGTCGGTTGCCTTGACGTTGCGCCGCAGCGGCAGGCAATGGCTGAACACGGCGTCGTTCGTCAGCGCCATCTTGTCCTCGTCAACGATAAAATGACGATATTTCTTGCGCAAGGCGTATTCCTCCTGCGGCCGGCCGTAATACGGCAGCGCGCCCCAGCTCTTGGCATAGACGAATTCCGCACCCGAGTAGGCCGATTCGATATCGTGGCTGATCCTCACCGAACCGCCGCTGCTTTCGGCGTTGGCCTCCGCCTCGGCGATATAGCGGGGGTCGAGCAAATAGTCCGGCTGCGGGCAGAGCAGCGTCACGTCCATGCCGAATTTCGTGCCAATCAATAGCGCCGAATTGGCCACGGCGGTGTTTAGCGGCCGCGGGTGCCAGGTCCAGGTCAACAGCATCTTGCGTTTTGCCACCACGCCCAGCTTTTCTTTCAGCGTCAGCATCATCGCCAGTTCCTGGCACGGGTGGACGATGGTTTCCATGTTGATGACCGGCACCGATGCATGTTCTGCCAGCGAGCGGATCAAGCGGTCCTCGCGATCCTTCGACCAGTCGACGAATCCGGGGAACGCCCGCAGCGCGATCAGGTCGCAATAGCGCGACAGCACGCCGGCAGCCTCCACAATATGCTCCTCGGCTTCGCCCTCCATGACCGCTCCGCGCTCGAATTCCAGTCCCCACGCGTCCTTGCCGGGCTGCAGCACGATGGCCACCCCGCCCAGTTGCTGCATTCCCAGCTCGAACGACGTGCGCGTACGCATCGACGGGTTCAGGAAAAGCAGCGCGATCGATCGTCCCTTGAGACGGTCATTCCAGGGCTCCTGTTTTAACCTAGCGGCCAGTTGCAGCAGTGACTCCAGTTCCGCTCTTGACCAGTCGCTGGTCGACAAAAAATGTTTCACCATATCGCTCCATGCTATGCGCTCGTCAGACCCGCCGAACCCGCGGGCCAATACGAAAAAACCCGGCTTTGGGCCGGGTTTTCATCGATTCGATTGTCTCTTGATCAAAATTACATGGCAACCCGGCCCATTCAACCGAACTCGGGACGTCGCGGCCTGCGGATGTCACTGTCGATGGTCTTCAATCTTTCCGTCATCGTCATGGTCCGGAAAAGCTGCCTGTTGCAAAAATTTGGATGTGTGAATGTACGTCCTCGCGGCGGCGATTGCAAGCGGTGATTGGGCACGCACGGTCCGCCGGCGAACAGCGTGCGCGGTCAATTCCACCGGCGGCGGCGGCGGAGGTGCGGGCGACGCTGAATTTCCGACGCAGAAGCATTATATAATCGCACGAGTTCCGACTTGACGAGAGCAGCCCGTTTTGCACGACCAATCCGCGACCAGGAACCGTTGCATCGAGGACAGCCGCGCATGAAGCGCTGGCTGATTCCGCTCGGGCCGGCGCTGGCGCTCGCGCTGTACCTGCTGCTGGCCGTCAGGGGCTGGGAGTTCAGCGCCGCGGCCACCGCGGGCGTGACCTTCCTATGCGCCTTCTGGTGGATATTCGAACCCATCCCGATACCGTTCACGTCGTTGATCCCGCTGGCGTTGCTGCCCTTGTTCGGAATCCTGACGCCGACGCAGGTGGCGCAAGCCTATGGCAGCCCCCTGATCCTGCTGCTTTTGGGCGGTTTCATGATCTCGACCGCGATGGCGGACAGCGGCGCCCACCGGCGTATCGCGTTGTACATGGTCAATGTCTTCGGCGGCGGCAGCGCACGCGGGCTGGTGCTGGGGTTCATGACGGCCTCGGCGGTGCTCAGCATGTGGATCTCGAATACGGCGACGACCCTGATGCTGTTGCCGGTGGTGCTGGCCGTGCTGGAGCGCGCCGAACGGCCGATCGCAATACCGCTGCTGCTGGGTATCGCCTACGCCGCCAGTATCGGCGGTCTCGGCACCCCCATCGGTACGCCGCCCAACCTGATTTTCATGCAGGTCTATGCGGACGAGTTCGGCCAGACTCCGAGCTTTCCCGAATGGATGAGCTGGGGCCTGCCGGTCGTCTTTATCATGGTTCCGTTGACCGGCTTGTGGCTGACGCGGGGTGTGCGCCTGACTTCGCGCATCGAACTGCCTGCGGTCGGTCAATGGAAAACCGCCGAAAAGCGCGTATTGCTCCTGTTCGCGTTGACGGCCCTGCTCTGGATGACGCGCACGGCGCCTTTCGGCGGCTGGAGCCATTGGTTGGGTCTGCCAGGTGCCAATGACGCTTCGGTGGCGTTGCTGGCGGTCATTGTCATGGCCCTGACCCCGAACGGTGGCGAGCCGGGCCGGCGCCTGCTCACCTGGGAGAGCGCCAGGAAAATTCCGTGGGGCGTGTTGATCCTGTTCGGAGGCGGTATCGCGATCGCCGGCGCATTCATTCAGAGCGGCCTGGCGGATCATATCGCGCACCAGCTCGATGGCCTCTCGGCCATACCGACCTGGGCCATGATCCTGTTGATTTGCCTGACGGTCACGTTCGTCACCGAGGTGACCAGCAACACCGCGACCGCCAGTCTCCTGATGCCGCTGCTGGCGGCAGTGTCCGTCAGCATGAAGCTGGACCCGTTCCTGCTGATGATACCGGCGGCACTCAGCGCCAGCTGTGCCTTCATGCTCCCCGTCGCGACCGCACCCAACGCGGTCGTCTACGGCAGCGGCATGCTGAGCGTCAAGGACATGGCCAGGGCCGGTCTCGTGCTGAACCTGCTCGGGGCGCTGGTAATCAGCCTAATCAGCTACCTGTTTTTCGGTTAAAGCGCCCCCACCGCGGCCGTTCACCGCGCAAAGACAACCCCTCGTCGTAACCGTGAACCTGCGCTTGGCCCGTCGGCAACCGGCAGCCTTATAATTCAGGCGCCGCTCCGGCAGGTCAAACGGGAATCGCCATGTCGTGCCAAGCCATGTTGTTCAGCGTGTTGCTGCTGTCACCGTGCGGAGACGGCGGAGGGCATGACATCGACGCGGCCGTCGCGGCAGCGATCGCCAATCCACAGCGCCCCGCGGCGGACCTCGCCAGGGACAACTTGCGCAAGCCGGCCGAAGTGCTGACGTTCTTTGGCATCCAGCCCGGAATGGCGGTACTCGACCTGTTTTCCGGTGGCGGTTACTACTCTGAGATACTCAACACCCTGGTCGGCGGGCACGGCAAGGTTATCGCCCACACCAATGACGCCTATATATCCTTTGTCGGCGAAGAAAACTACCGCCGGCGCTTTGCCGACGGGCGCCTTGCGCAGACGGAGCCGGTGATCGCGGAGGCCGACGACCTCGAACTGGAGAACCATTCGCTGGATGCCGTGATCATGATTCTGACCTGGCATGATTTCCTGTTTGCAGATCCGCAAGGCGGCTGGCGGTCCGTCGACGAGGCCCGGTTGCTGAAAAAACTCTGTGCGGCGGTCAAACCCGGCGGCGTGCTGGGTCTGATCGACCATGCCGCCAACCCGGGCGGCGATCCTGGCCGGGTCGCAGCGGACCTGCACCGCGTCGACCCGCAGGTCGTCAAGGACAGCTTCGCGAATTCCTGCTTCGAACTGAAGGCGCAGGCTAAATTTCTCCGCAACCCGGATGACGATCACACCTTGAGCGTCTTCGACAAATCGATACGCGGCAAAACCGATCGCTTTGTTTTCCGGTTCGTCAGGCAGTAGGGCGCAGGTTCAGCCGCCGGCTGACTTCGCCGCGCCCGGTGACGGTTTCAATTCCCGGACTTTTTCTTCGAGGTAGTCCAGCAACCCCTGTCTGTCGACCTGACGGGCGTGCGTAAACTGGCTCACGGTCATGCCTTCCATGAGTTGCTGGCTCAGGGTCAGGGCCAGATCGAAGGCCTCACGGTCCGAATGCCAGTCCGTGAACAAGGCCCAGGCGGTGTCGTACCATTCGCGGTCGAACGCCCTCTGCGCCGGGAGCAGAATACTCCTGAGTTCAGCGTCCGTGCGGGCCGCGACGGACAGTTCAAAAAGCGCGACGTAGAGCGGGTGATTCAATTGGGCCGAATACGCCTGTACGGCGAGGCGCGCCATGTCCGCGTCACTCGGTATTTCCCTGATGGAACGCCGGAAGCCCTGGATTCGCTTCTCAAAGAGAAACTCAACGGCGGCCCGGATGATGTCCATCTTGGAAGGAAAATGGTGCAACGTGGCGCCCCGCGAGAGACCGGCCTTTTCCGAAATTTTCATCATCGTCGTATTGGGGTAGCCCAGTTCGATGATGCAACGGATGGCCGCCTTGACAATCAGACTGCGCGTGGCGGCGCTTTTGCGCGCCTGCCAGCCGGCTTCCCCGGGACCGTCAGGATTGCCGCTGGACGGCTGGATATCGTCTGCATTGCGTCTGCTCACCGTGCTTCCTCCTTAAGCCTGGGCTGCGTCTTGGCCGCGGGTTTGGGATGGCGCCGCGAACGGCACAGGGGAACGCGGTAACCCGTACCCGGCAGCAGTCGCAAAGCAGCCGCCGCAGATATTTTCGATGAACACCAGGCATCGGGCATCGCCCTGGACATAAGGTCCAACGTGGGGTCCAACGTGACTCGGATTTCCTATTTTAACGTACCGAGCGAAAAAAAGTCATGACTGTTTGAAACAAGCATTCCTGATTGTTACGATGGCTCACTTGTGACCCACCTTGAAGGAGATCGAAATGTCCCGCGTGTCTGGAAAAATTGTCATGATCACCGGCGCTGCCTCCGGCCTCGGAAAAGCGGACGCCTGGAAGCTCGCCGAAGAAGGCGCGACCGTCATCCTCACCGATATCAACGACGAGGGGGAGGCGCTGGCCAGGGAGATCCAGGAGGCGACCGGGCAAACGACCCGCTTTTTTCACCAGGACGTATCGGACGAAGACCGCTGGCAGGAGATCATGGACCGGATCGTCGATGAGTTCGGCGGTCTGGACGTGCTCATCAACAACGCCGGCGTGGCTCACATCACGACCCCCGAAAGCACCACGCTGGAAGAGTTCCGCAAAACCAATGCGGTGATGAGCGAGGGTGTGTTCCTTGGGTGCAGGGCCGCCATCCCCGCGATGAAGCGCCGTGGCGGAGGGTCCATCATCAACATGGCCTCGATCGCTTCACACCTCGGCTACCCGGTGTATTTTGCCTACTCCGCCGCCAAGGGCGCGGTCCGGAGCATGACCAAGGTCGTTGCCGCCCATTGCCAGTCCAAGGGTTACAACATCCGCTGCAACTCGGTTCACCCAGGTGCGATCGACACACCCATGGTGCACAGCAACTTTGCCGCACTGGGCATGGAACCGCCCGATCCCGACAAGTACGACCCGTCAAACCCCGTCGGCGTCGGCAAACCGGAAGATGTCGCCAACCTGGTGCTCTACCTGGCCAGCGACGAGTCGCGTTTCATGAACGGCGCCGAGTTGCTGCTCGACAACGCCCTGTCCATCCAATAGGCGGGACCGGCCCGCGGCGCCCCCTGCCGCAGGCAGGCCGGAATCACCATCGGCGGATGCCAAGTGTATACAACGTTGCTGGAATTGAGAGCTAGCGAACCGGGCTGCCGTAAAAATCCGTGTAAGTGCTGCCGATAACCCTCAGCTCACCCGGCGGTGTCCCGTAGGGGCGAGCGGGCACGGTTTCCGCGTAAAACGTATTGCGTTGCAGCGGCCGGCGTCCGCAGCCCTTGATAATGCCTTCCAGGGTTGCGGGCGTCATTTCCTGTCCGTGCTGGGCGCCGGCGGCGCGTGTAATGCTCTCGTTCATCAGCGTTCCGCCCAAATCGTTGGCCCCGGTCTGCAGGCACAAAGCCGCGCCTTTCAGACCCATCTTCACCCACGAAGTCTGGATGTTCCTGATTGCCGGCGACAGCACCAGCCGCGCAACCGCGTGCATCAGCACGGACTCGCGGAAAGTCGGGCCGCGGCGTGCCTGCCCCCGCCGGTAGATCGGCGCCCCGTCGGCCACGAAAGGCAGGGGCACGAACTCGGTAAAACCGCCCGAGCGCTTCTGCAGTTCGAGGATTCGCAGCAGGTGAATCGCCCAGTGGTGATAGCGGTCAACGTGACCGAACATGATGGTCGCGGTGGTGCCGAGACCCACCTCGTGGGCACTCTCGATGACGTCCAGCCATTGCCGGGTATTGATCTTGTCCGGGCAAATGACGGCGCGCACGTCATCACTGAGGATCTCGGCCGCTGTGCCCGGCAGGGTCTTGAGGCCCACTTTTTTGAGCTCGGTGAGAAAATCCCTGACCGGCATGCCGAACGAATTCGCCCCATGGGTCACTTCCAGCGGTGAAAACGCGTGGATGTGCATGTCGGGCACCATCGTCTTGACGGCCGCACAAATGTCGATGTAGGTCTGGCCGGTAAACGCCGGGTGGATCCCGCCCTGCAAACAAACTTCCGTGGCGCCGCGCTCCCACGCCTCGGCCGCCAACTGCCCGACTTCGAGCGGGCTCTTCAGGTAGGGCGCATCGCTCGCCGGCGTATTTTTGCGGCCCTTGGCAAACGCGCAGAACTTGCAGCGGAATGAGCAGATGTTGGTGTAATTGATATTCCGGTTTGCGACATAGGTCACCGTCTCGCCGCAGACGGCGGCGCGCAATTGATCCGCCGCGTGGCAGACCGCGACCAGGTCGTTGCCGCGTGCATTGAACAATTGGCTGATTTCATCGACGGAGAGTTCACGCTCACCATCGAGTGCGTCGTCCAGGACCGCGCGTATCGCCGCGGCGGCCTTTGTCGGTCCTGCGCCATGGCCGAGCGCCGGAAAGCTCGCGGGAGGCTCCGTCGACTGGCCGGTGAGCCAGTCGTCTTCGCGGGCCAGGCCATAGCCGTCACACAGTTTCAGTACCGGGGCGACCATGCGGCTGTCGAGCCACTGCTCGTAGCGGTCGATATAGGCCGGATAAATCGTCAATCTTTCCTGTAATAACTTGCCGCCGGCGGCCGTTTCGTCGGCGAGGGCGGCCAGCTGCGGCCATGGTGACTCCGGATTGACGTGGTCGGGCGTCAGCGGCGACACACCGCCCCAGTCATTGATGCCGGCGTCGAGCAGCGGCGCCAGCTTTCCCGGACTCAGGTTCGGCGGCGCCTGGATACTCATTTCCGGGCCGAAAACGATTCGCGCCATGGCGATGGTCCAACGCAATTCGTCCAGCCCCGGCGGCTCGACCGCCGCCATCTTGGTGTCGTCCTTGGGTACGAAATTCTGCACGATCACTTCCTGGATGTGGCCGTACTGGCGATGCAGGGCACGAATCGCCAGCAGCGACTCGAGCCGCTCGACCCGGGTCTCGCCAATCCCGATCAGGATGCCGGTGGTGAACGGTACGCTCTGCCGGCCGGCCTCGGCAATGGTCTCGATGCGGACCGCCGGGTGCTTGTCGGGAGAGCCATAGTGCACTTGCCCTTTTTCACATAATCTTTCCGCCGCGCTTTCCAGCATGATCCCCATCGATGCCGAAACGGGGCGCAACATGGCGACTTCCTCAGCCGTCATGCAGCCGGCGTTGATGTGCGGCAGCAAGCCGGTTTCGTTCAGCACCCGCTCAGCCACGTGGGCAACGTATTCCAGCGTCGTTGCAAAACCCATGTCCGCCAGCGCCTGGCGGGCAGCGGCATGGCGCAATTCCGGCTTTTCACCCAGTGTAAAAAGTGCTTCCTTGCAACCCATCTCCGCCCCCTGCCGCGCGATCCCGACCGCTTCATCCGCCGACAGGTAGGCTGACGACAGGCGCTTGGGGGTCGTGGCAAAGGTACAGTAGTGGCAGAAGTCGCGGCACAGGCGCGTCAGCGGAATGAACACTTTTTTCGAGTAGGTGACGATATCGCCGTGGTGGCGGTCACGCAGGTCCCTGGCCCGGCCGCAGAGTTCCTCAAGACTTAGCGCATCGCTCAGCTCAAGCAACTGCGGTAGCTCCAGCGGTGCAGGGTGATCCGGGTTGGCGATCGAAATCTTGGCTTGCATGGCATTATCCTGGGTAAGCGCTACTTGGCGTATGGGGTTCGCGTCGAGAAAACGCCAACTGGCCGTCGCGCGGCAGTCGGCGTCGGACCGGCAGACTGCAGTGAAACGCTGCAGGTCCTGCTCATCGTCGATGTCCAGCGCCAGCGCGTCCGAATGCAGCGTAACGAACGGCCTGCCGCTGGCACAGGCGGCGTCGCGATGGAGCCTGAAACTGTCCGGGCCGTACTTCAGCGGCAACGGCCTGGCGCTGTCGAAGACGAGCAGGTTGGTGCCATTGCGGTCATGTGAAGGCACGGCGGCAACCAGGTCCGCGTTGCCTGCGCGGCGCAGGCGGCGGTATTCACCCAGCACGCGGTCCAGTTCGGTACCGGTCAATAACGGTATGTCCGCGTGGATGACGGCGGCCCGCTCCCCGCCTGCCCGCCGAATCTCGTGCAGCCCTTTCGCGATGGCGCCACGCATGCCTTTTGCGCCGGCCTCATCGATGACCGTCACACCCAACTCCACTGCCAGTGCCTTGACCTGGGCATCCGCGGTCACGACCGCAACACGGTCCACCTCGCGGCTGGCCAGCAAGGCGTGCAATACGTCGATCAGCATGGCCCGGGCCAGACCCGGGCGTTTGGGCCCGAGGCTGGGCTCAAGCCGCTGCTTGCTCCGCTCCAATACCTTGACGGGCACCAGCCCCCACAAGGCGAAGCCTGAATTTTCTCCTGCTTGTAACAAGGTTCCTCGACTAACGTGAATCTCGACAGTAAATTGTTATACCAGCATTTGCCCGCACTGCAAATAGCCCTGCGTCATCCCGCACCTTAAAAATGGGTCGCAGACACCGCCCCGGCGCCCGCCGGAGCCTTACCCTGATAGTTTGTAGAGTGACGACTTGGTGGTAAAGTTCGCCTTCCAGCGAATTCCGGACCCAGAATCGATGCGCACAGGCAATAGTATAACCTTCCAGGCCAGAGCGGCGCTGACAGCAGCCGCGGCCGGGGCTTGATCGCGTGCCGCTCGTCGCCCACTCGAACCTGCCGACGTTTGCGCGTCTGCGCGAGCAAGGCCAGCAGGTGCTCACGCTGGAGCGCGCGGAACACCAGGACATACGGGAACTGCACATCGGCTTGCTGAACATGATGCCCGATGCCGCCCTGAAGGCCACCGAGGAGCAGTTCATCCGCCTGGTGGGTAACTGCAACCAGATCGCCCAGTTCTTCGTTTACCCGTTCACGTTACCGGTTTTGCCTCGTTCCAAGCGGGCGCTGGAGCATATCGGGCGGTATTACTCCAGCTTTGATGATCTGCAGGCGCACGGACTGGACGCGCTGATCATCACCGGCGCCAACGTCACCAACCCTGCGCTCAGCGAGGAGCCGTTCTGGGAACCGCTGGTCGATATCATCAACTGGGCCCGCGAAAACGTGGCTTCGACACTCTGTTCCTGCCTCGCGACCCATGCACTGGTCAAGCACCTTTACGGAATCGAGCGGCGGCCGTTGCCGAACAAGCGGTGGGGGGTCTACAGCCACCAGGTAACCCGGCCGTCGCACCCGCTGACGAAAGGGATCAACACGCGCTTCGACGCCCCCCACTCGCGCTGGAACGAAATCAGCCGCGAACAGTGCGCTGAGGCCGGCCTCAGCGTGCTGGCCTGCAGCGATGAGGCCGGTATGCACATGGCCGTAAGCCCCGACCAGTTCAGCATCGTCTATTTTCAGGGGCACCCGGAGTACGATGCCAACAGCCTGCTGAAAGAATACAAGCGCGAGGTCTTGCGGTACCTGCACGGTGACCTGGCCGAGCCGCCGCTTTTTCCGGAGAATTACTTTTCAATGACCGCCGAAACCACGGCCCGACGCTTCATCGACCAGGCAAACGCAGCCCGCAAAGCCGGCCGGCCGCGGCCCGACTTTCCTGAGACGGAACTGGCGCTGATGGTCGACAACACCTGGGGTGACACCGGCAAGGCCATCGTCAATAACTGGCTTGGCCTGGTCTACCAGGTCACCAACGTCGACCGGCACAAACGCTTCATGGACGGCATCGACCCGGATGACCCGTTGGGGCTGCTGTCGAAATCCGGCAAGGGCGAACGCTGCAATGAGCGAGCCCTGAACGAACAACCGCAAGCACAGACCGAGGATTAGAATATGGGTTTTTCCACCAGACAAATTCACGCGGGTGTTACGCCCGACCCTTTAACGGGCGCGATCCTGACACCGATCTACCAGAGCACCACCTACGTGCAGGACTCGGTGGACCAATACCTGGCCAAGGGCTATTCCTACTCGCGCTCGGCCAATCCGACGGTGAGGGCGCTGGAACTGAAACTGGCGGACCTGGAAGGCGGCCTGGACTGCGCCTGCTTCGGCACCGGGATGGCTGCCATACACGGCGTCATGCTGGCATTTTTGAACGCCGGCGACCATGCGATCGTCTCCGATGTCGCCTACGGCGGCACTTACCGCCTGTGCACGAAAGTCCTGAGCCGTTTCGGCGTGGAATTCACCTTCGCCGATACTTCGAAGCCCGACACGGTGGCGGCCGCGGTGCGAGACGACACCCGTCTGCTGCTGACCGAAACGCCGGCCAACCCGACGATGAAAACCTCCGATATCGCAGCCCTGTCAGCGATCGCGCGCGGCGCCGGGCTCATCCACGCCGTCGACAACACCTTTCTGACGCCTTATTTCCAAAGGCCGTTCGAACTGGGCGCGGATATCTCCATCCACAGCACCACGAAGTACATGGACGGTCATAACGCGACCGTCGGCGGCGCCGTGATCTGCCGCTCCGAGGCGCACGCCGAAGCCGTCAGGTTCATCCAGAACAGCACCGGCAGCATCATGTCGCCGCAAGTGGCGTGGCTGACCCTGCAGGGCTGCAAAACGCTGTCCGTCAGAATGGAGCGGCAGTCCGCGAACGCGCTGGCGATCGCCCGCTTCCTCGAGACACACCCGAAAGTGGAGCAGGTCTGTTACCCGGGCCTGGAGTCGTTCGCCCAGCACGAACTCGCTTGCCGGCAAGCCAGCGGCTTCGGCGCGATGCTCTGGTTCGAAGTGAAGGGCGGGCTCGAGGCCGGCAAGACCCTGATGGACAACGTGGAAGTCTGGAGCCTGGCGGAGAACCTCGGTTCGGTCGAATCACTGATCACCCACCCGGTTACGATGACGCACGCCGACGTCGAGCTGGCCGAGCGCCAGCGCGTGGGCATTATCGACGGGCTGGTGCGCCTCTCGGTGGGCCTGGAAGACGCCGAGGACCTGATCGGTGCACTGGACCGGGCGCTGGCGCTGGTTTGACGCGGCTGCCGGCGCAGCGGGCTGCTGACGATGTATTTCGAAGTCGACGGCAAAAAAACCTTCGCCGCAACCGGCGGCGGGGATTTCGATCCGGCCCGCCCCGCGGTCGTGTTCCTCCATGGCAGCGGACTGGACCACCGATTTTGGGACGGCTATGTTGACTCTTTCGCCGCCTCGGGCTACACCGTGCTGGCGCCGGACCTGCCGGGTCACACGAACTCCGAGGGGCCGCCGCTGGACAGTATCGAAGACATGGCCGGGTGGCTCGACAACGTGCTCACGCAAGTGGGCGCCGGGCGGGTTTCGCTGGTCGGGCACTCCCAGGGATGCCTGGTGTCACTCGAGTATGCCGCTCGCCACCCGCACGGGCTGCGCAGCCTTTCCCTGATCGCAAGCGGCCTGGCTACGCCCGTCAACCCGGCATTGATCGAGGCTGCCGGCAAAGAGCCGGATGCCGCGGTGGAGATGATGCTCTCGTGGGGGTTTGGCGGCCGCGACACGCCGCCGGAGGAGCGGGAACGGCTCGCCCCGCTGATCCGCCTTGGCGGAGAAATCATGCGCGGCAACGCCCCCGAAGCATTGCGCGCCGATCTCGTTGCCTGCGATACCTACCGCAACGGACAGGCCGCCGCGCGCGGCATCCGCTGCCCTGCCCAGGTGATCCTCGGCGGGCAGGACCGGATGGCGCCGCGGGAGGCCGGGCTTGGGCTGGCGCGCGGTCTTTATGGCGACGGCGGCGAAGCCGAGCTCGACATCATGGAATGGAGCGGGCACATGGTCCCGCTGGAAGCCCCGGACGAGTGCCGGCGACGACTGCACGGATTCATTACCGCGAACAACACGGTCCAGCCGTGAATTCCGTGAGCGTCGTATACACGCCTCGGCAGCCTGTTTAGACGGTTTATTGCATTGAAGAGTTCGCCCGTATTACGGGAGGGCGGTTGCCTGTGTACGGGACATGCCCAAGCCATCCGTGGTCGCGCGGCATCCGTTCCCGATAGATGCGCGGCCCCGTTCACAGGTAGCCGCCATCCGAGCCGACCAGTGTGCGGGTTCATCGCCTGGACTGCTGAATGCATCCGCTGGCCGTTCGGTGCGGGTGACCTTGAGGCGCCGGACCCGGGCGAGCCGTTCAGGGGTGCCATGGGCGGGGTGCCCATGACAGGCCGGCGCCTATCCGCGCCCGCACCGACCGGCCTGGCGCCGGCGCCCGCTCAGACCTTGTAGGCCGACAGCACCCCCTCGTAGTACTGCTGCGCCGGGCCGCGGTGTTCGCCCTCGAGCGCTTGCGCCGGCGGCACCTCTCCGACCAGCGCGTCCTGCAGGCTCGGGTGGGTGCCATGGTAAATCAGGCCAATGGGCAATACCGATTCCTGCACCAGTTCGAGCACGCGCATGAATGCCGCGCCGCGGTCGGTGTTGCAGTAATCGGCATCGGCGTCGACGTCATGGACTTTGTGCATCCAGTCCGGGTAGGTGTCGTTGTAGGTCACGCAGGGCGACAGGACCTCTACCAGCGCCATGCCCCGTCCCGAGCGCGCGTGCTGCAGGCCCTTGAGCATCAACTCGTCGAGTTGGTCCGAACGCGTCGTGATGGCGCGGGCGAGAAAGGTCGTGCTCTTGATGGCGAGCCCCAGCAACATCGCATCCAGCGGGTCTTCCTCCGGTGCGGCCCTGGGAACGGACCGGGTCGGTGAATCCTGCCCCTTGGTCAAGCCGTACACACCGTTATTCATGACCACGTACAGGAGGTTGGGGTTGCGTTTGAGCGAGTGCATCAGGTGTCCGCCGCCGATGGCGTAACCGTCGCCGTCGCCGCCCGCCGCAATGACGGTCAAGTCGGGGTTGGCCAGCGAGGCACCGATCGCCGTCGGCAGAACCCGGCCGTGCATGGCGTGGTAGCCATAGGCGCCCACGTTGTTCTGCACCGTGCCGGAACAGCCGATCCCTGCCAACAGCAAGGTTTCATGCAGCGGCACACCGGCCGCCGCCATTGCGTGCTGGATTGCGCCCTGCACACCGAAGTGACCGCAACCGGCGCACCAGATCGGTCTTGCTTTCTGATAGGTCTGGGTCATGAAACGCCTTCCTTTTCCAATAATGTGGCGACCAGTTCGCTGGTGATGAACTGCAGGCCGTCGTACTTCAGCACATTGCGTATCTTCTCCGCGTGGGCGCCTTCGCTTTTCAGCAGGGCGGCCAATTGTGCGCCTTCACTCTGTTCGATCACGTAGACGCGCTCGTGCGCGTTGACGAAGTCCACTGTCTCGGCGGGCAGCGGCCAGAGCGTGCGCGGGCGGTGGCAATGGAACCGCAGCCCATGCCCGGCCAGCCGTTCCAGCGATTCGGTGATCACGCTCTCGAGTATGCCGGTGGCCACGATGCCGATACTCGCGCTCTCGTCGCCCCATTCGTGCGCCTTTGGCAGCCGGTCCTTGACCGTTTCCAGCTTGCGGCTGCGCTTGTCCACCATCGCCACCCGGTTTTGCGGTTGCGTGGAGACCTTGCCCCACTCGTCCCGCTCGTTGCCGGTCACCAGGTTCATGGCGCCTTCGGTCCCGGGAATCGCCCAGGGCGATATGCCATCTTCGGTGATTTCGTAACGGCGATAGGCATCCAGCTTGCTGACGTCCTCGGCGCTGAGGCGCTTGCCCGGTTCGGCCTCGACCTGGTCGAGATCGAACGCCGGCACCGTGAAACTGTCGTGGCAGACGGCGTCGAGCGCGATGATCACGGGACATTGCGCCAACTGCGCCAGGTTGGTGGCCAGCGCACCATAGTAAAAGCATTCCTGCGGGTTTCCGGGCGCCAGGACAATGTGGGGATAATCGCCGTTGCCGCCGCGGGTCAGCATGTTGATATCGCTTTGTTCCGGCTTGGTCGGCATGCCGGTCGACGGACCGGCCCTCTGGCAATCCACCACGACCAGCGGGATCTCCGCCGAACCGCAGTGGCCGATGCTTTCACCCATCAACGCGATACCAGGCCCGGAAGAAGCCGTCATGGCGCGGACGCCGGTCAGCGCGGCGCCGATGGCCAGGTTGATGGCGGCCAGTTCGTCTTCGGCCTGCAGCAAGACGCCGCCCACGGACGGGAAATGCCGGCTCAGCCAGTCCATGACGTCGGTCGCCGGCGTAATCGGGTAGCCCGCGAAAAAACGCCCGCCGGCCACCATGAAACCGAATGCGGTGGCGTGGTTGCCGGAAATGAAAATTCGCTTCTGCTGGTGTTCGAGCACCGGCAGACTGAGAATCGAACGCCCGTCCTCGAGTCCGGCCTGCCCGGCAAAATCCTGCCCTTCCCGCAGGGCCCGGATATTGGGCTGACGCTGGCGTTCGGTCAATTTCTTGAAATGCTGTTTAAGGCAACCTTCCACCTCGTCATCCGGCAAGCCCATGATCCTGCCCAGCAAGCCGAAGCCGAGGCTGTTCTTGAACAGGTCACGGCGCAGGTCCCTGACCGCCAGGCGGCTGAAAGGCACCGGTATGAGCAGCGCCGATTCGGGCACGAGCCCTGCCGGCAAAGGCTCCCTGGAACTGTCGTAAATGACCACGGCGTCCGCCGCCAACCTGCCGCTGGCATGTTGTACCGCCTCGAGGTCGAAAGCGATCAGGATGTCGATATGGTCGCCGAGGTGACCGCGTGCGACGGCACTCGCCCGCATGAACGCGGCGGCGTGCCCGCCCTTGATACGGGAAGCGATATTGCTGGCCCGGTATATCTGGTAACCGCGTCTGAGCAGCGCTTTCGACAACAAGGCGATAATCGTGAGCGAGCCGTCTCCGCCCTGCCCCGCGACCATCACGGTCAGGTCGTCGCGAACGGTGGACTCAAGCGCCTCGTCCTTCAGCTGAATGGTGGCGCCGGCGACTTCAAGCATCATCCCTCGCTCTCCTCGTCCTTGGCCGGGGCCCCTGGCCCGGTCGTGTAAAAAGTCTTGGGACAGAGACTGCCCATGGCTTCGCGTTCGGCGTGAGTGGGCATTTGCGCGGGCAAAGGACGATTCTTTTTCTTGTCCGCCGACAGCTTGTTCATCAGGAACTCACCGCGCGGCTCATCCGATAACGGCCGTGTTTCCAGCCAGCCGTCGGCGAGCGCCGCCTGGAACGCCTCGTGACCGCGGCGGGTTCGAATCAGCGTGTAAGTCCAGCCGTCGAGACCGATGCCGCCCGCGCCGATATCGGCGTTCTCGGCGCCGTAGTCGAGGCAATACAGGCAGGCCGGGCGCGCCCATTCGCGGTATCTTTTCAGGCTGACCGTCTTGATCTCCTTGTTCGTCAGCCTGACGATGACCTTGCCCTTGATATTGATATTCTCGATCTCGCCGGGTTCGACCTCGATGATCTCCGCCAGCTTGTCGATACTTTCGTTGGTGAAGCTCTCGGAGCAGAACAGGCCGAAAACCAGTGCAATGTTGTCCCGGTACCAACCGCTCATCTGCAGGTTGATACTGGAGTTCTGCTCCAGCCTGACGCCGTCCACCTGGCAGGGAACGCCGACGACGGCCAACGGCCCGCAATCCTCCTGCATCGCCTGCTGTAAGGCCAGCGTGTTCGGCGAGTAGGTATAGCGCGACGCGGCGCAGGACAGTACATCCTCGCGCGTCTTGGCCAGCTTGTGCCGGCCGATTTGCCGGTTTTCCGGATAGACGTCACCCAAAACGGCGGCTTTGAGCGTGCCCTTCTCCAGGCCGTGCAGGATGATCGCGGAAACCATGCCGCCGTCCTGGCAGCGCGCCAGTATGCCCGGGTCCGTCGCACGCGCATACAGACCATAAGCGTAAGGGCCGTAGCCTTCGTCGATCGACGGTTCCTGCAGTCCGATGAATTCTTGCATGTCGTTGTCCGGCGGTCGCAGCACCGGGCAGACTTCAGCACACAGGACGCAGTTGACGCAGGCCTGCGCCCGCGCCGCCACCGGCCGTTCATCGACATAGTCGAACACATCGACCGGGCAGATCGAAACGCACGCGGCGCAACCAATACACTTGCCGGGCTTGAGGATTTCCTCGGCGAGCAACTCGTAGGCGGGAAACCCGCCGCGGTTGAGTTCCGTGCGCCAGGCGAACGCCCACTCGTTGGGATCGGCGTTGTCGTCAAGCAAGTGATGATAACGACGGATTACCTGCTCCGAGCAGGTGTCGAGCGCTTTTTCGGAACTGCCGGCCTTGCTTTCGCCGGGGGATTCCTTCATCCATGTGTTGATTGCTTTCATATGAATTTCTGGCCACTAATCATGAGTAAATTGGACAATATCCAAGCATTTATGAATCCTGCCCTGAGCCTGACGATAGTAACAAAGAATAAGGATACAAAGAATGTAAAACAACGAAATAAACTTGACTGGGAACGCCGTCGCTGGCCAGGCCCCGAGGTCCGAAAAGCCGGGTTCGCGGCGCCCCGACGGCGGCAGCTCTGAATTCTTGGCCAACATTGCATCGTCCCCGCGTTCAAGCCGTATCGCCGCAGGCGCCCAGACGGTAGGTCCGCGTTGCCGTGCCGCTGAAAAGCGCGGCGCGCTCCGCGGCGGAATAGTCCTTGCTGAGGCGCTTGAACGCGTTCCACAACACCGTGTACGAGCAACCGGCCCGGTCAACCGGAAAATTACTTTCGAACATGCAGCGGTCCGCGCCGAAGATATCCACGCAGGCCCGGTAGTAGGGGCCCATGGCCGCGGCCAGTTCGACGGAACCGGGCGGCTGCGCCCGCTTGTGCCAGCCAAAGCCGCTCATCGACATGGTCAGGCCGCCGAGCTTGACCGAGACATTTTCGCATTCCGCCAGCCCTGCCATGTTCTCGCGCCACGTTGCAAAGACTTCCTCGCGGCGGCCGGCGTAAGGCCCGATCCCCAGCGGCCCCGCCATGTGGTTCAGGACAATCGTAAGCCCGGGCATCGAACGGGCGAGGGCCGTCAGCTCCGGAATCTGTGGATGGTAGAGCCAGGCGTCAAAAGTGAGCCCCAGGCGTTGGACACATTCGAGCCCCTGGCGGAACACGGCGTCCCCGAGCAGCCCCGGCGGCGGCTTGGTATGGGCATTGTGAATGCGTTCGGCCTGATCCCAGGCGCTGGCGTAACGAACGCCCCGAAAACGCTCGCTGGCCTGCAGATGAGCCTCCAGCACCATCTCCGCGCCATGGCCGAGACGCAGTTCGGCAAAGCCGACGATCCCGGCCGCGACTTCCATCATGCCCCGGGCGGTAGCGACCGGTCCCGCCACGCTGTCGACGAACTCGGTCTCCCCGACCGGGCGCAGTTCGGCCGCTCCTTCACCACGATAGAACTGCTGGCACTCCACGAACACGGTCCTGGTCACGTGGTGACCTTCACCGTCGGCCCGCACCTCCCGCGCGAATTCGTCCACCAGGTAACGGCTGCCCGGATGGTCCCAGAGGTGGTGATGCGGGTCGCAGATCGGCAACTCGGGTTCTATGGCTGCTTCAGGTGTCAACCCAAGCCAGGATTCCGGCGTCCTGTCACGCATCAGCGACCGTCGCCGGCCCGCTGCGGCCTGAACTGCGGCAATGAGATTTCATCGCTGCGGTCTTCGAACGTCACTTCCACGGCCATGTCGATTGCGACCGACTCGGGGTCGCAGTCGATCACGTTGCACATCATGACCGGGCCTTCTTCCAACTGTACGAGCGCGACGACATACGGCACGTCGCCGGCATAGGCCTCCGCCACCGGCAGCCTGCAGATGGAATAGGTCTGAACCGTGCCGTATCCGGCGGCCTGTCGCCACTCGATCTGCCCGCCCCCGCAGGACGAGCAAATGACACGCGGGTAGAATTGATAGTGGCCACACTCGGAACAGCGCTGGATCATCAACCGGTGTGCGCGGCAGTTCTCCCACCAGATTGCACTTTCCGGGCCCGGCCGCGGCAAGAACTTGCCCTCGTGCCCTGCCATCAACCGGTCTCCCGCCCCAGAATCAGCGTCGCGTGGCTCGACATGATGCCGCCCTGGGCATGGGCCAACGCAATCTCGGCGCCTTCCACCTGACGCCCGCTCGCCTCACCGCGCAATTGCCGCACCGCTTCGGTCACGAGGTACATCGCACCCGGGTTGCCGGGGTGGCAGTGAGACAGCATGCCGCCGTGCGTATTGACCGGCAAGGAGCCGCCCGGCGCCGTTTCCATGTCCGCGACAAAGGCGCCGGCTTCGCCTTTGGCGCAGAAACCGAGGTCCTCCAGTTCGATCAGTACGACCGGCGTGAAACAATCGTAGAGTTGCGCCACGTCCACGTCGCGGGGCCCGAGCCCGGCCATGCGGTAGGCGCGCCGGCCCGACGCTTCCGCGGCCGAAGTCGTCAGGCTCCTGGCCTGGCTGATATGCTCATGGCCGTGGCCTTCGCCGCAGCCGAGGATGTAGACCGGCCGGTGGGGAAAGTCGGCGGCGCGCTCCGCCGACGTCATGACGATGGCAGCGCCGCCGTCGGAGACCAGCGAGCAATCCAGCAAATGCAACGGGTCAGCGATCATGCGTGAGGCGAGCACATCATCGACGCTGATCGGCTCTCGCATCTGCGCGGCCGGGTTGCGCGCGGCGTGCCGCCGCCCGCTGACGGCCACGGCCGCCAACTGTTCCGGGGTCGTGCCGTAAGCGTGCATGTGCGCGTGCGCGATCAGCGCGTAGTAAGCCGGGACGGTGGCGCCATAGGGCGTTTCATACTGGGGATGGCCGGTGGAGGATTGCATCTTCTTGGCCTGCTCACGCGAAAGACCCGACCTCAGCCTGTCGGCCAGGCAAACCAGCACTGTCTTGCAAACGCCCGTGGCGATGGCCGTGGCGGCGTGCTGGATGCTGGAAAACGTGGTGCCGCCGCCGGCGTTCGCGCTGATACAGTAGCGCGGGAAGATCTGCAGGTACTCCGCGACCGCTTCGGCGTGGTACATGTACGGTTCGGTCATCGAATTGCAGGTGACCAGGCCGTCGATGTCCTCCTTGGCCAGCCCGGCGTCGTAAAGTGCCCGTTTTGCCGCGTCGACGCACAATGCGGTCGCGCCCAGCTGCGGGACCTTGCCGACCTCGGTCTCGGCGACCCCGACGATGGCAACCTTGCCGCGCAGCGATTCCATCTTAGCCTCAGCCGTCGGCGAAGCGGACCGTGGCCTCACCGGGCGTAACGACTTCGCCGTCGTCATTGCTGATCAGCAATTCCAGCGTGGCCGTGTTCGCGGAGGCGTCCAGCGCCGTAACCCGGCCGCTGAAATGCAGCGCGTCGCCGGTATAGGCCGCCCTGCGGTTGGAGTACTCGAACGAGGCCAGTACGCCCTTGCCGTCGAGCCAGTCGAGCACGCACTGGGTCAGCCAGTCGCCCATCAGCGGCCCGGGCACGACCAGTCCGGGATAACCTTCGACCCCGGTCGCATAGGGGTAATCGAAATGGATGCGGTGCGCATTCCACAGCGCCGCGTTGTAGAGGAATGACTGGATGATGTCACAGCTGAATTCGCGCGCCGGCAACTCGTCACCTACCTTGCACGAAATATTTTTTAAACGCTCAGTCACCGCAGAATCCGCGTAATTTTTTCATTGAGCACCGCTGCGCCTTCCCTGTCCTCCACCTTCATGACCAGTTCATAGAAAATCAACGGGCCTTTCGAGCCCTGCTTCTCGTACATATCGGTCAGCGTGCGCGTCGCGGTCAGCACGTCCCCGGGACAGATGGGTTTGAAATAATCGATCTTCCAGCCCCCGGCCATGGCCCGCTTGAGTGGAAAATCGGGCAGCAGCTTGTCGATGAAGACGCCATCGGGGGTCAATTCGCTCATTTCCACGACATCCCAGAACAGTGCGATGTGAAACATCGGCGGCGCCACGTCGCCGCGCAGGAATTCGGCCCGATGTTGACCCGTCGCCACCGCATACTTGCGAATGTCCCTGCGCGTGACCATTTCGGTGCGCGGCGCCTCGGTCTTGCCGACGTGTTGTAACAATTCTGGCGTGATCAAATTGCCCATGCTGCCCTTTCCGGTCGAATTCGGCGGACGCCTGCTGGCCCGGTCAAAACGGCAGGTCCAGGTCCAGGTGCCGGTGAGAAACCTGCCAGCCGTCCGCGGTCTTCACCACGTCGTCCCGGTAGATGCCGCTGGTGATGACATCGATGCGGCCGTCCTCCACCGACGTCACGACCAGGCTCGATACCACGCGCGCCGCCTCGTCGCCTTCGGCCTCGAAGTAAATGTTGGATATGACGTGCCGGCGCACGTCGGTTTGCGCATCCAGCGTCTCCGCCATCAACGTCATGATGGCTTCGCGGCCCTCGAACGGCCCGACATCGCCGCTGCCGGTGATATGAACCAGCATCGTCGCATCTGCCGTAAAACATGCCCCCAGGACATCGAGTCGGCGCTCGTCGAAGCTGTGGGCCGCCCGGCCCAGCAACTCGTGGATCAGGAGTTTGTCTTCTGCCTTCATGTTTCCGTTGCCTTCCCGTACCTGCCACGGACATGTGGATACGTGGGGCCGTTTGCGCCTTCCGCCATCACTTTTCATCCTCCGTCCGCCCGGAGACATTCTCCGGGGACTTCGCGTAACCCGCGAGGTTCATCATCTGGTCGTGGAAGAGCACCCGCGCCTGCGGCAGCTCGAGCCGCTCATCGAAATAGACCGCGGTTCGCAGCCCGATCAAGAGGGCATAGGATACTTCGGCCAGGTCGCCGGCCTGGCTGCCGCGGCCCGCGTGTTGGAACAGGACCTTAAGGTAGCGCTTGCAGGCGGCGTCGAGTTTCGCCTTCTCGTTATGCAACGGTTGGTCGTGTACCGCCACACCAAAGCACTCGAGCATGAATCCGATCTCGGACTTGGTGATGCCCTTGCCGCCGAAAAAGAGGCCGGCAATCATGTCGATCTGCGTCACCGGGTCCTCGCTGCTGAAATGCCCCATGCGCTCCGTGATGCGCTTGGCGACATTCTTGAAATAGTGTTCGAGCAACGTGTCCTTGCCGGAAAAATAATAGAGCAGATGGCTGGCGGACATGTCCGCGGCACGGGCGACATCGCGCAGGGTCGTTTTTGCATAACCCTTGGTAATGATGCACTTGTGGAACGCCGACAGGATACGCGCCCGGCGCACGCCACCGCGGCTACCGGGCGGCGCATCGATGCTGCCGGTGCTGATATTTTGATCCATCATCGTTTCTCTCCCGCTACAGCTTGCTGGATTCGCCACCGTCAATGACAAATACGCTGCCGGTGACGAAATTCGACTTCGGCGAGGCCAGATAGCAAACCAACGGGCCCAGTTCGTCGATGTCACCCATTCTCTTCGAAGGGATCTTGCCGATCCGCCGCTTCAACAGGTCCTCGGATTCCAGCACCACGCGTTGGGCGTCGGTCTCGAAGGCGCCCGGCGCAATCGCGTTGACCTGTACGCCCCTGGCGGCCCACTCGGCCGCCAATGCCTTGGTGAACTGGAGCAACGCCCCCTTGGAAGAGGAGTAGGAAACCAGCATCGCCTTGCCGAGAATACCAGATGTCGAGGCGATATTGATGATCTTGCCCGAGCGCTGCGCAATCAGGTGGCGCCCGGCCGCCCGCGTCAGCGTGGCCGGCGCCTTGACATTGACGGCCATCACGTCATCCCACTGTTGCTCCTCCTGGTCGAGGAAGTACCCGGCCGGGGCGATGCCGGCGTTGTTGACCACGATGTCGAGCCGCCCGAAGGCTTCCAATGCAATTTCCGGCAATTCTGCGACCGCCGCGGTGTCCTTCATGTCACAACGCCGCGACGTGATCATAGCGGGGGCGCGCGCCTCTAATTCCTGCAGATCGTCCAGCGAGCGCGCGACCGCCAGTACCTTCACACCCTGTTCTACCAATGCCAGCGCCGACGCCTGACCAAGGCCCCTGCTGGCGCCGGTGACGATCGCCACCTTGCCTTCGAGTTCGAGATCAATCATGCCTCATCCTTGTCCCGCCGCCGCCAATGGCCAACGTCCTCATACCGCCGGGCTTCAACGTACATCCTCGGTCAATTGGCGGGCAATGCCCAGACGCAGTACCTCGGAGGCCCCTTCATAAATACGCATCGGCCTGGCCTGCCGGTACAACCTCTCGATCTTCGTGTTGCGCACGAGGCCGAAGCGCCCCATCACCTGCACGCAGCGGTCCACGACCCTCGAGGCGGCTTCACTCGCGGCGAGTTTCGCCATCGAGGAGTGGTTCAGGGACGCGGCCGGGTCGTCCACCGCCATCGCCGCGGCCCGGTAGGTCAACAGCCGCGTCATCTCCACCTCGGTCCAGCAATCGGCGAGCATTTGCGCCACCGGGCCGAGGCGCGCCAACGGCCTGCCGAACTGCACGCGTTTGCGGGTGTGCCGCACGGCTTCCTCCAGCGCGGCCTGCGCCAGGCCCACCGCCGCCCCGGCGACGGAGACGCGAAACACGCCCAGCGTCGCCAGCACCAGGTCAAGACCCTGGCCAGGCTCACCCAGACGCGCGCTCGTTGGCAAAGCCACGTTGTCGAAGTGGACGTCCCCCAGTACGTGCGGCGCGATCAGTTCCGGCGTCGGCGTGACGCTGACGCCTTTCGTGTCGGCTGGCACCAGCACCATCGAGTAGCGCTCGTCCTCGCGCGCGAAGACGACGTAGAACTTGGCGGCGCCGCCATTGGATATGTAGGACTTCGTGCCGTTGAGCAATATCCCTTCCGGGTTCACCGTCAGCCGCGTTTTCACCGACTTGAGGTCGGAACCGGCCTGAGGCTCGGTCAACGCGAGCGCCGCCAGAACTTCCGCGGAAGCCACCTTCGGCAACCATTCCTGGCGCTGGGCCTCGGACCCCGCCACCGAGATGGCGTAACTGCCGATACCCTGCAGCGCGAACATCGAGTCCGCGTGGGCGGACGTCGCCATCAGGACTTCGCGGACGATGCAGATAGCCAACGGGTCGAGCTTTTGCGAATGCCCGCCATAGTCCGCCGTTACCATCAGCTTGCTGAGCCCGCTTGCACGAAATTCGGCCAGCACACCGGGGTGAATTTCACTCATGTCATCCGCTTCGACAGCAAGCGGTTCGATCGCGCGGGCGAATTCCCTCGCCTGCTGTTGAATCTCGCGGTATTGCGGATCAAGATCAAAATTCATGCGCTGGCATTCCCTTCGGTTGTAATTCGGTTTGCTCTCCGGCCCCGGCAATACGTCCTAGTCGTCGTGCTTGCGGCCTTCGAATCGAGGTCTTCTTTTTTCCATGAACGCGGTCGCGCCCTCGATCATGTCCTTGGATCCGATCGCCTGCACCAGCATGCCCAGACCGCTCAGGTAATTGTCCCGGCACTGGTTCCACCAGACATTGGAACTGATCTTCGCGATTTCCAGGTACCGCGGACTCATGCGCAACAGTTCGTCGGCCCACCTGGTCACCTCGTCCTCCAGTTCATCCGGCGCGACCACGGCGTTGATCAATCCCATCTCCAGTGCCTCGGCGGCCTTGTAGCGCCGGCACAGGAAGGAAATCTCCTTGGCTCGCTTTTCGCCGACGCTCATCGTCAGGAAATTGGTTCCCCCCAGTATAGGCGCACTGCCCACTTTAACACCGGTCTGCCCGAAGGTGGCGGTATCCGCCGCGATGGCAAGATCACAGGCGACCACGATTTCGTTGCCGCCGCCGGCGGCGGCGCCGTTGACCGCCGCAATGACGGGCCGGGGACTGAGCCTGAAGGCTTCATAAACCTTGAGGGAGCCGTAGAACATGCCTCTCAGGTCGTCGGGATTGGGGTCACTGAGGTTGGCCAGAAAGCCACCGGCGCAAAAGGCACGGCCGGTCCCGGTCAGCACGATGACACCGGCATCTGCCGCATTCTCGACGGCGGCTATCAGTTCCTGCGCCATTTCCGCGTCGTAGGCGTTCATTCGATCGGGGCGGTTCAGCCTGATCCACTCCACCTCACCTCTTCGTTCAACTACGATATCTGCCATTCCAACCTCGCTTGCATGGTAATTGATTATCATTCACAGGGAGCCAAGCTTCCACTTTTCACCTCCGTCGCCCCCGTCAGCGGAACTTGACAATTATTTATATTCTGTGGAAACATTGAACAAAGTTCAAGTTTTCAGACAGATTACACGCACAATATTTCGGAGCACTAAGGCGGACTTTACGGGTTGCGGTCAATAGACCTGCGAGGGATCGAATCCAGTCTCGATAAAAGAAGCGCCGTTTTGGACACTTAAATTTTATGTATGCACCAGGTCCCCGGACCGGCGGCGCGCGGCGCAGAAGAGAATATTGTTGCCTGTATTGATATTGATGGTTAGGCTGGGAACACCACTCACAACACTTTAAGTCAGGAGAATACCGATGGCCAAAGCACCAAAACCAAAATTCGATCCCGTCAAGCTCGAACAATTGAACGTCGCCACCGATTACCCGATGGAGATCGACGAATTCGACCTGCTTTACCGGGAAAACTGCTACTGTGAAATGGCGCACGTCAACAAGCGCGGTTATCCGATCGTCACGCCGATGTTCTACGTCATCATCGACGACACGATTCACATGAGCAGCATCAAGAAATACCGCCACAAGGTGCACCACCTGGAAGAGAACCCGAAAATGTCGGTGAGCATCCACAACGACGGCTCGAACGTACGCCACCAGAAAGCCATTCTCGTCATTGGCGAGGCCGAGATGTCCGACGACCAGGAATTGTTGAAGCGGGTTCACTGGGAGATCATCGACAAGTATTTCTTCGAACTCAAGACAGAGGAAGAAAGACAAACGGCTTTCAATGCGGTGCACACGCCGCTGAGGACGATCATCAAGGTCATACCGGAGAAAATCCTGACCTGGGACCTGGGCAAGATGCTCGAGGCTCACGATGAGGGCGTCTGGTACGGCGAGGCGCAGCAACTGGTTCAGAAATACATGAAATAACCGGCTTTCCGGGCTTGGAAACGCCGCATTTACCGAGGTAATTATCTATGGGTCAATGGGACGACAAATTCGAACGGCACGCCAAGAAATGGGCCAGCTTCGAGATGCAGGAGTACTCGCAGCACGACCGCGTGCTCAGCAAGATCATCGAAGACAAGGCCAGGCAGTTCCCCAACCACGTGGTTTTCCAGTTTCGGGACGACCCGATCACGCTGGAAGAACTGAACGAGGCGATCAACAGGACGGCCAACGGCCTGTTGTCGCTGGGTGTCAAGCACGGCGACAAGGTCGCCATCATGTTGCCCAATTGCCCCGAGTTCCTCTACACCTGGTTCGCGCTCAACAAGATCGGCGCCGTCGAGGTGCCGATCAATGTCGCACTCAAGGGCCAGGGCCTCGCTTACCAGATGGTTCAGTCCGACTGCGTCGCGCTGGTGGCCGACCTGCAGTACATAGACCGCCTGCAAGGCGTGGCTGAAGACCTCGACAACATCCGGCACATCGCCTTTACCGACGCGGCCTCCGGCGGCGAAGCGCTGCCGCAGTGGCCGGGCTTCGAGGTCATGCGGTTCGCGGAGTTGATGGACCACGCGCCCACCGCGCCCGACGTCAGCGTGCAATACAGCGACCTGGCCTCCATTCTCTACACATCGGGCACCACCGGCGTCTCCAAGGGCGTCATGTTCTCTCATCACTACTGGTACGACATCTGGGCGGAATGCGTAAAATACTCACGCTATACCGACGATGACATCCTTTATACCGGCCTGCCGTTTTTCCACGGCAACGCCCAGGGGATCACGGTCGGGCCGGCGATCCTGGCGAACGCCAAGGCCGTCATCGTCGAGCGTTTCTCGGCGAGCAGGCTGTGGGACGACTGCCGCCGCTGGAACTGCACCGAGGCGAATTACATCGGCGGCATCATTCCGATCCTGCTGAAACAGGAGCCGCAGGAGAACGACGCGGACAACCCGGTCCGCCTGATGGTCGGCGCCGCCGCGCCACAGGACGAGTGGCACGCCTTCCAGGATCGCTTCAACACCAAGATCCTCGAGGTCTACGGCATGACGGAGTGCTACTGCTGCCTGGTCAGCCCCTATGACGAACCACGGGCCGGCGCCTGCGGCAAGCCCATCACCGGCTATGACGTGCGCATCGTCGACGACGACGACAACGAGTGCAAACCCGGCAGCCTGGGTGAATTCATCTCTCGCCCCAACAAGATGTGGGTCGGCACGACCGGCTACTACAACAAGCCGGAAGCTACGCTGGAGTTGTTCCAGAACGGCTGGGTCCATACCGGCGATTTGGGGCGCATGGACGAGGACGGCTATTTTTATTTCGTCGACCGCAAGAAACAGGCGATACGGCGCCGCGGTGAAAACATTTCCTCCTTCGAGGTCGAATCCGTCATCTCCTCGCACGAGGCGGTCCTCGAATCGTGCGTGGTCGGTGTGCCATCCGACGTCGGCGAAGAGGAAGTCAAGGCCGTCGTCGTGCTCAAGCCCGGCCAGCAGGTGACCGAGGAGGAACTGATACGCTGGTGCGAACCGCGCATGGCTTACTTTGCAATACCCCGGTATATCGCCATTCGCGACAGCCTGCCGAAAACGCCGAGTGAACGCGTGGAAAAATTCAAACTCAAAAAGGAGGGCATCACGGACGATTGCTGGGACCGCGAAGCGGCCGGCGTCGAATTGCAGAGATAGCCCGCTTACAACAACCGGCTCACCGGGAGGAGCAAAAGCATGAGTGACAGGGACACGATTCTTTCTCGCCAGATGACGCGGCGCGACGTGCTCAAAGGCGCCGGCGCAGTGACGGTTTCCCTGGGTGCGATCACGCTGGGTTCAACGGTCGCGGAAGCCAAGATACGCTGGGATCACGAAACCGATATCCTGGTGGTCGGCAGCGGCGCCGCAGCCTCGAGCGCAGCCGTCACGGCGCACCAAAACGGCGACGCGGTCATGGTCGTGGAAAAAGCGCCGGCCGTCGGCGGCACCGCGTTGAAATCGGCGGGCGTGTTGTGGATACCGAACAATTTCACGTTGCGTGCGAAAGGCATCGATGACAAGAAGGCGGATTGCCTGCGCTACATGGTGCGGTATTCCTACCCGGAGCGTTTCAACCCGCATGACCCGCACCTCGGCGTCAGCGAAGGCGAGTACCGGCTCATCGAGGCCTTCTACGACAACGGCTGGAAAGCGATCGACCTTTTCCGTGAGCACGGCGACCTCAACATGGCCGAATGGCGCATGTTCGCGCTGGACCAGCCCTGCGTCGACTATCTCGCCCACGCCCCGGAAAACAAGGTGCCGACCGGCCGCGCACTGGGACCGCTGCAGCAGGACGGCAAGATGGGCCTGGGCTCCGAATTGATGGCGCAATTCCACGCCGCCCTGAAACGCCGCGGTGTTCCCGTGCTGACCAACCACCGGGCCGCGCGGGTCGTGCTCAACAGCGATGGCCGCGTCATCGGGCTGGAGTGCGCCAACGGCGGCAAGACGGTACGCGTGAAAGCCCGCAAGGCCGTCATTTTCGGCACCGGCGGTTATGCTCACAACGTCCCGTTGGTCGAGGCCCACCAGGGCGTGAACCTTTACGGCGCCTGCGCCATGCCCTGGTCGACGGGCGATTTCATCAGCATCGCCGGCGCTGCCGGCGCACAAATGGGCGACCTGTCGACGGCCTGGCGCGCCCAGTGCGTGCTGGAAGAGGCGTTGCAGGCCAGGACGCTGCTGTCCGGCGTGTTCTTCCCGCCGGGGGATTCGATGATCCAGGTCAACCGGCACGGCGTCAGGGCCGTCAACGAGAAGCGCGATTACAATGACCGGACCGAGGCCCACGGCTACTATGACCCGACCGCGGCCGAATTCCCCAACCTTTTCATGTTCATGATCTACGATCAGCGCTGCGCGGAAGTCTACGCCGGCGACTACCCGTTCCCCTCCAAACCTGAAGGCGGCAAGAACGTCATCAGCGGCAACACGCTCGCTGAACTCAGCGACAATATCAGCGCACGCCTGGCGGAAATCGCCGACCGCACCGGCGGATTTTCGCTGTCGGAGGCATTTAGCGAAAATCTTGCAGGCACCGTGAAGCGCTTCAACGGCTTCGCCAAGACCGGCGTGGACAAGGACTTCAGCCGCGGCAAGTACGATTACGACCGTGCCTGGCAGCCCGTCTTCTCGCCGGTGAACCCGAACAGCAAATGGCCCGCCAGCACCAGCCCCAATATCACGATGCACCCGTTCAGCGACAGCGGACCCTACCACGCCATCATTCTCGCGCCAGGCGCGCTGGACACCTGCGGCGGCCCGGCGATCGACGCCAGCGCGAGGGTGCTCGACGCGGCCGGCAAGCCGATGGCCGGCTTGTACGGTGCCGGCAACTGCATCGCCAGCCCGACCGGGGAGGCGTACTACGGCGCCGGTCACACGCTGGGCCTGGCGACCACCTTCGGTTATATCGCCGCGAACGCCGCGCACGACGAGACACCGGTCAACAGTTGAAGCGTCCGGTGCCCGTCAGGCAGCCGGCGCCATGCCAGGAGACAGAGCGATGAGCGACAACAAGGGTTACGCAGCGCAGATCGACCACCTGTTGCAGCGGGTTGACGAACTCGAAAGCCGTGCCGCGCTGCGTGACCTGGTCACGGATTACTGTCTCGGTTTCGACGGCCACGACTGGGACCGGTTTATTTCGATCTGGCACGATGACGCCGTCTGGGACATCGGTCCGCCGTTCGGCGTATTCAAAGGACACGAAGGCATCCGCGAAGCCGTTTACGATGTACTCTACCCGGTCTGGCGGGAGACACACCACCTGACTTCGAACCTGCGCCTCGAGTTTGACGGCCCCGATCGCGCACGCGGTGTCTGCAACGTCGATTGCATGGGCGCGACAAAAGACGACGCCGTGCAGATGATCAGCGCCACCTACACGGACGGGTTCGAACGCCGCGGCGGCGTCTGGAAAATCGCCAGGCGCGATGTCGTCATCCACTACTTCAACCCGATCCCAGGCGCACAGATGAGCCCGCCCGAAGCGTGACGGCGGCCCGGCCCGTTGAGCGCGCAGCGATCGGTCCAGCACGCGGAGGTCTTCGATGCCCCGGTGTCCCGGGTCTGGGCGCTGCTGACGGACTGGGGCGGCATTGCCGACTGGATGCCAGACGGCTACATCCAGAGCCTGCGCCTCGAGGGCAGCGGCCCGGGGGCCGTGCGCCACCTCGTAACCCTTCGCGGCGTCAAGGTAGCCGAAAGACTCGATGAAATGGACGAGGAGCGCGGCCTGTTGAACCTGTCCATCATTGAACCCATGCCCTGGGGCATGTCAAGCTATTGCGCCCAGGCACGCGTGTCGGCGCCGGAGCCGGGCCGTTGCAAGTTGACGTGGCGCGGAACCTTCGAAATGGCCGACGACACGGCCTCTGCGGATGAACTGGCCATCCTTTTGAAGAAGTCGTATGCCAGGATGTTCAAAGGCATCAGAAACGAACTGTCACACCCGCGCGGCGGATAAGGCCTATGCAACACAACTGCGACAACCGCCTCGAAGACAAGGTCGCCATCGTCACCGGCTCCGGCAAAGGGATCGGGGAAGCCATCGCCCGCCTGTTCGCCAGCCACGGGGCGAAGGTCGTGGTCAATGCGCGCAGTGAGGACGATGTCCGGCGCGTCACCGCCGCGATCGAGCAACAGAACCTGGCGGCACACGGCATCGCCGCCGATATCGGCACGGCCGCAGGCGTGGAGACGCTGGTCGCCGGCAGCGCCCGGTATTTCGGGCAGATCGACATTTTGGTGCATAACGCCGGCATATTCCCTTACGCGCCCATCGAGAAAATGACCGATGAAAGCTGGCGGGAAGTCATTGACGTCAACCTCAACAGCGCGTTCCGGCTGAGCCAGGCCTGCCTCGGTCACATGAAACAAGGCGGCAGCGGGCGCATGCTGTTCACGTCCTCGATACAAGGCAACCGGGCGGCCGTGCCGGGCTGCGCGCATTACGCCGCCTCCAAGGCGGGTATCAACGGCTTCATCCGTTCCGCCGCGTTGGAGTTCGCCCGCTACAACATCACCGTCAACGGCGTCGAACCCGGCCTGACGCTGACCGCGGGGGTGGACCGGTCCATCGCGCAAGAACGACGGGACAAAATGGCGCAGACGGTGCCGCTGAAGCGTTGGGGGACACCTGCCGAGGTGGCTGCCGCCATGCTTTTTCTGGCCTCCGACGATGCGGCCTATATCACCGGCCAGACCATCGTCATCGACGGCGGGGCGACATTGCCGGTATTCGCCGTCTGATGCAGGAAAAACTCACCACGCCCGAAGCCGCCTTGGCCATGGTCAGTGACGGCGATGTCGTCGCCCTGCAAAACATGGCCACCCAGGCGGCGCCGATGGCGCTGGTACGCGAACTGATCCGTCAGAAAAAGCGCGAACTGGGCCTGGTCGTCCTGGTCGGCGGGATCGCGGTCGACTGGCTGGCGGCCAGCGGCTCGATCAACCGCCTGATCGGCGCGGCGGTCACGATGGAACAGTTCGGCCTGTGCCAGCAATACCGCAGGGCCGTCGAGCAGGGCCGTATCAGGGTCGAAGAGATTTCCGAGAGCGTACTCAATGCACGTCTCGGCGCCGCTGCGCGCAACCTGCCTTTTTTGCCGACCCGGGGCGCGATCGGCACCGACCTGATTCGCCACGACCCCGACAACCTGAAATTGCTGGAAGACCCTTTTGGCGGTTTGCCCGTGCTGGCCTGCCGCGCGCTGGCGCCGGACGTGGCCTTGATCCATGCGCACCGGGCGGACCGCTACGGCAATATTCAATACGAACCCACCGCCATGTGGCCTGACATCGCCATCATGCCCAAGGCCGCGCGCCGGGTCATCGTCAGCGCCGAGGAAATCGTCGCTACCGAGGTCCTGCGGCAACAGCCGGAAAAGACCATCCTCCCCGGCTTCATGGTCGACGCCGTGGTCGAGGTACCTTACGGTGCGCACCCGACATCCTTTTTCCCCGCCTACCGCTATGACGATGAACTGCACGCGGATTGGACGGCTGCAGCCCGTGACGATGCCGCCAGCGCGGACTGGCTGGCGCGACATGTTGTGGCCCCGGCCGACCAGCAGCAGTACCTGGCGACGGTCGGCGGCGCCGGGATGTGCGAACGCATCCGCATTGCCGCAGGAATGGCATGAGCGACTGGCGGACAAGCCCGGCGGCCGATGATTACAGCATCGACGAACTGATGGTCACGACGTTGGCGGCCTGCTTCTGCAACGGCGACCAGGCCTGTAACGGCATGGCCTCGTTCATACCGGTCGCGGCGTTCATGCTGGCGCGCCTGACGCACGCGCCCGAACTGACCTGGATCGCCTCGTCGGTCGGCCTCGAGCCGCGTCCGGAGCGGATTCCGGCTTCGACGCTGGAAGCCCCGCTATGGCAGGACTCCATCATGTATGTCGACCAGTACACCGATTTCTGGAATTTCGTTCTGAACGGGCGCTGGATCACCAAATTCTGCGTGGGGGCGGCGCAACTGGATCGCTACGGCAACGCGAACAACTCGGTGATCGGCGCCGATTACCATAAACCCAAAGTCAGGCTGCCCGGCACCGCCGGCCTGGCGGACATGTGCTCGATCGGCAAGGACCTTTATTACTGGATGCCCAACCATTCCCCGAGAAGCCTCGTGGAGAAAGTCGACTTCGTCTCGGGCGCCGGCTTTCTCGACGGCGGCGACAGCCGCGAACGGCTGGGGCTCGGGGGCGGGCCCCGCATCGTCGTCAGCAACCTGGCGGTGATGGATTTCGAACCGGCCAGCAAGCGCATGCGACTCAAATCCGTGCATCCGGGCGTCGAGGTCGATCAGGTTCAGGCCGCAACCGGTTTCGACTTGCTCGTCGGACCTGATCCGGTCGCCGAAACCCGCCCTCCGAGCCGTGAACAAGTCAGGTTGATTCGACAGCGTATCGATCCGGACGGCATGCGCCGGCACGGCTTCCGCTAAGCCGCAGCACGCACCCGGCTAACGGCAGACTTGACCATGCGAGCCAAGCACGTCCTGCTGATGCTTTTCGCCGTCGCGCTGTGGGGTTGCAACTTTCCCGCCACGCGCATGGTGCTGGAGGTTTTTTCCCCGTTGCAACTGGCGTTCGCTCGCGCCCTCATGACGCTGCTGGTGCTGTTGCCGCTGTGGCGGCCATTTGAGCCGGTACCCTGGCGGCTCATGGCCGCTGCGCTGGCGATCGGGGGTTTCTCCTTTTTCCTGCTTTACGAGGCCATCAGCCTGACCGAAAGCCTGACGACGGTGGCTGTCGGCACGCAACTGATGCCGCCGATGTCAGCCATCCTCTCGTTGTTGCTGTTCCGGGAGCACCTGTCGTTCAGGAAATGGCTCGGCATAGCGATCGCGACCGCCGGCGCGGTCTACCTCGCCGGCGCCACGAAATCCAGCCTGTCGGTTACCGCGCTGGGCCTGACCGTGCTGGCCGTGAGTTTTTACTCGGTCGGCTCGATCGTCATCGGCAAGTCGACCGCGGTCGGCATCTGGCGGATGCTGGCGTGGATTGCCGCGATTTCGCTGCTGCCGCTCGGCCTGATGACCGCCGCCGCGGGCCCGCTCTTTCCGGACCTGCGCCTGTTGCAATGGCACCACTGGCTGGCGCTGGTGTTCTCGGTGCTCGTGGCAGCCCTGTTCGGCCAGGCCGTGCTCTTCATGCTGTACCGCACCTACCCGGTCTCCGCCGTCATTTCCTGGGCCCTGCTCATACCGGTGTTCGCGGCCATTTCCTCGATCGTTCTGTACCACGAATCGATCTCGCCGTCACTCGTCGCCGGCGGCTCGGTCATCCTCGCCGGTGTGTGGATACAGCAACACAGCGCCCATAAGAGCGCACGCGGGACACCCGTGCCCTGACCCCCTGCCCCGGCAGTTCAGTGCCCGGGCGCGTCCGGCAGCGTGAATACGTAGAGCGCGTTACCGCCGTTGGGTTGATAGATTTCCGGCTCTTGCGTCGCGGTCAGCAATTTGAAGACGCCCATGCCGGTCGGCACCGCGATGTATTGCTTGCCGTTGACGGCGTAGGAGATCGGAAAGCCGTGCAAACCGGCCCCGAGCCGGACTTTCCACAGTTCCTTGCCGGTATCGGCGTCGAAAGCCTTGAAATAACGGTCGAGGTCACCGATAAACACCAGGCCGCCCGCCGTCGTCAGCGCCCCCGTCAGAAACATGGCGCGTTGCTGGTAGGCCCATTTCTGTTTCATCGTTTCCAGGTCGTACGACACCAGCTTGCCGAGCATGCCGTTGACGCCCGGCATCGGGTAGACCGTCGAATCGCCGCCGTAGCCGCCATAACCTTCGACCTTTTTCACTTCGCGGCCGGTCATTTCCGCGCACAGCTGGTGCAACGGGATGACCAGGGAATGACTGGCCGGATAATACGCCGAGGCCTGCCAGTTGTGACCGCCGTAAATGCCGGGGCAGACATTGACCGGTTCACCGATCCTGGCATCGACGATGTCCTTGCGATAATGCAGGCGGCCTGTCTTCCGGTTCAACGGCTCGAAGATATTCTGCGGCAGCGTGGCGACGAAATCGATAAACCGACCCGTCTTCCGGTCCAGCTTCCAGAGGATGCCGTCCTTGCCGATCGTAAACAGCTCCTTGCTGCCGTCGAGGTCGACCAGGACCCGCTCGAACCCGGGCTCCATATCGAGTGACTCACCGGGAACGTGCTGGTAATACCACACCATTTTGCCCGTCTTCGGGTCGATGGCGAGCGTCGAGTCGGTGTAGAGCGCCGCGTCCAACGGCGACATTCCGCGGCTGGCCGCCACCCAGGGCTTGGCCTGCGCGGTGCCGATATAGAACAGGCCCAGGTCGGGATCGTAGCTGCCCGGAATCCAGGTGTCGCCGCCTGCCCGCAGCTTGACCGGCAAACCGCCCCAGCTGGCGTCGTTCGGGTCGCCCGGCAGCGCGATGGTGGACAGGCGCCACAACTCCTTGCCGGTGTCCGGGTCGTGCCCGGTGATGAAACAGCCGCCTTTTTTGTAGCGCTCACAGCCGTTGATTCCGCTGACGACGACACCGCCGGCGACGATCGGGCCGCTGGTATGGGTATAGCCCTCCTTCCAGTCGGCCTTGACGGTCTTCCACAATTGCCTGCCGGTTTTCGCATCGACGGCCACGAGGGCCGCGTCGTAGGTCGCCATGAAGATCTTGTCTTCGTAGATGGCGATGGTGCGCGTCGGGCCGCCAAGCGTTTCGGACTCGGGCGGATACGTGTTCGCGTATTCCCAAATGACGTCGCCGCTGGCGGCGTCGATCGCCTGGATCACGTTCTGCGGGTTGACCAGGTACATGATGCCGTCATGGACCAGCGGCGTGGTCTGGTTGCTGCCGTCGCGCATGGCGATGACCCACGCCAGCTGCAACTGGCCGACGTTGTCGCGGGTAACCTGCTCGAGCGGGCTGAACCCCTGGCCGTCGAGCGTGCGGCGCCAGCTCAGCCAGTCACCGGGGTCCGGCCGGGCCAGCATGGCGTCGGTGACCGGCCTGAAGTGCTCGACCGGCTGGTTGACGAAGCCGGACGCCTTTCTCGCGGCGTCTGCGATGGAACTCGCCTTTGCCCAGCTCTGTGAGCTGGCCTCGGCCATCGACGCCTTCCAATCGGCACCCTTGATCAAGACACCAACCGAGGTCCCGGAATCCGGCTGCACCGCGTCGAGGGAACCGGCCGCGCCGTTCGCCGCCAGCATGTAGCGCAGGATGGCTAGGTTGGCCGACTCGCTCAGCGAACCTGGGCGGCCGGCCGGCATGGTCTCGGCCGTGACTGCGAATAACGCGCTGACAGGCCGGTTGCCCCACTTGGAGATAAAATTCGGGCCGGCCAGTTCGGAACCGTGGCCGGAACCCCTCAGCCGCATGCCATGACATTCCGCGCAATGCTGGTCATAGATCGCCTTGCCGGTTCCGTCCGGGGCGGCCGCCGCCGCTGCACCGACAAATAACACGGCGCAGAGGGTCGAAGCGAGCGCGAAAATTGATAATGACTTCGATCTTTTCATAGCTATCTCAAATCCGGTATTGGCTGCCCCGGCCGTGCCCGGAGCCAGCCGCTTAGACTTACCTGCCGTTTACATGCGCAGGGCCGCGTCCAGACGGACGGTTTCGCCGTTCATATAACGATTGTTCACGATGTGCTCCGCCAGCGCCGCGAACTCCGAAACATCGCCCAGGCGCGGCGGGTTCGGGATATTATCCGCCAACGCCTGTTTCACCTCCGGGGAAAGTCCCTTGAGGATCGGCGTGTCGAACAGGCCCGGGGCAATGGTCACGATGCGAATGCCGTAATAGGCCAGGTCGCGGGCGATCGGCAGGGTCATGCTGACCAGCCCGCCCTTGCTGGCGGCATAGGCGACCTGGCCCTTCTGCCCCGAATAGGCCGCAATCGAGGCCGTGTTGATGATCACCCCCCGCTCGCCGTTCTCGTCGGGCTCGTTCAGGGCCATCTTTTCCGCCGCTTTGCTCAGGACACAAAAGGTCCCGACCAGGTTGATGTTGATCACCTGCCTGAACAGCTCCATCGGGAAAGCACCTTTCTTGCTCAGCGTCTTGGTGGCGCCGCCGCCGCGGCCGGCGCAATTGACACAGATGTGGATCGCGCCGAATGCCTCCATCGCCGCGTCGATACCCGCGTCGATCGAATCATCGTCGGCCACGTCGACGCGGCAATACAGCGCCGCCTCGCCCAGTTGCTCCGCGAGCGCGTTGCCGGCCTCCTCGTTGAGGTCGAAAATGGCGGCCCGGCCGCCACGGCTGACGAAATTTTCTACGGTCGCCCGCCCCAGCCCCGAGGCGCCCCCGGTGACCACGGCCACTTTATTTTTAAGTTCCATAGCAAGTAATCGTTTTTTGAATTAAATACAAAATGTATAATAACCGATCAAAGTGTTCGTCGCAGCCGATTTTTTTGCGGCAGGAACCACCAACGAAACGCGGAGCACATACCGCCCGCGTCGAAACGAAGAGTGCCGCCTATGTCCGCAGCCTACATATTCGATCACCTGAGAACGCCACGCGGCAAGGGCCGTCCCGACGGCGGTCTGCACAGCGTTTCACCGGTCAACCTGCTGGCGCAGGTGCTGATCCGCCTCAGAGACAGGAACCAGCTCGACACGGCCCTGGTGGAAGATGTCATATCCGGTTGCGGTTCACCCATCGGCGAGCAGGGCAGTGCCATCGGCCGCAGTGCCTGCCTGGCGGCCGACTACGCGCTGACGGTGCCTGGCCAGCAGATACACCGTTACTGCGCGTCCGGGCTGGAAGCGGTCAACCTGGCGGCCGCCAAGGTCGCCTCCGGGCAGTGCGAACTGGTCATCGCCTGCGGTGTCGAGAGCATGTCCCGCATCCCGATCGGCTCGTCGGGCGGGGCCTGGTCATCCGACCCTGCCCTGGCCTACAAGATTCACTACGTTCCGCAGGGCGTATCGGCCGACCTGATCGGCACGCTGCACGGCCACACGCGCGCCGACGTCGACCACTATGCCATGCACAGCCAGCAGCGCGCGGCCGCCGCCTGGGAGCAGTCGTATTTTGACCGTTCCGTCATTCCGGTCGTCGACGAACTCGGCCTGACCTTGCTCGAGCGCGACGAAGCGATCCGCCCGGCAACCACGGTGGAGGGCCTCGCCAAGCTGCCACCGGTGTTCGAAGCCGCCGGCGCCATGGGCTTCGATCGGCAGGCCATCCTCAAATTCCCGCAAATCGCAAAAATCGAACATATACATACCGCGGGCAATTCCAGCGCCATCGTGGACGGGGCCGGCGGGGCCCTGATCGGCACTGCCGCGGCCGGCGAGACCATCGGCCTGAAACCGCGGGCGCGCATCGTCTCCTGCGCCTCCGTCGGCACCGACCCGACGCTGATGCTGACCGGGCCCACGCCCTCCGCGCGCATTGCCCTGGAGAAAGCCGGCATGGACGCCGCGGACATCGACCTATGGGAGCTCAACGAGGCATTTGCTTCCGTGGTATTGCTGTTCATGGAGGAAATGCAGGTTCCGCACGAAAAGATCAACGTCAATGGCGGCGCCATCGCCATGGGACACCCGATCGGCGCAACCGGCGTGATGATCCTCGGCACCGTCCTGGACGAACTCGAAAGACGCGGTTTGGGCACCGCCCTGGTCAACCTGTGCATCGGCGCCGGCATGGGGACGGCGGCCATCATCGAACGCGTTTGAACGGCGCCATGAACAAGGAAAACAGCATGACCCAGCCAACCCAGTTCGGCCCCCTCAGCTACCGCCTTTCCGAGCGCGGCGTGGCCTTCATCACGATCGACGTCAAGGACCGGCCGGTCAACGTGCTGACGACCGGGTTCCACCGCGCCGTGGGTGACGCGGCCGAACACCTGGCGGCCGACGATGAGGCCATCGGCGCGGTGATCCATTCCGGCAAGGATTCTTTCCTGGCCGGGGGTGACCTGAAACGCATCGTCCGCTACTACGACATGCAGCGCACGGCCCGAGAAGCGTATGAGCAGTCACGCACGTACACCGTTTCTTTGCGCAAGCTGGAAACCTGCGGCAAGCCGGTCGCGGTCGCGATCAACGGCACCGCGCTGGGCGGCGGCCTGGAACTGGCGCTCGCCTGTCATTACCGTGTCGTCATCGACGATGCCAAGGTTCGGCTCGGGCTGCCAGAGGTCAAGCTGGGGTTGTTGCCCGCCGGCGGCGGCACCCAGCGCCTGCCCCGGCTCATCGGCTTGAAAGCCGCGGCCGACCTGATATTGAGCGGCCGCGCAGTGCCACCGCGCGAGGCGCTGGAACTCGGCATTATCGATGCGGTCGCGGATTCCGGGGACCTGCTCGGCACGGCGGAAGCCTGGGTGCTAGAAGCAGGTGTCGCGGCCCAGCCCTGGGACCGGAAGGGCTTCAGGATCCCGGGCGGCAGCAAGCTCAACGACATGAACATCAGCCGGCTGTTCCAGTTGCAAACGGCCAAGGTCAGCACCGAGTACCGGCACAATTATCCGGCACCGATCGCCATCCTGCGGTGCCTGTTCAACGGCACCACGGTCAACTCCATCGACACCGCGCTGAAAATCGAGACCCGGGAATTCGCCGCGCTCACGCGCGACCCGGTCGCGCGCAACATGATCCGGACGCTGTTTCTCAACCGGGGCAAGCAGAGCCGCGAGCAGATCATGTCGCTGCAGGGTGCGGCTGAGATCAGGCAGCGTCTGCGCGACGCCTACCTGGAGCAGGCCCGGCAGATGGCGGAAGCCGGCCTCAAGACGGCCCTGATAGAAAACGCCGCCTGGGCGGCGGGCATGGACGAAGGCCCGCTGTCACTGTTGGCGGAAGAGGCTGCAAATTTCGCCGCCAACGAGGGCCTCGCGGATGCCCAGAGCCTCGGGCAGAGGCTGTTGAGCGCCCAGGCGCTGGCAGCCGCGGAAATCTGGCACGATGAGCTGGCCGACGCGGCCACGATCGATCTGGTCAGTACTCTCGGCTGCGGGTTTCCCAGCTACACCGGCGGCGCGATCTCCTATATCGACACCTTGGGTCCGGCTGCATTCGTCGAACGTTGCGACGCGCTGAGCGCCGACGCCGGGGCCGGACTCGAGCCGCCGGAATGGCTGCGGGCCATGGCCGCCGGTGGGGACCGCTTTTATCCGCTGGCCAGCTGAACGCTGTTGCCAGCACGTACCCTTTCTGACCTGGAGTAAACATCATGAATATCAAATGGCACCACCTGACGATTGCACTGCTCACCGGCGTGCTGACAGCTGGCTGCAATGCTGAAAAGTCCGGGGACGACAGCCAACCGCAGGCGAATTCCGCGAGCGGCACCGAAACGGCCCAGACAACGGCGGCTGCCCCGACGGGCGAACAACTTTATCTCGACCACTGCGCCAGCTGCCACGACCAGACCCGCTACAAGGCGCCCAGCCGGCTGTTTATCAGCATGATCGGGGCGAAGAACATCCTCGATGCCATGAACGACGGATTGATGCAGGAACAGTCCGCAGCCATCAGCCCGGACGGGCGCCGGGCCATCGCCGAGTTCCTGAGCGGCCAGAACCTGGATGCCATGGCGGAACCGCGCCAGCCGCCGGCGTGCGACGCCGAACACGGCTTTGACCCGGCGATCGTGCCGGTCGCCAACGGTCGCGGCTTCGACCCGGAAAATACCCGGTTCCTGCCCGCAGACCGCGGCGGCCTGACCGTGGCCGACGTGCCCCAACTGGAAGTCAAGTGGGCGTTTGCCTACACCAATTCCTACAAGGCGCGCTCCCAGCCCGCCTATGGCGGCGGCGCCATTTACTTTGGCAGCCAGGACGGCACCGTGCGCGCGCTCGACGCAAAAACCGGCTGCCTGCGCTGGGCATTCCACGCCCCGGCGGAAGTGCGCACCGCGATCGTCATTTCGCCGTGGTCCGCGGATGATGAGAACGTCGACCCGACGCTGTACTTCGGCGACCTGCTGGGCCGCGCCTACGCCATCAGCGCGCGGACCGGAGAGTTGCGCTGGAAGGCGCGCGTGGACGATCACCGCGACGCGACCATCACAGCCGCGCCGGCGCTGGCCGGCGACCGGCTATTCGTACCGGTTTCATCCCTTGAAGTCGTGCCGGCGGCGGACCCGGCTTACGCCTGCTGCACCTTCCGCGGCTCGGTGGTCGCGCTGGATGCAAAAACCGGCGAGCGTTTATGGAAAACGTGGACGATCGATGAGAAACCCGTCAAGGTCGGCAGCAACCGGGCCGGCACGCCGATCCTCGCCCCGTCCGGTGCGCCGGTATGGGACAGCCCGACGCTCGATCTGGAGCGCAACCGCCTGTACGTCGGTACCGGTGAAAACTACTCGTCCCCGGCCGACGGCAACTCCGACGCCCTCATCGCCATGGATCTGGACAGCGGCAAGAAGCTCTGGGTAAGCCAGCAGACCAGCGGCGATGCATGGAACACCGCTTGCCTGAGCCAATTCACCCAGGACGACGCCAACTGCCCCGAGGAAAACGGCCCCGACTACGACTTCGGTGCTCCGCCGCTGCTGATCACGCTGGGCGACGGCTCGGACGTCGTCATCGGCGGCGAGAAGTCGGGCGCGGTCATGGCCATCGACCCCGACAGCGGCAAAACGCTGTGGAAGACCCAGGTCGGGCGCGGCGGCGTCCAGGGCGGCGTGCACTTCGGCATGGCCGCGCACGGCACGACGATATACGTACCCATCAACGACATGGCCTATCCCGAGGACAAGACGCGGTATAAGTTCACGATGCCGCCCCGCCCCGGTCTCTACGCGCTCAACGCCGCGGACGGCAAGCTCCTCTGGTCCTCGCCGGCAGCGGACGACTGCCAGGACATGAAGGGCTGCGACCCCGGCATCTCGCAGGCCATCCTCGCCATACCCGGAGCGGTCATCGCCGGTCACATGGACGGGCGCCTGAGAATCTACGACGCCAAGGACGGCAAGGTCATATGGACACTCAACACGCTGCGGGATTTCGACACGGTTTCGGGTGAGAAGGCCCGAGGCGGCTCTTTCAGCGGCGACGGCGGCATCGTCGCCGACGGCATGCTCTACGTCAATTCCGGCTATGGAATCTACAACCATATGCCGGGCAACGTGCTGCTGGCGATCGGCCCGAAATCCGAATAGTTCGGATGCACCGCCCCGCGCTGTCCGGCGCGGGGCGGTGGGTGTCCTTGTCAGCTGTGAATTCCAGCCATTTCGTTCACTCGGGGAGAGTTCCAGGCTGCCATCCGCCGGCAGTTCATTTCGGGTGACCTGGAAGCGCCGCCCAGGTGCGCCGTTCGGGGGCGTAATGGGCGGGACGCCCAGTACAGGCCATCCAGGGCAGGAAGCCCTGTGAGGCCGGCGCCGTCAGAACGGGGCGCCTGTGCGGGCAGCCCGCAGGGCCGCTGGGCCGGGAGCACGAAATGAACTGCCGGCGGGTGCCTGTATCGGTTCAGGCGAAGAATCTCGCAGGCTGGCTGGAGGGGACGTGCAGCTAACTCGACCAGTCGTAGAACTGCAGATCCATCTCGCCCTCGATGCACTCGAGGATGGGCGGCACCAGACGCTGGTGGTAATCCGCTTGCTGATGGGTATCGAAGGCTGCCTGGTCGCGGAAGCGCGCATAAACGACATAGGTGCGCGTCTTTTCCTTGTGCCGGATCACATCGTAGACCACGAGGCCGGGTTCTTGGGCGTGGGAAATCTGCGACAGTTCGGCCTGCAGGCGCTCGAAATCGGCTTCCCTGCCCTCCGCCACGTTCAGCGTCGCGATGAATGTCACCACCGTGCCGGCTCTCCGGGCAGCGCTCGGGCCGCTACAGCCCCAACTCCGCCTTGAGCTGTTCCTGCAGCTTGAATTTCTGGATCTTGGTCGAGGAGATCGGCCAGGCTTCCACGAAGCGGATGTGGCGCGGGATCTTGAAGCCGGCGATCTTGCCCTTGCAATAGGCGATCAGCTCTTCTTCCGTCGCCTGCCTGCCCGCTTCCACTTCGATGAATGCCGCCGGCACCTCGGTCAAACGGCGGTCGGGAATCCCGACGACCTGTGCCAGTTTTACAGCCTCGTGGGTCTGCAGGTAAGTCTCGATTTCGACAGCGGCCACGTTCTCGCCGCCGACCTTGAGCATGTCCCGCAGGCGCCCGTGGAACATCACCTGTCCATCCGCGTCGATGGAGATCAGGTCACCCGAATGGAACCAGCCTTCGTCATCCAGCGCCTCGGCCGTCTTCTCGGGCGACTTGTAGTAGCGCGTGAACGTGCTGTAACCCCGGATCCAGGCCTCGCCACGCTCGCCGGGTGCGGCTTCGCGGCCGCTTTCCGGGTCGATCGCCTTGACCTCGAGACCCGACAACGGCGTCCCCAGACGGGTGAACCGTTGTTTCTCGGTTGCGTCGAGGCGGCTGGTGGTCACGGTGCCCGCGGTCTCCGTCATACCGAACGTGCCGACAAAGATGGCGTTCGGCAAGGCCTTCTTCATCTTCTCGCCGATCTCTGGCGGCTGCACGGCAAAATTCGCGTTCATCAGTTTGATGCGGCTGAGATCGGTTTTTTCGAAATCCGGGTGATCGACCAGGTCCGACATGATGGTCCAGAAGCACGGGTACGTCGCCGTGACCTGCTCCCGTTCCATCATGCTCAACGCCTCACCCGCCTTGAAATAACCGGTGGTGACGTAAGTGCCGCCCTGCGCGAATATGGCCGTGAGCGGCAGTATCGCCGCGATGTGGAACATCGGCAGCGGCGACCAGAAGCTGTCATCGGCGGTCAGTTCGTAGCGCGCGGCCAGCGCCGCGCTGTTGCGGACGATGGCCTCGTGAGAAATCATGCAACCCTTCGGGTTGGCCGTGGTTCCGGAGGTGTACAGGATCAGCGCGGTACTGCCCAGGCGCACCTGCAGCCGATCGAGGTGCAAACGCTGCAAATCGCCTTGCCCGGCCAGTGACTCGAAGCGGGACTGATCCAGCATGCCCGCTGCCTTCGAGTCGCCGTAAAGCACGATGCTTCGCAGCAGCGGTGCGCTGTCCATACGCAGGTCTGCGGCATCCGCCTCGGCCAACTCCGGCAAGGCCTGGTTCAAGCGCTCGACGAAATTGACCGATTCGGCGATCTTGTCGGTGGTCAGCAAGACCTTCAGGTCGGCGTTCTCGACGACGTAGGCCAGTTCCGGCGGCATGTACCTGGCGTTGATCGGCACCGTGACCGCGCCCAGCAGCGCCGTTGCGAACATCGTAACGACGAAGTCCATGCCCGTCGGCAACAACAGGCCGACGTGGTCGCCGGGCCCGACGCCGAGGCCCTGCAGGCTCAATGCCGTGCGCAACGCCGCGTCACGTATCTCCGCGTAGGTCGATCGTTCCTGGGGCAGGATGACCGCGACGTGATCCGGCCGCGCATCGGCGGCGGTCAGCAGCAGGTCGCCGAGGCTGGTGGCGTGTACGCGAACGCTCTCGAGGTCGGTTTTCATGGCTTTTCCCTACTCCAGCGGATCCAGGAATTCCCTGACGTAAGTGCCGTCGATGCAGTCGACCAGGTCCGGCGCGATTTCCTGGAAATGCGGCGTGTTGCGATGCGCCTCCTCGGCCTCCTCGCTCGTGAACTGCTCGAGCACGGCGTAGCCGAGGGGTTCATCCCGCAGCTTGAAGAATTGATAAAGCGTGGTTTCGGGTTCATCGGCCCGCACCTTCTCGGTCAGTGCCTCGGCGAGCCGCACGAAGTCCGCCTGCCGGCCTTCTTTGACCTTCATGCGCGCCAGAAATGTCATCATGACCCATCCTCCTGAAAATTTTGAATATGTTTCAAGTCATTCTATCACCCGGACCCATTGAAGGAAATATCCGGGCTGTTTCGGGCGTCTCGCCGAGTGTTAGAATGCCGTTCACTTTTCCCGGGGAGTCGTCCATGTCCGATCCGCTCTATGAGCCCGTTACCGCCGCCGAGGCGATCGCAGAAAAGAGTTTTTCCACGTTCACCGTCAAGGGCGTCGATATCGCCTTATGCCGGTTCCGGGACGAGTTTTTCGCCATCAAAAACCACTGCTCGCACGCCGACTCGACCTTCATCGGCGGCCGCATGCGCGGCTACCGGATCATGTGCCCGCTGCACGGGGCGACTTTCGATATCCGCTCGGGCGAAGCGACTGGCGCACCCGCCACCCGGCCCATCGATACCTATCCGGTGCGGGTGCGAGACGGCATGGTCGAGGTGGACCTGAGCGGCGCCATCAAGCCCGCTGATTGAAACGCCGCCCGATGACGGCGCTGGCGATATTGACTTTTTGAATGTCGATCGCGCCGCCGGCGATACCCCAGCCCCAGGCGTCGCGGAAACGGCGTTCCATCGGGTATTCCTTCGAATAGCCATAACCGCCCATCAACTGCAGCGCATTGCCGGTCACCGTGCGCGCCATTTCATTGGCGAAGCACTTGGCGACACTGGACGCACTGAGGTCGGGGAAACCCATCTCGGCGTCGACCGCGGCACGCCAGATCAGCAATCTCGAAGCTTCCACCAGCATTTTCATCTCCGCCAGCTTGATCTGCACCGCCTGGAAATCGACGATCGGTTTGCCGAACTGGTGGCGTTCCTGTACGTATTCGCAGACGTCGGCCAGGGCGCCGGACGCCTGCGCCAGGGCCATCGTGGCGTTGCCGCAGCGTTCCAGGTCGAACGCCGACATCAGTCGCTTGAACCCGCCCTCGGCCAGCACCAGGTTTTTCAGCGGCACGCTGACGTTGTCAAAGAAAACATCCGAGGAGGGTACGCCGCGGAACCCCATCAACTGCTCGGGCCGGCCGAAGCTGAGCCCGGGGGTGCCTTTTTCGACGTAAACCGCGCCGATCGCCCGCGCGCCGGGTTGATCCGAGAACCGGCAATAGACCAGGTAGCCATCCGCGTGTCCGCCGCCGGAACACCAGCGCTTGGTCCCATTGATCACGACCGCCTCCTGCGTGACCTCGGCGCGGGTCGTCAGGTCGGTCAGGGCCGAGCCGGCGGCCGGTTCGGACATCGCGATCGCAACGATCTTCTCGCCCGCACAAACGGCCGGCACCACTTCCTCGACCAACTCCCGCGGCGCGAACCGCTCGATCGCGCGCACCGGGCCGACACAGGACTCGAACACCGGGAAGGCGACCGCGGCCGATATCCTTGCCAGTTCTTCCAGGACGATCAGCGCCTCCAGGTTACCCAGACCGAGCCCGCCGAGTTCCTCGGGAACGTTGATGCCCAGATAGCCCAACTCGGCATACTCCTTGAGCAATGCGCGCGACGGCGGCTCGGCGGTCTTTTCGATTTCCTCGGCGATGGGAACCAGTCTTTCACGCGCATAGCGGCGCACGGTTTCACGGAGTTCTTTCTGTTCTTCGCTCAGTTGGAAATTCATAGTCTATGGTCCTGGATCTGTGGCCGTTGCCGGGCCCGCTATCAAGACCCGGCAGTATACCCGCCTTTATCGCATCGACGCGCGCCGATTTCAACGACATTCAAAATAAACAGTCATGATTGTTTATTTAGACGCTTGCAGCTTATAATAAAAAATTCCGTTATGACAACAGATTAAGGCCACGCAAGCCGAGATGACACATTTCTGATGGACCGGCGCTTCATTGACCAGGTACATGAAGGCATTGCCCGCGAACGGTCGCGCCGGGCGCCGCCGCAGGGCTTTCCCCTGCTCGGGCCGATTCCTCCGGGTCGTTACAGCGATCGCCGTTTTCTCGAATTGGAAATGGAGCATCTGTGGAAGAAATCCTGGCTGTATGCCTGTCACAGCGACGAATTGCCGGGGCCGGGGAGTTTTCTCTTGTGGTCCAGGACCGGTTCTCAAATACTGATCGTGAGGGCAAAGGACGACCGCGTCCGCGCCTTTTACAACACCTGCAGCCACCGCGGAAGCCCCCTGGTGGATGCCGAACGCGGCACCCGTGAGAGCGGTTTTGTCTGTCCCTACCACGGCTGGGCCTATGATCTGGACGGCCGTTTGCGAGGCGTCCGCGAGCGCAGGGATTTTGCCGACTTCGACCGCGGCTGCCTGGGCCTGGCGCCGGTGCGGTGCGAACGTCTCGGCAACTGGGTGTTCGTGAACGAAGACCGCGAGGCGCCGCCATTGCTCGAGAGCCTCGGACCATTCGCCAGCCACATGCAGCCATTCGACCCCGGGCGCACACGCCACATCGAGTCCTACGGCTACGACATTGAATGCAATGTCAAGGTCATGCTGGAGGCGTTCCTGGAGGTCTATCATCTCAATGTCGTCCATCCCGACACGGTCGAACGGTTTCTCGATCACCGCGGCACGCTCATCATCCTGTGGCCGCAGGGTCATTCGCTGATGGTCACACCCAACCGCGACCCGGAGTGGGTGGATCCGGGCACCGCCGGTCTCGCCGAATTTCCCGGCGTCGGTGAACTGCCGCTCAGGAACAACCTCTCGTACCACGTGTTTCCCAACCTGGTGACACCGGTGAGCACCAGCGGAATCCCGTTTCTGAACCTGTGGCCGACCGGTCCTGCGAGCATGCGCATCGACTGCCACTGGTTCGCGGCGGAGGGTGAGCAAACGCGGCGGCACCCGCAATGGAACGTGCGGATCGAGAACTTCAACCGGATCCTCGGCGAGGACCTGGCACTGGTCCCGAAAGTGCAGAAATCGATGGCGGCGAAGGGCTTCCGCGGCGCCCGCCTGGGCTACCAGGAAAGGCGCATTTATCACTGGCACGAAGAACTGGACCGCCGCATCGGTGTTGAAAGGATTCCCGCGGAACTGCGGGTCGAGCCCTGCCTGGCTGATATGATCGAGTTCCAGCGCTGACGGCCGAGGTATCGCGATGCGGCAGGAATTTTAAACGGATTGATTTTATGATGAGGATATGACAATGGCTGAAACACTGCTGCCCCGGGTCCCGCGGGACCAACTTTCCGAAGGCGCGAAAATGGCGTGGGATGCCCTCAACGAACTGACCGGCACGCCGGAGTTCGTCGATGTCTTCGCCAATGCGCCCGAGTTGCTGGATTTTGCAATGGTCCAGTTTTACCAGAACATTTTTTTCGAAGGCCGCGTCGGCGACAAGCACAAACAGCTCGCCCGTCTGCGGCTGAGCATGAACCACGGCTGCGCCACCTGCAACCGGCAGAACGTGCCCGGCGTCGCCAGCGCCGGCTACACGCCCGAGCAAATCGACGCGATGTGGCGGCAGGACTACTCCGGCTTCAGTGAAGACGAGGCGGCGGTCATGGAACTGGCCGATGAGGTGGCTTTGAATAACCCCGACGGTGAATTGACGCCCGAACTCTACGCCAAACTGAAGCGGCATTTCAGCGTCGCGGAGATCCTGGAACTGGGCTTGTGCCTGGCGATGATCGTCGGGCTGGTCAAATTGTCCTTTACATTTGGCCTGGTGGAAAAAGAAGATTATTGTGAGTTTGGCAAGGAGAACCGGGGTTAAAAGCCCCTGACGAGTAAGGAATCGCTAATGAGTACAAATATCGTTGAAAGCTGGCAGATCAACCCGCACGCGGACGCTGACGACCTCGAGGCCAAGCAGCCGTTTATCGACAACGGACTGGATGTCCTCGACCCGTCGCGCTACTACAGCCGGGAGTTCATGGCCACGGAATGGGACCGGGTGTGGACCCGGACCTGGTTGATCGCCGGCATTGAAACCGACATCCCGGAAGCCGGCGACTACAGTGTTTTTCGTCTCGGCTACGAGAGCATCATCATCGTGCGCCAGGAAGACGGCACGGTAAAGGCCCTGTACAACGCCTGCGCCCACCGCGGCAACCCGCTGGTACACAACGACCGCGGCAGCCTGGTACAGTTCACCTGCTCATTCCATTCCTGGCAGTACGGACTCGACGGGGTGTGCACGCGCATCACCGACCGGGATACCTTCAACCCGAAGCTGATCTGTCGTAACCCGAGCCTGAAGCCGCTTGCCTGCGAGACCCACGCGGGCCTGGTTTTTGTCAACATGTCGGACAACCCGCCGCCGCTCAAGGAACGGCTGGGTCTGCCCGAGGGCTACCTGGAATGCTACGAGCTGGACAAGATGCATTGTGTGCGGCACGTGGTCAGCGAATGGGCGGCCAACTGGAAAACCGGCATCGACGCCTTCTACGAGACCTACCACCTGCACGCCGTGCACCCGCAGACCCAGGACCTGATGGACGACATGTGTGTCCAGGTCGACCTGTACCCGCACGGCGCCAGCCGCATGCTGGTCCCGATCGGTGCCAAGACCCAGCGTCAGACCGACCAGGAATCCATGAACCCCGCTCTCGAGTACATGCTGGCCGAAGCCGGTGTCGACCCGGCGGATTACCCCGAGAGCGCCAGGGACGTGCGCAAGGCGATACAACAGGCCAAGCGCGAGCGGTCGGAAAAGTTCGACCTGGGCTACGAGCGCTTCACCGACGGCCAGCTGACCGACAGCTGGGCCACCGGTATCTTCCCCAATGTGCAGATCGGCCTGCACCCGGAAGGCGCCTACCTGATGCGCTTCATGCCGCACGCGACCGACCCCGAGAAGTTTTACTACGACACGATGACGCTGATACGGCCGATCGACGATCCCAACTACACGGTTCCCGGGTGGATGGGCCTGCCCGAAGGGACGGATACCAGCGGCGAAATCCGGCCCGATACCGAGTACAAGGCCATCGGCGAGCCTGCCGGTCTGGGCGAAGTGCTCGACCAGGACTCGGAATTGCTGCCGGCGGTGCAAAAAGGCATTCGCTCCAGGGGCTTTGCCGGCGCCGTCTACGGCGAACAGGAACAGCGTATCCGGCACTTCCACAAGGAGCTGAACCGCTATATCGACGGCGAGTTGTAACCCGCGTCGAATGCGCAAAAGAAAAGCCGGCTTGAAGCCGGCTTTTCTATTTCAGGGCTTGGCCCCCGCGGGGGCCGGCGGATCACAGGTCAAAGCGGAACCCGGCTTCCAGACCGTAGGTTCTCGGCGGCCCGTAGAAACCGAAGATCCACAGGTTCGCCACCGGCTGCGCGGAAATCTTGTAGCGCTCGTCGGTGATGTTCTTGACGAAGGCGCGGACCCACCAGTTTTCGTCCGCCGAGTTATACGTCAGGTTGGCGTCCCACAGGGTTTTGCTGTCCAGAATCGTGTTGAATTCCGGGCTTACGTCCGAGTAGGTGTGGATGTTCTTGTCCTCGTAGCTGACGCTGGTGTTGAACGCCAGGCTGCCGGAACTCAGGCTCTGGGTATAGGTGCCGTCGACGTACCACTGCCATTTCGGCGTACGCACCAGGTCCAGACCGCTGAGGTCCTGATCGGGAATACCGTCGCCGTTGGTATCGACCTGGAAGCGGTCGTATTTCGCGTCAATATAACCGACGTTGCCCCGGACGACGAAGTTCGGCGTCAGCAGCCAGTTGGCCTCCACTTCGACGCCCTTGACCGTCATCTTGGCGGCGTTGAAGAAGCGGGTCTCCTGGAAGGTCGCGCCTTCCGCGTTGGTCAGGGTCTGCACCACGGACTGGATCGCGTCGTCATACTTGACGTAGAACAACGCGGTATTGAAACGCAGCTTGCCGTCGGCCAGGGTGGTCTTCATGCCGAGTTCCAGCGAATCGGCCTTTTCCGGGTTGTAGGGCTTGGCCAGTTTCGGATCGATCGGGATGCCGGATGTGCCGAGCTGGTCGTTGTAGCCACCGCTGCGGAACCCGTGCGAAAAAGTCGCGTAGTCGTAAATGTCGTCGTTGACGTCGAAGCCCACGGTCGCGCGGTAGGTCAGCTCGTCCCATGAATGGTAGTCACGTACGACCCCGAACGGATACTTCTGGAAATTCGCGGCGTTGAGCGGCTGGCCCAGCTGTTCCCAGGTAAAGTTCGGGTCGAAGGTGCCGCTCAGCATCTGGATCGGGATCTGGTGGCGGCCCGCCCAGTTCTTGCGCTCGACCGTATAGCGGGCGCCCACCCCCAGGTGCCAGCGGTCGGTCAGGTCGAAATTGGCGTCTGCGAACAGCGCCCAGGCCGTTGCGTTCTGCCTATTGGACAGCACTTGCGGGGTGTTGTCGAAGAAACGCGGGTCGGCGGCCAGGCCAAAGAAGTCGAGGAAGCCGAGAACCTGGTCAACGGTAAAGCGGTCGTCGTTGGTCTGATAGAACGCACCGAGCACCCAGGTATTGCCGCTGTCGGAGTTGGAGGTCAGGCGCAGCTCCTGCTGGAAGGTTTTGCGGTTGTCGTCGCGGGCCGCGTCGAACAGCGTGATCACCTCACCGGCATAGCTGCTCGGCAGACGTGACTTGTGCTCCCTGTAGCCCGTGAAAGAACTGAGCGTGGCTTGACCGAGGTCCCAATCCAGCGACAGGTAAGCGCCATCGACGTCCTGCCGGTGGCCTTTGTCCATGAACAACAGTTCGCGGTGACGGTTGCTCAAGCCGGTATGCTTAAGTGGGTCGCCCTGGTCCTCGACGAAGCCGAGCAAGGCGAAGACGAAGCGCGGATCGTTCGGCGTCAGGTTGTTGGGCGCCGGCGAGTCCGAATCGTCGCGGATGATTTCGTATTGCAGGTAGGCGCTGAATCTGTCGTTGGGCTGCCACAGCATCTTGAAGCGGCCGGTGAAATACTTGCGTCCGCTGGTGTGGGAGCCGTCACCCTGGCCGGAGGTTCCCGTCAGGCCCGGGACCACCTGGAAAAATCCAAATGGGTCGACCGGGCCGTAGGTCGCCCCGTTCTTGGAATAGCCGTCGAAGTCCCGCCACGTACCCACGAACCGGAACGCCAACGTGTCGCTCGCGGCGAAGTTCAGGGCCGCGTTGATCTTCCTGTCGTTGTAATCACCGTAGCGCAGCTTGACCTCGGCGAAGCGCTCACCGAGCTGCGGGCGCTTGGTCGTGATATTGACCACGCCGCCGGTGGTGTTCTTGCCGAAGGTCGTACCCTGCGGGCCGCGCAGGACTTCGACCGAAGCCATGTCGAAAGTATCGAGCAGTTGTCCCTGGACGGACGGGATCACCATGTCGTCGACGGTGACGCCGACCGGCGGGTCCAGGTAAACGATGATGGAGTTCAGACCAATACCGCGTATGGCGAACGAGGCGGCATTGAAACCGGTCACGTGCGCGGCGGAGAAGTTCGGCACCATTGCGGCGACGTCCCCGAGGTCGTTTGCAACCATCTTGTCGATGTCTTTGCTTTGCACCGCCGTGACCGCGATCGGGGTCGTCTGCAGGTTGGTTTCACCACGCCGGGTGGCTGTCACCATCACCTCTTCCAGTGCGCCGCTGCTTGCTTCGTTTTCACCCGCCGCCGTTTTGTCCTGGGCGATGGACAGCGTGCAGAAAAGCAGAGCCGGAAATAAAATCAGGCCCTTGAGAATCGTTGAAGTCTTCATTGTGCCTCTCACTGTGCTAGTTATCGTGGGTCCAAATGCTTCTTTGGCTCGTGTGAGTTTAAACTTAATTCAAATTAAAAAGCAAGCCGTCCGGTTTTTTCGGCGAACGCAACGGCGGCGCAATCAAGCGCCAGGAAATTGGGCAGGTTTGGGCGCCGCGAGGCTCAGCCCGTCCGCTTGCGCCCGGGCAGATACAGGTCCGTGACGGTGCCGGAAAACACCTCGGCGGACATCGCGATCGTTTCCGGCAGGGACGGATGCGGGTGGATCGATAAGCCGATATCTTCGGCCTCGCAACCCATCTCCATCGCCAGCACGCATTCCGCGATCAGGTCGCCGGCGTGGGCGCCGACGATACCGGCGCCGATGATGCGCCGGTTGGACGGATCGAACAGCAGCTTGGTGAACCCTTCGGTGCGGCCGAGACCCAGCGCCCTGCCGCTCGCGGCCCAGGGGAATTTGCCCACCTGGTAGTCGATACCCTGCTCTTTGGCCCGTGATTCGGTCACCCCGGCCCAGGCTATTTCCGGGTTGGTATAGGCGACTGACGGGATATAGCGGGCCTCGAAGGCGGTTTTCATGCCGGCGCAGACCTCGGCCGCGACCCGGGCCTCGTGACTGGCCTTGTGCGCCAGCATGGGCGGGCCGACGATATCGCCGATCGCGAACAGGTGCGGCACGTTGGTGCGCATCTGTTCGTCCACCGGGATAAAGCCGTCCTCGGTGACGCTCACTCCCGCGTTCTCGGCGCCGATTTTCAGGCCGTTCGGCCGGCGCCCGGTCGCCACCAGCACGCGGTCAAAAAGGGTGCTCTCCGGGGCCTTCGAACCTTCGAAAGTGACCTGCAAACCGTCATCGCGGGCCTCGACGGACTTCACGCGGGTATCGACATGAATGCCGGCAAAGCGGCTGCTGATCCGTTTCTGCAGGGGCTTGATCAGGTCAGCATCGGTACCGGGCATCAATTGCCCGGTCAATTCGACCACGGTGACGCTGCTGCCGAGCCCCTGGTAGACGCTGGCCATTTCCAGGCCGATGATGCCGCCGCCAATGACCAGCAGGCGTTTCGGAATGTCCGCCAGCTCGAGCGCAGCGGTCGAATCCATCAGGCGCGGGTCGTCCCATGGCAGGCCGGGCAGCTTGTGCGCCTCGGAACCGGCGGCGATGACGGCCTGCGCGAAGCTGATGTCACGGCCGCCCTTGTCCGTGTCGACCCTCATGGAATGGCTGTCCGTAAACTCGCCGGTGCCGCGCACGACGGTGACGCCGCGCTGCCTGGACATCGAAGCCAGGCCGCCCGTCAATTGACCGACCACGTCCTGTTTCCAGCCGCGCAACTTGTCGACATCGATTTGCGGCTCACCGAAGGCGACGCCGTGCTGCGCCATCGAGGCCGCCTCGTCGATCACCGCGGCCGCGTGCAACAGGGCCTTGGAGGGGATGCAGCCGACATTGAGGCAAACACCCCCCAGGGTCGGATATCGCTCCACCAGGCAGACTTTCAGCCCCAGGTCGGCGGCACGGAAGGCAGCGGTATATCCGCCCGGCCCGGCTCCCAGAACCAGTACATCATAATCGTACTCACCGTCCCCGCCGGTGGCGGGGGAATCGCCGGCGCCGGCGGCCGTATCCGCCTCAGCCTCCGCGCTCGGCGCGGCCGCGTCCCGCGCTGGCCCGGCTGTGGCCTCCGCCGCTTCCGGCGCCTCGCGCGCTGCCTGGTCGCCTGCCTCTACCGCCGTATCTTCGTCCGCTGCCTCGTCCGCTGTATCGTCGTCCGCTGTATCGTCCGCTGTACCGTCGTCCGCTGCCTGGTCCGTTACCTCGAGCGTCGCGAGCAGCGTGCCCTCAGAAACCGTGTCTTCGAGTTCGACTTCCAGGGAGCGAACGATCCCAGCCGCCGGTGACGGTATTTCCAGCGTCGCCTTGTCGCTCTCCAGCGTGACCAGCGACTGCTCGGCCGCGACCTGTTCACCCACTTCGACGAGCACCTCGATGACCGGCACGTTTTCGAAGTCACCGATATCGGGCACGCGGATATCAATCGTCTTTTTCTTCATCGTTGGCTGTTATCGACGCTGTTACTGATCACCAGTTTGCCATCCTGCTGCCTGAGATCATAGTGCTTCAGAAAGCTCATACCCAGCAGGATGCCCTGGAAATTTCCGCTGGCGATCGTGGCGCGGACGTTACGCCGGCGAATCCCGCCGATGGACACCTCGTCGAGCCGCGTCAGCCAGGCCCGGTTGCGGCCGGCCGCCGTCATGACCGTCACCGGCGGACCAAATTCCAAGCGCAGGGCCCGGGCCGTGGCCACGGGCAGGGCGACATCGGTCGCACCCGTGTCCACCATGAAGGTGACGTCGTGGCCGTTGATTTGCCCATCGACCTGGTAGTGACCGTTGCGGTCCTGCGGGATGATCACCATCGCGGTCCCATTTTGATCGACCGTCCGAACCGCTTCACCGCCCTTGTCCAGGGCGTCGAACAACACGTACAGGCCGCCCAGCAGCGCCACGGCTGCCAGCCACAGCATCCGACGGCCCAGCTGGAATTCCGGGCTTTGCCCGCCTTCAGTCATGCAGTGACTGCACGTCTTCCAGGCGCTCCGCCAGGAAACGGGTGCAGCGGGCGGCGGTCGCTCCGTCGATGACACGGTGGTCGTAAGACAACGATAGCGGCAACATCAAACGCGGTTGAAACACCTTGCCGTCCCACTGCGGAGTCATCCTGGCCCGCGACACGCCCAGTACGGCCACTTCCGGCGCGTTGATAATCGGTGTAAACGCGGTGCCGCCGATTCCGCCCAGGCTGGAAATCGAGATACAGCCGCCCTGCAAGTCCGTCGGTTTGAGCTTGCCGTCGCGGGCCGCCTGGCTAAGCTCGGCGAGTTCGCGGGCCAGGTCCATGATGCCCTTCTTTTCGCAGTCCTTTATCACCGGCACGACCAAACCCTGCGGAGTGTCGACCGCGATGCCGATGTTGAAATATTTTTTCAGCACGAGATTTTCACGCGACTCGTCCAGGGAGGCGTTGAACTGCGGAAATTCCTGCAGGGCCGCGACGGTGGCCTTGATCAGGAACACCAGCGGAGTCAGCTTGAAGCCCTGGGCCCGCGCCGCGTCTTCGTTGTCCTTACGGTAGCGTTCCATGGCCGTGATGTCGGCGAGGTCATGCTGGGTTACGTGCGGAATGCTGAGCCAGTTGCGGTGCAGGTGGGCTCCCGAAATCTTCTGAATCCGGGACAGTTCCTTGACCTCGACCTCGCCGAATCGTTTGAAATCTACCTGGGGCGGCGGCGGCAGGTCGAAACCCAATCCGCCGCGGCGGCCTTGCGAATCCGCCGACATAAAGGTCTTGACGAACTCATTGACGTCCTCCCGCAAAATGCGGCCGCCGCGGCCGCTGCCATGGACCTGTCTCAAATCCACGCCCAGTTCGCGCGCAAAACGCCGCACGGAAGGGCTGGCATACGGCACCGAACCCGGCGCCGGCGCCTGGCTGGCAGTCGCTTTGGGCGAAGACGGCTCGGTGGAAGGTGCGGGCGCAGCCGGCGCCTGCGGGGCGCTCCCCGACTCCGCTTCAGCACCCGCGGCTTCAGCATCTTCGTCCGCCGCGCCAGTTTCGGTGTCCTCGTCCGTCGCGGCACTTTCCTCGGACGGCTCGAGCACCGCCACCAGATCGCCTTCCGAGACGGTGTCATCCAGGCTCACGCGCACCTCGCGGATGACGCCCGCCACCGGCGCCGGCACTTCCATCGTGGCCTTGTCGCTTTCCAGTGTGATCAGGGACTGGTCGGCCTGAACCTCGTCACCCTCCTTTACCAGCACCTCGATGACCGGTACGTTCTCGAAGTCGCCGATATCCGGCACGACGATTTTAACGGGTTTGCTCATGCGCTCGGCCCCGCTACACGCCGATCGGATTGGGTTTGTCCGGATCCAGCCCCAACTTCCCGCGCGCTTTGACCAGCGCTTGCCGGGAGATCGCATCCTGCCGGTACAGGGCATGCAGCGCCGCGTAGGCGATATTGTTGCGGTCGACTTCGAAAAACCAGCGCAAATTCTGCCGCGTATCCGAACGGCCAAATCCGTCCGTGCCCAGCACCGTGTAATCGCTTGTCGGCAGATAGGGCCGGATCTGTTCGGCAAATCCACGCACGTAGTCGCTGGCCGCCACGATCGGGCCTTCGTGACCCTGCAGGCACCGCGCGACCCAGGGCTCTTGCGGCTCAGCGTCCGGGTTGAGCCGGTTGGCCCGGCTCGCGTCCGCGCCGTCGCGCGCCAACTGCGTGAAACTTGTGGCGCTCCAGACCGTTGCGCTGACTCCGTGGTCGGCCTCGAGCATTGCGGCCGCGGCGATCACTTCGCGCAGGATCGCACCGGAGCCCATCAGCTGCACGCGGGGACCCTCGCCGCCATTGTCGCGGAAACAATAGAGACCCTTGCGGATGCCTTCCTCCACGCCTTCCGGCATCGCCGGATGGGGGTAATTCTCGTTCATCACGGTGATGTAGTAGTAAACGTCCTCGAGGTCGTGGTACATGCGCCTGAGGCCGTCCTGCAGGATGACCGCCAGTTCGTAGGCAAAGGTCGGGTCATACGCAATGCAATTGGGAATGACGGTGGCGGTCAGTTGGCTGTTGCCGTCCTCGTGCTGCAGGCCCTCGCCATTCAGCGTGGTGCGGCCGGAAGTGCCGCCGATGAGAAATCCGCGCGCCCGCATGTCGCCGCTGGCCCAGGCCAGGTCGCCAACGCGCTGGAAGCCGAACATCGAGTAAAAGGCATAAAAGGGGATCATCGGCTTGTTGTTGTTGGCGTAGCTGGTGGCAGCCGCGATCCACGACGACATGGCCCCCGCTTCAGAGATGCCCTCCTGCAGGATCTGGCCCTTCGTGTCCTCCTTGTAAAACATCAGTTGCTCGGAGTCCACCGGCGTGTAGAGCTGTCCTTTCGAAGAGTAGATGCCCAGTTGCCTGAACATGCCTTCCATGCCGAAGGTACGGGCCTCGTCAGCGACGATGGGCACGATCCGCTCGGCGATATTCTCGTCCCTGAGCATGATGGCCAGGGCCCGGACGAAGGTCATCGTCGTGCTCACCTCGCGCTCGCCGGTATCCTTGAGCAGCGACGCGAAGGCCTCCAGTTCGGGGACGTCCAGCGGTTGCGGCTCAACCTTGCGCTGCGGCAGAAACCCGCCGAGTTCGGAACGCCGCTCTTTCAGGTATTGGATTTCAGGGCTGTCGTCCGGTGGGCGGTAATACGGCACGCTGTCGAGGTCCTCATCCGCGATCGGCACGTTGAAGCGGTTTCGGAACTGGCGTATGGCCTTGGCGTCCAGCTTCTTCTGCTGGTGGCTGATGTTCTGTGCCTCGCCGGACTCGCCCATACCGTAACCCTTGACCGTCTTGGCCAGCACGACCGTGGGCTCGCCACCGTGGTTGACGGCCGCGTGGTAAGCCGCGTAGACCTTGTGCGGGTCATGGCCGCCGCGGTTCAAACGCCAGACATCCGCGTCTGTCATGTTGGCGACCATTTCTTTCAGTTCCGGGTAGGCGCCGAAGAAATGTTCGCGTGTGTAGGCGCCGCCCTTGGCCTTGTAGTTCTGGTATTCGCCGTCGACCGCCTCGTCCATGCGTTTGCGCAGCAGGCCGTCCTTGTCCTGGGCCAGCAACGCGTCCCAGCGCGAACCCCAGATAACCTTGATGACGTTCCAGCCGGCGCCGCGGAACATGCCTTCCAGTTCCTGGATGATCTTGCCGTTGCCGCGCACCGGCCCGTCCAGGCGCTGCAAATTGCAGTTGATGACGAAAATGAGGTTGTCCAGACCTTCGTGGCCGGCCAACGATATGGAACCGAGGGCCTCCGGCTCGTCGGTCTCGCCATCACCCAGGAAGCACCAAACCTTGCGCTTCGACGTGTCCGCGATGCCGCGGTTGTGCAGGTACTTGAGGAATCGCGCCTGGTAGATGGCCATGATCGGCCCGAGGCCCATGGACACCGTCGGAAACTGCCAGAAATCCGGCATCAGCCAGGGGTGCGGGTAGGAACTGAGCCCGCCGCCGTCGACTTCCTGGCGAAAACGGTCGAGTTGCTCCTCGCTGATACGGCCCTCGAGATAGGCGCGTGCGTAAAAGCCCGGTGACGAATGACCCTGGAAATAAACCAGGTCGCCGCCGTTCTCGGTGTCCGGCCCGCGGAAGAAATGATTCAGGCCAACGTCGTACAGCGTCGCGGCGGAGGCGAAACTGGCGATATGCCCGCCCAGTTCGCCGCCGCGCTTGCCGGCGCGCAGCACGATCGCCATGGCGTTCCAGCGGTTCAGTGAGCGAATCCGCCGTTCCAGTTCGCGGTCGCCGGGCATCTTTGCCTGCAGCTGCGGCGGAATCGTGTTGATATAGGCCGTGGTGGCGTCATACGGCAGGTAGCCGCCCGAGCGGCGGGTAAAGTCGACCAACTGCTCGAGCAGGAAATGCGCCCGCTCGGGCCCGCCCCGGTCGATGACCGCCTCGAGAGCCTCCAGCCACTCCTTCGTTTCCAGCGGATCGATATCCGGCGCTTCGCGGGACCGCTTGATATTCATGGCGCCTGCCTTGCGCAAGCACCGGCCGGCGCCGCGCAACCCCACCGGCCCGACAGTCACAACGCGCCGCTCCAGCCGCTGCGTGGTCAACATCGATAACGTGTGGTCATGAGCCAAATCAACTAACCTCGGGCAGCACTCGCTTGCTGCTTATCATGTATTTGCGCCTCCATAACTGCAAACGCCGTCATGTTGATGACGCGCCTGACGGAGGCTGAGGGCGTCAGTACGTGGGCCGGGTGTTTGAGTCCCATCAGCATCGGGCCCACCGTCACGGCGTCACTGACGATACGCGCGAAGCTGAAGCTGATGTGGGCCGAATCCATATCCGGCATGATCAGCAAATTGGCCGGGCCGTGCAACCGGGAATTCGGGAATTCACGCTGCCGGTATGATTCCGACAACGCCATGTCGGCCGGCATTTCGCCTTCCACTTCCATGTTGGGTGCCTTTTTGACAATCAGTTCCAGCGCGCGTTTCATTTTGCAGGCACTGACATCGGTGTGCGTGCCGAAGGCTGAATGCGATAGCAGCGCGACACGCGGTTCGATACCGAACATGCGCACCCGGTCCGCCGCCATCAGCGTAATCTCGCAAATTTGCTCGGCCGTCGGGTTTGCATTGACGTGCGTGTCGCATACGAAATACGTGCCTGCGTCGGAATTGAGCACGCCCAGCGCACCCATGGTGCCGCTTTCTTTACGCGGCCCCAGGATATTCTTGATGAACTCGAGCTTGGGTTCGTACCTGCCCACGAGCCCGGTGATCATCGCGTCGGCCTCGCCGCGATAAACCATGACGGCCGCGATGGCCGTCGTACGCGTCCTGATAATGGTCTTGGCGGCGCTGGGCGACACGCCGCGGCGTTCCATGATCGCGTGATAGGTTGTCCAGTAATCCCAGAAACGCGGATCGGAGTGCGGGTCCACGGGCTCGAAATCGCGCCCCGCCTCCAACCGTAACCCGAGGCGTTCGATCCTCTGGCTGACGACATCCGGACGACCGATCAGGATCGGCTTGGCCAATCCTTCATCGACGACCAGTTGCACGGCGCGCAGCACGACTTCGGACTCCCCTTCGGCAAACACGACGCGTTTCGGGTCGCGCTTGGCGGCATCGAAGACCGGCTTCATCAAAAGGCCGGTACGCCACAGGAATTGCGTCAGCTTTTCACGGTAGGCATCCATGTCCTCGATCGGCCGCGTGGCGACACCGCTGTCCATCGCCGCCTGGGCCGCTGCCGGCGCCAACTGCACCAACAGGCGCGGGTCGAAGGGTTTCGGGATCAGGTAGTCACGGCCGAATTGCATCGACTCCCCGCCGTAGGCGGCGGCGGTCGTGTCGCTGACTTCCTTGCGCGCCAGTTCGGCCAGCGCGTGGACACAGGCCATCTGCATTTCATCGTTGATCGTGGTGGCGCCAACGTCCAGGGCGCCGCGGAAAATATACGGGAAACACAGCACGTTGTTGACCTGGTTGGGGTAATCGGAACGCCCGGTGGCGATGATCGCGTCCGGGCGGGCCTCCAGGGCGGTTTCCGGCATGATTTCCGGCGTCGGGTTGGCCAGCGCCAGGATGATCGGCTGCTCGGCCATGCTTTTGACCATGTCGACACTGAGCACGCCGCCGGTCGAGACGCCGAGAAAAACATCCGCGCCTTCGAGCACGTCGGCCAGGCTGCGTTTGTCGGTCGCCTGCGCATAGCCCAGCTTTCTTTCGCTGAGATCCTTGCGCCCGCTGTGGATAACGCCTTGGCGGTCAACCACGAAGACGTTGGATTTCTTCAGCCCAAGGTTGACCAGCAGATCGAGACAGGCCATGCCGGCTGCGCCGGCGCCGGAAGCCGTGAGCGTGACGTCCCCGATGTTCTTACCGACAATTTCGAGCGCATTGAGGACCGCGGCGGCGGTAATGATCGCGGTGCCGTGCTGGTCGTCGTGGAATACGGGGATATTGAGGCGCTCTTTCAGCTTCGCCTCGATTTCAAAACACTCGGGGGCCTTGATGTCCTCGAGGTTGATACCGCCGAACGTCGGCTCCAGCGCGGCGATGATGTCGACCAGCCGATCGGGGTCCTGCTCGGCGATCTCGATATCGAAGACATCGATGCCGGCGAACTTCTTGAACAGCACGGCCTTACCTTCCATCACCGGCTTGGCGGCCAGCGGGCCGATATTGCCCAGACCCAGCACGGCCGTACCGTTGGTGAGCACGGCCACCAGGTTGCCGCGAGCGGTCATGTTGCTGACCTCGGCCGGATCCTCGGCCACCAGTTCGCTGGCGGCCGCCACACCCGGGGAATACGCCAACCCCAGTTCTTCCTGTGTCGTCAGCGGCTTGGTGGGCATGATCCTGATTTTGCCCGGGGTCGGGTAGCGATGGTAATACAGCGCATTCTGTCGCATTTTGTCGTTCATGGATATCTGCCATTAATCAAGAATAGGAAGGGCCGGCACAGGCCGGCGCGCAGGAACAGCCGGAGTGTCGACGATTTACGGACCGGCCTCCCGGTCCGCCTGAAAATTCGAATAGAAACCGCTTCCGCGCAAGTCGGGAACCCGGTCGGTGCCTCTGCGACCCAATCTTCCCCTCATATTAGCCTATCCGTTCGTTGCGCGGCAGCGAGCAAAAACCAACCGGTCTTGGCGCGAATCAGTCTTCTTCCAGCGCCGTTTCGTAGCGGCCCATTGTTGCCAGGCCATTCATGCGGGCCCGGTGGGCGAGCGCGTTCTGGGCGGCCTCGATATTACCGACAGGGTCGGCGCCCCACAATGCCAGCGACGGCGCCTGCAACGCACGGCCGTAGGAAAAACTCAGCGGCCACGGGAAGTTCCCCAGCCGGTTCATGGCATCCAGGTGGGCGGTCGCTTCCTGGTCGCCCTGGCCGCCCGAAAGGAAAACGACGCCGGCGACCGCCGCGGGGACGGCATTGAGCAGGCACTCGAGGGTGGCGCGGGCGACTTCCTCGACACCGGCGCGGTCGGGACAGTCCTTGCCCGAGATCACCATGCTGGCCTTCAAGATGGAACCCTCCAGCATGACCTCCTGCTCATACATCTGGTGATACAACGAGCGCAGCGTCGCTTCGGTCACCTCGTAGCATTCGTCGAGCGTGTGAAAGCCGTCCATCAACACCTCCGGCTCGACGATGGGCACCAGGCCCGCTTCCTGGCAGAGCGCGGCGTAACGGGCCAATGCATGGCTGTTGCCTTCGATACAGGCGGCCGTCGGCATGTTGTCACCGATGGTGATGACCGCACGCCACTTGGCAAAACGCGCCCCGAGACCGGAATACTCTTCGAGTCGATCGCGCAGGCCATCGAGGCCTTCGGTAATTTTTTCACCTTCGTGACCGGCCAGCGGGTGCGCGCCCTTGTCGACCTTGATACCGGGAATGATACCGGCCTCGCGCATCAACTCGACAAAATGAACGCCAGCGGGCGTCGACTGACGCAGCGTCTCATCGAACAGGATGGCGCCGCTGATATGCTCGCCCAAACCGGGCGTGCTCAGCAGCATGCCGCGATAGTCCCTGCGGTTGGGCTCGGTGCTTTCGACCCCGACCGAATCGAAACGCTTCTTGCAGGTACCGGTGCTCTCATCGATCGCCAGCAAACCTTTGCCCTCGGCGACCATGGCCTGGGCTGTCTTAACCAATTCGACACTGCTCATTCAATTCTCCTTCGGGGCTGGCGCATATTAACCGCTGTGAACTCGATCAAGTTTTCGATGATCCGGATATTTTACTATTTACACGGATTCAAGACCACGCTGATTCGTCGAGTGCCAGCGCTCTCGAGCGCCGCATCGCGTCCACGCGCTTATTGCAAATGTTGCCGGTAGGCTGGTATTTTTCAAGACCATTTGCCCGTTTCTTTCTGACTGCACAGCCGGAAACGGTAACGAAAGGCGGCGACTTGATGCGCTTGGCCCCCAACATACGAGGAACACACTGATGAACATCCACGCGAGTATCAAAATCCGCGCCACGGCGGCTCTCTTGCTCTTTGCTGCCGGCATCGCCTGCGCGGAGACGACCATCGTCAAAGCCGCGCGCTACCTGGATGTCGATACGGGCCGCTATGTCAGCCCCGCCGTCATCGTGGTCGAGGACAAGAACATCAGCTCCGTGAACCCCGCGGCGCTGCCTGCAGGCAAGATGCTCGACCTGGGCGATTTAACCCTGCTGCCCGGCCTGATGGACGCGCATACGCACCTGACCTATGACATCGGCCCCGGTTGGACGACGGAAGCCGTGCGTCTTACCGCCGGCGACTACGCGCTGCGCGGCGCCTTCAATGCCCGCAAGACGCTGTTGGCCGGCTTTACCACCGTACGTGACGTGGGTTCGGCCGACTTTTCCAACGTGGCCCTCGCGAACGCCATCGAGAAGCACTGGGTGATCGGGCCCGACGTCATCCCATCGGCTTATGCGCTCGGCATTACCGGCGGACATTGTGATGTCACGGGTTTTGCACCGGGCGTGCTGGAGCAGGATTACCGCCACGGCGTCGCCGACGGCGCCGACGAATTCGTCAAGGCCGTCAGATACCAGATCAAGCACGGCGCCAAGGTCATCAAGATTTGCGCCACGGCCGGCGTGTTGTCATTCGAAGACAGCGTCGGCGCGCAGCAAATGTCGTTCGAGGAAATGCAGGCGGTGGCCAGGGAGGCGCACCGCCATCACATGAAAGTCGCGGCCCACGCGCATGGCACGGAAGGCATCATTGCCGCATCGAATGCCGGCATCGACTCCATAGAACACGGCTCGCTGCTGACCGATGAGGCGATCAGCGTGCTGAAGAAGAACGGAACCTGGTACGTGCCGACCCTGTACCTGACGCGTGCGATCAACTGGGCTGCCCTGCCCCCGGCCTTGCGAAAGAAAGGCCAGTACATTACGGCACTGGCGGATGAAGGCTTCAAACGCGCCGTCAAGGCCCACGTCAAGGTCGCGCTCGGAACCGACGCCGCCGTCTATCCCCACGGCGACAACGCCAGGGAACTCGCCGTGCACGTACAACTGGGCCAGTCGACGATCGATGCGATTCGCAGCGCGACCATCAATACGGCGGAATTGTTCGGCAAAAAGGACCGGGGACGCATCGCCGGCGGCCTGCTGGCGGACCTGATCGCCGTCAGCGGCGACCCCCTGGAAGACATTACCACCCTGCAGACGGTCGCCTTCGTGATGAAGGACGGAACGGTCTATAAACAACCTTCGGATTGAGCGCGGCGAAAGTCTCCAGGTTCGCTGCGGCGGTCGCCGAGGCAGGTTCTGGCTAACCTTCGTAGCGCTCTTCCAGCGCGGCGATCGACGGCAATTTCTTGCCCTCGATATATTCCAGGGAAGCGCCGCCGCCGGTGGAAAGCCAACTGACGTTGTCGGCCACGCCAAATTGCTCGACGGCGGCCAGCGTTTCACCGCCGCCGACGAAACTGAAGGCATCGGTGACTTCTATGGCGTCGGCGATGGCGCGGGTGCCGGCCGCGAAGGCCGGAAATTCGAAGACGCCGACCGGGCCGTTCCAGATGACCGTGCCGGCATTCTGTATCATGCCGGCATAGTCGATGGCGGTCAGCGGGCCGATATCGAAGATCATTTCATCGTCACCGACGGCGTCGACGGCACGCACGACGGCTTCCGCGTTGCGGTTGAACTCGGTGGCGACCAGCACGTCTTTCGGGATCGGGATCTCACCGCCGAGCTTGTGGGCCAAACGAATCAGGCGCTGCGCTTCGTGAAGCAGTGGCTCTTCGTAGAGGGACTTGCCGACATCGTACCCGCTTGCGGCGATGAACGTGTTGGCGATTCCGCCGCCAACGACCAATTGGTCCACCTTGGTCAGCAACGCTTCCAGCGCCCCCAGTTTCGTCGAAATCTTGGAGCCGCCGACGATCGCCAGGACCGGCCGTTCCGGCTCGGTCAGCAACTTGTCCAGCACATACAATTCCCGGCTCAGCAACGGCCCCGCGCAGGCCTGGGGCGCGAAACGTATGGCGCCTTCGGTGGAGGCCTGTGCGCGGTGGGCCGCGCCGAAGGCATCCATCACGTACACGTCGCACAAGGCGGCAATCACCCGCGCCAGGGCTTCGTCGTTCGCCTTTTCGCCCACCGTAAAGCGCACGTTCTCGCACAAGACGACCTCGCCGGGCTTTATCGAAATTCCGTCCAGCCAGTGCGTTTCGAGACGAATATTGCGACCCAGCAGTTGCGACAGCCTCGATGCCACCGGGGCCAGTGAAAACGACTTGTCGAAATGCCCTTCCTGGGGGCGCCCGAGGTGTGACAGCAGGATGACTGCGGCATCCTGGTCCAACGCCAACCTGATCGTGGGCAATGCGGCCTCGAGCCGCATGTCCGATGTGATCCGCCCGGCTTCCAGCGGCACGTTGAAATCTTCGCGGATCATGACGCGCTTGGCGGCGAGGTCCAGCTCGTCCATACGCAGGAAAGACATATCCAGTGCTCCTCAAGTACAGTGGTTTCGGCAGCGGCTACCCGGGAGCGGCGGCAGGCATCGGTGCGCGCGGTGAATCCGCACCAGGCCTCCCTCCCGTTTCCGTCTCGTAAGCGGTGCCGACGATTGCCCGGGCCTCAGGCGTTCACCAGCGCCAAGGTGGTATCCAGCATGCGGTTGCTGAAGCCCCATTCGTTGTCGTACCAGCTTAGTACCTTGACCAGGTTGCCCTCCATGACCTTGGTCAAGCTGGCGTCAAAAACAGAAGAATGCGGATTGTGATTGAAATCGACGGATACCAGCGGCGCGGTATTGTAGGCCATGATCCCCCGCATCGGGCCGTCAACAGCGGCCTTGACCACCGCGTTGACCTCGTCGACCGTGGTCGGCCGGCTGGCAACGAAGGTCAGATCGACGACCGAGACGTTGATGGTCGGTACGCGCATCGAAAAACCGTCGAGCTTGCCGTTCAATTCCGGTAGCACCAGGCCAACCGCCGCCGCGGCCCCGGTCTTGGTCGGTATCTGGCTCATCGTGGCGGAGCGGGCGCGGCGCAGGTCCTTGTGATAAACATCCGTCAACACCTGGTCATTGGTATAGGCATGGATGGTGGTCATCAGGCCCTTCTCGATGCCGATGCCTTCGTGCAACACCTTGGCGAGCGGCGCCAGGCAATTGGTCGTGCACGACGCGTTGGAAATGATTTCATCGCTGGCTTTGAGGGTGTCGTGGTTGACGCCGTAGACGACCGTGTTATCGACGTCCTGGCCCGGCGCGGAGATGATCACCTTTTTGGCGCCGGCGGCCAGGTGCGCCGAAGCCGCCTCGCGGCTGCGGAAGAAGCCGGTCGACTCCATGACCACTTCGACCCCGAGTTCGGCCCACGGGAGCTTGGCCGGATCCCGTTCGGCACAGACCCTGACATGGTCGCCGTTGATGACCAGGTCGCCGCCCTGGACCTCGACCGTGCCGGGAAACTTGCCGTGGGCGGTGTCGTACTGGGTCAGGTGCGCATTGGTGTTCGCGTCGCCGAGGTCATTGATGGCGACGATATTGATTTCGTCGGTGCGGCCCGATTCGTACAGGGCCCGCATGATATTGCGGCCAATGCGCCCGTAGCCATTGATTGCGACTTTTACTGCCATTGTGCTTCTCCCTCGATAGTCAGTCAGTTGCCAGCAACTTGCGCACTGCGTTGCTGACGTTTGCAACGGTTAAACCATAATACTCGAACAGGTCCGGCGCCGGTGCCGATGCACCGAAGCGGTTGACGCCGATAATTGAGCCGCCGTCACCGACAAAGGGATACCAGTACTGGCCGACGCCGGCCTCGACGGCGACCCGGGCGCGGCAGTCCGAAGGCACCACGGATTCGCGGTAAGCGCGCTCCTGGGCCATGAAGCGTCCCGGGTTGGGCATCGAGACCACGCGTGCATGCAGGCCGTCTGCCGACAGCGCCTCCGCCGCGGCCATCGCCAGCCGGACTTCGGAGCCGGTTGCAATGATGACGGCGTCAAGCGGGCCGTCGGCTTCCCGCAACACGTAACCGCCGCGGTCGATCGCGGCCACCTGCTCCGTGCTGCGCGCCTGGTGCGGCAGGCCCTGGCGCGTGAACACCAGGGCGCTTGGCCCGGCGTTCTCCTCGATCGCGCACTTCCAGGCGACGGCCGATTCCACCGTGTCACAGGGACGCCAGACACTGAGGTTGGGGATCAGGCGCAAACTGGAGACGTGCTCGACCGGTTGGTGCGTGGGGCCGTCCTCGCCGAGGCCGATGGAATCGTGCGTATACACGTGGATATTGTGTATCCCCATCAGCGCCGACATCCGCACCGCGTTGCGGGCGTAGTCCGAGAACACCAGGAAGGTCGCGCTGTAGGGTATGAAGCCGCCGTGCAGGGCGAGACCGTTGCAGATCGCGGTCATGCCGAATTCGCGTACGCCGAAATAGACGTAATTGCCGTCACTGGTACCATCACGGACGTCGACGCTCCGTTTCCAGATGGTGTTGTTCGACCCGGCCAGGTCCGCTGAGCCGCCGATCAGTTCGGGCAACATCGGGCCGAATGCGTTCAGGGCCATTTGCGAAGCCTTGCGGGTGGCGACATCGACCCCATTTTCCTGCAGTTCGGCGATCGCCTCCACGGTCTGCTGCCGCCACTCCTCCGGCAGGTCGCCGCTCATGCGGCGTTCGAATTCAGCCGCCTCGGCGGGGAAATCCCGCCGGTAGCGTTCGAGCCGCTGGCGCCACTCCGATTCTGCCTCGGCGCCGCGGTCGCGCGCGTTCCAGGCCGCGTATATCTCGTCGGGAATTTCGAACGCCGGGTACGGCCAGCCCAGGCTTTCCCGCGCCGCCGCGACCTCTTCCACCCCGAGCGGGGCCCCGTGGGTAGCCTCGGTGCCCTGTTTGTTGGGCGCACCGAAGCCTATGATGGTCTTGCAGCAGATGAGGCTGGGACGGTCGGTTTGCGCCTGTGCCTCGGCAATCGCCGCGCTGACCGCCTGCGGGTCATGCCCGTCGACACCGCGGACGACGTGCCAGCCGTAGGCTTCGAAGCGGGCCGGCGTGTCGTCGGTGAACCAGCCTTCGACTTCACCGTCGATGGAGATCCCGTTATCGTCCCAGAATGCAATCAGCTTGCCCAGCCCCAACGTGCCGGCCAGGGCGCAGGCCTCGTGCGATATCCCTTCCATCATGCAGCCGTCGCCCATGAAGACCCAGGTGCGATGATCGACGATGGCATGGCCGGGACGGTTGAAGCGCCTCGCGAGCACCTGCTCGGCCAGCGCCATGCCGACCGCGTTGGCCATGCCCTGGCCCAGGGGCCCGGTCGTGGTTTCAACGCCCGGTGTATCGCCGTATTCCGGGTGCCCGGGCGTTTTCGAATGCAATTGCCTGAAATTGCGCAACTCCGAGATCGGCAGCTCGTATCCGCTCAGGTGCAGCACGGAGTAAAGCAGCATGGACGCATGGCCGTTGGACAGCACGAAACGGTCGCGGTCCCACCATCCCGGGTTGGCTGGATTGTGTTTCAGATGGTCGTTCCACAGGACTTCGGCAATGTCCGCCATGCCCATCGGCGCACCCGGGTGGCCCGAATTGGCCTTCTGTACGGCGTCCATGGACAGGGCTCGTACGGCGTTGGCAAGTTCACGTCGACTGGGCATCGGGAATTCCTGAGTATGATTTTTATGAAACCGGCCCGCCTGGCTGGCGGACCCGGCTGGTCAAAAGATCAGCTTGTGATTTTCGCTGATGAGATGGCCTTAAGCAAGTCGGAAAAGAAGCGATGCGGGCCTAATGCTTCTTCAAGGTAATAATTACGGATCCAGCGCTCCTATGGGGTTTTGCAGCAAGGCGCAGTGCGCAGTCAATGGCGTGCCCTTTACCAGCACTGCAACGCAACTGCGGAAGCCCATAGGAGTGCCCGCCGGGTTGACTTGTCAGCGCCCATGGACGGCGTTGCACCTCTTGCCAAGGACTCTGCCATTACCTGCGAGGTGCGCCTTGCCATGAACGCTGACAAGCCAACTGTATTCGCAATTATTACCTTGAAGAAGCACTAACTCAGCCGCGTCTTGACCAGTCTGCCGGCCTTCAAATCGGCCCAGTATTCGTCCATCTCCTTTTTTACGATCGGCAGCAGGAAATAACAGCCCAACAGGTTGGGAAACGCCATGGCGAAGATCATCGCGTCGGAAAAATCAATCACGGACCCCAATTGCATCGATGAGCCCACGATCACGAAGAAGAGGAACAACACCTTGTAGGCCGTATCGGTGAACCTGTTCTCGCCAAACAGGAACGTCCAGGCCTTGAGTCCGTAATAGGACCAGGAAATCATCGTCGAAAAGGCGAACAGCAGAACCGCCAGGGTCAGGACCCACGGGAACCACGATATCTCCGATTCGAATGCCTTCGACGTCAGTTGCACGCCGGCACTGGGATCGACCGACGGATCCCAGGTGCTGGTGATGATAATCACCAGGGCCGTGATCGTACAGACGACGATGGTGTCGATAAAGGGCTCGTAAAGGGCGACGAAACCCTCGGTGACCGGGCGCTTGGTCTTGACCGCCGAATGGGCGATGGCCGCCGAGCCGACGCCGGCCTCGTTGGAAAACGCGGCGCGTTTGAAGCCCTGGAAAAGCACGCCGATCACACCGCCCGAAATGCCGTGGGCCGTGAATGCGCCGGCAATGATGGCGCCGAAAGCGGCAGGAATCTGGTGGTAGTTCGTACCGATGATGACCAGACCGGCGGTGACATACAGGATCGCCATGAAGGGCACGATCTTGGACGTCACGCGCGCGATGCCCTGGATGCCGCCGATAATGACGAGGCCCACCAGGATGGCGATCAGCACGCCATAGGCCCAGCCCTTGTCCGCCAGCCAGCCGGCGCTGCCGCCCGTGACGTTGACCAGCTGCGCGAAACTCTGGTTGGCCTGGAACATGTTGCCGCCGCCGAACGATCCGCCAACGGCGAAGATCGCGAACATGACCGCGAGGACCCGGCCGAGCCCGCCGAGCGCCGGGTGCCGCTCGCGCAGACCCTTGACGAGGTAATACATGGGTCCGCCGGAGACCGTGCCGTCTTCATGCTCGTCGCGGTATTTCACACCCAGCGTGCACTCGGTGAACTTCGACGACATGCCGAGGAATCCCGCCAGGATCATCCAGAAGGTGGCCCCGGGCCCGCCCAGTGACACGGCCACGGCGACACCGGCGATATTGCCCAGCCCCACCGTTCCCGACAGTGCCGTGGCCAGCGCCTGGAAATGCGTGACCTCACCGGCCGCTTCCGGGTCACTGTAATCCCCTCGCACCAATTGCAGGCCGTGCTTCATGGCGCGCAGATTGATGAACCTGAAATAGAGCGTAAAGAAGCTGGCGGCGACGATCAACCAGACCAACACGAATGGAATGTCGACGCCCCCGACCTGGAACGACGCGAACACGGTACCGGCGACGGCGTCCGCGTAGGGCTTGACGGCCAGGTTGATTTTTTCATCGATGCCCTGGTCGGCCAGGGCGGAAAAACTGCTGAGCAAGGCGAGGAGTGCGGTGATTCCCACTCTTGGTTTTATCATGTTGATCTCCGTCTGTCAGGGTACGGCTGTCAGGGCACGACGGTCACGGCGCACTCGGCAGTCTGCACCAGGTGGCTGCCGACACTGCCGAACAGGTGGGCCTTGAGCATGGACGTGCCCTGGCGCCCGATGATGATATTCTTGACGTCGTGCTCTTGGGCCAGGACGCTCAACGTCGTGGCGACGTGCCCGTGCCGGACGAGCCCTTCGGCCGCCAATCCTTCGGCCTGCAGCCGCTTGACGATCGGATCGATGATTTCGGTATGCGCCCGGCTGAGTTCCTGCTCGCGCCGCTTGTGCCGTTCGGCGTTTTCCTCGACGGTGGAGAACGTGTAGGGCGACCATTCGATCACGTGTGCCACGTAGAGCTTTGCATCGGCCTGCCGGGCGTGATCAGCCGCGAATTCAACTGCCCGGTCACTGCACTCGCTACAGTCCACGCCTACCATCAGTACGGGTCGCATCTAGTGCTCCTTCAAGGTAATAATTGCGAATTCAGTTGGTTTGTCAGTGTTCATGGCAAGGAGCACCAACTGTCTCCCGGCTCAAAAGAGCCAATAGTCTAACCCAAATTCGACCCGGTCTGGCAAGTGCGGGCTTCGCCCGGCAGCGGCTCAGCGCCACTTGATCGAACAACCCATCGACGGCCATTGTTCCTGCGGACCGCGCCCGGTCTCCGCCACCTGCCGCATGGCGTTGTAGAGCTCACGCGGCTGGCCGTCATCGTCCGCTTTGGCGCCCGCGGCATCCAGGCGTCCGCGGTACTGCAGTTCCAGCGCCGCGTTGTAACCGAAAAAATCGGGCGTGCAGACGGCCCCGTAAGCCTGCGCGACCTGCTGCGTTTCGTCCAGCAGGTACGGAAATGGAAATCCGCACTCGGCGGCCAGCCTGCGCATGTTGTCAAAAGAGTCCTCGGGAAACGCCTGGGTGTCGTTGGACATGATCGCAGCGCTGCCCACGCCCAGCAGCAGGAGGTCATTGCAGTCCCTGACGAGCTTCGCGCGGATCGCCTTGACATAAGGACAATGGTTGCAAATGAACATCACCAGCAGGCCGTTTTCGCCGCGGCATTCCTGCAAGGTCCAGCGGCGGCCATCCACCCCCGGCAAATCGAAGTCGGGCGCCTTTTTGCCAAAATCACAATGCGGTGTTTCCAGCTTGACCATCGAGATATCCAAAACACGGTGAAAGCCGCAGTATAACAGGCGAAATGAGCACACGGGCCGAGCATGACAGCGGCGCTTCTGCTAAACTTGGATATATATACCTGTCGGGCGCGGCGTGCCGCACGGGTTGACCTTGAAAACGCAAAGCCAGCGGCCCGCCTTGTTGCAGACAATGGGTACTTATGAGTATGATTTGCAACAGAGAAACGGAAAATTCTCGCTGTATGGTGAACAGGCGGGGGCTGCGCAAGAACTTATAGGTAATTAAGCACTCTAAAGCAGGGCCAACCCGTGTTGGCGTCGTATGGCAGCGAGAACAGGGATTCGGTGAGGACTGGTGAAGCGACTGGCAACCTATCTATTCGGTAAATATCCGGGCCGACTGGCCTGCGCGATATTGCTGTTGTCGCCCGCATTGGCGATCGCCGGGGAAGCTTCCGAAATCATCACCGGCACGCTCGACGGCCAACAGCCGAACGCCTTCCTGCTCAACGGCGACCAGTCCCGGGACCAGCTGCCCTTTGACCTGGGCGGCTCGCAAACCCGCAAGCTCGCTCTGCGCCTGGATAAACCGCTGACATTCGCGGTCGGCAGCCAATTGCGCCAGACCCCGTCCGGCGTGGGTTCCATTTTCTATGGCAGCGCCCTTAAGCTGGCCCTGAGCGACAAGATGGACATCACCGCCAGTCTCGGCGGCGGCAAGTCTCAGCCGGCGTTTCGGCCGCTGGGCAGTATTCTCTGCCAGAACGGCGTGCTCGACCGGGGCTCTTTCCATGCTTCCGATTGCTTTTTCATCAACCAGGCAAATGTCCTGCGCCAAGGCCAGGTCGCGCTGGGCCTGCGTTACGGCACCGACAAGCTGCAGGCGGCGGTTGGCATGTTCCAGCGCGAGGCCGGTGAAGGAGATTCGGTCACGGCCAACCCAATCTTTCCCGTGGGCAATGCAGGTGCGGGCGCCGGACTTTTGATGCCGGCTCACAGCAATCCCCTGCTTTCGACCTCCTTGGCCGCTCAGTCCCTGAACTATCTTAAAAGCGAGGCCTCCGGCATCAACCTTGAATTCCAGCTGGGTCTGACGACGGACGACGCCGGTGATGTGCGGCTCGGCTTGCAATTGACACGGGTCATGGATGCGTCTTTCAAGAGTTCATCGCTGCAGGCGCCGACGCTGCAGAACTGGGCCATTGCCAGTCCCTTTGACAGCGCCCGGCTAAGCCTGGACTGGAGCAAAGGCAACTTCAGCGGCGGAATACAGAGTTTCTATCGCGACCAGGTCCAATTCTTCAACCGCGACAGCCTCGGCAGCATGGCGACATTTGACGTCCAGTTCACCTGGCGCACGCCGTGGAACGCGAACCTCAGCGTCGGCACCAGTAACGTACTCAACGCCGGTGAGGATCAGAGCAAAAACGATACGAGCCTGAAAGACCCGTTCGAGGCCGTATACGGTCGCATACCGTACGTGCGTTACCAGCAGGATCTCTAAGCCCGCACATTGCACCGGTCGACGGAGCGCCAGAGCGGGGTGTCCGCAAACCATCCGGATCATGGTAGACTTGCGCCGCTGAAAATCCGCGGCATTGGCGGCTGAGATAATCCTATGAAGAAAAAGATCATTTTCACCTCTCTTTGCGTACTCCTGTTCGCGTTCCAGGTACGGCACGCCGCCATGGCCGCCGAGAGTTTCTCTACGCTGGAAGAGCGCATGACCGACAAGGAGATGCAGGAAACTGGTCTCGACAAACTGAGCGACCAGGAACTGGCGCGGCTCAACGAATGGCTGCGCCGGCATTCGGTCGCCACGCTCGAAAACGCACAAGCCGGGGCTGCTTCTGACGGCGGGGAAATCACGGACACCCGCGGCTTCGAACTGAAGAAGAACAAGAAAAAGGATTCGAACCTGGGCAAGACCATACACGCTCACATCGTCGGCCCGTTCAGCGGCTGGAAAGGCAAAGGCACCCTGTTCAAGCTGGATAACGGCATGGTCTGGAAACAGGCGGAGGCGGGCACCTTTGCGATTAGCGAGGTGACCGATCCGGAAATCACGATCGAGCGGGGCCTTCTGGGCGACTGGAAACTGTCCGTGGTCGGCTATGCCACGACCGTCCGTGTAAAGCGCGTGCAGTAGTCGGGAAGCAGGTCGGGATTCGGCCTGGCTCAGGGCTTGATTTTGCGCAAGGCCGACTGCAACCGGAAGACGTAAACCCGGACGGCGACGTAGGCGACGGAAGTCAATGCCAACAGCAGGATCGGTCCCATCGACGACAGCCGCGTGAATGCGCGGGTTTCGAACCAGTACCAGCCGAATGCACCCAAAAACAGCGTCATGATGACGTAACTGGTCATTTTCAGGTGGTAAACGCGATCCCGCAATTTGCGGCGCCGGAATTCCCGCAGCTCTTCGTCACTGACTTCGCCACGCTGGAAGCCGCAGTAGGGGCACAGCCTGATCAGGCTGGACACCGGTTTATCGCAATTGGGACAGTTGATGATCGACATGGTCCACGGGCCGTGTTTCGCTGCGGCCTATTCTAGCCCAAACATGGCGCCGGTTCAGCGTGTTCCAAAGAACCTCAGTTCTGTCCTGAGCCCACCACCGGCGCGGTTTTCAATGTGGACAGACCAGCCATAGAGTTCACAAAGACGCTGGATGATCGCAAGGCCCAGCCCCGAGCCCTTGCCGGTAACGCCCTCGCCACGGTAGTGCCGGTCCAGCACGCGCGGCAATTCCTCTTCCGGAATACCCGGACCCGTGTCTTCCACCACCACCTTGCCGCTGCCGATGGTACACACGACCTCGCCCTGGTCCGTGTAGCGGATCGCGTTGCTGACCAGATTGCCGATCGCCACCGCGATCACCGACTCCGGCGCGATGACGCTGACCCGGTCCTTTTCCACCACCCTCAGCTTCAGGGCCTTGTTGTCGAGCAGCGGCTCGTGCAGATGTATCATTTTCTCCACGATATCCTTCACATTCTGCGCAGCGCTGTCCTCGTTGGTGCCGCGCTCGGCCCGCACCAGGTGCAGCAGGGCCGTGGTGATGTCGGTGGACTGATGCGCGGCCCTGGCGATACGCAGGATGCGCGTGCGCGCCTTGGGCGGCAGGTCCTTTTGTGCCAGCAGCAATTCGACCGCCCCCGTGATCACGGCAAGCGGCGTGCGTAATTCGTGGCTGACGTCTGCGTTGAACTCCCGGTCACGTTCGATCAGGTGGTGTACGCGTTCCGCGTAAGCGTCCAGCGCGGCGGCCAGCTGTCCGACCTCATCGTCCGTGAACCAGCGGGCAAGCCCCGGTGACGGTGACTCCTCCCGCAGGTGCCGCAGTCTTTCGGCCAGATCGGTAACCGGTTTCATGATGCGGCTGGAGGACCACAATCCCAGGCCCAGCGACAGCAGCGAAAAGAGCACGACGACAAACACCAGCGCCCATATCAACTGACGGGTCAGGCGCAGGTTCTCGGTGACGTCGTAAATCAGGAAGGCCCACAGGTCCTTGTCCTTGCGCACCGCCGCCATGAAGGCGCCTTCCGGCGTTTCGACGCTGTGCACGCCGGGGGGAAGCTTTCTGATATAGGCGGAGACGCTGTGGTTGGGATCGCCCGGCCGCGTAACGAAGCCCTGGATGCGCGTATGAAACGGCTCTACCAGCGTCGGATCGTTGCGTAACTGGATCAGGTAATCATCCAGTTCCTGTTTCAGGGTCGTGCCGATCAGCTGGTCTTCCAGGTAACCCTGCAGGAACAGGGTACTGGCCGCGAATAAACCGCTCAACAGGGTACCGAATAGCAGGAACGAGACGATGATCCGGCTGCGGAGCCTACGTCGATAGTGCATTTGACTCCACCAGACGATAGCCGATGCCGTGGCGCGTCTGGATCATTTTGCTGCCGAAGGGCCTGTCGATGGCCGCCCGCAACGAGTGAATGTGAACCCGCAGGCTGTCACTGTCCGGCATCTCCTCTCCCCACACTTCCTTCTCCAGGCCGGTGCGGGAAACGACGTTGGGCGAGGCCTTCATCAGACACGCGAGCAATTTCAGGCCAATCGGGTTCAGTTCGATGTCGACGCCATTGCGGCTCACGACCAGCGTGTCCAGGTTGAAGGACAAATCGCCGACATGGAGTTCCTTCGTGACCTGACGTGCTCCGCGTTTGCCGAGCACTTCGAGCCTGACCTCGACTTCCTGCAATTCGAACGGCTTGACCAGGTAGTCGTCAGCGCCGGTTTCGAAACCGGCCAGTTTATCTTGCAGACGGTCACGGGCGGTCAGCATCAACACCGGTGTGTTCTTACCTGCCTCCTGGCGCAGCTTGCGGCAGACCTCGAGCCCGTCCATCCCGGGCAAGGCCAGGTCCAGAACGATCGCGTCGAATTCATTGACAATGGCCAGGTGCAGTCCGGTCACGCCATCACCGGCAAAATCCACGGTGTGGCCTTTCTCCTCCAGGTAGTCACCGATGTTGGCAGCGATATCCGGGTTGTCTTCAATGATCAATATTCGCACATGCAAAGCCCGATATTTTCAATGTCGTAATAGAAAAGGCCCAGACACATGATTCAACACCGTGCCTGGGCCCGAAACGCCCCGTTAACCGTAATCACAGCAGGGATTGCTGTAACTTGAAGCGCACACGCTGATCCGCATGCGCTTTTAAGTTGTTAACAGTCTATGCCCAGCGCCATTAAATTTCCGTTAATCCAACTGGAATTTTACGTTAAACCCGGGAGCCGCGGGTCAAAAATCCATGATCTCGACGTCCTTCAGGTTAGCGGAAAGCGTCTCGGCATCGCCACCCTCGGACATTTTAACCGCCAGGCGCACCTCGTTGGCGGAATCCGCATACCGAATGGCGTCATCATAGGTGATCTTGCCTTCCTTGAACATCCTGAACAGGCACTGATCGAAGGTGATCATGCCGTGATGATTGGAGTCTTTCATGATGCTCTTCAGTTCATTGACTTCGCCGTTGCGAATCCGGTCCTGAACCAGCGGCGTGGCCAGCAATATTTCGACCGCCGCCCAGCGGCGGGTCTGGTCGGCCGACGGCACCAGCTGTTGCGCGATGATGGCCTTCATATTGAAGGAAAGGTCAAGCAGAACCTGCTCCTTCGCCTCCTCCGGGAAAAAGTGCAGGATCCGGTCCATGGCCTGGTTGGCGTTGTTGGCGTGCAGGGTGCACAGCACCAGGTGACCGGTTTCAGCGAACGTGATGGCGTGCTCCATCGTTTCGCGGGTCCGGATTTCACCGATCATGATAACGTCCGGCGCCTGTCTGAGCGTATTGCGCAACGCCACCTCGAACGAATCGGTGTCGATTCCCACTTCCCGCTGTGTGATCAGGCTCTTGCCGTGGAAGTGCACGTATTCGATCGGGTCTTCGATGGAGATGATGTGACCACTCACGCGCTTGTTGCGGTAGCCGATCATCGCGGCCAACGAAGTCGACTTACCGGTACCGGTAGCGCCCACGAACAATATGATACCGCGCTTCGCCAGCGCCAGGTCCGTCAAAAGATCGGGCAGGCCAAGGCCTTCGAACGTGGGAATCGTGGTCTCGATCCGGCGGCAAACCATACCCGCCCTGCCCTGCTGCCAGTATGCGCTGACGCGAAAGCGCATGTCGTCATCGAGGGCGAGGGCGAACTGGCACTCCAGCGTCTGGTCATACTCCCGGACCTGCCTGTCCGTCATGATGCTGTGAACGATCTCACTGACCTCTTCCGGCAGCAGGGCTTCGGTGGAGATGGGCCTTATCTTGCCATTGACCTTGATACACGGCGGTGCATCCGCGGTGATGAACAGGTCCGAACCCTTCTCTTCGTGAACTTTCCGTAACCAGTCTACGATGGCACTCATCTTTCAGACTCCAATCATTTCATCCTACATGAACAACTTTCGATCCACGGCCTTCCTCGCGGCTTCCTGCCGCGAAACGATGCCGCGTTTGACCAGGCCTTCCAGGTACTGGTCGAGCGTGTGCATACCTACGTTCTGCCCGGTCTGGATGGCGGAATACATCTGCGCCACCTTGTCCTCGCGGATCAGGTTTCTGATCGCGGGCGTGGCCAGCATGATCTCGTGCGCCGCGATGCGCCCGCCGCCGATGCGTTTCATCAAGGTCTGCGCGATGACCGCGCGCAGCGATTCCGACAACATGGAGCGCACCATGGACTTCTCACCTGCCGGAAACACGTCGATGATGCGGTCGATGGTCTTGGCCGCGGAACTCGTGTGCAATGTCGCGAACACCAGGTGGCCGGTTTCGGCCGCCGTCAGCGCCAGGCGTATGGTCTCGATATCCCGCATTTCGCCGACCAGGATGATATCCGGGTCCTCGCGCAGGGCGGCCCTCAGCGCCTGGTTGAATCCATGGGTGTCTCGGTGAACCTCGCGCTGGTTGATCAGGCACTTGCGCGACGTATGCACGAATTCGATCGGGTCCTCGATGGTCAGTATGTGCCCGGCCACCGACTTGTTCAGGTGGTCGATCATGGCCGCCAGCGTCGTCGACTTGCCGGAGCCGGTCGGGCCGGTCACCAGGACCAGGCCCCGCGGAACATTGATGATATCCTTGAACGAAGGGGGAGCGCCGATGTCTTCCAGCGTCCAGACCGCCATGGGGATGGTGCGGAAGGCCCCGCCCACGCCGCGGTCGTTATGAAAACAGTTGACACGAAATCGCGCCAGCCCCTGCACCGCGTACGAAAAATCGACTTCGAGATTGGCCTCGAAATCGCGCCGCTGGTGATCGTTCATCGTGCTGTAAAGGAGCTCGGTCAGTTGCGGGTTGTCCAATGCCGGCACGCTCAGCTGGCGCAGGTCGCCGTCGACGCGAATCATCGGCGGCAGCCCCGAAGACAAATGCAGGTCCGAGGCTTCATTTTTTACCGAAAAAGCCAGCAACTCAGCAATATCCATAACCACTCCTTGCCGGAATACGGGTAGCGTTACAATGCATTATGACTCAAAATTGAACCCATGCGCGAAACCGGATCCTTGGTTTCCGATGCAGCAACCGTAACCATAGAACAATGCACGCACCAACTGCAACATGAATAACGCGGCCGCGAGACTGCAAAATATCCGCCAACGCATCGAAAATGCTTGTGCTGCCGCCGGCCGCAAGGCCGCTGAAGTCGCTCTGCTCGCTGTCAGCAAAAGAAAGGGTGCGGACAAAATCGCGGCCTTGCACGAACTGGGCGTTGCCGCGTTCGGGGAAAACCAGTTGCAGGAAGCACTGGAGAAGCAACGGCAACTGGAATCACTGGCGCTGCAGTGGCATTTTATCGGCGCCATCCAATCCAATAAAACCCGCGCCATCGCCAACCACTTCCAGTGGGTGCAAAGCGTGGATCGGCCGCGTATTCTCAAGCGGCTGGCCAACCAGCGGCCGGCTGAGTTGGCGCCGCTGAACATCCTGCTGCAGGTCAATATCGACCGGGAACCGCAAAAGGCCGGCGCCGATCCCGCCGAGATCCCGCGACTCGCCGCTTTGGCGGGGGAACTGGCCAATATCCGCCTGCGCGGGCTCATGGCGATACCGAAACTGACGCCCGACAGGGACCGGCAACGCGATAGCTTCCAGCGCGTGCGGTTAATATACGAGGAACTGCTGGGGACGGGCCACGACCTCGACACGTTGTCGATGGGTATGTCGGCTGATCTGGAAGCCGCCATCGAGGCCGGCAGCACCATGGTTCGCATCGGTACCGACCTGTTCGGGCCGAGAACTCCCTGATTGGAACCGATCAACAACGACGGCGAAGTGAAAACATGAAGATAACGTTTATAGGCGGCGGCAACATGGCGACCGCGCTGATTTCGAGCCTTTACACCTCCGGCCACAGCATTCACACGATCCGGGTCGTGGATCCGAACCCCGAAGCGCGCTCGCGCCTGGAGGCCCGCTGGCCGGTCAGCGGCTACGAGTCCGCCACCGACGCACTGGCGGACATGGAAGCCATCGTCCTGGCCGTCAAGCCGCAGGTTCTGCCGCTGGTGCTGGACGACATCGGCGCACACATAACCGCCGACCAACTGGTCATATCCATCGTCGCCGGCGTCGGCGTGCAGAAGATCGCGGCACACATGGAAGCCAACCCGTCCATCGTTCGCTGCATGTCGAACACGCCCGCGTTGATCGGGCTCGGCATGACCGGCCTGTTTGCACAGCGCAGTTGCAGCCCGGAACAACGGGAAATCGCGCAAAAGGTCATGCAGTCGGCAGGTGAGGTGGTGTGGCTGGAAGAGGAACGGCTGCTGGACGTAGTGACAGCCGTGTCCGGCAGCGGCCCCGCCTATTTCTTTTACCTGATCGAGGCGCTGCGCAGCGGCGGCGAAAAACTCGGCCTGCCGCCGGACGTGGCCGCGAAGCTGGCGCTGCAAACAGCCTACGGCAGCGGTGCGATGGCCGCGCAGAGCAAGCTGGATGTCGCCGACCTGCGCCGCCAGGTAACGACACCCGGCGGCACGACCGAAGCAGCACTTCGGGCCCTCGATGCGGGACACTTCACCGAATTGCTCGAGCGGGCGGTGGCCGCCGCGACCCAGCGCGGACAGGAACTCGGAAAAGGGGTCCAGTGATGAATCCCTCCGGCGCGCTAATTTACCTCATCAGCACCCTGACCGACCTGTACGTGACCGCCATCATGCTGCGCCTGTTGCTGCAATGGGTCAGGGCCGATTTTTACAACCCGTTGTGCCAGTTCCTCGTCAGGATCACGAATCCCGTGCTGAAGCCGGCGCGGCGCCTCGTACCATCCATCGGCAAACTCGACACGGCATCGGTGGTGGTGATGATACTGATGGAATTGCTGCAGTTGATCATTATCAACCAACTCGGGCATCTTTCCTTCGGGGCGTCCTTCCTGTTTTTGTACACGATTCGAAAGCTTTTGATCATTTTACTGTTCACCTATATCGTGCTGGTCATCGCCAGGGTGATCGTCAGCTGGATCGCGGGACATTCGCAGCACCCGATGATTCCGCTGATTTACCAGTTGACGGAACCGCTGTTGAGACCCATCGCCCGGGTGATTCCACCGATAGGCGGCATTGACCTTTCGCCGTTATTTGCGCTTATCGCACTGCGTTTTTTGCTGCTTCTGCTAGGATGGTAGATAGCGCAAACGCGCGAGGCCGGGGCGAACGGCCCGCACAGTTACTGTTATTGCCGATGAAGGCCGGATATTTCGCGGAGGACGATAGCGATGAAAAAACTGTTCCTTATGATCGGGCTGCTGGCGGCCTTCACGGCTGTACCCGCACTGGCCCAGCAGGCGCAGACGTTTGGTGACTACAAGGTCTACTACACTGCGTTGAATTCCAGCATGATTAGCCCCGCCGTGGCCAAAGCTTACGGCATCCGCCGCTCGGAGAGCCGTGGTCTGATCAACATCGCGGTGAAACGCACGGGTGAGAATGGTAAGGAAAAGGCCGTCAGGGCCACCGTTACGGCCAGCGCCCGCAATCTGACCGGGCAACTGCGGAAAATCGAGATGCGCCAGATCGATGACGGCGACGATGCCGTCTATTACATTGGAGAACTATCGGTCCGCAACCTGGAAACCTTTGATTTCACGGTGCAGGTCACACCCGCAGGCGAAAGCAAACCCTTCAGCGTGACTTTCAGGCAACAGTTCTTTACCGAGTAATTAACCCGCATATTGCACCAGTCGGTGTCGAGCCTGTTCCTTAAGTTCTAAATATTGGAAGGAATCAGTTTATTTGAACGCCTTTTCCAAAAGTGCAGTGTGTATCCGGCCGGACACCTATCCCGGCCCGAGCTTGCTCAGTTTCACCTGCGCTTGAGCTTCCTTCGACCCATAGCGATGGCTATGGGTCTTAGTCCAGCCCTGCGCGCAGCCGTACCTGATCTGCGCCCGCATCCTGGATACTGGTGCAATATGCGGGTTCGCCCCACCGCTGGAAAGACATGCCGTGCTGATTTCCGCTAATCGAACCCCGGGATAACGGTTGTTAACCCATTCGAGGTCCCTCGATGACGGGGGTATCGGTCAGGGATACAACCGCCGCCGAACCCACGTACCATCCGTCAGCGTGAATCGGAACCGGTCGTGCAAGCGGTCTTCGCGGCCGTACCAGAACTCCACCATGTCCGGCACCAGGCGGTAGCCTGACCAGTGGGGCGGCCGCGGAACCGTCTTGCCGGCGAATTTCCGCTCGAACTCCGCCACCCGCTGCTCGAGCAGTTCGCGGCTGGCCAGCGCCTCGGACTGCAGCGAAGCCCACGCACCGACCTGGCTGCCGCGCGGGCGGCTGGCGAAATACGCATCGGCTTCCTCATTTGGAACCAGGTGGGTGACGCCCTCGATGAGCACCTGGCGAAACACGCTCTTCCACAAGACACACAGGGCCGCCTGCGGGTGTTGCGCCAAATGCCGGCCCTTGATCGAGTTCGTATTGGTGTAAAACACCATGCCGTCGCCATCGAAGTCTTTGAGCAGAACGGTACGGACCGAGGCCCTCCCGTCGGCGGCGACCGTTGCCAGCGCCATTGACGTGGGCTCGGGTTCACCCGCGGCCGCGGCGGCCTGCATGCCCTCGTCGAACCTTTCCAGCACTTCAATCGGTAGTGTCATATTTGCTTTCCGTTGAGAGTAATTGCGAATATCCCGCCCGGTAATCCGGATACAGCAACTCGTACCCGCTTTCGCGCAGCCTTTGGTTGGACACGCGCTTGCCGCGGCTGCCGCCGTCCACGGCCAACCGTTTCGGCGCTGCAGCGCCCTGGCGTGCAGCCAGCCAGGCGAGCACCTCGTACCTCGGCGCGGGACGGTCGTCGGAGGCGAGGTACAGGCTTCGCGGCGAGGGCAGCACCGCCAGGTGCGCCAATGCCCCGGCGACGTCGTCTCGGTGGATCCGGTTCGTGTAAAGCGGCGGCGACGCCTGGACCTCCAGGCCGGGGACCCTGGATTGCCGAATCAACCGGTCACGACCCGGACCATATATCCCGCTGCAACGCACGACCACGCATCCCGCCGTGCAACGCTCGGCTGACCGCTCCATGTCGAGTAACACTGCTCCATTGAAGGCGGATGGGACCGCGGCTGATTCCTCGTCGACCTCGCTGCCATCGTCTTGCGCGTAAACGGCCGTGCTGGAGACCAGTATACTGCGGCCGGGAGGCCGCTTGAAGGCGGCCCACAGGTTGTTCCAGCCATCGATGAAGACCGACGTGTAGGCAGCCCTGTCGCGCCGCGCCGGTGACGGCATGAAAACCAGGCAATCGATGTCGTCCGGCAGGCCCCGGAGCGTTTTGGCCCTGGTGATATCCGCCTGGACCGCCCGCACGCCGGCGGGTAACGCGGCCGCACTTCGTCTCAAGCCATAAACATCGTGGCCCAGGCGCAGCAGCCGGTGTGCCAGCGCGATGCCGACAAAGCCGCAGCCGGCGATCAGAACGCGCATGAACCTGTCGGCCTGCGGGCAGCCGGGCTAGCCTGCATATTTCACCAGTATCCCGGATGATGGCGCCGGGCAGATACAACTGGACGCTGAGCTGGACTGAGAGTCATAGCCGTAGCTATGGCTCAAAGGAAGCTCAAGCCCAGGTGCATCTGGACCAGTCAGGGCCGGGATAGGTAGCGGGCCGGGGGCAAAGTGTACCTTGATGTTTGTTCGAAAATATACCATCTAATTGAGCTGATTCATTTGCTTATAGTGGGGACCGGTACCGACTGGTGAAATATGCAGGCTAAACCCTATCGGCATGAAGGTCGGAACCCGCATCCGCCCGGGGCCCGGGGCCGCCGTGCCGGCGCGAACCCGGCAACGTGCGCAGCCATACCAGCCACACCACCAGGGCGTCGAGTATGATCAGCGCCTGCCACAGGTAGAGGTGAAACCATTCGAACGCGGTGTAGTTCCACTGGCCGAGGTAAAACAGGCTGATGATCCTGACGAGGTTCAGCAACTGGATCGCAAAAAACCCCACCACGAACCCGATCAGCTTGTTTTTCAGCGGGGCCGGAAACGCAAAAATGGCTGAAAACAGGATGATGACCGCTTCCAGCCCATTGCAGCCGCGCTCGATGCGCACGCCGAAACCGGAAACCTGGTCACGGATGACATTGCCGGTCGCGATGACGGTGTGATCGAAGAACTGTACGATCCAGACGCTGAGGTGGGCCACGAGCGAGGTGAATGGAAGGATGACGTACTTTTCCGCGGGCTGTAGAATCTCAAGGGTAAACAGGCCCAGCAGCAGTACCGAGAAAATGATAAAAAAACGCAGCATAGCTCCCTTCACCGCTCCTTGCAGGCCAGACCACGCCATGGTACCCAAAGCCTGTCTGGCTTGCACGCTGTAATCCGGGACACCCGCGATCGTGAGCAGTTCCATCCCCAACGTATTCCTGATCGGCCCGATGGGGTCCGGCAAAACGACCGTCGGCAAGAGACTGGCAAGGTTGCTCGGCCTGGACTTCTACGATTGCGACCAGGAACTCGAGCGATTGACCGGGGCCAGCATCAGCCTGATTTTCGATATCGAAGGCGAAAAGGGTTTTCGCGAGCGTGAAACCCAGTTGCTGAGACAACTGACCAGCGGCAACGGCCGCTTGCTGGCGACCGGTGGCGGCGTTGTCTGCAACGCCGAAAACTGCCGCCTTTTGAGCAGCCGGGGCACGGTGGTGTACCTCAAGACCAGCGTTGCAAACCAGCTCAGGAGGCTGAGCCAGGACAAGAACCGCCCGCTGCTGCAGACCCCCGACCGGGAGCAGCGACTTAAGGAACTGGCGCTGGAACGCAACGCGCTTTACGCATCGCTCGCCGACCTGACATTCGTGACCGGAGAGCACAGCGTCCATGCCGCATCGAGGGCCCTGGCCCGCGCCATCTCCGACTACCTCGATCCGTTGAAGAACACGGAAAGCACCCATGCGGGTTGAGGTTAAGCTCAGGGACCGCAGCTACCCGGTGTGGATCGGGCACGGCACGCTGTCCGAAATCCCGTCGCTCATGGACGCGCCGGCCGCCAGCAAGGCGCTGGTCGTGACCAACACCACGGTTGCCCCGCTGTACCTGCAGCCGCTCCTGGACGCGCTCGCCGGGCGTGAAGCGCACGCGCTGGTTCTGCCGGACGGCGAACAGTACAAGACGGTGAAATACTGGTCGCAAATCCTCGACAAGCTGGTCGACATCCGCGCCACCCGCGACGCGACGCTGCTGACGCTGGGTGGCGGCGTGGTCGGCGACATGGGTGGCTTTGCCGCCGCCAGCTATATGCGCGGCATCCGCTACCTGCAGATTCCCACGACCCTGCTGGCGCAGGTCGACGCCTCGATCGGCGGCAAGACCGCGATCAATCACACGCGCGGCAAGAACCTGATCGGCGCCTTTCATCAACCCCGGGGCGTGCTGATCGACACCGCCACGCTGACAACGCTGCCGGCCCGTGAGTTCAGGGCCGGCCTCGCCGAAGCCGTCAAGATTGCCTGCGTACGCGACTCGCGCTTCCTGCAGTGGCTCGAGGCCCACACGCAGGCCATAGTCGACAGGGACCCCGCGGCGCTGTCGTCCCTGATCGGCCAAAGCGTCAGCAACAAGGCGGCCGTCGTGGCCGAGGACGAGCGTGAGTCCGGGGTCCGCGCACTGCTGAACTTCGGCCACAGCTTCGCGCACGCTTTGGAAACGCTGACCGGCTACGAGCGCTACCTGCATGGGGAGGCGGTTGCCATCGGCATGTGCATTGCCGGCACGCTCAGCGAGCAACGCGGCTTATGCGGTGCCGGCTTCAACGACCGGCTGTGCCGGTTGCTCGCGGCATTTGGCCTGCCCCGCGTTTTACCGGATAATCTGCAGCCCGGCGAGATCTACGAGGCCATGCAGCTGGACAAGAAAAACCTCGCGGGCTCGGCGCGCCTGATTCTGATCGAAAAGGCCGGCAAAGGCCTCATCGACAGCGATTGCACAAAATCGCAAATCCTTGAATCGATCAGGGCCTGCCAGGCCGACTGAAAAGGAAAACAATGAACCCCCGAATGAAGAACGACCTGTACCTGCGCGCCCTGCTGCGCCAGCCCACCGAACGCACGCCCGTGTGGGTCATGCGCCAGGCCGGGCGCTACCTGCCCGAATACCGCCAATTGCGCGACGAAGCCGGCAGCTTCATGAACCTGTGCAGCAACCCGGAGTTGGCCTGCGAAGCCACCATGCAGCCGATCCGCCGGTTCGGCCTCGATGCCGCGATCCTGTTCTCGGACATACTGACGGTGCCCGACGCGATGGGTCTGGGGCTGTATTTCGCCGCCGGTGAAGGGCCCCGCTTCGAGCACGTGATCGCAAGCGCGGCGGACGTCAGGCGGCTGCAAGCCGTGGACCCGTGGCAATCCCTGCGCTACGTCATGGACGCGGTCAGCCTGATCCGCAAGACGCTCGACGGCGCCGTGCCCCTGATCGGCTTCAGCGGCAGCCCGTGGACGCTGGCAACCTACATGGTCGAAGGCGGATCCAGCAAGAACTTCGCGAAAATCAAGAATATGATCTACGGCGACCCGGAGACCGCCCATCAACTGCTGGACAAACTGGCCGATTCCGTCTGCGCCTATCTGAACGCCCAGATCGAAAGCGGTGCGCAGGCGGTGCAAATCTTCGATACCTGGGGCGGCGTGCTGGCGCCGGAGATGTTCCGGGAATTTTCCCTCGCCTACCTGGCTAAAATCGTCGCCGGGCTCAAGCGCACGCACGAGGGCCAGCGTATCCCGGTGGTGCTGTTTTGCAAGGGCTGCAACGCCCACCTGGAAGCGCTCGCCGATACCGGCTGCGACGCCCTCGGCGTGGATTGGACGATCAGCCTGGGGGACGCCAGGACACGCGTGGGTGAGCGAGTCGCCCTGCAGGGAAACCTGGACCCGGCCGTCCTGCTCACCAACCCCGGCGTCATCGAGCAACAGGTGCGGGAAGCGCTGACGAGTTACGGGCACGGTTCGGGCCACGTGTTCAATCTCGGCCACGGCATCACGCCGGACGTGCCCCCCGAACACATGCAGGTCCTGATCGACAGCGTACACCGGCTCAGTCCCACGTGGCACGGGGCATCCTCCAACTAGCTGTGAATGCAATGAGGGTTGTACACATGCCTCATCAGCATGTTTAAGCGGTTTATTGTATTGAAGAGTTCGCTCGTATCACGGGAGGGCGGCTACCTGTGTACGGGACATGCTCAAGCCATCCATGGTCGCGCGGCATCCGTTCCCGACGGATGCACGGTCCCGTTCACAGGTGGCTGCCCTCCCAGCCATCCAGCGTGCGGGTTTCATCGCCTGGACTGCTGAATGCACGCGCTGGCTCTTCAGTTCGGGTGACCTGGAGGCAAGGGCTTGCTAACACCATCTGGGTCGATGCTGTTGTGACTGAAACCGTTGCAGCCAAGGCGCGAGGAGAGAAGTTTGATGATTTCAAATGAACGACGAGGAACGCAGGATGGGGCGGTTTCAGTCACAACCCGCAGGGACGCAGCCATTTTTTCGCCTGGCTGCGTTGCCGCTCGCTCAGGTAGCCGTGCTACATCACGCTCGCTCAGCCTTGCCAGACAAAAAAATGGCAAGCGTCAGAACCGACTCGGATGGTGTTAGCAGGCCCAGTCTCAGGCGAACCGTTCAGGGGTGTCATGGGCGGGATGCCCATGACAGGCCGCCCGGGGCAGGACGCCCCGGGCGGCCTGCCCCGTAAGAACGGGACGGCTGTGCGGGCAGCCCGTAGGGCCGCCGGGTCGGGAACCCAAACTGAACAGCCGGCGGGTAAGCAGTTTGAAACTCACCCATAGTTAACAACGTGGCTGGAATTGACGGCTGCTCCGCGGGAAAGCAACCGGGACGGGCTCGCTGCAGGCGCATTTGGCGCTATTCGGTTTTGATGCCCGCCTGCTCCAGGTAATCCTTGAGCGGCCGCAGTTGGGGGCGGAAATGCTCCCACTTGCCCACCGAGCGGGTATGGATTTTTTCACGCACCTGCACCGTGCTGGCGGATGCGCTCGGCATCGTATTGCGTTCGAATTCGAGGCAGGCCTGCTCGAATGGCAGCCCCATCCGCTCCAGCAGGGCCCGCGTCTGGCCTTCCTGGTCGGCCACCAGGTTTTCGTAATCGATCTCTATCAAGCGGTCCTGCAACAGGGCCTGCCAGTGCCGGCGCAGGCGTTCGAAGGCGACGTAGTACCTGCCCAGGTCCTCGAGCGTGTAGGCGAACTTGAAAAAGGACTGTTTGTACAGGGCGAAGCAGGCATCCATGGGGTTACGCCGCATGTGTATCAGCCTGGCGCCGGGAAAGGCCTTGGCGATGAACCCGAGGTAGAGGAAGTTGAGCGGGTACTTGTCGATAAAGAACGGGCGGCCGCCGAGGCGATAATCCACCCAAGACATGTACTTCCCGGCGATGGACCCGATATTCTTCTGCGCAGCCTGGCCGATGATCTCAGGGGTCACCTCCCCGGCGCCGGCGCCGACAGCCGCATGGCGGATGGCCATTTGCAGAAAGAACGTCTCGTCCGCCGTCTCGACACGGGAATGGCTGGCGACGATGCGTTCCAGCAGGGTCGTTCCGGTGCGCGGCAGGCCGACGATGAAAATCGGCGTTTTGTTCTCGTCCGCGGTGCGGGTGACCGCACCGGCCTCACCCAGCCAGGCCTCGTCGCACACGTCGATAATCTTGTCGATGACCGCAATATCGGCGGCCACGTCGTAGGGTGCGAATGCACTGATCATGTCACCGGCGCGTCGGTAGTAATCGAAAGCTTCGTCCCAACGCTCGAGGTCCTCGAGCTCCTTGCCGATGGCATAGTACAGGAAAATGTTCTTTTCCGGCGGCAGCCGGGTCTCCTCCAATACCTGCAGCATCTCCTCGACGTGCGAGGCGTCGCGCGCCCGCGCCAGGCGAGACAACTCGTAGTGGTTCCTCTGGTGATGCGGGTATTTGTCCAGGAGTTCCCGATAAATGGTGCGCGCCTCTTCGATCCGGCCGACGAGCACGGAACACGCCGCCAGGTCGGCACGAATGCTGTCGACACCTGGTTGCAGGCTGTCGGCTTTGCGGTACAACGGCCAGGCACGGGCATGCAACCCCAGCCTCGAGTAGGTGGACGCGGCCAGGTGCAGGTAGAGCGGGCTGTTGTCCAGCTTGTTTTCGTAGCGCCGCAGCAAGTCGGCAGCTTCGCCATGCCGCAGCAACAGCACATACTGGCCGGCCAGTTCAATCGCTGCATCGTAACGCCGTGCGTCGAGGCTCAACGCCTTTGCAAAGGCGACGGCAGCCGATTTTGTGTCATGCCTGGCCTTGTCCACCAGTCCGGACAGGAAAAAGCCCTCGGGATCTTTCCTGTACTGCTTCTTGATCGTCCTGGCGCAAGCCGCCACCGTCGTCCAGTCCCGCTGCGCCACGGCCCGCCTGGCCACCTGGCTCAGGGATGTCAGCGCGTATGGTCCGGAGGTGCTATTCAACCTTGATACCCGCGCTTTCCAGGTGTTCTTTCAAAGGCTGCAACTGGCGGGCGAAACGGGTCCATTTGTCGATCGAGCGCTGGTGTACTTTTTCCCTGATCTGCACGGAGCTGGCCGTGGCGCTGGGCTCGGTATTCTTGTCGAAGTCGAGACAGGCTTGTTGAAACTCCAGGCCAAGATTGTCGAGCAGCCGCCTCGTCTGCGCTTCCTGATCATTGACCAGCGATTCGTAGTCCACTTCGATAAGGCGGTCGCCCAGGACGGTCCGCCAATGCTCTCGCAAACGCTCGTACGCGACGTAATACCGCCCCAGCCCTTCAAGCGAGTAAGAAAACTTGTAAGCCCAGGTAAATACCTGCTTGTACATGGAAAAACAGGCATCCATCGGGTTACGGTTGAGATAGACGATGCGCGCATGCGGCCAGGCCCTGGCGATGAAACCGAGATACAGGAAGTTGAACGGCAGCTTGTCGATGAACATCGGCTCGTCGCCCAGCCGGTAGCGGACCGAGCCGAGGTAGCTGTCGGCGATCTGGCCCATGTCCTGCCGGGCGGCGGCCTCGATGATCTCGGGCGTCATGCTCTCGATGGTCCTGACACCGCTGACCTGCCTCAACGCCATCTGCAGGAAAAGGGTCTCACCGAGCGTTTCCACCTGCGTGTGGCTGGCCAGTATTCGCTCGGTCAGCGTGGTTCCGGTACGCGGCAGGCCAACGATGAAGATCGGGGTTTTGCCAGCCTGGCGCCCCGATGGCCTTGACGCGCTGCCGCCGAGCCAGCTTGCGTCACAGACCTCGATCACCTTGTCGATGATGGCGATATCCCTGGCGACATCGTAGTTGGCGACGTCGGTTACCGCATCGCCGGCCCTGGCGTAGTACTCGAACGCCCGGTCCCAGTCTTCCAGGTCCTCGAACTCCTTGCCCAGCGCGTAATACAGGAAGATATTCCTGTCCGGCGGCTCGGAGCTGTTTTGCAATACCTCCAGCATCTGCTCGATATGGCCGCGGTCCTGCGCCCGGCGCAGGCGGGCCAGCTGGTAGTGATTGCGCCGGTGTTCCGGGAAGCGCTCGAGCAGCGCCTCGTACAGCTCCCGGGCTTCTTCGATCTTGCCCAGAAAGACGCTGCACGAGGCGAGATTGGCCATAAACAGGTCGATCCCCGGCTGCAGCGCGTTGGCCTTTTTGTATAGCGGATAGGCCCGCCTGGACAAGCCAATTTCGGTGTAGACGGTGCCGGCCATGTCCAGGTATATCGGGCTGTTGTCCAGCTTGTCCTCGTAACGCGCCAACAACCCGGCCGCATCGGCGTTACGCCGCGCGATCGAATACTGGTTCGCCAGTTCCACCGCGGCGTCATAACGGCCGGAGTCCAATTCCAGTGCTTTTTCGAACGCCTGCGCCGCGCGTGTCGGTCGCTTCGCGGCCTTCTCCACCAACCCGCCGAGGTAGTAACCTTCTGCGCTGTACGCGTCTTGCTGGACGATGGAATTGGCGCAGGCGGCCACGGTTTTCCAGTCCCCGGCTTGCGCCGCGTTCCTGGCGATCTTGCTGATGTCCTGGAGAGTTGTCTGTCATTGGATTTGCGTTTTGCCCGGCGTCACGGCCCGGTCTTGAGAAGACGTTTGCGGTATTGTTATCGAATTGCGGCTGTTATACTACCCCCCCATATTGCACCGGTCGGGTGCAATTTACTGGTTGATGCACCCGAAAGTCTGACCCGTTATGACCCTAGCCCCAGATAAAATCGAGGCAGCCGGCAGCTGGGATGCCTACTGGCATGGCATCGGAGAAGTCGGGCCTGGTCAGCCGGCGGTGTCACTCATCCCGCGATCCTGGCGTTCTGGGACGAGTTTTTCAGCAGTCTCAAAATTGACTTCGACAACCCCAGGATCATTGATATCGCCAGCGGGAACGGGGCGGTCATCGAACGTGCCCTGGCGGTCTTCGGTGACGAGCCTGCAGAAATTACCTGCGTGGACGTGTCCGCAGCGGCCATCGCGAACATCCGGCGCAGGTTCGCCAACGTCAAGGGCGTGCTCGCGGACGCCAGCGAGATACCGCTGGCCGAAGCCAACTTCGACGTGGTCACGAGCCAGTTCGGCGTCGAATACGCCGGCCCCGGAGCCATCGACGAATGCATCAGGCTGCTCACCCAACGGCGGCCGGCTCGCGCTCATGCTGCACAACGAATCCGGCGTCATGCAGCGTGAATGCCGGGAAAGCCTCGACGCCGTCACCAGGCTGCAGAAATCGCAATTTATCGAACGGGCGAGGCAGATGTTCGAGGCCGGTTTTGCGGCGGTGCGCGGTGCCGACCGGGCCGCTTACGAGGAAGCCGCCAAGAAGCTCGCTCCGGCCGTGGCTGAACTGGAATCCGTCATGGAAGAATACGGCCACGGGGTCGCCGGGGACACGATTGCCCGCGTCTACGGCGATGTCGCCCGGATTCACGAGGATATGCCGCATTACGAACCTGGCGAAGTGCTGGCCTGGCTCGATAGAATGAAAGACGAGCTGGTCACCTACACCGGACGCATGTCGTCGATGATCGAGAGCGCCATCGACAGCGCGGGCTTCGAAGCGGTCTGTACCCGGCTCCGCGCCGGCGGCCTCGACATCGAGCGGGCCGCGCCGCTGCACGCGCCGGACACCGATCTGCCGCTGGCGTGGGTGCTGGTTGCCGCCAGGGCGTAAAGGGCTCGCAAGTACCACTAGCAGGAACTCACGAATGAACGAAAACGCAGAGAAACCGGCGCGCAAGGAACTGGACGCCTGGACCAAGAAGCAAATGCACGCGGCCGTGGAGAAATTGACCAAGGCCGGTGTCTTCGACTCACCCGCCGTCGAAGCCAAACCGGCCTGGGCGCTGCCGTTCCAGATATTGATCGGCAAAATCCGCGACCAGGGGGGAGCGCAAGGGTTTTTCTGGTTCATCTGCGGCGAAGTGCCGACCGATTTCCTGCCGTCGTCGGTGGCGGCGACACCGAGAAAGGCGGCCAGGCATTTTTCGTTGAAGTGGCAAATGGCTGCTTCTCAGTACGAGGCAAACCTGGACGCAGGCCCAAGCGATGCCGTCGACGGGGTACCATCCGGCCAGTCTGCCAGCCACCTGGCGGAACAGGCGGAGGCCTTGTATGACCTCACGGAAGAGGACCGGCTGTGGCTTGCGCAGGAGCGCCTTTGAACACTCGCCCATTGTGACGGTGCACCTACCCCGCTAACCACCAACGCTTTTCGCTTCACCCCCGCAGCGCCGTTGTGTGACCAACAGTCCTATATTTTCAATCCTGTGCCCGCAAGCGGTTTGACCATTTCCTCGCGGATGTCTTAATCGTAGAGACAAAAAACGAAGGGCCGCTGAGCGGCCCTTCGTGCTCTTTGAGCGGAAAATCCGTCAGATCAGAATTTCCACCTCAGTCTCACGTAGTAACCCCGGCCGAACAAACGATAGACAGTCGGCGCCGTCGTCGCATTGAAACCTTCTTCAATGTACGGAGGCGCCTTATCGCCGATGTTGGTGATGCCGGCAGCAATCGTGGTGTTGGTACCCATCAGGTTCAGCGTATAGGTCGCAGCGATGTCATGATAAATCTGCGAGCTGACATTCTGGATATAGGTACCATCGGGCCGGTTGCCGGTGCCACAGTTACAGAACGTGTCGGCATTGAGCGAGCCGATGTACTCGGCCAGGTAACTGACACTGAAGTCGTTGTAAGCCCACCTCAGGCTGAAGTTAGCCTTGTCCTTCGGATAAGCACCGCCGTCCTGCGTGGTCGGGTCGGTATAGCGGCCCGCCAGGTCCTGTTCGGGTGCACCGGCATACGGGGTCTTGGTGCGGTGGAGCATGTGCGACCACAGCAGGTCCGCGTTCAACTGGCCGATACTTGAATCGTATGACCAGGTGAGCTCGGTGTCGTAACCCTCGGCGCCCTGCTTGGCGATGTTCAAAAGCGGATCATTAACCTTTTGAACTTCGTAGGTCGCAGCCGCGGAACGCGTGATCTGCGCGCAGGAATCCGGGTTGTTATTGTCATAACAATCGTCGAGGATGTACTGGACACCATAGCTACTGATCGCGTGATTCAACTTGATCTTGAAGTAGTCCACGGTCGCGGTGAAGTTATGATCACCGAACTGCGGCGTCCAGACCACACCGAAGGTCGTGGTGTCGCCCTTCTCCGGCGTCAGGTTCGGGTTGCCGCCGCCCTTGCTAAGAACCTGGCTATCGAATTGCACCGACGGCCCCGCGCAATATTGCGCGATGTTGCCGCTGGCATCCGGCACACACGGGTCCGTAAACGTCGGGAAGTTGTCATACTACACCGCCATAGAGGTCGGTAATCGTGCGGGGAGCGGAATACCGTGCTGTAGGTGCCCCTGAATTTCAGGCTGTCCACGACCTGGATCTCGGCGCCCAGCTGGTAGGTATCGTCACCGGAGAACGCGTTATAGTCGTCGTAACGCCAACTGCCCTGCAAATTGATCTTTTGCGTGCCGTTGTCGTACACCGGGGCGAGTACCTCGACGTAATAGGAGTTCGAGGTCAACGAACCCGCCGTTGGGCTATATTTGTTGCCCGTTACGTTGCTGGAGGCCTTGGCGGAATCGGGGTCGGAATTGTATTGCTGCCGCCAGTAGGTATAACCGGCGGCCCAGCCAAGGTTGCCACCCGGCAAATCGAACAAATCACCGGTAAAGTTGATGCCGGCCAGCGTCTGCTTCCATGCTGAAATGATCGTTCAGGTCGGCGCTGACATAATTGAGCATCTCCGGCGTGATCGACGTGACTGTCGGTTCGCCGGTTGCGCGTACAACGTCACCGCCGCCGAACATGTTGAGCGGCACACAGCCCGCGATCAGTGTAGTCGGGTCGTTGATGTCGCCATAACATTCCGGCACGCCGTCGCCATTGAGGTCCGCCGACGGGCCAAGAGCCTTCGCCAGCCTGTCACCCAGCAACTGGCCGTGATCCGAATCCTCCCGGCCACGGTAACCCTGGTTGAGGAACATGTCCCAGTCCACATTACCGAATTTGCCTTCCAGGCCCGTGACGAACTGGAATTGGTAAATCCGCTGGCTGAACGTACGCGGTGCTTCGATCATACGACGCCGAAGCCTTGTGACCGGCTCGTATGCGAGCGAGGCTCCATTGGCGGCGTTATAGGCGTCGATCGCCTTCCGCAAATAGTAGTTGTCCGCGGAAATACCCTGGTACGAACTGCCGTTGTAGTTGAACGGGTGGCCCGGATCGAGGAATTTGGCGGTGTCATAGGGCATCGGCGCCAGCTGTTGCTCGGATTCGCGATAATTGCCACGGATCTCCGCGTTGAACTTGAGATTGTCGCTCAACTGGAAGTGCGCTTCCGAAAACACGTTGACGCGTTTGTAAGGTGTTTGCAGGAAATTCACCGGCGCGTAGTTGTAATTGCGCCCGTCATCTGGAATCAGCATACCGACTCCGCCGGGTTGCGAGGCAGGAGTGCCGATGATGTAGGAGCCCTGGGATGCAAAACCGAAGCGCCCTTCAGGGATTCTCGATGAACCGATCGGGTAACAACCACCCGTCGGCGTGCCGTCATAAGGCGCTGCGACCTGGTGTTCGCAGCCTTCCGGATAGATGTAGTAGCTATCCTGCAGGAAGGCCCACGGCGTGTCCGCTTGAACCACGGAATGCTGCTGCACGAACTCGGCGCCGAACACGAAGTTGCCGCCGTCGAATTCCTTGCCGCCAATCATCGATGCGGAATTCTGTTCGCCGCCGGAGGTATTGTCCCACTCGTTGTGCTCGACCGAGACTTCGAGGCCGTCGAAATCGCGGCGCGTAATGATATTCACGACACCGGCCACGGCGTCCGCACCGTAAATGGCCGAAGCGCCGTTTTTCAGGATTTCCACGCGCTCGATCATCGTCGAAGGAACGGTCTGGAAATCGCCGGCGTCGACCATGCGATGGCCGTTGATCAGGGTCACGGTGCGTTGTGAACCCATGCCACGCAAGTTGATGTAAACGCCACCGTTACCACCGTTGTTGGTCGTGGTGCCGATCGGCGAACCGGACATGGACGGGATGCTCTGCAGCAGGTCACCAACGTCGGTCAGACCCGTGACTTCCATCTGTGCGCGGTCAACCACGGTAACGGGGTTGGCGCTTTCGAGGTTGGCGCGTTTGATTCGCGAACCGGTTACGATCACTTCTTCAAGCGTCGTATCGCTGTTTTCATCAGACTGCTGGTCTTGCGCAAGCGCTACGTTGGATACCACGAAGGAGGTGGTAAGGCCAAGCGCAGCAGAAATGGCAAAACTCAGTTGCTTTTTCGGTTGCATAGCTTTAACTCCTGTTTTTTAACTTATGTAATCATAAGATTATCAGACACTTGCAAGCATATTCTGATAACCGATTATGACCTGGACGATCCCAACAGCAAACCAAAAGGAAACTTGAGTATGCTGAGACACTTCGTAACTGTTAAATTTACCTTAAATGGCGTAAAAAAGCACCCTTTATTTTCGGGGCGTTTTATGCTTCGGTACATGCATTGATCCCGCATAAATAGTGGGCTGCAGGGGCTCCCCGCACCATTACGGCGCATTTCGCGGGCTAGCCCGCCTTTTTCGGCGTGCCCGAATTTCCGAGCCCGCAACCGTTCTCGAGAAAGTGCTCGATCAGCCCTAGCGTCTCCTTGTGGTGGCGGTAATACCAGGGCAACTGGTGCGGCTGGTCCGGAATCAACTCGAATTCAGCGTGCACCCGATCCTTCACCGCCTCGTAGAACTTCCTGGCGTGCCAGGACGGCGTGCGCACGTCCCGGCTGCCCACGTACAGCAGGACCGGAATCCTGGCTTTTTCCGTGTTTTCCATCGGATCCATGCCCTTCACGGTCACGCCCTGCAGGAAACGCTGCAGGCGGTTTTCGCTCCAGTTGTTGCCGAGCCGCTTCAGATCGGTCACCGGCGCGCCGGCGATGGCGCAACGATACGGGCTCTGCGGCCGGACCACGGCCGCCGCCGCGGCAAAACCGCCGTAGGAATAGCCGAAGATCACCAAGGCGCTTGGGGTCGGCAATGCCCTGCTCGACGAGCCACTTCGCCCCGTCGTCCTTGTCGTCCTCCATGGCCTGGCCCCACTCCTTGTCGCCCGCCAGCCAGAGCTTGCGGCCGAGACCGGTGCTGCCCCTGAATTGCGGCCGCAGCACCGCGAATCCGCGCGAGGTCAAAAAAGGCACCCAGCCGGACACGTCCCAGCCCGTGAAGTCCCGCGCCCACGGGCCGCCATGCGGATTGACCACGGTCGGCAACGGGCCGTCTTTCTTGCTCCAGCCCGCCGGCAGGTCGAGGATCGCCGGAATCTCGAGGCCGTCGCGGGCCTTGTACGTCACCCACCGCTGCTCGCCGATGTCCTTGGGATCGATCCACGGCCGCTGGCTGCCGATAGCCTTGACCCGGCGGCGGTCGTACAAGAGGTAATAAGCCGGCGGGTGCTGCGCGCTCTGGGTCGAGAACAGGACCCGGGCAAGCTTGTCGCTGTAGTCGACGATCGTGACCCGCTGGCCGGGATAGGCCTTTTTCAGGCCCTCGTGGATCGAGCGCATTTCGGGATCCACGTACGTGGTCTCGGGACCCGGCCCGGCCACGGTAAAACCGAGCAGTTTGTTGAAATTGCTCGGCTGGTTGCCGAAGATCAGCGCGGAAATCGAGAATTTCGGATGCGCGACCAACGGCTCTGAGCCGAACTTGTGGGTTTTCGGGTCATACATCCAGGCTTCGACCTTGTCGGAGAACTTGTCCGTCAAGACGTAGTACTTGCCGCTGGCGTCATCGATGCCGACGATCGACATCGTGTAGCGCTCGGTCAGCTTGGTGGTCAATTCGTCGTGGCGTTCGAACTCGCCCGATTCGGGGTTGCGGATATAAATCCGCTGCTCGTATTCGTTGTCGCCGACCGGCTCGATCTCCTGCCGGGTCAGCAGCCGGCCGTCGCGCGGGTGAAACAGGCCCGGCGTGGTTCGCCCGCCCGCCCGCAGCAACAATTCCGCGTCATCGGTCTTGAGGTCGTAGAGAAAGTAATCGGCCTGCAGGTTGAGACCCGTGGCCCGCTGGATGATCACGTGCGTCGGGTCCAGCGGCAGCGTGCTGACCAGGCGGGCGCTGCCGGCGATGTCCAGGCAGCGCCGCGTTTGCCGACTGACACCCAGGCGGCGGCCCGCACCTTTGGCGAAGGCTTCCTCGAAATGCTGGTGCTTGACGTCGGTCAAGTAAGTTTTGAAGACGAAGGTTGCCGTCGCGCCCACAACGCTGCCTTCGCCGCAGCCGCCGAGTTCCCCGGTCCACTCCTGCCGGCCGGCGACCAGGATCTTGCCCGCCTTGAGCGCACTGGCGGCGATGAATTTCATGCGGTCGCCGCTGGGGGTCACGACCGGGCCCGCCTGGAGGTCTTCCACGTTCCACGTCGCCAGGGCGGTGTCGTGGTAATCGGATCCCGGCGCAGCCACGATCGCGACCAACTGCTTGCCGTCCGCGCTCATCGAGACCGAGCCGATCGCCGGCACGCGCGCAAAGTCCTCGATCGGTATCGGCTTGGCGACGACAGGGCCGGCGGCAAACGCCAGCGGAATGAGCAGCAGCCGAACCAGTGTTTGATGCTTCATGATTCTCTCTCTGTAATCGTCAATGGGGCTGGCGGGGCCGCGGGGCCGGCACGACGCGGGCAGAACAGCCCCTCTGAAACAGCAAGCGGCGCCGTAGCGCCGCTTGCCGGGTACAAGTTATAACTCGCGGTCAGAACCTCACGTTCAAACGCACGTAGGCCCTGCGGCCGAGCAGATCGTACTGCGTCGCTGCAACCGGCACGTTGCCGCCGCGCATGCTCCGGTACACGTTCGATACCGTATCCGGTTTCTTGTCGAAGGCATTGTTGATGCCCACCAGCAGGTCCCACTTGTCCTGCTTGTAGATCACGGAGACGCTGTGGTAGATGACGGAATCCATCGACACGTCGTACTCGGCTGTCGGATAACCGAAGTATGAATCGTGCGAATCCACGAACGGGTAGTCGCTGGTCCGTGAAACATACTGGGCGTAGTAGTTGAAGACCCAGTCGTTGCGGTCCAGCGTCACACGCAGGTTGGTGACGTTCTTCGGGCTGCCGACGGTGCCGGCGTAGTCGGTGGTTTCAAATCCCTGGATCTGACTCGGGTCGAACAACTGCTGGGCGTTCTTGAACGTCCAGGTGCTCTGCCCTTCGACGACGATGTTGCCGAAGCTGAAATCCTGGTCCCAGCGCAGGTTCAGGTCGATACCCTCGACCCGCTGCGAGTTGATGTTGACATAAGTGTCCCGCACCGTTGCGATATTGTACGGGGTCGAGGGGTCCGTGCCGGGTTTACGCGTGAACAGGTCGCAGAATGCGTTCGGGAAATTCTCCGAGTTGTAACAACCGGAGACGATCGAGCCCGGCCCGAGCTGGGCGATCTCGTTCTTGACATGGATATTGTAGTAGTCGACGGCAATGCTCAGGTTGCTGAACTCGGGTGTCCAGACCATACCGAGCGTATAGGCGTCGGAGGTCTCCGATTCCAGGGTGTCGACGCCGCCGCCGGCGGTCACCTGCACCGAAGACGACGGGAAACCGTTGTAGTCGATGGGGATGCCGTCGGCCGCGCAGTTTTCGCGGATGTGCTGGTTGGTGCTCTCGCCCCAGTTGATACAGGCGTCGACGTCGGACTGGCTGTTGAAATATGTCAGGTTACCCAAATACTGTTCATACAGCGCCGGTGCGCGGTACGATGTGCCGTAGGTGCCGCGCAGCATGTAGGTCGGCGTCAGGTTCCAGCGCAGACCCGTCTTGTAGACGTTGTCGCTGCCGCCGTCCTTGTATTTGAACACGCGCCCCGACAGGTTCAGAGACAGGTTCTCGACCGCCGGCAGGCCTGAAAGCAGCGGGATTTCCGCCTCGGCGAATGCCTCCATCACGTGGTTGGTGCCCTTGGTGACGAGCGCCGAGCTCTCGCCCCACAGTGCGCTGTCGATCGAGAGCTGGCTCGGCTGGTCGTTGATACTGAAACGGCGGTATTCGACACCAAAGGCCGTTGCCACCGTGCCGGCAGGCATTTCGAACAGGTCGCCGGAGAGGATCGCGGTGGCCTGGAACTGCTTGTAGACCGTGTTGCCGGTATGGTCCGCACCGATCGCGCCGATCAGCGCCTGCATATTCTCGCCGCTCAGGATGGCCGGATCATAAAAGTCGATCGGCGGCGGGGTTTCGACACCGCGGCCCCAATCGCCGGAGTTGGCGAGGAGAATGGAGTTGCGGGAGTAATCGCCATCCGAATGCGAGTAGGACGCGTAAACCTGCCAGCTCCAGTAGTTCTTTGTCGGCAGCACGCCCTGCAGACCGCTGGTCACGTACCAGAAATCGATCTTGGTATCGGAGTTGGACGGGTACGGTATAACCGGCTGCGCCGCGGGCAGGAACACGGACGGTACCCAGTTCGGGTCGTTTTGATAGGGAACATAGTAAGCGCTGCTGAGCACCGGGAAGAACTGGCGCCAGCCCTCCGTCTTGGTCTCGCGCCTGGAATAAAGGACATCCATATCCCAGTCGACGCCGCCCCAGAAATCGAAGGAGTAGTCCGCCGTCGCGTAGACGTTGGTGCGCTCCGTCTCGTTGATCACGCTCGCATTGTTGGTGAACGGAAAGGCCAACTGGTCTTCGTAATAAGCCTCCCCGGCCGGGTCGTCATAACGCCCGTTCGCACGCGGCCGGTAACCGGGGATCGAACCGATCGTGACGCCGTCCGGCGCCGGGATCAGCCGGCCGCCCGTGATGAAGAAATCGAGGACCGTGTTGGCGTAGAGGTCCTGGCAGCCCGACAACGGCGTGCCCGCCGTGATGGAGCGGTCCTCGCGGTCGATGCGGTTGCCGTTTTCGTCATAGGCGATGTCATGCGTACAGTTCAGGTAGTTGCGGTCGCCCGCCGCCAGTTTGCTGCGCTTCTCGTACTGCGCGGCGAACGTGAATGCGCCCTTGGCGAAGTTCTTGCCCGTGATCACGCCGATGCGCGAACGCTCACCGCCGCTGTCGAACGGCTGCTCCGTCAGCGCCTGGACCTCGGTGCCGTCGACCGAGCGCCGCGTGATAATGTTGGCCACACCGGCGACGGCGTCGGAACCGTAGATCGAGGAACTGCCGTCGAGCACGATCTCGGCGCGCTGGACCGCGATTTCAGGCAGCATCGACAGGTCGACGGCCTGGGTCTGGCCGCGGGTACCGCTGCCGCCGGGACGGCGGCCGTTCAGCAGGATCAGCGTGCGTTTGTCGCCAAGACCGCGCAGGTCGAGGGTTTGCACGCCGGTGCCGCCCTGGATCACGAAGCCCGAGAACTGGTTGTTGAACTGCGTGGTGCCGGCGGCCACGGTGGAATTTTGCAGGATCTGGGCCACGCTCAACTGGCCGACCTGGGCCTGCGTGTCGGCGTTGATGATCTGCATCGGCGAGGCCGAGGTGAAGTCCTCGCGCTTGAGCAGGGAACCGGTGACCTGGATACGGTTCAGTTCGACCGACTCCTCCTCGGTCTTGTTCTGATCAGCATTCTCCTGATCCTGATCAGTGTCCGCCTGCGCGGCGGCGTCTTGAGCGGTCTGGTCCTGGTCCGCGGCTTGCTGGTCGTCGGTCGCATCCTGCGCCCAGCTGTTGCCGGCGGTTGCGAAAGCCATGATCAGTGCCAGGATCAGGGATTGGATCAGTGTGTTCCGATGAACAAATTTGGTGCTTGTCATTAAGTCTCTCCCAAAATTTTCGGACTCGATGGTCGCTGTTATTTGTTTAGTTCACGCGTGCCATGACCATGGCAGTATAAGTGTTAAATTTTCGCTAAATGCATGTGCGGAGAGTTGTATCAGGAATTGGCCTTTATTGCAACCACGGCCGTTATCAAAATAGGGCCGCAGGGCTTATTTTTTCTGCGCCGGAAGGACGCTCTGGACGGGGTCCGGCACTGTCACACCGCGGGGGCCGCGCGCAGCGGTCCGGCGTGAGCGAAAAGCCGGCGCCGCTAAGCCGCGATCCGCGGTGAAGACGGGCGTGTCAATCGCCCCTGATGGTGATATTGCCGCTGAAACTTTCGACCCGCAGCTCGGCGCTGTTGCTGCCGGCGCTGTACCTGAGGTGACTGCCCGGCCCGTGCTGCGCATGCTCGACCTTGCCGAAGTCCGTCCTGATGCGGCCACTGAAGCTTCGCGCCTTGAACTGTCCCATTTGACCGGCGGGCAAGCGAACGCTCACATCGCCGCTCATGCTCTCGGCGCTGAGCCTGCCGGTGTCGGTCAACGAAGCCTCGAGACCGATGTCGCCCGACACCGTCTCCAGCTTGCAGCTGCCCAGCTTGCCGGCCGTGAGATCCATGTCGCCGGACACCGTGGTCGCGTCCAGTTCGCCGCTGATGCCGGAGAGGTCGATATCACCCGAGACCGTATCCACGGAGACCCGCTTGCTGTTCCCGGAGAAGGTCACGTCCCCGCTGATCGACTTCAGGGTGACCCAGTCGCTCGACGCCTCCACGTCGACATCGCCGCTGACGGTCCGGGCCGTCAGCTTCGCGTTCTTCATGGCCGCGATCCCGATGTCGGCGCTCACCCCGGTGGCCTCCAGAACCGCGCCGGCTGGGACCTGCAGCACCAGGCTGCTGTCGCCGACATTCCGCTCACGCCGGTTAACGACCGTGAGTTCGAGCCCGGATTGGCTCTGCTTCGCCTCGAGTTCCCGGACGTTGCTGTCCAGCTTGCCCGTCAGGTGTACTTCGTTGCGGTCCCAACCCTGTATCTTGATACTGCCGGCGGTGTTCTCCACCGAGACCATCGCATTGGCATCGATGTCCCAGTGCTTCTCGATGGCCTCATCCGCCGCAGCGGCCAGCGGCAGCAACGCAATCAATGTGACCAGTAAACTCGGCTGTAAAACTTTCATGTCTTTCTCCAGTCATTTTGTTCCAGCATGACGACATTCTTGACGAAGCGTAACTGCCTGGATTTCAATTCGAGTAATTTCTCGCTCAAAAACACGTTGGCGGGGTGTTGCTCGAGGGCAAGCTGCAATTGGTTCTCGGCATTCTGCAGCACTTCCCAGCTCTCGCGCATCGATTCGGTGTCGCCGCCAGGCGGGGTCGCACCCGAATAATCCAGCGTCAGCAATTCCTGCAGTGCCGCCTGGTATTCCCGCTCGGTCGATTGCAACGAACCGCGCAGGGCGGCTTCCCTTATCGGTACGCCGTTGCGCCCGGCTGGCGCCGGCGGCTGCCCTGAATGACGGCCAATCAACAGCCCGGTCACCAGCGCCACGGCAACGGCCGCCGCCATCGCCGGCATGCGCCACCCGCCCCTTCGCGATCGCGGCGCCAGCGGCCGCCGCGGTTGCAGCCGCAGGCTGATACCAGGCCACAAGTCGCGCGCCGGCTCGATATGATCCGGCAGCGCCCGTATCGCCCTTTTCAATTCAGCTTCGTTCATCTCGATATCACCATCATTCGCTCGTTTGCGACTCCTCGAATACCTTCCTGACCAGCGCCCGGGCCCTGTGCAACTGCGCCTTGGACGAACCCACCGCCATGCCGGTCATCCGTGCGATTTCCCGGTGCCGGTAGCCTTCTATGTCATACAACACCAGCACCGTTCGGGCCCGTTCGGGCAAGCCGGCAATCGCGGCCTCAAGGTCCCGGTTCAGGCCGGCCGAGACGTCACGCTCGCCGACCGCCGTCTGCTCGACCGCTTCGGCCAGAGCCGATTCCCTTTTGCAGGCGCCTGGCCCGCACACGCTTGTCGCTCAGTATCACGTTGACCGTCAACCGGTGCAGCCACGTGGCGAAGCGGCTCTCTCCACGAAACAGGTCCAGCTTGTTCCAGGCGCGTACGAAAGCTTCCTGCAGCATGTCCTCGGCCAGCGTCCGGTCGCCGCCGCACATGCGCCAGCAGAGCGCGTATATGCGGGTGCAATGGCTGCGGTAGAGCTGCTCGAACGCCTTTTGGTCACCGCCGCGGGCCTTCTCGACCTGGTCCAGTTCAGTCGCGCGTGATGCTGCTTCGTCATGCTGCCGTGCTGCCACCGCCTGAATTTCTCCCATGCCAGATTAGACGAGACCGGTAAGGAAGGGTTTAAAGGCCGGGATGCATATTCCACCGGTCGGGCCCGGGCCCCACCATAGCAATATTATGCAAGCTTGGCTCGCTTTCGTAGCTTGATGAACAAGCGAGCCCTGGCTTCCCGGGCTGTGGGTTCCATGAGCGAGGCATCAATGCCTCATCGGCCCGCATGAAGGATTGAGCGCGGTAAAGCGCCTGTCTTTCCCGGGCGGATGGCGCTTGCCTGCGACCGGGACCGTGCATCCGTCGGCAACGGCAGCCGAGCGGCCAGGACGGCTCGAGCGTGTCCCGTTGGCAGGCAACTGCCGTCCGCTCCGTCCAACACGCGAAATTCATCGCCTGGACCGGCAACAGCAACCCGCAGGCAGTGCAGTTCGTGTTCCCCCCCAGCGGCCCTGCGGGCTGCCCGCACCGGCGCCCCGTTCTTGAGGGGCCGGCCTCACAGGGCGTCCTGCCCTGGACGGCCTGTAATGGGCATCCCGCCCATTACGCCCCTGAACGGCCCGCCTGTGCGGCGCTTCCAGGTCACCCGAACCGCACTGCCCGCGGATCAGCCCGGCTGCAACTCACCCTTTGTTGCCAACTTTGCCGGAATTTACAGCGAGCCTGCAAACTGCACCGGTATTACGGGTGATGGCGCCGGACAGGCGTGCCTGGGCGCCGGGCTGGACTGAAAGCAATAGCCTTGGCTATTGGTTGAGGGAAGCTCAAGCACAGGTGCGTCTGAACAAGCCAGGACCGTAATAGAACCCGGGCCGAGGACGATGGTGTACTTTTCCAGCCAAACAGGAACCTGGGCCGAAACGACACAAACTCATATCTTTATGGCGAGGCCCGGGTTCGACCGGTGCAGTTTGCAGGCTACAGATCGGCGGCGACGCGATCGAGTTCGACGAGTAACGGCTCCGGCAGGCGCGCTCCGTATTGTTGCAGGTACTCCCTGATCTGCGCGATTTCCTGCTGCCATCCCGCCTCATCGACCGCGAGCAACGCCTCGAGCACGGCGTGGTCCGTCGCCAGGCCTTCGATGTTGATATCGGCCACATGCGGCATGCGGCCGATGGCGGTGTCGTGCGCGCCCGCCTCGCCTTTGCAACGCGCGACGACCCACTCGAGGACGCGCATGTTCTCGCCGAAACCGGGCCACATGAATTTGCCATTCGCGTCCTTTCTGAACCAGTTGACATGAAAAATCCGCGGCGGCTTGCGCAAACGCTCGCCGAAGCCCAGCCAGTGGGCCCAGTAGTCACCGTAGTTGTAGCCGCAAAAGGGTTTCATGGCCATCGGGTCGCGGCGCACGACGCCGACTTCGCCGGTGGCCGCGGCCGTGGTCTCCGAGGCCATGGCGGCGCCCAGCAGAACCCCGTGCTGCCAGGACTTGCTTTCAAGCACCAGCGGCACCAGGCGCTCCCTGCGGCCGCCGAACAGGATCGCGGAAATGGGTACGCCGCGCGGCGTCTCGACGGCGTGGGAGTAGGTCGGCACCTGTTCCAGGGACACCGTGAACCGCGAATTCGGGTGCGCGGCGGGACCGCTGCCCGGAACATGGGGATTGCCCTTCCAGTCGTAGGCCGGCTGCTTGTCGTCCTTGCCTTCCCACCAGGGCTCCCCGTCGGCGGTCACGGCGACGTTCGTGAAAATCGTGTTGGAGTGCAGCATGGCCAGCGCATTGGGGTTGGTGAGCGGCCCGGTCCCGGGCGCGACACCGAAAAACCCGGCTTCCGGGTTGATCGCCCACAGACGGCCGTCCTCGTCCGGGTGCAGCCAGCAAATGTCGTCCCCCAGGGTCCAGATCTTCCAGCCTTCGTAGCCTTCGGGCGGTATCAGCATCGAAAGATTGGTCTTGCCGCAGGCGGAAGGAAACGCTCCGGCGATGTAGAAAATCTCGCCCTGCGGGTTTTCCACGCCCATGATCAGCATATGCTCGGCCAGCCAGCCCTCGCCGCGGGCCTGGGCGCTGGCGATTCTCAGCGCGTGGCATTTCTTTCCCAAAAGCGCGTTGCCGCCATAGCCGGAACCGTAACTCTGGATTTCCTTGTCATCCGGAAAATGCATGATGAAACGGCGCTCCGGGTCCAGTTCACCCGTGGAATGGAGACCGCGCACGAAATCGCCTTCGCGCTCGATCCTGGCCAGCGCCGCGTCCCCCATGCGGGTCATCAGGTACATGTTGGCAACGACGTAGGGGCTGTCGGTGAGTTCGACGCCGCAACGCGACAGGTTCGACTCGACCGGCCCCATGCAATACGGCACGACATACAAGGTGCGCCCGCGCATGCAACCTTCGTAGAAGCCGCGCATCATGTCCCGGGCCTCGTCCGGGTCCATCCAGTTGTTGTTCGGCCCGGTGTCTTCCTGTTGCGGCGTGCAGATGTAGGTCAGGTGCTCGACCCGGGCGACGTCATCGGGGTCCGAGCGGTGCAGGTAGCAGTGCGGATAGCGTTGCTGATTCAGTTCCAGCAAGGTCCCGGACGCCAGCATTGCATCGATCAACTGCCGGTACTCGGCTTCGCTGCCGTCGCACCAATGGACGTCATCGGGCTGCGTCAGCCGGCAGACCTCTTGCACCCACCGGCGCAGTTTCTCATTGCTGGTCAATACGATTTCCTCGTCTGGCTGCTGGCCGATGGCCGCTCGACGGCCCGGAGCGCAGGCCTTGCGCTACCGGTCCACTGGCCGAAAGTGTTGCAGAATAGCGGCTTACAGGCGGGTTTTCAATTCACCGGGAAAGACCGGCGCGGCCGTTTCGATCCTGCTCTTGAGGTATCAGCGTTGCGATCACGTGGGTCATGTAAGCGTCGAACTCTTCCGAACTCAGGTTCGGGGCCTGGTTTTGCCTTTGCAACTGCAGGAAGCCCAGGTAGGCGGTATACGTCAGCCGCGCCCGGTGCGACGCCTGCTGCGCGTCGAAGCCGAGCTCCTCGAATGCGGCTGCAATGTGCTGCATGCGGCGTTCGGCCACTCTTTCCAGCAACGGTTCGACCTGGGGGTGGTCGGCGGCCGCGCACAGCGAACTGTAAACCTTGTGGGTCAGTTTCTCACGCCCGGTACGCCGGAAAAAAGAACGTAGCCGCTCTCGCGGGTCGGCGATCTCGCCGAGCGAGGCCTGCAGGTTGGCTGCATCGTGCTTCTCCCAGCGCAGCAGCGATTGCTCCAGCAGCGACTCCCGATTGGAGAAATGCCAATAGAAACTCCCCTTGGTGACGTTCATGCGCCGGGCCAGCGTTTCGACGGCAACCGCACGGATTCCCCGCTCGGCAATCAGTTCCAGCGCCGCCTGCTCCCAGTCGCCTGCACTGAGCGTTGACCTGTCCTTTTTCTTTGTCGCCGTTTGACCCACGTGTCCCGCCTGCAAAAAGCCGCCACTGATGACGCGCCAAGCATACCCGAGAAGGCCGCTGCATCCCAGCCCGGATGGCGCCGCCGCCCGGGCGCCATTTCCGCCCCGCCCCGGGGGCCAACCGTGGCGGCCCGAAGCCGGTAGCGCGGCAGTTGACTACCGCCGGTGATTTTACCATACTCTGGCGTATGGAAATGACTTTCGCGACGCGCGCTATCGCGCCGCCGGCCCGGGCGGCCCCGGCGCTGGCGTAGGGAAGTCGGTCCTCACTGATCACGGAGGTGACCTGCCATGTTCTGGATTCTGTTGCTGACCTTGCTGGCCGTGTCGATTTTTGCCGCGTTCCGCGGATTGTCCTTGTCCGCCTGGACCTTCGGCATGGCTGCCGTACTGGCCTTTTTCGGGTTCTTCACGAGCGTCTCCGCCGCCGCTGTGACGGTGCTGGCGGTGCTGTTTGCGGCCGTGGCCGTGCCGCTCAACTACAAGCCCGTCCGGCGGCGCTGGCTGAGCGCGCCGTTCCTGACGATGTACCGCAGGATGCTGCCCACGCTGTCACCGACCGAACAGGTCGCGTTGGAGGCGGGCACGGTCGGCTGGGAGGGCGAACTGTTCGCCGGCAATCCGAATTGGGATAACCTGCTGGCCCAGCCGTGGCCGGAACTGAGCGAAACCGAAAAGGCCTTCGTCGACGGACCCGTGGAGACGTTGTGCGCGATGCTCGACCCGTGGAAAAACGCCCACGAACTGGCGGACCTGCCGCCGGAAGTATGGCAGTTCCTGAAAGACCACCGGTTTTTCGGCATGATCATCCCGGTCGAATACGGCGGCCTCGGCTTCTCCGCGCTCGCGCACCGGGCGGTGCTGCAGAAGATTTCATCGGTCTGCGCCATCGCCGGCAGCACCGTGGCGGTGCCCAACTCGCTGGGCCCGGCGGAGTTGCTGGTGCACTACGGCACGCAGGAACAAAAGGATTACTACCTGCCGCGCCTGGCCTCGGGCGAGGAAATCCCCTGCTTCGGCCTGACCGGACCGACGGCCGGCTCCGACGCCACGTCGATTCCGGACACGGGCATCGTCTGCAAGGGCGAATACAAGGGCGAGGAAGTGCTGGGCATCCGCCTGAATTTCGACAAGCGCTACATTACGCTGGCGCCCATGGCCACCATCATCGGGCTGGCTTTTCGCATGTACGATCCCGATGGCCTGCTCGGCGAGACGCGCGATATCGGCATCACCCTGGCGCTGGTGCCGCGGGACGCGCCGGGGATCGAGATCGGTAAACGCCATTTCCCGCTGAACGTGCCGTTCCCGAATGGCCCGGTGCGCGGCAAGGACGTTTTTGTGCCGCTGGACACCCTGGTCGGCGGCGTCGACCAGGCCGGCCACGGCTGGCGCATGCTGATCGAACTGCTTGCAGTCGGCCGTGCCATTACGCTGCCTTCGTCGTCGACGGGCGGCATCAAGCTCGCGGCCCTGGCGACCGGCGCCTACGCCCGCATTCGTAAACAGTTCAACCTGCCGATCGGCCGTTTCGAAGGCGTCGAGGAAGCGCTGGCCAGGCTGGCCGCGCACACCTATGCCACCTCAGCGCTGTCGCGGATGACGGCCTCGGCCGTGGACATGGGTGACAAACCGGCGCTGCCGTCCGCGATTGCCAAGTACCACGCCACCGAAAACGCCCGCAAGGTCAGCGCCGACGCCATGGATGTACACGGCGGCAAGGGTATCATCATGGGGCCGCGCAACTACCTCGGCAGAAGCTGGCAGGGGATTCCCATATGGATCACCGTCGAGGGCGCCAATATCCTCACGCGCAGCATGATGATCTTCGGCCAGGGCGCCATCCGTTGCCACCCCTACGTGCTGAACGAAATGGCGGCCGCGCGCATGGAGGATAAAAACCGGGGCCTCGAGGATTTCGACCGTTACCTCTTCGGCCACATCGGCTACACCATCGGCAACGCCGTGCGCAGCATGCTCCTGGGCCTGAGTTTCGGCGGCTTCGCGACGGTTCCTTCTGACCGCAAGACCGCCCGTTACTACCGCAAGCTGACGCGCTATTCGGCGGCACTCGCCTTCGCCTCGGACGTCGCGATGCTGGTACTGGGCGGCAAGCTCAAGTACAAGGAAAAAATCTCCGGCCGTCTCGGCGACGTCCTCAGCCAGCTCTACATCTGCTCCGCCATGCTCAAGCGTTTCGAAATGCAGGGGCGGCCGGCGGCCGACCAGCCGATCCTCGCCTGGGCGTTCCACGATGCCATCTACAAGATGCAAACGGCGCTGGCAGGCGTGGTGGACAACTTCCCGAGCAAGTTCGTGCGGGTGCTGCTGGCCGTCATCATATTCCCGCTCGGGCGTATCGAGAGGCAACCGGGAGACAGGCTGGGTCACAAGGTCGCCCAGTTACTGCTTTCGCCGTCGGAAACGCGCAGGCGCCTGACCAACGGCATCTTCGTCGCCGACAGCGCCGACAACCCGGTCGGCCTGCTGGAGAAGGCCCTGCCCAGGGTCATCGCGGCCGAGCCCGTGGAACGGCGCATTCTGAAGGCACTGGGCAGCGGCGAACTGGATCCGCTGAACTGGCGGCAGCAACTTGAGGAAGCGCGCTCGAAATCCATTATCAGCGCAGCGGAGGCGAAAGAACTGAAAGCCGTGCGGGCCATGGTCGCGGAGATCATCGCCGTGGACGAATTCGACATTGACGTGTTACGGATGGGCAAGAGCAAGAAGGGCAAAGCCGCAAACAAGACCAAAGTTGCCTGACCGGGTTGAGACTCGTCCCCACGCGGGCTTGTCATTCCCGCGCAAGCGGAGACCTCGGTTACGCTCGCACCAGGCCAACTTGGCGCCACCGGGCAGCCGCACCCGGGGGCACGCTCAGGTCATCCCTGCGCGCTCGGCATCCGTTCCCGACGGATGCACGGCCCCAGGGTGCGATCTCCCGGTGGCGCCCGGTTACGCACGTCATCCCCGCGCAAAAGACGTCATCCCCGCGAAAGCGGGAATCTCACGGGCCCCAAAAACACGACTGAACGCCGGGCCGGACTGAGGCCCATAGCCTTCGCTATGGGCCGAAGGAAGCTCAAGTTCAGACGTGGCTGGCCCAGCCAGAGCCCCAGTATGGAAGCGATTTACAGGCCAGCCTGTAAGTCGTACCCGTACCGTGGTGCCTGGCGCCGAACAGGCGCGGCTGAACGCCGGGCTGGACTGAGGCTCATAGCCTTCGCTATGGGCCGAAGGAAGCTCAAGTGCAGGCGTGGCTGGACCAGCCAGGGGCGCGAGTACGGGTGCGACTTACAGGCCCAGGGTCTGTTAGTACTATGCGAATATCCATCGACATCGGCCATTTTTCAGCAGGACAAGGCGCACTGAGTGTCGTGTACTTGGCGTACACTAGCGAAAGTGCAACGCCGTCATGCGGGAAAATGGCCATGTCCCGCAGGGTTGACGCTGCAAAACGGCAATGCGGTGTTGCGCCTCGCTCATTTGGAAAAACCAAACCGCGCTCTGCGCGCCTTGCTTAGCCGCTTTGCAGCGCCAACGCTGGGCATCCGCATAGTACTAACAGACCCTAGAACATCCCCGTTTCCAGCCGCGCCTCTTCGCTCATCATCTGGTGGTTCCACGGCGGTTCGAAGGTCAACTCGACATCGACCTGATCGATGGTGGGAATGATCTCGATTTTGCTGCGCACGTCTTCGACCAGGATGTCGCCCATGCCGCAACCGGGAGCCGTCAGCGTCATCGTGATGCCAACCCGCCGGCTGCCGCCATCGTTTACCGTCACCCCGCACTCGTAGACCAGGCCGAGGTCGACGATGTTGACCGGTATTTCAGGGTCGTAACAGGTTTTCAGTTGCGACCAGACGAGTTTTTCGACGTCCTCGTTGCTGGCGTTCTCGGGCAGGCTGGGCGGGACCACGGCCTCCCTGCCGATGGCATCGGCGTCAACCCCGGCCACCCGGAACAGGTTGCCGTCGACAAAAACCGTAAAACTGCCGCCCAGCGATTGCGTGATATAGCCCACGGTACCCGCCGGCAGGGTCAGTTCCTCACCGGACGGGATCATGACGACGGCGCAATCCCGTTCGAACTGACAAGGTTGACTGGTGTGGCTGAACATGCGTTTTGCTGACCTTTCGAAACTACCAAGATGCGGCCGTTCGGACCAAAACTCAAGACCAGCGCAACTTACGGCGCCGCCGGCAACGGACCGAACACGGCGTTGCTGTTCGCAGCCACGTACACCAGCGTCACCCACGCCGCCAGGTTCTGGCGCAGGCTGCCGGGATCGATTTTGTCCAGCGTGTCGTTGGCGCTGTGGTGGAGGTCGAAATACCGGCTGGCGTCCTGCTTCAGATCGACCAGCGCCATACCCCGTTTCCCCATTTGGCCGACGTCGGACCCGCCAAATGGCGGCTTACCCGTTTCGCGTTCGATGCCAAGCCCGGAGAGCGCCTTCGCCAGTTCATCCATGACGGGTTCGGCGCCCGGCAGCACACCGGGGTTGAATGCATAGATGCGATCCGCACCGAGGTCGGATTCCGCCCCCAGCAGGTGTCGGTCCAGTTCCTGCGCGTGCCGCTGCGCATAAGCCCTGCCACCATAGGCTCCCCCCTCTTCGTCGGCGTACAGGACCACGCGGATGCCATGACGCGGTCGTGCCGGCAAATCCGCCACCAGCTTGGCGGCCGCTGTCACGATGGCGACGCCGGCGCCGTCGTCGACGGCGCCCGTTCCCGGATCCCACGAATCGAGGTGGGCCCCGAGCAGGACGAAGCGGCCGTCCTTCGCCCTGCCGTCGAATTCGCCGATGACGTTGTAGGAAGTCGCTTCGCCGTCCGGTCCGACATCCAGGTCCAGGCGCACCGCCACCGGTTCCCCGCGGCCCAGCATCAACAGCAGGTCATCCGCGTCCGGGCTGGACAGAGCGGCCGCCGGAACGGGCTTTCCCGCTTCGGTCCGCGAGATGTTTCCGGTGTGTGGCAGGCGGTTGTGGTCCGTACCAACCGAGCGTATCAGCAATGCCTTTGCCCCCTTGGACGCCGCCACGAACGGCCCGCGGGTGCGAATCACGACCGTTTCCGGGTAGCCCGCACCGTCACGGGTCCTGCGCATTCGCTGTGAAATGAAGGCGATCTTGCCCGCGACCTGCTCCGGCGACGCCGCCTCGAGCGCGGCCAACGAGTCAAACTGGGCGATGCGCCCTTCCAGCGGCCCGTCGGTGCCGGGCGTGCCGCCCAGTGCGCTCACCGCAAGCCGTTGCGGGTGCGGCGCCACGACCGCAGCGCTTTCATGCCGTCTGACCCAGCGCGGAAATGTCACCGGCTCGGTCCAGACACGGTCGAAACCGAGCGCTTGCAGCCTGGCAAGGGCCCACTTGACCGCACGCGCATCGGCCTCGCTGCCAGCCAGCCGCGGCCCCACTTCGCTGGTGAGGTCGCTCAGCAGCTGCCACGCCAGGTCGCTGCGTGCCGCCTGCTGCTGTAAGCCGGCGACGACGTGCCCGGGCCCGCCGGGGCGCTCCGGCGTGTTCCCGCCAGGCGTTTGCCGCGCGCCGGCCATGGCCTGCGTAACGCTGAAAAACACGCAGGCCGACAGTATCAGGATGTTCTTTTTGCGCACCTCGGCTTCCTGTTCATTTTCTATAATGGTCGGCATTCACGCGGCCCGCTTTCACGGCCGTGATCCGTGGGTTCATCTTGAATCCGGAAATATCTCCGCCCGATTCTACAACTCTGCGACAGCCAGGGGTTCGAGCAAAGTCAGGGCCTGCCGGTAAACCTGCCGCTTGAAGCGAATGACGTTGTCGGCGGGATACCAGAAATTGACCCAGCGGAAGCTCTTGAATTCGGGCTCACCGCCCACGTTGAAATCAAACTGCACGTCCTCGTCCAGTAATTTCAGCAGGAACCACACCTGCTTCTGGCCAATGCAAAGCGGTTTGCTGTCCGCACGCTGGAACCGCCGCGGCAATTGGTAACGCAGCCAACCCGGCGTCGAACCCAGTAGCTCGACGTGCGATGTCTGCAGGCCGGTCTCCTCATGCAGTTCACGGTACATGGCCTCCTCGGGGGTTTCATCGGAGCGCATGCCGCCCTGCGGAAACTGCCAACCGTCGTTGTTGGTGCGCTGGGCCCAGAACACCCTGCCTTGCCGGTTCATGATAACCATGGCAACGTTGGGTCTGAATCCGTCCGGGTCGATCATCGTCAACTGACGCTCGCTTATGTTCTTGCGTACGACAATTAAATATCCTACTGTCCGACGCATGTCAAACTCAGCCGCTGCATGATCCCGTCTTACTACAAGAATGCTCTGCTCGCGCTATTGTTGCTGCTGTCGGTCGGCAGCATATTCGTCGCCAGCGCGACCGGCTCCATAGCGCTTGACTGGCGGCAATGGCTATCCGCCTTGCAGGACCCGGCCAGCCGCTACGGTGAATTGGTTTGGCGGCTGCGCCTGCCGCGCGCACTGGCGGGCTGGGCCGTCGGCTCCATGCTGGCGATGTCCGGCTGCCTGATGCAGGTGCTGCTGCGCAACCCACTGGCCGACCCCTATGTGCTCGGCGTCTCGGGCGGGGCCGCCTTCTTCACGCTGTTGGGAATGGGGTTCGGGTTGGCCGCGGGCTTCCTGCCGTGGCTGGCCCTGCTCGGCGCCCTGTTTTCGATACTGATCGTCTTTGGGCTTGCCCGCGGGACAGGCCCCTGGAGCGGCACGCGCCTGTTGCTCACGGGTGTCGTCACGGCCTCCGGCTGGGCGGCCCTGATCAGCCTGGTGCTGTCCCTGAGCCCTGACAACAGCCTGCGCGGCATGCTGTTCTGGCTGATGGGTGACCTCAGCTACGCCAGCGTGCCGGCCTGGGCCCTGCTCGTACTGGTGTGTGTTTTCATCGTCATCGTCGGCCTGGCCCGCAGCCTCAACGTGCTGGCCATGGGTGAAACCACCGCGCGCTTGCTGGGGGAGCCGACGCAGCGGTTGCTGTGGCTCGTCTACCTGCTGGCGTCCATCCTGACGGCGGCCGCGGTCTCGATCGCCGGCAGCGTGGGTTTTGTCGGTTTGATCGTGCCGCACCTGATGCGGCTCGTCGTTGGCTCCGACCACCGTATCCTGATCCCAGCCGCGACCCTGTTCGGCGGTCTGTTCCTGGTGTTGTCCGACACGCTCGCGCGCACGCTGCTGAGTCCGCAACAACTGCCGGTCGGTGTCATCACGGCCATGCTCGGCGTGCCCTTGTTCCTGCTGCTGCTCAACCGCGCAAGGCTGCAGGGCGGGTGAGTTCCCTCGCCTGCCAGGACCTGTACGTGGGCATCGCCGGCATCAGGGTTTGCGACGGTCTTGACCTGGAGATATCGCCGGGCCAGTGTTGGGGTCTTTTGGGACCGAATGGCATCGGCAAGACCACCCTGCTCAGATGCCTCGCCGGCCTCTCCATGCCGCGGGCCGGCCGCGTCCTGCTCGCCGGCCAGGAACTGGACAAATTGCCGCGGCGCACGATCGCGCGGCTGCTCGGCATGCTGCAGCAACACACGGTTTACGTATTCGACGCCAGCGTCATCGAAACGGCCCTGACCGGCCGTCACCCGCACCTCGGTTACTGGGAGCGGGAAGGCGCACAGGACAAGCGGAAGGCACGGGAGGCCCTCGAGGCGGTTGACCTGGGCGGTTTTGAAGCACGCTCGGTCACGGGCCTGTCGGGCGGCGAAGCACGCCGTCTCGCTTTTGCCGCCATGCTGGTACAGGAACCCGAGGTCCTGTTGCTGGACGAGCCGACCAACCACCTGGACATGCGGCATCAGTTACGCATCATGCAGCAGGTCGAAAACCAGGTCAGCGGCAACGGGCGCTGCGCCATCGCGGCGCTGCACGATGTCAACCTGGCGGCGCGCTTCTGCAGCCACGTTCTGATGCTGTTCGGCGGGGGCGAATGGCGCGCTGGCGCCAGCCACGAATTGCTGAACCGCGAAAACCTAGGACGTCTCTACCAGTGCGAAGTGCACGCTTTCGAAACGTCTACGGGGCAACGGTTTTATCCGGGATAAGCGGCCCGCGCCCCGGTACGGGCCCACGCGATCAAACGCCAGTCCGGTGCGCTCCGTGTCGGCCCGCTGCGGCGCCGTTCTCCGCAAGCGCCGTCTTTAGCCGCGCGTAGGCATTGCCGAGGCGCCAGGCGCCCGCTGCCCACAAGGCCAGCAGCGGCAGGTAGAGCCAGCTGATCTGTCCCAGTCCCAGCCCGGCCGTCATCAGGCCTCTGAACAGCCAGCTCGCGGTCACGTCGCTGCCGCGGTAAACCACCGTATCGATGAAATTCTTGCTTTTGTACTTCGTTTCCCGGCCGACAACGGTGAACAGCATTTCCTTGACCGGGCCCAGCAGTCCGTAGTTCAGCGCCCTTTGCGCGACCTGCACGCCCGCGAACAGGACCAGCCCCATCGTGGTGCCCAGCAAGGCAAACCCCGCCGCCAGCAGCACGGGCGGCAACACGGCCGTGCGCGGCATTCCCAGATAAATGACCAGCCTCGAGGTTATGAAAAACTGGAACAGGAAAGCCAGCACCTGCACGACGATATCCACGTAGCTGAAAAATCGGGTGCGCTCGTCAAAGCCGATAATGCTTTGATCGACCAGCACCGCCAGGCCGTTATAGAGAAAGGTGGCGGTCAGGTTGTGGCACAGCATCAGCAGGCAGATCAGCAACAGGTATTTCGACCGAAACACGTGCACGGCTCCCTCCCAAATGCTGCCGCCGATGATCTCGGCGGCCCGGCCGTGCTGCTGCCGGCGCTCAAAGCGGCCCAGCGCAATCGCCGCGGCCGTGGCGCCGAGCAGAAAAGCCATGGCCAGCAGCATCACACCGCCGCTGCCGATGCTCTCCACCCAACGGGCCGTCAGCAAGGGGCCGCTGATGGCGCCGAGGCTGCCGCCCGCCATAATGCTGCCAAACAGCCGCTGCGCCTGCTCCGGCCGGAATATGTCGGCCATGAAGCTCCAGAAGACGGAAACCACGAACAGGTTGAAAACGCTGAGCCAGACATAGAAGGTGTATTGCACCCAGTCACCGGGCGCCTCGTGGCGGAAAGCCCAGGCGAACAATGCCAGGTTGCCGATGAAGAACAGGTAGATGCCGGGAACGAACGTGCCGCGCCTGAACCTGGCCACCAGCCAGCCGAACAGGGGCACCAGCAGCAACATGGCGACGAAGGTCGCGGTGTACAGCCATTGCAGCGACATGCTGTGGTTCGCGGCCACGGCGCCACGGATGGGGCGCAACATGAAATAGCCGGCCAGCAAAAGATAAAAATAGGCGAACGCCAGGCCGAAACGCCGCCACTCGCCCGGCTGCAGCTTGATCAGGCTGGGATGAACTTTCACGATTGCGACATCCTGGCCGCCATGGCTGCCCACCGTCCTCGTCGAATGTGGGCAAACTATACCCCAACCACAGCAGCAGCGGAGATGGGGGGTCAGGTACGGCCCGCGGCGGCCCGGGATGTTTCTGCCGCGCCCGGGTTTGGCTATGATGCCCCCTGTGCATGTCCCCAGGCAGGAGCGGACAGGAAACTGCATGGACTACGATTTCATCATCATCGGTGCCGGTTCGTCCGGTTGTGTGCTGGCCCACCGTTTGAGCGAGCACCCCGCGAACCGGGTGTTGCTGCTCGAAGCGGGCGGGACCGACAACAACCCGTTTATCCACATGCCGGCCGGACTCTGGCAGTTACGTCATAACCGCGATATCAACTGGTCGTACCGGACCGTACCGCAGGCCGGGCTGAACCGGCGCAGGCTGTACTGGCCCCGCGGCAAACTCCTGGGCGGTTCCAGTTCCATCAACGCCATGATTTACTGCCGGGGCCAGCCACAGGATTATGACTCGTGGGCCGCGCTGGGAAACCCCGGCTGGAACTTTGACGCCGTGCTGCCGTTTTTTCTGAAATCGGAAGACCAGCAGCGCGGCCCATCGGAACTGCACGGCAGCGGCGGCCCGCTGGCCGTGCAGGACCTCCGATACGTCAACCCTTTGAGCCGGGTGTTCGTCGAAGCCGGCTCGCAACTGGGATATGCGTTGAACGATGATTTCAACGGCCCCGGGCAAGCGGGCCTCGGCATTTACCAGGTGACGCAACGAGGTGGCCGGCGCTGCAGCGCGGCTACCGCCTATCTCAAGCCTGCGCTCGGACGCCCGAACCTGACGGTCCTGACCCGGGCACTGACGACGAAGCTGTTACTGCAAAACAGGCGGGTGACCGGTGTCGAGTTCATGCACAAGGGGGAGCGGCATGATGTCAGCGGCGGCGAGGTTATCGTCAGCGGCGGCGCGATCAACTCTCCGCAATTGCTGCTGTTGTCGGGAATCGGCCCGGCCGATCATCTGCGCGAGGTCGGCATCAGCGTTGAGCACGAACTGCCCGGCGTCGGCGGTAACCTGCAGGACCACCTCGACATCTGCACGCTGGTATCGACCTCGAGCCCTCACAGTTACGACAAGATCAACCATTTTCTGGCGGGTCTTCGTTACCTCCTTGGAAAACGCGGGCCGGCGACCTCCAACCTGGCCGAGGCCGGCGGCTTCGTCTGCAGCGCGCTGGCGCGGGACGCGCGCCCGGACGTGCAGTTTCACTTTCTGCCAGCCCTGCTCGATGATCACGGCCGCCGGCAACTGCCCGGCCGGGGAATGACGATCCACGCCTGTTTTCTGCGGCCCGAAAGCCGCGGCGAAATTCGTCTGCAGTCGGCCGATCCAGCGGCCGCCCCGCTGATCCAGCCAAACTACCTGCAAACAAACCGCGACCTCGAGATGATGCTGGAATGCGCGCGCCTCGGTCAGGAAATCTTCAGGCAGGCTGCGTTCAGGCCCTTCCTGGAAGGGTTTATCTATCCCGAAGAATCCGTCACCTCCGTGGACGGTCTGAAAGACTTTGTCCGCCGCAAGGCCGAAACCGTTTACCACCCGGTCGGCAGCTGCAAGATGGGCAGCGATCCGCTTTCGGTCGTGGATTCCGAATTCCGGGTCCACGGCATCGAGGGCCTGCGGGTGGCCGATGCCTCCATCATGCCGACCCTGGTATCCGGCAACACCAACGCCCCCGTCATCATGATCGCGGAGAAATGCGCGGCGGACATGCTCGCAAACTCCGCCCAGGTGCCCACACGGGTTAGACGGGATGGGGGTCGCCCGGGTTCGGGACACGTTCAAGCCATCCATGGCCACTCGGCATCCGTTCCCGACGGATGCACGGTCCCGCCCCAGGCAACCGCCAGCCCGACCGGCCGGCGTGCATGAAAAACGGCCCCGAAGGGCCGCTTTTCATGGGCATAGCGCTGTTTTCACTCAGTAACGGAAGGTGACCTCCAGGCCGTAGGACCTGAGCGGCGACGGGTGGATGAACGAGCCGCCGAACTCCGGCGCCGGGATCACTTCCTGCAAATAGTGCTTGTCGGCCAGGTTGCGGCCCCACAGCATCACGTCCCAGTGCTCGCTGCTGACGCCGAGCCGGGCGTCGATGGTGCCGTAGGCGTCACGCCGCGCCTTGCTCATGTCGGAGGTCAGGCCGGGACCGAAAAATACCTGCCAGATGGTCGGCACCGCTTCGCCCTGCAGGGTGTGGAACCACATCTTGCCGACATGCTGGTAATCCACCCTGGCGGTGAAATTCAGCTTGCCGCCGAGTGGCAGATCGAGCTGCGCACCGAGGTTGTAGGTCTGATTCGGCGCCTGCGGCGCATCGTTGCCCACCGACAACGGCCGGCTCAGGTCTTTCTTGATCTTGCTGTCGAGCAGGCCCAGGCCGCCGTAGAGGCGCAGATACTCGGTCGCGGCGAAATTCACATCCATCTCGAAGCCTTTCATCTCCACCTTGTCGATGGTCGTCACAACGCGCATCAGGCCGAACGGGCCGGCGAAGAACTCGAAGAACTGGTTGTCGTCGATCTGGGTCGAGAACACCGCCGCGTTGACCTGCAGGCGGTTGTCCATCAGGTTCATCTTGCTGCCGAGTTCGAAGCTGTCGGTGACTTCCTTCGGATACTGGTCCTTGATCTGCAGCTTGGAATCGACCAGCTCGCCCGGGCCGCCATAGCCGGCGTTGTACCAGTAGTTGATGGTCGCTTCGGTGCCGATGGAATTGAAGCCGCCCGAGCGGAAACCGCGACCCCAGCTGGCGTAGACGTTGACCGCGTCCGTCGCCTTCCATTTCCAGGTGATCTTCGGCTGCATTTCGCTGAAGGTCTTCGAGCGGTTCGGGATGCCATTGGGGAACTGGACGAAGGCCGGGTTGATCGGCTGACCGGCGAGATTGACGTTGAGGCCGGAGGACATCACGTTCGGCACCCGGTTGTTGACCTTGCGTTGCTCGTTGTCGTAACGCAGCGCGAACGCCAGTTCCATGCTGTCGGTCACGTCGAACTCGACCTGGCCGAACAGTGCGTAGACCTTGGTGTCGAACTTGTCGTGGAACAGCAGGTCGGTCGGGTTCGGCCCGGTCGGCGGCACGTACGGTTGGCGCAGGAAGCCGCTGTGGGTATCGGCGCCGTAGGCGACGACGACCTCGCGGTTGATGTCGAGCCCATAGACGCCGGCGATCCAGCGCACCCGCTGGTCCTGCGGCGAGGTCAGACGCAACTCGAAACTCGTGTCTTCCTGGTTGCGTTCCTGGTACTGGAAGCCGTCACACGCGGTCGCCGTGTAAGGACCGTAGACACCGGCGAAGTCCGCACCGCCCGCGGAGCCCGGCGGCAGGACGAGGAACGGCGCCAGCGGCGGGCCGAACAGGTCCGGCCGGGTGAAACTGTTGAGCGTCAGGCGGTCCTGCTGGCAAGCCGGCGTCAACTCGTAGCCGTAAAAGGTGGCGCTGGTGCCGTCGGACAGGAGGTATTCGTCGAGCTTGTTGTAGGCCGCGATCGCCGTAACTTTCACGTTGCCGGCGTCCCAATCCGCCTTCAGCGCCGCGTCCTTGGTTTTCTGGCCGTTGTCGCCGGGCACGTTGAACGTGAAGTTGAACTTGTGCTTATTGACGTCGGCGAAGAAAGCCTCGCTGCCGAGGAACGGCACGAACGCGGGGATGGCGAAGACCGCGTTGAAGTTGATTGCACCGCCGTTGACCTTGGTGTAGCCGGCACGGAAGTCCAGGCTGAGCTTGTCGTTCGGCGTCCAGATGACGCGGCCGCGGACACCCCTGTCGTCGAGGTAGTCGACCACGTCGTCACGTCCGGTAAACGTATTTCTGTAAAAGCCGTCGGTCTTGTGCTTGTGCACGGTCAGACGTGCGCCGACGGTATCGCTGAGCGGCCCGCTCAGAACCGCCGAACCGTTCCAGGTGTTGTTATTGCCATAGCTGAGCTTGGCCATGGCCTCGACGCTGTCGCCCGGTTTCTTGGTATTGACCAGGATCGCGCCGGCCACCGCGTTGCGCCCGTAAAGTGCGCCCTGGGGCCCTTTCAGCACCTCGATGTGCTCGATGTCGACCAGTTCGCCGTTGAAGGCGTTTGGATTCGTCACCAGCACGCCATCGACCAGGTAGGCGAAGGTACCCTCGGCGTCCCGGGTCGAGACGATGCCGCGGATACTGACCTGCGTGTCACCGACATTTGACGCGTCGACGATCGTGACGTTGGGCATCAGGCCAATGAAATCACCCGGTCTCTGGATACCGGCGCTTTCAATGTCCTTGGCCGTGAACGCGGTCACCGCGATCGGCACTTCCTCCAGGTTCTCGGCGCGCTTCCGCGCCGTGACGACGACCTCCTCGAGCGCCGCCTGTGCATAAAGGTCGGCGGTAACCGCCAGGCCCACGATCAAAACCATGAACTGTAATGCTATGCCTCGTTTTCTCACTTCAACCTCCCGGTTTTCTATAGTCCCGCCAGTCGGGATGACCGGCTGGGCTCGAAACCTCCGTATTCAACGACCCAACAGGGTCAACACCTCCCGTAACTCCAGCACATCCGCGTACTTGGCCTGCAAGTCGAACAGGTTGCTTTCATGTGCCGCCGAATTCCGATCACCGGTCGCTTCTCTCACGACCACGACCCGGTAATCGTGTTGCAGACCATCGACCGCCGTTGCGCGGACGCAACCGCTGGTCGTCAGGCCTCCGATCACCACCGAATCCGCCCCCGCCGCCCGCAGGCGCTCAGCCAGATCCGTTTTGAAAAACCCGCTTGCCCATTGCTTCTCGATCACGGCCTCGCCTTCCACCGGCGTCAGCCGGGTGTCGACGCGGACCCACTCGGAATCCGCCTTGAGCAGGTTCAGCGCCGGCAGACGTTGCCTGAACACGCGCGCTTGCGAGGCGTCGCGGTAAACCACCGTGGTGAAAAATACCGGCAATTGCAGCGCGCGGAACGCCGCGAGCAATTCTGCGCAGGCGGCGACGACCGAATCCGCCTCCGACCCCAACGGGCAAGCCGGGTCGGTAAACCCGTTGATGACATCGACCAGCGCCAGCGCCGGGCGCTCGCCCAGACCCAGTGAATGCCGCTCGAGGTCGGCCATCACGCATTCCTGTACTCGAACCTGGGCGCCCGCGGCGGGTCGAGGTGGGTCTCCGCCTTGCAGCGCGACTTGATCTCCTCGATGCTGCCGCCGAAATCGAACAGTTCGGGCTCACCGCGCCGTTCGCGCAGTCGCTCCCGCAGCGCTGCGGTGGCGGCCTCGTCAACGCTGCCATCGTCCGCGATGACCACGCCGTAACGGCGCGCGCCGGCGGCCGTGACCAGGCCGCGCTCGACATCCGCCCGCACCGCCTCGGGGTCGCGTTCGTACGGATCGCCCCAGCCGCCGCCGCCCCAGGTGTTGAAGTACAGCAAGTCGCCCTTGCCAACCCGGATGCCCTCGCACTTCGACGGCAGCCATTGTTCGCTCCCGTCGGCGCGCACCAGCCGCTTGCTCGAGCGCATGCCCGGCTCGCCGCCGCGGACGCCCCAGGGGTAGGTCAGCCAGCGCTCGTCGTGCACCGATATGGTCCCGTCCACGAGGAAGCGGTAGGCCACGCTGAGCCCGTTACCGCCCCGGTGCAAGCCGGCCCCGCCCGAATCGGGTATCGTCGCGTAGCTCTCCACGCGCAGCGGAAAATAGGCCTCGATGAATTCGTTCGGCACATTGGTGAACCCCGGCCACAGGGAGTGCCCGTCGGGCCCGTCGCCGACCGGCCTGCCGGGAATACCGCCGAAACCGATCTGGAACAACTGGAACCACTCGCCGTTCTCGTCATAACCGGAGAAGAACAAATGCGGTGAATCGGAAAAGCCGGCTGCGTTCATCGCGTCCGGCGCGCTCTGTCCCAGCAGGCCGCCCATCACGTCGAAGATCCTGCCGAGCGCGTGGGTGCGGCCCGACAGCGCCGCCGGAAACTTCGGTTTCAGCAGCGTACCTGCCGGTATGCGCACGTCCACCAGTTCGTAGAAACCGTCGTTGAACAGGATCTGCGGGTCGATCAGGTTGATCGTGAACGAGCCGAAGAACATCTTGAACATGTCTTCGTTGAGATAAAAATTGATGGAACTGGCGGCCTGCGGATCGGTGCCTTCGAAATCGAAGATGGCTTTGGACCCTTCGCGCCACAGCTTGCAGCGGATCTTGTACGGGCCCATGCCGACACCGTCGTCGCAAACGTAGTCCTCGAAAACCCGCGGTTCCTCCGGCACGATCATCTCGATGATGGCTTTCATGGCCATGTAGTTGCGCTCGAGCATGATCTCCATGGTCGAGTAGAACACGTCGTCACCGAAACGCTGCGCCATCTCGACGCAGCGCCGGGCGGCGGTGTTGCAGGCGGCGACCAGCGCATTGAGATCGAACCGGTTCCAGTTCGAGGTGCGCACGTTGTGCAGGATCAACTCCAGCAAATCGGTCTGCAGTTCGCCCTGCTTGTACAACTTGGTGGGCGGAATCCGGATACCTTCCTGGTAGATGGTTTCGGCCTTGATCGGGATCGAGCCCGGCACCATGCCGCCGTTGTCGGACATATGCCCGAACATGGCCGACCACGCCAGGTGCCGGCCGTCCTTGAATATGGGCACCAGCACGATCCAGTCCGGCAGGTGCGAGACGGCCGCATTGCACATGTAAGGGTCGTTGGTCAGGATCACGTCGCCCTCTTCCAGTTCGCCGTCGTAGGCCTGCATGAAGCCATGGATGAAAGAACCGAACTGGCCGACGACCATTTTGCCGTCCCGGTTGGCGATCATCGGGAAACAATCGCCCTGTTCGCGGATACCCGGGCTCATCGCGGTCCGGAACAACACGGCGTCCATCTCGACACGCGCGTTGCGCAGGGCGTTTTCAATGAGGTCCACCGTGACGGTATCGACATCCACGACCCTGAACGGCGTGCTGTTGTTGGCAATGATTCTGGCGGTCATTGTGCTTCCTCCGCGCCATCGAGCGGGTTGATCAGGAGGTTGCCGATGCTGTCCACGGTGGCCGCATGACCCGGCAGGATAACGGTCGTCGAATCCATTTCACTGACGATGGCCGGTCCCGGGACGATCAGGCCCGGGTGCAACGGGGCGCGGTCGTATATCATCGCGTCGTGCCACTCACCCTGGTAGTAGAAGCGCGTCTCGTGCACCTTGCAGTCGTCCAGTTCCGCGTCGGCCCGGCCGACTTCTTCACCGACGATCCTGGCGGCGCTGGCGCGCACCACGGCGCGGATCATCACCAACTCGTGGTCCTTGCCGAGCGCAAATGTGAACAGCTGCTCGTGCTCTGAATCAAAGCGTTCGGTCAACAGCGCCAGCCCTTTTTCCAGCAGGTCGTCGGCGGTAAATTCCATGCTGATCTCGAAGGCCTGGCCGAAATAGCGGATGTCCGCCTGGTAGGTCACTTCCTGCTGCTCCGCGGGTATGCCGTCCGCATCCAGCGACTGCGATGCGAGGCCGCGGAGTTCTTCCAAATCGCGCAGCAATTCTTCCGCCTCGAGCTCGTCGGCGCGCCTGACGTACGTACGCGAGGCCTCGTCCCGAATGCGCGTGGTGGCATCGCCGTAGGCGCACAGGACCCCGGGACCCGGCGGGATGATGACAGGCCAGGCCTGGGTCAGTTCACCCATGGCATTGCCGTGCAGCGGCCCGGCGCCGCCAAAAGCCACCAGCGCGAAATCGCGCGGGTCGAAACCCTGCTCGACCGATACCAGGCGCAGCGCGCCGAACATCGCCTCGTTGACGATCTTGATAATGCCTTCCGCCGCTTCCATCAGGTCGATGCCGATGGCGTCGGCAATCTTCTGCACCGCCGCTTCGGCGGCCGACTTGTCGATCGCCATGGCGCCGCCGAGCTGGACGTCGGACGGCAGGTAACCCAGCACCACGTTGGCGTCGCACACGGTGGGCTCGGTGCCGCCCTTGCGGTAGGCCGCCGGCCCGGGCTCGGCGCCGGCCGATTGCGGCCCCACCCGCAGGGCGCGGGTCAGTTCGGGCACGAAGGCGATCGAGCCGCCGCCCGCGCCGACCGTGCGCACGTCGACCGAAGGCGCGCGCACGGTGACGTCGCCGATCCGGGTTTCGCGGCGGACGCGGGGCTTGGAATTCTGGATCAGCGCCACGTCGGTCGAAGTGCCGCCCATGTCGAAGGTCAGCACGTTTTCGTAGCCGGCGCGGCGCGTGAACCAGGTGGCGCCCGCGACGCCGCCCGCCGGTCCCGACATCAGCATGTTGACCGGCGAGTCGGCCGCCGCCCGCGACGAGGCGAGACCGCCGTCGGAGCGCAGGATCGACAGTTGCACGTTCCCCATCAACGCTTCCAGGGAGGCCTGCAGACGGCGAATGTAGGTCGCCACCTCGGGCGCGACGTAGGAGTTGACCACCGTCGTTTCGGTGCGCTCGTACTCCTGCATCTCGGGCACCACCTCCGAGGAAATGGAAATCGGTACGTCGCCGAATACCTGCGCGGCGAGTTTTCGCGCCCGTTGCTCGTGGTCGCCGTTCAGATACGCATTGATAAAGCAGATGGTCAGGGCCTCCACCCGGCCGGTTGCGTGCAGGCGCCGGAGTTCGGCGCGCAGGCCGTCCTCGTCCAGCGCCTTGACCACGCTGCCGTCAGCCGCGATACGCTCGTCGGCTTCGATGGTGAGTTCGAGCGGCGCCAGCAAGGGCTTTTTCACGTAGCTGACCCAGCCGCCCAGGCCACCGGGGCAAAACGAGCGCGCCACCTGCAGCACCTGCTTGAAACCGCGGGTCGTCACCAGGCCGACCACGGCGCCCTTGCCGGTCAGGACCGAATTGGTGGCGACCGTGGTGCCGTGCATCACGCGCCGTATCAACGCGGGATCGATATCCGACTCCTTGCAGATCCGCTCCACGCCGTTGAGCACGCCGACCGAAGAATCACCGGGCGTGGAGGGCACCTTGGCCGTATACGTCGTGCCGTCCTGCTCGTTGATCAGCAGAAGGTCGGTAAATGTGCCCCCGACATCGACACCGAGGCGATAACTCATAGCACTCTCCAGGCCAGCACCGCTAACATCCTATCCATCTTCATCGTTGCGCCCCCGCTTGCTTTTCCTGATCACGGCAATGCCGCTCCAGCCACGCCCGGGCGCGGCCGCCGGGTGCGTTGCCGGTCAGGCTTGCCGCCAGTTTGGACGCCTGCAGCAGCCGTGGCAAATCAATCCCCGTCTCGTAACCCATCTGCTCGAGCATCATCACCACGTCCTCGGTGGCGACATTGCCGGACGCGCCGGGCGCAAACGGGCACCCGCCCAGGCCGCCCACGGACGCGTCGAACGAACGGATCCCCGACTCCAGCGCCGCGAACACGTTGGCAAGACCGAGCGCGCGCGTGTCGTGGAAATGGCAAGCCAGCCGTTCCGCCCCGTGCTCAGCGACCAGCATCGCCGTCAGCGCCCGCACCTGCTGTGGGTCAGCCGCCCCTATCGTGTCCGCCAGCACCACCTGGTGCGCACCCGCCTGCAGGAACCTGCTGGCCAGGGCGGTGACCGTCGCCGCTTCGACCGGACCATCGAACGGGCAGGCCCAGGCCACCGAGAGGGTCGCGACGACGCCGATGCCGTCATCCGCGGCCCGCTGCAAGATGTCCTCCGCGACCCGGCAGGCCTCCTCGCGTGTCATATTCGCGTTGGCCTTTGCCATCCCATCGGTCGCATAGAGGACCATTTCGACAATTTTCGCGCCCGCGTCGCGCGCCAGCTCATAACCTTTCAGGTTCGGCACCAGCACGGAAAAAACGCCTGGCGCGTCTTCCAGCCCGGCCAGGACCCGATCCGTTCCCACCATGGCCGGTACCGCTTTGGGTGAAACGAAACTGCCGACTTCGATGTGCCGCACACCCGCGGCCAGCAGCGCCCTGATCAACTCCAGCCGTTGCTCCGCTGTCAGCCTGACGGGCTGGTTCTGCAGGCCGTCGCGGGGACCGACGTCGTTGACCACGGCGCGCCCGGTCATCAGCGGATGACCCCTTCCTGCCGCAGCGCCGCGATTCGCTCCGGCGCGTATTTCAACAGTTCGCCGAGCACCTCGTCCGTGTGCTGGCCGAGCCTGGGCGCGGCGCTGAACGTCTCCTCGGCGTTCCGCGACAGCTTGACCGGGTTGCCCGGGCCGCGCGTCGAGGCGCCGTCCGGGTGTTTCAACTCGACGACCATGTTGCGGTACAGCACCTGCTCATCCGCAAGCGCTTCGCTGAAGCGGTTGACCGGCGCGCACGGGATATTTTTTTGCTGCAACTGCTCCAGCCAGTAGGCGGTTTCGTGCCCGCGGAAAATTTCCTCCAGCCGCGCATTGATCATTTCGCGGTCGGCCCAGCGCCCCGGCTGGGTGTCATAACGCGGGTTTTCGAAGTCTTCGATCTGGACGAGTTGCTTCAGGTTCTGCCAGAAGTTATCCGTGATTACCGCGATGACGACCCAGCCGTCGGCGGTTCTGAAGGCATTGTAGGGCACGTGGTGGAAATGCGTGTTGCCGATCGGCACCGGGTTCTTGCCCGACAGGAAATACATCGTCGCCATGTAGTTCAGCATCGATACCTGGCAATCGAGCATGGAGATGTCGACGTGCTGGCCCTTGCCGCTGCGATGGCGTTCCAGCAACGCCGCCTGTATGCCCATGACCGCGAACATGCCGCCACCGAGGTCGCCGATCGGAATGCCCGCCCGCACCGGGTGCTCCGGGTCGGTGCCGGTAATCGACATGCCGCCGCCGGTGGCCTGCGCCACCTGGTCGAACGCCGGCCGCTTCGGGTTGGGGCCGTCGGAACCGTAACCGGTCACGGTACAGGTAATGATAGCCGGGTTGACCCGGCTCAGCGCCGCATAATCTATCTGCAGCCGTTCGGGCACGCCGGCGCCGAAATTGCTGATGACCACATCGGCTTCGCGCACCAGGTCATAAAAGACCGCCAGCCCGCCGGGGTTTTTCAGGTCGATGGCGACGCTGCGCTTGTTGCGGTTCAGCGTGATGAAGTAGGCCCCCATGCCGTCGAGTGAATTCTCCGGATCAGCGGCCATCAGTTTGCGCGTGCCCTCGCCGTGAAGGGGCTCGACCTTGATGGTCTCGGCGCCCAGGTCGGCGAGGATCATCGCGCCGTACGGGCCCGACAGCATGTGCGTCAGGTCGAGGATCCTGATGCCTGCAAGCGGTTTACTCATGATGTGGGGCGCTCGTTCATACGCGTGTCCTGACAACGAAACAGGCCGCCAGACCTTATCCTGATTATAAGAAATAATGTTATATTAATAGAACATTTTATTGCAACGCGTAATTTGAATTGGATACAAAAAACGCCGGGCGGCCTGAAATGATCGAGCTACACACCGTATTCAGCCAGAAGCAGCGCCAGGCCCTGTCGAAGGACCTGCCGACACCGTTGTATTTCCAGCTCTATTCGCTGCTGAAGAACGGCATCCTCGGCGGCGCCTTCATCAACGGCTCGAAGCTGCCGACCGAAGGCCAGCTCGCCGAGAAGTTCGGCGTCTCCCGGATCACGAGCAAGCGGGCGCTGGACGAACTGGCGCGCGAGGGCCTGGTCGAGCGGCGCCGCGGCCGCGGGACACACGTCACCCACGAGCCGGCTTCCGCGCCGATGCACGCGCCGATGGTCGGTCTGCTGCAGGAAATCGAGTCGATCGGCCATGCCTCGGTTGCCCTCACGCTGCAGTGCGCGATGGAGCAGCCAAACGCCACCATTGGCCGTTTGCTGGGCCTCGCCGACGGCGAAGAGGTGCTGCACCTGCGGCGCGTCAGGGTGCACGACGACACCCGCTTCGGTTATTACACGTCGTGGACCCGAAAGGTGGAACTGCCCGAAGACCCGGGCGTTTTCGAGCACACGCCGCGCATGTCCTATTTTCGCAGTAAAGGTTTGAAGGTCGCTTTCATCAAGCAATCACTGACCGCCTGCGCAGCCAATATCGAGGCCGCCCGGGCCTTGCGCGTCGAACGCGGCAGCCCCTTGCTCAGTCTGACCCGGCTGGCTTTCGAGCATCGCCACTCGCAGGACTTCGCCGTCGATTACCTGCGTGTGCTGTACCACCCCGAACGGTTCGAATATCGCATCGACCTGGAGCTGGAACCCGATTTCTGAGCACCGGGCGCAGGCGGCGTCGCCGCTCCCTGCATCAAGCTTCCGTTGCCGCGGCAGATGAAACCAGCTGGATATTGACGCCAAGCAGGTCCTCGGGGTCCAGGTCGATTACCCGCCAGTCGTCGAGACCCTGGCGCGGAGTCATGTCAGTGACCCCGATACCTGCGGCCTCGGCCTCTGCGGCAGCCCGCCTGACGTCGTCCACCTGGCATGAAAGCAGGAAAAAGCCTTCACCGTGCTGTTGCAGATACCGCCCCGGCACGCTGTCCTCGCTCAATGGCTGAACCAGGATCAACCAGGTGTCCGCGAGCCTGAAGCGCGCCAGCCTGACGCCCCGTTGCGGCAGTTCCTCCGACTCGGCGAAGGGATCCCCGAACAGCTTGCGGTAGCGCCCGACCGCCTCGCCGAGGTCCCTGACGATGAAATTGATATGGTGAACGCGCCTGATCATGATGTTCTCCTGCCGCGGCGAAACCGAACCGCCGCACCGAACGGATTGTACACGCTCAGGCTTCGCCGTCTCCGTTCGGGGTCATCATCGGCAAGGGCACGTGAATCACGGCGCACACCAGGCGCAGCAGTTCCATTTCCTGCACCGCGATGCGGTCATCCGCCATGACGGTCGCGATCAGCGCGTTGACCAGCTTCTGCTTGGCAGCGGGTTTCAGCGAGTCCAGCGATGCCAACCCCTGGTCCAGAGCCGCGCACCAGTCATCGATCCGCGGCAGGGTCGCGGAGGTGTCCTCCGCCATTTCCGCCAGGCCGGCCCGGAACGCCCGTTCGACAGCGCCCGGGTCGCGCTGCCCGCGGGCAGCGAGCACCGCCAGGACCGTCTCGGCCTGGGGCCGCAAATCCTCCAGCGTCCGCTTGCCCGACATCTTGACCCGCTGCGGGTTTGCAGATTCCCACAGGTGCAATTCGATGAGTTTGGCCAGCAGGTATTCGAACACGTCGATCCGCCCGTCCGCCTCGTTCAGCGACTTGACGGTTGCCAAAACGTTGCGCACGTAATCCGGCGGTCTGCGCTTGAGTTCCGGCCATGCGATTTCCAGCAGCGGCAAGCGCTGCTCACTCGCCAGGGCCGGTTCGGCCCGCAGCAGCCCGCGCACGCGCTCTTCGCTGTCGGACCCCATGCGCCTGGCGATGATCAACAACTGCCGCTCGCGCAACTCCGGGTCCCTGCCGAGCAGGCAGTAAAACAAGACTTCCGTGGCCCATTCACGCGCGTGCGCGGCGCGGTTGATCGTCTCGGGTATGGACGCCGCCAGCGTTGCGGCCAGCAGCAGGTGGGAAAAGTCGGGCTTGCCGATCGCGTCGACGACATTGCCGGCGCGAACCGGCGCGCCGCCGTGTTGCCGCGCCTGAGGCGGCGCGGAAGCGCCGTCGGCCCGGCCTTCCCGTTCGCGTTGCACTTTTTCGGCAAGCTGGACCAGATCGTCGGGCTGGAAGGAAGGATCGATCCTCCGTATCCGCTCGTTCAGCGGCGGGTGGGTCGAAAACAGGCCCATCGGCTGACCGTCGCCGAACAGCATGTGGCTGACCTCCTCGGTCTCCGCGTTCAGGTACGAGGCCTCGCTGTAGACCGCAATTTTCTTCAGCGCGCCGCCGATCCCGCCCGGATCACGGGTAAACTGCACGGCGGAGGCATCCGCCAGGTATTCGCGCTGCCGGGAAACGGCCGCCTTGATCCAGCGCCCGAAGAACAGCCCGACGTATCCGACCACCATCACCGCCAACGCGGCCATCATGATGGCCGCGCCGTTGCTGTTGCGGGAGCGGCCCATGTAGTACGAGCCGTGCAGCACGCGCCGGCCGAGCAGCGATAGCACGAGGATCCCGAACAGTGCGCCCATGAGACGGATGTTGAGCCGCATGTCGCCATTGAATATATGGCTGAATTCGTGTGCGATGACACCCTGCAGTTCGTTGCGGTCTAGTTTCTCCAGGGCGCCGCGCGTGACCGCCACGGCCGCATCCGATGGCGTGAAGCCGGCGGCGAAGGCATTGATGGCCGATTCCTGTTCCAGCACGTAGATTTCCGGCACCGGAATGCCGGAGGCCAGCGCGATCTCTTCCACCACGTTGTACAGGCGGCGCTGCAGGGGATCGTGGGTATCCGGCCGGATCAGCGTGCCGCCGAGTTCGCGGGCGACCGCGCCGCCGCCGGAGCGCAGCGCCAGCGTCTTGAAGAGACTGGCGAGCGTGATGACGGCGGCCGTGATCAACGCGCCCGCCAGCAGCACCGGCAGGTTCGCCCTGAGCGTCTCGGCATTGAGCATGGCTTGGTGCTCGCCGCGGCCGGATATGCCGAAGCCCAGCAGCAGCGCGAAATCGATCACCACGATGATCGCCACCACGGCCAGGATGAAAAGAAAAACGAGCCAGCGGGTCTGGCGGCGCGCCTGATCCTGGTATTGGAAGAAATTCAACGGCTCGGCCCCGGTCCGGAAACCCGCGCCCGGTAGGCCCTGCCTGGCTGCTGTGGTGCGCCGGCGCTGGACATCCGCGTGGTGCTAACCGGCCTTAAAAAGACACCTTCGGCGCCTGGCGCTTGGTCTCATCCTCGATTTCCAGCAATTCCGCCGGTTGGAAATTGAACCAACTGGCAAAGAAATTGTTGGGGAAGGATTCGCGCATCGTGTTGTACTGCATGACCGAGTCGTTGTAAGCCTGGCGCGCGAACGCAACCTTGTTCTCGGTCGTGGTCAGTTCCTCGGAAAGCTGCATCATGTTCTGGTTGGCTTTCAGGTCCGGGTAGGATTCGGACAGCGCGAAAAGGCGGCCGAGGGCACCGGTCAGGCCCTGCTCCGCCTGCGCCAGCTGTTTCATCGCCTCCGGGTCGGAAGGGTCGCGCGCGGCGTTCTTGAGCCCGGCGACGGCCATGTTGCGCGCGTTGGTCACGGCTTCGAGCGTCTCGCGTTCGTGCTTCATGTAGCCCTTGGCCGTTTCCACCAGGTTCGGTATCAGGTCATGCCGCCGCGTGAGCTGAACATCGATCTGCGCGAAAGCGTTCTTGAAGCGGTTACGGCCCGCCACCAGGCGGTTGTAAATGGAAATCGCGAAAAAGACCGCACCGACGATTAAAGCAAGAATTATCCAACCCATCGTTTTCTCCCGTAACAAACTGACCAGTCAGCTTGAAATAGTAGCAAAAAGCCGGCCGCGCCGACTGTGCCTCTAGTCACTTATTCATCCTGGCCCAGGAATCCCTGAGCGAGACCGTCCGGTTAAGCACCGGGCGATCGGCGCCGTCGCTGTCCGGGTCGATGGCGAAGTAGCCAATCCGCTCGAATTGAAAATAGTCACCGGGCTCGCCCTGTGCCACCGCCGGCTCCACCACGGCGTTGGCGACCGTTTGCAGCGAATCCGGGTTGAGAAAATCGAGATAGTCCCGGTCCCTGTCGGCCAGCGGATTGGCCACCCTGAAGAGGCGGTCGTAGAGCCGCACCTCGGCCTCGACGGCATATTCGGCGGACACCCAGTGAATCGTGCCTTTCACCTTGCGCCCGGCGCCGGGCAAGCCGCTGCGGCTGTCGGGGTCGAACTCGCAATGGATTTCACTGACTTCGCCATCCGCGTCCTTGACGACGTCGGTGCAGCGGACGATGAAGGCGTTGCGCAAACGCACCTCACCGCCCGGGCGCAGACGGAAGAACTTGCGCGGCGGGTCCTCCATGAAATCCGCGCGCTCGATCCATAGCTCGCGCGACAGCGGGACCTCGCGCGTACCCATTTCCGGCTTTTGCGGATGCGACGGCGCCTGCAGCCATTCGCTCTCGCCCTGCGGATAGTTGATCAGCACCACCTTGACGGGGTCGAGCACCGCCATGACGCGGGGCGCGTGCTCGTTCATGTCGTTGCGCACGGCATTTTCCAGCACGCCCATCGGTATGATGCTTTCCGACTTGGATACGCCCGCTTCGTTCCAGAACGCACGTATCGAGCGCGGCGTATAACCGCGCCGCCGCAAACCGGCCAGCGTCGGCATGCGCGGGTCGTCCCAGCCGCTGACGTGGCCCTCCTCGACCAGTTGCCGCAGCTTGCGCTTGCTCATCACGGTGTAATCGAGGTTGCCGCGGGCGAACTCGATCTGCTGCGGGTGGCAGGTGATCGGGATGTTGTCCAGGAACCAGTCGTAGAGCGGCCGGTGGTCTTCGAACTCGAGCGTGCACAACGAATGCGTGATGCCTTCGATCGCGTCGGAAATACCATGAGCCCAGTCGTACATCGGGTAGATGTGCCAGCTATCGCCGGTACGGTGGTGCGCGACGTTGCGGATGCGGTAGATCACCGGGTCGCGCAGGTTGATGTTGGCCGCGCTCATGTCGATGCGGGCGCGCAGAACGTGTTCCCCGTCCCTGAACTCGCCGTTTTTCATGCGTTCGAACAGGTCCAGGTTTTCGGCCACCGGGCGATCACGGTAGGGGCTGTCGCTGCCCGGCTCGGTCAGGGTCCCGCGGCTGCGCCGGATGGTCTCGGCATCCTGGCTGTCGACGTAGGCCTTGCCGTTGCGCACCAGGTGCACGGCGTAGTCGTACAGCACTTCGAAGTAATCTGAAGCGTGGCGCAATTCGGACCACTCGAAGCCGAGCCAGCGCACGTCGTTCATGATCGCCTGTGCAAAATCCTCGTTTTCCTTCAGCGGGTTGGTGTCGTCGAAGCGCAGGTTCGTGGTGCCGCCGAATTCGGCCGCCAGCCCGAAATTCAGGCAGATGGACTTGGCGTGGCCGATGTGCAGGTGACCGTTGGGTTCCGGAGGAAAGCGGGTTACGATGGTCTCGTGTTTGCCGGATTCGAGATCCTGAATAACGATGTTGCGGATAAAATTGGTCGGGCTCGTGGGCTGTTCGTTAGAAGCCATCTCAAGAACCCCCGTGCGTCGCGCTGCCGAATGATTTTTCGAGCCGGTGGTGCCAGCGCGACGCCGATGTACCTTGACGGTACTTCAAGGAGCGATGGTGCCGCCCGGGCGGAAAATCATTCGCAGCCCACAGGGTTATAGGGGACCTAATGACACTGTTTGAATCAAGCTGCCGGAGGCCATTTTCTCGGCTGGCCAGACAGAACAAGCGTGGTGTAGTAGCACTACACGAGCGAGGGATAACGCCGCCAGGCGGGACAATGGCCCCGGCCCCGTGGGTTGCGGCTGAAAGCGCCCCACTCGGCGTTGCTCGTCGCTTATTTGGAAACACCAAACTGCGCTCCTCGCGCCTTGATTCGGAAACTTTCAGACGCATCAGCGATGATCCAAGCAGTGTCATTAGGTCCTCCGTTGGCCCGATTGCGGCGTTGTCGCGCGCCCCCCGTAGACCGTGCTACTGTGACCCGCGCGCCGCCTTGCACTCGAACCAACTGGCTGATAACGCGGCATACGAGGGTTTTTGAGATGGCTTCTATTCACCTGGGTACCTTTTGCAGAATCCTGATAAGTGGATTTTATCCCATAACCGCAAACGCCAACCACGTTTAACGCCCATTTTGGAACGCACGGAGCGCGTGCGTCGACAGAGGTAAAAATATGGCAGCTGCAAACAAGCTCAGCCTGAGCATGAAAATATTTATCGGCATGATATTGGGTGCGATCGTGGGCCTGGTGCTGAATTATGCCGGTAACCCGGAATGGACCCGGGTCTGGCTGACGGGCGGGTTGTTCAAAGTCGTCGGCCAGGTTTTCATCAATCTGCTGAAGATGCTGGTGGTTCCGCTGGTGTTCGTCTCGCTCGTCTGCGGCTCCAGCGCCCTGTCCGACCCGAAAACGCTTGGGCGTGTCGGCGGCAAGACCGTCGCCCTGTACCTGGCGACCACCGGCATCGCGGTGACCCTGGCGTTGGTGTCGGCGGTCCTGGTGCGTCCCGGGATCGGCGCCCACCCGGTTGCTGCCGCCAGCACCGACATCACGCAGGCGACGCCATTCACGCAGGTCATCATCGACATGGTGCCGACCAACCCGGTCGCCGCCATGGCCGACGCAAGAATGCTGCCGATCATCTTTTTTGCCGTCCTGCTGGGTATCGCGATCACCCTCAGCAAGACGACCGGAAAACGCGTCGCCGACTGGTTCAGCGACATGAACACCATCATCATGAAACTGGTGACGCTGGTGATGCGCTTCGCCCCGTACGGTGTCTTCGCCCTGATCGCGATTCTCACGGCAACCAGCAACGCGGCGGATTTCCTGGCCGTTGGGCGTTACGTCGCCCTGGTTTTCGCGGTGCTGTTCGTGCACGCCCTGGTGGTTTACCCGACGCTGTTGACGCTGTTGGGGCGGCTGAACCCCTTGACGTTCTTCAGCAAGCTGCGCCCGGCCATGTTGTTCGCCTTCAGCACCGCTTCGAGCAACGCCACGATCCCGGTGACGCTGGAAACGCTGGAGAAAAAGATCGGCGTCAGCAACAAGATCGCCTCGTTCACGGTGCCGCTCGGGGCCACCGTCAACATGGACGGCACCGCCATCATGCAGGGTATCGCGACCGGTTTTATCGCCCAGTTCTACGGTATCGACCTGTCGCTGGGTCAGTACCTGATGGTCGTGGTCATGGTGATCATGGCATCCATCGGCACGGCGGGCGTGCCCAGCGTCGGGCTGGTCGTGCTGGCCGGCGTATTGAGCCAGGTCGGGTTGCCGGAGGAAGGCATCGCGCTGATCCTCGGCGTCGATCGCCTGCTGGACATGACCCGCACGATGGTCAATATCACCGGTGATTCCATGGTCACGACGATCGTGGCCAAGAGCGAGGGTGAACTGGACCTCGAGATTTTCAACGACCCTGACGCGGGTCTCGACTATGAAAACCCAACGCCTGCCAAATGACGGCCGTCTGCGGCAGACTGCATAAAAAAACCCCGGCTTTGGAGCCGGGGTATCAATCGGTGTATCGCCATAGGCATAGAAGTGTGGGGACTGCCTGTCATGAGTTGCGATACACCAGGCACAGTCAACTTACAGTGCAAGCATACGCCACGCAGGTTAAAAAGATGTAAAACCGGTGTTTTTAATTTGTGATCCCGGCAAAAAAATGGCTTTTAACGCCGGATCAGGCGACCTGGCGCCCGTTTCCGCGGCGTTTCAGGTGGATCAAAAGCAATGAAATGGCGGCCGGCGTCATGCCCGGAATCCGTTGCGCCTGGCCAATGCTCTGCGGCCTCGCTGCCTGCAGCTTCTCACACAACTCCGCCGACAGCCCCCTGACCGCCGCGTAGTCGAACGCGCCGGGAATGCGCGTGTTTTCGTTGCGGCGGTTCTTCTCGACTTCATCGGCCTGGCGGGCCAGGTAACCCGCGTACCTCACCTGCACCTCGACCTGCCCCGCGACGCTGGCGTCACGGCTTCCGGGTCCCAAGCCCTCGACCCGAACCAGGTCGGAATACGTGATTTCCGGGCGCTTCAGCAGATCCAGCGCCCGTACCTCCCTGCTCAGGGTCACGGCGAGTCGCTGCTTGAGCGAGCGGCCGATGTCGTCGTCCGGTGTTACCCGTATACCGGCGAGCCTGTCCCGCTCGGCGGCGACGGCCTCTCTCTTCTGCTCGAAAATGCGCCAGCGCCGGTCGTCCACCAGCCCCAGGCGGCGGCCGCTGGGTGTCAGGCGCAGGTCCGCATTGTCTTCGCGCAAGTGCAGGCGGTACTCCGCCCTGCTGGTAAACATGCGGTAAGGTTCGCGCGTACCCTGCGTCACCAGGTCATCGATCAGCACGCCGATGTAGGCCTCGTCCCTGCGCGGCGTCCACGCTTCTTCCCCCCGCGTCAGGCGGGCGGCATTGATGCCCGCGATGAGCCCCTGGGCCGCAGCCTCCTCGTAGCCGGTGGTGCCGTTGATCTGCCCGGCGAAAAAAAGGCCCTTGAGCGGTTTTGTTTCGAGGCTGGCACAGAGCCCGCGCGGATCGAAGAAATCGTACTCGATCGCGTAACCGGGCCGTGTGATATGCGCGTGTTCGAAACCGGCGATGGTGCGCAGGAACTCCGCTTGCACATCGAATGGCAGGCTGGTGGAAATGCCGTTGGGGTAGAGTTCGCGCGTGTTGAGCCCTTCCGGCTCGACGAAGACCTGGTGGCGGCCGCGCTCGGCAAAACGCACGACCTTGTCTTCGATAGACGGGCAATAGCGCGGCCCGGCGCCGTCTATGCGGCCCGCGTAGAGCGGCGAGCGGTGCAGCGCCGAGCGGATGATCTCATGCGTTTTCTCCGACGTGTGGGTGATCCAGCAGTGGACCTGCTCGGGGTGATCGGTCCGGCTGCCGAGAAAGGAAAAAACGGGCCGGGGCTCATCGCCGTGCTGTTCATCCAGGCGGCTGAAGTCGACGCTTTTGCCGTCCACGCGGGGCGGCGTTCCGGTTTTCAGGCGGCCGACTTCGAACGGCAGTTCGCGCAGGCGCGCCGCCAGTGTCATAGCGGCGGGGTCGCCGGCGCGACCGCCGCTGCTCTGGGTTTCACCGACGTGGATCTTGCCGCCGAGGAATGTACCCGTCGTCAGCACCACGGCCGGTGCGTGGAACACCTGGCCCATGCCCGTGCGGCAACCGCTGATGCGGTCACCGGTGAGCAACAGGTCGTCCACGGCCTGCTGGAAAATCCGCAGGTTCGGCTGGTTCTCGACGCAGCGCCTGATGTACGCGCGGTACAGGTTGCGGTCGCACTGCGCGCGCGTTGCGCGCACCGCCGGGCCCTTGCGCGAATTGAGCGTACGGAACTGAATGCCGGCGGCGTCGGCGGCCGCGGCCATGACACCGCCGAGCGCATCGATTTCCTTGACCAGGTGCCCCTTGCCGATGCCGCCGATCGCCGGGTTACAGCTCATTTGCCCAATCGTTTCGATGTTGTGCGTCAACAGCAGCGTGCGCGCACCGCTGCGGGCCGCGGCCAGTGCGGCCTCGGTCCCGGCGTGGCCGCCGCCGATGACGATGACATCAAAATGGTTCTGTTGCTGCACCCTGGAGCCCTTCCGTTAACGGACCCGGCATTTTACTGAAAATCAAAGAAAAAAGTAAATTGTCCGCGCTTGCCGAGTTCGACGGCCAACGCCCTCGCCTGCTCCGCCATGCTGCAGTGGTCATCGGCATCCGCCCATACCGCGAGGGCGTAATTGGCGGAGACGAGGGCCATCCGGCCCAGTTGCTGCGCCTGCTGCAGGCGGGCCCGGGCCAGCACGACCGCTGCTGCGAATGCCAGGACAGATCCATCGGCGCTTGCGCCATTCCAGGATGATATCGGCATCCGCACCCTGGCCCATCGGAGTACCAAAAGTGCATTTAATTTAGCACACCGGCAATTGCCGTCGCCCGCCAGTGGTCATGCCCGGCGGTCGTGGTCCGGCGTTAGCGGCGGCGGTTTCGATGCGAGGCTCGGTCGCCCCCGCTGGGCGCCGGTGCAGGAGCCGTGGTGTATTGCCTGGTATCGGAATCCGGCGCAGCTGCGCTCGGTGCCGCCCGGCTGGACCGACGCTGACTGGGGCGCGCCACCAATCCCGACGTGGGCGGCGCGCTCCGCGGCGCGCGGACTGACCGCCTCACATTATTCTGCGCAGGATTGGCAACGGCCCGGTCCGCAGCCGGGTTACGGCGATAGCGGGCCGCTTCGAGCGGCTGGCTCACCTGGTATCGGCTATTGCCGCGGGGCCGGTTTTGGCCGGCGTTCGGGATCTCGAGCGGGCGTGCCGTGTCCCGCACCGGTGTCGGCCGAGACCTGCCCTGCTTGGCACCGGCACGATACACCACTTCACCCGAGGCCTGTCGGCTGCGGTAATCGGAACGCCTGGCGGCAGAATTGGGTTGGACGCTGAGCGTGCGCCGGTCCCCGCGAATGCGGGGCTGTTCGCGGCGCGGCGCATTCTTGGCCCCGGCGCGATACACGACTTCGCCGGAGGGCTGTCTGCTACGGTAGTTGGACCGGCTGGCGGCGGCCGCAGCATCGGGGTTGGAGTTCACCGTGCTCGGATTCCTGCGAATGCGGGGCTGCACGTGGCGCGGCGCGTTCTTGGCCCCGGCACGATTCCTGATCACCATGCCGCGCGTGTGCGTCTCGCCGGACGGCGCGGTCGTGACGTAACGTCTCGCTGGTGCGGTTTGCACGTCACGCCGGCCCAGTTCGCGCTTCAGCGTGGCGCTATGGTTGCGGTAATCCCGTTCGATTCTTCGCGCCGGTCGGCTGCGCGTGTTGCCGCGGTAAGCGCGCTCACGCCAATCGCCACGCGAGTAGCGGTCGTGGCCGCCACGATCGTAGCCGCGATGGTCGTACCTCGGATAGTCGCCGTGATAACCACAGTATCCCCGGTGACGGCAGCTGCGGTAATACGGCCACCACGTCGAGTAGTACGGCCGGTAGTAGCGGGGGTAATAGGGCGCGTACCAGGGCGAATAATAACCGTAATACGGCGCGTACCAGGGTGTGTACCCGTACGACAGGCCAAACGACCAACCAATACCGCCGCGGCTGCGGGAATACCCTCCATACCCGAGGTAGAAGGAATCCAGTGACGCCCAGGGGTAATAGTCGGCGTAGCCGGCGTAGTCGGCGTAACCGGTGGAGTAGACCGCGCTGCCGGTAATATAGGAATCATCGACATAGGACGGGTCGTCCTGCGCGTAGTAGACCCCGTCCCTGACGCCGCTTTCAGGGTAGTAATAAGTGACACAGCCGCTCAGCAGCAACAGCAACGGAATGATCATCAGCTTTTTCATATGACCTCCAGTACCGGTCGCGGCCGGTGTCATCGCATCCTGGCAATAAGCCTAGCAGACCGAGGATGAACCGTTACTGAATACCGTTTCATCAGCCCACCGGTTGCACCGCTGCGCCTGCTCCGCGCTAGCGCAACGCGTTGCTTACGATCTCGGCGACATCGCCCGACAAACCCTCGACGGCCGAAATTCGCCGCAGTTGTTCCCGCATCAGCGTTTTCCGGCTCTCGTCGTAGTGTTTCCAGCGGTTGAACGCGGTCACCATCCGCGCCGCAACCTGCGGGTTGAGCCGGTCGAGTTCGATCACCCGGTCCGCGTGGAAGGCGTAGCCCGACCCGTCCGCGGCGTGAAAACCCGTCGGGTTGAGCATTGAAAATACACCGATGAGTGCGCGGACCTTATTCGGGTTGCGAATACTGAAAGCAGGATGACGCATCAGCCTTTTGACCGTATCGAGGGTGGCCGCGCCGGGCTTGATGGCCTGCAGGGAGAACCACTTGTCCATGACCAGTGCATCTGCGCTCCATCTCGATTCGAATTCCGCCAGCGCCGCCGCGGCATGCTCGGAGTCCGCCAATACCAAGCCCTGCAAGGCGGCCAGCGTGTCGCTCATGTTGTCGCTGCGCTCGAGTTGGCTCCTGGCCAGTGCTTCTCCCTGCGCCGTTGTCAGCAGGTAGGACAGGCAGGTGTTCTTGAGGCTGCGCTCGGCCATATCCCGGGCGGACTTACCGTAGGCCCGGCCGCTGTCGAGTTCTTCGTAACGCTGGACAAGCAGCGCTTGCAATTGCTCGGCCAACGCCCCGCGGACGAACTGGCGGGCCGCGTGGATACCGTCAACGTCCACCACGTCCATCTGGTCCGCCAGGTAGCCTTCATCGGGCAGGGCCATGGCTTCGGCAAGCAGCGCCGGGTCCGCGTCACGGTCGACCAGGACACCCCTGAACGCGGTAACCAGGTTCTCGTCCAGTGCCATCTCGCCGCCCCGGGCCGCCGCGTCGACCTGCTCCATGATGGCGCTTTCCGCCATTCGCTGAGCCGCGTCCCAGCGAACGAACGCGTCGCTGTCGGACGCGATCAATGTCGCCAGCTGCTGCGGCGTGTAATCGTAGCGGAACCTGACCGGGGCGGAGAAATCCCGGAACAGGGAAGGCACGGGCGCTGACGGCACGTTGGTAAAAGTAAATGTCTGCCGTTGCTCCTGCAGGAGCAGCAGGCGGGTGCCCGCATCCCGGGTCTCCTCGTCGTCCTCCAATTGGACCGGCAGTTCATCGCCATCGGCCGTCAGCAGCCCCAATGCGAACGGCAGCACCAGCGGTTGTTTCCGCGCCTGGTCGCGGGTCGGCTCGGTCCGTTGCTCCAGGGTGAGTGTGTAGCGCGCGGCGTCAGGCTCGTAATGGTCGGTGATGTGCACCTGCGGCGTGCCCGACTGGCTATACCAGCGGCTGAACCGTTCGAGGTCGGCGTCGTTCGCATCGGCCATGGCGGCGAGGAAATCGTCGCAGGTGGCCGCCTGCCCGTCGTGGCGCTGGAAGTACAGCCGCATGCCTTTCTGAAAACCCGCCTCACCCAACAGCGTGTGCAGCATCCGGATCACGGCGGCGCCCTTCTGGTAAACCGTTGCCGTGTAAAAGTTATTGATTTCCTTGTAGGAATCAGGCCGGATCGGGTGTGACATCGGCCCCGCGTCCTCCGGAAACTGGCGACTGCGCAGGTCGCGGATAACCTGTATGCGCTTCAGCGCGCGCGACTGCATGTCGGCCGAGAACTCCTCGTCCCTGAAGACGGTCAGCCCCTCCTTCAGCGTCAATTGGAACCAGTCCCGGCAGGTCACGCGGTTGCCGGTCCAGTTGTGAAAATACTCGTGGCCTATAACGCCCTCGATGCCCCGGTAATCCATGTCCGTCGCGGTATCCGGCCTGGCCAGGACATACTTGGAATTGAAGATGTTCAGCGACTTGTTTTCCATCGCGCCCATGTTGAAGTCATTGGTCGCGACGATGTGGTAAACATCCAGGTCGTACTCCAGGCCGAAACGCTCCTCGTCCCAGCGCATCGCCTTTTTCAGCGAAGTCATGGCGTGCTCACAGCGGTCGATGTTTTCGGCCTCGACATAGATCCTCAGCGTGACCTCGCGGCCGCCGCGGGTCGTGAACCGGTCCTCGACCATGGACAAGTCGCCGGCCACCATGGCGAACAGGTAACTGGGCTTCGGGAAAGGGTCGTTCCAGCACAGCCGGTGCCTGCCTGCGGGCAGCTCCGTGCGCTCGACGCAGTTACCATTGGAGAGCAAAACGGGAAACTCGCTCTTGTCAGCTTCCAGCGTCACCCGGTACGTCGTCATCACGTCCGGCCGGTCCGGAAACCAGGTGATCTTCCTGAAGCCCTGGGCCTCGCACTGGGTCAGCAGGAACTTGCCGGAAAGATACAGGCCTTCGAGCGCGGTGTTGCTGGCCGGGCGGATACGCACGGTCGAGGTCAACTCGCAATGGCGCGGCGCATTGGGGATGACCAGTTCCTCGCCGTCGATCGTGTAGTCGGCCTCACCGAGGGCGTCGCCGTCCAGCGCCAGCGAAACCAGCTGCAAGTCGCTGCCGTTGAGGACGATATCCGCCGCGGGCGCGGCCGGATCCTTCAACTCAAAAACCATGCGCGCATCGACAGTGGTCGTCTCCAGGCCGACGTCGAATTGCAAATCGAGCGCTTTGACGTCCCATGGGTAGGGGACGTAGTCCTCGCGGCGAACGGCTTGATCCGAGGCGGTCTGCTTCATAGCTGCGTTCCTTGAAAATTCTCTGGTTAAAGTGGCGAGAGGGTCAGTATTATATGATGTATGGACAGTAGGGCTGCAGTGCAAATTCCAACGATCGATGATATCCGGGACGCGCAGCGGCGAATTGCCGGAGCGATCCGCGTCACGCCGGTGCTCTGGGACCCGGACTTCGACCGCCTGCTCGGCTGCCGGCTTTGGCTGAAATGCGAGAACCTTCAGCGCACCGGTGCATTCAAGTTCCGGGGGGCCAGTAACGCCGTCGCCCGCCTGCAGGAAGACGGCGTCGACGGAGACGTCGCCACCCATTCTTCGGGCAACCACGGGGCGGCGCTCGCACTGGCGGCGGCCAGCCACGGCCGCCGCGCGCGGGTGGTCATGCCCGAAGATGCATCACCCGCGAAAATCGATGCCGTGCGCCGCTACGGCGGGGAGATCACTTTTTGCCAGGCGACCCAGGCGGCGCGGGAAAGCGGGCTGGCGGAACTCGTCACAGCGGGCTGTATCCCGGTGCCGCCGTACGACCACCCCGATATCATTTGCGGCCAGGGCACGGCAGCACTGGAATTTGCCCGCGAACACGACGACCTCGACGTCGTCATGGTGCCGGTCGGCGGCGGCGGACTGGTCAGCGGCACGGCCATTGCCGCCAAGGCGCTCATCGACGGGGTATCAGTCATCGGCGTGGAACCGGAGGGTGCCGCCGAAACCGTTCTCAGCATGCAACTCGGTCAGCGCGTCACCAATTTCAGGGTCAACACCGTGGCGGACGGTCTGCGCGCCGTCATCGGCACACTCAATTTCCGCATCGTCATGCAATCCGTGGACGATGTCCTCACGGTCAGCGACAGCGACATCATCGCTGCGATGGCGCTCGTCTGGCAGCACTTTCGCATGTTGATCGAACCCTCGTCGGCGACGGTCATCGCGGCACTGCTTTCCTACCCCGATCGGTTTGCCGGACTCCGCGTCGGCGTCATTGTCTCAGGCGGCAACGTCAACCTGGAGTCGCTGCCCTTCGACACCCGCGAATGAAGAAGCAATTGTACCTCCTGCGCCACGCCAAGGCGGAGCCCTGGAACCCGGCCGCCAGCGACTTTGCCCGTTCCCTCAGCGAAAAGGGCCTTCGCCATGCCCGCGTGGTCGCCGACTGGATGCAGGAGCGCCTGCTGGCCCCGGACGCCGTGCTCTGCTCACCCGCCCGGCGCACGCGCGAAACACTCGCACCCCTGCTTTCACGCTGGCCGCGGCTGCGTGACGTCACCGACTATGCCGCCGCCATGTACGGCGCTTCGCCGGAACGGCTCGCCGGGCTGGCGGCCGACGCCTTCAGCTACAGTGACCGCTTGCTGATGGTCGGTCACAATCCGGGGTTCCACCAGCTGCTGATCGAGTTGCTGGAGCCGGAGTCCGCGGGACGGATACGCAAAATGCCCACCGGGGCGCTGGCGGTCATCGGGTTTCCAACGGCGTTCGGCCGCGAGCGCCACGACGGCAGGTTGCTGCATTTCAAACGCAGATCGGACTTCGGGCTGAAGTAGCCAGCGTTGGTTCAGTCGCTGGCAGCGAGATAGGCCTGCGCGAGGTCCTCGAGCCCGCGTACGTCGACCGCTCCAAAGCGGTCCGGGCGAGCGCTGTCGACATCCAGGACACCGATCAGGGCGCCGTTCTTCTCCAGCGGCACGACGACTTCGGAACGCGCCGCGGCGTCGCAGGCGATGTGCCCGTCGAAGGCATCGACATCGGGCACGCAGATGGTGCGCCGCTGCGCGGCCGCGCTCCCGCAAACGCCCTTGCCGAGTTCGATGCTCACGCATGCCGGCTTGCCCTGGAACGGGCCCACCAGCAGCCGCTCGCCGTCGAGAAAGTAAAACCCGGCCCAGCTGATATCCGGGACCTCCAGGTAAAGGAGCGCACTGAGGTTGGCGGCATTGGAAACGCGGTTGCGCGTGTCATTTAAAAACGCCCGAGCCTGTTGCAGCAGCCGTTGCCAGTTGAATTCCCCGTGCCCTGTCACTGCTTCCTGAACTCCAGCAAAAAGTTGTTCGCCGGCATGGCGAAGCGCTCCTCGAGACGCATGTTACATGCTTTGGCCAGCTTGCCGATAGCCGCCAGGTCGCGGATGCCCCGGCGAGGATCGGTCGCGCGCAGCCAACCGTCGAAACGCTCGTTGCTCGCGGCAGTATAGGCGTTATCGATATTGAAAGGCCCGTACAGGCAAAACACCGCACCGGGCAGCAGGCACGTGCCCAATCCCTCGAACATCGCCGTGACGGCCGGCCACGGAATATAGTGCGCCGTGTTGGCCGAGAACGCGGCGGTGTAGGCCGTCTGCGGCCAGGGGTCCTCCAGCACGTCCAGTTGCAGGGGCTCCGGCAGATTGGGGCCGCCTTCGATCCGGATTCGGGCCCGCAGGCCCGGCAGGTTTTCAGCGGTTTCGCTGGCCTGCCATTCGAGGTCGGGAAAATGCGCGGCGAACCAGACCGCGTGCTGGCCGCTGCCGGAACCGATTTCCAAGAGCCGGCCCGCGGCCGGCAGCGACTGTTTCAGCTGCGCCAGTATCGGTTCCCTGTTGCGCTCGGCGGCACTGGAAAAAGGCAGGGTCTCCATCACTGGCGGGCAACGGCGCGGTCAGCCAGCCGGAACTCGCGCCGCAACCGGTCCTCGAGTGCATGCCGGCCGTTTTCGATCACGCGCCGGCCCGCCACCCAGACCGAACGGATCATGCCGCTATCGCCGGCAAAGACCCAGCTGTCCATCATCGCGTCGGGCTCCCTGTCGGCCAAAAGCTCATTGCGCGTATCGAGTTCCACCAGGTCGGCGCGAAAACCGGGCTGAAGGGCCCCAATCGCCTGGCCGAGCGCCCTGCCGCCCGCCAACGCGGCGTGCTGATAGAGAAAGCGGCCACAACTCTGCCCACGGGCGTGCAGTACATTGCGCTGCCCGCTGCGCATGCGCGCGTTGTACTCCAACAGACGCAGTTCCTCCGCGGGGCATATGCGCACGTTGCTGTCCGAGCCGATGGCCAACTGACCGCCGGCGCCGAGCCAGCCGGCGCTGGCAAAGCAACCGTCGCCCAGGTCCGCCTCGGTGGTCGGGCAGATGCCGGCCACCACGCCGAGGGCGGCCGCTGCCGTCAATTCCGCCTCGCTGACGTGCGTTACATGGACCAGGCACCAGCGGCGGTCGACCTCGCATTCGCGCAGCAGGTAGTCGAGCGGGCGCGACCCGAGATTCAGCTCGCAGTCCTTCACCTCGGCGGGTTGTTCGGCGATATGGATATGAACGGGTGAGTCCTTGTCCGCCCAGGCGTCAAGGACCTCGTTCAACACCCGCACCGGTACCGCGCGCAACGAGTGAGGCGCAACGCCCAGCCTGGCCAGGGGCAGCCCGGAGACCACCTCCCGGCAGTCCTCCAGCAGCCGCAGGTAGCGTTCGGCCGTATTGGCGAACCGCTTTTGCGCAGTGGTCAGCGGCTCGCCGGAAAACCCGGATTGGCAGTACAGCACCGGCAACAGGGTCAGGGCGATGCCGCTGGCTGCGGCGGCTTCGAGCAAACGTACGGACATTTCGCCGAGACGGCCATAGCGGCCGCCGTCCGGCCGATGGTGGAGGTAGTGAAACTCGCCGCAGGCGGTGTAGCCGGATTTGAGCATCGAGGTGAAAACCCAGGCGGCCACGGCCTGCAATTGATCGGGTCCGATCCGCATGGCGCAGCCGTACATCGCTTCACGCCAACTCCAGAAGCTGTCCTCGGTGTCGTCCCGCGGGCCGCTGCGGCCCGCCAGCAGGCGCTGAAACGCGTGACTGTGCACGTTGGGCATGCCGGGTATCACGACGCCGCGCAGAGCCGTATCGGCGTCCCGCGCCGTGCCGGTGCCGATGGCAGTGATACGGCCGCCCTCCGTCACGGCCAATACCGCGTCATCGAACCAGCCATCGGGTCCGAGCAATGTCTTGCAATAGATGTGCTTCACGGCCGCCACCCCAGCAGTGTGGCGAGAAAATGCCGCAAAAGCGGCTCCGCGGCGGCCGCGAGGCCTTCATCGAAAATCGGCGGGGACTCCTGCATGTAGACGGATTGCGCCATTTCCAACTGCAGGGCGTGCACACCCTCGTGTGGTTGCCCGTAGTGCCGGGTAATGTAGCCGCCCCGGAAACGTCCATCGAGCACCCGCGAATACTGTGGCCGGCTCTCGAGTGCGACCGCCGCTGCCCTGATCAGACCGGCGTTGGCGCTGGCGCCTCTGTTGCTGCCGAGGTTGAGGTCCGGCAAGGTGCCGGTAAACAACCGCGGCACCTCACTGCGTATCGAATGGGCATCGAGCAGCAAGGCATAGCCGTGACGTTTTTTCAAGGCCTTCAACTCGGCCGCGAGCGCATCGTGATACGGCTGCCAGTAGCTGCGGCGGCGCTGCGATGCCTCCTCGGCCGACGGCTGCAGACCGTCGCGGTACAGGGCCTCACCGGAGAAGGTCTCGAGCGGCAACAGGCCGGGGCCGGCGTTGGTATCGTAAAGGCTGACGTCGTCCGGCGGCCTGTTCAGATCGATCAGGTAACGGGAATAACGGGCGACGAGCAGACCGGCGCCCATACCGGTGACCCAGCGATAGAGCCGGTCGACGAACCAGTCGGTATCGGGTAGTTTGCGCGCGGCCGGTGTCAGGCGCGCGGAGAGCGATTCCGGCAAGCAGGTGCCGGCGTGAGGGACACTGACGAGCAGCGGAGTGTCGCCAGAGAACAGTGTATACACAGGTGTCATACCGGTTATTGTGACATACCGGTTATTGCCGGCCCCTTCGCCTGCAAGCCGTCCCGATGGCTGCTAAAAAGCCCGGGACAAGCCCGGGCTTTCTGGACCACCGCAAAGTCTGATCAGTCCACGACCCTGGCTTCTTCGACGATGCTCGGAGTCACGAATATGAGCAGTTCTCGTTTCTTCGACGTGTTGCTGCGCCGGCGGAACAGGTTGCCCAGGCCGGGGATGCTGCTCAGATAGGGCACGCGGTCCGCCGACTTGTTGGTTTCATCCTGGAAGATTCCGCCCAGCACGACGGTTTCACCGTTATTTACCAGCACCGACGTACTCAACTCACGTTTGTCGATGGAGGGCACCGAACCGCCGCGGCCGGTCTGGAAAATCTCGCCCACCGTGTCCTGCTTGATCTCGAGTTCGAGTTGTATACGGTTATCCGGTGTGATCAGCGGCGTGACCGTCAATTCCAGCACGGCCTCCTTGAACTGCACGGCCGTCGCCCCCGATGAGGACGATTGTTCGTAAGGGATTTCAACACCCTGCTTTATCGTGGCTTCGGACTGGTTGGCCGTGATCACCCTGGGTGTCGAGATCACCTCGCCCTCTCCTTCTGCCTCCAGTGCCGACAGTTCGAGGTCGAGCAGCCAGTCACCCGTCAGGAACGACACGCCGATGGTACCCGCATTGCTGCTTGAAACCGGCAGGTTGACGTTGTAGCGGGCGGGTACGCCCGCGATATCGAGCAGGCCGTCGTCCCTCGGGTTGGTGGCGGGATTGAGCAGGTCGGCACTCGAGCCGTCGCCGGATACCGCGACAAGGTTTCTGTCGCCGTGCCGGTGAAAACCGGTGACGCCGAAGCGCACGCCCAGTTCATGGCTGAAATCACTGCTGGCAGTCACAATACGCGATTCGATCTGGACCTGGCGTACGGGATGGTCGAGTTCCAGGACGAGTTTCTTGACCGCCTCGATACGATCCGGCGTGTCGGTGACCATCAGCGTGTTGGTTCGCTCGTCGATGGTGACCGAGCCGCGCGAGGAAAGCAGACCGGCGTCACCGCCCTCGCTATCGCTGTTTTTCGAAGCTTCGGTGATCAGCTTCTGCAGGTCTGTCGCGGTGGCGTAACTGACGCTGATCAGGGCCGTTTGCAACGGCTCCAGGTCCTTGCGGTCCTGCAGCGCCTGCAACAACTGTTGTTCACGCGCAGCGATGTCCGCGGTCGGCGCGATCCAGATGACGTTGCCGTTTTTCCGCATGTCGAGGTTACGGGCGTCCAGGACGATATCCAGGGCCTGGTCCCAGGGGACGTTGGTCAACCGCAAAGTGAGGTTGCCGGATACATTGTCGGCCACGACGATATTGAGATTGGATACATCCGCGATGAGTTGCAGCACCGACCGCACCGGAATGTCCTGGAAGTTGAACGTGACCCGGCTGCCCGTGTATTTCTTGTCCTCGTAGAACTGCAGGGTGTCCTTGTCCTTCGCGCCGATGGTCGCCTTGGGCGCTGCTGAAACCTCTATCACCCAGTTCTTTCCGGACTGGTAGGTCATTTGCTCGAACACGCCGGGGATATTCAATTCGAGGTGTACGCTGTCGTTCTTCTTGCTGACGTCGATGGTCTTGACCGGCGTGGCAAAGTCAGCCACGTCAAGACGCTGGTTCAGGGAATCGGGCATGGTGGCGTCGTAAATGTCCACGGCCAACCCGGAATTCTCTTTGTTGACGGACAGGCTCGCCCCTTCCTTGTCCAGGCTGACGATAACCCGGCTCTGGCCTTCGTTGCCGCGGCGGAAGTCCACGTTCTCGACCGTGTACTTTTCGATACCGCCATGCATCGGCGCCGTTGAGCCGGAACCTCCACCCTTGATGGACAATTCGACGCGGCCGTCACCCGACTGGTAGTCGTAAGCGGCCGGCCTGGAAAGGTCGACCACGACCCGGGTTCTGCCGCCTGCCGCGAGCGTAGAAAACTTCTGCACCGGGCCGACACCGACGGACACGGGGTCGGTGCTGACCTCGCTGTTCGTATCGGCCAGGTCGAGAATGATCCTGGCGGGACTTTCTGTCGCGAAAACACTGACCTTGGGATCGTCCCCGCTGGTCAACAGCGTGATATTGACGTCACCCGCCTCATTGCTGCTGAAATCGGTCGCGGTGACATCGGTCGCAGCCCATGCGGACAACACCGGCAGCACCAGCAACGCCAGAACGAGCGCCAAGTGAACTCCAAGTTTTCTGCTATTCATAAACTGTCCCCATATACCGGCCAGTATCCGTTTAAAAACCAATTCATATGTACCATTCATGGCTGCACCCTCAAGGTCGCGCTTACGCCTGCGCCACCGGATTATCCTTGACCCAAGGCGATGGAAGCTTCCCTCACAAGCCAGCCACCCGCGCCGTCCGATATCAGCTCACTCAAATTGACCTGCGTATCCTCGATTTCGACGACACGGCCGTAATTCTTGCCCATGTGGTCTCCCACCGCCACACGGTGAACGACGCCCTCCGGATCACGTATCAGCGCCCAATAGTTTTTCCCTTTCGAGAAAGTCCCCACCATCTGCAGCGTATCGAGTTCGTAGCGCTCGAGATACTCCTTCGGCCGCTTGAAATCGGGTCGCGGGCCACTCTTGCTCGTGGGGCCCCGCTCCTTTTCAGCGCCTTCGGTAATCGAGGGCCGGAACGGATCGCGCGCGGTCAAACCCTCGTACTCGTAAGGGATATACGACTTGACCGGCGGAATCGGGGGAATGGGGTCGGCCGGCCGGGCCTTGACCGACTTGATGTACGCTTCCAAATCGCTCATGTCGTCGCTGCACGCCGTCAATAACAACGCCACCAGCAGCATGCCGGCGACGTGTCGCGCCTGTCCGCCAATCTGCTTCATGGTGCTTTCTCCGTTGCCCGCTGAGCCTGCTCTTCCTCATCCACGTAGCGGTAGGTTTTGACCTGACCCTCGAGGATCAGCCGACCTTCTGAATCGCCCAGGTTGCTCTGGTTCGCAGCGGCGCGTTTCAACGAAATATCGTGCATCGTCAGAATTACCACCCGCGGCAGCGAGGCCACGCCGCTGACGAACTCACCAAATTCGTGGTAGTCACCCAGCATGCGAACGCTGATCGGACGCTCGGCGTAAAAGTCCTTGAACACTTCCGACTGCGGCTGGAACAATTGCACGTCGATACCGGCGGCGAGCGCCGTTTGCGATACGTCCACCAGCAGTTTATCCATCTCGGTCTTGCTCGGTAGCTGTCTGAACATGGTTTTCAGCAGCTCCTGCATGTCGGCCAGTTGTTTCTCGTACTCCTCGAGGTTTGCGGCTTTCTGCTGCTTGAACTCGAAATCGGACTTGAGCGCCAGTTCCTGCTGGTGCCCCTGCTCGAGCGTGGCCCTCTTGTCCCTGATCAGCAGGTAATAACCGGCAGCCAGTATCAATATCAGCGCAACCGCGAGTACCGAATTGCGAACGGTTGCCGGGGCGCTGCCGAGGTCCGTAAAGTCGGCGTTTCTGAGGTCGTCAAGAATCATTTCGTCGCGCCTCCCTTGCTCTTCCCGCCGGCCGCGGTCTGGGTCTGGTCGACCGCCTCTTCGGCCTCCTCGTCCGTGGTAATGGGCGGTCGTAACGTGCACTTGATGCTGAACTGGTAGGGCTCGCCCTTGTTTTGACCTTCCCGGGAGTTGGACTTCACCGCCGAGCGTACGTAAATGAGTTGAGGATTCAGGAACAGGCTGTTTTGTTCGAGGCTCTGCAAATAAGCAGAAACCCTTGCATTCGACTGGCTGGTGCCGGTCAGGGAAAGATTGGACCCCTGTTGGGACACGCTGACCAGCGTGACACCCACGGGAATCGACTTGGCCAACTGGTCCAGCAATTCGACCGTTGTCGAGCGGCTCGCCTGTAATTGTTCAATGATCCGTTTACGCGAGAGCAGGCGCGCGCGGGTGCGTTCCAATTCGTTGATCTTGGTGATTCTGAGCTCGAGTTTGTGAATCTCCGTCTGCAGCAACTGGTTCCTGGTGTTCTGGTGACGAATCTTCTCGTCATAGACCATCCCGACCAGGAACACCAGGATCACGCCGAGTACCGCGGTAATCAACAGAGACAGGAGAAACTGCCGCTGGCGCTCCCGCCGTAACTCCTCGCGCCAAGGCAGTAAATTGATTCTGGCCATCAGTCAAACCCTCTCAAAGCCAATCCGGTGGCTATCATCAGGTTGGAGGCATTGCGTTTCAGGACGCCCACGGCAACCGTATTGGCGATGTCCATTCCACTCAGTGGATCCGCCACCCGCGTCGTCATGCCAAGTTCCTGCTGCACCAGGGGCGCCAGCCCTTTCAGGGTTGACACGCCGCCCGACAGGTAGATGGTGCCGATGTTGGAATACTCGTTGCTGGAGGCGTAGAACTGCAGGGCGCGGCTGATCTGGTGAATGATGTTGAGCTGGAAGGGTTCCAGGACTTCTTCTTCGAAATCTTCCGGAGCTTCCTCGTTCCGTTCGAAAAAGCTGGCTTGCTCGGCCGTCATGTCGTAACGGTGCATGGTTTCTTCCAGCAACTGATGACCGCCGAACGGATGCTCACGCGTGTAGATGACCCGTTCGCCCTTGATGATCAGCAGGGTGGACAGATCGTGCCCGATATCGAACAGGCCGACAGCCTCGCTGCGGCCGATACCGTCGCGCTTGCGAATGAGTTCGAACGCATTGGCGATGGCGAAGGCCTCGACGTCAACCACTTTCGCCTTCAGGTTAGCGGCTTCGATTGCATCCTGTCGGTTTTCCACGTTTTCGCTCTTGCTGGCAGCCAGCAGGATGTCGATCAGGTCTTCATTGCGCGCCGAGGGGCCCAGCACCTCGAAGTCCAGGCTGACTTCGTCGAGCGGATACGGAACGTATTGGTTGGCCTCGATTTGCACCTGGCTTTCGATGTCTGCTTCGGCGAGATCCGCCGGCAAACTTATCGTCTTGGTGAAGACGGCTGAGCCGGACACCGCGATCGCGCAGGACTTGGCGCGTATGCCCGCTACCCTGATGGCCCGCGTAATCGCTTCCGCGACGGCTTCGACATCGCGCACGGCCTTTTCGACCACGACGCCTTCGGCAAGGGGTTCCATGGCAAAGTGCTCGACCCGGTATCCGGACCCTTGGCTGGACAACTGCAATAAACGCACACTTGTGGAGCCGATATCCAGCCCAATGACTGGTTCATTCTTTTTTCTGAACAGTTTCAAGACTCCCCCATTCCTTTTCCATGCCAATGGTTTAGTGAAACTTCTTATAGCTGTTTTTAACAGAAAACCCGGCAATACACAAATGTCATCGCGACCTCAGATTGCCGAACTGCTCACCACCTCAAGGCAACTGCCTGTAAAATGCGGAGGGGAAATAGCGGGGATAGGCGTTTTGAAATACGTCACTAACCGGAACTTCCCTGTCCGACCTGGTGCATTTTTCTGCCCGCCCGACACTTTCTGCAGGCGGCGTACTCTAAAATATATTTTATTTCCGGTGCTAAGCATAGCAGGATAACGGCATGAATAAAGTGTTTCGTTCAATATTTCGCTGGATGCTGATCCTGTCCATCCTCGGGGCGACGGCCCTGACGATAACCTATATCACTGTTATTAAAGATCTTCCGGATGTCGACACCCTGCGTGACATACAGTTGCAGGTGCCGTTGAGAATCTACACGCAAGACGGCAAATTGATTAGCGTTTTCGGGGAAAAGCGGCGCATTCCCGTCAAGATCAGCGAAATGCCGGCCTTCCTTACCAATGCATTCATCGCCGGCGAAGACGCCCGTTTCCGCGTCCATCCCGGTATTGATTACCAGGGCATTACGCGCGCGGTCTGGAAGTTGATTACCACCGGCGAAAAATCCGTTGGCGGCAGCACCATCACCCAACAGCTGGCGCGCAATTTCTTTTTGTCGCTGGAAAAAACCTATTCCCGCAAAATCAAGGAAATCTTTCTGGCGCTGAAAATCGAGCGCGAACTGTCCAAGGACGAAATCCTCGAACTGTACCTGAACAAGATTCTGCTGGGGCACCGCGCCTATGGCGTCGGCGCTGCCGCGGACGTCTACTACGGCAAGACCGTGGGCGAACTGAGCCTCGCCGAGTGCGCCATGTTGGCTGCCCTGCCCAAGGCCCCTTCCCGGATCAACCCGATCACTTCACCGGAGCGAGCCATGGAAAGGCGCAACTACGTCTTGCGCCGCATGCTGGAACTGGGATACATCACCGATGCCCAATACCAGCAGGCCGTCAATACCCGCAACACCGCGTTCTACCACGGCGCGACCACCGAAGTCTCGGCGCCGTTTTTGGCCGAGATGGTGCGCAAGAAAATGGTGGCCCGCTACGGAGAAGCGGCCTATACCGCCGGCTACCAGGTGTATACGACCATCAAGGCGAAGTTGCAGACCGCCGCCAACCAGGCGGTGACCGACGGGCTGGAGGCGTATGACCACCGCCACGGGTACCGTGGCGCCGAAGCCCACGTCGACCTCGGCGGCGAGCACACGACGGAACAATGGAATGAGGCGCTCAGGTCTTTCAAGGCAGTCGCCGGCCTGTCACCCGGCCTGGTGACCGAAGTCGACGACGACGTGGCATTGGTGTTCCAGCCAGACGGCCAGACCATCGCCCTGTCGCTGGAGGACATGCGCTGGGCGCGGCCCTTCATCAGCCGCAACCACTTCGGCCACAAGCCGGCCAAGGTGAGCGACGTGCTGCATGTCGGCGACATCATCCGCACGCGTCTGCTCGACAACGGACGGCGCCAGCTGGCGCAGTTGCCCCGGGTCGAAGGGCTGCTGGTTTCGCTGAACCCGCATGACGGCGGCATCCTGGCGCTGGTCGGCGGCTACGACTATACCCGCAGCAAATTCAACCGCGTGGTACAAAGCCGCAGGCAGCCGGGCTCGGGGTTCAAGCCGTTCATCTACTCCGCGGCGCTGGCCAAGGGCAAGACCACCGCCACGATCCTCAACGACGCGCCCATCGTTTTCAATGACAGCGAGCTGGAGCGGGACTGGAAGCCGCAGAACTACAGCGAGAAATTCTACGGGCCAACCCGCTTGCGGGAAGCCATGGTGCATTCGCGCAACCTGATTTCCATCCGCCTGTTGCGGGCTATCGGCATCCCCTACACGATCAAGTACATCTCCGCCTTCGGTTTCGATCCGTCTGAACTGCCGGCAAACCTGTCGATGGCTCTGGGCAGCGCTTCACTCACACCGATCAGCATTGCCAGGGGTTACGCGGTGTTCGCCAATGGCGGTTTCCTGATCGACCCGTACTTCATCGAGCGTATCAGGAACGCAAAGGGCAACGTGGTGTTTGCGGCCAGCCCCCGCATCGCTTGCGAGGGTTGTATCGATGACGACCCCGCGTCCGCAGAACCGGAAACGGCGGAATTGCTTAAACCCAGTTTCAGGCCCCTGCCGATCGAAGGTCAGGGACACATCCAGGCGGTGGAGCAAGCCGACCCGGAAGCCGCCGCCGCGGTCTCCCGGCCCCGCCCCGCGTCGCGTGTCATTAGCGAACAAAATGCCTACCTCGTGCGTTCCATGATGATGGACGTGATCCGCCGGGGCACCGGCAAGAAAGCCATGGTCCTCAAGCGCAAGGACCTGGCGGGCAAGACGGGCACGACCAACGAACAGCGCGATGCGTGGTTCTCCGGTTACGACGACGACATCGTTACTTCCGTTTGGGTGGGATTCGACAACCACGATCCGCTGGGTCGCTACGAGGTGGGCGGCAGGGCCGCCTTGCCCATCTGGATAGACTATATGCGCGTGGCGCTCGAGGACATCCCCGACAAGGTGCCGGAAATCCCCGACGGAATCGTCCAGGCACGCATCGATCCGAAAAACGGGTTGCTGGCAAGACTTGAAAACAAGGACGCAATTATGGAAGTATTCAAGGTGGGAACCCTGCCACCGATGGAGGATCCAGTAGAAGGAGATCATCCAGATGCCCAACCGAAAGAGGATCCCTACGACCACTACTGAGAGGCCCCATCACCGCGGCAATGGCAGGCTGTTGCAGATTCGCCGTGAAATCGCCGCCGAGGCGGCCCGCATCATGTCCACGCAGTCCCAGAGCAGTTTCCTCATCGCCAAGCAAAAAGCGGCGCAGAGACTGGGTATCAACACCCCGCGCGCCCTGCCCAGCAACGTGGAAGTGGAAGACGCCCTGCGCGCCTACCAGGGGTTTTACGCCGGCGAGCAGCACCTGAGCAACCTGCACAAAATGCGCCGCGTCGCGCTCAAGGTCATGCGCTCACTGGCGCAATTCAGCCCGAGGCTGGTGGGGCCGGTGCTTTCCGGCACAGCCGACAGGCACACCCGAATCTCGCTGCATGTATTCAACGACCCGCCGGACGCGGTCATCATGCACCTGATGAACCAGGGGCTCAGGTACCGCGACGAGCAACGCAGGATTCGCTGGCACGACGGGGGTTACCGGATGGTGCAGTTGGTGCTCATGGTGGTCGACGGGATCACCGTCGAACTGGCCCTGTTCAACAGCCTGGACCTGCGCATGGCGCCGCCCAGCCCCGTCGACGGGCGCCCGCAGAAGCGGGCGCCGCTGGCAGAGGTCGAATGCCTATTGGCCGGGTCCGGTCACTTGCGCGAATCGAGCGCCACGTAGTCGCGCTCGGTCGAGCCGGCGTAGACCTGCCGGGGCCGCCCGATCGGGGTCGGGTTTTCAGCCTGTTCCAGCCACTGCGAGACCCAGCCGACCGTCCGCGCAATAGCGAACATCACGGTGAACATACTGGTCGGGATACCGAGCGCCTTGTAGATGATGCCGGAGTAGAAATCGACATTGGGATAGAGCTTCTTGTCGACGAAGTACTCGTCCTCCAGCGCGATTTTCTCGAGCTTGATGGCCAGGTCCATCATCGGGTCGCTGCTGCCGAGTTCGGCGAGCACGTCGTGCGCCGCCTTGCGGATGATGTTGGCCCTCGGGTCGTAGTTCTTGTACACGCGATGGCCGAATCCCATCAGGCGGAACGGATCGTTCTTGTCCTTGGCCCGGTCGATGAACTTGCCGACGTTGTCGACGCTGCCGATCTCGTGGAGCATGTTGAGCACGGACTCGTTGGCGCCGCCGTGCGCCGGACCCCAGAGGGCGGATATGCCGGCCGCGACACAAGCATAGGGATTGGCGCCGGTGGAACCGACCAGCCTGACCGTGGATGTGCTCGCATTCTGCTCATGGTCTGCGTGGAGGATAAACAACAGGTCCAGTGCGCTGGCGGCGACCGGGTTGACTTCGTAGCGCTCGGACGGCACCGAGAACATCATGTCCAGGAACCGTTCGGTGTAAGGCAGCGAGTTCTTCGGATACGTGTTCGGCCAACCCCGGTGATGACGGTAACAGGCCGCGGCGATCGTCGGCATTTTGGCGATCATGCGTTTCGCCGCCAACAGCCGGTGCTCCGGGTCCCGCATGTCGAGCTTGTCATGGTAGAAGGCCGCCAGTGAACCGACGACGCCCGCCATCATGGCCATCGGGTGGGCGTCGTAATGGAACCCGGTGATGAACGTGTTCAGCTTTTCATGCACCATCGAGTGATAGGTGACGTCGTCTTCGAAAGACCTCATTTCCGCTGAGGTCGGTAACTCACCGTTCAACAACAGGTAAGCGACTTCGAGGAAATTGCTTTTTTCAGCGAGTTGCTCGATCGGGTAACCGCGGTAACGCAGAATGCCCTTGCCGCCGTCGATGAAGGTGATGTGGGATGTGCAGCTTGCGGTCGCGGTAAACCCCGGGTCATAGGTAAAATAACCCAGCGTCTTTGGCAGTGCCTTGATCTCCAGTGTCGGCTCGCCTTCCGTCCCTTGAATAACCGGTAACTCCAGGCTATTGCCATTGCTCTCGTCTTTGATGAATACGCGATGGTCAGGCACGATGCGCTCCTTCATTTCGCTGTATATGAAGAAAAACTCAACAACCGGGCGAACCGTGATCGACAGGCTCCGTGGACCGGTTGACGGGAACTATCGATTATCTCATATCGGGGTGCTGTATTGCCAGCGAACGGGCGGCGAAAAACCCGCTGATCGAGGGCCCGTTACGGGCCCTGCGAAAGCCTTGCAGGTACTGTCTGTGACGGGTCCGCGGGCGGCTCCGCCCGGCGGCCGGAATTACTTGCTGTAGCGGCGCTTGAAACGGTCTACACGACCGCCCGAGTCCATCAGCTTGTGCTTGCCGGTGTAGAAGGGATGCGACGCGCTGGAAACCTCCACCTTGATCAACGGATACTCATTGCCGTCTTCCCATTTGATGGTTTCCTTACTGTTCAGGGTGGAACGTGTCAGGAAGGCAAAATCGCCTGAAATATCCTGAAATACCACTTCGCGGTACTCTGGGTGAATGTCAGCTTTCATGACGGTATCCGGTGTTCGATCACTGCGTCCAAAGAGCCGGGTAGTTTAGCGACGGCGCGACGCCAATGCAAGCGAAAACCCGCCAATCGCGCCTGCCGGACCCGGGCCGCGCCCTCCTGGGCAATACGAATGCGGTCCACGGGTGGGCGCCGGACCGAAGCAGGCATCACGGCAGGAATATCTGCTGCGTGTCGTTGACGAATCTCCAGCCCCGCTCGGTGGCGACCAGGCGCCGCCCCTGCTTTGACAAAAGGCCCTTGTCGAGCGCCAGTTCCACCTTGTCTTCGGCGGCCGACCATGCCAGCCCGGTGCGCACCGGGAAGTCGTCCATCCAGACGCCATCTTTGAGCCTCAACTGGTTCAGGAAAAATTCGAAAAGCCGCTCACTTGCGACCACATCCCGCCGCTGCGCCAGCCAATCGCCGCTCCCGCTGCCCTGCAGGTAGCGCCGGGGATGGCGGTGCTTCGCGTAGCGGATGATCCTGTCCTCGGCCGCCAGCGTGAGCTTGCCGTGCGCACCCGCGCCAATCGCCAGGTAATCTCCGTAACGCCAGTAGTTCGTGTTGTGGCGGCTGCGCAGCCCCGGCCGGGCCCAGGCGGAAATCTCGTACTGCCGGTAGCCGGCCGCGGTCAACATCCCGGCACCGAGCTGTTGCATCTCCCAGGCCAGGTCCTCGCCCGGCAGTTCGGGCGGGGCGGCGGCAAATGCGGTATTGGGTTCCAGCGTCAACTGGTACAGCGAAATATGGGCGGCGCCGGCCTCGATGGCGCTGGCGAGGTCCCGGCGCAATTGCTCCAGCCGCTGGCCGGGAAGCGCGTACATCAGGTCCAGGTTGAAATTTTCAATCGGGCTGGACGCCAGGGACTCAAGCGCCTCGTAAATCTCCCGCGCGGTATGGATGCGGCCGATGTTCCCGAGCAGACCGTCATCGAAAGTCTGCGCACCCAGGGAAACGCGGTTGACGCCGGCTTCGGCATAGGCCTCGAAACTGTCGCGCTCGACGGTACCCGGGTTGGCCTCGAGCGTGATCTCGGCATCCGGCCTGACGACCAGCCGCGCCCGCACCGCGCCAAGCAGGGCATCGATATGCGCGGCCGGAAACAGGCTGGGCGTGCCGCCGCCCAGGTAAATGCTGCCGAGCGGCCGGTTCCAGATCAGCGGCAAGTCCGCTTCGAGATCGGCGATCAGGGCATCGACGTAACGGCCGAACGGCAAGCTGCCGGCCGCGGCGTGCGAATTGAAATCGCAATACGGGCACTTGCGCACGCACCACGGCAGGTGCACGTAAAGGGAGAGCGGCGGGGTTTCAAGCACCGCCGTTCCGGGCGGCGAACACCAGCCGTGCCAGGCTGGCCGAAATCAGCGGCATATGCGGTCCTGTTCGCGTAACTGCCGGACCAGCGCCTGCAGCGCCTGGCCGCGATGGGAGATGCGCTGTTTCGCTTCCAGCGTCAGTTCGGCCGCCGAGTATTGTTCCGTACCGCCGGCGACCGCGAACACCGGGTCATAGCCGAAACCGTTCGTGCCCCGGGGAGCGTGCAGGATTTCACCGTACCAGCGCGCGGTCGCCATCAGCGGTGCCGGGTCGTCTACGGAATCAAGCAGCACGATGCAGCAGTAGAAATAAGCCCGCCGGTCCGCCCCGGTGAGGCCGTCCATCTCTTCCAGCAGGCGGCGGACGTTGTCGGCATCGCTGGCCGCGCGGCCGGCGTAGCGGGCGGAGTGTATGCCGGGCTCTCCACGCAAGGCCGGTACGATCAAGCCGGAGTCGTCGGCCAGCGCCGGCATCCGGGTCAAGCGAGCGGCCTGGCGCGCCTTGGCCAGGGCGTTCTCGAGGAAGGTGGCGCCGTTTTCCTCCGCTTCCGGCACCTGCCACTCCGCCTGTGGCCGCACCGAGCAGCCGAGCGGCCCGAGCACGGCGTTGATTTCACGCAACTTGCCGGCGTTGCCGCTGGCCAACACGTATTGCTTATGCATGGCGCTGGCCCGCCCTCAGCGCCCGAGCGCGGCGGTCTGCGCCTCGAGCAGCGAGCGGATGCCTTGCTCGGCCAGCGCCAGCAACCGGTCGAGTTCATCGCGGCGGAAGGCGTGGCCTTCCGCGGTGCCCTGCAACTCGATGTAACCCCCGCCGTCATTCATCACCACGTTCATGTCCGTTTCCGCGCGGGAGTCCTCCGGGTAATCGAGGTCGAGCACGGGCGTGTCCTCGAAAATGCCCACCGAAACCGCCGCTACCTGGCCGTGGATCGGGTTCTGCTTGATCTTCCTCTGCCGAAGCATCCAGTCACAGGCATCGACCAGGGCAACGTAGGCGCCGGTCACCGACGCGGTGCGTGTGCCGCCGTCGGCCTGCAGCACGTCACAATCCAGGGTAATGGTGTGTTCGCCGAGGGCCTCGAGATCGACCACGGCGCGCAGCGACCGTCCGATCAGCCGTTGTATCTCCAGCGTGCGCCCGCCCTGCCGGCCCGAGGAGGCCTCGCGACGCATACGCGACCCGGTGGACCGTGGCAACATGCCGTACTCCGCGGTCACCCAACCACGGCCGCAGTTACGCAAAAACGGCGGCACGCGGGATTCCACCGATGCCGTGCACAGGACGCAGGTGTCACCGCAGGCAATCAATACCGAGCCCTCCGCGTGCCGGGTGTAATGGCGGGTAATGGTAACGGGGCGTAACTGGTCCGGGTCGCGGCCGCTGGGTCTCATCTCTTGTCCCTGTCTTTGCCTGGCTTGGATTGCCGTTATTTACGATGCAGTAGACTGCGCTTAACGTTACCATTGTGCCATTGCCCGCCACGTGGAAACAGCAATGATTCGAAGCATGACAGGATTTGCCCGCATCGAGCGGCAGTACGACTTTGGCCGCCTGAGCTGGGAACTGCGTTCTGTCAATCACCGTTATCTTGAACTCTCGCTCAGGTTGCCGGAGGAATTCAGGCCGCTCGAAGCGGACGCGAGGCAGCGCCTGGGCGAATTTCTGAGCCGCGGAAAAATCGATGCCTCCCTGCGGCTGACCGAGGCCAGGGGCGACGCCGGCAGCGGGCTGTGCCTGAACCGGACGCTGGCCCGCGAACTCCTCGCTGTACGCGCGCAACTGGCCACGATGGCCGCACAGGAAAGCCCGGCCGCTATCGACAGGCTGCTTTACTGGCCGGGGTTGGTCGAAGAGGAGCACCCGGACCCGCAGCCCATGCACGCGGCCGCCATGGAGTTGCTGACCGAGGCTGCCCGGGAATTGCTTGAGGGCCGCGGTCGCGAGGGTGAAAAACTGGAAGCAACCGTGCGCGAGAGGCTTGCCGGCGTGAGCGAACTGACAAGGCAGGTGCGATCGTGGTTGCCGGACATCCGCGCGGCGCTCAAACAACGGCTGCTCGACCGCGTTGCCGACCTGCAACAGCCGCTGGAGCCCGGGCGCATCGAACAGGAAGTGGCGTTTCTTGCGCAGAAAATGGATGTCGACGAAGAACTGGACCGACTCGACGCGCACGTCACCGAGGCCTATCGCGTACTGGAATTGAGCGAACCCGTAGGCCGCCGGCTGGACTTTTTGATGCAGGAGTTCAACCGCGAGTCCAACACCTTGAGTTCGAAGTCCGTCGATCAGCGCACGACCCAGGCCGCGGTCGATTTGAAGGTTCTGATCGAACAGATGCGCGAGCAGGTCCAGAATGTCGAATAGCGGCGGGAACGGCCAGCTGTTCATCGTGGCGGCGCCATCCGGCGCCGGCAAGACCAGCCTCGTCAACGAACTGCTGAGGCGCGACCCGCGCCTGGTGCTGTCGGTATCCCACACGACGCGCCCCGCCAGACCCGGTGAGCGCGAAGGGCAACAGTACCACTTCGTATCGGCCACGGACTTCCGGCGCATGGTCCGCGCCGGTGAATTTCTCGAACACGCGCGGGTATTCGACCACGATTACGGCACCAGCCGGTGTGCGGTGGAGCGGGAGCTGGAAGCCGGCCGTGACGTGATCCTGGAAATCGACTGGCAGGGCGCCCGCCAGGTCCGTGAGGCCTTTCCCGGCTGTTGCTCCATCTTTATCCTGCCGCCGACGCTGGAAGCCCTGGCGGAACGACTGGCCGGACGGGGTCAGGATAGCGGCGCGGTCATCCGGCGGCGGATGCGTGCCGCGCGGGCCGAAATTTCACACTGGGCCGAGTTCGACCAACTGGTGGTCAATGACGATTTCGAGCGCGCCGTGTCGGAATTGCTTTCCATCGTCGAGGACCGGCGCGCCGGTCGCTGCCGCCCGCCCAGCGAAAACGAGCAAAATCTGGCACAACAACTCGGAAAAAGTTAATATTGATGGTTCCGCCTAATCGCTTAAATACAGGATAGAGCATGGCACGTATTACCGTAGAAGACTGTCTCGAGAAAATCGACAACCGCTTCGAACTGGTGCTGACAGCCACCAAGCGGGCCCGCCAGATCGTCAATGGCGCGGAACCCCTGGTCGAGGAAGAAAACGACAAACCCACCGTGATCGCGCTGCGCGAGATCGCCGACGGCTCGATCGACACCGACAGCGTCGAATTGCTGCAGGCGGAGATCGAGGCCGCCGAAGTCTTCGACATGGACGACGAGGAGCAAGATACGGCCTCCTGACGGATAGCGATGCTGGCGACTCCGATGCCCATGCCGGAGCCGGTCCTCAACCTCAGGGACCTGCTCAACACCTACCTGGAACCGGAAAAGGTCGCCATCATCCTCCGCGCTTTCGACGTCAGCGCCGAGGCGCACGAAGGCCAAACCCGGAAGACCGGCGAACCCTACATCCTGCACCCCGTTGCCGTGGCGCGCATTCTCGCCAACATGCGCATGGACTACGCCAGCGTCGCGGCCGCCATCCTCCACGACACGATCGAGGACACGGCGCTGACCCGGACCGAGATCGAATCCCGCTTCGGCGACGAAATCGCCGAGTTGGTCGACGGCGTCACCAAGCTGGACAAAATGCAGTTCCGGACCCGCCACGAGGCGGACGCGGAAAGCTTCCGCAAGCTGCTGCTGGCGATGTCGAAGGACCTGAGGGTGATCTTCATCAAGCTGGCTGACCGCCTGCACAACATGCGGACGCTGAGTTCGATGACCGCCGCCCCGCGGCGCAGAATCGCGCGCGAGACCCTCGACATCTATGCCCCCATCGCCGACCGCCTCGGCATGAACAGCATCAAGTCCGAACTCCAGGACCTCGGATTCGAGAACCTCTACCCCTGGCGACACCGGACCATCGCCGAGCATATCAGCACGGTCACCGGCGACCGCAGCGCCATTATCGCCGACATCTACAACTCGCTGAAAAGAAAAATGAGCGAAGCGGGAATTCCCTGCGACATCAAGGGACGTGAGAAAACCCCGTACAGCATTTACCGCAAGATGCAGGCCAAGGACCTGTCGTTTTCCGAGGTCATGGATGTCTACGCCTTTCGCGTCATCACGCACTCGGAGCCGCATTGCTACCTGGCCCTGGGGGCGATCCACAGCCTCTATCCGCCCAAGCCCGGCCGCTTCAAGGACTATATCGCACTGCCCAAGCCCAATGGCTACCGGTCGCTCCACACCGTGCTCAACAGCCCGTTCGAACTGCCCGTCGAAATCCAGATACGGACGCGTGAAATGGACATCATGGCGGAAAAGGGCGCGGCGGCGCACTGGCAATACAAGAGCGGCGAACCCAGCGTGGGTTCCGCCGAGGTACGGGCCAAGGACTGGTTGATGCAACTGGTCGAGGTGCAGCGGCACAGCAGCGACTCGATGGAGTTCCTGGAAAATGCCAAGTCGGACCTGTTCCCGGACCAGATATTCGTATTTACGCCCAAGGGCAAGATCATCGACATGCGCCGCAACGCGACGGCGCTGGATTTCGCCTATGCCATCCACACCGACGTCGGCAACCACGCCTCGCACATCCTCGTCGACAAGGTCGAGGTGCCGTTCTCCAACCGCCTGGCGAACGGCCAGACCGTCGAAGTCATCACCGACGAGGCGGCCCACCCGATGCCGGAATGGCTGGACTTCGTCACCACCGCCAGGGCCAGGACCGCGATCCGGCAATTCATCAAGAGCCTCGAGCAGGCGGACACCGTCGCGCTCGGTCTGCGTTTGCTGGAAACGGCCCTGAACAACCGCGGTTCCGGCATCGACGATGTGCCGACCAAGCGCATGGACCGGTTTCTCCGCGAGAATCATTTCGAGCGCCAGGAGGATCTTTACACGGCCCTGGCGATGGGCAACCTGCTGGCCAGTATCGTCGCCGTCAAACTGGCGCCGGAAGTGAGCACCGATGCCTCCGCTGAAAGCGCCCAGGCGCTGATCATCGCCGGCTCCGAAGGCAGCGCGGTCACGTTTTCGCCTTGTTGCCACCCGGTCCCGGGTGATGCCATCATGGGGTATGTTTCCGCGGGCAAGGGCGTTGTGATCCACCGCACGAACTGCCGCAACGTGCGCGAACTGCGTAAGCACCCGGATCATTGCATCGAGGTGAAATGGGCATCGATCCGGCAGGGCATGTTCGAAGTGGCGCTGAACATACTGGCGAAAAACGTCCCGGGCGTGCTCGCCAATATCTCCGCCAGTATCGGCGACGCCGGCAGCAACATCGAAAAGGTGGAACAGCCGGAAGCCAATCCCGAAGCCGCCAACCTGTTGTTTACGATCAGCGTGGCCGACCGCGACCACATGGCGCGCGTGATGCGCCGTCTGCGCCGCAACCGTAACGTCATCCGCGTCAGCCGGATCGGCACCTGACCGGATCGGAGTTTCCCACTTACCAAGGAGTGACAAGATGCGAAAAGAGGTTATCCACACCGACCAGGCGCCGAGTGCGATCGGCACCTACTCACAGGCGATCAGGCAAGGCGGGCTGGTCTTCATATCCGGCCAGGTGCCGCTGATCCCGGCAACGATGGAAGTGGCCGCAGGCGGCATCCGCGAGCACATCCACCAGGTGTTCAAAAACCTCTCCGCCATCTGCCGCGAGGCCGGAGCCACGCTCGACGACATCGTCAAACTGACGGTCTATCTGGTGGACATGGCGGATTTCCCGCAAGTCAACGAGGTCATGGGGGAATATTTTTCCACCCCGTACCCGGCGCGCGCGGCAATAGGCGTCGCCTCCCTGCCGAAAGGCGTCAAGGTGGAAATCGACGCCATCGTCGCAGCCTGAGGGCGGCCTGCCACGGCCCGGAAATTGACATTGGGGGAGCTGCACGGCGTCGGCCCCAAACTGCTCGAAAAGCTGGCGGCGCTCGGCATCGAACGCATCTCGGACCTGCTCTTCCACCTGCCGCTGCGTTACGAGGACAGGACCCGCATACACCCGATCGGCAGTTGCCGCCCGGGCCAGCGGCTGTTGCTGGAAGGTCGGGTTGAACACGCCGCGGTGGTGCGGACACGCCGCAGCACGCTGGTCGTGGTGCTGGCGGACGGCAGCGGCCGCATCACGCTGCGGTTCTTTCATTTCCGGCCCTACCAGCAACAACAGTTCGCCAAGGGCACCCGGGTACGGTGCTTCGGCGAGGTCAGCGCCGGCTACCGCGGCCTGGAAATGATTCACCCCAGCTACCAACGGCTCGGCGAGCACCGCGCGGAGCCGTTGGCCGACCGCCTGACGCCGGTCTACCCGACCGCGGAAGGTATCGGCCAGAACCGCTGGCAGGGCATGACCGACCAGGCGCTGGCCCTGATGCACCGAGGCGAACTGGCGCTGGCTGAACTGCTGCCGGCCGATCTGCTGGCAAAACTGGCCCTGCCCTCGCTGGCCGAGGCCCTGGATGTCATCCACCGGCCGCCGCAGGACGCCGACGTCACGGCGCTCGTCGAACGCCGCCACCCGGCGCAAAAGCGCCTGGCGATGGAGGAACTGCTGGCGCACAACCTGAGCATGCAGAAACTGCACCGCCGGCAACGCGCCCGGCGCGCGCCGGCGCTGGCAAAAAGCGGCGGCGCGGCGGACCGCTTCCTGCGCTCGCTGCCATTTACCCTCACCGGCGCCCAGCGGCGCGTCATGGCGGAAATCGGAGCCGACCTGGAGCAGCCGCGGCCCATGTTGCGCCTGTTGCACGGCGACGTCGGTTCGGGCAAGACCGTCGTGGCCGCGCTGGCCACGCTCAAGACCGCGGAGAACGGCTACCAGACCGCCATCGGCGCACCGACGGAGCTGCTCGCCGAACAGCACCTGCAGGTATTTTCCGAGTGGCTCGCTCCGCTGGGCATCGAGCCGGTCTGGCTGTCCGGCAAGGTCGCGGGCAAGCAACGCGAACGCGCACTGGAGCGGATTCGCTCGGGCGCGGAAGTCGTCATCGGCACCCACGCGCTGATGCAAAGCGGGGTTGAGTTCGACCGCCTCGGTCTCGTGATCGTCGACGAACAGCACCGCTTCGGCGTGCACCAGCGCATGAGCCTGCTGGAAAAAGGCGACGGCGCGGAGCAGCAGGCGCACCAGCTGATCATGACCGCCACGCCGATACCCCGCACGCTGGCAATGACCGCTTACGCCGGCATGCAGGTGTCGGTGCTCGACGAGTTGCCTCCCGGCAGGAAGCCGGTCAATACGGTCGTGATATCCAACCGCCGCCGACCCGAGATCATCCGCCGCATCGCCGCGGCCTGCGCCGGCGGCCAGCAGGTGTACTGGGTATGTACGCTGATCGAGGAATCGGACGCGATCGCCGCCGAGGCCGCCGAGGACGTTGCCCGGGACCTGAAGCGGGAATTGCCGGATATCGCGGTGGGCCTGCTCCACGGACGCATGAAGCCGGCGGAGAAACAGCGGGTCATGGAGGACTTCAAGCACGCGCTGACCCGCCTGCTGGTCGCCACCACCGTGATCGAAGTCGGCGTCGACGTGCCCAATGCGTCGCTGATGATCGTCGAAAACGCGGAACGCCTCGGGCTGGCCCAGTTGCACCAGTTGCGCGGCCGCGTCGGGCGCGGCAGCCAGCAGGCCAGTTGCGTGCTGCTGTATAGCCCGCCGCTGGGCAGCATGGCGCGGCAGCGCCTGGAGATCATGCGCGCGACCGCGGACGGCTTCAAGATAGCGGAAAAGGACCTCGAGTTGCGCGGCCCCGGCGAGGTGCTGGGGACCCGTCAGACCGGCATGCTGCAATTCCGGGTAGCGGACCTCGGCCGCGACGCCGACCTGCTGACGCGCGTGCCAGGTGTCGCGGAAACCATGCTCGGGCGCTACCCGGCGCAAGCGGACGAACTCATCCGCCGCTGGGTCGGCGCCGCCTCGCGTTTTGCCGGCGTCTGAAACCTGCCCGAACGCGCTGCCCGAAGCCGGCACCGGTTGACCGCCAGTACCTGAGAATCAGCCCTGTGCGAACTCCGACGAGGCCACGGCCGAACGCGCCCGGCGCAGATCGCTCTCGATCCGCTGCCTGATGGCGATAAACCGCGGATCGGAACGCAACGGGTCGAGACGCAGATCGACGTCCATCAGCCAGCCATTCCTGAAGCCCCGGTCGTAGGCGCTCTGCAGGTTCTTGAGTGCCGCCTCCTCGTCGCCGCGCAGTGCCGTGATCCCCGCTTCGGTGTAGTGCAGGTAGGCATTGTCCGCACCGTTGATGCGGGCACGGCGCACGGACCGCTCGGCGCTTGCCAGGCGCGCTGCCGCGACCTCGGGGTGTCCCGCCCGGCGCTGCAGCAAGGCGGAAATCGTCTGGATGAACATCTGGTTGCCGTCCCAGGCCCGCTCCGAGTCTTCACGCGACGCGCGCTCGAAAAACGAAAGGGCGCTGTCGTTGTCGCCGGCAAGCAACCGGACCAGCCCCTTTTGCAGAAAATACTGTTGCTGCAGCAACTCCGGCATGGCGTCGAGTTTCCCCTGCACCTGCTCGTCGGCGAAACGGTCGGCCTCTTCCAGGCGCTTTTGCTGCAGCAATACGAAAAAGAAGCTGGCCCGGAGGTTGTTGTTGTCATTGGCCGTCTCGAGGCCCTGGGCGAGCAGGTTTTCGGCTTTGCCGAGTTCACCGATCGTCTGCCAGGCGTTGGCGAGCGTCAGGACGATCACCGGGCTGTCCGGCTCGAGGTCCGATGCCTGCCTGGCGTAACGCCAGCCCCCGACCAGGTCGCCGCTATCCAGGCTGATAGCGGACAGGGAACGCAGCAGCGTCGGGGAATCCGGGCGCACGGAGATCAGGTTGAGCAACAGGTCGCGGGCCGATGAGTCGTCGCCGCGTGCCGCGAAGTTGCCGGCGTAATTGACCGCCAGCATTTCGTTCAGCGGATCGATGGCCATGGCTTTTTGCAGGACCTCGTGTTGCTCCGGCAAGCGGCCCACTTCGCCCAGCAACCCCGCCAGCCACAAATAGGCGGGCACGTAGTTCTCGTCCAGCTTCAGGGCCTGGCGTAATGCCGACTCGGCCGCGTCCTTCTGCCCGATCTGCCAGCGGGCCAGTCCCAGCGCGGCGAAAGCCTCGGCCGACTCGGGGTCGATCTCCAGCGCCTGCTCGATCCTCGGCATGGCGCGCTCGATGGCCTTGGGCACGGTCAGGTTGCCGTACGACGAGAGCAGCAGCCAGGAATCGGCCAGCGCGGCGTAGGCGGGGGCAAACCGCGGGTCGTGCTCCACGGCCTGGGCGAAAAGGGTTACGGCTTTTTGCAGTTGTTCCGGGGAGCGCCGCCACCAGTGCAGGCGTCCGGTCCGGTAGGCTTCGAACGCGGCGAGGTCGCTGGTGCGGGAGGCCTGCCTGTGCTTGAGACCGTCGAAAGACTCGACCAGTGAAGTAGCGATGGCGCCCGCCACTTCGTCCTGGATGGCGAAAACGTCGTCCAGGTTGCGGTCATAGGATTTCGACCAGATGTGGTAGCCGTCCTCGACATTGATCAACTGGGCGGTCATGCGGATGCGGTTGCCCGCTTTGCGTATGCTGCCTTCGAGCACGGTCCTGACGTTCAGCAGGCGGCCGATTTCACGAATGTCCTTGTCACTGCCCTTGAAGACGAAAGAAGAGGTGCGCGCAGCCACGTGCAGCCCCTTGACCTGGGCCAGCAGGTTGAGGATCTCCTCGGTGATGCCCTCGGAAAAATAACCCTGGCTGCCGTCTTGCGACAGGTCCGAAAACGGCAGCACGGCGATGGAATTTTCCGGCGCTACGAACTCCCGCTGTGCGCTCTTCGCGGCCACCGCCGGGCCCGCTTCGCTGGCCGTGAAGACGTTGGAATAATAACCGTAAAAGGCATAGCCGAGGGCCACGGTCGCCGCCATCGTTATCGTGAACAGCAGCGCCTGGTGCGACCCCTTGAGAAGACCTGCGGTCGTGGTTTTGCGAATGCCCCGCGGCGTGATCTCGTACTGCCAGGCGAGGATGAAAACCACCGGGAAGCCGAGAATGAGGATGATCACCGTCAGCGTGGGCAGCCAGTCGGGCAGGCGCAATGGTTCGCTGGCGGCATCCATCAGCTGCAGCACCACGAACACACCGACGGCATATGCGCCGACCGTGCGCAACACCTTGCGCCGGTTGAGTTCGGTCAAGACCGCGGAGAAGAACGATTCTGGTTGGCCTGGTTGTTTCAATGCCCCACCCGGTTTTGGCTACGTGTCAGGCGGCCGACGCTTCAGCCGGATCAGCCCGGATATGTCGTTGTCGCCGTCCCCGGCCTCGACCAACGCACGATAGTCCGCGACCGCTGCGTCGACCACCGGCAAGGATATATCCAAATCGCGTGCCAATTGCTGGCAGATACCGAGGTCCTTGAGCAGCAGTGACAGCTTGAAGCCGACATCGAAGCGGTCTTCCAGCATGCTTTTGCCGCGGTGGTCGAGAAACCAACTGCCGGCCGCGCCCGCGCTCACTACTGATAATAGACGCTCCGGCGGCAGTTTTAGTTGCTCCGCCAGCGCCAGCGCCTCGCACACCGCCTCGGCGATACCGGCGACCATGACCTGGTTTACCGCCTTGGTCGCCTGGCCGGCGCCGACCGGACCCATGTGGGTCACCGCCGCCGCGAACGTCTCCAACACTGGCATGGATCGCGACATATTGGCGGAATCGCCCCCCGCCATGACCGACAGCGTTCCTTTTTTGGCGCCTTCCACGCCGCCCGAGACCGGCGCGTCGACAAAACCGCAATCACGTTCGGCCAGCGATGCCGCGGCCTGCCTGGCCGTGGCCGGGTTGACGGTGGAGGCGTCCACCACCAGGCTGCCGGGCTCGATCGAATCCAGTAGCTGCTCCAGCACTTCGAGCAGGTCGGCATCGGCCGAGACGCAGGTGAGGATGACGTTGCAGCGGGCGGCCAGTTCGCCGGGGCTCGCGGCCGCCTCGATCCCGTTCTCCTCGGAAAACTGCCGGGCCCGCTCCGGCGTGCGGTTCCAGACGCTGACCAGCAGACCGGCCTTTGCCAGGTGGCGCGCCATCGGCGCACCCATCGCGCCGAGGCCGATGACGCCGGCGCGGATCGGGCTATCTGTTGCAGATTGATCAGAGTGCATCGTCGCCCTCCTCGCCGGTACGAATTCTGATGGCGGCTTCGAGCGGCTGCACGAAGATCTTGCCGTCACCGATACGCCCCGACGCCGCCGAGTTGACGATGGCCTCGACCACCGCCTCGCAGCGTTCCTCGGGCACGGCGATCTCCAGCCGCAGCTTGGGCAGGAAATCCACCACGTACTCGGCGCCCCGGTACAGTTCGGTATGGCCCTTCTGGCGGCCGAACCCGCGCACCTCGGTGACGGTCATGCCCTGCACGCCGGCCTCGGCCAGCGCGTCGCGAACGTCGTCCAGCTTGAACGGTTTGATGATGGCAATGATCATTTTCATGCTTTGGTATTCCTGCCTGGTAATTGGGTGGTATCGGCCGGTTCCGCCTGCCCGGGGCGCGGCGGGACTGCCGGCAAGCCTGACATTATAGCCGCCCTCGCAAACGGTCAAGTGGAAGCGGCGGCGGTGCGTATCGTCCGCAAATCCAATCTCAATGCACGAATTTTGGCAACTGCTGCATGCATGCAGGCGAACGCCAGGGTCTGGTTGAATAAGCCGCCCCCCTCTTCGCATCCAGGACTTTCCAAAGTGGAATGCGCGGCCGTAGTCGATGACCGGACCACCGCCCGAATCACGATTGGTTTGCACCCTGCCGCGGATTTGCGTCAGCCCACAAGCTCTGCGCTGTACTCGACTCCGAGGACGATATCCTTAACAGCGGTCAAATCGACAGCACTGTTTGCGTTTTTATCGATGGTGAGTGTGAAGGCTTGCGCGACCGCACTGCCCACGAAAGCGTTGAGCGCTTCGGGCGGCGGCGCCTGCCCGACCATGAACGACGAATCGTTCGACAACGCGAGACCGTCTTCGAGGACGACCGGGACGTTCTTGGAACCGCTGGCCAGCGTTGCCGCGAGTGAAACGCCCTTATCAATGCCTGGCGCGAAGATGACGATGTTGCTTACCTTGCGATTTTCCTCATGGTCAGGCAGCTTGACCGCGGCAAGATCGAACAGCACGGGTACCGAAGAAACCGTCGGGTCGGCGAGTTTCTCCAGCGCATCGGGGTCCAGCCCGTGTGCGGCAAAAAGTGCAAATCGTTTGACGCTGGCAGGCGCCTGCGCCGCATGCGCATCGGCAAGCAGGGGCGAGTACTGAGCACGGGCGTCTACGGTGATTTCGACATCGGCAAGGTCAACCAGTCCTTGCGTGTCGGTAGCCCGAGGAAAGGTAATCTCCCAAAAGGTCTCAACGCCGCTTCCTTCAAACGTCATCAACGCCTCGTTCGGGAGTCCATAGACGGCCATGTCTTGTGCCAGCCGGAACTCGGAGATCGGCAAACCTTCGGGCGGACGCAACAGCATGCCCTCCTGTCCTTCCGAGCGCGTCACCAGAGAGACCCCCTGGTTGGTGACGATCCCCCGTGGAATCGCTTTGGGCTGGAAGCTCGTCGTCGCAACGCGCACATCGCGGATGCGGTAGCCATACGTGCCCGGATACGCGAGTCGGTACGGTTCTTCGCGCGTGTAGATGATGCAGCGACCCGTTTTCTTGAGCTGCGCGAACTGAAGGGGAAAATCAAACGCCAGCGAATATGTCTTCTTGACCGGCACGGTCTGCTTCATGAACGCGAGGCGCGATGCTTCGAGTTCGCCGAGATCGGCTCGCAGAAGATCGGCGCCGGTCACGCCCTGCAATGCCTCGGGAAAATAATCGAAGCGGATGATGTTGATCGGCCGATCCTGTTCGTAGGCAAGCGCACGTTCGGCCATCCAGGCGAAACGCCCGCCCAGCGCCAGAAAACGCTCCAGCACGCGCTGCATCACGCCGGCCACGTGCGCCCAGAACTCCGGATTGAGAAACTTCGCGTGTTGAAAGTGAATAAGCGACCCCGCCAGTTCGGCGTCCGCCGCAGCAAGCTGCTGGTGCAATTGCGCGATGGCCACTTCGCTCTCGCGCGCCTTGAGTTGCGCTTTGGCAAGCGGCAATGCCTGCGTTTCGAGGACTTTGATTTGATCGGCAAGGCTATTGTAGCTGTCGGCCATGTTGCTCATCGTGGTGTAGCTGGCATACACCAGGATCGCATACCCCGCCATCACGCCCCCGCCGACCGCAGCAGCGGAAGCGCCTCCCGCGGCGGCTCCGCCGCCCCCTCCACCGCTCGAGCCCGAAAACGCCGCCAGCGCCGTTGCTTTGGAACCATCACCGGCAAAACCGGTGAGTTCTCCCGGAAGCCCGGAGATGACGTCCTTGACGCCACCGAAGAAATCTTTCACCTGGCCCCAGAAGCTTTGCTTGTCTTCGAGTTCTTTTTTCTTGGCCTCGATCTGCTTTTCGACGTCGTGCACCTGTTTCTGCGCCAGCTGTACACCGGCGTACGCGATCGTTTGCTGCTCTTTGGCGATCCTGACCTGGAGCTGCGCCTTCTTGATCATGTTCTCGGAGACGATTTCTTCCTTCATCGCCGCTTCGATTTTTTCCATCGCATTCAGGAAGTCCTGCTGCGCTGACTTCGCAATGCCCGTGAATCGATCGGCCGCGTCCTTGAGCGGACCGAAGCGCAAGAACGGCACGATGCTGTCGCTGAGGCCATAAAAATTCAGACCTGCCTCGATTTGCGCGAACCCGAGCTTCGCGCGCTTTTTCTGCGAAGTCACTGCCGGGTTTTCGCTGTGCGCCAACAGCGCCAGCGCGCCCGATTGCAAAAGACCGAATGCACCGTAGGTCTTGGTGATCTTGTAGAACTGGTAAGGGCTGGCATTGCCGCTGCCTTCCGCGCCCGGCTTGGCGCTCCCGCCCACTGATTCATTGGCAATCAGGTTGCCGAGGTCCTTTACCCACTTCTTGTCCAAACCCTTTTTCGGCCAGTGCGGGCTGAGCCCGGGTCCATCGCCATGCAACCACATGACGGCCTTGTAGATTTCCCGCGCGCGGGCGATCGGGGACGGCGTGTCGGTGCGGTAGAGCGCGTCGGCCCACGCCAGCAGCGCGATGCCGTGCCGCAGTTTGAAATACTGCATTTCCATTGGGTGCAGCAAGCCGTCGGCGACCAATTCGGAGACAAAGGCGTTGGTCCATCCGTACCAGTCGGCCGCCAGTACCTCGTCGTCGCTCGAAAAGCGCGGCGTCGTGTACGGTAAACGTCCGGAAATGTACAGGCGCGCATATGAGGTATAAACGCTGTTCTCAAGCTCCGGAATCGTTTGCGGATCCGATTGCCAACTCGGTGCATAGCCCTCGAGAGAGGTGGTCTTGCCGCGCGCCATCAGGAAGCGCGTCAGGCGCTCGTATTGCGCCACAGCACCTTCGAAATCACCCGTAGCCAACGCCACGTCGCCCTTGAACGATGGGATGATCAGGGCGCAAAAACGGGCGCAGGAGAGGAAGAACTTTTCGTGGTTTTCGTCCAGCCAGTCATACCAGTCGCCCTGGGGATGGTACTTGACGTACGCCGGCGCGACGTGCCAGCGGATGAACGCATCGAGGTCGTCCAGATTCTCCATCGGCAGATTGGCGCGCTCCTCGAACGCGGATTGGAGCTTGGTCTTGAGCGTGGAGGCGTAGACCGAGTCCTTTCCGTACCATAGTTTGAGCGCCTCGTAGGCATAGGCATACGCCGCTTCCGCTTTTTCGAGGGCGATCTGGTACTCCCGCTTGGTAAATGCGTCACGCGCCTCGGCGAAGGTATCGTCGGCATAAATCATGTAGCCGACCGCCTGGTTGTCGCCGGATTGATTGTCGATGGTGTCCTTGAGTTGCTGCCGCGTGTCCTTCTCGTTCATCCTGAGCGCGAACGTCTCGTGGATCTGGTAATAGTTCTCACCGTAAAACGGCGCCTGTTGCGCAAGCCACTCTTCATATTCCAGAAAGAACGGCGCCCTTCCCTGGAAGAACGCGGCGTAGATCGGCTCCGGGTCCGGGTCCGATTGAAAGCCGTCAGCATAGAACGCGTGCAGCGTGTCGATGTTTTCCTGCACCGGGTTGGACCTCGCCACATCGGGCCGCTCGAGATCGATTCGGTACCGCAGCCCGAGTTCGCGCGCCGACAGCTTCGTCAGGCCGATCAGGTAATCGAGGTATTCGCGGTTCGTGCGCTCGCCCTGTGCCTCGATGGCGGCGGCGGCGATGCCAAAGCCGTACTTCGCGCCGCCCTTCGCCGCCTGCAGAATCTTCTTGACGACACCGACACAGAGCTCATTGGCCGGCTTTTCATCGACATCGAGTGTTTGAAAATCTTGCTTGAAGCGATTCTCGAGCTTGGCGAGGTACTCGGAATACGAATCGCTCTCCCTAGGGCCGGTGAAAATGGAACGCAGGTAGTCACGATAGCGCGAGGCATCGGTCGGTACGCGCGGCTTTGCGCGGCCGAATGTGCCCGGAAAAGCCAAATCGCCAAACTGCGGCGCATGGGCATACGAGTCTTGCGCCTTGGCAAAGGCTTTCTCCGGCGATGCCTCTTGCAAAAGGGCCGGGTCGAGCACCCAGTCGACGGCGAAAACATCGGTAAAGTTCGTGCGCTTTTGCTCCAACAGTTGTATTGCGCCGCCCAGCTTTGGCGTGAACAGCTTCGGTCCGGCGCTTTTGACAATCTGCTTCAAGGCGCCTGGCTGGCGGCGGGCGCGAAAAGTCGTCGTGATCCCGGCCTGGTGAGCATCGCCCCGGGGATCGAGAAAGGCTTGTTCAAGACGCGCCAGCATCGCCTGTCGCGCTGATAGCTTCCAATCGCCGAAGAGCGATTGCTCCGGGGGCAGCAAGACCAGCTGCCGCGCGACGGCGTTGAGCTGGACGGTGCGTGTGCTTTCCATCCGCTCACCAAGCTGCATCCACAACTTTTTGGTGATTGCCACATCGGCAAAGGCGATCGAGAGCGTCGCATACTGCGCTGCGCTCGCCGGCAGCGTGATAGCCGCAAGTTCCGCCTGGTCTCCGGCTTGAGTGATACGAAATGTCACCTTCGCAGCGTGGTTTTTCCGCAGTGCAAAGAAGGCATCGCTCGAGGCCGGCGTCAGGGGTAATTGAAAGCGCCCTCCGGTGCCGGTGACAACGTTGCCGAAACTCGAGGTTCCGGTCTTGCCGTGTGCGGCGATCGTGTCAGTTACCCCGAGGTCGGACGTAAGGAGATCGACACGCACCCCAACGACGGGGTATCCGGTGAGGGCATTGCACACACGCCCCTCGATCCAGAACGGCGGCGTGTTGGGTGTGGTGGTACGTGACGCGGAATTTGCGGGCTGTGCGACAAGATGCTCGACCAAGACCGGTGCGGGTCGTCGGCTGACACCCTTGCCCCCGCGAATGTCTTTACCCCGTGGCATGTCCTTATGCTCCGTGTGAGGTGAAGATTGTTGGCTCAATATATTGTGACCACGACAGCTGTGCGAAGTTCCGTGCCCGATACTTGGCCGGTAATTGGGCAAATCCAGGGCTTCTGGTTGAATTGTATCGGCCGTCCGATCCTGTCGTCTCGACGGCGCGGCATTGGCAGCACATGTTGGTCGATCGGCAGGCGCAGATATACGCGGTTGGCTCCGCATAACTGCGGCAAGACAAACGACAAAGGCGGTGAAACACTTACAAACGCCGTGGACAATGACCGATGCCTACCGGGCAAAAAGCGCGCACAATCAGCCTGCGCGGACTGCTATCCGGAGCAGCGGGCGTACACACTTGATCCAAAGGGGGGTAGCCATGGGCCTGGCGCTGGTTTTCAGCCGCGGTTGCGTCGGCGTCGAGGCGCCGCTGATCACGATCGAGGTGCACATCGCCGGCGGGCTGCCGGTGCTGTCGATGGTGGGCCTGCCCGAAACGGCGGTCCGGGAAGCCAAGGACCGCGTGCGTTCCGCCCTGCTCAACGCCGGCTTCGACTACCCCGCCAGCCGCATCACGGTGGCGCTGGCGCCGGCCGAGTTGCCGAAAGAAGGCGGCGGCTTCGACCTGCCGATCGCGCTCGGCATCCTGGCCGCGTCCGGGCAGGTGCCCGCCGAGCCGTTGGCCAACTGCGAATTTCTCGGCGAGCTTTCGCTCAACGGCGGGCTGCGACCGGTGCGCGGCGTGCTGCCGGCCGCAATCCGCTCGCGTGACAGTGAGCGGACGCTCGTCATACCGCGCGACAATGCCGAAGAAGCGGCCCTGGTCACCGGCGGTGAACGGCTCTGCGGCGAGACGCTGTTGCAGATCGCGGACTGGCTGCACGGGCGGTCCGAACTACGTCCGTGCGAGCCCGCCGCCGCCGGCGCCGCCCCCACCTTGCCTGACCTGCGCGATGTCGTTGGACTGCCGGCAGCGAAACGGGCGCTGGAAGTCGCCGCCGCGGGCGGCCACAACCTGTTGCTGTCCGGCCCGCCGGGCACCGGCAAGACCCTGCTCGCTTCCAGGCTGCCCGGAATACTGCCGCCGATGTCCGAGGCCGAAGCGTTGGAAACGGCGGCGCTGGCTTCCGTCAGCCAGGCCGGACTCGACCACCGCCAATGGGGCGTGCGGCCGTTCCGTGCACCGCATCATTCGTGCAGCAGCGTGGCCCTGGCCGGCGGCGGCGCGCGGCCGCGGCCGGGCGAAGTGTCGCTGGCGCACAACGGCGTCCTGTTCCTGGACGAATTGCCGGAATACGGCCGCCATACGCTCGAAGTCCTGCGCGAGCCGCTCGAATCAGGACGCATCGTGATTTCGAGGGCCGCCCGGCAGGCCACCTTTCCGGCCCGCTTCCAGCTCATCGCGGCGATGAATCCCTGTCCGTGTGGAATGGCCGGAGACGACAGCGGCCGCTGCACCTGCACGGCCGAGCAGATCCAGCGCTACCGCGCCCGCATATCCGGCCCGTTGCTCGACCGCATCGACATCCAGGTCGAAGTTTTGCGTCCGCAGCGCTCCATCCTGACCGAACCTGACCCGGACAACGAACCGTCGGCGGCCGTGCGCGCACGGGTCATCGCCGCGCGGCGACTGCAGCTCGAGCGCGCCGGCAAGCCCAACGCCCTACTCGGCAACGGCGATCTGGAGCGGCATTGCCTGCTCGAAGACGAGGTGCTGGCCCTACTCGAGGACGCCACCACGCGGCTGTTCCTGTCGCCGCGCGCCTGCCACCGCGTGCTCAAGGTGGCGCGCACGATCGCGGACCTGGAAGGAACAGCGGACATCCGCGAGCGGCACATGGCCGAGGCCATTGCGTTCAGGAGGCTGGCGAGCGCTATGGTATGAGTACCCAGCACTATGGTAAACGACCCATAACCCGCTGAACGCCCTGATCTCGTTCCGCTTGTCGAACCCGTCGCCGCAGGGTCTCACTCGTGCAACCAATCTTGGATGATACCGACTGGATTGTTCAGTTTGAGCTGAGCATCAAGTAGTCAAAAGCGTAAAAATGCACCAGGTCCCGCCAGGTCCTATATCATGAGTCATGAGGAGACCTGGGTGTGGGGCTCTTCCTATATTCTGTTTCTCATTATTGATATAAATAATGTTTTATATATAATAAGAAACACTATGCCAGCCAAGAACCCAAAGATAACAAAAGAAACCGCCCACCGACTGAGCGTCCTGGGCGGACGCATTCGCGCACAGCGGAAAAAACTGAAACTCAATGCCACAGTGGCTGCCGAGGCTGCCGGCATGTCGCGCATCACTTGGTACCGGATCGAAAGAGGTGAGCCGGCAGTAACGATGGGTGCCTGGTTCAACGCCGTGACGGTTTTGGGCCTGACTCTGGAAATTCCGGAAACTGAAATGGCAGTAGCTGACAGGCGTGGCTGGATTCCGGCCCGCATTCGCCTGGCGGATTACCCCGAACTGGAAAAGCTCGCCTGGCATGTGCGCGGCGCAGAAGTTCTGAATGCCCGCGAAGCTATGGATATTTACGAACGCAACCAACGCCACCTCGACCCGGACGCCATGACAGCCGCAGAGGTACAGTTGCTCGATGCCCTGCGCACGGCGTTTGGTCATTCCGGAAAAACAACCTAGTACCGTGTTCAAGCGCCTCCACCACCAGGCCATTGCCCAGGTACTGCATGCCATGGATGGTGATCTACTAAGGCAGCATGACTGCCTGTTCGGCGGCGGGACTGTGATTGCCATGCGCTATGGCGAATACCGGGAATCGGTAGACATCGACTTCATGGTGTCATCGAAAACAGGCTATCGTGATCTGCGCCAGTTGGTGGGCACCGGGCTGGGACCGCTATTCAGGGACAACACTTTGCCCTTTGCGCCACTTCGGCCAACACGAACTGACCAATACGGCATCCGCTCCATGCTGAACGTGGTGGGCAGGGACATCAAGTTTGAGATTGTCCGGGAAGGCCGGGTTGAACTGGATACTCCCGGGCCGGATGACACGGTCTGTGGGATTGCCACCCTGTCCCCCCTGGACATGGCCACCAGCAAGCTGCTCGCCAACGCCGATCGTTGGTACGACGACGGGGCTTTTAACAGAGACTTGATTGACCTGGCGATGATGAAACCGAACAGGGAACTGATGGAGGGCGCTGTGAGCAAAGCACGGGGAGCTTATGGCAACGCGATCCTGGAAGACCTGGCCAAAGCCATTGACCGGGTAGAAAATCGCAGCGGTTGGCTGGAGCGCTGCATGGAAGCCATGGCAATGGACATCCCAAAGGCTGTTTTGTGGAAATACATACGCCTCCTTAAGAAAATTGTCTCAAGACTTAACCCGAACTGAGCAGCCTGCCCGATACCCTTGCCGACGGATTCACAGATGCTGCCGAATATCAATGGGTCGCCCGCTTGAGCGGGAGATGCATTGGCGCAAAAGCCCACAAAAGCCAAACAAAAGCCAAGACACCCATGTCTTTTCCCTCAAAAAGCCAAGACACCCATGTCTTTTCCCAGGCAGTTCGTTCCAAATGTGGCTGCCGCAAAAGCCAAGACACCCATGTCTTTTCCCAGGCAGTTCGTTCCAAATGTGACTGCGTTGACTTGCAGTGGCCACAACTCCAGATCGCTGATCAGTGGGTTTGAGGGTTTGAAGCTTTTTTGGGAAGCATAAGCTGAAAATGGGTCGCCAGCGGCCAGTTGTCATTCGCCAGAAGCTAAAACTGTCATGTGTCCCAACCGCTTACAACGATGACTCAGGACAGAGCTGGTTGCCGAAGGCATGTCCCTTAATAAATCTGCGTCCAACCGAATTGGCGAAGACCTTAAGCATGCTTACCGGTCCCAAGGCACCCAACGAGGGAATGTCGTCCCGGGCGAGGTAATTCAGAACTGGTGCTGCATCCATCTTCAATCGGCTCAGTATCGGTGGCGCATGAGCCGGGATATACCCACTCTTGTGGCGTTTGACCTCGCGGCCGCCCCAGTCCACCAATTCCAGGTAGTCTTTCACTTGGAATGGAATACCATCCGCATCCGTGTCAGCGAAAGGCCTCAAGGAAGTGTCCTCTGGATGAAGGATGCGCTCCTGGATGGAAGTGTAATCCGATCGCTCCGGGGTAGTGGCCATGGCGGCGCGGATGGGGTTCAGGTCCACATAGGTCATACAGGCCAGGACGGCCCGTGCATCCAACAAGGCTTGTGACTTGAACCGGCCCTCCCAGAAACGGCCAGTGCAATGATCTTCTGCATTGGCCATCCGGGCAATGGGTTCATTCAGACAACGCATGAACCAGGACAGATCACTCAACCGCTCACGCCAGGTGGCGAACAGTTCCGCGACCCATGCAAGTTCAGCGGCGGTCAGATCCGCATTGCCCAGGTATTGGTGCATGACCAGCGGACCGGAAAAGACCTGCATCCAGCGCTTTGCAACTTCCTCGTCCGACCACGTTTTTACCCGCTCAGCATCGATGCGGACCACGATGTGGTAGTGATTGCTCATGATGGCATAAGCGCACAAATCAACGGCGAACACGGCACACAGCAGCTTGATGCGATCGACGATCCACTGGCGACGGTGCGAGAAATCAAAACCGGTTACCGCATCGGTGCCACACAGGAAGGCCCTCCGCACGCAACGGGAGATGCAGTGGTAGTACGGTGTGTCCTCAAGGGACACTTGGCGGTATCTCGGCTCTGGCATAGAGCTCAGTCTGACCGGTGCATCCAATAGTCAAAAGGGTAAAAATGCTCCGGGTCATGTAGGATATTTCATGAGACATGGGTGTCTGGGCTTTCCCGTGGGCTTTCGAGACGTGGGTGTCTGGACTTTCGTTATTGGCAATATTCTCAGTCAGCGCAAGAGCGCCACTGTCGATATTCTGGAACGGCTGTCCAACGGCCTCAACTGCGAACGCTGGGTGTTGCTGGCGCCCGTTGAGTATTTACAAAGTATGGAGCATCTCGACTTCCAACCATTGGTGCATTGTTACCTGAGATTGCCGTCCAGTGCCCAGGATGCCGTTTGGGAGTTGATCCGCCAACTCTACGAAGCGAACAATATGGGTCGTCTGGGACAATTCTAGGACAAGTAATCGACCGGTTCTATAATCCACGCATGCGGCGTAGACTGGAAAGAATCGAAGAAACGGAAATCGCTCCTAACTCAACCGTCCGAGGAAACGGGGCCTAAACCTTTTGGTTCTTTTCGGCACTCCCTTATCTTTTTGCAGAATCATGCCATTCGGGAATTTCGACACCCTCCTGGGACAGCCACGCTATGACTTTCTCCATCCAGCGAAAACCATTCGACTTCCTGTCTATCGTTCTTCTATCAAAAGCAATCACATCTGCCAATGTGTTGCCAGTAAAACGGTTCTTTATAGTGTAGTCAGCCCCGCGTTGCAGCAAGTCATAGACGGTGTCATATTGGCTTAACTCTGCTGCAACCATTACAGGTGTATCACCATTTAATTCTCGCGCATCGATGTTTGCCCCAGCCGCAATGAGAATCGGAATCTTATCTTTGTGATCTGGCCCCATCGCTTCGAAGATTGGGGTGCTCCTGGTCGCCCCCTCAGGCAAATTTGGGTCACCACCATACTGCAATGCCAGTTTCAAGATTTCCGGATTCTTGTGCATTACGGCAAAATGCATGATCGAACCGTTCTTGCCATTTTCACCGTAAAGCACGTTGGGATCTGCGCCAAGCTCAAGCAAATGCTCAAAACCACGCACATTCGCCATTGCAGGAAATAGCGGTGTGGCCCCGCTGGTGCCCCTGGCGTTTACGTCCACACCTTGTTTTACGAGTTGGTCAATCTTCTTGATATCCCCCCGGCTGGCCGCGATGGCTAAGGCCCTGACCTGTGGGTCGGGAAACATTGTCTTGGGGGACATGTATGCAATCACCGTTTCGCGCTGGGACTTCTGAAAGGCTTTTTCCGATTTCTCCAAGCCGTGCCAGTCTATCATCTGACTCGTACATCCGCTGCTGAATAACGTCAAGACTAAGAATGCATGGATTAGATAGTTCATCTCTAGACCCCTGTCAACAGCCGCCAGAGCGCTTGCACAAGTCTGCAATGTGATGATAACCCGCCGTTCCCAATGAAATTCTCTGCCCCGCAGCATTCGGTAAGGGTGAATAATCTTGCAATAAGCTCAATACATCATAAGAGCTGTAGTAAGCATGGATCAACACAGATGAATTATTCAGTGTTCGATTGTAACGGGAAGCGGTTTGACTACTTAAGCCTGCCGCGTTAAAGGTCGTCGCATGAAGACCTGTTCTAATTGCTGCTAGACTGGCTAGCCCACCTCCAAGTGAGTGGCCGGTGAAACGTAGATTGGATCCAAATCTCAGGGCTGCCGATTGAGCATATTTGGCTGCTGTAGCGTATTGTGCCGTCGGAAGACCGAACGCTTGGAACAAATCAGTCGTCCAATCCCTCAGCGAGAGCACGTCAGTCCCGGCAAAGGCAAGCACATATTGGTCACCCTTTACTAACAGGGCGGCCCTCAGACCCGATTTTTCTGAAATTAGAGCGCCGGGCAGACCAGCCTCCTGGGCCACCTCATCAGAAGCCAAGCTGAAACCGTCAATATCGCTAAAGTCTCCAGTTTCAACCGCATGCGCAATCCTGGCATCTGTGGTATCGTCCCCCGAGGTAAACGCAAGAGGACTTGGTCGAGTTTCTGCTAGCGATTGTGCAAATGCCGCGCTAAAGGCTCCATTAGCAAATTTTCCGCCAGTAACGCGTGATAGGGTGCCTCCCACAATCGCCCTAGTCATAACTCGATCGGTAGCATACTTCAATCTTGAGATCGGGCCACCTGCCAAGCTACTGAATCCAGCTGAAATGAATCCATTTTTGAAACTTCCACCAATTAGCCTGCTCGACAAACCGCCGATTATTCCGTTCCTAAAGAAACCCTCAACTCCCTTCAAATTACCTCCACCCAATCCTGCGGTAAATGCACCAACTAAAGCGCCTCTGATATTGCCAGTTACAACAAAACCAGAAAGTGCACCTAACACGTATGGATTAACGCCAGGGATGAACAGCACACCAATTGAGACAAATGATCGAATACTCTTCCAGAACGAATTCCCCGTCGGGTCCGTATAACTCAACGGATTGTTGAGCACATAGGAATAGCGGTTCAGGTTCTGGCTGTTCTTCGGTGCCTGAACAACCGGGTCGGCCTGCAGGAACCTGCCCAGTTTGGGATCGTAGATGCGCCCGTTCATGTGGATGATGCCCATCGCATCCACCTGCTCGTGGCCGGTGTAGCCGCGCGTGGTGATGTCATTCAGGTTGGCGAAGTAGGTCAGCGGGCTCTGCCAGTACATATCCTGACGCCGGCCGAAGGCATCGAAGTGCATCCGGGTGACATTGCCGTTTGCATCGATCACCGTGTGGATCGAGCCGAGATGGTCTTTCAACAAATATGCAAGCTGCTCAACACCGGTAGCGGGGTAATAGGTCGCAATCGCGACCCCGCCCAGGTAACGCTTGTAGTAGGTGCTGCCGTTTTCGCTGATGCGTTCGACGGAGCCCAGGTACAGTGTCGTTTTCTGCAGCACCCCGCCTTCCCAGTCGTCCCGTCTGTAGCGAGTGTTGCCAATACCGTAGAAGAAGTTAACTTGGCTGTTGCCTTTGCTGATGCTTGTCGGCTTATCAAAAACAGAATAGGTTATCGTGCGTCCGTCACCGGATGTCTGGTTGCCATTGGCATCGTAGTTGTAGCTAGTGCCATTTAGGATTCCGCTGACCGCATGTGGGTGTGGGCCGTTGTACAGGTAAGTTCCGACATCCGATTTGTTGGAAATATTGCCGACCGCATCGTATGCAACCGACAGTTTTTCTGTAGGTGTTTCACCATTAAGGGATAAAAGTACCTGTTCCAGTCGATTCAGATCATCGTAATGGAAGGTCTCGTTCAAATCGATGTTCAGATTGATATCGGAACTGTCATGCCGTCCGGTGAGATTGCCCAACACGTCATAAGCATATGTTACATACTGTAGCTGGCCGCTGGCGTTATAAGCCGGGGCAGCGGACATCCGCGAGCGGCACATGGCCGAGGCCATTGCGTTCAGGAGGCTGGGTTAGATGGGGTAATCAAACCACCCATTTGATCGATCCATCTTGGTGTTTCGGAGGCGGGACACCCTGTCCCGCCCCCATTTCAACTTACTGCTTCGCGGCAATTTCCTCGAGCATTGCCGTCGTCAGCGATTTTGGCCGCTCGAGCGGGTAGCCCAGCGCCCGGTCCCAGGTGACGTTGGCCAGCGTGCCGATGGCGCGCCCGATGCCGAACAGTACCGTGTAGAACGAGTACTCGGTCACGCCGTAGTACCACTGGATCACGCCTGACTGCGCATCGACGTTCGGCCACGGGTTCTTGGCTTTGCCGTGTTCCATCAACACATCGGGAGCGACCTGGTAGATCGCGTTGATCACCTTGAACAGCGGGTAATCCGGCAGATTCTTCAGGCAGAACTCACGTTGTGACATGTAACGCGGGTCGGTCTTGCGCAGTACGGCATGGCCGTAACCGGGCACAACCTGGCCGGCGTTCAGCGTGTCCCACAGCGCTTCGCGGATGACTTCGGGGGTCGGTTCCTTGCCACCGAGTTTTTCCATGAAGTCCTGCGTCCAGCGCAGCACGTTCTCGTTGGCCAGGCCGTGCAGCGGGCCGGCCAGGCCGTTGATGCCGGCCGAGAGCGCGTAATAAACGTCGGACAATGCAGAGGCGACCAGGTGCACGGTGTGGGCCGATACGTTGCCCGATTCGTGGTCGGAGTGCAGGATGAAGTACATCCGCGCAACGTCGTCATAAGGCGCATCGACACCCATCATGTGGGCGAAGTTGCCGCCGAAGTCGAGGTTGGGATCCGGTGCGATGATATCCTCGTCCTTGAACAGCCAGCGATAGATGAAAGCGCCGATGGTCGGCAGTTTTGCCAACAGGTTGCAGGCGTCTTCATAGGTCGGTTGCCACAGGTGCATCTTGTCGAGGCCTTCGCGGTACTCTTTTGCAAAGATGGACTCGCGTTGCATCGCGACGATTGCCGCAGAGAACATGGCCATCGGGTGCGAATCTTTCGGCATGGCCTTCAGCATGTCGAATACGTACTCGGGCACCTTCGCACGGCCCTTGAAATCCTCGATGACTTCTTCGGCCTGCTCCATGGTCGGTATTTCACCGGTCAGCATGAAATACCAGAAACTTTCGACAGACGGGAAATCGTTCCCTTCCGCTTTCGGCAGCGCCGCGAACACTTCCGGAATGGTCTTGCCGCGAAAACGGATACCTTCCATCGGGTCGAGGTAGGATATGTCGGTTACCAGGCACCTGACGCCGCGAGCGCCGCCGATGGCCTGGCCGATCGTCACTTCGCCGATCTTGACGTCCGAAGATTCCTTCAGCAGTTTCATCGTCCGTGGACGATGTTCCTCGATCTTGCGTTCCAACGTTGCTTTCAATGTAGACATGTTCATCTCCTTACTGTTGGTATTGCTTGCAACCCGCCGCCTGCTCGTGCTCACCGCGCTTTCACGCGTGGCATCGCCGTCAAGCTTCCGGGCCCTTTTCCGAATGCTGTTTGAGTCTCGCCAGTATTTTCAACGGGAAAGACTCAAGTTCCGATAACTCCTGGTAATAGGCAAAAAATTTGTTCAGATCCGTCACGCGTACACTGATGTCCTCGGGCATCCCCGTGTCGATAATGACGCGGCTGATGCGGATGAGTTCGTCGTGGACCATCGTGATGTAGTTTTGCGGTGTCCTCTCCTCTTCGGGCACCCCTCTGAACTCGAAATATTCCCGTACGCTCTGCGGGCATTTGAAGATCAGTGTGGGTGTCTTGTCTTCTTCCTCTTCGAGCCGGCCGCGCACCACGGCTTCGAAGAGCATCGGCGACAGGTCTTCGTGCGTGATGTTCCAGTGGCGTTCGTACGGCCGGTGCGTGAAGAGGTCGATCTCGTTGTCCTTCGTGACCCCGATGGAGAAGATAGCGCCGGGGAATTCCGCGTCCGAAGTCAGGTAGTCGCCGTAAATGGTCTCTCCACAGGTGTCATGCCCGTTGCCTCTCTTGGCGGTTTTCTTCAGGTAGGCAGCCCTCTCCTCCATCCGAACCTTGTTGATCTTTTCGCTAAGATCAACTTTCTGGTACTGCACCGGCTTGCCTGGTTCGACGGTTTCACCAACCAGGCGCGGCAGGTATATCGATATCGTCGTACCCTTGTTGATCACGCTGTCGATGGATAGCGTGCCGTTGAAATCCGCAACGGTCTGGCGCACGAAAACAAATCCGAGTGAATGCAATTCGCCGTCGAGGCTCTCCCTGTCGGCCATCAGCTGTTTGATCTTTTCGCTGGTCATGCCGCTGCCTATGTCGCGCACGCGCAGCATGACGTAGTCGCCATCGACCTGGCAGCTGATGGTCAGCACGCCGACTTTTTTATGGCTCATTGCATCGACGGCGTTCATCACCAGGTTGAAAATCATGCGGCGGAAACGGTGGCGGTTGCCGCCGAGCACGGCCGAATCGAGCTGATTCAGGCGAATTTCGACCCGGGCGTTGGTTTTCTCGATCACGTAACTGTAGACAACGTTGCGCACGAAATCGCGCAACTCCTCGGCAACGTCGAATTTCTCGTAGAGGTCGTGATCCTTTTCTTCCATGAAATAGTGGATGCGGTAGTACACGCCGCTGATCCAACGGACGCAATTCAGGCAGTGCCGGTACGAACGCACGGCGCGTGACGTCTCGGGCAGAAGCGCCAGATACGATTCTGTTTGCTCCCAGCGCGGGTCCATGATGAATTCGCACGTGTCGTAGACGCACTGGACGTAATCGCGGCCGAGGGCGAGTATTTCCTCGTCCGCGGCGAAGCTCTTAACCGCGTCGTTGTATTTATCCAGGGCCTTGCGCTGGGTTACGGCCTTGCTCTTGAGTTCCTGCAGGTCCTCGTCGTGATGGACCTGTGCCTGTGCGATATTGTGGATTTCCAGGTCGGTATTGACCGTGGCGTGAAAGTGGATCACTTCGTTGATAAATCTGTCCACGCGCAGATCGTGGATTAGAAACTTGATTTCGGCGACGCTACGCTTGAGACCTTCAGGACGCTCGACCATGTTTCAGCAACCTACTGCGAACAAGTTTTTTGCTTGAACCCCGGGACCACGCCAACTCGAAGTAATCGGGCCATGACACTTCCCGCCATATTATCCATGTATTGTCTCATGCGGACTTTCCCGCGTAGTTGCCTCAGGTCAATTCCGCTTCAGAATAACTCGACCGCTGGATTCGGTCTTGTGCTAAGCGGTTATGAATATTTGATTAGAAGCCATCTCAAAAATGAAACTCAAATCATTGGAATTAATCGTGTGCACGTTCAGACGTTGGGCCGCCGCTCCGAGCTGCGCACAATGCAGAAATAGGCTGCCACAGACCCCCACCGAGGGGCCGGACACGAGGCCTTCCAATTGTGCCGTATCCGGTCGCTTTTTGGGGGAGAATCAGTCCGGCAGCACCATGTAGGTCGAGGTTCCGGAGCATATGATCCGGTCGTCGTCTGCCGTGCGCAGCGTCACTTCGCCAAACACCAACGACCGTCCCGACTTGAGCACACGCCCGGTGGCCAGTATGTCCTGGCCCCTGGCCGGCCGCATGAAACTGGTGTTCTGCGAGACCGTGGTGCAGTTACAGTATTGGCCCTGCGCCGCATAGCAAACGAATACCATGCAGGTGTCGATCAGGGTCATCATCGCCTGGCCGCACACCATTTCGTGGACACGGCACAATTCATCGGCAAAGGGCATGCGCACAACGACGCCATCTTCCGCGATCGCCTCGATGGACAGATTAAGTTGCTGCACCCAGGGCGCGAAGACCTCGGCGTATCGCCGCTTGGCGCTGCCCAGGTTGACGGGAGTCGTGGATTGTGGAGCGTCAGGCATGAATGTGTTCTCTCGCTTTTGGTGGCTGCAGGGTTAAAAGGGGTCAAATCGAGCTGTCGCCCGTTGTCTGATGATAGCAGCGAGCATGAGCGCGTCCGAGAACGGCGCGCTTGCGGGACCGTCCTGTAGCACGCCAAGGTAACGGTCAGGTTCGCATACCATCCGCACAACGCCGAGGAAAAGCCCATGGGCGCGGCCGCCGACAATATGATCGACCCATCCATTGTATTGCGTGACGACGACGATGGCATCACCACTTTAATGCCGCCGCGGGGTGCCAGGAAACCCATGACCTTTCCCAGGCAAATCGATCCAAACGTGACCGTCTTGACCTGCAGTGACCACAACTCCAGAGCGCTGATCAATGGGTTTGAAGCTATTTAAGGTAGCGTACGTTGAAACCGGGGCGACTGCGGCCAGGCTCCAGCCGCCGGAAGCTCAGGCAATCATGTGGCCCTGACCGCTGACGACGATGACCCAGGCCAGAGTCCGTTACTTCGCTTGGTGGGTGTCTGGACTCTCCTTTTTTGCTTCGCTCTTCTGGACTCTTTCGACTCTTGTGCACTCTCTTAAACTGTCCAGGGACGCTCTTGTGGACGCTCTGGAGGGCACCGCCACATTTGTCGTGGCGGCGCCCCCTTTGCGTGTGCCCGTCAGATCAACAGGTGAATGAAGACGGTCACCCGGCCGTTGCCGGATTCGTTGAGATTGCCGTCGCTGTCATGCACGCGGCCCTTGATGTCGTACTGGGTCGACCCCTGTCCAGGCGACGGTGACAGCTGTATCGTATGCGTGGTCACCGAGTAGGCACAACCGCCGCCGAGCGAGGGCGGGATAATGACCAGGCAGGTGGTCGTGGTTGTTACCGACAAGAGCGTTTCCGGCCCCCCGTCCCTGCTCGCGTACCAGCTGATTTGGGAGAATGGAATCGTGCCGTCTTCGGCGTCCGACACCGAGGCGGCCAGGTTGATGGTGACCGGCCCGCCATCCGACTCGAAGGTCTCCCCGGGGGTGGGATCGGCGATCGTGATGACCGGGCTGGCGTTCTCCGGGTCCGGGACGATCCAGACCCGCGCCCAGTCGGATCCCGACGCGCCCGTGGCGTCCACCGCCGTCAAGCGCAGATCGTAGCGTCCGGTGGACAGGCCGAGATCGGGTATGGCCACCGAAGCATTCAACGTGGTGGCAATCACGGTCCAGCTATCGTAGGAGGCCGGGCTGATTTCCCAGCGAATGGTCGGCGGCGTCGGGCCGTCGGGGTCGATGGCCGTACCGCTCAGTTGCAGCGTCGAAGACTGCGCAAAAGTGGAACCGCTGTCGGGCTGCAATATGGTCACGATCGGCGGTGCGCTGGTGATGCTGACATCGACGCAGTCCTGCCAGCTTCGTGCGGTCGTGTCATTGACGCCGGCGCAGATGTGGTGCTCGCCGACGCTGAGTCCCAGCGGCCCGAGATTCAGCGGCGAGCCGGATTCTGTGTTGCCCACCGCCCCGTCCAGGGAACTCGTCCAATGGATGGGCGTTGGCTGACCCGTCTCATCATTCTCGTAATCGTCCTCGTGGGCCCGCAATTCAACCGACTGCAGGCCGCGAACGAAGTGGGCGCCGTCGGCGGGGCTGGTGATGGCCACATAGGGCGCAGTCCCGCCCATGGCACAGGAGACTGCCCCCAGCACGTTGAGTTGTGGTCTGCCCACCGGATAGGGTACGCCGCGCGCTGAACCCAGCACGCAGTCGCGCACCTGGGCATTGCTCAAGGCCGGGTTGGCCGCCCAGGTCAGGGCGAAGGTGCCTGCCGTGAACGGCGAGGCGAAACTGGTGCCATGGATGAGGTGCACGTCGTCCACCGGTAGGGCGGCATCCTCGTCCGCAGCCTCCGCATTCACCGAGTACACGTCACCCGGGGCATAGATATCCACGCTGTTGGCCCCGCCGGCGGAACCGTAGTTCGAGTAGGAAGTCTGGATGCCCTGGAAGAAGTTGTCCGCGCCGACACAGAAAACGTCGTCCGCTTCACACGGTATGTACTGTGCCCCCTCGAAAGTGATGCAGCCGGATATCAAACAGAATTCGTCGGGTTCGTCCACGTCCACGCCTTCGTTGCCGGCGGCGGCCACCAGCACGATGCCCTGTCCGAAAAGCCATCCGGTCGCCAGGTTGATGGGTCCGCAGGCGACGAAGCACCAACCGCCCGGAATGGTCACAGCCGCACTGACATTGATGATTTTGGGGCGCAATGCAAGGGCGTCCGGCAGGGCGTTGATGATGTACTCGATCACGGATCCGACGTCCACGGCCGGGGACTGCACCAGGATCAGGTCCGATACCGGCCCGCCCGGGCCGAAGGTGCCAAAGCCGTTGTCAGGCAGTCCGAAACCGGTTTCGGTGACATGGGTGCCGTGCGTGGCGCATTCCGGGTGCTCATCGGTCAGCGCCGGGGGATGGCCGACGCCGCAGCCCGAAGGATCCGGATTGACCGTCCGCAACGGGCCGATGTGCTCGTAGGGCGGGAAATCATCGTTGGGCCAGAAGCCGCCATCAGTGATCATCGCACGCACACGGTTGCCCAGCTTGCCGTCGGCCTGAACCACGCGAAAGGCTTCCGCCACCCCGGTATCCAGCGGCAACAGATCCGATGACGGGAAGTCGGGGTCGTGCAGCAGGTAGGGCCAGGCAAAACCGTTGGGCGTGTAAGTGAAACTCAGAACCCCGCCGGACTCGTCTTCCCCCAGGCCCGCTTCCTGGGTGCTACGGGACGCAAAGTCCTGCGACTGCAGCAGGACATTGATACCTACCTGCAAGCCGTGCCGGCGGACTTCGCTCGCGACCACCTCGAGCAATTGCAGGCCGGCTTCGCTCGAGACCTGGTGCTGGCCATGGAGGCGGGGGTCCAGCCCGGCCAGATCCCGGTCAAGCCGATTGGTATTGGCCGACGAAGGGTCGACATTCAGCAGGTACAGCATCGTCGGGTCCACGCCGGACTCGGTTGAGGGGAAAGCCAACTGGAGCAGCACGGTGGCGGGCCAGCGCGACTGGAAATCGGCCAGATCCGCCGGATCTTTGGTGATCAGGTAAATTTCATTTTCGACGAAATCGAACTGGTAACCGCGACCAACATCCGAGTTCATACGCACGAGTTTGCGCGGCGGGCCGTCGTCGATCCCCTCGATCAGGTCCGTGGGCGGGGACAGATCCGGGTCCACGCGAACGTGCGGCGGGTCCAGATCCGCTGCACTCGGCGGGCAGGCTCCAAGCGTATCGCCGTGTGCCAGATGGTCGGCGACGGCGTCCTCACGCACGATGAGGGTCTGCGGATTTTCCGGGTTATCCGGTGGGTAGTGGCACAAGGTGATTTTGTCCGTCTGACCGGCGAAAACCGTGCCTGCGAGCAAGAACGACAGTACGGCGGCTACCACGCCGCTCAACGGTCTGATCGTTCCAGCTCTGGAGCGCCGGAAATTACCCTCCGGGTGAACTTGGTTCGGGGTGTATGCAATGTGTTCCATAAGTGCCTTCCCTCTGCGCATTCATCAGTCGACACAACAGCCGCTAATACTCATCTAATCGGGAAAGAAGAAAGGAAAGGGACAACACTCGCCGAACACGCACAACAAACACTCACTCAAATCACTCCAATAGGACGCCTTCTCCTTTATCTTTATCGGCACAATACATGGGTGCCTTGGCTTTCATCGGTCGGAGCCACTCCGCCCAGGCTGCCGCATGCTCAAGGTGGCGCGCACGATCGCGGACCTGAACGGAACAGCGGACATCCAGCCGCGGCACATGGCGGGGGCCATTGCGTCCAGACACTTGGGTTGAGCCCGTAATCACGCGCCTGAAAACGCACTTTGGCCGGGCTTTTTCCGCGAACGTCCCGGGGCGGATTGCAGTCCCGTGCAGGAATGATAAGCTGTAGGTGCGGGTGCAAATTTCGCTCGCGCAATGCAATCGGAGGGACGTTGACCGGACGCCGCCTGACAACCCTGGTCGTGGACGATGAATCGCTGGCGCGCCGCGGCCTGCTGCACCGGCTCAAGGACATCAGGGACGTCGAGGTCGTCGGCGAGGCCCGCAACGGCCGCGAAGCGCTCAAACAAATCAGGGAAAAACGCCCCGACCTGGTGTTCCTGGATATCCAGATGCCGGGGCTGAGCGGTTTTGACGTGGTGCAGCAACTGCAGCCCGACGAGATGCCGGTGATCCTGTTCCTGACCGCGTATGATAAATACGCACTCAAAGCGTTCGAAGTCAATGCGCTGGACTATATCCTCAAGCCGATCGAAACGGAGCGCCTCGAGCAGGTGCTGCAAAAGGTGCGCACCGACCTGGCCAAAAAGAAGGCGCTGAAGTACAAGCAAACCCTGCTTCGGCTGATCAGCGACATCTCCGGCAGAAAGGTCGGCAGCTTTTCCGATCTCGAGGGCCAGGACACGCGGGACCTGGTCAAAAAGGAGCCGTCGAAGCTGGCCATTCGTGACGGCGGGCGCACGACCTGGGTCGAGCAGCGGGACATCGAGTGGATCGACGCGGCCGGAGACTACATGTGCGTCAATGCCGGCGGCGTCACGCACATCATGCGCAGGACGATGAAGGAACTGGAACGCGAACTCGATCCGGATATCCTGCAGCGAATCCACCGTTCGACCATCATCAACATCCACCGCGTCAGGGAAATGGAATCCCACATCAACGGCGAATACTTCCTGACCCTCGACTCGGGGCACCGGGTCAAACTTTCGCGAACCTACAAGAACAAGCTCAAGCTGTTGCGCTGACTTCGAGGCGGCACGCCTTACCGTCCAAAGCCAACCATTCACCGCAGAACATGACCAAAGGCACGGTCCGTGCGCGGCGGCATGCCCGGATAATGACGGCCTGACGCTCTTTGGCAAGCCGGCATGTAACGTTCGCTGTCGCCGCAGCGTCTAAATGCCAACAGGGCTAGCCCGGATATTGCACCAGCATCCCGGATGCTGCTGCAGAACAGGTGCGGCCGGGCGCCGGGCTGGACTGAGAGCCATAGCTAAAGCTATGGCTGGAGGGAAGCCCAAGCCCAGGTGTGCCTGGACAAGGCAGGGCCGGGATAGAGCGCTGGCCGGTTACAAAGTGTACCCTGGAATAAATTTGATAAATCGTCATTTTACTTTGTAAATTCATCAGTTTATGGTGAGGCCAGTGGCCGGCTGGTGCAATATCCGGGCTAGAAAAGGAAACACTGATACACGCGGGTCAATGCATAGCTGTCCTGTCCCTGTGAATCAGAGTAGCCACAAAGCCGGGAAACTCTCCCTGATCATTGAATGATCGACACAACCCCGGTTTTGCCAATCCGCCCCCGCTGTACCCCTCTTCAGCGCGGGGCGGTTTTTTATCCGCGTCTTTCAGCCAGGCGAGGCAGCGGCCTCTCCGTCCAGCAGGTACAGCAGCACGGCCATGCGCGTGTATACGCCGTTGGCCACCTGCCTGGTGATCAGCGACTGGCTCCCGTCGACGAGTTCGGATTCGATCTCGACGCCGCGGTTGACCGGCCCGGGGTGCATGATCACGCAATCGGGGGCGGCGCGGGCCAGGCGCTCGGCGGTGAGACCCCAGTCGCCGAACCAACGCCCGCTGTCCGGTTGCTCGGTTTCACCCAGGCGTTCGCGCTGAATGCGCAGCATCATGACGACATTGGCGCCGGCGACTGCCTCGTCCACGCTGTCGCAACACCGCACCCTGCCCGCGTCTACGGGCAGCATCGCTGGCGGCCCTGCCAGGCGAATGTCGGTCATGCCCAGGCGCGTAAACAACTCCACGTCAGAGCGCGCGACCCGCGAATGGCGAATATCTCCGACGATGGCGAGGCTGAGGCCGGCAACGTCGCCGAACACCTGTTGCAGCGTCACGGCGTCCAGCAACGCCTGGGTCGGGTGCTGCGCACAGCCGTCACCGGCGTTGATCACGTGAGTGGTGGCGGTGGCCGCCAGCGACGCGACCGCGCCGTCCCGGCTGTGGCGCACGGCAATCGCATCGGGCTGCATGGCCTGGAGGGTCTGAAACGTGTCCTCGAGCGTCTCGCCTTTGACCGCCGAACTGGCGTCTGCGTGGAAATTGACGACCTGCATGCCCAGGCGCTTGGCCGCCGTTTCGAATGACATCCGCGTGCGCGTGCTCGGTTCCATGAACAGGTTGACCAGGAAGCGGCCGCGAAGCCGGTCGGCGTAGCCCCGCGGCTGCCGCGCGATCTCAGCGGCCAGGTCCAGCAGGGCTTGCATTTGCGCCTTACCGAGCGAGGCGATATCAAGCAGGTGTTGCATGATCAGGACGGTCCTCTTTGGCGTCTATGCAGAGGCGGTTTTCAGGGCTTGCCAACACTTTGCCGATGTCGATGGGTATTCGCACAGCGTTAACCAGCGCTAGACAGATTGTAACCAGTTTTCGAGGATGATTTGCGCTGCCATCGCATCTTTCAGCGCCGCGTCCCTGCGCCGCATGCTGCCGCGCGCCCGCGCCTCGGCAAAACGCCGTTCGGCGCTGAACGACGTCAGGCGCTCGTCCTGGAACACGAGTTGAACACCGAAGCGCTCGTGCAGGCGTTGGCCGAAGCCGCGCGCGTCCCGCGACATGTCGGTTTCCCCGCCGTCCGCAGCCAGCGGCAGGCCGACGACCAGGGCGTCAGGTTTCCAGGTCTTGACGATTGCGCCGATCGCCGGCCAGTCCGGTTCGGCGCCGCCCTTGACCACCGCCAACGCGTTCGCGGTGCCGGTCGTTGTCTGGCCCACGGCCACGCCGATCCGGCGATGACCAAAATCAAATGCCAGCAAAGTACCGGAAGGTTGGCTCTCGCCGATACCCCGGGGCTCAGGCATGCCCGCCGGGGCCGTACAGGCTGTCGATGCTGATACCGAGCCTGCCGACGGCCTTTTCCCAGCGGCTCTGCACCGGCGCATCGAACAGGATCGCCTTGTCGGCGGGTACCGACAGCCAGGCGTTCTGGCGTATTTCCGATTCCAGCTGGCCGTTGGCCCAACCCGCGTATCCCAGGGCCACCAGGAACTGGTCCGGCCCCTCGCCGGCCCCGATGGCGGCGAGGACGTCGCGCGACGTCGTTACCATGATGTCGTCGTTGATCTGTACGCTGGATTCAAAGCCTTCGCACGGCGTATGCAGCACGAAGCCGTGATCCGGGCTGACCGGGCCGCCCTCCAGCACCATCGTGTTGGCGATCTTTTCGTCTTCGCAGGTGATGCCGAGTTGTCCCAGTATCTCGCCGAGCGTAAAGCCCGAAAGCCGGTTGATGGTGATACCCAGTGCGCCCTGCTCGTTATGCTGGCACATCAATGTCACGCTCTGTGAAAAATTGGGGTCGGCCATGGCCGGCATCGCAATCAGCAATTGCTGCTGCAGGTAACCGCTGAGATTGTCTTTCGGCTTCGTGTCCATAATGCGAATGTTAGTCTTATCGGTCGTTAATTCAAGCCTCTGAAATCGCGTGAGAAGCGCCAGGTGCGGGTAATGTGCAGCACATCGACCGATTTCTTGATGTTGTCGGGCAAGGGCGAATACGGGGCTGCCAGGCGTACGATGCGCCGCGCTGCCTGGTCGAGTTCGGGCAAACCGGAGCTGCGCGTGATGTCGATGCTTTCGACGCTGCCGTCGCGGTTGATGCCGACGGTCATGACGAGGTCGCCGACCAGCTTTTTCCGCCGCACCTCCTCGGGGTAATTGAGGTTGCCCACGCGCTCGACCTTGGCGACCCAGGCCCGCATGTAGGCTGCATACTCGTACTCACGCGTGTTGGCCGAAATCCACTTGCGCCGCGGCAGTTTCGCGGACCTGTCCTGGTCGCGCCGGATTCCCGTTTCCAGCCTGGCCATCGCCAGGCCTTCCCGTCTCAAGGTTGCCGCGGTGGGCAGCGGAGGCTGCTGCTCACGCGTTTCCTGCGGCGGCGATGGCGCATCCCGGGTTTCGACCTGCACCTGCTGGCGGGCAGCGGGCGCGGCCCGCGCGGGTTGTTCCTGCTGGTCGCGGGCATCCTCGCCCTTTAACGGCGCCGGCGCCACGCCGGCATGTTTCATGACCGGCGGCACGGCTTCTTTGGACTCGCCCCCGCCCTGTTGCGCGGCCTGCGCAAGGAAGTCGGCCTTGTCCGGAGCTTTTTCCGAACGCCAGTTGACCAGTACCACGTCCAGCGTCTCGAGCGGGTGCTTCAGCGGTTTGAAATCGAGTACGAAACCGAGCCCCAGCAAAACGAAAGCGTGCAAACCCAGGGCGATCAGGAAACTGACTGCGAAGCGGTCGTCGCTAACTTGCATCCTGCACCCGTATCGAGCAGGCCGGGGCCCTGCAGCCGGGGCCGGGCCAACGCCCGGTCCGGGGATCACGGCCGTCGCCACGGTTGACGGAAAACACCGGCGCAGGCATCGCTCTCAAAGCCTCTCCTCGGCGGCATCGAACAACTGGCCCGCGATGTTCAATCCGTGTGCACGGTCCAGTTCCCGGATACAGGTCGGGCTGGTCACGTTGACCTCCGACAGCCAGTCACCGATGACATCCAGGCCGGCGAAGAGAATGCCCATTTGCCGGAGACGCGGCGCAACCTGGGTGCAAATCCAGCGGTCCCGGTCACTCAGGGCCACGGCTTTGCTGCTGCCGCCCTTGGCGAGGTTGCCGCGGAAGTCCCCTTTACCTGGGAAACGCGCCAGCGCGAACGGAACCGGTTCACCGTCGACGATCAATATGCGCTTGTCACCGCCGCTGATCTCGTCGATATATCTTTGTACCATGACGGGCCTCGTCGCATGCCGGGTGATGGTCTCAAGTATGACATTCATATTCAGATCCGTATCCCCGAGTTGGAAAACGGATTCCCCGCCCATGCCGTCGAGCGGCTTGACGACGCAGTGGCCATGCTCGGCTACGAAGCCGCGCAAATCCGCGACCTGGCTACTGATCAGCATCGGCACGCAACACTGCGGGAAATGATTGATGAAGAACTTCTCGTTGGCGTCACGCAGGCTCTGCGGCCGGTTGATAACCAGCGTCCCTTCGTTTTCCGCCAGTTCCAGCATGTAGGTCACGTAAATGTAATCCATGTCGAACGGCGGGTCGCGACGCATCAGCAGGATATCCAACTGGCCCAGCGGCTGCTCCTCGGCCGGGCCCAGGCTGAACCAATCGGTGCTGCCGTCGCGCACCTCGAGAGCCTGCATGCGGCCGTACGACCGGCCGTCCCTGACATACAGCGAACCGGGTTCCATGTAGTACAGCGCGTGGCTGCGGCGCTGCGCTTCCAGCAGCATGGCAAAAGTGGAATCCTTGTGGGTCTTGATGCCCGCGATCGGGTCCATGACCACGCCGGTTTTCAGTTTTCGCTGCGCCTTGTTGCTGTTCGCCGACATTCCGGTATCCTTTTCAAACTGCGTCCATTATCCTTCGCTTGCCGGTCCCGTTCCAGCCGTGTTGACGCTCTCCCCGGTTAAATGTCTTTTCACTCAAAGGCCTGAAAGACATTTTTGCAAAATTGCAACAGGCTGGAATCGGCACATCCGTACGGGTAAACTAACTTGCGCAACGGATTCGGGGGCCGGTTGCACAGGCCCATTAACAGGGCGGTAGCCAACAAACGGACTTGTTGGGGCAGCCGCTTATACAAGGAAGATTATATGAGCCAGAAAACTATCCCGGAATCCCCGGGGCAAGACAACCAGGCGGGCAGCGAAAGCAAGAAACGTTGTGTGCTGGTCGTTGACGACAGCGCGACCATACGCCGCTCGGCGGAGACGATGCTGGCCAACGAGGGTTTTGAGGTGATCACGGCCGAGAACGGCTTCGAGGCCCTGTCCAAGGTGACCAAGCATCGTCCCGATCTCATATTCGTGGATATCATGATGCCGCGCCTGGACGGCTACCAGACCTGTGCCATCATCAAGAATAACGCGGACTTCCGGGATACGCCGGTGGTCATGCTGACCTCCAAGGACGGCCTCTTCGACATGGCCCGGGGCCGGGTCGTAGGGTCCGATCTGTACCTGACCAAGCCCTTCACCCGGGAGGAACTGTTGGGCGCTGTCAAGCAGCACGCCAACTGAGCCGCCAGGGGATGGAGGGCTGAAGTATCATGACCGCTGTCAACGCTTCGTTCGCCAAGCTGCTTGATTACGAGCAGCGCAGCCTCGAGTTCGAGCCGGGCCAGGCCGGCGGAAAATCACACGCCGGGGAATGGGGCGGTGTGATTTTCCGCATCGGCGAATCGCACCTGGCGTGCAGCGTGGCGGACGTCCACGAATTCCTGCCCATACCCGCGTTCACACCGGTGCCGGGAACCAAGCCGTGGATACTGGGCCTGGCCAATGTGCGCGGCGACCTGTTGACCGTCGTCGACCTCGGCTGGTTTTTGACCGGTGAGCGTTCGGAAGTGACCATGCGCACCCGCCTGCTGTCGGCGACGCTGCGGGGCCGCCCGGTAGGCATGATGGTGGATGAAGTGTATGGCCAGCGCCAGTTCGTGATTGCGGAAGGCAAGAAGCCGCGTCTGCCCGCCGACTCCCCTTTCAGGAACTACGTGCAAAAACAGTACCGCTCCGGTAATGAGGTCTGGCAACATTTTGACCTCGAGCGGCTGTTCGCCACCACTGAATTTCTCAACGGGGCAGCAGCCTGAAAGGAGGGGGCGGGAAGATGAAGAGATTCAATTTCCAAAGCAGGGGGCCGCGCTCTTTCGGTGTCTATTTGCTCACCGGGGTGTTGATCGCGTTGCTGGCATTCGTCGGCGTTACGTTCTATTTCCTCGCGCGCCACGTCAGCCACGAACAGGAATGGAGTTCTCTCGCCACCGAAGTGCAGGTGACATCGCAGCAACTCGCCAAATCGGCGGCTGAGGCGGCAGCGGGAAACCTCGATGCCTTCCTCGAACTCGGCAACGCCAGGGACAAAATTACGCGGGCCATGAACCAGTTGCGTTCCGGCTCGATCGAGGAAGCCCTGAGCCCGGAACCCGGTGAAAATAAAATCGCGAACCTGCTGAACCGATTGCGGCCGAGCGGCAGCTCGAAGGCTGTGCCGGCAAACACCGGCGAAGTGGCAACGGCGATGCGTCAGCTCAACCTCACCTGGGACCGGATGAGCACCAACACGGCCCATATCCTGGACCGCCAGCAGTTGGTGCTGCAACTGGCATCGGCCCGCAACCTGATTCAGGAAAACATCCCGTACATCGAGACAAGCACTGACGCCGCCACCCGGGCCTTGACCCAAAGCGGCGCGCCCACCAACCAGATCGTATTCGCCAGCCGCGAATTGGTACTGGCGGACCGCATATTGCGCAGGGTATCGGAAGTCCTGCAGGGGGGCAGCCGGGCGGTCAGCGCCGCGGACAACCTGCGCAAGGACACGGAGATGTTCAAGCGGGTGCTGGCGGCCCTGGGGAGCGGCAGCGAGAGCCTGGGCGTCAGCCCGGTGCGCAATGCACAGGCCTTGCGTTCGCTGGCGGAGGTCAAGGACCGCTTCGATATCGTCAAGCCGCAACTCGACGCAGTACTGGCCTCGTCCAGTGACCTCTTTGCCGTGCGCGGTGCTGCGGACGAGATTTTTCTGGACAGCCGTGACGTGTTCGAGGAAGCCGCAAGCCTAAAAAGTGCGATCGCCGAACTGCCGAACAAGCGTTTCTGGCCATCCCAGGAAGCCGGCGTCATCGGCTTGATCCTGATGATCGCCGTCGTCTGGCTTCTGGTCTGGTCCTTTCTCTCGGCTGAACGCAGACGGGCAAAAATTGCCGCCAAAAGCAATAAGCGAAACCAGCAGGCCATTCTCAACCTGCTGGATGAAATGAGTTCGCTGGCGGACGGCGACCTGACGGTGGAAGCCACCGTCACGGAAGAGATTACCGGCGCCATCGCCGATGCGATCAACTACGCCATCGAGCAACTGCGAGAATTGGTCAAGGGCATCAAGTACACGGCGCAGGAAGTCGCCAGTTCGGCGATGGGGACCCGCGCCGCCACCTCCGAACTTGCCGAAGCCGCGGCCGAGCAGGCGCAGCAGGTCGGTGAGGCCTCGAAGACGGTACAGACCATGGCCCAGTCGTTCGATTCCATGGCCAAGCGCCTGCGTGAGTCCAGCGATGTCGCCCACCGCTCGGTCGATATTGCGCACAACGGCGGTGAAAAAGTGCGCGAGACGATCAGCGGCATGGACACGATCCGCGAGCAGATTCAGCAGACATCCAAGCGCGTCAAGCGACTCGGCGAGTCGACCCAGGAAATTGGCGATATCGTCGAATTGATCAACGGCATTGCCGAGCAAACCAACGTGCTGGCTCTTAATGCAGCCATCCAGGCCGCATCCGCGGGCGGCGCCGGCAAAGGATTCGCAGTGGTGGCCGATGAGGTCCAGCAACTGGCTGAAAGCGCGACCAACGCGACGCGCCGGATCGAGACGCTGGTGCAAACCATCCAGGCGGACACCTCGGAAGCCGTCGTTTCAATGGAATCCACGACCTCGGAAGTCGTCAGCGGTGCGCGCCTGGCCGAAGACGCCGGCAAGGCGCTCGAGCAAATCGAAACGGCATCGAAGGACCTGTCCGACCTCATCGCCGGTATCGCCAACGAAGCCCACGGCCACTCGGCGACCGCGACCAGCACGGCGGAGTTGATGCAAAACGTCCAGGCCGTGTCTATACGGGCTTCCGAAGGCAGTTCCAGGACCGCGGGCTCAGTCGAGAAACTGGCCGAACTGGTGATGCGCCTCAGTGATTCCGTGACCGATTTCAAATTGCCGGAAGATGATTGAATGGCGCGGCCGGCCCCGACAGTCCGCTTGGTCGATCCGCTGCAGCACGGCGCAGCACACCGCCGCGCGAGGGGTGCGCCCTGATGTTGCAGCAGATTTCCAATGCCAGCACGGTGCTCACGTGGGTGCGCCCGGACCTTGACAAGCACCTGGAACAGGTCCGCACGCAGATCGAACACATAGCAAGCAGTCAGCACGTGGGTGAGGGGATCAGCGCCACCAACGAACACCTTATCCAGCTCAAGTACACCTTCGAGGCGCTGATGCTGCAGGGCGCAACGCTGGTTTTCGAAGAAATGGTCCGGGTTTGCGATGAGTTGGACCGCTACAACGTGTCGGACCGGCAGTCGGCTTTCGCGGCCCTGATGGAGGCGATCGTCGTGCTGCCGTCCTACCTGGACCGGCTGCAGGCCGGCCATCATGACTTGCCGGTGTTGTTGCTTCCGGTCATCAACAAGCTGCGGGCCGCCTACAAGGCCAATGTCGTCTCGGAAGCAACGCTGTTCGCGCCGAACCTGGACATACCGCTGCCGGAACTCGAAAGCGAGTTGGCGGACGGCACGCAGGCCGCCGAGGGCAAGGAATACCAGGACTTCATCCAGCGCTCGCGGCGCCAGTACGAGAACACGCTGCTCGCGTGGCTGCAAAACCAGGACGACACCGACCTGCTGTCGCCGCTGCACTCGATTTGCGAAACCATGCGCCGCCGCTCCGGGCGGCTCGATCTCAAGCGGATGTGGTGGATCGCGGCCGAGGTCGTCGGCGGACTGATCGATGGTGTCATTGACAACGATGTGCACATACACCGCCTGTTCGCACGCCTGAACCTGGTCTTGAAGAACCTCAACGAGGGCGGCGAAGCAGCCGCCGACAGCACCTCGGCCGATGCCATTTCCCACGCGCTGCTGTTTCACGTGGCGCAGTCGAAGCACGGCAGCGAGGGCATCGATAACTTGCGTCAGCGCTTCCACCTGGAGGCCCTGGTCCCCGACCGGGAGGCCCTGCTGCGCGCCCGCGGCGCGGTCACGGGACGCAACCGCGACCTCTACAACTCGCTCGGTGCGGCGGTGCGCGACGAACTGTCGATGATCAAGGATGCGCTGGACCTGGAATTGCGCACCGGCAGCGTGCAGCAGGACCAGCGCAGCGAGAGCCGGGAGGCCCTGCTACGGCTCAAAGATACCCTCAAAATGATGGGGCTGGCCGATACGGCGCGTTCGATCGACGAGTTGCTACCGGCCTTCGCTGTGTCAGAGGGCGAGGACGGGGAGCAAACCGCAACGATGCGCGAGCCGCTGTTGCTGGACCTGGCGCAAAAACTGATCCAGGTGGAGTCGGTCCTCGATGAGCAGATCGAAACGCTCGGCGAGCCCCTGGAAACCGTGCCCGAGAAGAAATTCATCGACCTGCCAATGCACGAGCTGCAACGTATCCGGATCTGTGTCCTGGACGAAGCCGTGATGAGCCTGCAGGGAATTCAACAAGCCGTGCACCAGCATTTCAACGGCGACGAGGACGCGGATTTCATTACGCCGATGGAGCACATCGCCGGCGCCATGGAGTTGCTCGGCGACAGCGAATCGGGAGCGCTGGCGCTGCAATTGCGCAACGCTCTGGGCAACGTGCTGTGGCCGGCCCATTCCGAGGCCGCCGTCGACGAGGACCAGCTCAGGCTCATCACCGACGCGGTCGCCGCCTTTGAACTCTACCTGGCCGCCTGCCGCGACCAGCAGAGCAACTACCAGGATTTCCTCGATATCCTCGAAGACCGGCTCGGTGACCTGCCCGTCAGCGAAATGGTGCTGTCACTCAGGAAGGCGCCGCCGACTCCCGCCAGGAAGCGGCCCGCCGCGCCCGCAAAACCCACGCGGGCCGCGACGGAAACCGGAGCGGCGCAAGCCATCGACCCGGAAATGCTCGATGTATTCATGGAAGAGTTCGATGCCGTTGCAAGCACGTTGCGGAGCCGGATGCCACAGTGGCTGGAACGGCCGGAAGACACCACGCTGCTGGCGGAAATCCGGCGCGGCTTCCACACGCTCAAGGGCAGCGGCCGCATGGTCGGCGCCGTCGAGGTTGGCGAGTTCGCCTGGCATATCGAAGACATGCTCAACGCACTGCTGGCCGAACGCCTCGAGTCTCCGCAAGACGCGGTCACCGTTACCAACCTGGCGGTCGCGGCCCTGCCCCAACTGAAGCTGCGCCTGATGCAACAGCCCACCGACCTGGGAGCAGCGGCAATCGCCGCGCTCAGTGAGCAGGCCGACCGGGTTAGCGTCGGCACGGCGCCCCGCTGGCGCGAATTCGGCGACGAACTGACCGCAGAAATGCGCGCCTTGCTGCCGTCCGGCGGCGCCGCCGAAGCGCCAACCGCCCCGCCGGAGGCGCAGGCCGCGGCCGACGCGGCGCTCTCCGTCGAAGAGCTCGCGGTCAGGGAACTGGACGAAAACCTCGACGTGATGAAGAGCCTGATGGACAGGATCTCCAAGGACCGCACGGCTGGCGCCAGCGATGAACAGCTGCGTGCGATCCATACCATTGCGGGCACGATGGCCCTGCAGCCGCTGGGTCACGAAGCCGACCTCGCCAGGGCGCTCGAACGTCTGCTGGAAGCCCAGCAAGGCAGCCATAAAGCGTTCAGCGACAGCGCGATCTGGACCATCGCCAGCAGCCTGTCCCACCTGCAGGCCTGCCTGGCGAAGCGCCGGGGAGAAGAGGACACGGAACCTGCAGACAATGAAGAGGCGCTGATCGAGGAACTGCTGGGCTTCAGCAGCGTCTACGAAGCGCCGATCGAAAGCCGAACGGGCGCCGGGTATCAGACCAGGGCCGACGCGGACACCGCCACCGCGGAGCCTGCCGAAACCGGGGCCGGCGAAGCCGAAACAGCCGAGATCGGGGCTGGAGAAGCCGAAACGGTCGAAACCGGGTCCGGCGAAGTCGAAACGGCCGAAACCGGGTCCGGCGAAGCCGAAACGGCCGAGACCGGGCCCGCCGCCGAACCCGCCGATACCACGACCGGGGATGTCGGGCCGGTCGCGGCCGAGCCGGTCGCGACGGGGGTCGGCGATTTCGAGCCCGTACAAGCCGAAACCCCCGATGCCAGCGCCGGCGTCCGCCAGCCGGAAGCCGCCGAGGAGCCGCAGGAAGACCCGGTCGATACCGAGATACTGGAGATATTCCTCGAAGAAGCCAACGAGGTTCTGGCGCGTTGCGATACCCTGCTCAACACCTGGCGCGACGACTTGCCCAACCTGGAAATCGTCAAGAACCTGCAACGCGAGATCCACACCTTCAAAGGCGGCGCGCGCATGTCCGGGGTTTCGGCCATGGGCGATCTGAGCCACGCGATGGAATCCTTGCTGGAACGCATCGCGAGCCGCGGCCTGCCGCCGTCCGTGTCCGCCGTCGAGGCCCTGGAACAGGGCTGCGACCGCCTAAACACGTGGGTCGGTGACGCGGCCAGGGGCGTCATGCCGAAGGCGGGGCAGGCACTGAAATTGTTCGAGCAACAGGTGGCGGCGTTGATCGCGGTCCCGGTGCAACCAGCGCGCCGCCCGCAGAAGCCCAAACCGGCAGCAGAGGAGACGGTCGAGTGGCACGAGATTCCGGACGTCGCGGCGCCGACCCCGCAGCCGGAACCCCAGGCCGAAGCCGGCGGCAACGACGATTCCGCAGCGACGCAGCACATCCGCGTCAACTCGGATTTAATGGACACTCTGGTCAATTCCGCTGGCGAAATCAGTATTTTCCGCTCGCGGCTGGAACAACAGGTCGCGGTGCTGCGGGAAAACCTCAAGGAGTCGGACGCCACCATTGCCCGGCTCAGGGAGCAGTTCCGTAAACTGGAGTTCGAAATCGAGGCACAAATCCGTTCCCGTTATCAGCAGGAGGCCCCCGCGGGCACGGAAGAATTCGACCCGCTGGAACTGGACCGCTTCTCGTCCATCCAGCAATTATCGAGGGGTTTGTCGGAATCGGTCTCGGATCTGCTCAACCTGCAGGAAACGCTGGATGCCGCGGCGCGCAACTCCGAGTCGTTGCTGGTCAAGCAATCACGTGTCAGCAGTGAGTTGCAGGAAGGCCTGATGCAGACGCGCATGGTGCATTTCGGCACCATTGCACCGCGCCTGCGGAGGATCGTGCGCAAAGCAGCCGCCGAAACCCGCAAGAAAGCCCGTTTGCAGCTACGTATGAGCAGCGGCGGCGACCAACTCGACCGTAACGTGCTGGAACGGATCACCGCACCGCTGGAGCACCTCCTCAGAAATGCCGTCGTGCATGGTATCGAAACGCCCCGGACGCGCGCCAAGCTGGGCAAACCCAAAGAGGGCGAGATCAGTATCACGGTCGTGGCGGAGGCAACGGAATTCGTTATCCGCGTGGAAGACGACGGCGCCGGGCTGGACCTGGAAGCCATCCACAAGCGTGCGATCAAGACCGGTCTTCTGGATGAGTCTGCCGACGTGCAGCCGCAGCAATTGATGCACTTCATTCTGCACAGCGGCTTTACGACTTCGGAAAAAGTCACCGGCCTGGCCGGGCGCGGCGTGGGTATGGACGTCGTCAACAGCGAGATCAAGCAGATCGGCGGTTCCATGGATATTGATTCCAAGACCGGCGCGGGCTGCAGTTTCACCATCCGGATTCCGTTCACGCTGGCCGTCATGCAGGCCATCGGCGTGATGGCGGGCGAACACCGCTACCTGATTCCTTTGTCCAGCGTGGCCGGCGTGGCGCGCATTCTGCCCGCCGATTATCAGAAACTGCTGGCCGGCGATTCACCCAGCTACCGTTTCGCCGGCGAAACGTTTACCGTCCTCGAACTGGAACCGCTGCTGGGCGAGCCGACGACACCGCTGGGCGACGACACGATCTCACTGCTGTTGATCAAGTCCGGTGAACAGCGGGCGGCCTTCCGCGTGCCGCAGCTGCTCGGTCACAACGAAATCGTCATCAAGCCGGTCGGACCGCATATCAGCAGCGTGCCAGGCATCCTGGGCGGCGCGATCAGCGGTGAGGGCCAGGTGATCGTCATCATCGACGCGGGACCCTTGATTCGGCGCGCACTGATAACCGGCGCCCGCCCGGCCCCGCAGATGGAAAACGTGGATATCCGTCCGCAGAAGCCGCTCGCCATGGTGGTGGACGACTCGATCACGATGCGCAAGGTGACTTCGCGGGTGCTGGAAAGCCACGGTTTCGAAGTGATCACCGCGCGCGACGGTATTGAAGCCACCGAAAAGATGCAGGACGACGTCCCGGACCTGCTATTGCTGGATATCGAAATGCCGCGCATGGACGGCTACGCCGTGGCGGAATACGTGCGCGCCGATTCCCGGCTCAGACATATACCGATCATCATGATCACGTCCAGGGCCGGTGAGAAACACCGCGAGCGCGGGCGTAAGGCAGGCGCCAACGCTTACCTGTCCAAACCGTACAAGGAATCCCACCTGATCGCGGAAGTCAATCAGCTTCTGGGCAGAAAGGAAATGGAAGATGAGTGACAAGGAGATCCGCACCATCCTGGCGCCGCTGACGAAAGACTTCCTGCTGCTGCCCAACAGCGCGGTCGCCGAAGTGCTCGAATATACCGCCCCGGTGCCGTTCAAAGAGGCTCCCGCCTGGCTGCTGGGTGAGTTGGCCTGGCGCGGTTGGCAGGTGCCCGTCATCTCTTTCCGGCGCCTGATAGACAACAACTTTCAGCCGGTGACCACGCCGAAGACACGTATTCTGATCGTCAAGACCCTGGGTGAGTCGACACAGGTCTACCATATCGGCCTTGTAATCCAGGGCCTGCCGAAACTCAGAAAGGTCACGGCCGATTCGCTCGTCGAAGAAAAGACCGGGGAGCAACACGAGGCACTTTTCAGCAAAGTCGCTGTCGATGAAGTCCAGGCATTGATTCCGGAGTTGGGGGCTTTGACCCGCATCGTCGAACGTGCCGCCTACGACAAACAGGTTCATTGACACCAACGACATGACCCGGTCACGAATGAATCCACGCGCCCACAGGCTGGCGCGGTCGCTGACAGCGGCCGTCCTGTTGGCTGCCGCGCGCCTGCTTCCGGCGTCGGGCTTGCAGCCCTACGAGGCCGTGTACGAAAGCGACCTGAAGGGCTTCAACGTGCACGTCAAGCGCAGCCTGGAAGTGACGGAGCGGGGTGTGACCGTCAGCATCGACGCGAGGCGCTTCATGTTCTCCCTGCATGAAGAGAGCCGGATGTCGTACGTCAGCGGCACCGTATTGCGCTCCAACAGCTATGTGCACAACCGCAAGGGATTCGGCAGCGAACACGACAAGGACCTCAGGTTCAACTGGGACGACGATACCGTGATCGATCTGCTGAGGCCCAACATGGAACCGCTCAAGGTCGAGAACCCCTGTTATGACAAGCTGGGCTACCAAACGCAGATACGGCTCGACCTGATGCAAAACCCGCAACTCCAGAGCAGGCAGTACTTCGTCAGCAACAGCAACAGGAACCGGGTCTATACCATCGTTCGCATGGGCGCGGAAGTGCTGGACACACCTATCGGAAAATTCAATACGATCAAACTGAAACGGGTGGGCACGCCCGAGGACCGGGAGGTCATCGTCTGGGCCGCTACCGATTGGGACTACCTGCTGATCAGAATGGACCAGGCCAGGAAACCGGGCGGCAAGGTGCAGACAATGGTACTGAAAAGCGCGACCATTGGCGGCAAACCGGTGACACCCCTGGAGGAAGCGGAGACGGCGCCGGCGGCCGACTGACCCCCCTATTGCACCATACCGGCTAAAAATCCCCCGCCAGCGCCTGCAAGACCGCCAGTGCGGCGGGGCCCGCGGTTTCGGTACGCAGGACCCTGGGACCCAGACGCACGGCTTCGACGCCGTGATTGCTCGCCCGTTCGATTTCGCCGGCGGTGAAGCCGCCTTCCGGCCCCACCAGCACGGCTGTCTGCCGCCCCGCGAGCGCACATTCCGAGAGCTTACCGCGCGCACCGGGGTCCAGCACGAAACGTTGCGAGCCGTCCGCCCGTGCCAGGTAGTCATACAACTCGAGGGGCGCGGCAACGTCGGGCACGCGCGCACGGCCGCTTTGCTCGCAGGCGGCAATGACAACGCCGCGCCAGTGCTCGAGGCGATGTTCCAGGCGCTTGTCCGTGAGTCTGACCTCGACCCGGCTGCACAGCAGCGGCTGAATCCGCGTAACGCCGAGTTCCGTCGCTTTCTGCAAGCAGTGATCCATGCGCTCGCCGCGGCTGACGGCCTGGACCAGGGTCGTTTGCAAGGCCGACTCGTTGTCAGCCCTCTGCCGGCTGCCGAGTTCGATCGTCAGGTTGCCGCCCTTGCGCCCGGCCAGTATGCCGCGGTAGTCGAAACCGTCGCCGTTGAACAATATGACCGCATCGCCAGGCTTCAACCGCAGCACGCGGCAAAGATAATGGCTGGCCTTATCCTGTACTTCCACGGTACTGCCGGCCGCCAGCGTCGCCGGCGTGTAAAGGCGGCTGCAACGCATCAGCCGGCCACCGCCGACAGCGGCCATTGCCGTACGAGCGCGCATGGGTCACGTTGCTTCATTCGGTCTCTTGATACAGCCTGTTTCTGGTATGATGGCGACCAGCTTCGAGCCTTGCAAGCCACTTTCCTCATGAGCACAGATTGCGACGACAAAAACCAATTTCTGCAGGTGGCGCTCAAGGCCGCCAGGGCCGCCCGCGACGTTATCCTGTCGTATTACACGGGCGAATTCGAAGTGGAAACCAAGCAGGACCAGACACCGGTGACGGCGGCCGACCGCGAGGCCGAGCGCGTGATCCGCGAAACGTTGTCGGGCGCTTTTCCGGAACACGGTATTTACGGCGAGGAATACGGTCGGGATAAACGCACAAACGACTACCTGTGGCTGGTGGACCCGATCGACGGCACCAAGAGCTTTGTCAAACGCTACGGCATGTTCTCCACGCAGATCGCCCTGGCCTGCCGGAGCGAGTTGCTGCTCGGTGTTTCCTGCGCCCCGGCCATGGACGAGTTGTCCTGGGCCACGCGCGGCGGCGGCGCCTTCACCAACCAGGGCCGGATCCGCGTCAGCGAGGTAGAGCGAATCGAGCAGGCCAGCATCTCCACCGGCAATATACAGACGCTGGCGGCGGGCCCGCGCTGGCCAGCGCTGGGAAAAATACTCGCGCAGGCCAACCGCACCCGGGGTTATGGCGACTACTACCATTACCACCGCCTCGCGGCAGGGCAACTGGACGCCGTCATCGAATCCGACGTCAACGTCCTCGACATTGCCGCGTTGTCCGTCATCGTGACCGAAGCGGGGGGTATCTTTACCGACCTGGACGGCCGGCCCGTCGGCCTCGAGACACGCTCGGTGCTGGCTGCCACGCCGGCCCTGCACGCGGCCCTGAGCCGTATCCTGTCGGCCTAGCGAAGCCGCGACGATGTCCCGTCTCCCCAAGATCTACGCCAGGCGGGAACTGGATCCCAGCGAGCTGTTCAAAATCGAGCAACTCGACCTGGAATTCAGCAATGGCGAGCGGCGCACCTATGAACGCCTGCGCAGCCGCGGGCTCGGTGCCGTTATCGTGGTACCGCTGCGCGATGCCGAAACCTTTTTGCTCATCAGGGAATATGCGGCCGGACTGCACCACTACGAGCTCGGCCTGGTCAAGGGCCGGCTGGACCCGGGCGAAAACGTGCTGCAGGCGGCACAGCGTGAACTGAAGGAAGAGGCCGGCTACGGTGCGCGCGAACTCATCGAGCTGACACCGCTGAGCCTCGCCCCGGGCTACATGACGCACGTCACCCACGTGGTGCTGGCGCGTGATCTCTACCCGGAAAGACTGGCGGGCGACGAACCGGAGACACCCGAAGTGGTGCCCTGGCCCCTGGCAGACCTCTATTCGCTGGTGCAGCGGCCGGACTGCACCGAGGGCCGCAGCATTGCGGCACTCTACATCGCGCGCGACTACTTACGACAGGAAGCCAAATGACGCCCCTCAACGATCTGCAAACCAGCCTCGGCCACTTGCTCGACCTCAGCCATCGCGCCGGCGAGGCCATCCTGGAATGGTACGACAGCGACGTGGACATCACCGTCAAGGCCGATGACTCGCCGCTGACGCAGGCGGACATCGCCAGTCACGAAGTGATCGCCGCCGGCCTCGGGCGGCTTTTCGCGAATCTTCCCGTGTTGTCCGAGGAGTCCGCGGAGATTCCGTGGGAGACCCGCAAGCGCTGGCGCCAGTACTGGCTGGTCGACCCGCTCGACGGCACCAAGGAATTCATCAACAGGAACGGTGAATTCACCGTCAATATCGCGTTGATAAAGGACCATCAACCCGTTATGGGCATCGTCCACGTACCGGTGACGGGCGTCAGCTACTATGGCGCCAAGGGGCACGGAGCCTGGCGCCGCGAAGCCGACGGCAGAGACGAAAGCATCCACGTCAGGCAACCCGCCGCCGACCCGCTGGTCATCGTCGGCAGCCGCTCGCACGCCAATCCCGAGTTGTCCAGCCAGCTCGAAAAGCTCGGCCTGCACGAACTGATCAGCATGGGCAGCTCGCTGAAATTCTGCCGCGTCGCCGAGGGTCTCGCCGACTTCTATCCGCGCGTGGGCCCGACCTGCGAGTGGGATACGGCGGCGGCCCAGGCGGTGGTGGAAGCCGCCGGCGGCCATGTCGTCAAGGCCGACGGCACGTTTTTGCCGTACAACCGCAAGGCTTCCTTTTTGAACCCGCATTTCTTCGTTTTCGGCGATCCTTGCATCAACTGGCTGGCCCCGTTCCGGCAAACGCAAACTTGACGTGAAGCCGTGCGAGGCGTATAAACTGCACAACCATCCTGTTGGGGCTTGCCAAAAAAAACCAGAACGACAGACAAAAACAATTAAAAAAAACAGGAACTAAGCGGCTTCGGCCGCTTTTTTATTCGAAACAGCCCGGCATCCTTCGAGCAACCAGACCCTTGGCATTCAGCCCGCTAGGACCCGCACCCTGCGCGGCGCCCCGGAGCTTGCCGGGCGCACGCCCCCCCGCATGCGCCGGCATCGCGGCGCCAGCGCCGGCGTCGAGACCGGCGCAGAACGCGCGGGTAGCACCCGCAGGATATTGAAAAAGAAGCCCTGAGCCGCCATAGTTAGGGCATGACGGACAAGCACGAACAAGCGACGCCACCGGCGGAGGCCATCAAGTTCACCGATGCGGCTGCCCGCAAGGTGATGGAACTGATCATGGAGGAGCACAACCCGGAACTGAAGCTGCGCGTCTATATTTCCGGCGGCGGCTGCTCAGGCTTCCAGTACGGCTTTACCTTCGATGAGAACGTCGCCGCGGACGATATCGCGGTCGATAATGAAGGCGTTACGCTGCTCGTCGACCCGCTGAGCTTCCAGTACCTCATCGGCGCGGAGGTCGACTACAGCGAAAACCTCCAGGGTGCGCAGTTCGTCATTCGCAATCCGAACGCGGCGACCACCTGCGGGTGCGGCTCATCGTTCTCAGTCTGACAACGTGACGGTCTTCGATCTCGATCACCTGGCCCGCTCGCGACGCAACCGCTTCACGGCCGTACGCCTGGACCGCGCTGTCGAACACCGCGATGACCCGCAGTGGGTTGCCGCCGCGCTCGAGGCGAGCAACACCCGGCTGGTGCCGTTATGGCGCAGCCGCAGCCTGCTGCAGCGCACCGACGACGGCACCCTTGCCGTTTACCTGGGACCGGACCAGCTGAAAGAGCCGGACCGGATCCAGCCGCCGACTCTGCTGGGCGATGACGGCAAACGCACCTATTTCGCGGTATCGGTCACCGACCAGCAGAGAGACGATATCCTGGACCGCTACCCCGGCGCCGATTTCTCCGAGTTGAGAACGGCGTCGATCCACATGGCCGCCAAGCACGCCGGCATACTGGCCTACGCGCGCGCCCTGCACTACTGGCAGCACCGCAATGCCTTCTGCGGCGTTTGCGGCAGCCCGAACCAACTCCGCTCCGCCGGCCACCGCATGGTGTGCAGTAACGAGGAATGCGCCCGCCAGGGTTTTCCGCGTATCGATCCCGCCATTATCGTGCTGGTCACGCACCGGGACGCCTGCCTGCTGGGCCGCAACGCCAATTGGCCGCCGAAGCGCTTTTCGGCGCTGGCGGGCTTTGTCGAACCCGGCGAGAGCCTGGAAGACGCGGTCGTGCGGGAAGTTTTCGAAGAAGCCCGCGTGCAGTTGCAGGCGATCCGGTACGTATCTTCCCAGCCATGGCCGTTCCCGGCCTCGGCCATGTGTGGATTTTACGCTGAAGCGGTCGGCCGCAGCTGTTCGACCAGCGACGAACTGGAAGAAGTTCGCTGGTTCACCGTGGACTCATTGCAGCGCGCCGTACTGGACCATTCGATTCTGCTGTCGCCGTCCGTATCCATCGCTTTCAGGCTGCTGGCCGATTGGTTCAAGCAACATGGCGGCGGCGACCTCGAAGCTTTGACTCGACATAAATGATAGCAATACGCGTATGGCCCGATTAACATTACGCCAATGACCATCATTTCGATACTGCTGGCGTTTACGCTGTGCCATCTGGTTCGTGAACTGGGACAGTTGCGGCGTTTTGGCTGGGTTGCCGGCTTCACGCAGCAGTGCAATGGTCTGCTGAAAGGTTTGCCGGGCTGGTCCGGGGCCACGGGCTTCCTGGTCCTGCTGGGCCTGCCGCTGATCGCGCTGTTCCTGGCCAACAGCGTGATGATCGCCGCGCTGGGACACCTCGGCGAATTCCTGCTCGCCATCGCCATACTGATCTATACCTTCGGCCCGCGCGACCTCGACGTCGACGTCGGCAACGTCATCCAGGCGCAGGACGAGACCGAACGGCGCGCGGCGCTGGAGGAGTTGCTGGACGGGCCGGTACCGGACGACCGCAAGGAATGCCGGGCGGCGGTCATCAACGCCGTGTTTTCCAAGGCGCTGAAGCGCTGGTTCGCGATCATTTTCTGGTTTGCCGTCATCGGCATCTACGGTGCGCTGCTGTACCGGCTGGCGAGTTGGATCAGCGCAGGAGACCATGGCCTGAACGAGGGCCAGAAAAATCTATTCCTGCGCCTGAACAGGGTCATGGACTGGCCCGTCGCCCAACTCATGACGCTGGCGCTGGCCGTCGCCACCGACTTCGATTCGGTCTATCACGCCTGGAGAAAATACCACGACGAGCGGGGTCACAGCCTGCTCGAAGGCGGCAATGAATTCATGCTCACGAGCGCGCGCACCGCCGTCATGAGCGGTCACGCCGAAAACGACGGGTACGCGGACCAATTGCGCGGTCAGATGACGACGCTCAAACTGTCGATGGACCTGGTCTGGCGTTTGCTGGGTGTATGGGCGACCGTGCTGGCGTTGCTGCTGCTGGTCAATGTCATATCATGAGCGGGAGCCAACCCCGACGCTAGACCGGCGCGGCCGCATTTCCGCGCGGCTGCGCCGCCTGCTTGTCCTTGGCCTTTTCTCGTTGCTCCCGGCAGGCCCGTCACTCGCGGCCATCGTCCTGCCGCAGGCGGACGGCGGGGCCCTGAGACTCCCTGCCCCGGCCCGGCGCATCGTCACGCTGGCGCCCAATCTCGCCGAATTGGTCTACGCCGCCGGAGCCGGTGACCGCCTCGAGGGCGTCGTCGAATACACCGACTTTCCGCCGGCTGCCAGCCGACTGCCGAAGGTCGGCAACGCATTTCGCTTTGACCTGGAACGAATCGTCGAACTGAAGCCCGATCTCGTCATCGCCTGGCAATCCGGTAATCCGCAGCCAGCCCTAGACAAACTCCGGCAATTGGGCATACGGGTCTGGCAGCTCGAGATTACCCGGCCACGGGAAATCGCCACCGCACTCGAGACCATCGGCAAGGCCGCCGGCACCGGCGGCGCCGGTCGCAAGGCTGCCGCGGGCATCCGCGCGCGCCTGTCCGAATTGAAACGCGACAACGCGGGCAAAACGCCGGTCACGTATTTCTACCAGGTGGCCACGCGGCCGCTCTACACCATTAACGGACAACACATCATCAGCCGCAGTCTCGGAATCTGCGGCGGGCGCAATGTCTTTGCGGCCCTGCCGGCGCTGGCGCCGCGGATCAGCCGGGAAGCGGTCCTTATGGCCAATCCGCAGGCCATTATCTCTCCCGGCGGCAGGGACTACCGGGGCGCCCTGAAACACTGGCGCAAGTGGCCGCAAATCGAGGCCGTCAAGAATCACGCGCTCCTTTACATCGACGCCGACGAGATCAGCCGGGCCGGGCCGCGCCTGCTGGACGGCATCGCATCAGCCTGCAAGCTGCTGGACCGCGTGCGCGTCGCCGGCAGCCCGCGCCGCAGAGCCCGGTGATTGCTGCCGTCATTTCCCGGCCCGCCGGTGTCATGACGGTGCTGATCGCCGCGGTCTCGTTCTGGTTCTGGCTGTAATTCACAGCCGGAAGTACCGGAATATCGAAGCCAGCCCGCCCCCATTGAGGATCCACTGCGCAAGGTTGAGCGCCAGGACGAAGCCCAGCCACACGCCCGCAAGCAACAGCAACCGGAACGCTGCAGGAGAAAGCGCGCGGAAATCCCAGGCGGTGGCCAGCGTGGCGGCCAGCCATAACCCGACCACGGCCTGTGACCAGCCGACGCGGTGCAGGCCGAAGAAGACCCAGGCCCACAGTACGTTCAGCGCCAGCAACAGCAGCCAAGGCAGCAGCAAGCCGAACGCGTGCCGCCGTGCGCGTTGCCAGGACCGCCACGCAGCCACCGTCATCGCCAGGTAATACATCGACCAGCCCAGGGCCATGAACAGGGGCGCCGGATTCCACGCCGGCTGCCGCATCTGCTGATACCACGCGCCGCCGCTGAAGTGGCCGCTGAGGGCCGCCGCCAGCATTATGCACAACAGAATAATCGCCAGGACCATAAGGGTTACCGTGCCGGGAACCTGCGACTGCAGGCTCGCAACACCATCAAGAATACCTCAAGTCGCCGCCGTCCGGCTGCCGCCGGTTCCTGAATTTCGCCTCATTGTCATTGTCTATCGTAATGATTGTAAAATTCAATTTTACCAATGGCCGATGCGGGTCTATCCTTCATATGTTCCATTAATTTACATCACTCACAAATCAGGAGGACAAAGCAACATGTCACTGAAAGGCAGCAAAACTGAACAGAATTTGAAAGACGCGTTTGCCGGCGAGTCCCAGGCCAACCGGCGTTATCTCTATTTCGCGCAAAAAGCCGATGTCGAGGGCTACAACGACGTTGCCGCGGTATTCCGGTCAACGGCCGAAGGTGAAACCGGCCATGCCCACGGCCACCTCGAATACCTCGAGGAGTCCGGCGACCCGGCCACCGGGTTACCGATTGGCCATACCGGCGACAACCTGAAGGCGGCCATCGCCGGCGAGACCCACGAATACACCGACATGTACCCGGGCATGGCCAGCGCCGCGCGGGATGAAGGCTTCGATGAAGTCGCCGACTGGTTCGAGACCCTGGCCAAAGCGGAACGCTCTCACGCCAACCGGTTCCAGAAGGCCCTGGACGAGATGAGCTGAACCCGGCCGACCCGGCATGAGTAAACCGCGCGAGGGCAATCTCGAGGCGCCGACCCGGCACCCGCTCAAGTGGCAGGAAACGGCTTTTTACGACGAGGCGGCCCTGCTCGACGAACTGGAGCGGGTGTACGACATTTGTCACGGCTGCAGGCGTTGCGTATCGCTGTGCAACGCCTTCCCTACGCTTTTCGACCTCGTGGACGAATCGAGCACCCTCGAGGTCGATGGCGTGGACCGCGACGATTACTGGAAGGTCGTCGACGAATGCTACCTCTGCGACTTGTGCTATCAGGTCAAGTGCCCGTACGTGCCGCCGCACGAGTGGAACGTGGATTTTCCGCACCTGATGCTGCGCGCCAAGGCGGTGCAGTTCAAGCAGGGTGAGCGCAAACTCAGCCACAGGCTGATCAGCAACACCGGGCTTGCCGGCCGCATCGCCGGCATCCCGGTCATCAACCAGGCCGTCAATGCCGCCAAGGACAGCCCGGCTTTGCGCAAGATGGCCGCCAGGTTGCTCGACGTCCACCCGCAGGCCGAACTGCCCGACTATCACGTCGACACGCTCAGGAAACGTTGCAAGGATCACCGCGCCAGGGGCATACAGGCCGCCGAAGCCGGCCCCACCCGCGGTCGCGTGGCGCTGTTTGCCACCTGCTACTGCAACTTCAACGAACCGGATATCGGCCAGGACCTGATCACGGTGTTCGAGTACAACGGCATCCCGGTGCGGCTGACGCGGAAGGAATCCTGCTGCGGCATGCCAAAACTGGAGCAAGGCGACTTCGACACGGTCGCCAAGTACAAGGACGAAAACATCCCCGAACTCGTCCGCCTGATCGACGCGGGCTGGGATATTGTCGCCCCGGTGCCGTCCTGCGTGCTGATGTTCAAGCAGGAATTGCCGCTGATGTTTCCGCACGACGAAGACGTGATCAAGGTCAAACAGCACATTTTCGACCCGTTCGAGTACCTGCTGCACCGCCACAAGGCAGGCCTCATGCAGACCGAGTTCCGCCACCAACTCGGCACCGTCGCCTGGCACGTACCCTGCCACCAGCGGGTCCAGAACATCGGCCCCAAGACCCGCGAGGTACTGGAGCTGATACCCGGGACTCAGATCAACGCCATCGAGCGCTGCTCCGGCCACGACGGCACCTACGGGGTGCGCAACAGCACCTGGGCCAAATCGCAGAAAATCGCCCGCCCGGCGATTTCGCGGGCAGAAAAAATGGAGGCCGACTACCTGGTGTCCGACTGCCCGATGGCCGCCACGCAGATCGCCGGCGGTCTCGAACTGAAGCACGGCGAGACCAACCCGCTGTCATTGCTCAGAAAAGCCTACGGCATCTAACCCGCATATTGCGCCGGTCGGTGACGGGGTCTTCGCAGATTCCGCAGCCGAACCGGCATGACTCGACTGGAGTAAACGAACATGAACAAGTTACAACGTGACGACCTGATGAGCCTGGAACAGTACGCCGAGGAACGGGCCGCCTTTCGAGCGCGCGTGATCGCGCACAAGAAAGACCGCCGGGTGGACATCGGCCCCCACCTGCGCCTGTACTTCGAAGACCGGCTGACGATCCAGTACCAGGTGCAGGAAATGCTGCGTATCGAAAAGATTTTCGAAGCCGCGGCCATCCAGGAAGAACTGGACGCCTACAACCCGCTCATCCCGGAGGGCAGCAACCTCAAGGCCACCGCCATGCTGGAGTACAAGGACGTCGGTGAGCGCAGGGAGCAACTGGCGCGGCTCGGCGGCATCGAGGACAAGGTCTGGCTCGAGGTCGAAGGCTGCGACCGCGTTGGTGCGATCGCCAACGAGGACCTCGAGCGCAGCAGCGAAGAAAAGACCTCGGCGGTGCACTTCATGCGCTTCGAACTGACCTCCGAAATGATCGCCGCACTGCGTTCCGGCGCCGCGCTGCGCTTCGGTGTCAGCCACGACAGGTACACCCATGAAACCACGGTCGGCGAAGCCACCCGGAAGCAGCTTCTGAACGACCTCGACTGACCGTTCGCGGTTTGTTATCCGGCACCCGAAGGACTACAATGGAAGTTCGTTAGAGACCTGTGAAAATGCCGCAACGGACGCCTCAAGCAAGCCTCAGAAATTCATTGGCTCCGGCCGGTGTTTTCTCGACTACAAGGGGAAATTGAGGAAGGAGTAAAGGAATGAAACGTACGATTTCTCTGGTATTGATTACACTCACCGCGACACTCTTCAGTTTAAGCTCTTTTGCCGGTAAACCCCCTCCCGGGTTCAAAGGGAATGGCGCCCCGAAAGGAAAATTCGAGAAATTTCTTTTGGTGGCACCGGGAAATCCAAATATGACCAGCGAAGATTTTTTGAGTGCTGGGAACGCGGAAAACTCGGGCGGCAAGGCGATCTTCATTCCGGTGAAGACGACCAATGGCCCGAGTGAAATCTATTGCGCGAATGCTGATGGTACAGGCTCATACATAGTGGGCGATAGCGCCAATAGCAATCTGTACAGCAGCGTGACCATCAAAGGCGTCAAGCTGAATTTCGTTAAAGACCCCGACGCTACCAGCCTGGTCGTCGTCGACCGCGACGCGACGGACGGCTACGCAGAAGTCGATGTCCCGGCTGACTGGGCCAATGCGACGTCCGTTGATCTTTACATCCGCGTGCTCGGGAAGCCAGGCGGCTGTTTCGAGGCCGATGGCTACACCTATGACGGCAACTATTACTTCTGGTCCGGCAGCGCCGCGTTCAAGCGCAAAGCGGGCCAAAGTACCTTTGTCGACGCCGGCGAGCTGACCAACGTTTACTATTGCCCTGACGGCTATTACGTCATTCCCACGGGCGGTAACAATTATGAATGCAACACGGAAGCAGACGGCAGCGGCACCACCACTTCCGCAATCGAAATCAACGTGTTCGATAATGTATTCGACCAGTACTTCTGGGACATGACCAACGACGGTGTGCGCGTCGTTCAAGTACTCATGCGCGCAAATTTCTGAGTGGAAGACATCTTGCTTCAAGAAAAAACCCCGCCTCGGCGGGGTTTTTTTTGCGCCGACGAAAACGGGTCAGGTCTTTTCCCGATGTTGCCCCTGCTGCGCCTCGGCATAGGCCTCCACCTGCCGCCATACACGCAAGAGGTTGCCCCCCATGATCTTGACGATGTCCTCTTCGCTGTAGCCGCGTTGCAGCAACGCGGCCACCAGCACCGGGTAGTCCGAGACGTCCTTGAGACCGACCGGCAGGCTGTCGCCGACGCCGTCGAAATCGGTGCCGATGCCGACATGGTCGATGCCCACCAGCTTGATCACGTGATCGAACTGGTTGACGACATCGGCCACGGTCGCGTACGGGAAGGGCCGGCCCTTGCGGTATTCGCGCTGGTGCTGCTTCGCTTCCGGGCTGTTCTCGGCGACGCCGTGGTCCTTGGCCCAGGCGGCCTCCTCCTTCCATTCGGCCGTCGAGTATTTATTGGCCTCGGCGGTCAGAAAGCCGGAGCCGATGTTGATCTGGATGACGCCGCCGTTTTTGGCCAGCGCCTCGATCATGTCATCGCTCATGTTGCGCTCGAAGCCGGGCGTGAAAAAACGCGCGGACGAATGCGACGCGATCACCGGCACCTTGCTGATGTCCATCACCTGCCGGAACGCCTCGTCGGAGATGTGGGATACGTCCACCATGATGCCGACGCGGTTCATTTCCGCAACGACCTCGCGACCGAATGGGCTCAGCCCGTTCCACTGGTGATGCTCATCGTACGACGAATCGGACAGGTGGTTGCTGAGACTGTGCGCCAGCGTGATGTAGCGGATGCCGCGGTCGTGGAAGAAGCTGCACGTTTTCCAGCCTGTGGTTCAGCGGCGAGCCGTTTTCCATGCCCATGGCCAGGCCGATGCGCCCGCTGGCAAAAGCCTTCTCGGCATCCGCCACCGACTTCACCAGCATGAACTTCCCAGGCGCCCGCGCAGCGATCGCCTCGACATCGTCGATCAGCTCGTTGGCGAGCTGGTAATTCTTGTCCGCGTTGCCGTCGGGGCCTTCGAGCGCCGCCGGCGTATAGATGGACATGAACGGCAGGTTGAGACCGCCTTCGACGGCCCGGGGATAGTCGAACTGGCCGTCGGGCGCCGGCCCGGTGACGTCCACCCAGGCCTCCCGGATGCGGTAGGGGACGTCGATATGCGTGTCGGCGAGCAGGTGCCCGCGAGTGAGCTCCCGGGCCCGTTGCCGCAGGTCCGTGCCATCCGCGTACAGCGGCATCGTCGCCAGCAGGAAACCAAGGGCCAGCGCGGCGGTTGTCAGGGTCTTTTTCATCACGTCACCTCCCGGCATTTCCTATACGGTTCGAATGCGGCTGCCTCGCTGCCGCCGGCATCGGTAAGTAATTCGTAATCCAGCATCGTGTCACCGTCGAACAGCCAGCGGCTCAGGAACTTTTCACCGCGGAGCATCAGCGGGATCCAGATGCCGTCATCTTCCCACATTTTCCCGAACGGAATCTGGTCCACGGGCACCCAGAACGGCCTGGCCTCTCTTGACTCGGTCGGCGTGCCAACGAATTCGGCGGTGCGGTAAACCCACACGTGGATCGAGTAGCCGTCGACGAACTGGAAACGGTGCTGGCCGCAGTAGCGCAAATCCGAAACGGTGATGGCCAGCTCCTCTTCGAGTTCACGCACCGCGCACTGCCGCGGCGTTTCACCCGGATCGACCTTGCCGCCCGGTGCATTGACCTTGCCCTTTCCCAGCCCTGTTTTCTTGTCGATCAGAAGGACGCTGCCGTCGCGGATGACGAAGACCAGGGTGGCGGGGTCCGTGGCCCGCCAGTTCGCCCAGTCGACATCCGCCAGTGTTTTCACCCCGCATCCTTTGCGGACACGGGCTTCCGCGCCGGGACCCGCCTGCCCGCGCCCTCGCCGTCACCGTTCTCCTTCGCAAGACGGCGGCCCGCGCGCTGCATCAGGCTGACAAAGGTCTGCTCGTCGCCCGCAGCCACGGCATTGGCCAGCGTTTCGACCGTGGCGCGGAAGGCGGCCACGACGCCCGGGGTTTTTTCGTTGCCCTGCTGGATCTCGTAATACAGGTGGGGGTTTTCAGAAACGACACGCGTGGCCACACCGAGCTGCGCGTCGAAGGTGCTGCTCGATATCCTTCTCAGCAGCGGCACGGCCTCGCCGCTGTCCGCCAGCGCGCCGGCGAAGGCGATATTGATCAGGTGGGAAAGGCCCAGCACCCAGGCCATGACCTCGTCGTGGTCCTCGAGGCTGAGCTCGACACAGTCCGCGGCCGTGTGCGCGAACAGGGCCCGCGCCTCCGCCAGCGCCTGCTTGTGGCCGATATCGACAAACAGGATGTGCCGGCCCGACAGCCCGATCTCGTCGGGACCGAACATCGGGTGCACCGAGCAGACGCGGCAGCCGCTCTTGCGCAGCGCCTCGAGGCCCTGCCGCATCGGGCTTTTCAGGGAACCGATGTCAAATACGAGTCCCGGCGGCTTGAGTTCCGCCAGGCGCAGCAACACGTCGTTGCTGGGCCTTAGCGGCACGGCGACCACGGTCAGGTCGTAATCGCCGACGGCGCCTTCCCAGTCCGCCACCCGGCCGAACGGCGTTTCGCCCTCGGCCTCGTCGGCGACGTCGACGCGGTAACCCACCATGTCCAGGTAGCGCGCCATCCACACGCCCATGCGGCCGAGGCCGCCGATCACCAGCGCGCGCCGCCCCTGGCCGTGGTCCGACTGCACCAGCTTGTGGGTTTCCTGGTTGCCGAGCGAATGGTGGATCAGCGTTTCCAGGATGTCGCGCGCCAGCGAGCCCGCCAGGCCATGAGATTCCGCGCGCGCCATGCCGCGCTCGATGACCTCGCGTTCACGCTCGTAGTGGCGCAGCGGCAAGCCGGTTTTGAGCTTGTGTTCGCCGATGACGCCGACGACCTTCTGGCGCTCGGCGATCAGGTCGATGATGCCGCTGTCGATTTCGTCGAGGCGCCGGCGCAACTCGAGCAGTTCGTCGGCCGTGAGCGTGGGCTGGGAGGGTTTATCCGTCATGACAATTCAATCTCTTCAACGCCTGAGCACAGCCAACAGACCGCAACGAAAGCGGCGCCGCAAGGTAGACTCTAGCCTGCATATTGCACCGGTATCCTGGAAGATGGCGCAGGGCAGATGCGTCCGAACGCCGGGCTGGACCGAGCCCCATAGCCGTCGCTATGGGTCGAGGGAAGCTCAAGTTCAGGCGCGTCTGAACAAGCCAGGGCCAGGATAGGCAGCGAGCCAAGTACAATCTGCAATTTTTGATAATTCATCGAAATATACTAATACCTCTGATTTCTCATAAACATACCAGCAGGCTCGCGGCCGGCTGGCGCAATATGCAGGCTACTTAACATGGGCTTTCATGAACCTGCGCTTGCCGACCTGCAGCACACCGCTGAACCCGGCTTCGAGCTGCAGCGAGCGGTCGGAAATCTTCTCGCCGTCGATACGCACGCCGCCCTGGCCGAGCAGGCGGAATGCCTCCGAGTTGCTGGCGGTCAACCCGAGTCCTGTCAGGGCCGCGGCGATACCGATGCCTTCGCCATCGGTTTTGATCGTTCGCTCTTCGATGTCCTCCGGCATCGCGCCTTCGCGGAAGCGGGCGATAAACGTTTCACGCGCCGCCGCGGCGGCCGCGCGGTCGTGGAAGCGTTCGACAATCTCCTCGCACAAAAGAAACTTGATATCGCGCGGATTGGCGCCGTCCGCCACCCGTTGCTTCAGCGCCGCCAACTCGGTGTTGGTTTTGAAACTCAGCAAGTCGAAGTAACGCCACATCATGTCGTCCGAGATCGACATCAGCTTGCCGAACATCTCGTCCGGGGGCTCGGTAATGCCGACATAGTTGTTCAGCGACTTCGACATCTTCTGCACGCCGTCGAGGCCTTCGAGCAACGGCAAGGTGATGATCACCTGCGGCTCCTGTCCATAATGCTGTTGCAGGTTGCGGCCGACGAGCAGGTTGAATTTCTGGTCCGTGCCGCCCATTTCCACGTCGGTTTTCAACATGACCGAATCGTAACCCTGCACCAGTGGGTACAGGATTTCATGCATCGCGATGGGCTGACCCTGGCGATAGCGGCTTTCAAAGTCATCGCGTTCCAGCATGCGCGCAACCGTGTAGCGCGCCGCGAGGCGGATCATACCTTCCGCACCCAGTTCGCTCATCCACTCGGAATTGAAACGAATGCGGGTTTTTTCCCGATCGAGCACCTTGAAAACCTGGCTGGCGTAGGTCTCGGCGTTGGCCTTGATTTGCTCGGCGGTCAGCGGTTTGCGGGTCACGTTCTTGCCGGTGGGGTCACCGATCATGCCGGTGAAGTCGCCGATCAGGAAAGTCACCTCGTGACCGAGGTCCTGGAACTGCCGCATCTTGTTGATGACCACGGTATGGCCAATGTGCAGATCGGGTGCCGTCGGATCAAAACCCACCTTGATTTTCAGGGTTCTGCCGGAGACTAGCTTTTTCTCCAGGTCCTCGAGCTTGATGATCTCTTCACTACCCCTCGCGATCAGCTCCAGGGCCCGTTTGCTGTCGGTCATATCCGTTCCGGTCAACTGCTGCGAAAATTGCGGTGCAGCACAAACTTTGCATTGTATTGTCTTGTTTGCATCGCCTCCACCCCCGCGTGTAATAATATCGGCGGGCCGCCGATTGACCAATGCCGTGCCGGTGGTTATCTTAGGACCGGGTTAGCACAGGGTGTTAACCCGCCACTGCCAATGCCACCGGTGCCTGAATGCCGTATGTTCAATAAGACTTTTCTCACCGGCATGGCCGGCAAGTTGAAAATCCCGCGTTTTAAACTGACCCGCAAACGCCTGCTCTGGTTTGCGCTGACGCTGATCGTGTTCGGCATTGCGCTGGGCGGCCTGGACACCGGCACACGCGACGCGGCGACGGCCAGCAAGGTGGTCGACGTGGGATTGCCGGGCCGGCACCTGCCGCCCCCGGCCCGGGTCGAACCGGCCACGCCTGCCGCCGAAATCAGTGACGGGGCATGGGACGAGGTCAGCGTAAAGGCGGGGCAGTCACTGGATGCCATATTTCACCAGCAAGGCTTCAGCGCCGCGACGCTGCACGGAATTCTGGCGCTGAACGCGGACACGAAACGCCTGAAAGACATCCGGCCGGGCGATGTTTTCGAGTTTCGCCGGGCGGCCGACGGCTCACTGAAGGACATGCGCTACGCCATCGATGAGGGCCGCTACCTGCTGGTATCCAACAGCGACGGCCAACTGAGCGCGCTGACCGAGGGCCGCGACGTGTACACCCAGACCGAGGAGGCCGTCGGCACGATCCAGTCTTCCCTGTTCCTGGCGGGCAAGCAGGCCGGCCTGACCGATGCCATGGTGATGAAACTGGCCAACCTGTTCGGCTGGGACATCGATTTCGTGCTCGACATCCGCGCCGGCGACCGTTTCTATGTCGTTTACGAGAAGGTTTTTCGCGACGGCAGTTTTTTGCGTGACGGCGAGATCGTCGCGGCGACGTTCATCAACCAGGGCGAACGGTTCCAGGCAATACGCTATAAGATCGACGGCAAGGCCCGCTATTTTTCGCCGGACGGGCGCACCATCCGCAAGGCTTTCCTGCGCGCGCCGCTGAATTTTTCCTATATCAGCTCCAATTTCAACCCGCGGCGCTTTCACCCGATCCTGAAGCGGATAAAGCCGCACAACGGCATCGATTACCGTGCGCCCAGGGGCACCCCCGTCTACGCGGCCGGCGACGGCAAGGTCATCCGCTCCGCCTACAACAAGTACAACGGCAACTACGTCTTCATCCAGCACTCCAACAGCATCGTCACCAAGTACCTGCATTTCACTAAGCGCGCCGTGAAGCGCGGCCAGCGGGTCAGGCAGGGCCAGGTGATCGGTTACGTCGGCTCGACCGGCCTGGCGCAGGCGCCCCACCTGCACTACGAGTTCGTGGTCAACGGCGTTCACCGCGACCCCCGCACGGTCCCGTTGCCCAAGGCGGAAGGTCTTAAGGGGCAGCAACTGGCCGACTTCAAGATGAGCTCGGCAGTCATGCTGACGCAGTTGGCGCGACTGGAGTCCGCCTCGATGTACGCCGCCAGCCAGTGAGCGACAGGCAGGTGATCGGCATGATTTCCGGCACCAGCCGCGACGGCGTCGACGCGGTGCTGGTGAATTTTCGCAGCCCGCGCATGGATATCCTGCACGCGAGCTGCACGCCCTATCCGGCCGCCATCAGGCAACTGCTCGAACAACTGGCGGCGCAGGGCCGGCCTCCGACCGGGGGCGAGGCGCAAGTGCTGGATGAAAGCCTCGGCCGCTTTTTCGCCCGCACCGCGCAGAACCTGGTACGTGAGGCGGGGATGGAAATGTCGGATATCCACGCCATCGGCTCTCACGGCCAGACGGTCTGGCACGCACCGGAGGCCATTGATCCCGTCAGCCTGCAACTCGGCAAGCCGGAGCTGATCGCCCGCGGCACCGGCACGACGGTGGTGGCGGACTTCCGCAGCGCCGATATCCGGGCCGGCGGACAGGGCGCGCCGCTGGCGCCGTTGCTGCACCGTGAAATTTTCCACTCCGCCGGCGAGAACCGCGCGGTGCTGAACCTCGGCGGCATCGCCAACCTGACCCTGTTGCCCGCGGCAGGAGAGCTGAGCGGCTTCGATTGCGGCCCCGCCAACTGCCTGATGGACGCCTGGGCGCGGCGGCACCTGCAACAGGACTTCGACGACGCGGGAACCTGGGCCGCCAAGGGCGCGGTCGACGCGGAAAGCCTCGAGCGCATGCTCTCAGACCCTTATTTTCAACGCCCGCCACCCAAGAGCACCGGCCCGGAATACTTCAACCTCGGCTGGCTCGACAGCCACTTACCCGGCAGCCGGATTTCGGCTACCGACGTACAGGCGACGCTGGCCGAACTGACCGCGCGCAGCGTCGCGGCCAGCCTGGACCGATGCGGCCTGCCCGAGCGCCTGCTGGTCTGCGGCGGCGGCGTCCACAACCTGCACCTGATGACAAGGCTGCGCCGAGCCCTGCCGGAGGTGGTCGTCGAGTCCACCGCCTATTACGGTGTCGACCCGGACTGGGTGGAGGGACTGTTGTTCGCCTGGCTCGCACTGGCCCGGCTGGAAGACAAATTGCACGACACGGCGCCGATCACCGGTGCCACGCGGCCCGTGATGCTCGGCGCTGTGCACCAGCCACCGGGAAAGCGCTCCTAGGCCGCTTCAGGTCCTTGCCGTATACTCCCCGTGTGGTCTTGAGGACTATTTTCCATGAGCACACTGTCGGACTATCAGGCAAAGAAGCATGATAGCGCCGGAACATCGCCGGCGTTCCGCCTTGGCAACATCGACGTAAACCCCCGTTCCGGCAAAATCTCAGGTCCAGCGGGCGAACGTCAGCTCGACCCCAAGGTGATGGAAGTACTGCTCAGGCTGGCTGCCTCTGCCGGCCGGGTCGTTGCCCGCGAAACGTTGATGGAAGACGTCTGGAAAAACGTCATCGTCACAGATTTTGCACTCTCGCGCTGCATCTATGAGTTGCGCAAGAATCTCAAGGAGGCGGCCGGCGCCGACAGCCAGCCGATCGAGACGCTGCCAAAGCGCGGCTACCGTTTGATTTGGCAGGTCGATCCCACACCGGGAACCGCGCCTGAAAAAGCGGCCGGCGGCAAGCCGTCGAAATGGCTGGCGGCTACCGCCGTGCTGGTGCTGATCCTCGGGCTCGGCGTGTGGGCGATAACCTCAAAAAACGGCGTAAACGGCGGCAGTCCCCCGACCGGCCCGCGGGACGTTCGCCTGGTCGTACTACCCGTTCAGGACTTGTCTAAAAATCATTCCCAGGGGGTCTTCTCGGCCGGCTTGACGCACGAGATGATCCACGAACTGGCGTCGATACCCGGTCTCGTGATCGTCGGCAGGACATCGGCCATGCGGGCCGATTTCCAAAATCAATCCCCGTTTGCCTATGCAGCCAGGCTGAAGGCCGATTACCTGCTGGAAGGCAGCATCGACCAGTTCGGCAACCACAGACGTTTACTGCTGAGTATGCACAAGGTGAAAGGAGAAGAGCAGCTCTGGGACCATTCGTTTTTTATCGAGTCAGACGCGTCGTTCACGGTGCTGCGGACAGTCGCGCTGGAGCTGACCGGCCTGCTCCGGATCACGCTGGACCCAGCTCGCGTAAGCGGCTCGACGGCAAACCTCGAGGCCTTTGAAACTTACCTCGCAGCCTGGGAAGCGACCACCCGGGACGCAAGGCGGACGCTCCTCAAGCGCGCGGTTAAGCTCGATCCGAATTTCGCCCAGGCCTGGAACGACCTCGCGGGCATCGAGGTGTTGCCGGTGTGGAACGGCAACGCCAACATCCAGGACGCATGGCAACGGGCCCGGCCTTATGTCGAGAAGGCACTCGCCATCGATCCGAATCTTTCCGGCGCCTATGTCACGCTCGGCCGCTTCAAGCGCGAGTTTGGCGAAATTGACGAGGCCATTGCGCTGTTTCGCAAAGCCCTGGCATTGGAACCCGGCTCGGTCTGGGCCAGCGGCAACCTGGGCCTGGTGCTGCGCCGGGCCGGCCGATACCGGGAGGCGCTCGCGGTGCATGCCACGGATGTCGCACTCGATCCGCTCAACCCGGCAGCCCAGGCACGCCTGGGGACCAGTAATTGGTTCACGGAGAACAACGACGAGGCCGAACGCCGCTACCGACTGGCCGCCGACCTGGACCCGAAGTACGAGGAAACTTATGACTCCTGGTCGGGCATGCTCGCCATGGGGCGCGGGCGCTTCGACCAGGCTCTGGAAATGATACAAAGGAAAATAGCGGTCGAGGTCCGGCCCACACCGAGGACATTGGGCTTTGCCACGGAATGGGCCGACGTACTGGGGCTGGATGACTTGGCGAACCAGTACTGGCAAACCGCCGCGCCGGCCCCGGTAACCCAGCGCTTCGGCGCCGCCTCCCGGGCGTTCAATTACCTGTCGAGAGGGCTGGACCAACGCGCCCGCGACATCGCCGAGGAAACTCTCGCTGCAGAACCCGGGGAACCGCTGGCACAACTGGTGCTGGCAACCCTGGATATCGATAGCGGTCGAACCACGCAATTTCTGCACCGGGTCAAGACAGCGTACCCGAAGATTGCGTCGGGAACTAACCACGCGGAAGCGCCCAATTACGAGGCCATGGTGATGCTTGCGCTGGCTTACACCGTCGATGGACAGACGGACCTCGCCTGGCCACTGCTGCAACAAGTTGTGAACGGCTTGAACGATCCCCTGTCCCGCCAACACCTGGCGCTCGCCGCCGCTCACGCGATTCGCGGCGAAACGGACCTGGCCATGCAGCAACTGCGAGCGTCACCGCCCGGCTGGATCAGGTACCACGCCCGGTCACTGCCGCGCGACCCCCGCTTTTTCTCGTTGCGAGATTTGCCGGAGTTCCGCCAACTGGTGAGCGGTCACTTGCAGGCGCTGGAACGACAACGCGTCGCCTATCTCGACCGGCACCACGAAAGCGTGGCCAAGCGATAACCGAAGGTGGGAGCGGGGACCCGGCCCTGACCGGGTCCCCGCTCGCCGTCTCTGCCCTTCCCTGACTAATTCGAGCAGTCGTAGGTATAGATGACCCGTTGAACGACGAGATCACCATCGGCGTTGTAAACGAATATGATCTGGGCGCTGAAGTTGATTTTCGGCGCCTCCGGCGTCAGCGGATGCATCACCGAGTTTTCAATTAATATACTCGCACCGGTCAAGCTGTTATTCAGCGAGTAGGTCTCCACGCCCTGGTAGATGCCCCGCGTCGACCACTCGTAGCCGGAGCTCTGCCCCACGACGTTGCCCAACCAGTTCCAGTGGCCCATGACCATGCCCTGGCCGCTGGGTGTCTCGTTCGCCCGCTCCACCGAGCGTACGGCCACGTCCCAGTCGACTTCTTCTCCCGTGCAATCATTCCAGTCGGTTACCTGGAAGTCGAATTCATCGTGCACCGCGCCCTGCTGCGCACCTGCGGCCGCAGCACCGGTCAACAGGAACAAGACTGCCACCAATATCGCCATCTGTCTTATTGCAAACATGATTTCCTCCTTGGGTTAACCGTTTGCCCGGGGCTTTCTGAAAGGCCCCGGATACTCGTCAGAAGCTACCGCAGCCATCCGCCACCGTAACGAGCCGGCCAGGTGCGTCGATCGTGGATCAGACCACCCGGCCGGCCGGTAGCACTGACGGATGGCTACAGGCGCACGATAGGCCCGCCAGGGACATGCTTGCTTGATATCGACTTGATAAATTGTTGATAACGGGCCGGGACCGGCCCCGAACCGACGTTCAGTGCCGGAAATGGCGCACGCCGGTGAACACCATCGCGATGCCGTGTTCGTCGGCGGCGGCGATGACCTCGTCGTCGCGCATCGATCCGCCGGGTTGGATCACCGCACTGACGCCGGCGGCGGCCGCGGTGTCGATGCTGTCGCGGAAAGGGAAGAAGGCATCCGAGGCCATGACCGCGCCGACGAGGTCGAGACCTGCGTCGGCCGCCTTCCAGCGCGCAATGCGCGCCGAATCGACCCGGCTCATCTGGCCGGCGCCGATCCCCAGTGTACGTCCGTCCGCGGCATACACGATCGCGTTGGACTTGACCATGCGCGCCACCTTCCAGGCAAACAACAGGTCGCGCCACTGGCGCTCATCCGGTTGCGCCCGGCTGACGCAGCGGCAATCCTGCCGCTGCAGGTGGTCGCTGTCCTTTTGCTGCACCAGCAGACCGCCCGAGACCCGGTGCAGGTGCAGACCCTCAGCCGCGGGCTCGCCGCTTGCGCCAAGCAACAGGCGCAGGTTGGGCTTGACTGCAAACTGCTCGCGAGCGCCGTCGCTGTAGCCGGGGGCGATCACCACTTCGACGAATTGTTGCCCGGTGATCGCCGCGGCCGTTTCCCGGCCGACCGCCTGGCTGAACGCGATGATGCCGCCGAAGCTGGATACCGGGTCGGTCGCAAAGGCGCGCTGGTAGGCCTCGGTGTTGTCCCCGGCGACGGCGACACCGCACGGATTGGCGTGCTTGACGATCACGCAGGCGTAGTCGTCACCGAACTGCCTGACGCATTCCAGCGCGGCGTCCGCGTCGTTGATGTTGTTGTAGGAAAGTTCTTTGCCCTGTAGCTGCTCGGCGGCCGCGATCCCGTGCGGCTCCGTACCGGATTCCGCATAAAAGCCTGCCGCCTGGTGCGGGTTTTCGCCATACCGCAGGGCCTGCTGCCGAATGAACTGGGGGCTAAAGCAGGGCGGCAGCAATTCCGGGTTTTCTGCATCGTCGACCCGGCGGCTGAGGTAGGCCGCCACCAGGCCGTCGTAGCGGGCCGTGTGCGCAAAGGCCTTGGCCGCCAGCGCAAAACGCTTCTGCGGCGATACCGAACCGCCGGCCGCCAGTTCTGCGGCCACGTCCTTGTAGTCGGACGGATCCACGATGACGGTGACGCGCTGAAAGTTCTTGGCCGCGGCGCGCACCATGGCGGGCCCGCCGATGTCGATATTCTCGATCGCGTCCTCGAGGCTGCAGCGGTCGTCGGCGGTGGCGGCCTCGAAGGGATACAGGTTGACCACGACCACGTCGATCGGCGCTATGTCGCGCTCCTGCATGATGCCCGCATCTTCCGCGCGGCCCAGTATGCCGCCGTGTATGCGCGGGTGCAGGGTCTTGACACGCCCCCCCATGATTTCTTCGGAACCGGTGTGGTCACTGACCGCGGTGACGTCGAGGCCCGACGATTGCAGCAGTTCCTTTGTGCCGCCGGTACTCAAAAGCGAAAAACCCAGATCCTGCAAACGTTTCGCAAACCGGGCGATACCGGTCTTGTCATGGACGCTGATCAGCGCAAAACGCGGGCCGGGGCTGGTTGTCTCGCGTTTGACCACGTCACGAAAGGCCGGCGGCTATTTATGCAAGCGCGTAATCTTGCCCCGCCGCGCACTGATTTTGTAACGCTGCATTTTCGTGCGCAGGGTGTTGCGGGTAATACCCAGCATGCCGGCCGCGCGCGATTGATTGCCGCCGGTGCACTTGAGTATTTCCTCGATCAATGGCGGCTCGATCTCCGCCAGCAACATCTGGTACAGGTTGGCCGGCGCGGTATTGCCCATGTCCCTGAGATACCTGCTGATCGTGCTTTGTACGTGTTGTCTCAGTGGAATCGGTTGTTCTGAATGTGTTGGCATCGTCTAATTCAAGTATGCGTTCTGCTTGTAATTTCGGGATGATTATCGGCTTGTTTTGCGGCTGCCATTGCGGTTTTCTTGGCATCCCCGATTTTGCATGAACACTAACATATTTAGCGGTGGCAAAGCACGTGCGCGGCAAAGAAATTCACAAAAACCTGATTTCGAAACCGCTGGCCCGCTCGCCCGGGTCCGCAAATTCGATCAGCACCGGCAATAACGTGCCGCTGCCCAGGCCCTTGTCGATATCGACACCCGGGCGCAGGTACTCGCGCGGCTCCAGGCGGCGGCGCGCGACCGGCCGACCGGCTGCGTCGAGCAGCGTGATCTGCAAACGGGGAAACACCTGGGTTGCCGGCGCCAGGTTCACGAAGGTCATGCTCAGGACCAGGACGCCAGCGCGCGTGGGGTGGGTGTGCATGTCCTTGCTGAGCAAACGAATCTCATCCGGCGCCCGCAGCAGGCCCTTTTCCCCGGCCCGGGTCCAACCTGCATGCTGCAGCCATGCCCTGACGCCCGGTGTCTCGAGCAGCGGCTCGCGGAACGTCCAGACCGCGTTGACGACGGTCAAGGCCGCCAAGATAACCAACGCGCCGGTCCACAGGGCCACCCTCATGTTGCCCTCGGGCTCCCGCAAAGCTTCGTCCACCTTTGTCCCGCCACTCTCCTGCCCGCCTCCGACCGGGCCCTGGCCGAGCACAGGCGGTTGGGTGTCGGCACCCCTCGCCGGCGCCCAGGCCCGACCCGCCGGCCACTCGTCGAACAGACAGGTCAGCGCATCGAAGACCGTATCACAGCGGCTGCAGCGAACCGAGCCGCGCGCATGGGCCAGCAACGCGGCGCCCAGCGTATGAACGGTCTTACATTGTGGGCAACGGGTGAAGATAGCCGGGGCCTGTCAACGCTGGTCCATCGGATCGCGCCGACAGGGCTCAGTCCTGCTCGGCTGGCGATTTCTTTTCGCTGGTCAGGTAACGAAACCGCTCGCGGTCCTGTTTGAAACGCGCACGAACTTCATCCGCACGCTCATCCAGCCTGGCCATCTTGAAACGGTCGCTGGACAGGCGCCGGTAGAGCTTGTCGAGTTTTTGCTGTTGCGCTTCGCTGACCGGCTGACCCGCGCGCTGCTGGTCCGCGAGGGTCCTGATCTGACCTTCGATGGCGGTACGCGTACTGTCCAGCGATTGCTGGGTGATTTTCACGTCATAGTCCATCTGCGAGAGTTCCAACTTCATCTCCTTGTCGATGTCTTCCTCCGTCTGGTACTGCAACAAAAGATAACGGTCCGCCTGGCGCTGTCGCTCTTCCGCCGAGATCAGCGGCTTCCTCTTTTTCTCCTTCTCCTTCTTCTTTTTCTCGGCCTTCTGCTGCAGTTCCTCGCCGGGTTCGACGTGCTTGATCACGATGCCGGCCTTGTTGATGATGTCGTAGGCCCGATCGGCGTATTCCGCCGGGACGCTTTCGCCGAAGTGCAACTTGCCGTCCCTGTCGCGCCAGCGATAGGTGTCGGCGTCGGCGAGAATGGGCAGGCAAACGGCAGCCAGCAGCAGGACTTGGAGGGTTCTAGGTACCATATTGACTACGATAACGTTGAATGGCGGCGATGTCGATATCGGCCTGCGCCCGTTTTTCGAGGAATTCGATCAGGTCATCCAGGCCGGCAATGGCGATGACCGGGATGCCCAACTCGTCGCTGATTTCCCGCGCGGCGGAGCGGGCGCCGCCGCCGCGCTCCTGGCGGTCGAGCGCGATGGCCACACCGCAGGGCGCCGCGCCCGCCTGCCGGATCCAGTCGACGGATTCGCGCACGGAAGTGCCCGCCGAAATGACGTCATCGGTAATCAGCACGCGCCCGGCCAGGGGTGCACCGACCAGTTGCCCGCCTTCGCCGTGATCCTTCGCTTCCTTGCGGTTATAGGCAAATGACACGTTTTTGCCGTGCCGCAAATCGAACATCACGGCGATGGCGCTGGCGAGGGGTATTCCCTTGTAGGCCGGCCCGAACAACATGTCGAACTCGAGGCCGGAGGCGAGTATCGCCTGCGCATAGCAGTCGGCGAGCACCGACAGGCTGTGGCCGTCGTCGAAACCGCCGGCGTTGAAGAAATACGGGCTGACGCGCCCCGACTTCAGCGTGAACTCACCGAACTTGAGGTTGCCGCGCGCCAGGGCGAGTTCGAAAAACTGCTGCTTGTAGTCCTGCATGGGTGCAGTATCCCGCGCGGCACCGGCGATGACAAGACCGCCCTGGGCGGTTATGCTCCCCCTCTCATAAAATCAATCGATACCCCATGAGAATCGTCAGCATCAACACCAACGGCATCCGCGCGGCCGCGCGCAAGGGCTTTTTTAGCTGGATGCAACAACAGCAAGCCGACGTCGTTTGTATCCAGGAGACCAAGGCGCAAGTGCACCAGCTCAGCGACCCGGTGTTTTCGCCCGCCGGCTACGAGCGCTATTTTCACGACGCAAAGAGACCGGGATACAGCGGCGTGGCGATCTACAGCCGGCATCAACCCGACCAGGTGCAACATGGCATCGGCTGGGACGTCATGGACGAAGAGGGCCGCTGGCTGCGGGTCGACTTCGGCCGTCTGAGCGTCATATCGCTGTACCTGCCTTCGGGTTCATCGAAAGACGAGCGCCAGCAGGTCAAGTACGAAACCATGGATTACCTGCAGCCCGTCCTCAGGGACATGGCCGGGCACGAGCGCGAATACATCATCTGCGGTGACTGGAACATCGCCCACCGCAAGATCGACATCAAGAACTGGCGCGGCAACCAGAAGAACTCCGGGTTCCTGCCCGAGGAACGCGCCTGGATGGACGAATTGTTCGGCCCGGTGGGCTGGGTCGACACCTTCCGCCTGCTCGAGCCCGGCGAGGCCCAGTACACCTGGTGGTCGAACCGCGGCCAGGCCTGGGCCAACAACACCGGCTGGCGGATCGACTACCAGGTCGCCACGCCCGGCATCGCCGCCCGCGCCCGCGCGGTCGACATCTACAAGGCGGAGCGCTTTTCCGACCACGCGCCGCTGACGATCGACTACGACTACCGTATTGACGAGGGGGAAACGCCGGCTTGAACTCGGCGGACCGCAGCTGGCGCGACATCCTTGTCAACCGCAAGATGGTCACCTGCGTTTTTCTCGGCTTCACCTCCGGGATGCCGCTTTACGTGCTGATCCAACTGGTGCCGGCATGGCTCAGAAGCAGCGACGTCGACCTGGCGACCATCGGGCTGTTCTCGCTGGTCGCGTTGCCCTACACCTGGAAGTTCGTCTGGTCGCCGCTGATGGACCGGTACCGGCTGCCGTTCCTCGGCCGGCGGCGCGGCTGGGCCCTGCTGACACAGGCGGGCTTGCTGTTCGCCATCGGCGCCCTCGGCCAATTCGACCCGTCGACCTCGCTAAAGGCCATTGCCGCCATGGTCTTCATCGTTTCGTTCTTCGGCGCCAGCCAGGACATCGTCATCGACGCCTATCGCCGCGAATTGCTGGCGGACGACGAACTCGGCACGGGCAACTCTTTTTTCATCAACGCCTACCGCCTGTCGTCGCTGGTGCCCGGTTCGCTGGCGCTGATCCTGTCCGACCACCTGTCCTGGCCGGCGGTCTACTGGGTAACCGCCGGCTTCATGTCGGTGGGCATGGTGACGACGCTGGTGATCCGGGAAGTCAGCGACGACGCGCTGGCGCCGGCGACGCTGCGCCAGGCGGTGGTGGAGCCGTTCATAGAATTCTTCCAGCGCGGCGGCGTCCGTGCCGGCCTGGCCATGCTCGCTTTCATGTTCCTGTACAAGCTGGGCGACAACATGGCAACCGCGCTGGCGACGCCGTTCTACCTCGACATGGGGTTCAGCCGCACCGAGATCGGTTCCATCGCCAAGGTCGCGGCGCTCTGGTCGGTGATCGCCGGCGGCATCCTCGGCGGCGTGCTGATGCTCAAGCTGAATATCAACCGCGCGCTGTGGGTGTTCGGCTTCGTGCAAATGGTGACGATACTCGGCTTCGTCTGGCTCAGCACGGCCGGGCACAATCCGCTCGGCCTGTTTTTCGTCGTCAGCGGTGAGTACCTCGGCGTCGGCCTCGGCACGATCGCGCTGACGGCCTACATGGCGCGCGAAACCAGCAAGGCCTTCACGGCCACGCAATTCGCCCTGTTCAGCAGTTTTATCGCCGTTCCCCGGACCTTCGCCAATGCCTCGACGGGCTTTATAATCGAGGCCATCGGCTATACGCATTTCTTCCTGGTCTGCACGCTGGTCGCGATACCGGGACTCTTGTTACTGCTCAAAGTCGCACCATGGAATCAAACGAGACGATGAAAATACTCATAATCGGCAACGGCGGACGCGAACACGCGCTGGCCTGGCGCGCGGCCCAGTCGCCCCGGGCCGAGACGGTCTACGTCGCACCCGGCAACGCCGGCACCCAGATGGAGGCCGGCGTGGAGAACGTGCCGATCGCGGCCACCGACCTCGACGCCTTGCTCGGCTTCGCCCTCGAAAAGCAGATCGGCCTGACCATCGTCGGCCCCGAGGCGCCGCTGGTCGCGGGTATCGTCGACCGTTTCGCCGCAGCCGGCCTGAAGTGCTTCGGCCCGACGGCCGCGGCGGCACAACTGGAAGGCTCCAAGGCCTTCGCCAAGGACTTCATGGCCCGGCACTCGATCCCCACGGCGGCCTACGGCAGCTTTACGGATCTCGATGAAGCCCTGGCCTTCATCCGCAAACACGGCGCACCGATCGTCATCAAGGCCGACGGCCTGGCGGCCGGCAAGGGCGTCATCATCGCGCAATCCGCGGCCGCGGCCGAGGCCGCCGCCCGCGACATGCTTGCCGGCAATGTCTTCGGCGAAGCCGGAAACCGTATCGTCATCGAGCAGTTCCTCGACGGGGAAGAAGCCAGTTTTATCGTCATGGCCGACGGCGAGCACATCCTGCCGCTGGCGACCAGCCAGGACCACAAGGCGCGCGACGACGGCGACCGCGGACCGAACACCGGCGGCATGGGCGCGTACTCCCCGGCGCCGGTGATCGATGAGGCCATGCACGAGAAGATCATGCGGACCGTGGTCCGTCCCACCATCGACGGCATGCGGGACGAAGGCGCGCCGTTCAGCGGCTTTTTGTATGCCGGCCTGATGATTTCCCAAGCGGGTGAGGCCCGCGTGCTCGAATACAATGTGCGCTTCGGCGACCCCGAAACCCAGCCGGTGATGATGCGGCTCGAATCCGACCTGGTCGAACTCTGCCTGGCCGCGCTCGAGGCTAAGCTGGACCGGGCGCAGGCCGCCTGGGACCCGCGACCGGCGCTCGGCGTGGTCATGGCCGCGGCCGGCTACCCCGGCAGCTACGGCAAGGGCTTCCCGATCAGCGGCCTGGACGCGGCGAAGGGCGCAGACGTCCGCGTGTTTCATGCCGGCACACAATGCGAGAATGGCCGGGTCGTCACCTCCGGCGGCCGGGTTCTGTGTGTCTGTGCGCTCGGCGGCAGCGTAACGGAAGCGGCGGAGCGCGCCTACGCCAATTGCGACAAGATCCACTGGGACGGGGCCTTTTGCCGCCGCGACATCGGTCACATGGCGATCCGGCGGGAAAGCGGGCCCGGCATGCCGCCAGGGCGGGGCGAGAAGTGATTGCCTTGGTTCACAAGCAAGCGTGTGAAGTCTGACCATGGATGTTTCGCATCTGCTCGACAGCCTCAACGAGGCCCAGCGCGAAGCCGTCACTACAGACGCTCAACACAGCCTGGTCCTGGCCGGCGCCGGCAGCGGCAAGACCCGGGTCCTGATCCACCGCCTCGCCTGGCTGATCCAGGTCGGCCACGTCTCCCCGCTCAGCATCCTGGCGGTCACGTTCACCAACAAGGCCGCCGGGGAGATGCGCGAACGCGCGCAAGCGCTGTTGCGGGTTTCCACGCGCCCGCTGTGGATCGGCACTTTTCACTCGATCGCGCACCGCCTGTTGCGCATGCACTGGCGCGAAGCCGGCCTCAAGGAGAACTTCCAGATTCTCGACGCCGATGATCAGTACCGGCTGCTTGAGGCGCCTGATGAAAGACGAGGGTCTCGACGAAAGCCGGTGGCCGGCCCGGCAGGCGCAGTGGTACATCAACGCCCGCAAGGACGAAGGTCAGCGCCCCGGCGCGATCGAACACCTCGACCACCCGGTCACGGCCATGTGGGTCCGTGTCTACGAGATGTACCATGAATACTGCGAACGCGCGGGGCTGGTGGATTTCGCCGAACTGCTGCTGCGCGCGCACGAGCTTTGGCTCAACGACCCGGCGCTGCTGGCCCACTACCGCGGCCGCATGAGCCACTTGCTGGTCGATGAATTCCAGGATACCAACGCCATCCAGTACGCGTGGATACGCCTGCTGGCCGGCGAGGAGGGCAGCGTACTCGTGGTCGGCGACGACGACCAGTCGATTTACGGCTGGCGCGGCGCCCGGGTCGAAAACGTGCAGCATTTCGTACGCGACTTCCCCCGGGCCGAAACCATCAAGCTGGAGCAGAACTACCGCTCCACGGCGACGATCCTCGATGCCGCCAACGCCGTCATCGCCAACAACGACGAGCGCATGGGCAAAAAACTCTGGACCGAAGGCGAGAAAGGGCAGCCGATCACGCTCTACGCGGCCTTCAACGAACAGGACGAAGCCCGCTTCGTCGTCGAACAGATCGAGCAGTGGCTGGCCAGCGGCCGGCGCGCCAGCGATGCGGCCATCCTGTACCGCACCACCGCGCAGTCGCGGTTGTTCGAAGAATACCTGCTCAAGGCGTCCATTCCATACCGCGTTTACGGCGGCCTGCGCTTTTTCGAGCGCGCCGAGATCAAGGACGCGCTGGCCTACCTGCGGCTGCTCCAGAACCCCAACGACGATGCCGCAATGGAGCGCGTCATCAATACCCCGAACCGCGGCATCGGGCAGAAGACCCTGGAAACGCTGCGCCTGCAGGCGCGGCAAAGCGGATTACCGCTGTGGCAGGCAGCGCAGGAATGCATCCGCCAGGACAAATTGGGCGGCAGGGCGCTCGGCGCCGTCCACGGCTTTATGCAACTGCTCACCGAGATGCGCGAGCGCATGGGCGAGTGGACGCTGGGCAACCAGATGCAGGGCGTCATCGAGCAAAGCCAGTTGGTTTCGCATTATGAAAAGGAGCCGCGCGAGAAGATGGAGGCGCGGGTGGAGAACCTGCAGGAACTGGTCAACGCCGCCGAGTCCTTCGTGCTGCCGGCGGAGGACGAAGAGGCCGGCATGACGGCGCTGCAGTCCTTTCTCGGCCACGCGGCGCTGGAAGCCGGGGAGACCCAGGGGGAAGCCTGGGACGATTGCGTCCAGTTGATGACGATGCACTCCGCCAAGGGCCTGGAGTTTCCCCAGGTCTTCATCGCCGGCATGGAAGACGGCCTGTTCCCGCACCAGCGCAGCGTCACCGAAGCCGGCGGCCGGCTCGAGGAAGAGCGGCGCCTGTGTTACGTCGGCATGACCCGGGCGCGCGAACGATTGTGCCTCAGCCACGCCGAGGTCCGGCGCATGTACGGCTCCGAAAGCCACAGCCGGCCGTCGCGCTTTCTCGACGAGATCCCGGGCGAGTTGATCCGCGAAGTGCGGCCCCGCGCGCCGGCCCAGCGCCCCTGGGCCGGCCAGCGAAGCGCGCAACCGCGCAAGCCCCCGAGCCGCATCGAGCAGGAATGGCCGTTTCAGCTCGGCGCCACGGTCAGCCACCGCAAATTCGGTTACGGCACCGTGGTCGGCTTCGAGGGCTCCGGTGAGCACGCGCGCGTACAGGTCAATTTCCAGAGAGCCGGAAGCAAGTGGCTGGTCCTCGCCTACGCCAACCTGGAAGCGGCTTGAGCGGCTCCTGTGCCACGTCCGGGGGGGCTGCCGTGCCATGCGCGCCAAAGAAATAAACCTGCCTCTGCCCTGGGGAAACCTCGCCGGACTGCACTGGCCGCGGCCCGGACGGCCGCGTGTCATCTGCCTGCACGGCTGGCTCGATAACGCCGCGTCCTTCGTGCCGCTGGCGGATCACCTGGCAGGCTTCGACCTGCTGGCGCTGGACTTCGCCGGGCACGGGCGCTCATCACACCGTCCCGCGACCAGCCGCTATTACTTTTCCGAGTACCTTTACGATTTGGACGCAGCCCTCGAAATTCTGGGCTGGGACCGCTGCCACTTCATCGGTCATTCGATGGGGGGTGGCCTCGCCTGTCACCTGGCCGCCGCGTTGCCGGAGCGGGTGGAGCGGCTGGTATTGCTGGATGCGATCGGCTCGCTGACGAACCCGGCCGAGCAGACGGCCCAGCGCCTGCGGCTTTCCTGCCTGTCGGTGCGCAAGGAAGGCAGGCACGGCAGCAAGCTCAGACCGTACCCGACGGTCGCGGCGGCGGTAGCGGCCAGGCGCAGGGACTCCAGCCTGTCCGAGCAGGCGGCCCGTCTGCTGTGCGAGCGTTCACTCGAGCATACCGGCAACCACTATCAATGGAGCACCGACCCGCGGCTGAACTGGCGCTCGCCGGTGCTGCTGACCGATGACCAGGTGCTGAACCTCCTCACCGCCATCCGCGCGCCGGTGCTGGCAATCACCTCGGCGAAAGTCATAGACTACCTCGGTGAAGACATGATGCAGCGGCGCCTGGCCGCCATCGGCGACTGCGAGCATGTCGCCGTCGACGGTCATCACCACTTCCACATGGACCAGGCGGAGGCGATCGAAGCGTCCATTTCCGAGTTTTTGCAGGCAGCAGGTCAAGCCCATGATAACGACTGACAAACACATTCCCCCGCGTCAGCGGCTCATTTTTGCGCTGGACGTGGCGGACCGTGACGAAGCCCGCGAACTGATCGAACGGCTGGGCGATTCGGTGGAGTTTTACAAGCTGGGTCTGGAAGTGTTCCTGTCGGGTTACTACTTTGAATTGCTGCGTGAACTCAAGGGTCTGGGCAAAAAGGTCTTTGCCGACCTGAAACTGTTCGACATCCCCGCCACGGTCGCCGCCGCCGTGCGCCAACTGGCGCGTCATGACATCGACTTTTGCACCGTGCACGGCAACGACGGTATGCTCAGGGCGGCCGCCGAAGCCAAGGGCGCCATGAAAATCCTGGCCGTCACCGCGCTCACCAGCCTGGACCAGGGCGACCTCGAGGACCTCGGCTTCCGCTGCGATGCAAGCACCCTGGTGCTGTCGCGCGCGCGCCGGGCCCTGGCGCTGGGTTGCGACGGCGTGGTTTCGTCCGGGCTCGAAGTCGGCGCCCTGCGTGCAGCCGCCGATCCTGCCCTGATCACGGTTTGCCCCGGTATCCGGCCGGTCTTCAACGACGATGACCAGCAGCGCGTCATGACGCCGTTCCAGGCGATCAGGAACGGCGCGGATTACCTCGTCGTCGGGCGACCCATCCGCCGCGCACAGGATCCCCGTGCCGCCGCCGAACTCATACACAAGGACATTGCCAGGGCGCTGGCGCCCGATCGGGCATAGCCCGAAATTCCCATGCAGCTGTTTTGCCGCCGCTTTTTCCTGTTGCCGGCACGCTCGCCAGGCTCGTTGTGCCGGTGTAAACCTTTACTTTCCGGGCCCTTCGTCGTAAAAAGGGCGTTCCGGTCCCGCGATCGGCTATTGACAATAATTAATGCTTAACTTTACAATTATCATATAACTAACTAATACAACTAAATTTTAATACCCAGAAGATTATTCGATCCTCTCCGGCTCTGCCGGATTTCCGGGCAGGCTTCGTGCCTCGCCCGGATTTTTTATGCGCGCTCTGAATTGCAAGCCAGCCTGCAAAGTGCGGCTGTGCCCTGGATGGCGGCACGGGGCGGGTGTGTCCGAGCGCCGGGCTGGACCGGGCCCCACAGACGCCGCTACGGGACCAGGGAAGCTCGAGGTCGGGCGCAACTGAACCAGCCAGGGTCAGGACATTGGTGCAATTTGCAGGCTAAAATAGCCGCTTGGATCAGGTACCGACAAAAACGCGCGAACAGATACAACTGGCCTCCCGGGCAGCGAAGCTGAAGCTGCGCTGGTGCCTGCTTTTGCGCTGGTTGCTGCGGTTGTGGGTAAAACCCCGGGTCAGGCCCGACGCGGACGGCCATGTGGGTATCGAGGGCTTGCGCTCCGTGTGCTACGTGATGGACTCCTACGCCCTCTCATCCGTGCTGATCCTCGACAGCTGCTGCGAGGCGGAGGATCGCGTGCGGCCATTGCTGCCGCTCGTCGGAGTGCCCGGCGCGGCGCGCTCCTACGCGGTGCTCAGACGCCTGCGCGGAGTGTTCATACGCCGCCAGGACCCGCGCCGCCACTCGGCCATGCTGGCCTTGTTGATCGAAAAGAGCTGGGCGGACCCGCAACTGGACATCCAACTGGTGCCGGTTACCGTGCTGGTCGGCCAGCGGCCCACGCAGGAAAGCGGGCTGACGCGGAACATCTTCGCCGAGAACTGGGAGATCGCCGGCCGCGTGCGGCGCCTGTTCAGCACGTTGGTCAACGGGCGCCGCACCTTCGTCCAGTTCAGCCGGCCGATTTCGTTGCGGGAGCTCGCGGCCGAGGGACTCGAAGCGCCGCTGGCGCTGAGGAAGGTCTCGCGGATTCTGAGGGTGCACTTCAAGCGGGTCCGCACCGCCGCCATCGGACCCGACCTGTCGCACCGGCGAACGATCGTGGGCCGCGTGATCAATTCACCGGAAGTGCGGGCCGCGATCAAGGAGAAGGCGCGCCGCACCGGCATTTCGGAGGACAAGGCACGGCAGCAGGCCAGGAAGTACGCGCACGAGATCGCCGCCAATTATTCGTACTCGTTCATCACCTTTGCCGAATCGCTGATGAGATGGTTCTGGAACCGGATCTACAACGGCATCAAGCTGCACCACTTCGACAACTTCCCGCACCAGGCGCTGGGGCACGAAGTAATCTACGTGCCGTGCCACCGCAGCCACCTCGACTATTGCCTGTTGTCCTACCTGATCCACGAGAACGGTTCGGTGCCGCCGCACATCGCTGCCGGCGTCAACCTGAACCTGCCCATTCTGGGCGCCCTGTTGAGACGCGGCGGCGCGTTCTTCCTGCGGCGCTCCTTCCGTTCGCACAAGCTCTACGCCGCGGTCTTCTACGAGTACCTCAGGACCATCCAGGGACAGGGTGTGTCCATAGAGTACTTCATCGAAGGAACGCGCAGCAGGACCGGGCGCCTGTTGGCCCCGAAGAGCGGCATGCTGGCGATGTCGGTCAGGAGCTACCTCAGTTCGCCGACCAGACCGATCATGTTTCAGCCGGTCTACATCGGCTACGAGCGGCTGGCCGAAGGCAACAGCTACACGACGGAACTCGCGGGCAAGGCCAAGCGCTCCGAGAAACTGACGGACCTGCTCAAGATCTTCGATATCGCGAAACGCAACTACGGCGAAGCCCATGTGAGCCTGGGAGAGCCGGTTTTCCTCGACAAGCTGCTCGGCAAACACGATCCGGACTGGCGCCAGAACACCACCGGCGAGGAAGTCCGGCCGGCATGGCTGAACGCCGTCGTGGAGGAACTCGGCCGCACCATCATGACGCATATCAACGGCAGCGCCGACGTCAACCCCGTCAACCTGCTGGCGCAGGTCCTGCTCGGCACCCCCAGGCACGCGCTCAGTGAGAAACAATTGCTCAGGCAGATCGAACTGTACCAGGCGCTGTTGACGCACAAACCCACGCCCGAACGCGTCAGCGTGGCGCGCAAGAGCGCCGAGGAAATCATCGCCTACGGCATGGAACTGGGTATCCTGCAGCGCCAGGCGCACCCGCTGGGCGACATCATTTCGCTGCACCCCGAGCACGCTGTCGGCCTGACCTACTTTCGCAACAACGTCACGCACCTGATGGTCCTGCCATCGCTGCTGGCCTGCTGTTTCCTCGAAAACGAGCGCTTTTCCTTCGTCCACCTGCGCCGGTTCGCGATCGCCTTGCACCCCTTTCTGCAGGCTGAGCTATTCCTGCCCTGGAATCAGCGCAATTTCACCAGGGCGCTGAAGGAATCCGTCGCGCACGTGGTCGAGCTGAAGCTGCTGAAGTGGGATAAAGGCGGCAAGTACCTGGAACGCGACCCGCATAATCCCGAAGCGGCCCTGCAACTCAGGATCCTGGCGCACAGTCTGCTGCAGACACTGCAGCGCTACCTGATCACCATCGTGATATTGAGCAGGAACGGCTCAGCCGCCTTGAGCCGGTCGGAACTGGAGCACCTCTGCATCCAGACGGCCCAGCGGATCACGTTGCTGCACGAATTCAATGCCCCGGAGTTCTACGACCGGGCGCTGTTCAGGGAATTTGTGGCCCAGCTCAGGAAAACGGGCATTCTCACGGTCAACCAGGCCGACAAGCTGGTTTTCGACAAGCGACTCGAGCAGATATGCAACGACGCCAACTTCGTCCTGGGCGAATCCATTCGGCAGGAAATACTGGCGGCGTCGCGGCTGTAGGCTGGCATCCCGCCGCCGTTCACGCGTCGAGGTCGGGGATCAGCTTCGATTCAAGCTGCGCGATCCAGTCCTTGAGTTTGAGCTTGCGCTTCTTCATGCGGCGCAACCGCAGCTGGTCCTGCCAGGGGCCCAGGGTCATACGCTCGATGGCCTGATCGAGGTCGCGGTGCTCCTCGCGCAGCTCGGCCAGTAATCGCCTGATTTCTGCTGGATCTTCTTTTGTCATCAAACCACGCCAACCGGCCCCGGGTTCACCGGCGGCCCTCCCGTGTAGTACTGCGGCATTGCCATTATAGTATCATCACCGGCTTTGGCGCCGTTCCAGGAGGCATTATCCCATGGACAGAAGAAAATTTGTCGGCGCGGCAGGGCTGACCGGCGCGGCCGCGCTGCTGGCTGCCTGCGGCAAGCCGGTGGCGACGCAAGCGAACGGCGGGCAGGCGGCCGCAGAGGCCACCTTCGAATGGAAAATGGTGACCTCCTGGCCGCGCGACTTCCCCGGGCTCGGCACCGGCGCCAACCGCCTCGCCGAATACATCGGCCGCCTCAGCAACGGCCGCATGAAGGTCAAGGTCTACGGCGGCAACGAACTGGTGCCGCCCTTCGAGGTGTTCGACGCGGTTACCCAGGGAACCGCCGAAATGGGCCACTCGGCGACCTACTACTGGCTGGGCAAGGTTCCGGCAGCCCAGTTCTTCGCCGGTTTCCCGTTCGCGATGACCGCCCAGGAATTCCACGGCTGGATGTACTATGGCGGTGGTCTCGATTTGTGGCGCGAAGTCTATAAGCCATTTGGAGTGGTGCCCTTTTTGGCGGGCAACTCCGGTGCGCAGATGGGCGGCTGGTTCAACAAGGAGATCAACAGCCTGGCTGACCTCCAGGGGCTGAAGATGCGTATACCCGGCCCCGGCGGAGAGATCCTCCGCCGCGCCGGCGGAACCCCGACCAACATTCCCGGCGCCGAGCTGTTCACGGCCTTGCAGACCGGCACGATCGACGCAACCGAATGGGTCGGGCCCTACAACGACCTTGCTTTCGGCCTTTTCCGGGCCGCCAAGTATTACTATTTCCCGGGCTGGCACGAGCCGGGCACGGGGCTGGAGTGCATGGTCAACCAGGATGCGTGGAACACGCTGCCAACGGACCTGAAAGCCATCGTCGAAATCGCCTGCCAGGCCGCGGTGACGGACAGCCTCGCGGATTTCACCTACAACAACGGCGTGGCGCTGCAGACGCTTATCACCAAGCATGGCGTGCAGTTGCGGCGGTTTCCCGACGAGGTGCTCGAACGGTTGTCCGGGATCTGCGAACAGGTCCTGGACGAAATGGCTTCCGGCGACGCGATGATGGGCCGCATCATCGCCTCGATGCGCAAGTATCAGAAGCTCGTCAGGCCCTGGACGGATATCTCCGACCGCACCTTGCTGAACCTCAGAGCGGATACGGCTAGCCGCTATAAATGACCGACGGCAACCAGGTCGCCAGCGCCGGCCATAGCGACAACAATGCCAACATGGACAACTGGATGAGGATGAACGGGATCACGCCGCGGTAGATGGCCGTTGTCGCCACCGACGGCGGCGTTACGCCGCGCAGGTAGAACAGCGAAAAACCGAACGGCGGCGTCAGGAACGAGGTCTGCAGGTTGAGTGCGATCATCACGCCCAGCCACACGGGGTTAAGGCCCATGGCCAGCAGCACCGGCCCGACAATGGGGATGACGACGTAAGTGATTTCGATGAAGTCCAGGATGAAGCCGAGCAGGAACAGCACCAGCATCACGATAAGCAGCGCACCGACCTCGCCGCCGGGCAGATGCAGCAACAAGGACTGCACGTAATCATCGCCGCCAAAGCCCCGAAAGACCAGGCTGAACAGCGAAGCCCCGATCAGTATCATGAATACCATGGCGCTGACCCTGGTGGTCTGGAACACGACTTCGCGCAGCGTCGCCACGCTCATCTGCCGCTGTTGCAGCGCCAGCAACATGGCCCCGACCGCACCGACGGCCGCGGCCTCGGTCGGCGTTGCGATGCCCATCAGTATCGAGCCCAGTACGGCGATGATCAGCAGGAACGGGCCCGCCAGCAAACGCAGCAGCGTCCACAATCGCACCGTTTCCCCGGGAACCTCCTCGACCGCCGGCATGGTCCTCGGCCTGAACACCGCCAGCAGCGAAAGGTAGGCCATATAAAATCCCACCAGCAACAACCCCGGCAACAAGGCGCCGGCGAACAGCTCACCGACCGAAATCGTCTCCGGGCTGAAGATGCCCATGCGCAGCTGCGCCTGCTGATAGGCGTTGGAAAGCACATCCGCCAGCAGGATCAGCACGATGGACGGCGGGATGATCTGGCCCAGGGTGCCGGCCGCGCAAATGCTGCCGGTCGCCACGGCCGGGTCGTACTTGTTCTTCAGCATGGTCGGCAACGACAGCAACCCCATTGTCACCACCGTGGCGCCGACGATGCCGGTGCTCGCAGCCATCAACGCACCCACCACCATGACGGCGAGGCCGAGCCCGCCCGGCACGCGGCGCAGCAGCCTCGCCAGCGCCTGCAACAACTGCTCCGCCAGCCGGGAACGTTCCAGCATGACTCCCATGAAAACGAACACCGGCACCGCGATCAGGGTCTCGTTGTTCATGATGCCGTACACCCGGTTCGGGAAAGCCGTCAGGAAGGACGCGTCGAAGGTGCCCGTCAGCATTCCGATCAACGCAAACACCAGGGCCACACCGGCCAGCGTGAAGGCAACCGGGAAACCCGCCAGCAATGAAAATCCCGCCGCCACGAACAAAGCCAACGACATCAGGCCAGCCATTTCAATTTACCCTTGAAAAAAGTGATATGCAGCAAAGGATTGCGGTAAACCAGGTGCAGCAAAAGGTCTTTTTGCAAGCGCCTTTTCTGCGCAACCCGTATTTATACACAGACGATTTGGCAGAATAAAAAAACATGGGTTTAATGGGCCTGTTGAGTAGAAATCATGCAGAATATTCTCTATCTGATTGTTATTCCGATTGTTCTTTTTGTAAATGCCTTCAGGCCATTCGCGCCCGAATCATAACATGCAACGGCAAAGCTTCGTGCGGGCGGTTTTTGTCCACAAAGTTATCCACAAGGTGTACACAAATTGCGGTTATGCCGGGCCTGCCGGTTACAACCATTTTCAGCGTCCGGTCAACGGGTTACAATACGCTGCTTTCAGGCTGTCATTGCGCGGCCAGCCACGGGATCCGCCACTTGAAAGAACACATTGAAGAACTGTTGATCCAGGCGCTGCTACACCTGGCCCGCAACGGCACCTTACCGGAAGACTGCGAAACTGTACCTCAACTCGAGCGCACACGCTCGCCCGAACACGGTGACTTTGCCTCCAACGTCGCGATGGTGCTGGCAAAAAACGCCGGCCTGCCGCCGCGGGAACTGGCCCAGGCCATTATCGACAAGCTGCCGCAATCACGCCAGTTGGACCACGCGGAAATCGCCGGGCCCGGATTTATCAACTTCTTCATGAACCAGGTCGCACTGACCTCCGTCGTCAACGATATCCTCGAAGCGGGTGAGGCCTTCGGCCAGCTGCCCGACAAGCAGCAGCAACTGACGGTCGAATTCGTCTCCGCCAACCCGACCGGCCCCCTGCACGTCGGCCACGGCCGCGGCGCCGCCTACGGCGCCAGTCTCGCCAGTATTCTGCAGAAAGCCGGTTATACCGTGCAACGCGAATACTACGTCAACGACAACGGCAGGCAGATGGACATACTGGCCGCCAGCGTCTGGCTGCGTTACCTGGAATTGTGCGGCGAGCCGATCAAGTTTCCCGTCAATGCCTACCAGGGTGAGTACATCTACGAGATCGCCCGCGAAATACGGACCGAAGTGGGTGACAAGTGGCGCCACAAGGGCCTGGATGTCTTTGACGAGTTGCCGCCTTGCCCGGACGCGGGCGGTGACGGTGAAATTTACATCGACAGCCTGATCAACCGGACCCGTGATCTGCTCGGCGAGAACGGCTACGAAACCTTTCTCGACGCCGCGCTGAAAAATATCCTCGCCGACATTCAGCTGGACCTGGAGGAGTTCGGTGTCGTCTTCGACCACTGGTTCTCCGAGCGCCAACTCGAAAAGGACGGTGCGATCGGGCACGCCATCCGGCGGCTGGAAGCGCACGGACACCTGTACAAGAAGGATGGCGCAACCTGGTTCCGCGCATCCGCGCTCGGCGACGAGAAGGACCGGGTCATCGTCCGTGAAAACGGGCGCACGACCTATTTTGCTTCGGACATCGCGTATTTCCTGAACAAGCTCGAGCGCGGCTTCGACCGGGCCATTTATGTCCTCGGCGCGGACCACCACGGCTACATTGCGCGCCTGCGCGCGGCCGCCGTCGGCATGGGCGAAGACCCGGAACGGCTGGAGATTTTGCTGGTCCAGTTCGCGGTACTCTTTCGCAACGGCCGCAAGGTCTCGATGTCGACCCGGTCGGGTCAGTTCATCACCTTGCGGGAACTGCGCCAGGAGGTCGGCACCGACGCGGCGCGTTTCTTTTACGTCATGCGCTCACACGATCAGCACCTGGATTTCGACCTCGACCTCGCCAAGTCGCAAACCAACGAGAACCCGGTATATTACATCCAGTACGCCCACGCACGGATTTGCAGCGTCTTCAGGAACCTGGAGCAGATGAGCGAGGCGCATAACCAGGCCATCGGCGAGGCCGCACTGAAAACCCTGACCGAGAAGCACGAAATCGAACTGCTGCGCGAACTGGGCCGCTACCCCGAAGTCATCGAGGCCGCCGCCCGCCTGCGCACGCCCCACCTGCTGGCGCACTACCTGCAGTCACTGGCGACCGGTTTTCATGCTTATTACAATTCACACCAGTTCCTGGTCGATGATGAGAACATCAGAAACGTGCGCCTCAACCTGATCCTGGCAACCCGGATCGTCCTGAAGAACGGCCTCGGGCTGCTCGGCATCTCCGCGCCGGAGTCAATGTGATGCCGGCGCGGCGCAGATCATCGGCCAGGCGCCGGGTGGCCGGCAGGAGCAGGCAGCGCGGTGTGCCGGCGTGGTTCTGGTTGCTGGGCGGTATTCTGATCGGGCTTGGCGGCGCCGTCGTGCTCGTTTTCAAGGGCTATTTGCCGGCCATGAAGGAGCACCACCCGACCGCCGACAAGCAGGTGTCCGCACCCGCCGAAACGGAACTGGCCGGCGATAAAAAAGGCGTCGCCGGGAAACCCAAGAAGCCGCGTTATGATTTCTTTACCGTGCTGCCGGAAATGGACGTCGTCGTACCCGAGCAGGAATTGAGCCGACAGGCGGAACCGGGCACGGAACAGCCGGCAGGCAGCGGTCAGGACACCTACATTCTGCAGGCCGGCTCTTTCCGCGATGCCGCCGACGCCGAACAGCTGAAGGCGCGGCTGGCGCTGCTGGGCGCACAGGCGGACATACAGGCGGTCACCGTCAACGGGGAAACGTGGCATCGTGTCAGAATCGGCCCGCTCAAGGGTGCGCGCAAGGCGGATGAACTGCGCCGCATGCTGGACGAGAACCGGATCGCCACGCTGGTGCTGAAAGCCAACCCCTGAACGAAATTGCCGTTTGCGCGCAAGCGGGCCGGCTTTCCGCGACCTGTGTCCATTCCCGGATGGCTTCCCCGCGCAAGCGCCTGCAGGCCGTGTCCTGCGCCTTGCCGTTGCAAGCAGGAACAGCCCCGCCCCGCTGTCTTCCGCGGCCGGAAAGGTTTCGAATGGCGCAAATGAATTGCTTTTTTGCTCGCTTGATTGCACTATTTTTCGCTTGGATTGATTTCTGAGGTTCTGCAGAAACGCCCCTGTCATGGTTGCTGGAGTCACGCAATGCCTGAAAACAGACTCGAACGGAAAGGTCACTGTAAGCATCCCTTGATCAGCCGGTTCAATTCATGGTTGCTGGCCGTCTACGAAAAACCCTTTCATGAAGAAACCGGGTCCATGAAAGCAGAGCGGATGAAAAACCTGGAGGGGACGGTGGTGGAACTGGGCCCCGGCAACGGCATTAACTTCAGGTACTACCCGAAAGGCGTGAAAGTCATTGCAGTGGAGCCCAATCCGTTCATGCACGAACGGCTCGAAGAGCATGCAAAAATCTATCAAACCGAGGTCGAGGTCAACGCGTGCTACCTGGAGGATCTGCAACTGGAGGACGACAGTGTAGACGCCGTCGTCTGCAGCCTGGTGTTGTGCACCGTGCCCGACCAGGAAGGGACGCTGGAGGAAATACGGAGAATCCTCAAACCCGGCGGCCGGTTTGTCTTTCTCGAGCACGTGGCCGCCGCCGACGGCTCCATTAAACGTAAGCTGCAAAACCTGTTGGTGCGTCCCTGGAAATGGTTGTTTGACGGTTGCGTGACGAATCGCGACACCGGCGGCGTGTTGAACAGGATCGGATTCAGCCATGTAGAGATGGAAGCGTTCGACTCCGAGGCGATGCCCAAGCCGATATCGCCGAGTATCGTGGGCGTCGCCACGAAGTAAGCATTGAATGAATGTAAAAGCTGAAGCCGCCGGCTCGTCACCGCCGCTTGCTAGCGCGCGTACAGGTCCGGCGCCTCGGCAACATCGTCTTCACCCGGCTCTCGTTGCCGGCCGCGCCAGCGCCTGAGGGCCTGCCACAGCTCCTTGCCGTTCCATGCGGGCGCCCCGGCGCCACCGAAACCGGCGCCATCCAGTGCCTCGATGGCCCGGCGCAGCGCGTCATCGCCGCAGCGCGCGCCGAAATCGCGCATGCTGGTGCGCGCTCCCCGCGGCGCATGGTACCTGACCCATTGCGACAGGTAGCGGCGCGCCGCCGGCGCGTTGCCGGCGCTGCAGGCCTGCTGGATTTTCCGCAGCAGTCTGGCTTCGGCGGGCGTGGCGGCCTCGGTTCCTGTGCCCGCCTGCTGCAGCGGGCGGCGCCGCCGGAAATAGAACAGCAGCGTCGTTAACCACAAGACCGCGAAGACGGCCGTGCCAGCCTGCCACCAGACCGGCTGCCTTGCAGTGACGGACCCAGCGTCCGGGCCACTCACGGCGGCTGCCGGCTGACCCGGCGCCTGTGCCGGGGGGTTGTTGGCCGCGGCGGCGGGCAGGGTCGAGGGCAGAACCTCGACCCGGTGCGCCGGCACCACGGCGGTGCGCTGCCGGTTGCTGGTCGTATCCCACCAGTCCACTTTGATCTCGGGGAGCACCAGTTCGCCGGGCTTTTCAGGCACGATGGCGTAGCGGAACTCCTTGTGCCCGAGGACCCATTCGCCGTTGTCACGGGTGATGCCCTGGGGCTGGTCCGGGTAAATCCGGGTGTCCGGCACATCCGGCCAGTGCGGCTCCTCCAGCATGTTGTCTTCCAACCCGACCGCGTCCATGATAATGGTGCGCGTGACCGGTTCGCCCACGTGCAGCTTACCCGGGTCGGAAATCTGCTCCGACAGGCTCAGGCTGCGTGCCGGCAACCAGGCCTTGCCGGTGAACGCCGCCGGCCGGGGCTTGATGTCCAGGGTCAGGGGCTTGCTCTCCACCCGCACCCGGCGGCCGCGTACCGTGGGTTGCCAGAGGCTGTTCGAAGGTCGTTCGATCACGCGGCCGGTCAATTGCATCGGCGGGATTTCGAGAGGGCCCGAACGCTCCGGGAAAACCGCGTAGCGGCGCTCGAGCACGCGGTACTCCGCGCCGTTGCGTTGCGCCTGGTAGGGCACCTCATCCAGCAGGCGGACCTGCGCCTGCTTGGGCGCCGGCGGGTTGATGGCGGCTTCGGTCAGGTTGGTCTGGTAGAAAATCCTGACACTGAGTTCCACCTGCGAGTGGACGTAGTAAGGGCCTTTGGCGGGCTTGACGCTCAACTCGATGAATATCGGTTTCGGCTCACCCGGCTTTGGCTGCGGCGCCGGCGAGACGTGGACATGGAGCGGCCTGGATCGCGCCCCGGGAAAGTCCAGGGCCGGTATGACCAGGTCACCGGCATGTTTCGGCTCCAGCGTCACCACCAGGCGGACATCAGTGCTCTGCTTGCCGTCAACGATCGACATCTGCGTTTGAGTACGCTGGTCCAGCACATCGAAATCCGCCGTAAGCGGCGACAGGTCCGTATCGAGGCTCTGATCGGTATCCGTGGTCTTGAGCGTCAGTGTCAGCGTTTCACCGACAACGGCGCTGCTGCGGTCCAGTTCCGCGCTGACCTCGGCCGCGCGCACCGGCGCGTATACGAGCAGCAACAAAACCGCCAACATCCATTCACCGACACGCCGTCTGCCCGATATCATCGCCCTACCAATCCTGTGCATCCTGTGAATCGTCCCCGCGGGAGCCCCGGCGCTCGTACTCGTAACGAAACTTGCGCCGCAGCAGACCGCCGGGGTCATCGGGAATGCGCCTGAGCCATTGTTCCATTGCCTGCTTGTCTTCCTCCGACCAGTTTTTCTCCCGATCGGACACGTCGGAGGACGGTTGCTTGCCGTCCTTGCCCTCCTTGCCGGTCTCGTCCTGCTGCCCGCCTTTCTTCTGCTGCTTGTCGGCGTCCTGCTTGTCGTTACCCTGCCGCGATTGCTCGCCGGACTGCTTGTCACCGTCCCGGCCTTGTTGGTTCTGCTGGTTTTGCCCGTTCTTTTTCTGCCGGTCGCGCTGTTGCTGTTCCTTTTGCCGCTGTTCTTTTTGCTGTTGCAGTTTCTTCACCAGGTCGCGGTTGAAGGCGGCATCCTTCATGCCCGGCCTTTTATCGAGCGCCGCGTCATAGGCGGCAATGGCGGCTTTGTAATTACCTGCCCTGGCCAGGGCGTTGCCCCGGTTGTAGTCCGCATCCGCGTCCGCCAGCTGCGACCATAACCGGCCGGCGCGCTTGTATTCACCGGCCCGGTAGGCGGCTTCTCCGGCAATCGCGGGGTCGGCCGCCAGCGCGGCGGCGTCGGCCGCGCGGTCCTGCGCCAGCGCTGCCTCGGCCTGCTGATCGCGGGTCAGCCACAGGTCGTCCCACAACCCCGCCCGGGCATTGCCGCTGACCAGCAGGCCGGGCAGAATCCACAATGGCAGCAGGAACAGCAACCCCCGGCGGAAGCCCAGCGCCGCCAGCGGCAAGATCAGCAGCAGCAGCCACGGCCCGCTGTCCTTCCAACGCTCGCCAAGGTCGTCCTTTTTGCGGGCGAATTCGGTACCGCGCTTTACCGCCCACGGCGACCTCGCCGCACCGGCTGTCGCCAGCTCGGTGTATTGGCCTGCGCCCGCTCTGGCGATGGCTTTGAGCGCCTCGCGTTGCAGCTTGGCGATCACGACATTGCCCTGGCTATCGCTGAGAAAGCCGTTACCACTGGGCACGGGCGCGCCGCCCGCCGTGCCCACGGCCAGCACCGAGGTGATGATATGCGCATCGGCCAGGCTGGCGGCCACGTCCGCGGCGGCCTGGCTGCCGCTGTCCGCGATCAGCAGTATCTCACCGCTCGCGTGACCCGCGCGCTGCAGCAGCTTCGCCGCCAGTTCCAGGGCGCGGTCGGGCCTGCTGCCGGCGGCGGGCATCACGTCCGGCTGCAGCGCCGGCAACATGTTCCTGATGGTGTTCGTGTCGCTGGTCAGGGGCGAGACGACGAAAGCATCACCGGCATAGGCCACCAGCCCCATCTGGCCTTCCTGCTTTTTGCCGAGCATGTCGGACAAGCGGTAACGCACCTGGGTCAACCGATTGGGCTTGAGGTCCTGCGCGAGCATCGAGGCGGATAAATCCAGCACCAGCACACGCGCGTTGCGCGAGGCAAAAGAACTGTCGGGCAGCTTCTGCAAACTCGGCCCGGCCAGCGCCATGGCCGCCAACAGCCAGGCCAGGGCCGCCAGCCAGGCTCCGCGGCCGGCGGCCTGGCCGGCCCCTTCACCGACACTCAGCCAGCGCAGCAGGTGCGGATCGCAGACCCGGGCCCAGTCGCCGGCGGCTCGCCGCAGCCGCCGCCACAGCAGCGGCAGCAACACGGCAACCGGCAACGCCAGCAACCAGTAGGGACGTATGAAATGCAGCGACAGCGTATCCATCATGACTCGAGGGCCCGCCACCGCAATGGCCGGATGGAAAGCACGGCAGCCAGCAGCGCCAGCAGATAGGCCGCACTCATCGGCCAGTAGAACAACTCCTTGACCGGGCGGATGATCTCGACATCGCTCTGCACCGGCTCGAGCTTGTCGAGTAGCTTGTAAATCTCTTCCAGGTCGCCGGTGTCTCGCGCCCGGAAGTAGCGCCCGCCGGTGATTTGCGCAATCTTCTTCAGGGTGCCCTCGTCGAGATCGGCGGAAGGATTGACGACCCGCGTGCCGAAGAAGTCCCGCACCATCATCCTGTCCGCGCCGACGCCTACGGTGTATATCTTCAGCCCCTCGCGAGCCGCGAACCGTGCCGCCTGCAGTGGTTTGACCTCGCCCGCGGTATTGGCGCCGTCGGTCAACAGTATCAGCACGCGGTCGGCCGCCGCATCCTCGCGCATCCGCTTGACCGCCAGGCCAATGGCGTCCCCGATCGCCGTCTCGCGGCCGGCGAGCCCGATCTCCGCCTCGTCGAGCAGCGTGGCCGTCGTCTTGGTGTCGAAGGTCAACGGTGTCTGCAGGTACGCCCGGCTGCCGAAGAGCACGAGGCCGACGCGGTCGCCGCGGCGGCGCTCGATGAAATCCCCGGCCACTTTCTTGACCACGCGCAAGCGGTTGACGGCGGTGTGATCGAGCACCATGTCCTGCGTATCCATGCTGCCGGAAATATCCACGGCCAACAGCAGGTCACGTCCCGTGACGGGCAATGATTGCACGTCGCCGACCCACTGCGGCCGCATGGCCGCGGCCACCAGTAACAGCCAAACGAGTGCGGCGGCCCCGGCCAGCCACGGCCGGCTCAACCAGCCGCCCCTGTCAGCGGCGACCGCGGCGAACCAGGGGACCCTGAGCGCACGCGCATCGGCAGACGGCGCAGCCGGCAGCAGCCTGCGCAACAGCCACGGCACCGGCGCCAGCAACGCCAGCCAGGGCCAGGCGAAGGTGAAGCCGCTGCTACCCATATTGTTTGATCCAGCGACGCGCCGCGTCGCTGATGGCGGCGGCATCGAACCCCGGTTCCGGGTCATAGGGGCCGCGTGCCAGGACGCCAAGTTGCTCGGCGGCCGCATCCTGGCCGAGCCTGGCGCGCACGAATTCGCTCCATGCCTCGCCGCACATGATTTCGCAGTGCTCTTCCGGAAAGGCCCGGATGGCCACGCGCTTGAACACCTGGTTCAGGTTTGCAAGATAGGTTCCCGGGGCGTTCCGCGGGTCGACGGAGGATTCCAGGTGGTCAATCCACGCCAGCATGCGGCGGCGCCGGCGGCGGCGCTTCAGAACGGCCCAGGCCCGCAGGCCGGCCCAACTCAGCAGGGCCAGTATCAATACCGCCAGCAGCCACCAGCCTGGGGCCGGCGGCCACCACGACGGCGGCGGCGCGCCGTGGATATCACGCAACTGCGAAAGCAAGTCGGGATTCATGCAGCGCGCCCCGTCAGAAATCGCAGTTCGCGGCCCAGCAACCCGACCGGGTCATCGGTGGTTTTCAACACCAGCCAGCCGCACTGGTGGCGCTGAAACATGCGTCTGGGCGCTTGCTCGTGCTCGCGGCTCATTGTCGCGAAACGGTGACGCGCCAATTGCCGGTAAGTATCCAGCATGGCGTTGTTCTCCCCATCCGTGATCGGGAAGCGCCCTACCGGCAGCGCCTGTTCCGCCGGGTCCAGGACCTGGCAACCGATGACGTCGTTGTGCTGGCGCAAACGCGACAGGTGCCGCTCGCATTGCTCGTCAAGGTTGAAAAAGTCGCTGATGATCAGCAGCAGGCTGCCCGGGCGCACGATGTGCCGGACGCGTTGGAGTGAACGGGACAGGGGTTCCGGCGCGGCGCTCATCGCGGCCGGGTTCAGCCACTCGACGAGCACCTGGATGACCCGCATGGCTCCGCGGCGGCCGCCGGCTGGCTTGACTTCACGGTGCTTGCCCGGCGCCATCAGGTAAGCGCCGATGCGGTCCCCGCGGCGCACGGCCGCCCAGGCGACGGCCGCGGCCAGGTGAGCCGCGGCCACCGACTTGAGACGCTTGCGGGTGCCGAAAAACAGGCTCGGGCCGGCGTCGACGATGACGAAAACGGGCCGCTCTCGCTCTTCCTGGAATATTTTCGTATGCGGCTTGCCGGTGCGCGCGGTCACGCGCCAGTCCATGTTGCGAATGTCGTCGCCGGGGAAATAGGCACGCGATTCGACAAAGTCCACGCCACGGCCCCGGAAGCGCGAACGGTAAGCGCCGGCGAGCGCCGACGCGGCGGGCCGGTGCATCGGCAGGGCCAGGGCGTTACAGCGGGGTTTTAATGCGATCAGCTCGGCGGCGCTCAGGTGAATGCCGTCCCCTGCACGCGCTTCGGTCATGGCACCGGGACCAGGTCCAGCAGGCGGTTGACCAGTTCATCGACGCTGACCCCGTCCGCCTCGGCCTCGTAGGACAGCAATACCCGGTGGCGCATGACTTCGTGGATCACCGCGTGGATGTCATCGGGGGAAACGAAGTCCCGCCCGCCCAGCCATGCCCGCGCGCGGGCACAGCGGTCCAGCGCGATGGTCGCCCGCGGGCTGGCGCCGTAACTGACCAGGCGGGCCAGCGTCTCGTCCCACTTGCCGGGCTCGCGGGTCGCCAGCACCAGCTGGATGATGTATTGCTGCAAGGCCGGCGCCATGTGCAGGTCCAGCACCTCGCTTTGCGCCTCGAAGACCTGTTGCTGTGTGACCAGGGTGTCCGGCTCGGGTTTACGGTTCAGCTCGTCCCGGGCCTGGCCCCGCGCCAGCTCCAGGATCTCCTGTTCCGACTTTTCGTCCGGGTAACCGATGGCGATGTGCATCAAAAAGCGATCCAGCTGGGCTTCGGGCAGCGGGTAGGTGCCCTCCTGCTCGATCGGGTTTTGCGTCGCCATGACCAGGAACAAGGCCGGCATCGGGTAGGTGACGCGGCCCACCGTCACCTGGTGTTCGCCCATGGCCTCGAGCATGGCGGACTGGACTTTGGCGGGCGCGCGGTTGACCTCGTCGGCCAGGATCAAATTGTGAAATATGGGCCCGCGCTGGAATTCGAAGGTGCCGGCCTGCGGACGATAAATCTCGGTTCCGGTCAGGTCCGCGGGCAACAGGTCCGGCGTGAACTGGATGCGGTGGAAATCACCCTCGATGCGATCGGCCAGGACCTTGATCGCCGTCGTCTTGGCCAGACCCGGCGCGCCTTCCACCAACAGGTGACCGTTGCAGAGCAGGGCCATGATCAGCCGCTCCATCAGCCGCTGCTGGCCGATGATCAGTTGGTTGGCCACTGCGCCCAGCTCGGTGAAAGCCGCCCGCGCCGTGGAAGCTGCGCCGGACGCGGCCGGCTTCTCTGTGACTGATTCCATGATTCGAACCTTTTTTGCGTGTTTTTCCGTCAGCCCGGACCTGTCTGACATCGGCATCAAAGCGGTAACTTTTAATCGTCTATCAAAACGTATGCCCGCATCAGTGTCATTGGTCACGCAGCACGGGGAAAAGTTCGGCGGCCGCTTTCAGTATTCCTGCGGCCCGGCCACAAACCCTGAGCCAGCTTAATGCTGAAACCGCAGCACGTGAGGGGGGAATTTCGTGGCAGATTGGCGGTACCGTGCAAGGCAAACGCGAATGCAAAGGTTCGGACTGGTCCGAACTGAACCCGGCACGCGGAGAATTCAAGGCCGCATAATTGCCAAAATGCCTGCAAAAGGCGTTTTAATATTTCTATCTAACCACGCGCCCGCTGCCGCGCAGCCGCTGCTTGTTGAGCAAATGCGATCTTAATCCAGGCGCATCGCTTGCCTACTTGTGGCCAACCCCGGAATTCGCAGCGTCCGTACGCAGAGTGGCAGCATCTTCACGCAGCAGAAAACCTTCCTGTTCGGAATCCTTGATCGCCCGGGCCATCTTGCTGACGTACTTGCCGTGATTCCGGTACCTGCTTGCGAGCGTCTGCCCATCGAACGGTATAAAGCCACCAAACAGGAAGCAAAAACCCGGACCGGAGTTGTACTCCAGATAGGTTCCGAGCGGCACCTCGATCTGCGGGGGCCTTACGCCGCCCACCGCGTTGCCGTCGGCGTCAAGCACCAAGTTACCGCCATTGACCTCCAAGAACCGGCTAGCCGGCGGCTCTGCGCCTGCGTCTATCCAGTCGACGAGTGCTTCCAACAAGGCAGACTGGACGAAACCGACGCGAATGGGATTATAGGGATTCGCAGGATTCGGGCAGAAACTGGCAGGCAGCCCGAGATCCCGGACCAAAGCCTGACCGCCCACGGCGTTGATCTGCGCATCGACATGTGACCCGCCAGCCATCTCGTAAAACCGAAGGGTCGGATAGGCCGGTTCGGACTGCCGTACGAGGTACGCCCCGAAATTGATCACTTCCGTCTGCGTCTGGAATCGAATTACGGGAGCGTCACTGAGGATCATATTACGCACATCCCCCACAGCCAGGCTTTCCACGGTGTCGGGTGGGCCGGTGATATGCTTGGCCGTCGCACCGCCGGTTGCAATGTAGTAACCGTCGTAGACTGGCGACCCGTCCGGCATCGTCGCACCCGAGTGCATGGAGTTCACATAGGTCACCTCGTAAGCGGCGGACTGAGAATAGCCGACCATGATGATCCGCTCGACATCGAATTGCGACAGCGGGTTATCGGCCGATGCAGGTGTTTTGAGCAATTCCCCGATCTGGCTGAGCATGTCCCAAACCTGCCCGAAATGAGGCATAGACAGCGACGCATAACGGGAGGCATTTCTGTCGACCAATGGCCAGGCAGCCCAGCCGTCACGCAGGAAATCCACCGTCACGGGCTTGGTCGTTACACCGACCCAGATAGCGCCCTCGCGCGTCATGTATTCGTAATTGCCCTGCCAGATCGGGTCACCGTCCCAGCCTGCCGTGGCATTGAGCACTTCCAGAAAAACGGTTCCGTTAAAGTCCCGCGGATATTCGGGGCGCCGCACCAATATCCGGGTTGTGTAGGGTAAGTCGGGATAGAGGACTTCCACATCGGTAAGCGGCGTGACGTCGTCGACATATCCGTAAACATTCGCCGTGCCCGAAACTGAGTATTCTTCCTCGACGTATCCCACCTGGGACAAATCCTGAAACCAAGCAATAAATGGTGTCGAACGGGTTTCGGGGCTTCCGGGAATCACGGGCAACAATTGGGTGGAAGTCAAACCAGAGGCGGACGCGGAAACCCAAACGCTCGCCAGAAACATAAATACAATCAGTGGTTTAAACTTTGCGGGTCGTGCTCCTATGGATGACATGAAATAACCCTCCGTGGTGACAGGCACACTTTTTGGAACCCGTCCTTATTTGCGTACTATCAGATACCTAGCGCCAAATACAGTACAATATTCGCTCCAAAACGACAAATGACCCCTTTGCATGCCTACTTCCGCCTCCAGCGGTTCGCCCGGCCATGATACTGAACACAACGGTAAATGAATCTCCCTTGTAAGCGTAATCCGATATGGTAGAGGGTTCGAGGCCAGATTAGGGATTGGAATGCTGGCTGGTCCAGGGAACGCCCGGACCGCTGCGCTCTGGGAGCATTTCATGGCCGAGAGCCTCGATACCGTGTGCGGTTCCCTCGGATGGTTCGACTCAGACGGGTCCGAATTGAATCGGGCGGCCGGGATATTCAAAAGTTCGGCGGCCGCTTTCAGTATTCCTGCGGATCGACATCGATCGACCAGCGGACCTTGCGGGCCGCCGGGAGTTTCAGCACGCTGGGCAGCCAGCTGTCCAGTTGGCGGTGCAGGGCGGATCGCCGCCGCGCCTGCACCAGCAAATACCACCGCGTGCGCCCGCCGCGGCGTTCCATCATGGCCGGCAGCGGGCCGAAGATCTCCGCCGCGCCTGGCGGGAAGCAGGCCTTGGCCGCGTCCAGGAAGGTCCGGACGGGGTCCTTGTGGTGGGCGTTGGCGCGCAGCAGCGCGTGGTTGCTGAACGGCGGCAGGGAGGCGGCCCGGCGGAGTTCACTGACCTCCGCGGCAAAGGCCTCGTAGCCCGACTCCAGCAGTGTCTGCAGAGATTCGTGCTGCGGGTAGTGGGTTTGCAGGATCACCTCGCCGGCGAGCTTGTCGCGGCCGGCGCGGCCAGCCACCTGCACCATCAGCTGGCCCATGCGCTCCACGGCGCGGAAGTCCGCGCTGTACAGGGCCTGGTCGAGATTGACGATGACGGCCAGCGTGACGGCAGGAAAATGATGGCCCTTGGCCAGCATCTGGGTGCCCACCAGCAGCAACGGGCCGCCGGCCTTGACCCTCGCTGTCAAGCGTTCGAACTCGCCCTTCCTGCGCACGGTATCGCGGTCAAAGCGCAGCAATGGCGTGTCCGGGAAGGCTTCCGCCAGCACCTGTTCGAGCCGTTCGGTGCCCTCGCCCGCGCCCTGCAGCGCATCCGCCCCGCAATCCGGACACATCCGCGGCACGCGCTGGGCGTGGTTACAGTGGTGGCATAAAAGGCCACGGCTCGCGCGGTGCCAGGTCAGGTTGGTGTCACAGCGTTCACACACGGCGTGCCAGCCGCACTGGTGACACAACAGCACCGGTGCGTAACCGCGGCGGTTGAGGAATATCAGCGCTTGCTCGCCCTTCGCCAACACCGCCCCGATCGCCTCCATCGCGGTCGTCGAGATGCCGCCGGTGAGGTTTTGCTGAACCAGGTCGAGCACCCGCCATCGGGGCTCGCTCGCGCCGGTCGCCCTGCGCCTGAGGCGGTGCCACTGGTAGCGCCCGCGCGCCGCGTTGTTGAACGTTTCCAGCGATGGCGTGGCCGTCCCCAGCACGATGGGAATTCCCAGTCCCGCGGCGCGCTTGACGGCGACGTCGCGGCTGGAAAAACAGAATCCGTCCTGCTGTTTGAAGGAAGCATCGTGCTCTTCGTCCAGGATCATCATCCTAAGGTCCGTCAGCGGCAGGAAAAGGGCCGAGCGCGTGCCGATGACGAGCCTGGCCGAGCCCCCTCTCGCCAACGCCCAGGCCTGCAGCCGCTCGCCTTCGCTAAGACCCGAATGGGTCACGACGGGCTCGATCCCCAGGCGCGCGCGAAAACGGTCCACCAGCTGCGGCGTCAAACCGATTTCCGGGACCAGCAGCAGCGCCTGGCCGCCCTCGCGCAACGCTTTTTCCAGCAGGCACAGGTAAACTTCGGTCTTGCCGCTGCCGGTAATGCCGTCGAGCAAATGACACTGGTAGCTGCCGAGGCTGCGGCCGATGGCGTCCACGGCGCTTGCCTGCCCCGGGGCGAGGCGCGGGCCCGGAACCGGTTGCAGTTGCGCCGGCGGCCGCGGCTCGGCCCTGACCCAGCCGCTGTCGATCGTGTTATCGAGGATTTTGCGCCAGTTCTGCGACAAGCCGCCGAGTTCCGCCGCCGTCACCGCGCCGGCCCGCATGGCCTCGAGCACACGGTACTGGGCCTTCAGGCGCCCTGCGGGCTGCGCCAGGCGTGCCTGGCCCGCCGCGGTCAGCGTGTATTGCTCGGGCGGCGGGGGAATCGCCGCGCCGGATTTCCTCAGCAGCGGCGGCAAGGCGTTGAAAACGACCTCGCCGGGCGGCTGCTTGTAATATTTCCAGCACCAGCGGAGCAGCTCCAGCGTCTCGGCATTCAGCGCCGTGGCGCCGCCATCCACTTGCGCCGCCACCCTGACCAGCTTCTGCGGCGGCACCTCGCTGCGACCGGCGGTCTCCACGACCACGCCGACCAGCTTGCGCTGCCCGAACGGCACGACCACGCGCGCACCCGGCCCGGGCCTGGGGCCGTCGGCCGGCGGCAGGTAGTCGAACAGGTTTCTCAACGGCAGGGGCAGTGCCAGCTTTAAGACGCGTGGGTCGGCTCGTGAATGCATGGCACAGGATTCTAACCTGAATCCCGTGGGGGCGGGCCCGCCGTGGCCCGCTTCCCGCCGGCGGTCAATTCAGCTTGCCGGCCACCGGTTCTTGCGACAGCAGTGAGAATTGCCGCGCCAGCAATGCCTGGTTGGCGCCCAGTTCGATCATGTCCGACATGATCTGCGCGGATTCGCGCAGCAGCAGGTCCGGACGCTTGTCCTTGTCCGGATCCGGGTCGACGACCTCATCGTCGCCTTCGTCCGGTTCTTCCTGCACCTGGCGGGCGGAATGGACCACCTCGTCGGACTCCTCGAAAAGGGGCCCGTTCTTTTCTTCCGCGGCCTCGCGGGCCTTGCGCTTGGCCTCATCCTTGTCCATCTCTTCGCGGCGCACGGACTCGAGCAGCGAAATCTCTTTTTTGTCCTTCTCCTTGTTGAACTGCTGGACATCGCTGAGCAGCCACTTGAACTCCTGGTCGTTCTTGATGCGCTTCTTGAAGCGCGCGTTGGCCACGGCGATCATCATGTGCAGGTCGCCTTCGGGCTTGTAATCGGCGCGGCTGATGCTCGTCCAGGGCAACGCGTTTTCGAGTGAACGCTCGCCGTAATCCTGCGGGTCGCCGGCGGACGGGAAATGTATGTCCGGGTCAACGCCCCGGTTTTGGGTGGACCCGCCCGTCACCCGGAAAAATTGCGCCATCGTGATCTTGAGCTGGCCCATCTTGCCGGACTCGCTCGGCGGCGCGTAGTCATCGAGGTCCACCAGGTTCTGCACCGTGCCCTTGCCGAAGGTCTTCTCGCCGATGATCACGCCGCGGCCATAATCCTGTATCGCGGCGGCGAAGATTTCCGAAGCGGACGCGCTGTAGCGGTTGACCAGCACCGCCAGCGGGCCGTCCCAGGCCATGCCGGGGTCGGTGTCTTCCTCGGTCGAGATACGGCCGCTGGAATTGCGCACCTGCACCACCGGCCCCTCGTCGATAAACAGCCCGGTCATGGTCGTCGCCTCCAGCAGGGAGCCGCCGCCGTTGTCACGCAGGTCGATGATCAGGCCCTTGATGCCCTGGCCCTTCATTTTCTCGATCAGGTGCCGCACGTCGCGGGTGCTGGAGCGGTAGTCAGGCAGGTTATTGGCGCGGCCGTTGAAGTCGAGATAGAACACCGGCAAGTCGATAACGCCGACCTTGACCACCTTGCCGTCCTGGCCGGGCATATCGATGATACGGCTCTTGGCCGCCTGCTCTTCCAGCTTGACCTTGTCCCGCACGATATTGATCACGCGGGACGGGCCGTCCACGCCCACGTCCTTGGGCAAGACTTCCAGGCGCACGACGGTATGTTTCGGCCCACGGATCAGGTCGACCACGTCATCGATGCGCCAACCGATCACGTCGCGCATTTTGCCGTTGGGCCCCTGGCCGACCGCGGTGATCCGGTCGCCCGGCTGGAGGCGCCCGTCCTTGTCCGCCGGGCCGCCCGGCACGATGCTGGCAATTTGCGTGTACTCGTTCTCACGGCCCAGCAGGGCGCCGATGCCTTCCAGCGAAAGACTCATCGAGATCTCGAAATTCTCGGAGCTGCGTGGCGACATGTAGGCCGTGTGGGGCTCGATCGACTGCGCGTAGGAATTCATGAAGAACTGGAAGACGTCGTCGGAATTCAGCTCCGAAATACGCCGGTCGAGCCCCTTGTAGCGCTCGTCCAGCGTTTCCACGATGGCGGCATCGTCCTTGCCGGCGAGCTTCAGGCGCAGATAGTCGTTCTTGACCCGCAGGCGCCAGAACTCGTTCAAGTCCTTCTCCGACTTGGCCCATTTGACCTCGCTGCGGTCCCAGGGGTAGTTCTCGTCGACGGTGAAATCCATCTTCTTCTGCAGTTGTTCGCGCGCGAACTTGACGCGCTCGTGCACGCGCTGCACGTAGAGATTGAAAATGTCGTAAGCCGGCGACGGGTCCGAATGCTGCAGGGCGTCGTCGAGGCCCAGGCGATAATGGGCGAAGGAATCGATATCGGAGGCCAGGAAAAAGCTGTAATTCGGGTCGAGCAGTTCCAGGTAATGATTGAATATCTTGACCGAGAGCGCGTCATCCAGGGGCGTGTCCTTGTAGTGCCAGTTGGCCAGGAACTTGGTCGCGAGGTTGCTGCGCAGTCGCTGTTCCATGGTCGGCTTGAGCAATACCGGCGCCGATGACTGGGTCGAGGCCCAGACCGACGTACTGATCAGGATAACGATTAAAAATTTGATGGCTCTCAATCTAACTACTCCGTTGATGGCCCGCGGTAACGGTGGTGGCGGTGACTTTAGAGACCACATAATCGCCCGCGAGTTGCCTGCGAATCACTTTCATTCAGCTTATTTAGCACACGCCCCGTCGCTAAAACAAGGGTCACAAGTCCTGCTTGCCGCGACTCGCCGACAACAAGCCGGACGACTCGGCCATCCGGTCCGCGTGGTAGGAGGACCGCACCAGCGGCCCCGAAGCCACGTGCGTGAAGCCCAGCGAGTAGCCCAGTTCGGCCAGGGCCTCGAACTCCTGCGGGGTCCAATAGCGTAACACGGGGTGGTGGTGGGCCGTCGGTTGCAGGTACTGGCCGATGGTCAGCATGTCGACGTCGTGGGCGCGCAGGTCTCGCATCGCCTGTTCCACCTGCGCCCTGGTCTCGCCAAGGCCGAGCATGATACCCGACTTGGTCGGGATGTCCGCGTGCCGGCCCTTGAAACGCCGCAAAACTTCGAGGGACCAATGGTAGTCGGCGCCGGGCCGCACGTTTCGATACAGTTCCGCGACCGTCTCCAGGTTGTGGTTGAAAACGTCGGGCGGTGATTCCGCGAGCGTCGCCAGCGCCCGTTCCAGCTTGCCCTTGCCGCGGAAGTCCGGCACCAGGATTTCCACGCTGATGCCCGGGTTCAGAGCGCGGATGTGGTCGATGCAGCGCGCAAAGTGGCCGGCGCCGCCGTCACGCAGGTCGTCCCGGTCCACCGATGTAATCACGACATAGCGCAGTTTCATGTCGCGGATGGTACGGGCCAGGTTTTCCGGTTCGTCGCCGTCCGGGGGCAGCGGCCGGCCGTGAGCGACATCGCAGAAGGAGCAGCGGCGCGTACACAATTCACCCAGGATCATGAAGGTGGCCGTGCCCTTGTGAAAACATTCGTGGATGTTAGGGCAGGTCGCCTCTTCGCAGACCGTCACCAGGCGGTTCTCGCGTAGACGCGACTTCAGTTCGGCGACGGCGTTGCCGGCCGGCAGCCGCACCCGAATCCACGGCGGCTTGCGCAGCACCGGCGCGTCCTGGCGGAAGCTCGCGGTGTTGCGCGCCAGCTTGTCGGCGCCCAACTGCTTGTTGCCCGGCGTTGTCGCCGACTTGAGGCGAATCGGGATTTTGTGCTCTTCACTCATGCGTCCAGTCCGCTGTCCGGTGCTCCGGCGACCATGTCGAAGCGTTCATTGTAGCCGAGAAACCTGCTCAAACCGGCGATAAGGCGGTCCTGCACCGCGGCCATGTCGACTTCGGCAAAGGCGGCCAGCTGCGTGACCTTCAGCCCGCGGTAACCACAGGGGTTGATGCGCTGGTAGGGCTCCAGGTCCATGTCGATGTTGAACGCCAGCCCGTGAAACGTTCTTCCGCGCCGCACCCGCAGGCCGAGCGCCGCGATCTTTTCGCCGCCGACATAAACGCCCGGTGCGCCGGTGACCCTTTCCGCGTTGACGCCGTAATCGGCCAGTAAACGGATAACGACCTCCTCGATGCCGTTGACCAGTGCCCGCACGCCCAGGCCCAGGCGCTTGATGTCGAGCAGCGGGTAGGCGACGATCTGACCGGGACCGTGGTAGGTCACCTGGCCACCCCGGTCGACCTGTATGACCGGGATGTCGCCCGGCGCCAGCAGGTGTTCAGCACGGCCCGCCTGGCCCTGGGTGAAGACCGGCGGGTGTTCCACCAGCCACAGCTCGTCGGGCGTGGTCTCGTCGCGCCGATCGGTAAAAGCCTGCATCGCGCGCCAAACCGGCTCGTACGCCCGCCTGCCGAGCCGGCGGACACGCAGGCGAGCCGTGTCCGCATAACAAGCGCTGTGGACGCGGGCCTGTTCCATCAAAGCGCCACCAGTACCTGCTCGCAATCACTCAGTTCCCGGTATATCCGGTCCAGTTGCGCCCTCGAATGCGCCTCGATATTGATCGTGACGGACAGATAGTTGCCCGACGCGCTGGTGCTGGTGCTGATATCGACGCCCGCGAAAACCTCAGCGTGCGTCAGCACGATGCGCTTGACCAGACTCTCGAAGCCGTCCCGGTTGCGCCCCATCGCCTTGATCGGGAACTTGCAGGGAAAGTCGAACACTTCGTCCGGCCCCGACTCGGGTGGATACCGTGACGCCATTATTCCTTTCCAAAAAGACCGCTGACCCAAAGGCTGATACCGTCCCAGGTGCGGCCGAAGAAACCGGCCTCGGGCACCGCCGCCAGCGCGACCAGCCCGCGTCTTGCGACGTCCTTGTCATCCAGCCGGATCAGGATCTGGCCGACCTGCTGGTCCTGGTTCAGCGGCGCGGTCAGCACCGGCGGCATCTGCACCTTGGCTTCGAGGTCGTCATAGCGGCCGCGGGGTATGGTCACGAACAGGTCGTCCTTGATACCGAGAGGCACCTGGTTCCGCTCGCCTTTCCAGACCTTGCTCTTGGCCAGTTCCTGGCCCGCCTTGTAAAGCTGGACGGTCTCGAAAAAGCGGAAACCATAATTCAGCAGCGCCTGGCTTTCACTGGCGCGCGAGGATTCCGACGCCGAACCCATGACGACGCTGACCAGCCGCATGCCGTCCCGCTTGGCCGAAGCCGCCAGGCAGTAGCCCGCACTTTCGGTATGCCCGGTTTTCAGGCCATCCACGGCCGGATCGCGCCACAACAGGTTATTGCGGTTGTGCTGGCGGATGTCGTTGAAGCTGTATTCCTTCTCGGAATACCACTTGTAATAGTCGGGGAACTCGGAAATCAGGGCGATGCTCAAGCGCGCGATATCATGGGCCGTGGTGTAGTGATCCGCGTGCGGCAGGCCGGTGGCGTTCACGAAATGGCTGTTGTCCATGCCCAACTGCTCTGCATAGTGGTTCATCAGGTCGGCAAAGGCGTCCTCCGAACCGGCCAGGAACTCCGCCAGCGCGACGCTCGCATCGTTACCCGACTGCACCACCATACCCTGAATCAGCTGCTTGACGGTGACATCCATACCCGGCTCGATAAACATGCGCGAACCGCCGGTACGCCACGCTTTTTCACTGACAGGCACCTTGTCGTCGAGCTTGATGTTGCCGGCCGCGAGTTCCTTGAACACGACGTACGACGTCATCAGCTTGGTGATGCTGGCCGGCTCCACGCGCTCGTCCGGATTTTTCTTCGCCAGGACCCGGTGACTGTTGAAATCGATAAGAATATAGCTGTTGGCGCCGAGTTCCGGGGGCGCGGGCACCGGCATGCCCTTCGGTGGCGGCGGTGGGGTCTGGGCCAGCCCGGAGACGGGCAAGGCCAACAGCAGGGCAATGACGAGCAGGAAATTTTTCATAATTCTTTCTGTATCTGTCGATGGGTAAAAAGGGCTGCCGGCGACAGGCCCTCAACGCCTGACTCTATGAGGGCGCTCAAAACCGAGTTCAACGACCCGGCGGGTACTGGCTGCAATTTCGGCTTCCGAAGCATAAGGTCCTATCCATACTTTGTACAATCCGCGGCTCTTCAGCACGGACACCGGTTTCAGTTGTGCCGCCATCATTTTACCAGCAAGGCGTTCGGCCCTTGCGCGCTTGCTGAATGCGCCGACCTGCAAAAAGGTGCCGTCAGCGACTTTGACCGCGGCATGACGGCGTTGTTTTACATCGATGGCCCGAACGTCAACCGGCGCCGTGCCGGTTTTGTCCACCCCCAGGCGCACGGCCGCGCCGTAGGAAAGGTCGATAATCCGGCCTGCGTGAAACGGGCCGCGGTCATTGACCTTTACGATCACCTTCCTGCCATTTCTGAGGTTCGTAACCTCGGCATAGGTGGGCAGCGGCAGGCTGCGGTGCGCGGCGGTCGCCAGGTGCATGTCGTAACGCTCACCGCTCGAGGTGCGCCGTCCCTGGAACTTGCGCCCGTACCAGGACGCGATACCGCGTTCGTGGTAACCCCTGCTGCTGGGCAGAACCCGGTAGGTCTTGCCCAGGACGGTGTAAGGCGACTGGTTGCCGTAGCGGGCCAGCGGCTCGTCCCTGGGCACGGCGTCGGCAACGTCCGCGGCCGTCAGGTGGCGGCTCGATGGGCCGTCCACCGCCTTCGGGCTGGATTTGTGCCCGGCGCAGCCGGCCAGTATCGACAGCGACAACGCAATGAGGATTACACGCCTGCTCATCAATCCTCTGCGACCCGTTTTCCGATCTCCCGGCTAAGCTGCAATACCGCCATGGCATAAAGGGGACTGCGATTATAACGCGTGATGACGTAGAAATTGTGAAAGGTCAGCCAATACGTTTCACGCTCCCTTTCCGACAGCTTCAGCACCGCTGCGGGCAGGTCGGGCGCCAGCCCGGGCGCGCTCCTGAACCCCAGCGCCTGCCATTTGGCCACCGTCAGGGTCGGCTTCAGGTCGCTGACGGTGACCTTGTCGAAAGCGGCATCGCTGCGCGCCACGGCTCGCCGTGCGACCGGCTGTCCCAGCTTCCAGCCATGCACGTGCAGGTAGTTGGCGACGCTGCCGACGACGTCGGCCTTGGAACGCCACAGGTCACGCTTGCCGTCCTTGTCAAAATCCACCGCGTATTCCCGGTAGCTGCCGGGCATGAACTGACCCATGCCCATCGCACCGGCATAGGAGCCGGTGACCGCCGCGGCCGGTAGGCCCTCCTCGTCGGTCAGCTTGATGTATTGCATCAACTGGTCCGAAAAATACCGCGAACGGTCGGCGCCCAGGTTGCGCGGATAATAGAGCCCCAGTGTGACCAACGCGTCGATGACCCGGTAGCGCCCGGTGTTGCTGCCATAGGAGGTTTCCACGCCGATGATGGCGACGATGATCGCCGCGTCCACGCCGAACGTCGCCGCGGCGCGCTTGACCAGGTCGCGGTTTTGCCGCCAGAATTCGACGCCCTGCTCAATGCGCTTTTCGCTCAGGAAGATCGGCCGGTACTGGTACCAGGGCTTGGCTTCGGCCGGGCGGCTGATCGCATCGACGATCGACTGCTTGAATTCGGCCTGATCGAGCAGCACCGCCACGCGGTCTTTCGCCAGGCCGTATTTCGCGGCGGCGCGCGCCAGGAAAGCATCCGTGCCCGGGTGCCGGGCCGCGAACGCGGTAGTGCAGAAAAATATGAGCAAAAACAATTTTCGCATTGAGTGGTATCCGGTAGGCGGCTCAGCGGCCGCGAATCAAAACGGGGTCAGGCCGACCTGACGGCTGCGCCCGCCGCGGGCCATTTCGGGTAAGGCCGATTGAACCATCATCTGATGAATTTCCTGTGACCGTAAATGGACATCATAATGCCAAAGCCCGTCAACAGAGTCACGGCGGACGTGCCGCCATAACTGATCAGCGGCAGCGGCACGCCGACGACCGGTAATACGCCCGAAACCATGCCGCCGTTGACCAATACGTAAACGAACAGGGTCAGGCTCAGGCTGCCGGCCAGCAACCGCGAACCGGTGTCGCGCGCGTTGCTGGCGATATAGAGTCCGCGGGCGATCAGCAGCATGTACACCAGCATCAGCAGCGCCACGCCGAGGAAGCCGAATTCCTCCGACAACACCGCGAGGATGAAGTCGGTATGGCGCTCGGGTATGAATTCCAGGTGCGACTGGGTCCCGTGCAGCCAGCCCTTGCCGAGCAAGCCGCCGGAGCCCACCGCAATCTTGGATTGGATAATGTTCCAGCCATGGCCCAACGGGTCGGCCTCCGGGTTCAGGAACGTCAGCACGCGGTTGCGCTGGTAGTCCTTCATCACCAGCCACAGGGCCGGCGCGGCAGCCGCCATCATGCCGCCCACCGTGAAGATGGCGCGCCAGCGCAGGCCCGCCAGGAACAGCGTGAAACCGCCGCTGGCGGCGATCAGCAGGGCGGTGCCGAGATCGGGTTGCTGCGCGATCAGGAACGTGGGCAGGGCCAGGATGACCAGCGAGACGCCGATGGCTTTCCACGACGGCGGCAGCGTGACCGGGTGCAGGTACCAGGCCACCATCATCGGCACCGCCAGTTTCATGATTTCGGACGGCTGGAAACGCAATAGGCCCAGGTCCAGCCAGCGTTGCGTGCCGCGGCCGACGCCGAACGCCAGCGTCGCCAGCAACAGGGCGATTCCCAGCGTGTACAGCCACGGCGTCCACACGCGCAGGACGTGCGGCGGCACCTGGCTCACCAGCAGCATGATGACCAGACCCAGGCCGAGGCGCAGCGATTGGCGATATACCATGGTCATGTTCTGATCCGTCGCGCTGTAGAGCACCAGCAGGCCGAAGCCGATGACCAGCATGATCAGGCTCAGCAGAACCGGGTCGAGCCGCGGCAATCCGGTCCACGCGGGCAGCCGCCGTCTCACGGCTGCGTCCCCGTGCCGATGTCCTGGTTCAGCCAGGCATCGAGCGCGGCCCGCGCGATCGGCGCCGCCTCCCGGGAACCGGCGCCGCCGTGATCCACCACCACCGCGATCGCGATTCGCGGTGACTCGACCGGCGCGAAGGCTATGAACAGGGCGTGGTCGCGCAGGCTCTCCACAACCTTGTCATTCTTGTTCTCCTCGTCCTGCGTATAGACCTGCGCCGTGCCGGTCTTGCCGCCCATCGTGTAATTCGCGCCGTCGGCGACGCCCCTGGCGGTGCCGTGCAGGCCGGTGACGACCCGCTCCATGCCGTCGTAGATCGCCTGCCAGTTGCGCTGATCGTTCACCGGCACCGTGGCCGCCAGCGGCGCGCTGACGCGAACCGCGCGGGCGTGGCCCGGGTGCTTGACCGCGTACAGCAGCCGCGGCTCAAAGCGTTTGCCGCCGTTGACCAGTGTCGCCACCGCGTTGGCCAATTGCAGCGGCGTGACGACGTTATAGCCCTGGCCGATACCGGCGATCACGGTTTCGCCCTGGTACCAGGGCTCATTGTAGGTGGCGCGCTTCCACTCCCGCGACGGCAGCAGCCCCTGGCCCTCGGACGGCAGGTCCACGCCCGTCGGCGCGCCGAAGCCGAACTGCGCCAGGTAGTCGTGCATGCGGTCGATGCCCAGGTCCATCGCCACGGTGTAGAAATAGGTGTTGACCGATTGCTCCAGCGCCGTGACGATATTCACCCAGCCATGCCCGGTTTTCTTCCAGTCGCGGTACGGCCGGCTGTAACCTTCGATGTAAAAAGTGCCGTTGGAAAAGACCCGGGTCTTGGGTGTCATCAGGCCCAGTTCCAGGCCGGCGAGGCCGACGAAGGGCTTGAGCGTGGAACCGGGTTCATAGCCGCCCCGGATGGCGCGGTTGAACAACGGCCGGTACGGCGCCTTCAAAATGGCCTGGTAGGCCTCGTGACCGATGCCCCGGACGAAGGCATTGGGGTCGTAGGCGGGCTTGCTGACCAGCGCGATGATGCTGCCGTCGCGCGGGTCGATGGCCGCCACCGCGCCCGGCCGGTCGCCGAGCGCGTCCCAGGCCGCCTGCTGCACGGCCACGTCGATGGACAGTATCAGGTCGTCGCCAACCACCGCATCCTGCCGTTCCAGCACTTTCAGGACGCGGCCGCGGGCGTTGGTCTCGACCCGCTCGAAACCGCTGGTGCCGTGCAGTGCCTTTTCCCGGTAGCGCTCGACGCCGGTCTTGCCGATGCTGTAGGTGCCGCGGTAATTACCGGCGTCGACCCGGGCCATGTCGCCCTCGTCCATGCGCCCGACATAGCCGAGCACGTGGGTGAGCAGCCCGCCGTAAGGATAGTACCTGGCCAGGTAAGGCACGACGTCGGCGCCGGGAAAGCGGTGCCGGTTGACGGCAAAACGCGCGACCTCGCGCTCGCTGAGGCCGAACTTGACCGGCACGCTGTCGAAGGCGCGGTACTGCCGGCGCGTCTTCTGGAAGTTCTGGATGTCGTCCTCGCTGATGTCGATGAGCTTCGACAGCGCCTGCAGCAGCGCCGCCGTGTCGCCGGCCTTCTCCGGCACGATTTCAAGGCGATAGGCCGGCCGGTTCTCCGCGATGACGCGCCCGCGGCGGTCATAGATCAGGCCGCGGTTCGGAACCACCGGGCGCACTTTCACACGGTTGTTTTCGGAACGGGCGGAAAAATTGTCGTGGGCCGTGTACTGCAGCCAGATATAGCGGCTGAGCAGCATCAGCATGCAGATGAAGACGATCGCGAACCCCGTCCTGGCCCGCTGGACGAACAAACGCCGCTCCGCGTGGTCGTCCTTGAGCGTGCGGTTGATTCGGTCTGCAATCACGCCTTGGCCTGACGTTCCCTGACGCGCAGATGGTCGAGCAACAAAAACAGCCACGGCCACACGGCCGCGCCCACCAGCGGTGACAGCCAGTATTTCCAGGTGGGTATCGGCTCGCCCAGAAAAATGGTAATCCACAGCAGCACGATTCGGTCGTTCACCAAAAGCGCCAGTAACGCGAGCGCCTGTTGCCAGGTCGGATAAAACCGCAGGCGCGAGCGGAAATGCCTGACCAGGAAAACCATGATGACGAGGCTGAGCGCATGCAGCCCCATCAAGGCGCCGCTGAAGAGATCCAGCGCCAGGCCGATCGCGAAAGCAAGCCCCAGGCTGATGCCGTCGGGCAACTCCAGCGTCCAGTACACGACCACCAGCGCGACCCAGTAAGGCTTCAGCGGCAGCAGGGCCGGCGGCAGCGGCACCTCGGTCAGCAGCAGGGCCGCGGCGATCGTCAGAATCGCCAGATTGCGGCCCTCGCGCCCGCGGCTCACGGCCGGCCCGCCGGCGCCGGCTCGGCGGCCGCTTTGGGTACGATCAGCAAAACTTCGCGGCCCCGGTCCAGTGCGGCATACGGGCGCAAATAAACACGCGCAAAGGTGCCGCCGCTGTCACGCTCCACGCGCACCACTTCGCCGACCGGAAAGCCGCGCGGAAAACGGTCACCGAGACCCGAGGTGACCACCTGGTCGCCGATGGCCACGTCCGCCTGCAACGGCACGTTGGGCATCAGCAGGTGGCTGGTCTCCCCGGTACCGAAGGCGACGCTGCGCAGGCCCGTCCGGTTGATCTGCACCGGCAGCGCGTGGTCGGGGTCGGAGATCAGCCGCACGCTCGCGGCGTTGCGGTGCACGTCTTCCACCTGGCCGATGATCCCGAGCCCGTCGATCACGGCCTGGCCCGGCGTCACGCCGGCGTTTTTGCCGCGGTCGATCCAGACCTTGTGCGAAAACGGGTCGAGGTCGACGCGGATCATCTCGGCGAAAAGGAAGTCGTAGCTGCGGCCCTGCGTGGCCTTGAGCAACAGCCGCAGCCTCTGGTTCTCCTGCCTGAGCGCGGCCTGGGTCTGCACCGAACCCCGGGTCTCGAGCAGGGCTTCGAACAGCCTGCGGTTCTCCACTCGCAGTTGCTGGCGCGTGCGGGCGTGTTCCCGCAGCACGTGCCAGGCATGCGCCGGCCAGCCGACCAGGCGGTAAACCGGCTCGATGGCGGCTTCCACGGCGGTTCGCGCGCGCTGGATGTAGTGGCTGTGCTGGTCGAGCGACATCAGCAGGACCGCCAGCAGGATATACATCATCAGCCGTGCTGTGCGTGCACCTTCCGCGCCGAACCAGCGGCTGGAGCCTGATGCTTGTCTGGATACCAAATTCTTGTCGTGTGTCCCGCAGCCGGGTCACAGGATCCGGCATGCTGCTTTCGGGGCCCGTCAACAGGCCCAGGTACTAACTGCTGGTGAAGAAATCCCCATGGTTTTCGTCCATCAGCTCGAGCGCGCGGCCGCCGCCCCTGGCCACGCAGGTCAGCGGATCGTCCGCGATAAAGACCGGCAGGCCGGTCTCCTCGCCGATCAGGCGGTCCATGCCCCGCAACAGCGCGCCGCCGCCCGTCAGCACGATACCGGTTTCGACGACGTCGGCGCAAAGCTCCGGCGGCGTCTGTTCCAGTGCCACCTTGATCGCGTCGAGAATGCTGGCGAGGCTTTCCGCCAGCGCCTCGTGCACCTCGTTGCTGTTGATCGTAATGCGCCGCGGTACGCCTTCGGCCAGGTTGCGGCCGGATACCGACAGTTCCGCAACCTCTTCGTCCGGCCAGGCGCAGCCGATTTCGATCTTGACCCGCTCCGCGGTGGTTTCGCCGATCAGGGTGCCGTAATTGCGGCGCACGAAATTGATGATCGACTCGTCGAACTGGTCGCCACCGACCCTGACGGAATTGGAATAGACCAGGCCGTTCAGGGAGATCACCGCCACCTCTGAGGTGCCGCCGCCGACATCCAGCACCATCGCTCCGCGCGCTTCGTGCACCGGGATACCGGCGCCGATGGCAGCGGCCATGGGCTCTTCCACCAGGAACACCTCACGCGCGCCCGCGCCTTCGGCCGATTCCTTGATCGCCTTGCGCTCGACCTGCGTGGAACTGCAGGGCACGCACACTAAGACCCGCGGGCTGGGGCGCAAAAAGCGGGATTCGTGGACCTTCCTGATGAAATGCTGCAACATCGCCTCGGTCATGTTGAAGTCGGCGATGACGCCGTCCTTCAGCGGCCTGACCGTACGAATGTTACCGGGCGTGCGCCCCAGCATGCCCTTGGCCTCCGTGCCGACCGCGGCCACGGTTTGCGGCCCGCCGGGCCCGCGATCCATGCGCACCGCGACGACCGAGGGCTCGTTCAGCACGATGCCCTGGCCGCGCACGTAGACGAGCGTGTTCGCGGTCCCCAAATCAATTGAAAGATCGTTGGAAAAAAGGCCGCGAAGACTCTTGAAAACCATACCGTTATATTCCGGGGAATGAAGTCACATTCAGAACCGGCTAATGTATCAGTCAGCCCCTGATTGGGCAAGCACATCCGCGGCGATCACGGGCCTCTTAACGAATCTTTTAACGCCTCCGGCAAAATCCGCTAGAATGCCGTCTCCGTCCCGATTTATCACCGGCACAAGCGGGTTTTAAGCATGTCAGCACTCATTTGCGGATCACTGGCCTACGACACCATCATGGTCTTTCCGGAGCATTTCAAAAACCACATCCTGCCGGACAAGGTGCATATCCTCAACGTGGCCTTCAATGTTCCGGAGATGCGCCGCCAGTTCGGCGGCGTCGCCGGCAACATCGCCTACAACCTCAAGCTGCTCGGCGGCGACCCTTACCCGATGGCGACGGTCGGCGACGATTTCGGCCCGTACGAACAGCGCCTGAAGTCACTCGGCATATCGACCCGTCACGTACGTCGCCTGGAGGGCGAGTTCACGCCGCAGGCCTTTATCATCACGGACGTGGACGATAACCAGATCACGGCCTTCCACCCCGGCGCCATGCAGGAAAGTTACCTGAACAAGGTCGGAGACAGCGAGGGCATGACGATCGGCATCGTCGCGCCGGACAGCCGCCGGGCGATGCTGCAGCACAGCCACGACTTCAACCGGCTCGGCATCCCGCACATCTTCGACCCGGGTCAGGCCGTGACGCTTTTCGACGAGAACGACCTCAGGACCTTCATCGACCAGGCGGACTGGCTGGTCTGCAACGACTACGAGTTTCAGCTGGTGCAGAAGACCACCGGCCTGCGCCGCGAGGAAATTTCTGATCAGCTCGAAGCGCTGATCGTCACCAAAGGCGCCGAGGGCTCGACCCTGATCACCCGCGAAGGCGAGGAAACGATCGAGGCCGCCGCCCCGTCCGCCGTGACCGACCCGACCGGTTGCGGCGACGCCTACCGCGCCGGCCTGATCTACGGCATCCAGAACGACCTCGACCTGGTCACCTGCTGCCGCATCGGCTCGGTCATGGGCGCGCTGAAAGTGGCCGCCCAGGGCCCGCAGAACCACGCGCCGTCGCGGGACGAAATCAGCGACCGTTTCAAGCAGACCTACGGCTACTCGTTCAATGGCTGACGGGCGGATTGTGACGTCCGTGCGGATACCCGGCAGTTGACAATCGAGGCCCGGAATCGGAAAATTGCCGCCCCTGCCCGAAAGGCCGGGTCCAGCCAGAACGTGGTGATGTAGCTCAGCTGGTTAGAGCGCGGCACTCATAATGCTGAGGTCGGTGGTTCAAGTCCACCCATCACCACCATATTTATCAGGGTGCTTACCGGTTACATAGGTAACAGTTTATTCCGAGCACATGGGTGACAGTTTTGGAGCCAATGGGTTAATTCCCATCGGTCTAGTTTTTTTATTCCTTCTGACCGATTCCGTCAATTTGCCGCTTTACGGCCTCCAGGACATGCTCGGCGGCCTGCTCCGCCTCCGGAACGGCATCGAGCACGGCTTCCACGGCCGACCGCAAGTGCTGGTTCACGCTGTCGGCGAGCCGTCTCACCCTGCGCCGGACGAAGGCCCTGGTAAAGCCGCACTCCTCGGCGAAAGACTCCCAGTCCGCCATACCGACCCGATCGATCTGCATGGCGTTCCCGATGGTCAGGCTCAGGTTTCGTGTATGCGCCGCCGGGCCGGCGCCCTGGTCCCAGGCGATGGGGTCATCGGCCTCGAACGTCAGGCCGTAGGTGCACAGGCAATCATAGAGGGAAGCGATTTCCAGGAGGCCGCCTTCCCGGTACAGGAAAGCGTAGTTCTTGAGATGGGCGTCCGGGTTATGCAGCAAAACATTGATGATGACCTGGTCCAGCAGCCGAAGCCGCTCCATGGCCGGTGCTTCAATCATGCCGCGCTCACCCAGATCGTCAATCAATTCAAAGCAGGGCCCCAGCAGTCGCTCTCGCGGACTGGTGGACTCGTACTTTTGATTGGGCATTCGCCCGAGGGCGAGACAGAAATCCTCCTGGTGGAGTCGGGTTACACCGGTACCGGTTCGCTGTCGGTCGAAGCGGCGCACCCGGTAGCAGTTCCGCCACAGGTCCGTATCCGGCGCGCCGACCTCGCCAAGGACCGCTTGCGCGATACGCATCGTGATCAGCTCGACGAAGGCCGAACTCGGCCGACATCCCCGGATGCGTGGTTTCAGGATATGTGTCGTGGCTGCCCCGTTCTGGGGCAGGTAGGGTTTGTCTTCCTCGTCAAAATACAATGCGGTTTTGGACTGCGCGCCCGCGAGGGATAACCGAATGGTCCTTCCCGGAAACTGCAGGGGCAGCTGGTGTGCGTATTCTCTCCACTTGTCAAACTCGGCAGCGCTGAGGCCAATGTATTCCGGGGGATTGGCTGCGGGGTCTTCGTCCTCCGGCCAGAACGACAAGGCGCCCGCACACTCCCTGCCGATGGCCGCCAGCAGGCCGAAATCGTAGGCGGCGTCCACGTGCAGCAGCCTTTCCAGCCGCCTCCTCAGTGTCCCGCCCTCGGGCAGGAACGATGCGACGAAAGGGGCCACCTCTTCGTGACCGAACACCTCTCCCGTCACGGGCATCCGGGTGCAGACGGGAAAGCCCCGCTCCCCGAGCCACGAGTCGAGGTATTGTAAGCGCAGCCCACCGGTCGGCTCTTCAGTCAGCCGTGCACAGGGAATATCCCGGAAATACACGTTGAGCGTACTCAATGGCGCCCTCCCCTCATTGGGAAGAATCCTGGACCCGAATTTTCAAGCCGAGCCGGTTCAACACCTGCAGGGTCTTTCCGAGCGAAGCGGTGGGCTTGCCTCTTTCGAGTTCGGACAAGAACCGTTCGCCGACACCGCACAACCCCGCCGTATCCAGTTGAGTGAGTCCCATGTTTTGCCTGTGCCTTCTGATCAAGCGGCCCAGTTCCCGGGTATCCCTGATATCCATGCTTGAAACACCATTTCTTACTGATCGGTAAGATTAGTTATTTTTGAGCCGTTTTACAAGTAAATCTTACTGATCAGTAAGATTTAGCATCTTACGGAGGTTCTTCAATAATCCCTTACCGGCCGGTAAGAAATAAAACGGACGTATCTACAACCCCCGCATCCATTCCGGCCGCAGCGCCACCGAGCCGGGGCGCTCGAGCGCCGCGCGCACCGTTGCGAGCAGGCGATCCTTGTCCCGGTTAAGCGTGCCCTTCAGCACCAGGTAATTGGAAGCGTGGTCGCTGCGGAAGATCGTGTTTTCGAGCTCCAGCCCTTCCAGCAGCCATTCCATCTCCTGGAAAAGACCCTGCTGGTCGAGCGGCTCGAACTCGCCCTCAAAGCCCTCCTGGTAGCGCTCGGTGCCGACCGGGAAGCTGACCACCAGCGTCGAGAGGTATTCCGGCTGCGCGGCGGTGGCCAGGCGCGCCGAGTTGACCGCGTGCTGGCGGCTGTAGCGGGTACCGCCCATGCCGTTGAGGATCATCACCGAGCTCCTGGCGCCGGCCGCCTTGATCTTTTTCAGCGCGGCCAGCGACGAGTCGAAGGTCTCGCCCTTGTGGACGCGCTCGAGCACCAGGTCGTCGCCGGATTCGCAACCGACGTAGAACAGCTGCAGGCCCATGGCCCTGAGTTCCGCCAGCTGGCCGATTGTCTTGTGCCTCAGGTTGCGCGGCAGGCAATAGGACGAGACCCGGTTGATGCCGGGCAAATAGCGGTTGATGGCCTGCATGATCCCTTTCAGGCGGCGGAACGACAGCGTCATCGCATCGCCGTCGGCCAGGAAGACCCGCCGCGCCTGCATTCCCGAATCGGCGATCGCCGCCAGTTCGCGCTCCAGCTCATCGAGCGGTTTGAAGCGGAATTTCTTCTGCGGTTGCGTATACATCTCGCAGAACGTGCAGCGGTTCCAGCTGCAGCCGTTGGTCACCTGCAGGATCAGGCTGTAGGCCTCGGACGGCGGCCGGAACAGCGGTTCGGTGTAGGCGGGCAGTCGCAGCGCGGGCCTCCTGGTTTCGGGGTTGATTCAACGCTGCCATGATAGCAGCTGGGGACCGTAGATAAATGCGGACAGAATAACGGGACAGAGTAATACAAATCCATTCTGAGCCCTTATTCTGTCCCTTCACTATGACCCCACGACTTGACTCGGCGCGGACAGCGAAAAACGACAATTCGGCAAAAGACTGACCTGGGTCAATATTGTGCAAGCGCTGCGGCGATATATAATGCGGGATATGCGACACGTTCTTCTGGCCATCTTCGTATTGTTCGCCGCGCAGCCCGCACCGGCCGCGCTGGTTGCTACCTGCGATGGCATGGACGGCTCTCAAGGCATGCACATGAGCATGCAGGCCAGCGCCCACCACACGATGGACTGTTGTGACCATCACCAGGGCGCCACCCACGACGGCTGCACCCCGCAGTCGCATTGCGGTGGCTGTGTCGCCGCCGCGGTGGCCATCGACAGCGACATCTCGCCGGCGGCATTCACGCCACCCGCGCAGCCTTGCTTCGATGATGCCCAGGCCGCGTTGACCGGCACGTTTTCTCCACCCTTCAGACCCCCGATCGGCTGACCCATTCCGGCCGCGGCCGCCATATCGGCGGTCTTGATCCAATGGTTTTGAACAGGCTCTACGGCTTTGACGCCGTGCGCCTGTGGAGTGGAGATAACGATGTACCCGAAAATGAATTCCCGGGCCTGGCGCGTCCCCGTCGCGCTTGCCCTGTCAATGTCCGTGAGCGGCGGCACGGTCTTAGCCGCCGGCCTGACGCTGCACGCCGCGGAGCAACTCGCGCTCAAGAACGACTACACCCTGCAGGCCATCGAGGCCCGCGGCGAATCGATGCAGGAACGCTCGGTGGCCGCCGCGCAACTGCCCGACCCGCAATTCAAGATCGGCTTCGCCAACCTGCCGACCGACACGTTCAGGCTCGACCAGGAGCCGATGACCCAGGCGGTCGTCGGCCTGCGGCAGGCGTTCCCGCGCGGCCGCACCCTGGCCCTGAGCGGGGAGCGCCTGCGCGAATCCGCCGCCCGTAACGACGCCGAGGCCCAGGACCGCAGGCAGCAGGTTTTGCTGGAGGTCCGGAAGGCGTTCACCCAGGTTTACCTGCACCGCCGGCGGCAGGAAATCCTGCGTCAATCCGAGGCCGTGTTCTCCGACCTGGCAGCCATCACCCGTGACTATTACGCCAGCGGCCGCGCCCACCAGCAGGACGTCGTGCAGGCCCGGCTGGAGCTGTCGAAAGTCGAAGAACGGCTCAGCCGCATCCGCCAGGACGAACAGGAGGCGCGGGCAAAACTGGCCGGCTGGATCGGCGCGGCTGCCTGGGGAGAAATCGACTCCCGGTGGCCGCAGCTCGCGCAGCCGGCCAAGGCCCAGGTCATCATCGACGGTCTCAAGAACCACCCCCGCCTGCTGGCCTGGCAACACGAAATCGAACGCTCCCGCACCACCGAGGATATCGCCCGCCAGGCTTACAAGCCGGGGTTTGCCGTCGATCTGTCTTATGGCGGGCGCGCCGGCGAAAACATGGACGGCAGCAGCCGCGCGGATCTCTTTTCGGTCATGGTCACGATGGACGTACCGCTGTTCACGAAAAACCGCCAGGACCGGATGCTGGCCTCCGACATCGCGGCGACGGCGGCGACCCGGTACGCGCGGGACGATACCTACCGCTCCATGAAGGCCAGCGTCGAGACCTATGCGGCATCGCTCGAACACGAGCAGGAGCGGCTCCGGATGTACAAGGACACGCTGCTGCCGCAGGCCGCCTACAACGCCGAAACCGCCTTCGAAGACTACCAGGACGCGGTCAACGACCTGACCACGCTGTTGCGGGCGCGGATCGGGGAATACGAACTCAAGCTGAGCGACGCCGCTTTGCGCGCGGATGAAATCATCACCCGCGCCCAACTGCTCTACTTACAGGGAGAAACGTCATGAATCTTCGCCAATCATCGAGCGGTCTCGCCAACCTGCGTCTGCTCATGGCCCTGGTCGCCGGCCTGGCCGGCGGCGTGCTGATCGCCAATTACACGATTCTCGGCAGGCACGGCGCCGACAAGCCCGCCACGGCCGCCAAGCCCGCCAGGGAGGTCCTCTACTGGGTCGCGCCGATGGACCCGAATTTCCGCCGCGACAAGCCGGGCAAATCGCCGATGGGCATGGACCTCGTACCCGTCTACGCGGATGACGCCAAAGGCGGCGGGACCGTCAACATCGACCCGGCCGTGGAACAGAACCTCGGCGTGCGCACCAGCAAGGCGCAAAGGCGCGCGCTGTGGCGCAAGGTCAACGCCACCGGCTACGTCGGCTTCGACGAGTCGCACCTGAGCCAGATCAATGTCCGCACCGAGGGGTGGATCCAAAAGCTGCTGGTGGAAACGGTCGGCGAGCGGGTAAAGAAAGGCCAGTTGCTGTTCGAGTTCTATTCTCCGCAACTGGTCAACGCGCAAAAGGAATACGTCCAGGCCAAGCGGCGCGGTGACAAGCTGATGGTGGCCGCTTCCAGGGAGAAACTGCTGGCGCTGGGCATGGAACCGGGCGACATCCGGCGCCTGGCCAAAACCCTGTCGGTTTCCAACACGGTCGAGGTGCTCGCGCCGCAGGACGGCATCGTCACGCAGTTGAACGCACAGGAGGGCAAGTTTCTGAAACCGGCCACCGAGGTCCTGAGCCTGGCGGACCTGTCCAGCGTCTGGTTGCAGGCGGAAGTGTTCGAATCCCAGGCCGACTGGGTGCGCAAGGGCCAGTCCGCCGAGGCGCGTCTGAATTACATACCCGGCGAGGTCTTCACCGGCCGCGTCGACTACGTCTACCCGGTGCTCGACCCGAAAACGCGCACGCTGCAGGTGCGTCTGCGTTTCGACAACCCGGGCGAGCGGCTCAAGCCCAACATGTACGCGCGCGTCACCATCTTCGGCACGTCCCACCCCGGGGCGCTGAGCATCCCGCGCGAGGCGCTGATCCGCGGCCAGGACACCGACCGCGTCGTGGTCGCGCTCGGTCACGGCAAATACCAGGTGCACGAGGTCATCAGCGGGATCGAAAGCGGCAACTGGGTCGAAATCATCGCCGGTCTCAAGCCGGGTGACGAGGTGGTCAGCTCGGCGCAGTTTTTGATCGACTCCGAGGCGAGCCTGGCCGGCAGTATTAAGCGTCTCGATGACACGGCCACGAGCCACGGCACAGGCGGCAACCAGACCGTCTACGCCAGCGGCGTGGTCGACGCGGTCAACGCCCCGGCCCGGCGCATCCGCATCAGCCACGGCCCGGTCGAAGCCCTCGGCTGGTCGGCCATGACGATGGAGTTCGATGTCCTGCCGCAGGTCGACCTCGCCGCGGTCAAGGCTGGGCAGCACGTCTACTTTTCACTGCAACAGTCGGAATCGGGCGACTTCGAAGTCCAGTCCATCCGGCCCGGCAATACCGCCGACGACGAGACGGACACACCGCAGGCAGGTGATTCATGATCGCCGGCATCATCCGCTGGTCGCTGAACAACCGCTTCCTGGTGTTGCTGCTGACGGCGATCCTGGCGGCGGCCGGTATCCACGCCATGGCCACGACCCCCATCGATGCGCTGCCGGACCTGTCGGACGTGCAGGTTATCGTCAAGACCAGCTACCCGGGGCAGGCGCCGCAGGTGGTCGAAGACCAGGTGACCTACCCGTTGACCACGGCCATGCTGGCCGTGCCCGGCGCCGTGACCGTCCGCGGCTACTCGTTTTTCGGCGACTCCTATGTCTATGTCATTTTCAAGGACGGCACCGACCTTTACTGGGCGCGTTCGCGCGTGCTGGAATACCTGAACCAGGTCGCCGGCGACCTGCCGGCGGCGGCCAAGCCCGCGCTCGGGCCGGATGCCACCGGTGTCGGCTGGATCTACGAGTACGCACTGGTGGATCGCAGCGGCGCGCACGACCTCTCCCAACTGCGCTCCATCCAGGACTGGTTCCTGAAATTCGAACTGCAGACGGTGCCCGGCGTCGCCGAGGTCGCGACCATCGGCGGCATGGTGCAGCAGTACCAGGTCGTCGTCGACCCCGACGCGCTGCGCGCCTACAACCTGTCGCTGGCGCAAGTGCGCAGCGCGATCCAGCACGGCAACCGCGAGGTCGGCGGCTCCGTGGTGGAAATGGGCGAGGCGGAATACATGGTGCGGGCCACCGGCTACCTGACCTCGATCGCCGACCTGGAAAAAATCCCGCTCGGCGTCAATGACAAGGGCACGCCGGTGCGTCTCGATGACATCGCGGAAATCCGCAAGGGCCCGCAACTGCGGCGCGGCATCGCCGAACTCGACGGTCAAGGCGAAGTCGTGGGCGGCGTGATCGTCATGCGCTACGGCGAAAACGCCCGCGCCACGATCAAGGCCGTCAAGCAGCGGCTGGCCGCGCTGAAGGCGAGCCTGCCCAAGGGTGTCGAGGTGGTCGAAACCTATGACCGCTCGGCCCTGATCGACCGCTCGGTGGACACGCTGAAATCGAAGCTGGTCGAGGAATTCATCGTCGTCGTGCTGGTTTGCTTCCTGTTCCTGTTCCACTTCCGCTCGTCGCTGGTCATCATCCTGTCCCTGCCGGTGGGCATCATCATCGCCTTTTTGGTCATGCGTTTTCAGGGTCTCAACGCCAACATCATGTCGCTCGGCGGTATCGCCATCGCGATCGGGGCGATGGTGGACGCCGCCATCGTCATGATCGAAACCGTGCACAAGAAAATGGAACGGGCGAACTACGATCCCGCCAATCACTGGCGGGTCATCGGCGAAGCGGCTGCCGAAGTCGGACCGCCGCTGTTCTTCTCGCTGCTGATCATCACGCTGAGCTTTCTGCCGGTGTTCACGCTGCAGGCGCAGGAGGGGCGCATGTTCGCACCGCTCGCGTTCACCAAGACCTATTCCATGGCGGGCGCCGCCCTGCTGTCGATCACGCTGGTGCCGGTACTGATGGGTTACTTCATCCGCGGCCATATCACGCCCGAGCGCAAGAACCCCCTCAACCGGCTGCTGACCTGGGTCTATCAGCCCGTGATCAAGGCTGTCACCCGCTGGCCGCTGCGGGTGCTCGGCGCCGGCGCCGTGCTGTTGGCCGTGGGTCTGTGGCCTGCCACCCGGCTCGGTTCCGAGTTCATGCCGGACCTGAACGAAGGCGACATCATGTACATGCCGACGACCTTTCCCGGCATATCGATCGGCAAGGCGCAGCAACTGTTGCAGCAGACCGACAAGCTGATCCGCTCGGTGCCGGAGGTCAAGACCGTGTTCGGCAAGATCGGGCGGGCGGAGACCGCCACCGACCCGGCCCCGTTGACGATGATCGAAACGGTCATCCAGCTCAAGCCCAGGTCACAGTGGCGCAGCGGCATTGACATCGACGGCATCAAGGCGGAACTGAACCGGCGGCTGCAGTTGCCGGGGCTCACGAACGCCTGGGTCTGGCCGATCAAGACACGCATCGATATGCTCGCCACCGGTATCAAGACGCCGGTCGGCATCAAGGTCAGCGGCGCCGACCTCAAGGTCATCCAGAAAATCGGCAAGGACATCGAAAAGGTCCTCCAGGACGTCCCCGGCACGGCTTCCGCCTATGCGGAGCGGGTAGCCGGCGGCCGCTACGTGACCGTCGATATCGACCGCGAGGCCGCTTCGCGCTACGGGCTCAACATCGACGACGTGCAGGACGTCGTCAGTACCGCCATCGGCGGCATGAACGTGACCGAAACGGTCGAGGGCCTGGAGCGCTACCCGGTCAATGTGCGCTACCCGCGGCACGTGCGTGATTCGCTGGGTCAGCTCAAGATGCTGCCGATCGTCACACCGGGCGGCCAGCACATACCGCTGCAGGCGGTCGCCGACCTTCGGATCGAAGACGGCCCGCCGTTGATCAAGAGCGAAAACGCGCGTCTGAACGGCTGGATCTATGTCGACATCAGCGGGGTGGACCTCGGCAGCTATGTCGCCGCTGCGCGCCGGGCGGTGGCCGCAAAGGTCGACCTGCCAGCCGGCTATTCGATTACCTGGTCCGGTCAGTACGAATACATGGAGCGGGCCAAGCGACACCTGGCCCTCGTGATCCCGGTGACGATCGTCACGATCATGCTGCTGCTGTTCCTGAATTTCAGGAACCTGACCGAGGTGCTGATCATTCTCGGCACGCTGCCAATGGCGCTGATCGGGGGCTTGTGGCTGTTGTACCTTCTGGGTTACAACCTGTCGGTCGCCGTCGGTGTCGGCTTTATCGCCCTGGCCGGTGTGGCCGTGGAAATCGGGGTCGTTATGCTGGTCTATCTGAAACAGGCCTATGAGCATTATCGCCTGGCGGCGGCCGACGCCGGCAGAGCCATGAACCGCCAGGACCTCGAAGCCGCCGTTCACGACGGTGCTTTGATGCGGGTTCGCCCGATCATGATGACCGTGGCCGCCATTATTGCCGGTCTGCTGCCGATCATGCTCGGCAGCGGCACCGGCTCGGAAGTCATGCGGCGCATCGCCGCACCGATGGTCGGCGGCATGGTCAGCGCAACCATTCTGACCTTGGCCGTGATACCCGCCATCTTCCTGGTCTGGCAAGGATTGCGGCTGAAAAGGCAACGGCATGAACGCCACGACCGCGATTGAGAATGTGCACCCCCCGGCGGCGGAGACAGTCCGCCGCCGGTATACTTGCTGGCGGGAATTGACGATGGTTCATTCAATCAAGGACGTGAGAAAAAGAGTCCTGGCCCTTGTCCAAGGCAAAGGCCGTAGAATGGCTACGGCCTGCAAGTGTGTGCGGGCGAAGTAAGCGAACCCGGAAAGATTTGAAGATGCAGCACGAAACCGAACCGAAAAAAGACCGGGACTTCACGGACCCGGTCTGCGGCATGACGGTGAAGCCCGACAGCGCCCACCGCCACACCCACGAGGGCGTCGAATACCGTTTCTGCTGCAATGGCTGCCGTGAGAAATTCGCCGCCGACCCAGACAAGTACCTGCAGCCACAGCCGGCGGAGGCGGGCGCAGCGGCAACATCAAACGGCACCGAGCACGTTTCCGCGGCGACGATGTATACCTGCCCGATGGACCCCGAAGTGCAGCAAGAGGGCCCGGGCACCTGCCCCAAGTGCGGCATGGCGCTGGAGCCGATGGGCGTGCCGCAGGCCGCGACCAGGACCGAATACACCTGCCCGATGCACCCCGAGGTCGTCGAGGACCATCCCGGCAGCTGCCCCAAGTGCGGCATGGCGCTGGAGGCGCGCTCGGTGGAAGTCGAAGAAGACAACACCGAGCTCAACGACATGAGCCGGCGGCTGTGGTTGGGCGCGGCGCTGGCGCTCCCGGTGTTCCTGCTCGCCATGGGCGCCGGGCTGTGGCCGGACGCCGTGAACGGTCTCGTGCGGCCCCGTTACCGCCAGTGGCTCGAACTGGTGCTGGCGACGCCGGTGGTCTGGTGGGCCGGTTGGCCGTTTTTGCTGCGCGCGGTGCAATCCGTCAGGACCTGGAACCTGAACATGTTCACGCTGATCGGTCTCGGCGTCGGCGTCGCCTGGTCCTACAGCGTCGTCGCCGTGCTGCTGCCCGGCGTCTTCCCGGCCTCGGTGCACACCGCCGCGGGCGTGGTGCCGGTCTATTTCGAAGCCTCCGCCGTGATCACCGTGCTGGTCCTGCTCGGCCAGGTCCTGGAATTGCGCGCCCGCAGCAGCACCAACGCCGCGATCAAGGCCCTGTTGGGACTGGCGCCCAAGACCGCCCGCGTGGTGCGCGCCAACGGCAGCGAGGAAGACATACCGCTGGATGAGGTCAAGGTCGGCGATACGTTGCGGGTGCGGCCCGGGGAAAAAATCCCGGTCGACGGCACCGTCATCGGCGGGTCCGGCAACGTGGACGAGTCGATGGTGACCGGCGAGGCCGTCCCGGTGAGCAAGGCCGAAGGCGACCCGCTCATCGGCGCCACCATCAACGGCACGGGCAGCCTCTTGATGCGCGCGGAGCGGGTCGGCGCGGACACGCTGCTCTCGCAAATCGTGCAAATGGTCGCGGAAGCGCAGCGCTCCCGCGCCCCGGTGCAGAAACTGGTCGACGTGGTGGCCGGCTATTTCGTCCCGACCGTCGTTCTGGCCGCCGTCATCACCTTCATCGTCTGGTTCAACTGGGGACCACAGCCGGCGCTGGCCCACGCGGTCATCAACTCGGTCGCGGTGCTGATCATCGCCTGCCCCTGCGCGCTCGGCCTGGCGACGCCGATGTCGATCATGGTCGGCACCGGCAAGGGCGCCATGCTGGGGGTGCTGATCAAGAACGCCGAGGTGCTGGAAGTCCTGCGCAAGGTCGATACGCTGGTGGTGGATAAAACCGGCACCTTGACCGAGGGCAAACCGGCCCTCGCCGCCGTGACCGCGTGCGCGGATATCGACGAAAACGAATTGCTGCGCCTCGCCGCGGGTCTCGAACAGGGCAGCGAACACCCGCTGGCCGAAGCCATCGTGGGCGGCGCCCGCGAGCGCGGGCTCACCCTGCCCAAGGCGGAAGCCTTCGAGTCGGTGACCGGTCAGGGCGTCCGCGGCAAGGTGGACGGCCACGACGTGGCACTGGGCAACCGTAAACTCATGGCCGCTCTCGGCATCGACGCCGACTCGCTCACAGCGGCCGCCGAGGAGGGCCGCGCCGGGGGCCGGACGGTGATGTTGGTCGGTATCGACGGCCGGGCGGCGGGCCTGGTCGGCGTCGCCGACCCGGTCAAGGACAGCAGCGCCGAGGCCGTCGCCGACCTGCACCGCGAGGGCATCGAAGTCGTGATGCTGACCGGCGACAGCCGCACCACGGCCGCCGCGGTCGCGAAGCAACTCGGGATCGACCGGGTCGAGGCCGAGGTGCTGCCGCAGCAAAAAGCGGAGACCGTGAAAAGGCTGCAGGCGGAAGGCCGGGTCGTGGCGATGGCCGGTGACGGCATCAACGACGCGCCCGCGCTGGCGCAGGCCGACGTCGGCATCGCCATGGGCACCGGCACCGACGTGGCCATGGAGAGCGCCGGCGTCACGCTGGTCAAGGGCGATTTGAAGGGCATCGTCAGGGCCCGCCGCCTGAGCCAGGCGACGATGCGCAATATCCGCCAGAACCTGTTTTTCGCGTTCGTGTACAACTCGCTGGGCGTTCCCATCGCCGCCGGTGTACTCTATCCCTTGACCGGCCTGCTGCTGTCACCGATGATCGCGGCCGCGGCCATGAGCTTCAGCTCGGTGTCGGTGATCAGCAATGCGCTGCGCCTGCGCAAGGCGGAGATATGACGCCCGAACGCGCACTGCTGCGGCCGCCGCTGATAACCGGCGTTTGCAAAAACGGATAAGGCGGGTAAAGTTCAGGCTGCGGGCGGCGCCTGCGCGCGGCCGCCGGGCACCCGATGAGCGAAGCGGAGCGACGAGGACGTGTACAGCGAGGCCCAAAAGCATGAAGCGCCGGACTACACCTTCACGGTTTCGGCCCGTAGAAAACCCCCGAATGCGCCGATCTTCCGTTTCCTGCGCCGCCGTTTCGGCTTTCTGCCGCTCGAGCGCATCGAGAGCCTGTTCGGCTTTGTCGAATATTCGCCGCTGTACGGCGGCCGGCCGTTCCAGCAGCAGGAATTATCCGGACGCGACGTGCTGCAGCTCAACAACTGCGGCATCGGCGTGCGCCTGCCGCTTTCCAACCACAACGTCAGCCGCGAGGAATACGAGCAGAACTTCGGGTTCCTGGCCAAATACCATCGCAAGCCCAACTCGGTGATCGTCACCAATGACGATTTGGCGCGCTGGGTGCGCGAAGACTTTCCCGACTACCGCATCGACGCCAGCGTCATCAAGAACATCAACAACACGCGCAAGCTGGACGAGGCGCTGGAACTCTACGACGAGGTGGTGCTGCCGATGACCGCCAACGAGGACCGGGACTTTCTGCAGTCGATCACCTCGCGCGAGCGCATCACGCTGTTCGCCAACGCCGGCTGCGCCTTCACCTGCCCGTCGAGGATTTGTTACGCGTCGATCTCGAAGATGAACAAGCATATCCCGGGGGCCGAATTCGCCTGCTCGCAGGCGTTCAAGGACCGCGAGCAACTCGGCATGATCGATTTCGACCTCGAGCCCCTGATCGACATGGGCTTCCGCAGCTTCAAGCTGCTGCGCGCGGCCCCCGGCGGCAAGACCGGCCTCTGACACAGGGCCTGGCATGTGCGGACGCCTGGTTCGCGCCGCTGCGCACCACGCGGGCGTAAACGTGGCCGAGATTTGACCGCCGGCGCCGGGCAATACCCAGGAATATGTTCGTAACGAGCGCATTCATGCCGCCTGCTCCCCGCGGGTGCGCTCCGGCGTGCTCGGGTCGATCGGCCGACCGACCGTCAATTGGCGGCGCAGGTCCTCGTCCAACTGCAGGAACGGCCGATCCGGCTGCGAGCCGAGCGCGTCCAGCAGTTTGCTGAAAAAGCAGCGGCTGGCGGCGACGGCGGCGACGTCGAAGATCTCTTCGTCCTTGAAGCCGTGCGTCTCCCTGAGCGCCGTGACTTCGGCGGCCGTAATGCCGGACGCATCCCTGGCGATCCTGCGGGCGAAGCGCAGCATCGCGCAGTCGGCCGCGTTCAGCACCTCCTCGTCCCGGCCCCGCGCGATGGCCAGCACCGCCTCTTTGCCGATGATCTTCGCAAGCTCGTGCCCGTGCGCCAGCGCACAGGACGAATGGCGCAGTTCGAAGGCCACCGCGAAGGTGACGAGTTCGCGGCGGCGCGCGTCGACCGGCCGTTTCACGGCAGCCAGCAGCCGCCCCCAGCGCTCCATCACCTCGGGCCGGTGGCAAAAGACCTTGGCGTAGTCGGGAACAAAGCCCCATTCACCTTCCTGGCGTTGGTACATCGCCAGCACGTCGCCCTTCGCGGCCGCTGCCGGCACGGTGTCGATAAATGCCATGATGCTTACTCCTCAGGCTGATACCCGGTATTGCGAGATCTGCACTTCCTCGCCGTAGTCCGCGTAGTCGCCGCTCATGCGGCGGGTGCGGAATTCGCCCCAGTTGATCTCGCGGTAACGCGGCGGCCGCTCGCCGCTGATCATCGTCGGCAACGGCCGGTAGTTGGCGTCGTAGCTGGGGTTCAGGAAGAACGGGATGCTGTAGCGCGGCTTCTCAGCGTGCGTCACCGCGCGGTGCAACGCGGCGCGGTAACGGTCGTTCGACCAGACCTGGACCATATCGCCGATATTGACGACGATCGCCCCCGGCCGCGGTTCGACGGTATGCCAGGCGCCACCCCTGAACACCTGCAGGCCGGGCTGAGCGTCCTGCAGCAGTAGCGTCAGCGCGCCCGCATCGGTGTGCGGGCCGACACCGAGACTGGAGCCCTGCTGCGAGCGGGCCCCGAGCGGGCAGGCGGGATAATAATTAAGGCGCAGGAAACTGGTATGACCCGGCCCGAAGCCCCGGCCCAGATACCCGGACCGCATGCCCAGGTTCAACGAAATGGCCGCCAGCAAACGGAACGCGAGTTCCTCGCAATGGCGGTAACAGGTCTGCACGGCCGAGCGGAAACCCGGCACCCGGGCCGGCCACTGCGGACGGATGGCCCCGCCGTCGGCCGGCCCGAAATCATAAATCTGCTTCCAGTCCACGACGTTCTTGGTCAGTTCCTGGTCGTAGTAGCCCCACGGGTTCTCGCGCGTACGCTCGATCTGCCGCTTGGCCGCGGCCGGCAGCGTGAAGAAGGCGTGGGCGGCGGCGAATACCTGGCGAATTGAAGCTGCGGGTATGCCGTGGTGGACGACCTGGAAAAAACCCCATTCACGGCAGGCCGTATCCAGCCGCGCCAGCGTTGCGGGCGCACCCAGTTCGTGGATGTCGATGACGGGAACGGTGTCGATGTTCATGGTTTTGATGTTCATGAGGCTGCTCCGCGCCGCGTCAGGCGAATTTGCGCGGCTGGACCCAGCCCGGCAGCAGTTCGTAGGGATCGAGCTGCGCATCGCGGTCGAAGGCGACACCGGTATCTTCCAGCAGACGCTGCACTGAGCCTTCGCGTATGCCGTCGAACAACTCGGTGCAGCCGCCGACGTGCCGCCCGCCGATGTAGACCTGGGGGATGGTCGACGCCCCGGTTCGCCCGGCCAGCGCGGAGCGGATCCTGTTGCCGAGTTGGCCCTCCTGCAGGGCGACCGAATCGAGGTCGACGCTCTTGTAGGCAATATCGAGCCGGTCGAACAGCTTGCGCACGGACCACGAAAACTCACACCACTCCAGCGCGAACAGCACCACCGGTTCGCTGTCGATCACCGCGCCGACGAAGGCTTCCGCTTCCGGGTCGTGCGCCGTTTCCACGGCTCCGATCCGCTTCACGGAACAAGCCGGTGCCACGTCGAAGCGGCAAGCCGGCGTCGAGCACGACAGGGCCATTTCCTGCGCGTCCATCTCCTCGCCGATGTCTTCGAACAGGGGTGTGGACATGTAGCGCTCGCCGGTATCGGGCAGCATACAGACGATGTTGCTGCCGACCGGTGCACGTTGCGCAACCTCCAGCGCCGCGGCCAGTGTCGCACCGCCCGAGGTGCCGACGAAGATGCCCTCTTCGCGCGCCAGGCGCCGTGCGGTCGTCATGGCGGCGTCGCCCGCCACCGGAACGATCTCGTCGATCAGGCGTTCGTCGACGGCCTTGCAGGTCAAATCGGAAACGAAGTCCGGCGCCCAGCCCTGCATCAGGTGGGGCCGGAAATAAGGATGGCTCGCGGACGGACGGCCGTCTGCACCGCGCGGTTGGGGAATACCGCTGCCCAGCACCTGGGCGTTGTCGGGTTCCGCGGCAACGATACGCACGCCGGGGTCCGCGGCTTTCAGGGTCCGGGCGACACCCAGGATCGTGCCGCCGGTGCCGAAGCCGGAAACGAAGCTGTGCAGCGATTCGTGCTCGAAATCAGCGAGTATCTCCCTCGCCGTCGTGCGCGAGTGCACCTCGGCGTTGACTTCGTTCTCGAACTGGCGGCACAGGAAGTAACCGTGCTTGTCGGCCAGTTCGACCGCCTTGTCGAGCATACCGGTCCCCTTTTCGGAAGCCGGTGTCAGGACCACCCTGGCGCCGAGGAAACGCAGCAGCTTGCGGCGTTCGATGCTGAAGCTCTCCGCCATCGTCACGACCAGCGGATAACCCTTCTGCGCACAGACCATCGCCAGGCCGATGCCGGTGTTACCGCTGGTGGCCTCGATCACGGTTTGCCCGGGTTTCAGTTCACCGGTGCTTTCGGCGTGCTCGATGATGGCACGCGCCATCCGGTCCTTGACCGACCCCATCGGGTTGAACGACTCGACCTTGACGTAGACGTTGACGCCCTCGGGGGCCAGGGCGTTGAGCCGGACCAGCGGTGTGTCGCCAATCGTTTCCAGTATGTTGTCATAGCGCGCCATGACGGTTCTCCTTTGTGCGTGCTGCGTTGATTCGGCACCCATCGTGGCCGCGCACCGATGTAGCCAGCGTTGAATTGATCGTGGTTTTTTCCAGAGCGGCCATAAACGGAGGGAAGCCCCGTGTATAACGGCCTGTGGCGGAATGGCCCGGCGCCTCCTATAGTGTATGGTGTGTGCATCTTTTTGTTGATGCCGGATGGCCAAACTGGAACTGAAATTCCTGGGCGATTTCGAGGTACTGCGCGGCGGGCGGCCGCAGACATTGCCGCCGTCCCGGAAAACGCGCGCCTTGCTGGCCTTCCTGTGCCTGAATCCGCGGCGATTCCGGCGCGAATACCTGTGCGAACTGCTGTGGGAGGTTCCCGACGACCCCAGGGGCTCGCTCCGCTGGAGCCTGTCCAAATTGCGGCGCCTGGTCGACGACAAGGACCGCCCGCGCCTGCTCGCCGACAGAACTTACGTGGAAATGGACACCACCGGCGTCAGCGTCGATGCATTGACGATCCGATCGCTGGCCGACAGGGACCTGGAAGACATCACGCTGGAGGAACTCGAACACGGCGCCGAGGTTTTTCGCGGCGACTTGCTCGAAGGACTCGACCTGCCGAATTTCTACGATTTCCACGCCTGGTGCGTGGCGGAGCGCGAACAGGTCACGCGGGCCCGGGCGCGGCTCCTCAAGGAACTCGTCAACCGCCTGGGCGGGGATGCCGGGCAGGCCTTGCCGCACGCCCGCGCCCTCGTCAGCCTCTCCCCTTACGACGAAGACGCGCGCGCCCTGCTGATTCGCTTGCTGGTCAGCGTGGGCTACCTGGAAGAGGCCGAGCAGCAGTACAGGATGGGCCTGCGCATGCTGAAGGAGATCGGGGTCGTGCCGCAGGGCGCATTGCACGCGGCCCGGCGGCAGCCGGCGGCGGGAGAACCGCCAGCGGCGGATATGACCCCGGCCACAGCGCCGGAACCCCTCGTCAAGCTGGGTTCCGGACTGATCGGCCGCGAAGAGGAAGCCTCCAGGCTCGCCGGTCTTTATGCGCAGGTCAAGACCACGGGGCAGGCGCATTTTGCGCTGTTGCGGGGTGAGCCGGGGATCGGTAAAACCCGCTTGATGGAAGCGATGGCCGCGCTCGCGCGGGGGGACGGAGCGGCTGTTTTGAGCGCCAGCGCCTACGAGTCGGAATCGATCCGCCCGTTCGCACTCTGGATCGACGCGCTCCAACGCGACGACCCGGCCGCGTTTTCCGGCATCTTCATCGACGAAGATGCGGGCAACCGCGACCGCCTGTTCGACCGTCTCGGTGAATTCATCGCATCCCGCAGCCGCGAAGCGCCCCTGGTAATGGCGTTCGACGATTTTCACTGGTGTGACGAATCGAGCGCAGCCGCCCTGCACTATGTCGCCCGCTGGAACCGCGATCGGCCCGTGTTCGGCATTCTCTCGGCGCGCGAAAGCGACCTGCTGGACAACGTGGCGGCGCAACAGGCCCTCGGCGGTCTGCGCCGCGACAGGCTCCTGACCGAGATCACGCTGGGGTCCTTTTCACAGCCGGAACTCGAGAACCTGATCCGGGAGCGCGCACCGGGTGCACACGCCGAAGCGCTGAGCCGCCAGTGCGGCGGCAACCCGCTGCTGGCAATCGAACTCGCACGCGCGGAACAGGAAGGCGACAAGAGCACCTCGGTCATCGACTTGGTCGGCGAACGCCTGGCCCGCTGGGGCGCCGACGGTACCGAGGTGCTGCAATGCGCGGCGGTGTTGAGCCCTCATATCGATATCGGCACGATCGTCGAGTTGACGGACCTCGACGCCGACCGGGTCGGCGAAATCCTGGAGAGCGCGGAGCGGCAGGGTATGCTGACCATGACCCGTCACGGCCCGGATTTCTCGCATGACCTGCTGGCGCGGGCCGTCTACTCGACGCTGTCGCCGCTCAGGCGCCAGCTCATGCACCGCAAAGTGGCGGATGTGCTGGAACAGAGCGCGGAACTGGACCTCGACCGCGCCGCTCAGCGGGCGCACCACGCCGTGCAAAGCGGTGACCCCGGCCTGGCCGCGCGCGCACTGCTGGCGCTCGGCCGCTTGTGCCTGCGTTACTACGCCAACGACGAAGCGCTGTTGCTGGTGCGGCGCGGCCGGCACCTGCTGGATCAGTTGCCCGAGGTCGAGCGCATCTGCATGGCGATCGACCTGCACGACATCAGGCTGGCCGCCGGCCCGCTGGAAGACTGGGAAGCCTCGGCCAGGGAGTACGTGGCGCTGGCGGAGCAGGCCCTGGACCACGGCGAGCTCGCCCACGCGCGCCTGGGCTATCACATGGCGGCCCATGTGCGCTGGCTCCACGGCCAGTGGACCGGGGCACGGGAACAATCGCTGCAGTCCGAACGCGCCGTGCGCGGCGGCCAGGAAGAGGACCACATCATCGGCATGGCGGAAACGGCGAAATGCCTGGCCATGATCGAGCGCGACCTGCCGAAGGCGGACGCGATGCTGATGGAGGCGCGCGCGCTGTCGGCGCGCAAAGGCCTGAGTCACCACGCGATTCCGGCGGGTCTGGGCATACTCCACTATTACGAGAACAAGCTGGACGAGGCCGCCGAACTGCTGCAGGAGTCGCGCACGCTGTGCAAATCCGCCGGCGCCCGCATCGACGAGTTCCTGGCCAACGAATACCTGGTGATGATCGAATTTCAGCGCGGTCGCTATGAAGCAGCGCTGGCGTACGCAAGAACGCTCGAAGAGATCGGCAACAAGCTGCGTGTCGGCAGCGAGGCGCCGTTCGCCCGTGCCCTCACGGCCCTGTGCGAGTATGCGCTCGAGGATAACGCCAAAGCCCTGGAGCCAGCGCTGGCGGCCCTGCGCGATGCCGATGCCAAGTACCGTCTCTCCTACACGCTCACCAGGGCGGCGCAGATCGATTGCGAACGCGGCCGCCTGGACGACGCCGCGCAGCGCGCCGAAGAGGCGCTCGGCTACGCGGAACTGCTCAACCGGGCGACGGAAATGGCCATGGCCAGGGGGATCCTCGCCTGCATCTGCCGCGCCAGGAACCAGGCGCAAGCAGCGAGGCAACACGAGGTGGCCATCGCCGAGCTCGAAAAATCCGGTCTGGCGGCGTGGGTCGCTTTGTACCTGCATCAGAAGGCGGGGCGGAAACAGGCAGCGACATGATGACGAACGTATTCCTCGAACGCACTTTCGACCCGCCGATCGACGCGGCTTCGGTGCACCAGATGGCGCTGGACAGCCTCGATTGTTTCAACATCCACGGTGTCGACTGGCACCAGAGCTGTCTTGCCCGCGACGGCGGCAAAATGGTCTGCTGGTTCAGCGCCCCCGACATGGAGTCGGCCCGTATCGCCATGCGCCAGTCCAATGTCGACACGCGCACCCTGTGGCGCGGCAGCGTGCACGACAAGCCGGGGCTGCCGGAAAGCGCACTCGCCGCCGCCAACGTACTGGTCGAGCGCCGCTTCGACGAGCCCGTGACGCTGGCGCAGATCCAGGCCATCGAGGACGCCGGCATCCATTGCCTGGAAACGCGCGACGTGCATTTCGTGCGCACGTACTTTTCCGCGGATTGCCGGCGCATGATCTGTCTTTACCGGGGTCCCGACGCCGAATCCGTGCGCGAGGCGCAACGCCGGGCGGGCGTGCCTTTCACCGACGCCTGGGCCTTCCGCGCCATCGGGCCCACCGATTTGCAACATGCTAGTGGTTGATTAATAGCATATTTTTCATTTTTTTCGCAATAAGACGAAAATTCCACGGGCGTTAACACGCTGGCTCCAACGCCGCCCGCGCACACTTGCTCCCGGCTGGTCCGAAAACCGGCGATTTCAAACAACTAGCTATAAAGGAGCAAAACCATGCACACACAGGAAAACACGATCGACAACGGCGTCAACGTACAAGCGCTGTTGGGCGCCAGGGAGGCGCTGACCGAGGCCCCGCAAGCCGCACAGTTCAAGTGGCGCGCCAGCAGTGAATGGGCCGGCGGCACGCACACGCGCTCGAGCGTCGAAAATTTCTTCGGCCTGGGCGAGGAACAGAAACACCGCCAGGCCTTCCAGTTCGATACCGATCACCCCGAAGTTTTCGCCTCACAGGACCTCGGCGCCACGCCGGTCGAAATGGTCCTGGTCGGCCTCGCCGGCTGCCTCACGGCGGGCGTCGCGGCGGTCGCGCAAAACCGCGGCATCCAGCTGCGCTCGGTCAAGGCCACGCTCGAAGCGGGCATGGACCTGCAGGGCATCCTCGGGATCGACAGCAACGTGCGCAACGGATTCGACCGCGTCGGTGTACGTTTCGAAATCGACGCTGACGCCGACCAGGAGGATATCGAAGCCCTCGTCGCGCAGTCGCAGAAGCGCTCGGCGGTGTTCGACATCATCTCCAACCCCACCGACGTCCATGTCGTCGCGAACATGCGCTGATGCCGCACTCATTGACATCACAGGCGGCCGACGCCGTTGATGTACTCATCATCGGCGCCGGTCATTCCGGTCTCGCCATGAGCCACTTCCTCACGCGGCGCTCCATCGATCACCTGATCCTGGAGCGCGGCGAGGTCGGCCACTCGTGGAAGACCGAACGCTGGGATTCGCTGAGGCTGCTGACACCGAACTGGCAGAGCCGTCTGCCCGGCTACCGCTACCGCGGCCCCGACCCGGACGGCTACATGAACATGCGCCAGGTCATCGGCTTTATCGAAGACTACGCGTCGATCAACCGTGCGCCGGTCATCACCGGCGCCACCGTCACCTCGGTCCAGCCCCTCGGCGATCATTACCGGGTGGTGAGCGACCGCGGCACCTGGCACGCGCGGGCCGTGGTGATCGCCAGCGGCCCTTTCAACATCCCGGTAGTCCCGGCCGTCAGCCGGGGGCTGCCGGCGCAGGTTACACAATTGACCCCGCGCGACTATCGCGCGCCAGAACAGTTGCCCGACGGCGGTGTGCTGGTGGTCGGCGCCTCGGCCACGGGTTTGCAGTTGGCCGCGGAAATCCATGCCTCCGGGCGGCCGGTCACGCTGGCCGTCGGCGAGCACGTGCGCATGCCCCGCGTCTACCGCGGCCGCGACATACAGCACTGGATGCACGTCACCGGCCTGCTCGACGAACGCTACGACCGGGTCGACGACATCCGCCGGGCCCGTGCCGTGCCGTCGCCGCAGCTGATCGGCAGCGACGACCGGCGGACACTGGACTTGAACACGCTCAGCAACCAGGGGGTGCGCCTGGTGGGCCGGCTGGCCGGCGTTCGTGACGGCCGGCTGCAGTTTTCGGGATCGCTCAGAAACGTCTGCAAGCTGGCCGACCTGAAGATGGATCGCTTGCTGCGCACCATCGACGAGTGGATTGCCGCGGCGGGCGCCGCTGAGCGTGCGTATCCGGCACAGCGCTTTGATCCGACCCGCGTCGACGAGACGCCGTGCCTGGGCCTGGATACCGCCGGCGGCGAAATCCGCACCGTCCTGTGGGCCACCGGCTTTCGGCCGGACTATAGCTGGCTGGACGTGCCTGTACTGGACCGCCACGGACAGCTACGTCACGATGGCGGTGTCACCACTGCAGCCGGCATGGTCGTCATGGGCCTGCCCTACCTGCGACGCCGCAAATCCAGCTTCATCCACGGCGCGGAAGACGACGCGCGCGATCTCAGCCGGTACCTGGCGCGGCACCTGGACATGACGGCGCGCCGCCGGGTCAGGCTGGCGGTCTGACACGAGCGTCGCCGGCGCCAGGCATCGCCGGCCCATGAAAAAACGCCGGTCCTGGCCGATAATACGGTTCGCGGCAAAACGACAAAGATCGACAACAATGCGCCTGACCCCATTCGATAACACCTGCTTCGACCCGTCGGACGGCGGCCTTGGCGCTTGACCTGACCACGGGCCCGGTCGCGGCGCGCCTGCGGCGCCAGGGCACGCCGCTCGCGCTGGGACTCGTGGCGATCTTCTCGTTCGAGGCCGTCGACCTGTTTTTTATCAGCCGCCTCGGCGACAAGCCGCTGGCGGCGATCGGCTTCACGTTGCCGGTCATCTGGCTGCTCTACGGCATCGGCATCGGCTTCGAGGCGGGCGCGGCCTCCTGCGTCTCACGCGCGGTCGGTGGCGGCCGCCACGAACTCGCCAAGCGTTTGACCACGGACACCGCGGTGCTGGCCGCCGCTGTCGCGCTGCTGCTCTGTTTCATCGGCCTGGCCACGATCGGTCCGGTGTTCCGCCTGCTCGGCGCCACGCCCGACCTGTTGCCGCAGATCGATCGTTACATGAGCGTCTGGTACTGGGTCGAGCCGATGGACGCGGCCCTGTGGACCTGCCTGGCGTCGATCCGGGCGCGCGGCAACGCGGGGCTGGAAAGCAGGATCATCATCGCGGCCGCGCTGCTGAACCTCGCACTGGACCCGCTGTTCATTTTCGGCCTGTTCGGCTTTCCGCGGCTGGAGATCCAGGGGGCCGCCGTCGCGACCCTGATTTCGAACACGGTCATGCTGACCTTCACCGTCGTCTACCTGCACCGGCGTCTGCACGTCTTCGCCGGCATCATCGCGCCCTTGAGAGCGGTGTTGGACTCGTGGAAACACATGCTGGCGATCGGCCTGCCGGCCATGGTGACCAACGCCATCGTCCCGTTATCGAGCGCGATCGTCGTGGCGCTGATCGCGACCTTCGGCATCGAGGCGGTGGCCGGCTACGGCATCGCCATGCGCATCGAGCCGATGGCGCTGATCCCGTTTTACGCCCTGTCGGCGGTCTCCAGCCCGTTTTTCGGACAGAATATCGGCGCACAGCGCTTCGACAGGCTCAACGAGGCGCGCGCAGTCATCACGCGCTTTTGCCTCGGCTTCGGTTTGCTGCTGGCGCTCGGCGTCAGCCTGCTGGCGCGGCCATTGACCGGCTTGTTCACGCACACGCCGGCCATCGGCAGCGTGGCCTGCCTGTACCTGTGGCTGGTGTCGTGGAGTTGGGGCGCCTATGGCCTGGTGATGTCGGTCAACGCGGCCTTCAACGGTTCCGGGCGGCCCCTGCCGGGCGTGGTCCTTTCATCGCTGCGTGTCATCGTCGTTTTCCTGCCGCTGGCGCTCGTCGGCCGCTGGCTGTTCGGTCTCCACGGCCTGTTCGCGGCCGGCGCCCTGGTCAATGCCGGCGTCGGCCTGCTGGCCTTCGCCTGGCTCGGCCGACATATACGGCGCAGCGAGGCCAAGGCCGGCCTGCCTGCCGCGGGCCAGGCATGACTTAAAGATTGTTCGTCCCAAGGGGACGGCGGTTGCCTGCGTACGGGACACGCTCAAGCCGCCCTGCGCGCCCGGCAGCCGTTCCCGACGGATGCATACCGCCATCCCCTCCGCCCGGCATGCGAGATTCACGGCTAAGCGCTGACCGCGCTGCCCCAGTAATTGAACGAGGCCGGCCGCCAACCGGGAATGTAGCGTGCCTCCATATCGTGCAGGTCAAAGCCGCCTTCCCTCAAGAGTTCGGGGATGTCCCGGTTGAGCTGGCAGCCGCCGCCCAGCCGGCTCCAGATCGGGTTCAGGCGGTCCTGCCAGCGCCTTACACCGGCGTCCGGCGCCGCGCCGTGTTCACAAAACAGCAATCGGCCTTCCGGCTTCAGCACACGCCGCATCTGCGCGAGCGCCGCGCGCGTATCGGCGATGCTGCACAGCGTGTAAGTCATGACGATGGTGTCGACGCTGGCGGACGCCAACGGGATTTGCTCGCCGGGCAGGCCGACGAACTCGACCTCGAACGGCGCCCGGCCGGCCGCGGCCGCGGCCAGGCGCACCATTTCGGCCGACGGCTCGACGCCCACCACCTTGCTGACGCGCTCCGCGTCGTAATACGGCAGGTTCAGACCGGAGCCGATTCCGACCTCGAGCACCCGTCCGTGCGCCCGCGGCACCACCTTGCCGCGCTGGCGCATGTTCGGCTTCAGACCGCAGGTGAAATGGACAACGTGGGGAAGAATGTGTCTGTTGTAAAAATTCATCGCCGCGCGTGCCGGCTTGGGCCATGAGTTCAGGCGGCTGTTCTGAGCCTGAAATAGTCTAGCGTTCTCGCTAGCGTAACCCCGGTTAGCACACCCGCGGCAAACAACGTAATGACATCCACGGTTCTCGTGTTGCTTAATGCGTCCGTGGCGACAAGCCGCATGACGCCGGGAATGACGATTACCAACATCAGGATCAGCAGTAGTCGCAGTTGCTTTCTGGAACTCTCACGCTCATTCATGTTTTACCTCTGGCCGACCAACATTGTCAGTCCCACCGATTGGCCCGCTCGTCGAAAGCCGGCTTCTGCACACCGATCACGCAAAAGCGCTGGCCCGTCGGGGCCTCCATGACCCACCAGCTGCGTATGTTCTCCACGCGCCTCGCCCCGAGCGCCTCCAACCGCGCCACTTCCGCCTCGATGTCATCGGTTTCGATATCGATGTGCACGCGGCTGGGGTGGCTGACCCGCTGGACCTCCACCGCCAGGTCATCCGGCCCGTTTTCGAGCGGGATGTACTTGCCCGCGTCGGCACCGATTGGCGCTGCCGGCGCCCAGCCGAGGGCCTTGCCCCAGAATTCGGCGGCGCCTTCTAGGTCCTCGGTCCGGCAGTCGATGATCAGGCCGCCGAGTCGGCTCTTGTGCATGTCACACCTCGCTGTGTCCGCATGCGGATTTGCCCCATGCCGCTGCTTGCCAGCGCCCCGCTAGGCGCCGTTCAGCGTACTTTGGGGCCTTGGTTTTTTTATAGTCCATGGCCTGGGGCTTGTCCACCCGGCTGCAAAGCACGCTATTGATGCTGACCGAGAAACCATAGTAACGCCGCGGGATACCGCCGATATGCGGATGCGGCACCCACCACAGCCACCAGTCACCGCTCGACGTATAGGTCTCGACCGGCAGATCTGCGATGCGGCAATCACCGACTTCGACGGCCGCGGATCGGACTCGCCCCGCCCAGCCGGATACCCACGCGGTGTATGCCGCGAAACACTTTGAGAAGTCGGCTTGTGAACCCTTGCGCTGCTCGCAATTGCCGATACGCGGATCCGGGTCAACCGCCAGAATATAGTCCCAGGGTTCGACCAGGGAGGCCTGCGCGAGCACCGCCCCGCCGGCGTCCAGCAGCCTCAGTTTTACATCGTGCGGCGTGGCGTAAAGCCGCCTGTCCGTGGCCAGGCCATAGTCCCTCACGTGTAAGCCGAGCGTGGCGTGTGTCTGCGCGTGCCAGTAGCCCCAGCCCAACACCGCGGTGGCGACGACGAACAGGGCTGACAGCAGCTTCACGCGAATCCGCGCCCCGCAGCCTTGCGCCGGGACAATCCCGCCTCGTCAGGCATTTTCCCTGGCCATGCTGACGTAGCCCGGCAGTTGCTCCATGCGCGCCAGCCATTTTTGGATGCCCGGGTACCGCGCCAACGAGAACCCGCCCTCCTCCGCGACGTGCGTGTAGGCATACAGGCTGATATCCGCGATCGTGGCCGAATTACCCACCAGGAAAGGTGCTTTCGCCAGCCTCTGCTCCATGATTGCCAGCGCCTTGTGGCCGCCGGCCTGTTTGGATTCGTACTCGGCCAGGCGGTCCGCGGGCAGGCCGAGGAAGGTATTGATGAAACGCGCGACCGCGATGTAGGGCTCGTGGCTGTATTGCTCGAAAAATTGCCACTCGAGCACCCTGGCCCGGTCCAGGCCCCCCGCGGGCAGGTAGGAACTGTCCTCGGCGAGGTAATTGAGGATCGCGTTGGACTCGGAAAGATATTCACGATCGTCGATAACCAGCACCGGAACCTTGCCGTTGGGGTTCATCGCCAAAAACGCGTCGCTGCGTGTCTCGCCCGCCATGATGTCGACGTGGATCCATTCGTGTGCGATGCCGAGTAGCTGCAGCAGCAGCTTGATCTTGTAACAATTGCCGGAAAGCATGTCGCCATGGACCGTGTACATTGAGTTCTCCTCCAGCAAGTTGCGGCCAATCATACTGCCGGCCGCTGCGGCGGGGCCACTACAACGCGTCGAACACGGTATATCGCGGGGCGAATTGGCCCGGCATCACAACATGAGTTGCCAGTAGCCCACGTCGATCCAGCGGTCGTGTTTATATCCCACCTGTTCAAAATGTGCGCACTTCCTGAAGCCGAGACGTTCGTGCAGGCCGATACTCTGTTCATTCGGCAATGCGACGACGCCGATGACGCTGTGCATTGACATGCCGCGGATCGCGTCGATCAGTGCGGTGTAAAGCCGCAGTCCGAGACCGCGGCCGATCATGGCCGGGTCGAGATAGATGCTCGACTCCACTACAAATCGGTAAGCGTCCCGCGTCTTCCACCTGGCGGCAAAAGCGTAGCCGGCAATTTGCCCGGCCTGCTCCGCGACCAGCCAGGGTAAAGGCAGCGCCAGCGTCGCCTCGATGCGCTTGGCCATCTCCACCGCCGGCACCTTTTCCGTTTCAAAGGTGATGTGGGTATCGGTGACATAGTGGTTGTAGATCCCTGAAATCTGCCCGGCATCGCCCTTGCCGGCCGTGCGGATAACCGCGCTCATGATGTTTCAGGGGCGCCAGGCCGGGCGCGATCCGCCCACGCAACGGCTCGTAACCGAACGCTTCCGGTTTTGCGAGGTGCTTGCATCAGGGGCCAGCGGCGGCTGCCGGCAAGTTTTTCAGATCGGCAATCTGCTCGAGCAGGGTCAGCAGCCCGTCCATGGCCCGGTTGGCCGGGCAGGCGAGATCGAAGACCCAGGCCTTCGAGTCGAGATTGGCGGCACCATCGATGCGAACCGCGGCGGCGTCGCCGCGTTCCCGGTACGCGATCAGCGAGTAGTTCACGCCGGCGATACTGGAACTCCTGCGCGAGACCAGTACGACATGATCCGGGTACAGCGTGGTGATCGAGGCCATGGCCTGATCAAAGAAAGTATGCGGCGCCAGGCTCTGGCTTGCGGCAGGCTGGAACCTGGGCTCACAGGTAAAACCGGCTGCGCTGACCTCGCGGGTGGCGCCGAATGCCATCAGCGAAAGGCAAATTGCCGTCAGTTGGAGACATTTCATAAGATCGCCCCAATCGTTGCTCTGACCCCGTTGTCGCCTGCAAGCACTGCGGGCGCGGGCCAGGGCCCCGGCCCCGAATTCAGCGCGGGCCTCATACGTCGATAAAATCGTATGTCCCTCCATACTGGATCACCAGGTAGCGGCATGGTTCCGCACCCGCATTGAGCAGACGGTGGATTTCGCGGGCCGGAAACTCCATTCTTTCGCCCGGCTCAAGCATCCGCCTGGAACCGTCCACGCCGTGTACGAGCAACCGCCCGGCGAGGCAAATGCAGCTTTCGCTCGCCTTCGAGTGATAGTGCCGAGGGCCCTGCGTCGCCGGCGCCATCTCGAATTCCGCAATCCTCACGTCGCTTGTCTGCAGCAACGTCTCGAGGTGTTTCACTCGCCTCACAGCCTGACGAAATACGGCAGCGCGACCAGGGCGACACCCACGATGACGATGACGTAGACGTTCGGCATGAAATACGGATAGACGAACAGCGCGATACCGGTCAGCAGCGGCACGACGGCCCTCTGCTTCTTGCCGTAGACAAAAAACCCGAGCCCAATTGAACCGAATAACATGGCCCAAACGATTTGCGATGTGCTGTCCAAACCCATATCTCAATTCACCCGCTTTGTTTGCTTTGCGACGATACCTTCAGACCCGCGACCAGGTAGAGAATTCCGGGCAGCGTCAAAACGGACCCGGCGACGTTGGCCTGCGCGCGGAATACCCGGCCGACGACCTCAGCAGCACCGCTGCCCTTTTGCCTGCACCGGCGGGCAAGCCGCCGAGCCATAGGAACAGAAGACGCAACAATCTCCGGGAAGCGGCCGCAAGACTGCGTGGCATCCAGGACACTCGTAAAACCACTGGCACGCATCCGTCGGCATTTTTTCGCCATGGCGCGCGCCACACTCGGGGCAGGTAATCACTGATTCCAACAGGATATCGGCCATGGCCGTTGTACTCATTGCGCCTCGCCTTGTGACTCGAACCGGACGGGCTCCGGGCGCCGGGTTTTCAACACCACGGTGCCCGCGAGCTTGTCGTGCCAGCCCTGTTTACGCTTGTCGATCCCAACCCAGATCAGCCCCAGCGCCAGCGGGAAGGTCGCGACGAAATAACCGAGGTAGCGAATGACGAACTGGCCGGTCGTCGGTTTGCCGCCGGTTCTGGCGTCGACGATCGTGAGGCCCAGCGCCATCTTGCCCGGCGTGGCCGATTTTGCGCCCCAGAAAAGCACGACGGCCACGGCCGGCAATATATAGGAAAAGACGAAGTCCCAGAAGCCCTTCAGCAGCGAGGCGTCGAGCAAGTACCCGCTGCCGTAGATGGCCGTCAGTATGGGCAGGATGATGATCAGCAGGAGCACGGTGTCGATCAGCGTCGCCCCGACCCTGACCCAAAAGCCCGCGTATTCCACATCCTGTTCGCTCATTCCTGCCTCCTTCGGCTTACCTGGCTTGCGGCTCGATATCCTTGACCATAGCGGCAAACGCCTCGATCTCGCTAGCCGTGTATTTCGTGTTCACCCGTTCGGTCGAGGCCGGCTGGTGTTCCACACTTACTCCCGGGCGCCGTTTGGTCCGCGGCCGTACGGGTCTGGGCGCAAAGCCACCGCCGCAGTTCGGGCAGACGTCATGCAGCACCGTCTCGACGCAATTCCTGCAAAACGTGCATTCATAACTGCAGATGAGCGCCTCCATGGAGTCCGGCGGCAGGTCCCTATCACAAAGTTCGCAGTTGGGTCTTAGTTCCAGCATATCGATATCCTGTCACGCAGACGAAGGCAATATCGGTTTTGCAACGCTTGCGCCCCCCGGGCCGCTCGCGGGGATGCTCATTCCCGGTCCTCGATCAGCCTGATGCCGCAATTGGGGCAGAATTTCGGCTGCTTTATTCCGATATAGAGCTTTCCCAGGTGACCGTTGCACGAAGGACAACGCCATAGCCGCAGGTTGACGACCAAGGCAAAAGCAAGCAGCAGCCCGACCAGCACGGTGATCACGCTTTGATGGGCAATTCCCAGGTATGCGAGGGTCAACAACCCGGCAGCGACGATGCCGAGCAAGACCGCTAACTGGGTAAGAAGCAACCGGCGGCTGCTGAACTGCGCGGCCACGCGTTCCCCGCCGCGGCGGTTTCTGGCTTGTCCGGACACCTGGTTTTGCTGCCTCCTTGGCGGGTTTTGCAAAAATACTATAGCAAAGGAGGCCGCGACGCGATTGCGACCACGTCAACCGCAACCACGGCGGGTGCACGCGCCCACGCCGTGCGCAGTCGCACAAAAAGCTTACCGGCGGCGCCTCTTACCTATCTGAGACGGCGAGAGGCTTTGGCGATCCAACAGACGCCGATCGTGGCAAAAAATACAGCGACCAAAGCCAGCACCAACAGCAAGCGGACCGCGCTGTCCCCGCTCAAGGGCGGATAGCCCGGCCGAATCGATACGGTGCCCTGCAGCCACAGTTGCATCGCCCCGATGAGGCAGGCGGCGCCATCGATCAGTGCCAGGACGATGGCCCACTGCCCCCGACTGCGTAAGCGCTGAGCCTTGCGGGACGCTGACGTCATGCCGGCGGGGAACGCAGCGCGTTCTTTCTGGCAAAGTCCCTGACGCTGTCGCCTTGCACCGCCCACCGCGTGCGGCCGCTGTGGATCATGGCCAAGAAAAACAGGCCCGCAAAAACCAGTAATCGAAGTGCGATGAATCCTTCCTGCATCACCGGAGCCTCCGTAGCCGTGGAAGTTTCGCCAGGTCCGTTACTTGCCCGCGCAGACTATCCTACTTTCGCCGCCTGACCATGCGAAAAGTGAATTCAATGAGAAATGAGCCGCCCAGCATCGCGGCCAGCAGCCAGAGCTTTGCGGGTGAACTGACCGCCGTCTGCCAGATCAGGGCCGCCAACGCGCCGAGGCAAAGCCCGATGCCCAACAGCGACAGTGAGCGCTTGGCCCTCGTGTCCTTTGCCAACATCGCGTTGGCGCCGTTGACGGCGGCGAAAATCAGCAGGAATCCGGAGCTGCCCATCGTCGAGATGCTCGACAGGTCTGCCAGGTTGGCGATTATCAGCGTGACGCCAGAGGTGATCAACAGCCCTTCGACGGGTTCGCCCCAGGCTTTCTTTTCGAGGACGCTGGGAAGTTCTCCGTCCTTCGCGATGACATAGCTCAGGCGGGCCGCCCCGTAAATGGTGGCATTGATGGCCGAAGCCGTTGACAGCATCGCGGCGATGGCGATGAGGATGAATCCCGCGTGCCCCAGCGACGGCCGCGCTGCTTCCGCCAAGGCGTAGTCCTTGGCCTCCACGATCTTGTCGACGGGCAGCGTTCCCACCGTGACGATGGCGACCAGGACATAGAGAACGAGCACGAAACCGACGCTGGAGAAGAAAGCGCGCGGCAGCGTCCTGGACGCATCCCGCACGTCGCCGGCGGTATTGGCGATCAACTCGAAACCCTCGTAGGCGAGAAAAATGATCATGCCGCCCGCGACCAGGTTCAAGGGCGGCGCCCACGTCGAGGGCGCCAGCCTGGCGTGGTCGATTCCGAAGATACCCACCCCGATGAAAAGTGCCAGGATCAGCAGCTTGAGCAGCACGATCCAATCCTCGGCCTTGCCGACCAGGCCGGAGCTGAGCAGGTTGAGCCCGGTAATCGCCAGCACGCTTGCGCTAATCAGGATGTGCCTCCAGAGCGGCTGTGAATCCGCCGGGAAGAACGAGGCGCCATAGCTGCCGAAGGCATGGGCGTAAAGCGACAACATGACCATGTAACTGATCCACAGCAGGATATTGACGCTCCCCGTCAGCACCCCCGCACCGAATGCCCGGTCAAGGAATGCGACCGTGCCTCCCTGGCTTGGATAGGCGACCGAGAGCCGCGCATAGGAATAGGATGTGACCAGGGCGACGATACCCGCTATCACGAATGCAAGCGGTGCTCCGCCACCGGCAAGCTGCACCGACAGGCCGAGAACGGCAAAGATCCCGCCCCCGACCATGCCGCCGATCCCGATCGAAGTGGCTTCCCAGTACCCGAGTGTGTCTTTCGCGTTGTCGCTCATCTTGATCCTAGCCCTGCCATTGGCGCTTTCCAAAGCCCGGTCAGGGCTCCCCCGAACAAGGTACGGTAAAGTTGCAGCAGCAGCCATAGAAACAACAGGGGCAACAAGACCGTTTGCAGGAAGAATATGACGGCCAATGCAATAATGTGCCTTGTCAGGTTGTCGGCCGTTTGTTTCAGCGTTTCTATTTTCTCGCCGATATCCGCGCTTTGTGACCACCAGCGGCGCAGTTTGTCGGTGAGTTTTTCATCGGCCATGACCTCGACGTCCGGTACCCTGGCGTCCACGATTTGTTCCTGCGATTCGCTGTACTCCCGTGAAAGCACGAAGTGATAGACAGCCTCGTTGCCCAGGGCGACGACGGGCACGGCCAACCTAAGGCAGATCAGCCCAACGGCAACCCGGGGCAACCAGGCGGGCGGGACCCTGCGCCGCCACGCCGTTGCACCCCAGGCAAGCAGACCGATGGATATGAGCACGCACACGGGCCAGGAGGAAAGCACGATCAGCAGCAGTTTCTGCACGGAAAACGACATCGTCGATACCAGCATGAGCATTGAGAACTGCTCGACCAGATCGTCCAGCGGGTCCAGCACCGCGCCCGGCTGAATGGTTGCGCCCACGCCGAATTCGACATTGAAAGAAGTCCCCTCGATCAGGCTGATCAGCGCATTCAGGCCGCGGGCGGCGGCGAAGGTCGCGACCGCTCTTTGAAACCCCGCCGTCGTGTAGTCCTCCGCGATGCTGTCGAGCGGCCGCAACCACGCCAGCGCGGCCAGCAGCAGCAACAGCGACAGGACCCTGATACGGGGAAGCGCCGGCCCGGGCTTGTCGAGGTCATGTGCGGTCATGGGTTCACGGGCCAGGTTAACACTATGGCCAGGGCTTTTGCCCGGAGAGCCACAATACGCATAGCAAAGCGACGATAAAACACAGGTAAACCACCCCCGAATAATACAGCAACAGGTAGCTGCCGATGCCGCCCTGGTCGCCGCCGTAGAACGCGAACGCCATGGCGCCCGCGATAGTGCCCAGAAACAAAAGCGGAACGAAGATATGGTGCGTGAGCCTGAAGCCCCGTGGCGCTTTATTGAACGCCGCCAGCGATAACAGCATCATCGCCAACGGCAACCAGACCTCCAGGAACCAGACGTGCAGCCGGCTGACCCAGATGACGACGAATAGCGCGACGGCGCCGAGCCAGGCTATCCGCATTGCCCTGGCGAGCATTTCAGACACGGTGCCGGCGGCGGTTGGCGCCAGGGATCACGCATGGAGCTGACTCCTCCTACTGGTAAGCGATGGTGTTCGTCCGCGCCTGCCGAAAGCTCCCCGGCACGAAGCGAGTGTCTCGCGGCGCCGGCTCAAACGTCGGACCCCGTACTGAGAATAGAAGCAAATGGCTTATGGCGCAATCGGCCCCCGTTGGGGATACAACGGATAGCGCACTTCTCAGGCTTGCCCTCGAATCTCCGTTGCTGCATCTGCCATCGAAATGGATCGCGCCAACCCGGTTGCCTGGTACAGGCCCGGTCAGACGCCGGCCTTCATCTTCGAATTGAGGTGGCGCAGCCCGAGCGCAAACGCCAGGGCGAGCAGACCGGCCACGAGCAGGTTTCCCGGGGAGGCGCCCAGGTACTCGAACCATTGCGTATAGAAATGAATGCCGGCAAACGTCGCCACCGTGTTCAGAACCCAGCGGCGGTTGCGTTTCCAGGCCCAGAGGGCCGTTGCGATCAATGCCAGGGCCCAGACGACGGCAAAAACGGCGTCCGGGATGATGACCGCGCGGGCGTCGGAACGCTCGCCCCATAAAGACCCGACCCAGAAGCCGAAATTGACGAGGAATACGCCCGTCCTGGCCGCGGCAATGGCAAGCTGTGCATAGTCGGCGGGGAGCTTCTTCGACAGCTGGTAAAGGCCAATCGCCAGCGCAGCGAACACGAGGACGGTGAGGGTCGGTTCCTGTACCAGCAGGAAGTAGGTCGCGTGAAAATAGCCGGTGCGGGCGCCCAGACTGGCCGACAGCATCAGCGTGGCGAGCACCGCCAACAAGCTGCTGCCGGCAACGATGGCCGCCACGGCAAATATCGCGGTCACGGACAGGATCGAGGCGAGGCTGCCCTGGAACGCCGTGACGATTCCTCCCCCGGTCATCAGCGCCCCGACCAGGATGCAGATATTGGCGAGCAGCCCCCACTGCTCGCTGCCGCTGCGCAAAAGCGCCAGGCCGCAAATCAGGACGAACAGGCCGATCACGACGGCCGTTGCCGGCGCCGGCACCAGCGCCAGCGCGGCCGCGCTGACGGCGATCACGCCAAACCCGATCAACAGGTTGAACGCAAGCGAGCCGGTTGATTCCGCCGCCAGCTCATCGAGCCTTTCGTACTCGGCCTGCGATATCTTGCCCTCGTCGAGCAGACGGTCCAGATCCAGCGTTACCTTCATCATGACCTCCCCGTACCGGTTGTTATGTGTCTTGGCCGCGGCCGCGATTAACGGTGCAGACGCCTGTAGGCCTCGTCTCCCGTCTTCGCGGCCACGTCCAGGCCCAGGCGGTGGGCCTCGAGGATCGATGACCGCACCAGCTCCGGCGTCACCGCCATCGGCATGTTGGATATGAAGGGAAACGTCATCGCGGCCTCGCTGACGGTGTCGAGCGCGGCTGCATCGCCCTCGCCCAGCGAGAGCTGGCCGAGATGGACCGGCAGCCCGACCCTGGCGAAGAATTCGGCAACCCGCCGCGCCTCGCCGGGGCGCGACTCCATCACCAACTGGGCGAGCGTGCCCATGGCGACCATTTCGCCGTGCAGATAGTTCGCGTGCACCTCCGGGATCGCGGTGTAGCTCTGGGCCACGCCGTGCGCGGCGGCCACGCCACCGCTTTCGAAACCAAGCCCGCTCAGCAGGGTGTTCGCTTCGACGACGGCCTCGAGCGCATCGCTAACGGTGTTCGCCGCCACCGCCGCGGCCGCCGCGCGGCCCTCCTCGAACAGGGTCTTTGCACAGACCTCGCCGATGGCGCTGGAAGCGAGCGTGGGTCGGGCGCCGACGGCGGTGACCGCCGCCGGGTTCAGCAGACAAACACGGGCCTCGTACCAGGTGGCCATGGCGTCGCCCATGCCGGCAACGAGGAAACGCTCCGGCGCCGCCGCGATAACCTCGGTGTCGACGACGACGAAGGCCGGGCTGTCAGGATAGAACTCCGCGCCGGTGGAGACGCCTTCCGGCGAGTACAGCACCGACAGCGCCGAGCAGGGTGCGTCGTTGGAAGCCAGCGTCGGCACGATGACGACCGGGGCGCCCAGACGGTAGGCCACGGCCTTGCCGGTGTCGATGCACTTGCCGCCCCCGGCGGCGATCACGCAGTCGATGCCTTCCTCCGCGAGCGCGTTCGCGTGCCGCGTGATTTCCTCGACGGAACACTCCCCGCCGAAGTCGATGACGACAGCGCCGATAGCGGCTGCCTGCAGGCTGTCCAGCAACCGCGCACCCTCGTTGCGGCCGACCCTCTCGGTCATCAGCACCGCCACACGCCTGGCGTCCAGCAGCGAAAGATATCGGCCCACACCCGCGAGCACTTCCCGGCCCTGGATATAGCGGGGCGGCGAAATGAAGACACGCGGCAACGGCAAATCGCCGCGCTCGGCCGGTGCGAAGATCTCCCAGGGCAGATAGGCTTCCGATATGTCCATCAGCGTGTACCTTTTTGCTGGTGCCGGTTTGCGGACGTATTGACAAACCCTTGGCCGATCATGTTACACCCATACGACCCGCGGGTTGCAACACCGACGGGCCCGGCCGCCGCGGCCAACCGTGCAAGTATGCGGGCGGGCCACTAACCGTAGCGGCCGGTAATGTAGTCTTCGGTGGCCTGTTTTGCGGGCTTGGTGAATAGCTGGCTGGTTTCGCCGAACTCGATCAACTCGCCCAGGTACATGAAGGTCGTGTAGTCGGAAACGCGGGCCGCCTGCTGCATGTTGTGGGTGACCACGACGATCGTGTAGTCCGACTTGAGTTCGTTGATCAGTTCCTCGATTTTCAGCGTCGAGATCGGGTCCAGCGCGGATGCGGGCTCGTCCAGCAACAAAACTTCCGGCTTCACGGCGATGGCGCGCGCGATGCAGAGGCGTTGCTGCTGGCCGCCGGATAATTCCATGCCCGAGTAGCGCAGCTTGTCCTTGACCTCGTCCCACAGCGCCGCTTTCTTCAGCGCCCATTCCACGCGCTCGTCGAGGTTGCGGCGCGACAGCCTTTCATACATTTTCACACCGAAGGCAATGTTGTCGTACACCGACATCGGAAACGGCGTGGGTTTCTGAAACACCATGCCTACCTTGGCCCGCATCTGGCTGAGCGGCTGGTCCTTGCTCAGCACATTGCGGCCGTCCAGCACCACCTCGCCTTCCGCGCGGTGCCCCGGGTACATTTCATAGATGCGATTGAATACGCGCAGCAGCGTCGACTTGCCGCAGCCGGACGGGCCGATGAAGGCGGTCACGCGGTTCTCGAAGATGTCGACGTTGATATTTTTCAGCGCATGCAGCTTGCCGTAGTAAAAATTCAGCTTGCGCACCGAGATTTTTACCGGCGACGGATCGCGCTGCAGCCCGGGGCGCGGCATGGGGCTGTCGATACTCACGCGCGGGGTCTTATCCGCGGCGGCGGCCGGCGGGTCTCCGGGCCGCGGGGCGGAAACGCCATTGTCTACGGTTTTCATCATGCCCGGCTTCGTCTAGGAACTCGGCGTGCGTGAACGCAGCAGAACACGCGCGAGAATGTTTAACAACAGTATGCTGAACGTGATCAGCAGCGCCCCGGCCCAGGCGAGATGATGCCAGTCTTCATACGGGCTCATCGCGAACTGGAATATCACGACCGGCAGGTTCGCGATCGGCTGATTGAGGTCGGAGCTGAAAAACTGGTTGTTGAGCGCGGTAAACAGCAGCGGCGCGGTCTCGCCGCTGATGCGCGCCACCCCGAGCATCACACCGGTCAGCATGCCGGCGCGGGCGGCGCGATAGACTACCCTGGTAACGACCTTCCACTGCGGCGCGCCGAGAGCGGCGGCCGCCTCGCGCATGCTGTCGGGCACCAGCCGCAACATGTCCTCGGTGGTGCGCACGACCACCGGCAATATGATCAACGCCAGCGCCACGCTGCCGGCCCAGGCGGAGAAATGGCCCATCCTGATCACCATGGCTTCATAGATGAATACGCCGATGATGATCGACGGCGCGCTCAGGAGGATGTCGTTGACGAAGCGAACGACCGGCGCCAGTTTAGAAGCACGGCCGTACTCGGACATGTAGGTACCGGCGAGGACGCCGACCGGGGTCCCGATCACCACGCCCATGCCGGTCATGACCAGGCTGCCGGTAATGGCGTTCAACAGCCCCCCGGCGCTGCCCGGCGGCGGCGTGCTCTGCGTGAACACCTGCAGGTTGAGCCAGGGCAGGCCGTTCTCCAGCAGCGTCCATAACAGCCACACCAGCCAGAACAGGCCGAACACGGTGGCGAGCACGGCAATGCCCAGGTGGAACACGTTGACGATGCGGCGCCGGGTGTAAAGATCCATCATGGCGTGCTCAGTTGGTTCTGCCGGCGCGCGCTGACAGACGAATCAGCAGCAATCTCGCCAGCGCCAGCACGACAAAGGTGATCAGGAACAGGATCAGGCCCAGTTCGATCAGCGATGCCGTGTACATTTCGCCGACGGCCTCGGTGAATTCATTGGCCAGCGTCGAGGAGATCGTGTTGCCGGGCATGAACAAGGACGAACTGATTCGCTGGGCATTGCCGATGACGAACGTCACCGCCATGGTTTCGCCCAGCGCGCGGCCCAGCCCCAGCATGATACCGCCGACGACGCCGACACGCGTGTACGGCAGAACCACGTTCCACATCACTTCCCACGTGGTCGCACCGAGGCCGTACGCCGACTCCTTCAGCACCGGCGGCACGATTTCGAACACGTCGCGCATCACCGAGGAGATGAACGGAATGACCATGATGGCCAGGATCAGGCCGGCGGTGAATACGCCGATGCCCATGGGCGGGCCGGCGAACAACGGGCCGAGCAGCGGCCAGCCGCCGATGTGTTCGCTGATCCAGGGCTGCACGTGGTCGGCGAACAGCGGCACGAAAACGAACAGGCCCCACATGCCATAAATAATGCTGGGGATTGCGGCCAACAGCTCGATCGCGGTGCCGATCGGCCGCTTCAGCCATGGCGGCGCCATCTCGGTGATAAACAGCGCAATGCCGAAACTGACGGGCACACCGATCAGCAAGGCGATCGCGGAAGTGGCGAGCGTACCGAAAATCGCGACCCGGGCGCCGAACATCTCGGTGACCGGATTCCAATCGGAACTGGTGAGGAAACCGAAACCGAATTTCTGCAGCGCGGGCCAGGCGCCGATTACCAGCGAGACCAGGATGGCGATGACACTGCCGAACACCAGCAGGGCCGACAGTTTCGTGGCGCCGCGGAAGAGGCGGTCGATCCAGGCGCCCCGCCGCATACCGGCAAGGGCGTCGCCCGAGGTGATCGGTGGAACCATATTCATACCGTTGGTACCAGTGTCATGCTCATGGCTTCACACACCACTCAGTATAAAAAAACAGAGGAGCTGTCGATGACGACCCCTCCGCATGCGAGGATGCACACGGCGTGGCGTGCGCATCGTTCAAGCCGGGTTTATTTTTGCATCACGGCCAAATGGCATTGCCGGCAGCGTCCTTGATGTCCGTCTTCCAGGTCTGTTCCACCAGGCTGACAACGCTGGGCGGCATTGGCACGTAGTCCAGGGAAGCTGCCATTTCGCCGCCATTATGATAGGCCCAGTCGAAGAATTTCAAGGCCGCCTTTCCGGTCCCGGGCTTCTCCTGCCGCTTGTACATCAGGATGAAGGTGGCGCCGGTGATCGGCCAGCTGTCGTCGCCGGGCTGATCGGTCAGCACCATGTAGAAGCCCGGGGCGTTGTGCCAGTCGGCGTTGGCCGCGGCCGCCTGGAAAGTGTCACTGGTCGGGTCCACGAAGTGGCCGGATTTGTTTTCCAGCTTGGCATAGGCCATCTTGTTTTGCAGCGCGTAGGCGTATTCGACGTAACCGATGGAGCCCTTGATGCGGCGTACGTAGGATGCAACACCCTCGTTGCCTTTGCCGCCGACGCCCGCCGGCCAGGCGACGGCCTTGTCGTTACCGACCTGCGCCGTCCAGGCCTTGCTGACCTTGCTCAGGTAGTTGGTGAAAATCCAGGTCGTGCCGGAACCGTCGGAACGGTGCACGACGGTAATGGTCGAGGCCGGCAGGCTCAAACCCGGGTTCAGCGCCTTGACGCGGGCATCGTCCCACTTCGTGACTTTCCCCATGTAGATGTCGGCCAGCAGAGCGCCGCTCAGTTTCAGCTCACCGGGCTCGATCCCGGGGACGTTGACCACCGGCACCACGCCGCCCATGACCATCGGAAACTGCATCAGCCCGGCCGCATCCAGATCTTCCGGCTTCAGCGGGGCGTCGGAAGCGCCGAAATCGACGGTCCTGGCCTTGATCTGCTTGATGCCGCCGCCGGAACCGATCGACTGGTAATTCATCTTGATGCCGGTCTTGTTGTTATAGGCCTCGGCCCACTTGGCGTACACCGGGTACGGGAAGGTGGCGCCGGCGCCCGAAATCGCGCTGACGTCGCCCGCGCTGGCGAGACCGCACAGGGCGAGTGAGAACATGGCTGCGCCGATCAGGGTGCGCTTGAGAACTCGTTGATACATATCGATTATCCTCGGGTTGATAAACTGTGGACGTTTCTTGTGTTATCGACACCGCACCGCGATGCGGCCACGGTTCAGCATGAGGCAGACTTTAGCAACGGAACATGACAGTTTAATGACGGCCGGGCAGGCACCGGACGACGGTGCGGGAGCGGGCGGGCACCCATCGCAGCGGGGCCCTCCGGGAAGATCGGGGCGTGGTCCCAGGGGCCGGCGGCAATCAGAAGATCGACGATCTTTGCCGCATGCCTGTCATCATTCGTGCACACGGGCGTTTTGCTCAACCGCCTCCGGCAATGAGCCGTGCTCCTGGCCCGCTTCGATACGGGCCAGCGCCATTGACGCCGCCCGGTTGACTGTTGCCGAATACTTCTCGGGATCCTGCTGCAACCTGAGCAGTGACTTTTCACCCTTTAGCATTGCATCGAGCAGGGAGCCGGCCTTGTCGATATTACCTTTCCGCAGGTGATCGCGAATCGCCACGTAACGAAAGACTCGAAATTGCGTGTTGCTCACTTCGCTGACGGTACGCCACGTATCCCTCGCTTTGGCGAAATGGATGATGAATACGTTCATCCCGAGCGAGGCGATGAGGACAATCGCCAGAACCAGGATGGTCCAAAATTGCCTTCTTTGGGTCATGGTTTCCATGCTACCACCCGCTTTTCACACAACGGGTTTCTTTCCGTATTGAGTAACGTGCCCCAGCGGATCGGGGTGGAAACTTCCCCGTGACACCAAAAACCGAAGCATGATTTCATTAGCGAGATCAACAAAGACCCAGAAGACAAGCAAAAAACCTTGCGAGCCATGACTTCTCTAAAGGCGTTTTCCTTGGCGAGCATGCCAGTTCCTGCTATCGCCGACTACGGCTAGCCGTGGTTGGGATTTCCGGATTGAATACCTTGTTGGCCGCCTTCTTGCAGTTTTCACCAATCTCTTGGTTCGTATCAGGTGGGGTCGTTCTCTTGGAATGTTCCGATGGGCCGGGATTCCCGAGTTCATAGGTGTAGGTATTAAAGGTATAAACGGCCGTCTTCTGTGCGTTCGCGTCGGTCGGTGTGAACCGCATCCTGCTGGCGGATTTCAGGCTCGGCCTTGCGAATACATGGCTCGGATACGACACCAGTACGCGCACGTGGCTTGTGCTTCCGTCGGCCTCGATGATAAAAGCCACCGAGGCACAACCGTCCAATCCTCGACTGACCGCCTGGGTCGGATACCTGGGCGCTTCCGCACTTTTGATCACCCAGTATTTTGGGACAGCCTCAAACGGCAGTTTCAGCACGTCATCGTTCGTTCCGGCCAAAGTCTGACTCGCCGGCACAAAAAGAACGGCCAATGCGAGTACACTTTTCAACGACTTGATCATAATTCGGTTTGGTAATGGTTGTTGTTAATCAGATTCGACGTGCGCCCGATCGATGGTCCGTGGCGCGCCCGCCATACACAGTCCCTGGATGCAATTTATACGCCTCGCGCGGCGGAATTACAAACTCATGGATGCATCATCCGGCGCGTGGCAGCGGTGAACGGTGTCTACGCACGCACCGCCACGTAAGCCTATATACGAAAGATAGGGATGAACAGGAAAATGCCTTCCCGCCGCGTCAGGTGCAAGCCGCTGCGCATCAGGGGCAGCAGTACGACGGCCAGGCCGATCATCACCGCCTGGTCCTGGAACATGACGGATTTCGGCCTGATGGGCGTCACGATGGCGGTTATCCCGAGAATGCACAGCAGGTTGAAGATATTCGAGCCGACGACGTTGCCCACCACCAGGTCGCCTTCCTTTTTTATCGCGGCCACGACAGAGGTGGCCAGTTCCGGCAACGATGTCCCCAGCGCGACGACGGTCAGGCCGATCACCGCGTTGCTGATGTGAAACCGCCGCGCGACATCGACCGCGCCGAGCACCAGCAGTTCGGCCCCCATCACCAACAGTGCGATGCCGACCGGGATCATGACGACCTCGAGCCAAACGCTGTGCACCGGCGCCGGCACGGCGGTGGCGAACTCGCGCCTGACCGCGGCCCGGGCCCGCCGCGCCAGGATCGACCGTGTACGCAAGGTAGACGGCCAGGCTCGAGGCCAGCAGGATCCCTCGACACGGCTGATGCGCCCGTCCAGCAGCAACAGCGGCAGCGCGACCGACGCCGCGATCATGACGATGACGTCGAAACGCACCAGTTGCGCCCGGATCGTCAGCCTCTGGATCAGCGCCGCGCTGCCGAGAATCAGGCCGATATTCGCGATATTGGATCCGACCACGTTGCCGAGCGCGATGTCGGTTTTACCTTTGAGGGCCGCATCGACGCTGACGGCCAGTTCCGGTGCGCTGGTGCCGAAAGCGACGACGGTCAGTCCGACCACCAGCGCCGACAGCCCGGCGCGGCGCGCCAGCGCCGAACTGCCGCGCACCAGCGATTCCGCGCCGAGATAAAGCAGCGCGGAACCGGCGAGTAAGTACAAGTAGGGAAACATCCAGGGTGATAGTCTCCTACCGCCGCAGATAAGACAAGTACGCCTGGAGGCCGGCGCTTCTTGCGCGGTGCGGCCCCGACGGGCAGAAGTGATTGCCCGAATCCGTGGACAACCGCAGGATCAGCCGCGCGCAATTGGCTCCCGCGCTTCCCCTGCCGCTTTCAGAATCTGCATGCCACCGCGAATGACGATCAATGCAATGGCCGTTCCCACGACCAGGTCCGGAAAACGACTGCCGAAAACAGCGACCAGCCCACCGGAGACGATGACGCCCAGGTTGGCGATGACGTCATTGGTTGAGAATATCCAGGAGGCTCTCATGTGCACACCGCCCTCCCTGTGTTTGGATATCAGGGCGAGACAGGCCATATTCGCCAGCAACGCAACGGCGCCCACAGCGATGATCAATGTACCTTGCGGTTCGCTGCCGAACCAAAGCCTGCGAATGACCTCGAACAGCACACCCAACCCCAGGAAAATTTGCAAAAAGCCGCTGATCCGCGCTGCCCTTGCCTGCCGCAAAACCCCTTTCCCGACCGCGTAGAGGGACAGGCCATAGACGGAGGCATCCGCGAGCATGTCCAAGGAGTCCGCGATCAGACCCGTGGACTGGGCCAGCCACCCCAGCAGCAATTCGGCCACGAACATGAACCCGTTGATCGCGAGCAGCGCCAACAGGGTCTTGCGCTCTAACCGGTCCGCCTGGTCTGTCCTACAACCGCAATCCGACATGGTGCTCCCTATGCCTCTGGACCTAATTTACGTCAGCCCGTAGTACAGGCAGGCGCTGGAGCTGACAAGGTAGACTAGGCCTGTCAGCAGGTTTCCCGTGAATCGAATCGCGTTCGGGTGTCTCGCCTGAACCATCCCCCACGCTTGAGCAATGCGCCCCAGGATAAGCGCCGCACCCAGTACGTGGAGCAACGCAGGGGGCGCGGAGAGCAGCGCCAGCACGAGCAGCATAAGAACGGCGAGCGGTATATATTCCGCCGCGTTCGCATGTGCCCGGATCGCCCGAACCAGGATATCGTCCCCGGTCGCTCCCGGTGTCAATGAACCCGTCCTGGCCCGGTGCCTGCCGACGTTGTATGAAAGCGCGAGAATCACCAGCGCGTTGAGCGCGGCGTAGACAGCGACGATTTTAAGTTCTTGTGGCATCTCGTTCACTCCGGGCGGCCAGATGTCGAAACACCACCATGGGACGGTTGCAGATCAGATAACCGATATGGCCGCGATGTCTGCGACCGCCCGTACAGCGGAGCCGGCGCCCAAGGCAAGTCACGCGTGAGCTGAGACGTCACCTACCTCGACCGGACCACGGGAGCCAGACCGGATGACTGCGCGGCGATGGTCAGGATCACCAGCACGATCGTTGCCGCCAACACCGCAACGTACGGCTTTCGCAAAGACTCCTCTTCAAATGCCCAGCCCACGATCGCCCCCGCGTAGGCCATCTCCGCGGTCTGCCCCACGGCCCAGCTTATCAGCAAGACCGGGCTGGCCGTGCTGATTGAATACAGGCCCAAACCCAGGGATCCCCACAACGCAGCGCCCAGGCCGGCGCCGAGCTGCAGGCCTTTTCGCGCTCCGCGGGCCCCGATTGCCGAGAGCATCCAGACCAGGAACGCCGCCGCCACCAGGAAACCCAGGTAACCGACGGGTATGCGCCGAAACGCTTCCATCGGCGGCAGCAGGAACGGGCTCGGCCGCAGGTAGAGGCGAGCCAGCAGGGCGCCATGCAGAAACAAGTCAAAGCCGAGCATGGCAATCCACGCGAGCAGCACGACCAGGGCTCCCCGTTTTGAGAACAAAGAGATCGATCGGGAAACGTCCTGCATTATTCTGTCTTCAACGATACCGGCCTGAACGAATGGTCAGGCGCCGCCGACCCGATGCCAGAAAGTGATGTCGGGCGGCCCTTCCAGGAAGGTCGAGGCACCCTCGATGAACTGCTGAATGTGGGGTTGCTGCATGTGCGGGCCGAGAAACGCTTCCCGGCTCGGCCAGTGCTCTATCAGATTGATACGAGCGGGGTCGTCGTCGTCCTGTAACATCGTAATGCCCGCACAATCCGGTTCGATCGCCCGCACCGTTTCGATCAGTTCGGAAATGGCCGCAAGCGCCTCCGCGACGCGGTCCGCGCGGACGCGGTATTCAACCAGGACGATCGTCTGGCTCATGCACGCCTCCATGCGGCCGTGTTGCGCCTGATTTCTGCGGCGAATTCAGGCAGCGCCTGCCGGCGCGATTCGGATGGTTTCCGGGCTCGCCGCCTAATCATCGACCGAACCAGCGCCCCGCTTTTTCGTGAACGGAACCAGCATCGGCACGCGTCGCCGGTAATCTTCGTAGTCCTTGCCGAGATAGTGCACCAGGTCATGCTCCTCGAATTGAACGCCGATCAGGATATAGGCGGTGGTCGCCGCGGCGAACAGCAGGTGCCCGGCCGTCATCTGGGGCGTGGCCCAGAAGGCGATGATGAATCCGAGCATGATCGGGTGGCGCAGGTGCTTGTAGAGCCCGGCCGTCTGGAACTCGACGTGCCGGTATTCCTTGTCGCGAAGGTGCAGCCATACCTGGCGCAGCCCGAACAGATCGAAATGATTGATCATGTACGTGGAAAACAGGACCGTCGCCCAACCCAGCCAGAACAGGCCCCACAGCAGCGCGCTGACAGCCGGCTGCTGAACGCTCCAGATCACGCCCGTCATCGGGCGCCACTGCCAGAAAATCAGGAACAACAGAAGGCTGGAGACCAGCACATACGTGCTTCGCTCCATGTGTACGGGCACGAATTGGGTCCACCACTTCTTGAACGCCGGGCGGGCCATGACCGTGTGTTGAACCGCGAACAGCCCCAACAGGACCAGGTTGACGATAAGGCTCTCGGAAAACCCCGACATGGCGCCGGAATCGATGGATTTCGGCACGACCATGTTGCCCATAAACCCGATCGCGTACAGAACCGCCACCAGGAAAACCAGATAAGTGAGGATGCCGTAAATGAATGCCAATAACTTTCCCATGATCTTTACCCTCCAATGTGATCGTAGTCGGGACGAGGGCAATATTCTGCAACAGGCGGTGCCACCTGCAGCCGTCCCTGGGGCAATCTCAACACGTCGAGTGAAACAGCCCACCGACGGCTTCGCCATCCGAGGACAAGCGATTGTATAAATCCACCGCGGCTTTCGTTTCCGCGACTCGTACCTGAACGCGCCGCTTCTCGAGCATGTCGAGCGTGTCCTGGGAAGTGCGCAGCCGCAGCAACATGCCCCGGCTGAGGACGATCGTCCGGCTGCCATGGTCGAGCAACTCCTCGACATCCGCCGGTTGGATCCCGGGTACGTGATGGGTTTTGGTTTCGCTCCAGTCCCACTCCCTGCCGCCGCCGGGCCAAAGCTTGAAATCCTTGCCGGCGCCGACACCGGCGACCTCGATGCGGCCCCAGGAGATATGATCGATATGCGGAGATTCGCGTTCGTCAATGTCCACGGCAATACCTCTCGTCGTCCGACGACAACAAATCGAGAACCGGCGGTGACATGCGCCGGTTTCCCAGCTGCAAGACGGACTTGAATCAGCTACCTCTTCTTTTTATACGCCACCGTGCCTCCAATCACAAATAATCGGCCGTACGACAAATTCGTCTGATCACCTCGGGCCGCGCGGTCTCTTGCCCTGACCGCAATTGCCGCCTGGCGGGTCAGCCGCTGCTGGCCGGACCCGTCAGCGTGCATCCGGTAGATCGCATACTCGCCGGTGCGGCAGTTCATCCACCGGCTTCCAGGCTCCTGTGCATATGACTCATATACCTCATCCGCCTGCCAGGAAACTTGCCGCCATACCGATGCTCAACACGGCCATGAAGAGCCAAGCCATGATCCGCTTCAACCCAATGCCTGCTCCCATCTCGTGGTCCATGCCGCTGTCCGTTGCACGACGGTGCCGCTGGTTCAGCCACAGGAGCACCGCCGCCACCAAGACGAACACGGCGTTCATGTAAAAAGTGTAATCCAAAGCGAACTGCGCGACTTCCCCCGCGCGACGGCCGCTTTGGGGCGTGATAGCGAGCGCCGAGAACGCATATTGTATTGCCACCGCTGTCAGAACGATGCTCACGAACATGACCGCGGCGATATAGAGCGCTACCCTCCAGCCGTAATACTTGGCGTTCACCATCACCAGCGGCGGCACCATCAGGTCGGAGAAGATGAACCCCATGATCCCGGCGAAAAGGACGCCGTTCGTGTTCAGCACGGTGGCGAGCGGAATATTGCCCATCGAACCGATAAAGGTGACGGCCGCCACGAACGGTGCGACGGCTGCGTTCTCCAGCACGATCAGCCAGTGCGGGATAGCGCCGTGCGCGCCCGTCAGAAAGACTTTCTCCCACAGTGACGGCGGTACCAGCACGGCCACGAATCCGGCGATGGTGAAACCGATCAGGATTTCCTCCCATACCATCTTCCAGTCCGACACGAAGTGATGGCCGACGATGTTCCAGCCTTCCCGGCTGCGGATGCGCTGGCGCCAGTCGAAATCTTCTTCCGTCTCATCAGCCTGCTGCTCTACGCGTTCCCGCGCGGCCTCGAGCCAGCTTTTCGGGTAGGTCAACTTGATCAAAACGCTGCTGATGCCGATCAAGAGGAGGCCGCCCGCGATCTCCGCCGCTATGAACTGCCACCCCAGGAAAATGACGATGAGTATGCCGAGCTCGATGACCAGGTTGGTGGAAGCGAACATGAATGCGACCGCCGCAACAAAATGGGCGCCCTTGAGAACCAGTGAACGTGCGGTGGCGAGCGCCGCGAAGGAACACGATGAGGAAGCGGCGCCAAACGCCGTTGCAAGCGAGACGCTTCTGAGATCGGCTGTGCCCATGTACGGAGTCAGCCGGCCCTTTGGCACGAACGCCTGGATCATCGCGCTGACCCAGTAGCCAAGGACGAAGGCCCAGCCGGCCTTCCAGAAAAATCCCACCGCGGTCCTGGCCGCTTCACCGTAGAGTTCCCAAAAACTCATATGCGCACTCCCCTGTAGCGTCTCGGGGCGGCCCCGCCCCAGGGCTTTACAAGTCTATGGCGTACAACGGGAGATAAAGGCCCGGTACACTGCCCGACTCGCGCTGAGAGATGATAACGCCGCCGGCAGCCCGGTAAAACCGCGCCGCGTTCGGATCACCCGGAATGATCACCCGGAATGATCAGCCGGGATGCGCCCTTGGCGGCCGCTGCAGTCTTCGCATATTCAATCAACGCCCGCCTGCAAGCTGGCGTTGCAAATCGAGGATGTCCGGATACACCCATTGTTCTTCGATCCTGCCATCCATCAGCTTGAATACGGCGACTTCTGAGATCTCGACGGCGTTTCCCGTGGGCGGATTGCCCAGAAACTCCCCCCTATTGGTGCCGCGTGAGGTGAATCGGATCGCGACCCGGTCACCATCGAGGATTTCATCCTCGATCTTCTCGGTCCAATCCGGAAAGGCCTTACGGTGGGCAACGACCGCGGCAGCCAACCCTTCCTGGCCGTTTATGGTCTCACCGGGAAAATGGCCGACGAAGTTCTCGGCGAATAGCTGCTTGATCAGATCGACGTCGCCTTTGCTCCAGATCTCCGAGAACACCGCGCGCACCACCTCACGATTCCTGGCTTCGACGGCGTCACCGGAAGGTGCGCAGCTCGCGACAATCCAGGCGGCAACCATGGCCAGAGCGATTTTCTTCATGACTGATCCCACTGCTCTAACCACCCCCGCTGAATTCCATGCTGCCGTCCTTCGCGCCGCTAATCCGCCGCCTTGGGCGCACCCAGGCTTTTACTGTAGAAACCGGACTGATCGAAGCAGCAGACCCGCCGTTTCCCGGAAGCGAGCATGTCACATGCATTATTTATCCGGCGTTTGCGGGTCTTCGCCTGTTTGGCCGACTCGATCCAGTGTATCCAGTCCAGACGCGCAATGGTGGTGGTGTCATCCCACGTCGCCCTGGCTTCCGGCGACGCGCTAAGGGCCTCGTGCAAGTCAGGCGGCACCCCGGGTTCCGGCTCTGGATTCACGGGCGCAAGCTGCAACGCAACGGTGTCGCCCACGCTCACACCGGCGGCTTCGCGCAGATTTTCGTCGACTCTCAGCCAGTGGCTCAGTTGACCGTCCGGCTCCAGCGTCGCTTGAAACGGGTGGCCGTCGATGGTGCCCCGCACGGTCGTCCTGCCCCTTCTCGGAAGCCTGTCACTCACAGCTTTGGGCAGAACCAGAAAGGCCCAGGAACTGTCCGCGCCAGGCCTGGCCGGACGCAACAGCTTTGCTTCGAAACAAGATTTTGTCGCGGCTTTATCCATTCGATGATTCCTAACGCCGAACGCCAGGCGGTACGCGTCCGTTCATTCTTTCGCTCATCGGTTGTCAGGCGGCAGGCTCATTTGACGGCAGCTATCAGGATCGCCGGATTCGGCATTGTGAACACATCGCCACTCCGATAGGCGCCGGCGCGCTCGCGCACCGCGGCCTTAATCGCGTCGCGAACGCCAGCCGGAAACGCCTCCAGATTGCCCCAGTCTGCAAAAGCGGCCAGGAACGAGTCGATTGAGCGCGTTCGCCACGCGATCGGGAGCTCCCTGACCGAGACCTCGCGAAAACCGGCAGCGCCGACCATCTCCTCGAATACCGTAAAGTCGCTGACCCCAAACAGCGGACCGTGGGGAAGCTCCACTGCTCCGGCGTGCTCTTCCACTGCGCCGAAAAAGAGACCGAAGGCTTCGAGTTTCGAGAGATCCGCCCAAACCGTGAAACCGATTCGGCCGTCAGCTTGGAGCACCCTGAAAGCTTCCTTCAAAACCTGCTCGGGAGCCCCCGAGTGATGAAGCACAAAGTTGCCGACGACCGTGTCAAACTCGTTGTTCCCGAATGGCATGGCCTCGGCAGCTCCGGCCCGGAAGTCGATGGCGGGATGCAATCGCCGGGCTTGTGCGAGCATAGGCTCGGAGAAATCAAGGCCGACCGGGTCAGCGCCCCGTTCCGCGGCGGCCGCTGCAACCAGCCCGGGACCGGTTCCGACATCCAGCAGCCGCTCCCCTTCACTCACCCCAACGGCGTCCAACAAGGGGTCAACCGCCTCTGCGACCAGCGCCCCGAATCCGTCCATGTACCTCGTGGCGCATCGCGACCACGTCTCGTTCTCAAATTCCGCGACTGATTCGGGATTGAACTGATCCTGCATCTATTGTCTCCCTCCGGTAAACGTGAGGCCAAGGCAGCCTGCCTGGCTGATCATTGGTGGTCATGCCCGCTTTGGCTTGCAGCTTCCCCGGAATGGTGGTCGGCGTTTGCTTTTATCGTAGCGTGCAGGCCTTCCGCATAATGCGTGAAGACGACGTAGGCTTTGACGAATTCCCGACCGGCCGCCACGGAGTCGTCGGCGTGCATCCGGGTCTCCCTGGCCTGCTGAAAACGCTCGCGGATGCCGTCGGCCATGGCTGCCGTCAAGACCTCGACGAGCTTGTCCGCCGACCCTGTCTCCAAGGCCTTGTCGGCCAGCGCGACGGCCGGGTCCACCGCCGCACCCGGTTTCAAACCGGTGTAGGGCGCTCCTTCACCGGCACGATGGATGCGAACCAGCGTTTCGAAAAAGTACATATCAGCCAGTTCTTTGGCCTCGGGACCCTTGGCACGAACGGCAAGTGTCTTTTGAAAAGCGGCTCGAATCTCTTTTTCATCATCGGCCTGCACCCATTTAAGCAGCGGCGTTACATCGCCTTTTTCCAGCGCCATCCTCGCCGTTTTAACCACCGGACCTTCAAGCGTGTCGCAATGCGCGAAGGCATTTCCGCTCCCTACCGTGAATAAGATGACGACTCCGGGAATCATCGCCACGATACGGTTCAAATAGTGTCCTTGAGCCATTGCCAGCCTCCTGTGTTTGATCAGCAATCTTCAATCAGGGAAGATCGGCCGCGATGTGCGCCGGTTGCCCTGGCCTGTGATGCATATGAACAAGCAAGCCGTTCTTCTGCATACCTTTTTTATACGCCTCCTCCGGGCGAATGACAAATTGTCGGGGCGAGAACGAACCCGCCTGATCGAGGCTCAGTTCAAGCGGGGATTTTTACTCTGAGCCCAATTATTCCAATGACTGTCATTTCGGACAAGTGCCATCAATCCTGCGAGTTTTTGCGCCGACCCAATACGACTAACACACCACCGAGAATGGCAAGCGGAAAGCCGGGGATCAAAAAGACATACGGCAAAGCGAACATCAATCCTCCCGGAGGCCAAGTGGCGACGCCGAGCAGGGTCAGCACGATCCCGATCGTCAGCAGTATCCATCCAAGTGATTTGGAGACGGAACTCACCTTTCCTTCTCCATCAGCCAGGGTACAAACTCAACCGCCGCTTTCGGCGGTCGGCTGAAGTGCCTCGTCAGACCGGCGGGACCGAACGGCACGGCCGTTCGACGTCCGCTGGAACGCCGGGTGTCGCCTGCGACGATCATGTATCGCTTTCTCCTCCGTCCGGACCCCAGAAAACGACCCATGCTCCAAAGTCCGGGCTGAAGTCCTGGAAGCGATGGACCGCCCCGGCGGGTACGAACACGGCATCGCCCGCGGCAAGGCTCAGCTTTCGATCGCCCAGCGTGAAGGCGCTCGTGCCGGAGTGAACGATGTAGATTTCGTCCTGGTCGTGCGGCTGTTGCGGGTCTGACCCGGCGGGCGCATAGAACCCGAGTGACATCGTTCCATGCTCGAAGCCTTCGGCGTAGCGCTCCCCGTCGGGCCACTCATCGGATGGCGGGCCGGGTATTTGAGACATCAATTCGTGGAGGGAGACTTTCATGCCGGAATGTCCTCGAATGACAGGTTATACCCAGGCCCGATCCGGAATCAATGCCGACAGATCGGTTACCCCGATAACTTTGCCGGCTGGTGAGAGAAGCGTGGATACCTGGCCTGATTGCGCATATCCTTGATATTCCTGTTTTGCTGTCCTAACGCTTCGGTTGCACTCGCACACCCGTGAGCGTGAACGGTTTTGGGGTGCCATCGGGTGCGCCGTTCACGTCGTAGAAACGCGTACTGCCGGTGCCATTGATTTCGTTTCCATTGACATGGATCTCGAATGTGATCTCGCCCCGCCTCGCGAACTCGTGCGTGGTGCGGTCCGCGGTCACTTCCACGAACTTGCCCACAACGCGGTCGCCCTCGACCGTCCAGGCCCCCATGCCATTGCTGTCACTGGTGTTGGGGTCGCCGGCATCGGGATTGCCTTGCAGCATGGTGCCGTCGGCATTGAACATGAACAGGTGGTACCCGAACGGCGCTTCAGGCACCTTGACGAACCAGGCGCCGACGATGCGCCGGGCGACACTGCCCTTGGCCGGCAGGGTGCTGCATCCCGTCAGCGCACCCGATAATACCGCAACGACCATCAAAGCCCTGGTGAATGGATTCATCACAACGCCAATGAATCTCGATGTGAGAATCATACAGATCGCTCATATCCGACGCCCCAATTTGGCCGGGTTAATTTAGCAAACGTGTATCTGAATTGCCAAATTATGGGGTTCGCCCCAGGCCGTGCACATACACCAGCCGCCCGCCCAGCCAGCCGCCGGCAGCGAGGCCGATGAAGCCTGCCGCATCCAGCCACAAGGCAACCGCGTCCGGCTGCGATTCATCCGGACCGAGCAGGAGCCGGGTGGTGAACAGGGTGAAGGCCAACGACATGATACCCATGTGGCGGTAGGCATCCCGGAGCGGCGGGCCTTTCGGGACCCGCGAGAGCTCCAAAAGGCCGGCCAACATGGCGAGCAGACCCATGCCGCAACCCACGCCCAACAGGCCGGGTGACCAGCGCCAGGCGAATTCTCCAACGAACGGGCTGGCGAAATCCGCCGCGACCGCCAGCGTCCAGCAGGCGACGGGGAAATGCACCAGCGCCGGATGCAGCGGGTGGCGCACGGCTTAGAGCGCCAGGCTCAACAAGATCAGAAACCCGGCCACCGCGGCGCCGGCATGGATGACCACCACGGCCTTGGGCGGAATCTTGCGCCGCAGGTGAAACGACGCCAGGAAAAAGCCGCCCAGCGCTGCGACCAGCAGTACTACGAAGGCGACCAGCACCCGCTGCGGCGCAGAGCCGTGCAGCAGGATGGCGATCAGCAGCACCAGACCGGTCGCACCCAGGAGGGCGTGCACCACGGACAACGCCCAGGGAGCGAGCTTGTTTCGCAGCACGCTGGCAGCGAGCACCAACCCGCCGGCGGCGGCAATACCAAAAGCGACTAGCGCGTAGTTCAACATCGTTATTTCTCCAGTTTGAAAGTCAGTTTCGGCGGCAATGCAGGCACTTCTCAGGCGCGGTCAGCGCGCATCAGGGCGTCAGCACAGCCAGCCATTGGATGTCGCGTTCGGACGCTGCGTTCCGGATACTTCGGTCGGCAGCTCAGCGGTTGCTGGAGCCCGGGGACACAGGCTGGTGTTCGAGCCGCGCCAGCACGGCGGCGACGATGCGGTCGCAGCGTTCCCCGGCGAAGCTGAAAGCCTCGTCCATGCTGATGTCGATATCTCGGGCCAAGGCCTCGCGCAGCTGGCCCCGCGCCCGGAAGAAACGCGAGCGAACGGTCGCTGCGGGAATGTCAAGGCAAGCCGCGGTTTCTTCCACCGTCAATTCCTCCAGCGCTCGCAACACGAATACACTGCGGAACGCATCCGGCAGTTTGTCGATATTTCTTTCGATCATGCGGCGCACTTCGGCGCGTTGCACGTTCCCTGCAGGGGAAGCGGGGGGATCGTCTTGCATCGGGTAATCCTTCTCAGATCCGGAAGCCGGCGCGAATTCGCCGCCGAGGTGAATGAGCTCAGCCCGGCGCTGCTGTTTCCGCCGACGGGCCAACGCTTCGTTGATGGCGATCCGGGTCAACCAGGTTGAGAGCTTCGCCTCACCGCGATATTCGGCGATGGTGCGGTACGCTTTCAGATACGCGTCCTGCACCGCTTCCTCGGCTTCTTCCTCATTCTTGAGAATGCTCCGGGCAGCCCGGTAGAGCGATTGGTTATTGCGACGCATCAGCTGCTCCAGCGCCGCGGCATCTCCTTTCCCGATGCGTCGGGCCAACTCGGCGTCGGTGCTCTCGGCCGGTATCTCGTTCATGTCGGTTCGCGTTGTAAGGCCTCGATCGATCATCTCAGTCATATGATGCCGCGGCCGCTGGCGGCGTTCCCGCCTTTCAGCCTTTGCGCGATGATGCCGTAATGATAGGGGGGCAAATCGACAGGGCCGGCCAGGATCGTGAATCCCGCAGCCTCCGCCCAGCGGCAACAGTCTTCCGGCTCCGGGCGAATGTCCATCGAGGGGCCTCGGGGCGTGTCGGGGTCGCGGTTCCAGTGCATGATGCCGAGAAGCGCGCTGCGCCTGAGTATCCTGGCGGCTTCGGCCAGCAGCTGCACCGGGTCCTCCGCGTGCAGGATGTTGAAGAGCATCGCGTAATCGACCGTCGCGTCGGGCAAGCCGCTGCCGTCGGCCACGAAGTCGCGCCGATGCACCTTGACGTCAACCCCGGCCATTTCGGCCTTGCGCTTCGTTTCACGGACCATCTCCGGTTCGATGTCGAACGCATGCACGGTGCCGGCGACGAGTTGGGCGGCGGGAATGGTAAAGGTCCCGTAACCGCAGCCGAACTCGGCGACGGTTCGCATCTCCGGGCGCAGGCCGAGGGCCTTCAAAGCCTCGGCGGGATCGAAGAACGACCGCCAGACCGCCTCAGGGGGCATACCGCTTTGTCGTGTCTTCATCTTACTTCCTGGCCGGACGCGCGGAACCGCGGTTCCGGGCTTTTGCGGCTTTTGCTACCACCGCACCAATGCTCAGTCTGCGGCCGCGAAATGCGCCATTTGGTCCGCGTGGGCTTGCACGAAGCAGGGCCGGGCCGTGGCACGCGCTACATAGTCACTACAGGCTGTATATTCTGCAAGCCCATCGAATCCCTCGACGACTCGAAGCACATCCGCCATCAGTATATCGGCGATAGAGAAAGTGCCGGCCAGCCATTCACGCCCCGCCAATACCGGCTCCAAGTGCTTAAGCCGGCTCCCGAGAAACTCGTCCAGGTGCTTGCGTCCTGGCGTTTCCGCGCTGTCGTCGTTGAACATGAATATCAACCGCGGCAAGACCGCCATCTCCACGGAATTGAGAGCGGCGAACAGCCACTGGACGGCCTCGCTGCGCCCATGCGGATCGGTGGGCAACAGCGCTTCACTTTGCTCGCCCAGATGCAGCAGTATCGCGCCGCTTTCGAAAATTGACAGCTCGCCATCCGTCAGCCACGGAACCTGGCCGAAGGGTTGGTGGGTGAGGTGCTCGGCTCCCCGGTCGCGAAACGACACGCTCTCGACGCGATAGGGCAACCCGGCCTCCTCCAGGGCCCAGCGCACGCGCAGGTCACGTACATAACCCCGGGGCATCTCGGGAACCCAATCGTAGGTAGTGAGGACCAAATCGTTCATTTTGAATATCCCTCTATTTGGCGGGCACGACATGGATCGGCGTTTCGGATACATCCTGTTCGGTGACGCGATAGCCACCGGGCTTTGCGGACTCAGCCATGATCAGGGATATCCGGCACAACCAACCGGGCCAGCTGCTCCAGCGATTCCTGCCAGCCCAGGTAACATTGCTCGACCGGAATAAGCGATGGAATGCCTTCCTGGACAATGTGGATTTCCGTGCCGCAGGACACCGCTTTGAGATCGATGGTTACCTGCATTTCGCCGGGCAGGTTTTCATCGTCGAAGCGATCCGTGTGGTGTATCCGTTCATTGGGCACCAGCTCGACATACTCAACCGTAAACGAATGGCTGCTGCCAGTACCGAAATTGGTGAAGCTCATACGATATCCGCCACCCTCGCGGATATCCAGTTCATGGATTGTGCCGGTAAAGCCATAGGGCGGCAGCCAGTATTCCAGAGCCTGTTTATCGGTAAACGCTTTGTAGACCCGTCCGACGGGAGCGGGTAGCACGCGGTGCAGTCGGACGGTACCGGTTTCATCAGACATCATCGTCTCCTATATGGTAAGTGAGTTGTGCGCCGGTCGGCTTGCTGAAGCCATTAAGCGGTTGGCGATCAACGGCGGTTGCCCTGCTCCACCAATTCCCGCACCGGGCGAATTTCCACGCAGCCATAGCGCGCCGGCGGAATTTTTTCCGCCAGGCGAATCGCCTCGTTCATATCCTTCGCTTCCAGCATATAAAAACCGGCCAATTGCTCTTTGGTCTCGGCAAAGGGGCCATCGGTAATCAACGGTTTGTTGTCGCGCACGCGCAGTGTCGTCGCGGTGTCCGTGGATAACAGCGGAGCCCCGTCCAGAAAGTGACCGTTGTTCGATAAGTCCTCCACGCAACCCATGCACTCCCGGTTAAGGCTGTCCCACTCCTGTTGGGACAATTGCTGCAGTTTCTTTTCGTCGTAATAAACCAGGCACAGATATTTCATCTTCGCTCTCCTGAATTTTTTGCCGTGGATAATTAATCCCGATCGGGCGCGCCGGGCGGAAACAGCGAACGGTAGGGGCGCGCGTCGTCGACGCAACGTTTAACGCTCGGTCTGGCCAGCACTCGCGTCCGATAGCTGCGTACATTGGGATATTCTTCGCCGATTTCATCCACCCAGTCGGCGTAAAACAGAGAAGGTGCGGCGGCACAATCGGCAAGCGTAAACGTGTCTCCGCTGGCATAGCCATCGTGCTGAAGATGCTGCTCCAGCCAGTGATAGCTTCGTTGCAGCGCAGTATGTGCCGACGCGACCGTCAGCGCATCGCGGTCGGCGGGCTCGCGCATGAAGTCGCCGACGATGTGCTGGGTCGGCGTCATCACGTAATTATCGAAAAATCGATCAAGCATACGCACGTCCAGCGCCCTGTCCTGCTCCCCGGGCAGAAGTCTTACCGGCCCGGGATGATGGTATTGCAGGTATTCGATGATAATGGATGACTCGCACACGCTGCGGTCACCATCCATTAACACCGGGAACTTTCCCTGTGGCGACAAGGACTGAATGCGTTGTGCGTTGTCCGGGTGATCGGGACCGAGCATGCGAAAAGTAAAAGGGGTGTCGTTTTCATACAGCGCAATCAGCGCCTTCCAGGTATAGGATGAAAACGGATGGCCAAACAACTCGAGCATGGTGCGTTCCTCCTGTTACGCCTTCCTCGAACCAACCAGGGCGAACACCGCTCCCTGTGGATCAAAGCCTTTGACAACAAAGTCACCGCCGGGGACTTCATCGGGGCCGTGCAGGATCTGCCCGCCGTTGCCGGTGATGGCGATGCAGGCGTCGTCAATGTCGGCGCAACGGAAATAGTAATGCCACATCGGTACCGGCATCTCCTCCGGTTTGCGCATCAGGGCGCCGATGGCACCGTTGTGGCGGATAAATTCGTATGCGCCCAGCGCGCCCATATCCATCTCGCCGTCTTTCGTCCAGCCAAATTCCGTGAAATAAAAGGTTTTCGCTGCTTCGGGGTCGGGGGTGGCGAGTTCATTCCAGGCGCAGTGGCCAACACGGGGTTTGTCCGAGGCAAAGGCCAGACTGGGTTTGCTGCCGATACCCCGCATGATGTAGAACGGAGCGCCCTGCGGGTCGGTCACCATGGCGATGCGGCCGACGTCGGGAATGTCCACAGCGGGCATCCGGACCTTGCCGCCGGCGGTGACGATATTGGCGGCGCTTTGGTCTACGTCGTCGACGCCGATATAACCCAGCCATAGCGGTTTGGCACCATCCTGGCGCATCTCCTTTGTCAGTTGCATCAGACCGCCGATGTCACGGACTTCCCCGGTGTCTTCATCCGCGGCGTGAAGAATGTGGTAGTCCATACCGGGTTGACCGCTATCGCTGGCCTGCCAGCCCAGTATCGCGCCGTAGAAAGCCAACGCCGCATCGCTGTTGTCGGTTGCCAGTTCGTACCAGATAAACTCGCCGTGTCGGTTGGTCATGGCGCTCTCCTGTTGTCCGTATGTGAATGATCGGCGATTATTTTTCGAGTTCCACCAGTGGCACGAAGCCGCCGAAAATCATGCGCATGCCGTCAAACGGCATGGGGTTTTTCTCCGGACTCATGCGGGAATCGGTTTCCATGGCGGTCTTCATTTTTGCCATACCGGCGTCGCGGCTGGCTTTGTCCGGCCACTCGATCCAGGAAAACACCACGGCTTCGTCTTCCCCGGCCTGCACCGCCCGGCGAAAGTCGGTGACTTTGCCGTCAGGCACGTCGTCTTCCCAGCATTCGCAAACGCGGGTGGCGCCACATTCCATGATAACGGGGCCAACGATCCCCGCGTGCCGGGCAAATTTCTCTTTGTTGGTCTTGGGTACGGCGAGAACAAATCCATCGGTATACGTCACTGTTCAACTCCTGCTGTGGTGAGTGGTTTCACTCATTAGTCGTAGACCAGGCGGCGATTTCGACAGTTGCGAAAATTTTTTTAAATATTTTGCAGCGAAGCCAAACGCTGTTGCAGAAAGCGCCGCTCCGGTTCCTGTTGCACCAGCTCCAAGGCCCGCCGATAGCAGCGGATGGCCTCCTGGGTTTGATTGAGACGGCGATAAAGGTCGGCCCGGGCGGCGTGCAGCAGATGGTAGCGCCGCAGTTCCTTATGCTCCATGAGTTTATCGATGGCTCGCAGGCCGGCCTCCGGCCCATCACGCATGGCCAGGGCGACCGCGCGGTTGAGGGCCACGACCGGGGAAGAATTAAGCCGCAGCAGAACGTCGTAGAGGCCTGTGATTTCCGCCCAATCGGTCTCTTCCGCCGTCCGCGCTTCGGCGTGAACGGCGGCAATTGCCGCTTGCAGGGTATAAACGCCAGGCGGGCCGGACCGCAGGGCCTGTACCACCAAATCACAGCCTTCGCGGATCTGGGCCCGATTCCACAGCGTGCGATCCTGTTCTTCCAGGGGAACCAAATCGCCGCTGTCGCTGGTGCGCCCACCGCGCCGGGCATCGTGCAACAGCATCATGGCCAGCAGACCGGCGACCTCAGCATTGGGTAATAACGCCTGCAGCAGCCGTGTCAAGCGAATGGCTTCCGCCGACAGGTCCTGCTGGGTAACCCGTGCGCCAGTGGAGGCGGAATAGCCCTCGTTAAAAACCAGGTAAATGACCGACAGCACGGCGTCCAGGCGTTCCGAAAGTGCTTCGGGTTCAGGCACTTCATAGGGAATGCGCGCATCACGAATTTTGTTTTTCGCCCGGACGATGCGCTGCGCCAGCGTCGGCACCGGCACCAGAAAGGCCGCGGCAATGGCCTCGGTGGTCAGACCACACACTTCCCGCAGGGTCAGTGCGACGCGGGCCTCCATGGCCAGGCTGGGGTGAGCGCAGGTAAAAATCAACCGCAGGCGGTCGTCTTCTATCGCTTCACCATTTTCCAACGGTTGGGTGTGTGATTCGGTTTCAAGGGTATGGGCAAGCGCTTCCAGGTAGCTGTCGTGACGTGCCCTTTTACGTATCCGGTCGATGGCTTTGAAACGGCCCGCAGACACCAGCCAGGCCCGTGGGTTGTCGGGGATACCATCGTCCTGCCACTGTGACAATGCCGCGGCAAAGGCATCTTGCAGGGCATCCTCGGCGAGATCGAAGTTACCGTGCAACAGACGAATCAAGGTGGCCAGCACCCGGCGTGATTCGTTGCGATAGATCTCTGTTATGCGTTGTTCAATGGAAAGGGATGTCATGCTGCGGCTGAATCGACGAATGCCCGGGCGCTTTGCATGTTCGGGAATTCTATTTATCGGGTGTCCGTCACGGTACTTGCCCGTTTGACGGAATTTTTGCATCCCTGAGCAAGCCGGCCGCTCAGCAGCCACGGCATCGCCGCAAAGACGACGAGCATGAGCACATAGACAGCGCCGGCCACGGGGTCACGCTCCGCGACATAGCGGGTGATGGACACGCCGCGGATACCCAGCACCACCGTGAACTCCGCCAGCAGCATCAGGAACAGGGCGACAGCGCCTGAAACGAGATAGCTTGACCGCCGCAAGGCAGGGAACCTTCGGACGACGAATCTCGCCGCGAGAACGATCGCGATGAACATCAGCGGCATTTCCGCCAGTTCGGACCAGCGCTGGCCGAGGTCAGGTTCGAGCAAAAGCACGCGGATGATGCCGAGCACAAAGCCGACACCGAAGACGAGGCAGAAATAGACGGCACCGCGAATCATCGGTGACAGGTCCGCCGCGGCCCGACGCCCGGGCCCGGACATTCGGCGGCCGGCCGGAGCGCGCTTTCGGTTGGCCGCGCTTCACTCGACCCTGGCATCGGCCCCGTGCTCGGAAAGTTGAGCGCCGAACCACCTGTGGATGGCTGTGAGCAGGTGTATGTCTTTGGTCTCGAACGTGATCTCGGCGCCGCCGGGAACTTCCTGGTAAGACGTTCTGGATGCGCGAAGCGTTCGCCTCGAGTTCCCTGAGCCCGGGCATATCCGCACCGTGCAGTTTGCCCGGGTCGCTATAATCACCGCGCTGAAATTTCCCGGCTTCGCGCGCCAGGTGTTTTCTGATCAGGGCAGCCTGGCCGGTGTCATCGGGGTCCCTTACCAGCACACGCAAAATTCCCCCCGTCTCCGTCATCCTGAAGACGTGGATGGTTTTTGACATCTCGAAGGGCATGACCGTGTGGGACATGCGGTGAACGCGCTCTTGCGCGCTTTGCGCAAAAACCGCCGGGCCGCCCAGGAGCAGCAGCACCGCGGGCGCCATCAACCCAAAGCGCCATTTACCCGGCCTCGGCTGCATCATTTCCTCACTGTTGCGGCGGCGGGGTGAAGTCAGTGCTACTGCTCCGCAGCTGCGATGTCCGGCGCCGACGCCGGTGGACCGTCCGAGTTCCAGATGTCGCGCACATAGAGCCACTTCCCGTCCTTCTTCACGGAAACGGAAAGAAATTTCCCGGTATCCACGACGGCCCCCGACGGGTCTTTCACCGCATAGCTCCCGGACTGCCAACCCATGTCACCGGAAACCCCGCCGGCGGGGTTGGGGCCGAAACTCATCACGAAACCGCCTTTCACTGACTCCGCGCTGAAATCCGCGAGGAATGCGCGAATCGCCTCACGTCCACTCACGGCCGGTACGCCCGGCGGCATCAACACGGCTTGCTCGCTATAGAGACTCGCCATGGTATCGGCATCGCCCGCGTTATTGGCCTTCAACCAGGTTTGATCGACGGCCTGGAGCGCCGCCATGTCATCCGGCGAACCGGCCGACGCCACGCCGATACCGAAGATGGCGAGTCCCGCCACCACGCACAATAGCCGTGTTGCATTCGTAAACATGTCCCATTCCTCCCAACCGATTGGCTGTGTCGCACACGCGTCACAACGACGCGGGTAGCAAGATCTTAGCAGAAAGCTATCGGGTCATACTCTGCCCTTTACCCTGTCCCTTTGCTCTTATCCCAATGATTCCTTACAACGTATTGACGCCCCATGCCGACGCCGAGCCGGCATGACTAACACGCCAGCGGGAATGGCGAGCGGAAAGCCGCGCGCCGCTCCCACCGCCCGTCGGCCCCCGGATGGGTAGTCCCGGTCTTTTATTTTGACCGTTTTCTCTGCGGCACTTCCAGCGTTTACTCAAAATACCTTGATAAAGGTCCCGGGGTATTCCCAGACTTCTCCTTCATTGGCCTTGATGCCGCCAATGACGGAAAAGATGACGGTCGCGATGCCCAGCGCAATAAACCCCAGAACACCGATGAATATGAACGTGAGAATAAGACAGATCACAGCATAAACCAGCGACGTCAATATCCAGTTGAGAACGACATGTGCGTGCGGCACGATGCCGGGCAACTCGTCCTTTTTCAGCTGCCAAAGCAGGATGGGAACCACCAGGCCCGCGATGGGCACGACCCACCCGGCCAGGATGGAGAAGTGGATGAACATCGCCCACTGATTGGTTTCCTTATCCCGTATAGGTGCCGCCGGTTGCGCGGTTTCCGGCGCCTCCGGCGTGCGGCTTTGATTACCACCCGGTTCTATATCGCTCATTGCGGTCTCCCCAAATTGGTCGGTTTAATTAATCTGACAAGTGTATGAAATGACGAACATTCCAAAACAATTATAGCGCGTAAAGAGAAGATGCCCGGAAGTTTGGAAGTTTGGGGTCTGAGTAAAAGGACGGAATCGGGGATTTCCGGCACTGGTCCGACTCAACCGTAATCCCGGAAACTGCCGTGCTGAACCGTGGAGTCGTTCACCGCGGCCCGAAATCACCCCAGCCTCTTGCCGGAGACTGCATGCTTCACGCGTGAATTCACCCTGTCCCTTTGCTCTGACCCCATAGATCCATCTTAACGGCCTTGTTCGTGTTCCCTGATAATGCGGTCATCCTCGCTCGGTAACACGCGCAGGGCCGCGATGCGCCAGTCGCCGTCCTCGCGAGCGACAATCCACCTCGCCCGCGCCCGCCGGACGGGCTGCAACTGGTCGCCCGCCCCGGCCATTGCGCCCGTTGCGGTGATGTCGAGGAACGCGGCATCGTCGGACATCATCTTGATCTCGTTGATGATCAGGAGCGCGCGGTAGCGCCTCGGCTGACTGAAATAATCCCGCCACCATTGCCGGACCGCCTCGGCGCCATGGATGACCGGGCCGTTACGAACGATGATATCCGCGTCGTCCCGATAGAACGCGCTGAGGGCATCGGGGTCGTGCTGATTGAATGTATCCTCGTACGCGGCCACGAACGCGCGCAGATGCGGCCGCAGGGACTGTGCGGCCTCGAGCGATGGTTTCAACTCGACGCGGTCTTCCTCGGTCGGCAGCCCGAGCATGGCCGAGATGAGCCAACTGCCGTTCCGGCGGCACAACACCCAGGTTCCGCGGAATTTTCTTGCCGGCAGTTCCTGTCCCGTGCGATCCCGGCCCCCGGTCGTCGTCGCGACGTTCAGGACCGCGATATCGGCGGTGACGAATCTCACCGGGTCCACTTTCAATGTCAGACGGCGGCCCGGTTCCTGGTGTGCAAAGTAACTGCGCCACTGTTTTTGAATCGCCAGCCGTCCCCGCGCCGGCGGCCAGGCGCCCATCACGAAATCCGCGTCCGCGCTGAAGAATGCCGCGACGGCCGCCGGATCGTGCGTGTTCCACGCACTCTGGTACGCCTCCACCCGCTTGTGAAGTGCGGCTGTATCCGCCGCAGTCTGCGCCGTCGCCACGCCCGGCAAGGCTATGACAACGATACCCAGAATAAACAATGCGCTTCGTCGTTTGATGGTGTTCATCGATCGCCTCCGTTTAGTGTGCAGAACGTCGTTCCCGGAAAGACGGGCGCCGGCTTCATGGCGTTGCCACGCGGCCCGGTGTGCCGGCGGCGACCCATTTGCGCGTCAGCCGCAGCATGAGCGCGCCGTTTTCCTGGCTGAATTTGAACGCCCTGTCCGCGTCCACCAGCGTGGAAATCGCCTGCGGATACGTCTTGCGAATCCAGGCCCGGAACGGAGTCATTCGCCGATTCAATTCCGCCATGGAGAATTCGGCGGGAGGTTCCTTCGCGCCGGGTTCCTTGCGAACGACGAGGCCGTTTTCGAACGTGTAACGAACGTAGCGGCGAAGCTCTGGCATTCCGATCGCCCGGAGCATCTCGTTCCTTTCGACAAGCTCGGCCTCGACGACGCTGCCTTCGATCCTGACGTCCTGGAATATCAACGTGTTCTCCAACCCTTTGTCGTATGCATTGGGCCCGAGAGCGGCTTCCCTGCCCTCGAGCCTGTAGGGCCCGAGCTGCCAGACGATGTTATCGGCGGTCAGCGCGGCAAGGGTCTCCAGATCGTGGGATGCACTGGCCTCGGCGTACCGCTTGAACGGCTGCGCGACATCCGGTGAAGTGCCGGCGCATGAGCCAACAAGCAGGAGAACGCCTGCGGCGAGCACTGCGAAAATGACAAGCAAGCCCGTCTTCTGCATGGACTTTTTATACGCCGGCCCGCGCTCGATGACAAATCGACGGGCTCACGGCAGCAGCGTTCCGATCGGGGCCCGGACTGAACAAGCGTTTCCCGCTGGCCCCATTATGCCGCCCCGGGAGAAATCTAATTGGCTCTGAGAACGTGGAAGTTGGCGTACTCGAACGCGGACATGATCAAGAAGAAAAGAATGCCCCACGTTGCGTGCACTCGGGTGCTCGACGACCGCGCGGCGACGGCCGACCTGACTACGATCACCAAGACGAGCACCACGATGTAGTCGAATTGGGTCAAGATTCAGCTACCGTCGCCAGGCAAGATATTACGCTTTCCCCTATCCCTTTACTCTGACCTCATAAGTCGATTTCTGGTTTCGAAAAAGTCAGCTTATGAACTGGACAGCCACGCCATTTGCCATTTCCGGTTTTACAAGCAGGCTGCCGCAATCAAGCCTGATCCCGGTCAGGCCGTTTTTGCCTGTCAGGCATTCTACCAACCCGACATCGCGAACGCGCACAGAAATAGCTGCAATATAGGGCAGAATGCTTTCGACAGTGAGATCGGCACCTTCAAAGCACCGAAGGAACTGACCCGGAGTTAGCACGACGATTTCGCCGTTTGGCAGTCGGGCAATGAGCGATTCTTTACCGCGTTGGATAGACGCTTTGCCGAATAACTTGATAAAGCGATCCCCGAATTCCGCGGCTGGGTTTTGCGAAACGATATAAACGGATTTCACATCCTCGGCACCGTTTGGATGTATTTGCCATTCAGGTACCCATACGGCCTCGGCGACGTGTTGCTGAGACACGAACATCATTACTCGGGGCGAATCCGACTGGTCGAACACACAGACACTGACTTCGGCGTCCAAGCGCCTGCCGTCAGGCAGTTTCACGCTGCGCTTGAAGTGCGATACTTCGGAGGGCCGTAACCCTTTTGACTCGAATTCGAGTCGATCGGCCTGCGCATCTTGCGTTTGCAGCGCAAAATGAGAAACCCCTTCGCGCTGTTCCGACAGTTTTTGAATGATGGTGCCTATGCCACGGACATCAGCCGGACTTACGACCCCGATGATTTCCAGAAAATTGGTTTTGAACATCATCAGGTGGTTGGCGGTGCCGAAAGGGTGGAACATCCTGGGCGTGGTCAGGAATCCCATGCGCTGATAGTTCCGGGTTGCCTCGTCCATGTCACGCACGGTTACGACAATGTGGTCAAGCCCACGGGATGTGGTTGGCATGGACGTTTATCCTCCTGACGCCGGGTGTTTTCTCACGCGCCGTCCTTTGCAGCAGTTACCATGATCTCGATCCGGAGCCTTGGGTCCAATAACTCAGCCTTGACCGTTGCACGGGCCGGCAAGTTGTCTGCCTCCACCCAGGCGTCGTAGGCATCGTTGAAGGCGGCATAGTCGCTGAAATCGCTGATCCAGCAAGTCATCGAAAGTATCCGCGACTTGTCGCTTCCGGCCGTCGCCAACAGGGTGTCGATTTTTGAAAATACCTGCCTGGCCTGGCCAGCGATGTCCAGGTCCCAGTCGTCGGCGATTTGTCCGGACAAATTAACAGTGCTGCCATGAGTGACGGCTTGCGCATAGTGGGCGGTGGGTTCATGTCGTTCAATGTTCACTCGTTTTCTCCTTGATTGTCAGGCCGTGGTGCGTCGGTGAGGACATTTTCACTTGCGAGATAATCCAGCAAGGTTTCTGCCCCGGCCTTTGGTGAAAGGCCCGTTAACACCGCGCCCGATTTGTGCCGGGATTCCATGATCGCGGCCAGACGCTCACTGGCGCTGGCCCCGCGCGCAAATGGCTGCAACCGCGGTGGTACGGCCTTTGCGGGCTTTACAGTCCAGGGCGGCGCGGATGCGGCGCGGGTATGGTGTCCGGGGATTTCCTCGACGATGCCGCGACGCGCCGGCCCATAGGCACTCTGGCGTGGCTTTGGCCCGGAATTCCCAACCGTGACGACCGCCGGTAAACGAGCTGCTGCGATACGTCTCTTCCCTTTTGGCATGGACTGGACGACTTCCACGCGGTCACGGTGAAGCGACAATTGGCAAGCAGACCCGATGACCGGGAATCCAAGATCTCGCGCCAGCGAATATGGAACAAATCCAGTCCCGACCCCGTCGATGTTGTTGGTTCCTGTCAGCACCAGGTCGAAGTTCCGTTCGGCCAGGGCTCGCGCCAACGCCGGGTACGGATTGGATTGGTCAGCCAGGGCGAGGACACAAATCCTTTCCAGTCCCATGCCGAGGTAGCATCGCAGGGCCCCGTCGAGTGGATCACCCGCATGGAAGACTTCAAGCCGGGCGCCCGGCAATCCGAGCGCTAACTCGAGTGCCCGGGCATCCAATGGCGATCGCCTGGGGCGGCCCGTGACGGGATGTCGGCCGGCACTGACAAGAACGGCAACCCGGAAATTCACGGCGCCGGCTCCATAAGCGTAAGCATTTCGGCCAATATCCGGTTTGCATCGCCGATGATTGACAGGTCGGCTCGCCTGACGATGGGGGCGAATGGATCGGTATTGACGGCAACGACACGCGCACAATCCTCAATGCCTTGCAGGTGCTGGATCGCTCCGGAAATCCCCAGGGCCACGTAACAATCAGCCTTGGTCAGAGAGCCAGAGGCCCCGACCTGGCGATCCCGCGCCATGAATCCCGCATCGCAGACAACCCGGCTCGCGGCCGGCGTTGCGTTCAGCTTCCGGCAAACAGTGCGATACGAATCCCAGTCACTGACGCCATTGCCGGCACTCAGAATAAACGCTGCTTCTTCCAGCGGAATCTCATCTGCCCGCTGATTGGCGATGCTCAGGCATTCGATGCCTGTCTCATCCGCCGGCGGTTCGACCGGCATCTCGCGCGCCTCGAACCTGACACCCTGCACGGGTTCGCCGACGCCCGGCCCGATGGTGATAAACCGCGGCAATGCTTGCCAAATATCCCTCGTGCCGCCGAAGGCTTGGCGAACGCAGTCCGTTACGGACAGTTTATGCACACCGATGGCCGGAAATTCATCTAGCGCTGCGGCCGCCCGCAAACAAATATCGCGCCCGTCGCTGGTATCAGGCAGCAGGACATGCCTGACGGGATGATCGCACACCACTTGTATTAGCAACGCCGCCTGTCGGGCTGGCAGGAAAATGCCTTCCCCTCCGGCAGGAAGATTCATGACGCGATCGGCCCCGGCTTCGCTGGCGTCGGTCGAGCCCGATTGGCATATCGCAATCACGGCTCCTTTCCCTGCGTCGGCCAGCATCCGGCCGGCACCCAACAATTCACGCTCCGTTTGCGTCAGGGTATCGCGAGTCCCTTCCAGCATCACCGCTACGTAAAAATCCGGATCCTCGACGATACGTAGGGGCGACTCGTTGAGCTTGGGATGAGCCAAATCTCCGTCATCGGACGTGTCCGGCGTTCGTAACGGGTCGTACCGCCACCTTCCTGACGGTGCCCGGAATTGAGCGATCTGACGCACCCAGGGGTCGCGCCTGGGACGACCCGAGCCACCGATATTGGAATGTGAGGTCACTCGGTCTCTCCGGAGGCGAACGCGGCTTCCACCGAGGCCGCTACCAATTCCGCCAGGTCGGTCACATCAAGCCTGTCCCCGGTCACGCCTTCGAGCATAACGGCACAGTTGGGGCATGCCACTGCCACCGCCGTTGCCCCGGTCTCCTTCGCTTGCGACATCCGCAGATCCGGAATTCGCTGCCGCGAGGGGACGTCGGTAATTGCGGCTCCGCCGCCGCCGCCACAGCAGAAAGACTGCATACGTGAAAGGTGCATTTCGCGAAGGTCAATACCCAATGCCTCGAGTATCTTGCGCGGCACTTCGATTTCGCCGTTGTAGCGACCGAGATAGCAAGCGTCGTGGTACGTCAGCGGGCCGATGTCTACTGGGGCCAGAGGGATTCTTCCCTGATCGATCAGCGACGCCAGCAGACTGGTGTGATGCACCACATCGTATCGGCCCCCAAGTGCCGGGTATTCGTTCTTGAGGCAATGAAACGCATGTGGATCGGGAGTCACAATCCGGGAAAACCCGTACCTGGCCAGGTTGCCGATATTGCGCCTCGCCAGGTCCTGAAACACCGCTTCGTCTCCGAGTCGCCTTGCAGTGTCGCCGCAGTCGAGTTCTTCTTCTCCGAGCACGGCAAAGTCGACGTCAGCGGCACGCAATATCTTGACCAGAGCACGCAGCGTTCGCTGGCTTCGCAACTCAAAAGCCCCTTCGCCAAGCCACAGCAGAACATCGAATTCTCCGCGTTCACACGCCAGCGCGAGATCCAGGTCGGCGGCCCAGTCCATCCGCGATGCCAACGGCTTTCCACAGAGCGTATCGGTCAATGCCAGCGTTTCGAGAGCTTCAGGCCCTTTTCCGGGTGTCGCCCCGCGCTCCAGCGTCTGGAAACGTCGCAAGTCGATCACGGCGTCTACGTGTTCGATCATCATCGGACATTCGTGCACACAGGCACGGCAGGTGGTGCACGCCCACAGTGTTTCGTTCTGGACGAGTGATCCGATGACCGAATCATGAGTCGAGGTGCGCGTGTTTCCGGCCGCTGCCCGCTCGAACGCCTGACCCGCGTAACCCTGGCTGTGGCCCGGACCCGAACTGGCAGCCCAGAGGTCAAATATAAGCTTCTTTGGATTTAGGGGTGCGCCTGCGGCGTGAGCTGGACAAACCGCTTCGCACCGGCCGCATTGCACACAAGCGTCAAAAGAAAGCAATTGCTTCCAGGTAAAATCAGCCGTTGTTTCCGCCCCTGGTTTGCCTTCATCGAGGTCAATGGGGCGCAGGTGCGAGGCAATGCCATTTTCTTCAAAGCGCTCGGGCCGCGGATGAAAGGCGAGGTGAAGTGCACCGGCAAAGGCGTGCCTCATCGGTCCCAGCGCCATGCCCGGACGAGAAACAGGGTGGCGAGCACCCCGAGTGCCAGAACAGCGGCCCAGGCCGGTTCCGTCCACTGCGGAGGCGGCGCGAATCCCAAAACCTGGAGCGCCGCAAGTCCGTAAAAAAGGCCGTACGTAGCCAGTGCGAACGGTACCAGTGTATAGGCGCCGCCAGACAACCGCGCCTCGCGAACGGGAAAGCGGCGAGCGGCGGCCATTATCGCGCCCACAACCAAAACCGTGCAGGAAAGCAGGAGCAACATGGCGAGCGCGGATTTCTTTAACCCTGCAACAAACACGACAATAGAAAGTGCGGTCGTGGCCAGGAAGCCCCCTGCGGCGCACATGTGCATTTTCGTGGCGCGCGTATCGCGCACTACCACATTGTGGAGGTCGACCAGGTATCGTCTGGGCAGCGTCGAGAGGCCGCGCAAAACCCGCACGGTGGATTCTCTACCACGAAACCAACGCCGGGCGCGCCACACGAACCCCGCGAGAGCCAGCAGCACGGCCGCGAGCAAGGTGATGCCAGCCGCTTCCCCGTGCATCAGAAATGCTTGCACAGCCGAATCGCCTCGTAGAGCGTGCCGTGAATGTTTCGGGATGTGACTGCATCGCCGATGCGAAACAACTGGAAGCAACCGTCGGGGTTATTGACCACGGCTTGTGGCATACCATCGATCAGGGCCTGCTGGTCGATCTCGCCTAGGTTACTCGACTGCTCCTTGAGATCGAAATATAGGCCCGCGACCGGAAGGGTCCCGTTCTCGATGACGACCTGGTCAACGACGCGTTCTTCCTCGTCATCCGTGTACGCATTCTGCAGCACGGCCACCAGCCGCCCTTCTTCGGGTAGATTTCAATTAGTTTTTGATCGGGTGTAAACAGAACGCCCAATTGATACAGGTGCTTGCGGTACAGTGCCGCTTCCGTCAGTCCAATATCCTGCCCCATGGCACGGTCGTGCGTCAGGAATTCTATCCTGCAGCCCCTGGTGGCCATAAACTCGGCGCACATGGGAGCTTGATGCTCTCCATTGTCATCATAGAGAAGCACTTGTTTGCCAGTTGCGGCTTCGCCGCCGAGAATGTCCCAAGTCGATACGGCATGACCGGCGCCTTCGACACGCGCGTCATTTGGCAATCTGCCGGTGGCAATGACCACGATGTCCGGATTCTCGGCACGAACGCTGTCGGCGCTCGCTTCCACGGACAGCCGGATGTCGACACCGAGCTTTTTAACTTGCAATTCCAACCAATCGGCAATGTTGCCCAGGGCTTCGTGGCGGGGTGCTTTGGCCGCGATGCGTATCTGGCCACCAAGACGTGACTCCTTTTCCAGGAGCGTGACCCGGTGGCCACGCGCCGCGCAGACGCGAGCGGCCTCGAGTCCGCCCGGACCGCCGCCGACAATGATTACGGACTTCGGTTTCGAAGTCTTTTCGAACGTTTGTGTTATTTCTTCTCTCGTGGCCCATGGCCGTATTGTGTATGCAGCGTGCCTGCCCGCGAATGTAGAATCGGTCGATGCAATAGTTAGCGCCGATACAGGGCCGAATATCTTCTTCTCTGCCTTCCAGATATTTCTTGAAAATATGCGGATCCGTCATATGCGGGCGCGTCATGGCCACCATGTCTACATGACCCTCCGCCAGCGCCCTGGCCGCCGTCTGCAGATCGGTGATGCGCTGAGCATGAAATATGGGAATGTCGACTTCCGCTTTGATAAGACTCGCCAGGTAAAGAAACGGCGCAACAGGATCGGACATGCCGGGCAGGGTCACTGGGTGCGATATGTGGTCCTGATATTCTCCCTCACTCACGCTGAGATAATCAACCAGACCCCGTTCTACTACAGTTCTGCGATCTACACGCCTTCCTCTTGGGCATGCCACCCTTGCGCATTTCATCGCCAGACATGCGTAACCCGACAACATAGTCGTCGCCGACTTGGGTTCGAATCTCTTCCAGCATTTCGATGACAAACCGCATCCGGTTCTCCAGGCTGCCACCATACTCGTCCGTGCGGACATTGCACAAAGGCGACAGAAACTGCTCAATCAGGTGCATGTAGGCACCGCCCACCTCCACTCCCTGCATCTTGCCTTTCTTGCAACGCAGTGACTCCTGCGCCGAAGCCTTTCACTACTCGCCTGATATCCCAGTCTTCCATTTCCTTGCGAAAAGAGTGGTTCGTGTGTTCCCTGATAGCAGACGCTGAAATGATGGCAGCCAATTGTCCCTATCCCTATCGCGCGTCTCCCCATGTGGCCTATTTGCGCCATTACCGCCGCGCCATGTTGGCGAATCGCGTCCGCGAGTTGCTGGAAGTACTGAATAACCGCGTCAGTGCTGATATCGACGTGGCAGGCTTCCTTACCGAGGAGTCTAGCGTCACCGAAGAGGTGCCGGCCACCATAGTCATCCCTATGCCCCCTTTCGCCTTTTCCTCCTGATAGAGCCCGTATTGTTCCTGCGCATCCCGTCACTTACGAACCCCGAGGAGTGCGCGTACTCATGATCCGTTCCTTATCGTGACGTTCTTGATCGTCAATCGTTTGTTCAATACGTGTGTATCTGTCACGTCAACTTCCTTCTCTGTTGCTCTATTTCGCCAACTCATATATGCCAGTGATGCATTCCTGCCGTGGAACGCTGAGCGGCTCTTGAAAGCATGTCCGTTTTATTGACATTTCATTCGTATTTACAGCTTCAGATTTAGGTTGAGCCTTTATTTGAGATAATCAATAAATCAATTAAAATCAACATTTTAAATCTTAATTCATGCACTAACAACAGCGCATTGACTTCTTTGACTACCAGTATATCCTACTGAAATGTCTAATTGCAATGCGCTATCTAGGTATGAAAATCTTACTGAGTTGTCGTGTAATAATTTTGTATATCAGATAGTTATTTAATTATATCAACTAATACCAGTGAATAGGTCGTGTACGCAAATACACTGAGACTGTATCTATTAAAGTAATTTGTAGAGCTATAAAATGTTCATTGCGTAATATACTAGGTTTGCTACCTTACCGGCCATTCAGACCAAAAATATATAACACTTAAGCCGTGGAACCATCAAAAGTGACTGACCGGATCGATAAGTGCACTCCGATGCGCTCGTTTGCGACATTCTGTTCCCGTGAGAGAACGTTTACATTCCCCCCCCCCCCCCCCCCCCCCAAAAAAAAAAAAAAAAAAAAAAAAAAAAAAAAAAAAAAAAAAAAAAAAAAAAAAAAAAAAAAAAAAAAAAAAAAAAAAAAAAAAAAAAAAAAAAAAAAAAAAAAAAAAAAAAAAAAAAAAAAAAAAAAAAAAAAAAAAAAAAAAAAAAAAAAGCCAAGGCGGCGGGAAAGTTGGCGTGGCACTGCACTTCCAGGTACGAACCCGTTTGAACTCAGTCTCGAGGTCATCGAAGCCTTTTACAAACTGGAATTCGCCATGCGCTGATGGTCTACAACCTGAAAAATTTTGTCGGCGACGTTGCCATGAAGCAACCGACTGCGGCCTGAGCCGTTCGGCAGGCTCGTGGTCGAAGAGATGAATCGCGTGGGGATGATCGTCGACGTCACTCACACGAGCTATCGCAGTTCAATGGAGGCGATGGAAATATCCAGCGCTCCGACAATATTCTCTCACTCTAACGCCAAAGCGCTTTACGATCATGATCGGAACATCAGAGATGACCAGATCAAGGCGTGTGCAGGTACCGGCGGCCTGATTTGTCTCAATGGCGTCGGCATGTTTCTGGGTCCGGACGAAACACCCGATACCCTGGTTAAGTCCGTCCTTCGGCACGTCGACTACATGGTGCAGATGGTGGGACCTGAACACGTCGGCCTCGTTCCGACTTTATGTATCTCGAAGATTCGGATTACGCTTTCTATTACAAATACAAGTTCGCCTTTGCCAAGGTTATCCGGAACCGCCCTGGCACTTTCTGCAGCCCGAGCAATTGCCCGAGTTAACGGAGGCATGCTTCGTATGGGATATGCGGAGTCGGACGTACGCGGCATTCTCGGCAGCAACTTCGTTGGCCTGGCCGAGCAGGTATGGAAGTAATAGTCCCAAGTGAAGCTGTACGGCACGAACGTTTGCCCCTACAGTTCGCGTTGCCGAATGCAGCTCTACGCCAAGTATCGAGGTCGAGATTATCGATGTGGGCGCTTTGGCCGATCCGGCGGAGTATTTCAGGATCAATCCTCTGGGAACGACACCCACCCTGGTTGTAGGAAAGCGGTTCATACCGGACTCGGCCGCCATCTGCGAATACCTGGAAGAAGTTTTCGCCGATCCGCCGCTGCTTCCGGTCCGGCCGATGGACCGGGCGCGGACTCGCTCGATCGCCCAATTGTCAGATCAACGCATATTGCTGCCTAGTCTGGACATGCTGCAGTACATCAACACCCGTACCCGCGATATGACCGCTGTCGAGCAATCACTGCAACGCGTCGGGATCGGCCTTGGCAGGCTGCGCCGGCTCATGTCGGAACGATCCCGGTTTGCCGCGGGAGATTCCCTCACACTGGCGGATTGCATGCTGGTACCAACACTATTCATCGTTTCACGCCGTCGCAGGTTTACTGCAGGTTCCCAATCCCCTCGACGGCCATGACGGGCTGCAGCATTATAAGATGGCGATCGCGGATGAACCGGCAGCGGCCAGGATACTTGCCGAAATGGAGACCGCCATGCGAGCGCGGTTCGGAGCAACCGGGTGATACGATCAGTGCAGGAATTCGGTATGCTATGTCACCGGAAGACAGCGCTGCCACGGCCTTGCCATGGTCACACCAAGGGATTCGCAAATGCCAAAGAAAACAAAGAAGTCCAGAACCAGACCTGAAACAGGTAACAGACTCGAAAAGGCGTCGTCGCTGGAGCACGTTTCCCTCAATGATCTGGCCTACCAGACCATTCGAAAAGCGATCATCTTCTGCGAGTTGGCCCCCGGCACTTGCCATACGGAGATACAGCTACTCGAACGCTTCAAGATGAGCAAGGCCCCGGTCCGCAGCGCCTTGACGCGGTTGGGTCATGAAGGGCTGATTGATGCGCAGGCGCGAAAGGGCTACCTGGTCGTGCCCATCACGTACCAGGACGTCCAGGACATATTCAGCTTGAGACTGATCCTGGAGCCCAAAGCGGCGCGTCTGGCTGCGGGTCACCTGACCGACGAACACATCGCACAGATACTCCCTACGTTGGAGGTGGAGTACAGGCGCGATGATCACGCCAGTCATGTCGAATTCCTCAAGGCCAATCGCACCTTCTACATGACGATAGTCGAGGCCGCGGGAAACCGCCGCCTGCTGGCGGCCATTTCTGTCCTGCTGGACGAAATGACCCGTCTGTTGCAATTATCATCATGTCCCTGTCGATCTTCGAGCGAGCCCGCGCCGAGCACCGTGACTTATTGCTGATGTTGTTGTCGGGCGACGCCGAAGCATCGGAACAGCTGGCCTATGAACAGATCAAGAACCGACAGAAGTCCTTTATGGACACCATTCTCGCAAACCCCAGCGTTTTGACGATGCAGGAAGGATCCAAGGGATTTATCCTGACTGGAAACTTCCCCGCTAAAAAGAAACAGGCCTAGGGCTGGGGCTTGCCCCCTTTGCTGATGGCCCCCTGGTCCGGGCAACGCCGCGGCAGCCCAAAAGTGCTCATTGGAACATAAGCCAAACGCAAACGTTGCAAGGCTCTCCCTAATCTGGTCGGCACGCTTGGTCCCGGACGGTTTATTGGCAAAGCCATTCTTTTAACATGTTATGACTTTCCAAGAATGTTATTTCTGTTGAAATCCAGCTAGATCACGATTGAATAAGCCTAACCAGATTAAGTTGTATTTCTCGTCAGTGCTACCTTAACCGACTGATAAATCGGCTATTAATTATATAGAGTGACCTAATATACGGTTGCTTTTCCGATTTCTGGACATGGTCTCAATGGCAACAAATCGTCTGCATATATACTTGTAACATGTCTACCATTATATCTTATACTATATTGTATTATATATATTTTATATGGTTATATTTCTGACAAAATTCCATATTTTAAGATATATACAATACTAACATTTTCTATCCTACAAATGTGTGCTATAGTTACCCAAAACTGACCATGATGAGGTGGAGAATCCGCCCAAACCATGTCAAGAGGCAGCGCCAATGTCGCGTTCGACCCTTCTGGAGGCACTTATGCATGACCCGATGAACACACGTATTCCCGGCATTTGGCTGGGCTTGCTGTTAACTGCCGCTTGCTTGCCGCTTGCCGTTCAAGCCGAGGTGCTCGAGGAAATCACTGTGACCGCTCAAAAGCGTGAGCAGAACCTCAACGATGTCGGGATTTCCGTGACCGCTTTCACTGCCGAGTCGATCGACGCCTTGGGCATCCGCGACAGCTATGACGTTGCCGCCTTTACGCCGGGACTCAACATGGTGGCGAGCGCGGGGTACAGCGGCAAAATCAATTACACGCTTCGGGGAGTCGGTCTGAACAACTACTCCGAAGCACAGGAGGCGGCCGTCGCCGTTTACCAGGATGAAGTCTACCTGGCACCGTTGGTGGGATCGATCGTGGGAGCGTTCGACCTGGATCGTATCGAAGTGCTGCGCGGGCCGCAGGGAACGTTGTTCGGGCGCAGCGCAACCGGTGGCCTGGTTCATCTCATATCGAAGCGGCCCACTAATGACTTCGAAGGCTACGCCTATTTCGGACTGGGTTCGTACAATGAATATCACGCCGAGGCCGCTGCCGGAGGTCCGGTCAGTGACGATGTCTCCGTGCGCCTGTCGGGCTACTGGAATAAGTACGATGGCTGGTTGAAAAACACGCTCGGTGGGCATCGCTACGGTGAGGAGCGTTATGCGGTCAGGGCCCAGGCCTTGATCAAGCCGTCCGATAGGCTGGATATCTTGCTGAAAGCGGAATTCGCCGGACTGAAAAATCCCGGCGGTATTGTCTACCTTGGGCGAAACATCTATCGGGACCCGGCTGACGGGCTGATCAGAGACCTGCCGGCGAATATCGACGCCCATTTTAGCGGCCCCGGCAACGATTTCACCGGTTTTAGGGATACGGATGGCAAATTTTTCACCGCGACCTGGGGACAGTCCGGCAAGAACAAAGTGGACCGCACGCTGTTGTCCGCGATTGTGACGTGGGACATCGGTCAATCGACGCTAACCAGCGTGACCGGGTACCTGGATGCGAATAAGGACTATCTCGACAGCAACGACGCGACACCGACTGATTATCTGCGCGTCGGCCAATTTCCAAGGACGTCCGAGTTCGTTCAGGAGCTTCGTTTGACCGGCGGTAGCGGTAAGTTGCTCTGGACCGTCGGCGGGTTTTATTTTGACTTCGACGTGAAGAACAACAGCCCCCTTTATTTCCCGTCCGGGATCTTGCCGCTGCTGGGCGCCTACTACGGCCCATACGCGACGATGCCCTGGAGTTCGAATAGCTACACCAAACAATCCAAATCGTCTCTGGCTGCCTACGGCCAGGTCGAATATCAGTTAACCGATGAACTGACTGCGATTGCCGGGCTGAGGCTCGAGCACGAGAAGGTCGATTTCAGCTTCGATCAGTCACGCAGCAATTACGTTGCAGCATACTGGCTGGGCCCCGTTTTCACATTCAACAAGGCGCTCTACGGGGACGATGCCAAGATTGACAAGAACTATACCTCCGGGACGGTGCAGATCAATTGGCGTCCGAGCGACAAGACGTTGACCTACCTAAGTGCCCGCCGCGGCATCAAACCCGGCGTCTTCAATACACCGTTCTCCTCTTTGCCCCCGGAAGACATGAAGGTCAAGGAGGAAGAACTGATGGCCTACGAGGTTGGCTTCAAGCAAACACTGTGGGACGGACGTGCCCAATTGAACGCCGCTGCATTCTACTACGACTACAACGACTATCAAGCCACATTCGTGCAGGGAGCGACGGTACTGCTGACAAACGCCGATGCAGAGATCCACGGGCTCGACCTGGAAGCCTACATCAACCCGACGGACCGTCTGCAATTGGGTGTTGCGGCCAGCTTACTGAACGGAAATGTAAAGGATATCACTCTGGGCACCGGAGCCTTCGGCGGCCCGCCTTACGTGACCCGTGACCGTGAGGTACCCAACGCACCAAAATATACCGTCAACGTCTTCGCACGATATGAATGGCCGGCGTTCAGCGGAACGATGTCGCTGCAGGGCGATGTGCTGTTCATGGACAAGACTTACTTCGAGATTCAGAACCATCCCGCCCTGACCGCCGATTCGTATTCGGTCGGAAACATCCGGCTGGCCTGGAGCAATGACAAGGTGGAAATTGCGGGCCTGGTCAAAAACGTCTGGAACGAGAAATACGACGTTTACCTGCTGGAAGTCGTGGACTACGGAGGATACGCGAACGTCACGCCGGGCAAACCACGCTGGTGGGGGCTGGAGTTTCGCTATTTCTTCGGTGCCGGAAAATGACCGCGCCGGTGAAATTCATCCTCTGAGAGCGCCGAGAACGACCCAAAACAACCGGATATCACCAAGCAATGACACCTACATTCTCCCGTAACAACATCATGCCGCACCTGCTACAGTCAGGTGAGCCAATCAGTACTGCTTACTTTCCGTACAACAGGATCATCCGGGTCACGTACCTGACCGATCCGGAAGCCCTGCGGTCAATGCTTCCGGAGAACGTGACCTTCCTGGGAAAACCGGCCGTCAGTTTCATGTACCGATTCAGCAATAATCTCGATTGGGTAACCAATGGTGAGTTGTGTGCGATGGGCATGAGCGTAAACGCGCGCTTCGAAGGCGCCAGCGACACCGCGGATGGCACCTATTGGCCGGCCTTGTGGGAAAACGACGCCCTGGCCGTCATCCTGGGCCGGGAAATATTCGGTGTGCCAAAAATGTACGCAGAGATTTCCAACCCTTACTGTAAGAACGGCTGCTGGCGGGCCCTTCTGTCGGACGCGGGGCGACCTCTTATCGAAATCAAATTCGAACAGGGTGGAGTCATGAACGAAAGTGCTCTGCAACAGCTCAACGTGCAGGCGGCAAACGCTCACGTGCTCGGATGGAAAGTCATGCCCACGACCGACGGGCTCGATACCGAGCTAAGTTATGCAACCTACTTTCACAGCCCCAATACATTTAAGCAGGCCTGGCGCGGAACGGGATCGGTCGAAATCTTTGACGCCGATCCCGCCATCAATGTCTGGCACGGCCCGGTTATCCAGTCGCTGCGAACGCTTCCACTCATCGAATGCGTGGAAGCGATGATGACTGTCGGTACTGGAGAACACCGTGTTTCGCGCGGTAAAGTACTTCGTTAGAGGGAGCGCGCAACACGAGGAGGCCATGCACACAGGGTGCGAATAATGGCGCAGACAGCCGGTTCAGTTTCCGCAATCAGCGGTGCGGAAATTTCACGCGCCACGACTTTTACCTATGCGCTACCCGTTACCGGCTACGCCTTCATGTACATGCTCTTCACCATGTACTACATGAAGTTTTCCACCGATACGCTGCTTCTCGCCCCGGCGGTCGTCGGCGCCATTTTTGGCCTGGGGCGGCTATGGGACGCGGTGACGGACCCCCTGGCCGGCTACCTGAGCGATATCACCCGCCATCCTATGGGTCGTCGTCGCTCCTGGCTGCTGTATAGCGCAGTACCCATTGGAATAACCTTCGTTGCAACCTTTGCACCGCCGGCAGCCCTGGGACCGGGCGCCCTGGTTGCCTGGTCTTTCGTTTCCGTGTTCGCCTTTTTCACCGCCATCACGCTGTTTGTGGTGCCGCATTTCTCATTGGGTGCCGAACTGGTCTTCGACAGCCATTCTCGCAGCCGTCTTTTCGGGTATCGATTCGGCGCCGAGATTACCGGTTGGATCGTTGGACTGGCAGCCATCACCTACCTGATCCGCTCGGAAGCCAGTGGCCCCGAAGCGACACGCCACCTGGCGCTCCAAATCAGTGCCGTTGCCGCAGTCGCGATGATTGCGATGTTGGTATTCGCCTCGCTCTCGCTCAGCGAACATCGAGAGTTCCAGGGCCGTGGCGGCGCACGGCCCGTACGGGCATTTTTTGATGTCGCCAAGAATGAACACGCCCGCCGACTGTTGGCCGTCACCTTTGTCGAATACACCGGCAGGACGGTATCCGGCGTGATGGCCCTCTACATTACCGAGTATGTGCTGAAGCGCCCAAGCTTCGGCCCGGTGATCTTGCTGATCTGGCTGGTGAGTTCACTTGTCAGCGTACCCGTGTGGGTGCGCCTCGCGCGGACCTACGGCCGGAAACCAATCTGGGTCGGCGCATTAATCGCAAGCGCGCTCGCTTACGGCAGCATGATCTTTCTTCAGGAAGGAGACGTATGGCCATTGATCCTGATGGCGGTGACCACCGGCGCCGCTGCGGGATGCGGCGGCAGCCTCAGCCCGTCCGTGCAAAGTGACATCATTGACCTGGACGAACTCAATACCGGGGAGCGCAAGGAGGGCACCTACTTCGCCTGTTGGAATTTCGTCGTCAAGGCCGCTGGCGGGTTGACGGTGTTGTTGGCCGGCGCACTGCTGCAGTGGGCCAATTTCGTGCCCAAGGCGGATCAAACCCCACTGGTGAAGATGACGATGTTGTGTTTCTTCGCCCTGTTCCCGCTAGGGGTGTACCTGATTGGGGCCTGGGCGCTGGCTGGGTTCACCTTCAGCGAGTCGGCGCACGCCGAGGTACGCCGCAAACTGGCTGACCGGAAACTGGCCGGGACCGGCTGAGTAGGAGGCAGGATTTGCGCGCTGCATCGCAACTGTATCTGGGCAGTACCGTGGGAGAGTTGGTATTGGCGGCAATTCGTCGCTATGGCGACCGGCCGGCGGTCGTGTGGCGCGGTGGGCATCTCAGCTATCGTGCGTTGGGCGAAAAAATCAGTCGCCTGGTCCAGGCATTCAAGCAGCTGGGATTGAAGCCCGGAAGCGGCGTGGCGCAGCTTACCGGCAACCGCCCGGAGACTATTTGCGTAATGCTGGCAGCGAACGTCATGGGCTTGCGCTATACGCCGCTGCATCCCCTCGGGTCCGTAGACGATCACGTTTTCATTTTGAACGACGCCGAAATATCCGTGGTCGTCGTAGACACCGTCAAGTTCGAAGGGCGAAGTGAGGCCTTCAGGGCGCGGGTCCCTTGTCTCCAGCACCTGCTGACCCTGGGGGATGAAGCGTCGGGCGATGACCTGCTGTCATTGCTCTGCGCATTGGAGGCGACGCCACTGGAAATCGAGGCGGACGCGCGGGATATTGCCTGGATCGCCTACACGGGGGGAACCACGGGCAAACCCAAAGGTGTCGTACTGCCGCATCGGTCCATGGTCACCAACGTGCAGATGGCACTGGCGGACTGGGATTGGCCGCCGGAGGTGAGGTTTCTAGCGGTAACCCCCGTGTCCCACGCCACGGGAGTGATGGTTCCGCCGGTGCTTCTGCAGGGCGGGACCTTTCACCTGGCAGACGGGTACTCGCCCCGGGGTTTCCTCGAAACGGTCCAGGCGCAACGGATCACCACGACCTTCATGGTGCCGACCATGATTTACGCCCTGCTGGACTTTGCGAAACTTAAGGACTATGACATCAGCAGCCTCGAAACCATCATATACGGCGCGGCCTCGATTTCCCCCACCAGACTCGGCGAAGCGCTGGATACCCTCGGGCCGGTATTCATGCAACTCTATGGGCAGACGGAGGCGCCCAATACGATCACCGTCCTGAAAAAGGCCGATCACGACAAGATCCAGCCACAGCGGCTGAGTTCCTGCGGCGTTCCCACCGTGGGGAATCGCGTGTGCCTCCTCGACAATGACAACGCGGAAGTTGACGCAGGCGAAGTTGGGGAAATCTGTGTCCGCGGGCCCCTGGTCATGGATGGTTATTGGCGCCGCGAGCAAGAAACGGCGGAGGTGCTGCAGGGTGAGTGGTTACATACCGGAGACATGGCCAGGCGGGACGAACAGGGATTTCTCTACATTGTCGACCGCAAGAAGGATCTGATCATCAGCGGTGGATTCAACGTCTTCCCCCGCGAGATCGAAGACGTACTCTCCACCCACCCCGCCATATCGGCGGTCTCCGTGATCGGCGTTCCCGACGATAAGTGGGGCGAAGCGGTCACCGCGGTGATCGTCCTGCGTCCGGGCCAGTCGCTCGATGCCGACGAGGTCAAAGCCCTGGTCAAGGACAGGAAGGGTTCCATCTACGCACCCAAAACGGTCAGGTTTATCGACGAACTGCCGGAAACCGCGCTCGGCAAGCCGGATAAGAAGGCCTTGCGAAATATGTTTAGCTGAGTCCCGCCCTGCCATGCCGGGGCGAGCCCTTAACCCGGCGATCCGGGCGCATGAATGACGAGAAGGAGAGTAAATCCGATGACAGCGAAAAATGAGAGCCTGATCGACGCCGCCTGGTTGGCGAACCACCTCTCGAATCCAGGCGTGAGAGTTCTCGATTGTTCCTGGTTTCTCCCGACTGAGAACCGGGACGCCTTCGAGGAATACAGAAATGAACACATTCCAGGCGCCATTTTTCTGGAGTGGGCCGCGTGCAGCGGCGAGGACAGTACCGACACCATGCTGTACCTCCCGACGCCCACGCAATTTACCGCCCACATGGGTGCGCTCGGTATTGGCGACGACGACCTGGTGGTCGCCTACGATGCCGAGGGCATTCACTCCATAGCGGCCCGCGCTTGGTGGATGTTTCGGGTGTTCGGACACGATAACGTGCGACTGTTGGACGGTGGCCTCGCGGCATGGAAAGAGGCCGGCTGTCCCGCAGAACGGGCTGCACCCGAAATACAACCGGTTACGCGCTCGCCGGCAGGCCTGAACAAGCGCCTGGTACGGACCTACCCGCAGATGCTGGCCAACGTGCAAACAGGAGGGGAGCAGGTTGTCGACGTGCGGGCGGCGGCACGCTATTCGGGAGAGGCGGCACAGGATAAACACCCAGGGCATATTCCGGGAGCGGTCAACCTGCCGTTTTCGGAATTCGTCGGGGAGAGCGGCCATGAACTAATAGCGGCACCTGCAATGAAGAAACACTTCGAGAACGCTGGCATCGATCTCGAAATGTCCACCGTGGTTTATTGTGGCGGCGGCGGTTCGAGCCCGGTGACCGCTTTTGCGGCATACCTCTTGGGCCAGACGGAGGTGGCGGTATACGACGGCGCCTGGGGGGACTGGACGAGCCATGCGGGTTCGCCGATTGCCACCGGCGGCTGAATAAGGTACGGCGTCAGAAAACAGAGGCTGGTCAAATCGCCCAGGGGTTCAAAGGTGCTCTTACCCTGACGCCGTGACTTCACCAGGTCCTTGAGCCAATCAATGGCCCGCTGCAGCGCATCGTCCGGGACAGCATGACCGCCATCGAACGCATCCAGCGTCACCTGGTAACCGGCCTCTTTCAAGGCATCCCTCGCCTGCTCGGCGTGTGAGAACGGTATCATCGGGTCCGATCGGCCCTGCACGAGGCGTACCGGCACATTTTTGCCGTCCTCCAGTCTGCCCCCGTCATAGGTGAACCACTCGCGGGACAACCCGTCGACGCCGAATGCCACGATCCCGTCGATCTGGTCCCGATTATAGAACCCGCCTGCCAGGGCATAGATGCCACCCAGGGAGAACCCGAACATGTAGAGCGGACCGGTGCTGTATTCCTTCTGAATTCGGGTAATCACACTCCGGATAAACTGACGACTGGTCATACTCGACGTTTGCGCCTGGATGGCCGGATCATCGGTCAACTGCGGCCCCAATCCGTACTCCTCGGTCCACGTACTCAGGTCCCAGGTCGTGTGACGATCGAAATCATCGGAGGGGTACGGCAAAGAATACGGCGCTTCAGGCAGGACGGCGATGAAGCCGGCTGCGGCAAACGCTCTGCCGATTCGCTCGAATTTGTCGGCGGAGCCGCCAAAGCCGTGGAGGGCGATGACGGCCGGATAGGATTGCGTGGAATCGAAGCCCGCCGGCAACAGGACCCGAATCGGAAAAAGCGCGCTCGCCCCATGCCACAATACCCTGGGCTGAGGTTGACTCTCTTTTACAGGTTGCTCTTGCCCAATGGCGGGTTTGGGAAGGAAAAGAAGAACGAACAAGGCAAGGCATGGCAGAAGAACCCTTTTCGGGAACGTGGCAGTCGCCGTTCCGATGTTCATCGTGGTTGGACCTCCGTTGTATCCCTGCGCCGGCGTGACGGAATGATCGAGTTCCCGATCACACTCACCCCGGTTTTTCCTACAGTCTTATACGCTGCCGTCTTGGCAAAAGCTAACTCCGACTGCAGAATTTGGGATATTTGCCACCTCAAATCGGGCCAATTTATTACTTATAAACAACATGTTATATTGATTTTTTCGTTAAAATACTGTATGCTTATACAGTAACAATTCAACGGACAACCACCATGGAAAACGCCACCGTATCACGCCCCCAGGACACCGGCTTAGCGCCTGTTCCGTGCAGCCAGTCCCGCTGCCGGCAACTCGAAACCGAGATCACTGAACTCACCGCCCACCTGAACGCAGCCACGTCTCGTTTACTTGAACTGATCCGCGAATTCGACGATGCGCAGGGCTGGTCCGGGCCGGGTATGGCTTCCTGCGCGCACTGGCTTAACCCGAATATTGCATCGGTCGGCGGTGAGCCTGCGGGTACGCATCCATAAAATTGAAAGAGCAGTGCAACCTGTAGCATATCCTCAAAGCCCAGCTTCAAACCGGCTCACCACCTATCCCGGCCTGGACTTGTTCAGCTGCACCTGCACTTGAGCTTCCCTCAACCCGTAGCTGGCTATGGGTTTCGGTCCAGCCCGGCGTGCAGCTACACCTGTACTGCGTCCATATCCGCGATACCGGCGCGATATTCGGGTTGCTGGAAATGCGGCATCAACCTCGGCGCGGCCCGCGAGAAGGTGCGGGTCGCGCACGCGCTGGCCGAACTGCCGCAGATATCCGAGCAATTCCGCCTGGGCGAGCTCAGTTATTCGAAAGTGCGGGCCATGACGCGGGTCGCCACAAAGGACAACGAAGATTATCTCTTGATGATCGCCCGCCACGGCACCGCCGCGCACGTCGAGCGGTTGGTCAGGCAGTACCGCAAGGTCAAACGCATCGAGGCGCTGGAAAGGGACAACGAGCGCCACGCGCTGCGTGAGCTCAAGTGCCATTACGACGACGACGGTTACCTGGTGCTGCAAGGGCGCTTCACGCCGGAGCAGGGCGCCGTTCTCAAGAAGGTGCTGGATGCGATCATGGCCGAGGACGCGCTGGAGCAGCAGGACGTTTCCGCGGAAACGCCAACCGATGAACTCAAGCCCCGTTCGGAACCCATCGCCCAGCGCCGCGCCGATGCGCTGGTCAGGATGGCCGAGGGCTATTCTTCGGGTACGGGCAGCGAAGCGGGCGGCCGCTTCGTGGTCAATGTCCACACCGACATGGAAACGCTGAAAGCGGATGGCAGCGGCGCGGAATCCGAGATCGAAGACGGCCCCGGCGTTTCCGCGGAAACGTCACGGCGTCTGGCCTGCGACGCCGGGGTCGTGCACTGGCTGGGCGATGAAGCGGGCGAAACGTTGAGCGTGGGCCGCAAGAGCCGCAGCATCCCGCCTGCAATCCGCCGCGCGCTCAAGCGCCGCGACCGCGGCTGCCGTTTTCCGGGCTGCACCTGCCAACATTTCGTCGACGCGCACCACATCGAGCACTGGGCCGATGGCGGGGAGACGAAGCTGGATAACCTCGTATTACTGTGCCGGCGTCACCACCGGCTGGTGCACGAAGGCGGCTTCGGGGTGCACTCGGGCGCCGGCGGGCTCATATATTTCACCGATTCGAACGGTCACAAGCTGCCTGAGACCGGCGAGACGCGTTTCCGCGGAAACGTCTTCGCCCTGATGACGCAGAACCGCCGCTCAGGGATCACAATCGGCCCCGCTACCGGCGCCTGCCGCTGGGCTGGAGAGACAATGGACGATGATCTGGCCGTGCTGGGGATGTTGCAGCGGGAATAGGGTCCCAGGCTCCCTAGCGCCTTGAGCTGAAATCCTCATCTGAGCCTCCCCAACGCCATTTCGGCGCTTCGCCTTTCGCGTAGCAAATGGCAACCAGGACAATAGTGGACAACAGCAAGACAGCCAGAAACAGATTGGGCTGACCCGGCGCCAGGAAGATGGCCCCGAGGAGGATGATGTACAGATACACGATGAGAACGGCCCAACCCGCCCAATTTTTCGGCAAGCCCCAGCCCCAGCCGTACTTCTTGGCTGCAAACCAGGCCTTGTCTCGCGGCAGCGGCATGCGTGGTCAGCCGGCGGTGGGCCCAGGTGATTCGCTACGCGGCCGCGGGGCTTGTTCAATAACCACGGCGTGCTTCATGACAAGGCTTTACTTCGAGGAAACCCCGTCGCGAATGTGAAGCTCCTGTCCGCCAAAGCCTAATGCCCTTGCGGCGGTATCGGTTGCGGCACCTGGTTTGAAATCGGCTTGATCGACTGAAGATAGGCAAAGACCGCCTTGAGGTCGTCATCCGTCAATGCGTTGAGCGAGAACCACGGCATCGGGGGCAGAATGCCCCGGCCCGCGCCCAGGTGCTTGCCGGTTCGCATCGTCTTGATGAACATATCCGCCGTCCAGTTACCCAGCCCCGTTGCCTCGTCCGGCGTCAGGTTCGCGGTGAAGCTGACGCCCCAGGGGCCGGCCCAGGCTGTCAGGTCGCTGTTCGTGACCGCGCCCCATTTCCCCGGCGCAATGACCCCCGCCGGAACTTGAGGAAGTTTCCCGTTGGCATGATAGCCCGACAAAAGCCTGGTCCTATCTGGTTGCGGGCCGTTCGGCGTCATGACCTTTGGCGTGTGGCAGTCGTTACAGCCGCCAAAATTGACCAGGTAATCTCCTCGCTTGATCAACGCCTGGTTCGTGTCATTTGCTGCTGCAAACGCTTGCTGTAACAACGAAGCGGTCAGCAGTCCCGTCAGGATTAACATTACGGTTCTTGTTTTCATTTGCATTCCATCGATGGTGGTCAACGATTTCCGAGCTCGTCGTCTTCGATCGCTCAGACATTGCGCTATAGACCCCGACGGGTACGATAGCGTTCCCTACCGGGCAGGCTGGTTCAACAGGAGCCTGCCGGGAGCAGGCGGTCGAACTCGTCCGCGAACTCCGGCGAGAACTCGCTCCGGTGCGCGCACCAGAACCTGACCACTGCGGGCGACCGCTTTGCATAGGCCGCCCAGGCATCCCGCCGGCGCAGGCTGGCGAGTTGAGGGTTCTCGGCCACCCTCGCGAAGAGAGATGGATGTCCGTGCTTTTTTGTGCCCGGGCAGCCCATCATCCAACTCGTCCCGCTCCACACCTACGTCGTCGCGAACTTCAAGGAGACCCAGATGAAAGCGATGCGCAAGGGGCAGCGAGCCATCATCGAGGTCGACTCGCTCGGCGGGAAGGACTTCGAAGGAACGGTCGACAGTATTTCCGGTGGGACGGGCGCGAGCTTCTCGCTGCTCCCGCCCGACAACGCCTCGGGGAACTTCGTCAAGGTCGTCCAGCGCGTTGCCGTCCGGATCCGATGGGAGGGCCCGTCAAGCGATCGTGTTCCAGTCGGATCGTCAACGAAAGTCACGGTGTACACGAAGTGATGCGTTGATCGGTGCTCCCTCTCCTCGGGAGGATGTCGGCAAAGATGAACGATGATCTCGATTCGGGGCGAAATCGGATTCAGAACGTCACTCCATCGCCGGGGAGAAGGGAACGACTCTTTAGCCTGCAGGAACCTGCACGACCCCGAAGGCGAGGAGCCCCATCATCAGGCTCTGAATGAGGAGCGTTCCCACGTGAATGAACAGGCCGATCTTCACGGAACGACGCCACCAGACGAGATAGGACCATGGCAGCACCATCAGCGTGAACGGAATCCAGTTCCAGGGCGCGATCAGGTGAAAGACGGCGAAGGAGACGGCGTTCAATGGAGGAGCGAGCCCTACTCCGAGATGCTCGGTGCGCGGCAAAAGAAACCCGCGCGAATAGAGCTCCTGCGTGATTCCCCCGATCCCTGCGAAGACGATGACGCTCAACAGCCACATTGAGATCAACGTGCCGTGGGAAATGGTGGAGAGCATCGCCGGGTCTGGCTCCATGACCATCGACCCCGGAACCCAGCCGAACAAGGCATGCCTGATCGGAGCACCGATGGCAGGTACGACACCGGCCATCATGATCGTGCTGAAGAGGATGAACGGAACCCCGACGGCGACGTACACCCACCACGGCACGCGTCGCAGCCAGGGAAAGGCCGCCGCAGGTCGGAATCGTCCGCCCGTCTCTCGTTTCACCTGCCGAATCATGATCACCCAACTCGACGGGATCTCGCCGACGACCATGGCGATCGCGAGTGTGAAGATCACAGGCAGGCCTGCGTCGTGAACCCCCTGCGCCGCGAGCACGAACACGATCGCGGAGACGGCCCCGGGCAGTAATTGCAGCCGTATCGCCCGGCCGATGTCGAGTCTCTCGAGCGTGGCTCCACGCATTTCGATTGAAGGGTTGCGTTCACTCGTTGGTATGCTTACCCTCATGATTGGTCCTCCGGTTGAAGAAATAGTTTCCTGGTGAACTATTATAGTTCACTTGGAAATAGTTTTCCAGTAAACTGTATGACACGATGGTGCTGACCAAACACGATTGGATGCTCGCGTGGGTTAATCTCGTCCACTCGGGGAGCTGGCTGACCTCGAGTCTGGACAGCCACCTGCGCGAGGAGCTCGGAATCGGCGTGGCCGAACAGGATCTGTTGAAGCAACTGGCGGTCAATGGCGGCGAGATCATGCTCTCGGAACTCGCTCGACGTGTCTTTCTGTCAAAGCCGGGGATGACCAAGATGATCGACAGGCTCGAAAAGGAGGGTCTGGTCAAACGCGTTCCGTCGAAGACGGACCGGCGCGCCACGAGCGCGGTCCTCACGAAACGCGGGACGGCGACCTTCGATCGCTCGCGCGAACTGTTGGAGGCATTCGCGCAGAGAAGCTTCCGGAAACATCTCGAGGACGAAGAGATCGTGCAATTGCAAGAAATCCTGCAGGCGTTTCTCGAAAGATCCGGACGCTGGGATGCGCAGATGAGACATCTTCGGGGCGACCCTCACGACGAGGCCTGAAGTCGCTGAATCGCGTCGTGGAAGACCAAATCGATCCGACCCCGACCCGCTCTTCCACTCTCGGTGAACGGATTCCCGGGAGATGCAGCAACTCACCACATTGATCGAATCGAGTTCGCTCCTTGTGACGCACTTCAACGACACCGTTCGATAGGCTTTCTCGGATGGAGACACTCCGGCAGGACATTCGCGATGCGATCCGGAGCCTGACCCGCAACCGGCGCTTCGTCGCGCGGATCAAGCTCCCGAAGACGACTTACGACGAGGCCGCGCGCATCCGGCAGTTCTTTGCCCGACTTCGACGCGAAGCCGCGGAGATCCCCGGAGTCCAATCCGTCGGCGCAGCCGAGACCCTGCCGCTCGAGGAATACGAAAGGACATATATGGACGCCTCCTACGCTATGACTGATTAAATTGCAGTAAATGCAAAATGACATATATCGGTGTGGCGCATTGTGACGCCGGAGCGAATGATGGAGGGGTCAATCTCATCACCCATATCTCCCATTGCTAAATAGTGATGGGTGTCCATGCTCTCCGGTGTCCATGCTCTCCGAGGGCCACGTTGGCGAAGATGACAGCCGGCATTTAACTATCTCTGCAGAATTCGCAGAAATTTCACGGAACTTTCACGGGTATTTCCGGACTCCGGGGTACCCGGCTGTCAAGGTGGAGCCTAGGTGACTTCAAACCCGAAATCACGACAAGTACAGGGGAACGACAATGACACCCAAGGCAATTCTCGCGACCGCTCTCACGTGCGCTTTCGCACTCAGCATTAGCATTACCGGATCGAGAGCCGCTCAGGCCGACGACTGGCATCCAGGCAGTCTCGGAGGGCGTGTGTTTGCCGTGCAATCGGAAGTCGTGTTCTCGACCGACCCGTATTTTCCGGCCGGCACGGAGTTCGACAACTGCATGTACTACAACGAGGACGGGTCCTTCCTGGATCCGTTCTGGCTCGATCCCGAAGACCCGGCACCAGGACATTGGTATCAGCACACCGAGGGGCCGATCATCTCCTTTACCGCGACGGTGGCGGATCAGTCGCTGACGCCGGGGTGGGTGCTGATACAGAACGGCACGGTGTTCCCAGGATTCCGGGGCCACAAGGTGGGCATCCTCGTCTATGTCACGGTGTTGGATATCAGTGCGGCGCCGACACCGGTGTACAAAGTCGTGCTGCGGGGCAGTGAAGTGGAGTCGTGCCCGTACTTCTAGGGCGCGTTTTCGCGGCGGGCCGGCGTGGCCGGAGCAGGTTCACCACATACATTGCGCCATCTGCTGCGCCGTTTCGGCTCGCCACTCCCGCCAGCCGGCATCGTCCACCAGGGTAGCGAGGAGCGGGGAATAGTAAGCCTCCGCAAGCGGAGACGAGACCTCGCACTTCAGGGCCGGCCGGAGTCCGTCCAGCCAGGTGAGCGCCTGTGCGGCATCGCCCCGGTACGCGTACACCTCGGCCACAGCCAGCAGGTCCCAGCTATGCTGGACATTGTCCCTGAGTTCGCTCAGGGCCTGGTCCGCGTCCGCCTCGCGGCCAAGGGCGTGATAAGCGAGCGCGAGGCCCTGCAGCCGGCGATTGCCCTCCGGCGCCGCTCGGATCAACTCGAGGGCTTTATCGGGTTGCCCCAGCAAGATCAGCGCATGTGCATAGGCCGGTAACACCGTGTCGGCCCCTTTCAGCGACGGATACAGTTCCACAACCCTCGCGAATTGCGCGCGCGCATCTTCAAGCCGGCCGGCATACAGCAGGAACTGCGCGAGATTCGTGCGCAGCATCGCATTGAGAGGATCCCGCCGCACGGCATTTTCAACCAGGTCGATCGCCTCGGCGAGCCGGCGCCCGAAAATGAAGTCGTTCGCCTGTATCGATACGACGAGCCAGTTGTCCGGATCGAGCTTGCGGGCGATTTCCAAGTGCTCGAGTGAACGAGCCTTGTCGTCGGTCTGCCAGTAGTAGGCGGCCGCCCGTACGTGGGCCTCCGGCAGCTCCGGTCCGTACTTCAGCGCCTGTCCAACGGCGTGCTTCTGTATCTCTCTCAACGCGCCCCGCTGCCCGGGATCCACTTCATAATACGCCTTGTCGCTCAGACGCAGGTTCGCGACGGCCGCGATCCCGACCCAGGCGCGCGCGAATTCGGGATCGATATCGAGCGCCTGAGTGTAATAGTCCCGCGCCTTCTCCATGTCGCCGGGTGCACGCCGCAGATAGAAATATCGTCCCTGCAGATACAGCTCGTACGCATGCGCATCCGCGACGTCGGCGGCGGCCTTGTTGGTCAGCGTTACATTCAGGGCATCCGCCACCTTCCCGGCGATCTCCGCCTGTAGTAGCAGGATGTCGTCGAGATTGCGGTTATAGGTCACCGAGAAGAGCTGGGCGTCGGTCGCCACATCCACGAGTTGTGCCGTCACCCGGATAGTATTCCCCGATCGGCGCAGGCTCCCCTCCAGCACGTAGGCGACATTGAGCTGCTCTGCGATCTCCGGGATCGTGGTGCCGCTGACCGCGAACGACGACGTCCGTGCGATGACGCGCAACGACGGGCTCTGGGTCAGGCGGTGGATGATCTCCTCGGCGATCCCCTCGCAGAGATAGGCCTGGTCGCCGGCCGGGCTCATGTCGTCGAGACGCAGCACCGCGATGGAATTCGGCGGCGGCGCTTCGGGCGCCGGTCCGGGACCCGGGTCTCCCGGGCGGGTCAGCCACCACATCGTTCCGGCCGCGAGCAAGGCGAGCGCCAGCCCCGCGCCGATCCGCCATGCCGCTCTCCGGTGCGCGTCCGGCGGGTGCCCTTCTGCCGTCCCGGCATCGTCGACGGCGTGTACCGGCAGATCGAACAGGTAACCCCGGCGCGGCACGTTGCGGACGATCCGTTGATCCGTGTCGCCGAGGGCTCTGCGGATGTCGGTGATGCACTGTCGCAACGAGTCCTCGGTGACGATCAGGTCGCCCCAGACTTCATCGAGCAATTCCTGTTGCGAAGCCAGGTGGCCGTGGTGCTCGACGAGATAGCGCAGGACCTCGAACGACTTGGGGCGCAGCGGGATCTCCGATCCTGCCGAGACTAACGCGCCACGATCCAGATCGAGCGTGAAGCCGGCAAATTCGAGCTTGTTGGGATGCTCACTCGGGTGGTTCATCGTAAGCGGGAATCAGGAAAGCATCGATTGTCCCTAAGTATGACACAAGAATGGGAGCCCGCTGCCGCCGCCCGCGCGCTTATGTAACGGAGTTGTGGTTACTGCAGGTCAACGCAGTCACATCTGGATCGAATCGCCTGGGAAAAGTCATGGGTGTCCAAGCTCTCTTTCCAAGCTCTCGTCATCAACCCGCGAGATTGAAGGCCTTCTGCAGTCCTTCTATCACCATCTGCGTTCCAATGGCCGCGAGTATAAGCCCCATCATACGAGTGATGACGCCCAGAGCGCTGGTTCCGAGGTAACCGACCAGCTTCTCGCCGAAAATGAAAAACAAATACGTGATGATGCAAAGAACAGCGAATACGGAGATGGTAACGACCATGGCGCCGATGCCGCCACCTGCCGAAAAGTTCATCGCGGTTGCGATCGTGCCCGGGCCCGCGAGTAAGGGCATTCCCAGGGGGGAGATTGCGACGCTGAGCGCCGCATCCCGTGAGTTCCGCTTGTCCGCCTCGCTGGGGTGCTGAACGCTCGATTGATTGCCTTGCAGCATATGCAGACCGATAAAGAAGACGATAATCCCGCCGGTAATCCGAAATGCCGGCAGGGTCAGGCCAAACACGTCAAAAATCACTTTTCCAGCCACGGAGAACACGGCAACGATAGCGAACGCGAGTAACAGCGCCCTTAATGCCACGCTCCTGGTTGTCTGCTCATCATCGCCACTCGTCAGGCCAAGGAAGACCGGGACTCCGGCAACAGGATTCATGATGGCGAAAAACGCCATAAATACGGTGACTGCGTGTGTCAGTGTAGGATTCAATTTTCACTCGATCCCTGGCTATCGGGTTGCAGTATAACGCCGAGCTGACCAGCGCCAGAAGTTATGGGGTCAGGCGAGGTTTCGGATATTCACCAGCATCTCAATGTTCACCGCGGGTCGAAATCATCGCACCGGCTTACCGGACACCGGCTTTACAAGTGCGTTTACTCTGTCCCTTTACTCTGACCCCATGATTTTTCTTGGTGTCACTCCCTGATGATCAATGCCCGAATGACCAACGCATACGGGAGGACAATAATCGGCGCAAACAGCCAGGCCAGTGCGGTTTCCCTCAGCGGCGTCAGTATCGTTGCGGCTGCCAAGATCGCGCTGAACACGAATCCAACAACGTATTGCTTCATCGAACTCCCGATCGCCAGGTAGCACCGCACCTAATACCAAGGCTCGCGTGCCGGCGCGGCCCGCCATGAGGGGCGGGTTGCTCCTGAACAAGCCGCCGCTGATTCATGGGCGGCCAAATTCCACCTCGCGTATTCTTTGCTCTCCGCTTTCCACCGTGACAACAACGGTAATCGCCTCACTGTATACATCGCCTCCAATGCTCACATAGACCAAGCCAAGGTCCCCCGGCCGTTTGCCCGGCCAGCTTGTCGTGGTTTGGCCTACCTGGATAGGCCCGATCGGGCCCCAGTCCGCGGGCACAATGGTTTCGAATGAGGTTCGCAGTTGCTCTGCGGTGGTTCGTTTACGATACTCCTGGCTCGTCATTGCGTAAGCGTTCGGGTATTCACGCGCGGCCAGTGATTCAGCGAACTGCAGGGCAGTTTGGCGGTAGTCAGACGTGTTCCGTGACGGCATATTGGGCTCCTCCCTTGAACAGCCGGCGAAGGCGATGACCATCGAAATGAGAGTGACCGAGAAAGATAAACGGGAAGCCTTCGTCATTCTCGACACGCTATGTCATCCTTTCGTAAAGGAGCAGCTTTCTGCCGTCATGCTCGGCTGCTCCGAATCGTGAGTAACCGCATTTTTCGTACACGTGCCGGGCGCGCTCGTTCGACTCGAACACGTCGAGCCATACACGACTTCTGCCAAGTTCCCGCTTGCACAATTCGCCCACGAGCTCCACGGCACGCCTGCCGATGCCGCAGCCCGTTTCGGAGACTACGATGCGGCGAAACTCGACGCTCTTACCATCCGGGTCGAGCGCCAGTATCACGAAACCAACGAGGCGTTTGCCCTGGCAGACCGCCTTGTAAACGATGTCCGGTTTGGCGAATTCCTCCCGGTGCCGCCGCAGCGTGTACGGAATGACGAAATCGCGCGCCTGGCCTTGCTCCATGTCAAGAATGGCTGGAAGCTCCTCGAATCCAATATCGCGCAGCGTGACCGTTTCGTCGTCCATCGACGGTTAATCCCTGAAGCCGTAATGTTCTACTCAAATCCAGTAGTTTATAGCGTACATCATCTGCCATTGCGCATGGGTAAAGGGGTGGGGGTCCGGGCTTTCGACCGAAAATACCCCACCGGGCGTCAGATCACTGATGAAGAGATGAAGCAGGTCAACCTCAAACGCGACAAGTTTCATGGCGAGTGGAACTATGTCATCAAGCCTAGCAGGAAGACTTAGATCGATACCTTTATTTATTTACGCTGCCTTATAGTGGTCGGCGCGCGTATCGACCCGATCGGCAGATCGCTCGTAGCGTTGCGCCTGGCACAAGTCATCCGCTTCGGCCTCGAGCAGCGCGTTGAGCGTTTCCTCAACCGTACCCCGGACCATCTTGTCCAGGTGACCGCGGATCTCGCGCTCGTCGATTCTGATTACCTTATTCAAGGGCTTCGTGGTATCTTTTTCCATGGTGGTCTCCTTAGGTCTGTTCTGATGCTTGGTAACACCAGATTTTACAGACCGAGACCACCGCCTCATCAAATGTGCGAAAGATAATTTACGTTATCGAAATCCGGCGCCGGACGCGGGTGGCCAGGCTGTTCCCGAACGAGGCGGCCTGTCTGCGCTTAGTCTCGGCGGTACTGATGGAAATATCGGAGGAGTGGCAGACCGCTGAACGGCGCTATGTCCTCTTTGCCGATCCGGACGCGATCGAGGGATAACCGAATTTACAGAAAGAATGTTGCTTAATCCAAATCAGTAACATATAGTCGTATATTCTTGTTTAAATTTGTATGTGATATAAGTCACCGTTGTGCAAACTTGGGTTCCAGCAGCGCATCCTGTACCCTGCATCGTAACACTCTCAACGCTTAATGTCGGTTCAAGTCCACAGGAAGCTGCATAATTGGAGAAAGCGGTAAAACCACCGGAGTCACCAGAATCTAATTGATCTAACGATGGCCACCCCAGTACTGCTGCATTAGTCGTGTACCAATCATCTGCAACGTCTTGCCAAGAACCTTCACCACAGGCTGTAGGCCTAGTAAGTGATTCGGTATATGGCTCCCCATAAATCGCCGGTGTAATAGTAAGATGAATATTCCACACATCATCAAATGGAATATCTTGTGATGCAATGCAGTCTCGGATTTGAAGTCCATACGAGGCAGTACCCGGAAGTGTATATGCAGTATATGAACAAGAAATATTCGTATAAAGCCCGGCCTCGTTGCACTGTGCATAAAGTGTCGCTGGTGAAACTGTGAGTAATAAAATGCTAAGAAATAACTCCTTGGTAAATATACAGATATGACTCCTCATTGATATACTCCTCTCATCATTTATCTTTTGGTGGTGGCGGCACGTAAGGGATTGGTGTCCCGAATTCATCATAGTGACGACGCTGTACTTCATTCCAGTACAAGGAGAACAACTGGCTTGCTCTCCAAGCGTCCGCTGCGGATAAATTCGGATTATTGGCGGTAGGGTTAGGACTGTCTCCCATCGATTCAGCGATTCTTAACCAAGCTATTGCCTCACTAATATCTGGATCATTGTGCTGATATCCCATATAAATCTCGTGCAGCAACTGAGCTGCACCGATAGAACCATGCGCTACCGCGTCAATTAATACTTCCCTAGCCTGTTTCAAATCTCCGGATTGCGCCAGTTTTAATCCAGCCCAATAACTTGCTGTCAAGTCACCCCTTTCAGCTCTGAAGAGCAACTCATCCACCGAAAGTGGCGCATATTCCGAATCGGTCAAGGGGGTTGCAAAACCCACTTGAGACGCCCATTCCCAATGCTTTTCGATCCTTGATTTAGTTCTACTAGCTTCTACGTCTAAAGCGTTTTGTTGGACACTTTTGGATGAACTGACTGGTGGTTTAGTTTTATGGCCCTTATCAGAAGGCACAGCTAGAGTACTCTTTGTGGAATGGTTGGTTTTTGACTTGGCTAGCTCATGTGTTTGATGATTACCGTCCTGCCCAATAACATCAATTTTGGCGGTACTATTTATATTGCGCGTCTCGTGCATTGAACGACCAAAATAAATGATTAGGGACACAATTATCAGAATGAGTAATATGATTAGAGTTCGACGCATTTTGAAAAGGCCTGTCTGCTATATCCAATGTCTGGATTTATAAAATTAACTACTATCTGAGCCATAAAAAGATTAGCCATCTTTAGGACTCAAACGGGTAAATGGGTAAGGTCGTACCCAAGATCTCTAGGGTTCATGTCAGTCATGGTCAACACAGTCCCCCCAATGTTTTGACTTTTCTCGTACATTAGAGCAGCGTAAACAAGTAATGTCAACATCCTAACATTATGAATTAAATAAGAATAATTCGTAATAGCACCATAGAAACTACTGAATTCAACTATTGTGTAGGAGCAAACATGGAATGTCTGAAAAGACCGGATCACAAGGGGTGGTGTAACGTCTTTTCTGTAAATTTCTGATGGCAAGAAAGAGCTGAGCCATCCGGTTATCCTTTTGAAAGCGAATTTTTCGACGATTTGCAAATCAAGAGGAGAAACCAAAATGGCTCAGCCCTATGAGAATAATCCGATTCACGGCGCAGTGGAACTGCTCAAGGAAAATGGCTTCGATGGTTTGGCCGAAGCGGTGACGGTGTTGTTAAACAGCGCGATGGTGGCCGAGCGCAGCGACTACCTGGGTGCGGCACCGTATGAGCGCAGTACCCAGCGGCTGGGTTACGCCAACGGCTACAAGGACAAGCGGCTCAAGACCTGGCTTGGTGTTCTGCCGTTGGAGGTGCCGCAAACCCGTGACGGGGCCTTTTATCCGCAGAGCCTGGAAAAGGGTCTGCGCTCGGAACGCGCCTTGCTGTTGGCGATTGCCGAGATGTACGTGCAGGGGGTGTCGACGCGACGGGTGAAGAAGATCGTGGAGGAAAAAAAGCCAAGGCACCCACCACTCGGAGAATATCCTACAGGATGTAGTGCAATTTCGCCGTGTTTGCAGCTTGTCGTTCCGGTCTAGACTTGCCTCATGCCGGAACCCAGATACCGCCAGGTCTCGATTGAGGACACACCGTATTACCACTGCATCTCCCGTTGCGTGCGGAGGGCCTTCCTGTGTGGCACCGATGCGGTAACCGGTTTTGATTTCTCGCACCGTCGCCAGTGGATCGTCGATCGCATCAAACTTTTGTGTTCGGTCTTCGCCGTTGACTTGTGCGCTTATGCCATCATGAGCAATCACTACCATATCGTGGTCCGCATCGATGCTGAGCGGGTCGAGACGTGGTCGGACGAGGAAGTTGCAAAGCGCTGGATGCAGGTCTTTTCCGGTCCGCTGGTCATGCACCAATACTTGGGCAATGCGGATCTGACCGCCGCTGAACTTGCATGGGTCGCGGAACTGTTCGCCACCTGGCGTGAGCGGTTGAGTGATCTGTCCTGGTTTATGCGCTGTCTGAATGAACCCATCGCCCGGATGGCCAATGCAGAAGATCATTGCACTGGCCGTTTCTGGGAGGGCCGGTTCAAGTCACAAGCCTTGTTGGATGCACGGGCCGTCCTGGCCTGTATGACCTATGTGGACCTGAACCCCATCCGCGCCGCCATGGCCACTACCCCGGAGCGATCGGATTACACTTCCATCCAGGAGCGCATCCTTCATCCAGACGACACTTCCCTGCGGCCTTTTGCTGATCAGGATGCCAATGGTATTCCTATCAATCTGAAAGACTACCTGGAATTGGTGGACTGGGGCGGCCGCGAGGTCAAACGCCACAAGAGTGGGTATATCCCGGCTCATGCGCCACCGATACTGAGCCGATTGAAGATGGATGCAGCACCAGTTCTGAATTACCTCGCCAGGGACGACATTCCCTCGTTGGGTGCCCTGGGACCGGTAAGTAGGCTTAAGGCCTTCGCCAATTCGGTTGGACGCAGATTTATCAAGGGACATGCCTTCAGCAACCAACTCTGTCCAGAGCAATCGTAGCAAGTTATCAAGATCACTCGCCTACTTGAGCCATTAACGGTCTGCTCTTGGGCACAGATAACCCGTTTCCAACCTACAGCACCTCAAGCGCTTCATACCCATTGAAGTATTTCCGGCCAACCCACGTTTGGGTTCTCTGCAAAAAATAAACCCAGTTACATTTGGGTCAATTTACCTAGGATAAGTGATGGGTGTCCGTGCTTTGCTCTCTGTCCCTTTACTCTGACCCTATCAGGCCCCGTCAGGCCGTGGGAAACAGGCTATTGTTCGCCACAATATAGATGGTGGGTCTCATACCCGCATTGCAGAGGTACGCCTTCCGTCCACTGGGAATCGAAACTGCCCGACCATCCGATCTCACCATAATGCGAGTTATCGGTGGAACTCCAATTCTCACAACCGGCATCGCCCCCTACGAAATTCCCGTAGCGGTCGGTTCCGGTCCACACGCTTTCACTAAAGCTGGACCCGTCATCCATTACGATTGGCGAATTCGTTAAATCGGCGCCGTTGGTGCCGACTAGGGCGGCGTAGTTGGCAGCAATTACATTCCCGTCGATATCTTTGTAAGGGCCGAGGGACTTGGTCCACCTGTCGTTTGGTGAACCCGTGGAATCGGACAACCAGGCCCTGTAAGTCCCTGGAGGTACCTTAGCGGCACTATCTGCGATCGTCTGGCAAATGCAATCCCCTGCATCCAGCCCGGACAATCCTGTACAGTCCGTGGGATTTAACGATTCCGCGTCAGCTCCAAGATCACCGCTGAATGTTGCACTGGTCACAAAAAACGTCTTTGGAGCCGCCAATGCAGCAATCTCTGCTATAGGGATACAGCCACCCCCGCCCCCCAACAAGACTTCGCCGGCAGCACATTCCGTGGCCGCGCTCGTGTCCTCCGTACACTGCCAAGACCCGTTAGTGTATTTCGCGATCTGATCCTCGGCGCAGTTCAGATCCGTTAGTGTATCCGGAAGTTGCAGCTTCACCTCCCCCTGCCCGCAACTGCCTTCCCGCGCCATGACAATCCCTGACGGAAGCCTGCAAAGCGCGACATCCGCTCTGGCCGGCGTTACTGATCCGACCGTCAGCCCCATCGCAAGCAACGTCAATGTAATGGTTAAGCTTCCGGTTGCTCTATGACTCATATCCTTCTCCTTGGATAACTCAGTGGATAGACGATGCAGACACCACCTCATCTACGAGTATTGGAACCTATCATCGTGAATACACACCTTAAAAAGGTGGACCCCACCACGGCCCTTTGGTTCATGCGTAGGAGAAAGTAAGTAGAAATGGGGTCACCCATTAATTTTTGACCCCATTAATTTTCAGTGCATGTTATCAATAAAATCCTATTCTCCTTTTTTTGGGTGGTGGCTCGGGGGCCAGCAGCTTCTTTATCAGCGTCACCACTTGAACGATATCAGAGTCATGCCTGGAAAGTTGTCTTTCGATTTCGGAAATTTTCCTTTGTAGCTCCTTTCGTCCGGCAACCATTTCACGCAGTTTGACGAAGGCCCGAACAATATAAACGCTGATTTCGACCGCCTTCGGCGAATTCAGAACACTGGCCGCCATGAGTGCGCCGTGTTCTGTAAAGGCGTAGGGGTTTGTCTTTGAGAATTTCAGTTTTTCGAGGTGGTCGCAATTTGCGACCACCTGTGCTTTTTCTTCTGCGTTCAGTTGGAACACGAAATCCTCGGGAAATCTGTCGGAATTGCGCTTGACCTGCTAATTCAGCCTCTTCGTGGGAACCCCATAAAACTCTGCGAGATCCGAGTCCACAATGACTTTTTCTCCCCGAATTAGCAGAATCCGGTTTTCAATTCTTCCAACGGGTACTACAGACTTTCCTGTTGCCATAACCCCTTCCAAAATTGACTTGAGCAGCTAGTCGCAGATTGCGACCACTTCTTTGAACACTTACGCACTGGCCAAGCTGGGCAATTAACCAGGCCGGCTTGGGCGCATTGTTTTACCTTATGGCTATAGGGCCGCTATAAGTCATTCCACTTCCTGGTGAAGCCTAATTGGCCCTCAGAATGCTGAAGTTGGCGTACTCGAACGCGGACATGATCAGGAAGAAGAGAATGCCCCAGGTCGCGTGCACTCGGGGGCTCGATGAACGCGCGGCGATGGCCGAGCCGACGATGATCGCCACGTACGCCAGGTTCTGGTAGAGACCGAAGCCGCCGAGCCCGTAATGCTGCTTGAGATGGGTATCGGCAAAATCGACGATGATCAGGATGATCCACAGGCCGAAGAACACACCCCTGTTTTGGAAGTAGATCTCGCGGAAGTCCCTGCGCTTGTCGGTCTCCGGGTAAAGCACCGCGCAGAGCAGATAGAGACCGACCGAGTAGAGGAGTACGAAAAGGAAGAGCAGCAACGACCACTGCGGGATCGCGTTCCAGCGGTAGACGAACCACCAGAAGAAAACCAGGAAGTGGAAGACGTTCCACGTCCAGAGCAGGTGCACCCAGTACGGCTTCCACTCACCCCGGCCCGTAAGAAATCGGGCCGCGCCCGCGAGCAGGTGAACGACCCCCAGGCCGACGATGACTGAGACGAGCACCACGATGTAGTCGAATTGGGTCAAGGGTTTAGCTCCAGTCGCTAGGCAGGGTGTTGTGGTTTGGTTTGTCCTTTTGCTCTGGCCCCATAACATTCATTCCCGGGAAGAACAATAAATTCTGGCGAGTACGTCATTGCACATGCCTAAAGGTGTGGGTGTCCATGCTTTTGCGTAAGCGTTTGGGTATTCACGCGCGGCCAGTGATTCAGCGAACTGCAGGGCAGTTTGCCGGTAGTCAGACGTGTTCTGTGACGGCATATTGGGCTCCTCCCTTGAACAGCCGGCAAAGGCGATGGCCATCGAAATGAGGGTGACCGAGAAAGATAAACGGGAAGCCATCGTCATTCTCGGCACGCTATGTCATCCTTTCGTAAAGGAGCAGCTTTCTGCCGTCATGCTCGGCTGCTCCGAATCGTGAGTAACCGCATTTTTCGTACACGCGCCGGGCACGCTCGTTCGACTCGAACACGTCGAGCCATACACGTCTTCTGCCAAGTTCCCGCTTGCACAATTCGCGCACGAGCTCCACGGCGCGCCTGCCGATGCCGCAGCCCGTTTCGGAGACTACGATGCGGCGAAACTCGACGCTCTTACCATCCGGGTCGAGCGCCAGTATCACGAAACCAACGAGGCGTTTGCCCTGGCAGACCGCCTTGTAAACGATGTCCGGTTTGGCGAATTCCTCCCGGTGCCGCCGCAGCGTGTACGGAATGACGAAATCGCGCGCCTGGCCTTGCTCCATGTCAAGAATGGATGGAAGTTCCTCGAACCCAATATCGCGCAACGTGACCGTTTCGTCGTCCATCGACGGTTAATCCCTGAAGCCGTAATGTTCTACCCAAATCCAGTAGTCCATAGCGTACATCATCTGCCATTGCGCATGGGTAAAGGGGTGGGGGTCCGGGCATTTCCGTGATTCATGCTTAACACGTGAATTTACTCTGTCCCTTTACTCTGACCCCATCATTTGATCCGGACACCCATGTCCGGGCATTTCCGTGATTCATGCTTAACACGTGAATTTACTCTGTCCCTTTACTCTGACCCCATCATTTGATCCGGACACCCATGTCTCTCATTGCTAAATAGTGATGGGTGTCCTGACTTTCACTGGTGATGGGTGTCCTGACTTTCACCCTGAAATTTGTAGAAAAGGCTCACGCTTCGCCCGGGGCCTTATGACTGGGCCGCGTTCTCGGGTAGGGGAAGGCACTCCATGATTTCGACCGACTCCCCGGGAAAGATACTGAAATGGGGGTGTCCCTCAAACAGCCTTGCGGCTGCTTCGTGGGAGTCGGCTCTCACCACCGTGAACGCGGTCATCGCGTTACGAATGTCGGATACGCCATCGGAACTGACAGATTTCGTGCGTCCCAGAGGCCCGCCATCAATGACAATCTGGTCGCGGTGCCGATTGACCCAGGCGTGCCACGCGCGCACACCATCGGCGCTGCGGGCGTTCCGCTCCGATTCGGACAATTCGTTCCACGACGACATGGCCGCCGGGCTGCCAAGATAGACCGCGAGAAACTGTTTCATCCAATACCTCCACACGTGATTGGCAAGCCGGCGGCCACGCAGGCCGCAGCTCGTTCGGAGTTGCGGGCGGCGCCGGGTTTTCGTCGATGGCTCAGAATACCTTTATTAACGTCCCGGGGTATTCCCAGACTTCACCTTCGTTGGCTTTGATTCCGCCGATTACGGAAAAGATGACGGTAACGATGCCCAGCGCGAGGAACCCCAGGACGCCGATGAATATCAACGTGAGAAGCAAACAGATCAAGGCATAGACCAGCGACGTCACGATCCAGTTGAGCACGATATGTGCGTGCGGCACGATGCCAGGCAATTCGTCCTTTTTCATCTGCCAAATCAGGATCGGAACAACCAGGCCTGCAACCGGCACGATCCAGCCGGCCAGCAGGGAGAAGTGGATGAACATGGCCCACTGGTTGGTTTCCTTGTCCCGTGTCGTCGCCCCCGGTTGCACGGTTTCCGGCGTCTCTGGTGTGCGGCTTTGCTCAAAGCCCGGTTCAATGTCGCTCATGTCAGTCTCCCCGGTTTGATCAATTCAATTTATCACAAGCTATGGGTATTTTTCCTTACCCTTCCAGTCTTACCGTCGGGATTACAGGGTCAAATCGCTCGCAGTGCCGGTCGCAAGCAGGGGCCACCTTGCTCTCTTCAAAGGAAATATCACATGGGAAATGAAGCTTTGTTTTCGTGTTCATGATGCCGGCGACTTTCGTTCCTTCGATCACTCTACAATCGAGTCCCTGCAGTGAGTCACGAACTGTTTTAAAGGCGGAATCACACCCTAAAACGATTACACCTTCATACTGTTTCGCGGCTTGTCTAAATTTTTTGCGTTGTCTGGATGTCCACAGGCAAAGAAAAAATTGCTGGATAATGCCGGCCCTGTACCAATCCGCTTTCAGACCTTTATCGTTTAATCGAGAGAGCGTTTTCCCGATGTGTCTTGCGAGCGGCGGTGATGTCAAAAAACTTCTAAAGGGTTGAAGGAAGGGTCTGTTTTCCTTCATGGCGAAACTTGCCCCGGCACACATGTTGCAGGCGACAATCAATGCAGAATTCAATCCTTCAATTTCAGAACCTGTATCGACCTCTTCAAGATGTATCGGCATTTATCGGCCCTCCTGTCGATGCCCCTTAATCAAATTCCAGATGACTTCATTTATTGAAATCCATTCGTTACATGAACCGAACTTCCTGTCATTTGTTAAGGTGATCAAAAAGTGCATTTCGCATACGCTTTTTATACGCCCCCTACCGCTGGATGACAACTCGCCCGGGTGGGGCGACGCGTTTGGGGCGACACGAATGGAGCGCGGTGAAACTGCTGTCCGGCGCAGCGCCTTGTTATGTGCCTTCGGCGCCCGGATCCCAGAAAGGCCGGGGTTCAATCACACTATTTGCCCGAGCGCATGGTGTGTTGGATACGAGACTTTGCATCTAGGTAGTTCAAGTGTCGATGGCGCATCGGTCAACATCATCCGTACCGCGGACACAGAAATGGAACACGCTTTTGCACGCCGCTCCGAGGTGAATCACTAATGATCGGGGCCGCAGCACAAGCAACTTGAGCTGGGACCGGGTTGAAATTTGGTTTTTACTCTGACCCTAAATATTTCTGGCAAGAAATCCGCTCACTCTTTAAAACGCGGTCCCGGGATAAACACTAAATTCCGGCGAGTACGCCATAGCGTATGGGTAAAGACGTGGGTGTCCGGGCTTTTTCTATTGCGACTAAACCGACCCACCACTGCTTGTAAAAACTGAGAATTACAGCTGGTCCAAAATTAAATATTGTGAGCCAGAGATTTTGCAGGGGTGTCAATCTTCTACACTCCATCTATTAGTCAGAAGGAGTCCGTCATTGCATATGGGTAAAGGCGTGGGTGTCCGTGCTTTTTTGTGTCTTTGGCTTTAATGCTCTTCGCTTCTCGGAATGAAAGCCTGCCATCGGGGTACATGGCAAACACATCTGGAAAACCACCGAGTTTGTTATCATTGGCAGCCTTAATTTCAGCTATTACCTTCTCAGCTTGTTCGGTGGGTGGAACACAGTTTAATTCATGATCAATCATCACGAATTTACCCGCCCACATTTCAGTAAAAACTGCAAAATTCGCCCCTTCTTTTACCAGTTCTTTAGCGATCATTGCTCCGACTGGAATCTGGGTACCGTCTTTACTTAAAACGTAGTGTTCAAGCTGTTTATCCGTAGCTTCAGCTTCCCACCATGATTGACCAGGCAATAAGTTGTACGTCTTGCGGTACGGCTGCGCCTCACCAGCTTCCCATTCATACCTAAACACTGGAACCTCTTGGTCGCCTAGTAACGTAGATCTCTTGGTCATGCCCATCTCTTAACATACAAACTAACCGGCACGCGCGTGAACGTTTCCGCGGAAACGCGCCATCAAACTTACGCGAGCCCGATTTGATGATTTGCAGAGTGCGTAAGCTGCTTGAAATTCGGAAAATTCATGCTTAACACGTGAGTTTACTCTGTCCCTTTACTCTGAACCCATAGTTTTAGTTTCACGATTTTTACTCTGACCCATAATTTTTGCTCTAGTCATCGTATCCCAGGAGCCTCCTTGTGTTGCCTTGCCGCTCTCGCCAAGCCTGCTCAATGGCCGAGCGCCTTTTCGACCCGAAGGCCACCCAAATCGATATCCCAACAGCTATCAGGCATCCTACTCCGGCCAAAATACCGCCGATGAGACCGAGAGGACTCAACGAGGCGAACGGCTTTCCGAGAGTGTCGCCTGCGATTCGGAACAGCCAAATTGCGAACCCAGCAATCCCCGCCCCTACGATCAGCCGGAGCAGCCGAAAGACAAATCTCTCTCCCAGAACCGCGACCTTGCACCACAAAGGCGGGTCTAGACTCGCGAGCCGCCGTAGCTCAGCAGACCTCGGATCGGCCTCCCGCTCCACTTGATATTCCCCCGAAGCCTCAACACGCATAAGTACATCTATGGAGATCCGGTCGCGATATGCACCGGTTTTCGAGACAATTGACGGAAATGAACAAGCAATCCCTTCTTCATGCACTTTTTTATACGCCTGTCCAAGCGAAAGAACAAATTGTCGCGGTCAATGCATTTGCCTTCACTTGCACGGTCGCGTCTCACTCCGTGCTGCCCAATACCCGCTTTGAAAAGGCTCACTTCCACGTAAGAAATCCACTCAGTCTTTAAACGCACTCCCGGGAAAAGCATTAAATTCTGGCGAGTACGTCATTGTGCATGGGTAAAGGCATGGGTGTCCGTGCTTTTCCCTCGTAAAGCCTAATTGGCCCTCAAAACGCTGAAGTTGGCGACGCAGTCACATCTGGATCGATTTGCCTGGGAAAAGTCATGGGTGTCCAAGCTCTCGTGATATCAAAACCACCATGGGTATGGACATATTGCGGTGTCGAACCCCGGCGATGGTGCGCAAGGAAATTCTGATGCATCTGATCGTCTACAACAGCATTCGCTTACTCATGCTCAATGCCGCAAAACAGACCAACGTATCGCCGCGCCGAATTAGTTTTAAGGCCAGTGTGCAGGCACTCAGACAGTGGGAACCGATGCTTAATCGGAACGACTTGAAAGAGCACGAAAGGAAGCGTTTGATGACCCTTTTACGCGAGGCCATCGCCGCCACCATCGTTTTATCAAGGCCGGGAAGAAGTGAACCGAGATGCCTCAAACGACGAAAGAAAAACTTCCAATTAATGACCTCACCACGGCATGAAATGTGGGTAACACCGCACCGCGGTCAATACCGTGCTGAAAGGGCTTAACTTAGTGCCATTCGTGGGTGTCCGGGCTTTTTCTTAGATCAATTACCGTTTCTTCTTTTGCTTTCTTATTTCCATATTCATATTCCGCTGTGATTTTAAATGTAAGTGGCGAAACTGCTGGATCGCGTTTTTCGTTAAACAATTGATGGCCAACACCTAAATAGAATGGGAGTCTTGAGCCTGGTGAAAAGCAGGTAACAGCATTGCGGAAAACTTCTAATTCTTTTAAATTCCTACCATCTTTCTTTTCACCAAACTGATAGAAGTCCCGGTCTACTTTTAATTTCAGGTTATTAGCTGGGGTTCTTCCTGTATTCTCGATTGCCAAAAATATAATTGGGTTATCAGGTACAGTAAATGTTGAGATATTTATGTATGGCCTATAAATGCTTTCAACTTCATCTCTTGCTACTTCAACAATGTTTTCATTTGCGCGTAAAATTTTATATGTAGCCCATGCATAAAATGCTGTGATTAATACTAAGAGTCCTGTGAGTATTTCAAGCGCCATATATGTTTTTGTAGCTCAAACGATTGAAATAAGTGCTGCCGTTATGCGTCCAATAACGTCAGTTTGCTGACCGGATGTGCTTGGCGGTTTGTTAAGCATTTCTCACAGACCACGAAAAAACTCCGCTACATCACCGGCTGAATCTGTATTAGAGAAGGATCGTAATACACGACCCTGTGTGGTGCTTTCACGTACTTCGATGGTTTCTTCATCGTGATTGTACGAGAAAGCTAAACGGTTACCGTTAACGCTTGCCCAAAGTACATTTTTAGTCTGACCCTCTCTAGTAAAAGCCTCCAGCGGTTCTTCATCCATGCGCCAAATCACAGCGCCGGCTATTGCTAGTGCAATCTCATCAACATTTCCAGCATGATGTTCGGCACGGTCCATTACGCCGCGCAGATATTCGCGGACTTGCTGTACTTGCTTTAATTGAAGTGACATTGCTATCTCCGAAACGTGACTAAATTTGTCGAGAGCCAGTATCGAAACACACCGATTATTAAGGCACTGCATGGATATGAAGGAGCAACCCCCTTCCTTGGCAAACTTTGAATCGAAGGCACGAACTTGGAAGAACAACAAGTCGGATGAGCAAAACCCGCGCAGACCGCACCGGCTTCTGACTGACTCCCCTTCATCTCCCGCCTCTCTTATGCCGTTGCGGCACTCCGAATTCTTGATCGTTATGGGTGGCGACTCAGCGAGTGTACACCTTCCGCCTTAAATTTCGAAATTCGGGATGAGTGCTCCGGGTGAGCGACAGGCAAAAAAATGCCGGCACTCGGCCGGCATTTCAGATGGCTTGTAGGACTTCGGTCAGCGCTTCAGGTGCTTGCGCAGGCGATCCAGGGCCTGGAGTTGGGCGACGGCTTCGGCCAGCTTGGCCTGGGCCTCGGCGATCTCCATGTCGCCGGTGCGGTCGGCCAGTTCGCGTTCGGCCTCGGCCTTGGCGGCCTGGGCCGCGGCCTCGTCGAGGTCCTCGCCGCGCAGCGCGGTGTCGGCCATCACGGTGACCATGTGCGGCTGCACCTCGAAGATGCCGCCGGAGACGAAGTAGAACAGTTCCTCACCGTTGGGGTCCTGCACCCGGACCGGGCCGGGCTTGAGCTGCGTGATCAGCGGCGCGTGCCGCGGGCTGATGCCGAGCTCGCCGGCGACGCCGCTGGCGAACACCATCGCGGCCTCGCCGGAGAAGATCTCCTCGTGGGCGCTGACGATGTCACAATGAATGGTTTTTGTCATTTCAAAATCCCTGCGCCGGTACAAGCGGCAGCGATAGGCTCTGCCGATTCTTAGAGATTGGATGTTTTGCCGATAGCAAGGCGCGCGAAACGATCGCGGAGCGCAGCGTACACGCAGTACGTGAGCTTCGAGATCGTGAGTGCAACGCAGCTAGGGGTGAAACAGACATCTCTAAGCGGCCTCGCGTTTCCCGAGCTTCTCACCCTTGGCCACCGCTTCCTCGATGCCGCCGACCATGTAGAAGGCCTGCTCGGGCAGATGGTCGTAGTCGCCGTTGAGGATGCCCTTGAAGGCGCGGATCGTGTCTTTCAGCGTCACGTACTTGCCGGGCGAGCCGGTGAAGGTCTCGGCGACGAAGAACGGCTGCGACAGGAAGCGCTGCACCTTGCGGGCGCGGGCGACGGTCTGCTTGTCTTCTTCCGACAGCTCGTCCATGCCGAGGATCGCGATGATGTCCTTCAGTTCCTTGTAGCGCTGCAGCACGCCCTGCACGCCGCGGGCCACCTCGTAGTGTTCCTGGCCGATCAGGTTCGGGTCCAGCAGCCGCGAGGTGGAATCCAGCGGGTCGACCGCGGGGTAGATGCCCTGCTCGGCGATGCTGCGCGCCAGCACCAGCGTCGCGTCGAGGTGGGCGAAGGTGGTCGCGGGCGACGGGTCGGTCAAGTCGTCGGCCGGCACGTAGACCGCCTGGAAGGAGGTGATCGAACCGGTCTTGGTGGACGTGATGCGCTCCTGCAGGAGGCCCATTTCCAGCGCCAGCGTCGGCTGGTAGCCCACGGCGGACGGCATGCGGCCCAGCAGCGCCGAGACTTCGGTTCCGGCCAGCGTGTAGCGGTAGATGTTGTCGATGAACATCAGCACGTCGCGGCCCTCGTCGCGGAATTCCTCGGCCATGGTCAGACCGGTCAGCGCCACGCGCAGGCGGTTGCCGGGCGGCTCGTTCATCTGCCCGTAGACCAGCGAGACCTTGCTCAAGACGTCGGCGTCCTTCATCTCGTGGTAGAAGTCGTTGCCCTCGCGGGTACGCTCGCCGACACCGGCGAACACGGAATAGCCCGAGTGCTCGATGGCGATGTTGCGGATCAGCTCCATCAGCGTCACCGTCTTGCCGACGCCGGCGCCGCCGAACAGGCCGACCTTGCCGCCCTTGGCGATCGGCATGATCAGGTCGATGACCTTGATGCCCGTTTCCAGCACCTCGTTGCCGCCGGCCTGGTCTTCGTAGCTCGGCGGTTTGCGGTGGATCGGCATGGTCTTTTCCGCGCCGATCGGGCCGGCCTCGTCGATCGGCCGCCCGAGCACGTCCATGACCCGGCCGAGGGTTTTCTCGCCCACCGGCACCGAGATCGCCGCGCCGGTGTCGGTCACCGGCAGGCCGCGCTTGAGGCCGTCGGTCGAGCCCAGCGCGATGCAGCGCACCACGCCGTCGCCGAGCTGCTGCTGCACTTCCAGCACGATGTCGGTGTCGTCGACGTTGAGGGCATTGAAAACCAGCGGCATCGCGTCGCGCGGGAACTCCACGTCCACGACGGCGCCGATTACCTGAACAATTGATCCACCACTCATACTCATAACTCCTTGATGCCGGGGGGGCCTAAAGCGCGGCCGCGCCTCCGACGATTTCTGAAATTTCCTGTGTGATCGCCGCCTGCCGGGCCTTGTTGTAGACCAGGTTCAGCTCGTCGATCAGTTCGCTGGCGTTCTCGGTCGCGTTCTTCATCGCGATCATACGCGCGGCGTGCTCGGACGCGAGGTTCTCCAAAACGCCCTGGAACACCAGCGATTCGATGTACCGGACCATGACGCTGTTCAACAGCGATTCGGCGTCCGGCTCGTAGATGTAGTCCCAGATGTCGCGGACTTCCTCGTCCTCGGTCTCGGGCAGCGGCAACAGCTGCTCGATCACCGGTTTTTGCACCATCGTGTTGATGAAGTCGTTGTAGGCGAGGTAGACCCGGTCGACCTTCTCCTCGCGGTAGGCCTCGAGCATGATCTTGATCGTGCCGATCAAATCCTCGATCTGCGGCTTTTCGCCGAGGTCGCTGGCCGCGGCCGCCATTTCCACCTTGAGGTTCCTGAAATAGCCGACGGCCTTCTTGCCGAGCGTCACCAGGCTGATCTCCTTGCCCTCGCCCTGCCACTTGCGCATGTCCGCCAGCAGCAGCTTGAACAGGTTGTTGTTGAGCCCGCCGCACAGGCCCCGGTCGCTGGAGATCACGATGTAGCCGACCTTGTTCACTTCATCGCGCGTCAGCGTGAACGGGTGGCGGTACTCCGGGTTGGCCTTGCCGAGATGGCCGATGACGCGGCGCATCATGCTGGCATAGGGCCGGCTTTCCTTCATCTGCTCCTGGGACTTGCGGATCTTGCTGGCCGAGACCATCTCCAGCGCCGAGGTCACCTTCCTGGTGTTCTCCACGCTGCGGATCTTGGTGACGATTTCTCTGCCGCCTGCCATATCAGATTACTCCGTCTTCTGTCCTGGTCTTACCAGCTGCCGGTGGACTTGAACTCTTCGCAGGCGGCCTTGAGCTGCGCCTGCAAGTCGTCGTTCCAGTCACCGCCGTTGAGCGTTGCCATCAGCTCCGCGTGGGCCGTGTTCATGTGGTCCTGCAGCGCGGATTCGAAGGCGCCGATCTTCTCCATCTCGACATCGTCCATCAGGCCGCTGTCGACGGCGAACAGCGACACCGCCATCTCGGCCACCGACATCGGGCTGTACTGCGGCTGCTTCATCAGCTCGGTCACGCGCTGGCCGCGCTCGAGCTGGGCGCGGGTGGCGTCGTCGAGGTCCGAGGCGAACTGCGCGAAGGCCGCCAGCTCGCGGTACTGCGCCAGCGCCAGGCGCACGCCGCCGCCGAGTTTCTTGATGACCTTGGTCTGCGCGGCGCCGCCGACACGCGACACCGACAGACCGGCGTGCACGGCCGGGCGGATACCGCCGTTGAAGAGGTCGGTCTCGAGGAAGATCTGGCCGTCGGTGATCGAGATCACGTTGGTCGGCACGAAGGCCGAGACGTCGCCGGCCTGGGTTTCGATGATCGGCAGCGCCGTCAGCGAACCGGTCTTGCCCTTGACCTTGCCGTCGGTGAATTTCTCGACGTACTCCTCGTTGACGCGGGCGGCGCGCTCGAGCAGGCGCGAATGCAGGTAGAAGACGTCGCCCGGGTAGGCTTCGCGGCCCGGCGGGCGGCGCAGCAGCAGCGACACCTGGCGATAGGCCCAGGCCTGCTTGGTCAGATCGTCGTAGATGATCAGCGCGTCTTCGCCGCGGTCGCGGAAATACTCGCCCATCGTGCAGCCGGCGTACGGGGCGATGTACTGCATCGCGGCCGACTCGGAGGCGGACGCGTCGACCACCACGGTATGTTCCATGGCGCCGTGTTTCTCCAGCGTCTTGACGACGTTGGCCACGGTCGACTGTTTCTGGCCGACGGCGACGTAGATGCACTTGATGCCGGTGCCGACCTGGTTGATGATCGTGTCGATCGCGATCGCCGACTTGCCGATCTGGCGGTCGCCGATGATCAGCTCGCGCTGGCCGCGGCCGATCGGCACCATCGAGTCGATCGACTTCAGACCCGTCTGCACCGGCTGCGACACCGATTTACGCCAGATAACGCCGGGTGCGACCTTCTCGATCGGCGCGAAGCCGTCGTTGTCGATCGGGCCCTGGCCGTCGATCGGCTCGCCGAGGGCGTTGACGACGCGGCCCAAAAGGCCCGGCCCGTGCGGCACCTCGAGGATGCGGCCGGTGCACTTGACCGTGTCGCCCTCGGAGATGTGCTCGTAGTCGCCCAGGATCACGGTGCCGACCGAGTCGCGCTCGAGGTTGAGCGCCAGCGCGTAGGTGTTGCCCGGAAACTCGATCATCTCGCCCTGCATGGCGTCCTCGAGGCCGTGCACGCGGGCGATGCCGTCCGAGACACTGACCACGGTGCCTTCGTTGCGGGTCTCGGCGGAGATGTTCAGCGCTTCGACGCGCTGCTTGATCAGCTCCGAGATTTCAGATGGATTCAATGTTGTCTGCATCGTCTTTTTCCTGTCGGACCGCCCTGCCCCGGGCGATCGCTCTCAATTCAACTAAACCAATGAGGCCTGGAGCCGGTTCAGCCGGCCTTTCAGTGAACCGTCGATAACCTGGTCGCCGGCGTAGATGACCGCGCCGCCCAGCACCTCCGGGTCGATCTCGTTGTGCAGGCTGATCTCGCGTTCGAAACGCCTGGCCAGCGCGGCCTGCATGCGCTCGGCCTGCGCCTCGTCGAGCGGCACCGCCGACACGACCCGCACATCCAGGCGCTTTTCCGCTTCCGCCCTGAGCTGCTTGTACAGCGCGGCGATCTCGCCGGCGAGCGGCAACCGGTCGTTGGCGGCCAGCACGCCGAGGTAGCCGCGGAAACGGCTGTCGACATCCGGCCCGATCACCGACTCGATGATCTCGACCGCCTGGGCGGCGCTGGCGTCCGGGCTCTCGAGCCAGCGCGCCATGGTCTCGTCGCCGGTGACCTGCGCCGTGGCCGCGAGCAGCGCGTCCCAGCCGGCGAGGTTGTCGTCGCCCCGGGCCAGCTCGAACGCCGCCTTGGCATAGGGCCGCGCCAGTGTCGTCAGGTTGCTCATGCTCAGATCTCGGCGATCAGCTTGTCGAGCAGGTCGCGGTGGGTTTGCTCGTCCACTTCCTTTTCAAGTATCTGGCGGGCGCCCAGCACCGCGAGCCTCGCCACCTGGGCGCGAAGCTCCTCGCGGGCCTGGTTGGCGGCCTGCGTGATCTCGGCCTCGCCGGCCGCAACCTGTTTGCGCCGCTCGTCGGTGGCGTCGTCGCGGGCCTGCTCGAGGATCTGGCTGTGGCGCTGGTTGGCCTGCTCGACGATCTCACCGGCCTTGTCGCGCGCGGCCCGGATCTGCTTTTCGACCTCCTGCTGCGCTCGCGCCAGTTCTTTCTCGGCGCGGTCCGATGCGGCCAGGCCGTCGGCGATCCTGGCTCGCCGTTCATCCATCGCCTTCAGGATCGGCGGCCAGATGAACTTCATGCAAAACCAGACGAACACCAACATGGCGATCGACTGCAGGATGAGCGTGGCATTCATGTTCATGCCGTTACCTCGTCGTCAAGTTTCCGCTTAGTGCCTCGATGGACAGGGCCCATCATTATCCGGCGAGCGCAGCCTGCAGCTGACCGACGAACGGGTTCGCGAAGGTGAAGAACAACGCAATACCCACACCGATCATCGCCACGGCGTCCAGCAGGCCGATGGCCAGGAAGAACTTGGTCTGCAGCATCGGGGCCAACTCCGGCTGACGGGCCGAACCCTCCAGCAGGCGACCGCCGAGGATACCCACACCAATACCGACACCGAGCGCGCCCAGGCCGATCAAGAGGCCGATGGCGATCGCGGTCATACCAATAACAGTTTCCATTTACATAACTCCCGTTTCAGAGACAGATCGTCAATAACACGTTAAAAAAAACACCCATCACAAAACCATCAATGATGCTGCTTCGCCATGGACAGGTAGACGATGGTGAGCATCATGAAAATAAACGCCTGCAGCGTGATGACCAGGACGTGGAACACCGCCCAGCCGAAGTGCATCAACTGGCCGCCGAGGAAGGCGAGCCCGCCCACGACGAGCATTTCCGCAAATACGAGCCACAACGCTTTCCTGGTATCCAGCTTGCCCTTCAGGTTCAGCCACAGCGTCAGGAACACCGCCGCGGTGGCGACCGCCCAGAACCAGGCGGGTATGTGCCCGCCGAACACCGACGACAGGCCGGCGCCGACGAGGCCGCTGCCGGCCGTGAACACCAGCGCGATCAGCACGAACAGCAATTCACCCGCGTACATGTTGCCGAACAGCCGCAAGCCCAGCGATATCGGCTTGGCCAGCAGCCCGACCAGTTCCAGCGCGAAATTGAAAGCCATGATGAACGGCCAGACCACCTTCGGCATGTTCAGTTCTTTCGGGTTCAGCGGGTTGAAAACCAGCTCGCCGATGAAGCCCCTGACGCCCTTGTAGCGGATGCTGTAGATGATGATCAGCACGAACACGGTGATCGACATGCCCATCGTCCCGTTGACGTCGGCCGACGGCACGACCCGCTGATGCGGGAGACCGGCATCGGTGGCGAGCGTCGGCAGCCAGTCGATCGGGATCAGGTCCATCAGGTTCATGAAGAAGATCCACACGAACAGCGTCAGCGCCAGCGGCGCGATCATGCGGCTGGTGCCGTGGAAGGTTTCCTTGACGCTGGTGTCGACGAATTCGATGATGGCCTCGATCATGGCCTCGAAGCGCGAGGGCACGCCGGTATTGGCCTTTTTCGCGACATTGCGGAAGAGAAAGAAAAAGACCACACCCAGGATGATCGACCAGCCGACCGTGTCGGCGTTGAACGACCAGAAGCCCATGGCGGCGGCGTCCGCGGCATTGTGGGCGAAGCCCCAGGTGCCGTCGGCGTGCTGGCCGAACGTGAGGTTCTGCAAATGGTGGTGAATGTATTCGCTTGAATTATGTTCCGCGCTCGACATCTACAGTCCGTTCTTTACCACGCTCCCCACTGGAGAGGTTTGTTCAATATCCCGGGTTTCAAGCCCACTTCGCCAGTCCCAGCCAGCCTGCGACCATCACCGCGATCATGCCGGCGAAAAACCAGCCGGCCGCCAGGGGCTTGACCCAGACAAACGCCGCCGCGCATATCAGCACGGTCAGCAATAATTTTCCCGCCTCCGCCGTAACGGCTGCGCGTAGAAAGGCGGCGCTGTCCGGTCCGAATTTCCGCGCCACCGTGAGCGCGAAAAAAAGGGCGGGAATGAACGCCGCCAGGCTTCCAAACATGGAGGAGTACGCGGCAACCGGGCTGACCAGCAACAAAGCGCCGGCCAACAGGACCGAGACCAATGACTGCACCCTCAGACTTCGAACCAATGTCCGGTACATTTTCCGGCCATTGGGAACCGCCATGCACTCCACCTCATCCGTTGGCGAACCGCGTTATCAGCGGCCGCCGTCAGCCCACCATTTTAACATTTAATTGCCGGGCCGGGCAACGCAAATCGGTGCCATTTTCAGGCATTTATCCATTAATCCACGACGATCTCGGTCTCGAGCGCCGTCTCGGATTTCAGCGACGCCGTAATCAGGCAAACCTCCTCCGCCTTTTGCAGCAAGCGCTGCGCCAGTTCCTGGCGGCTGCTCTCCGGCATATGCAGCTCCGCCCTGATATTGAAGCGCGTGAACTGCGTCACGCGCTCGACCCGGTCCAGCACGCCCTCGGCTTCGCACGTGAGTGAATTCCACTCGAACTTCGAGGCCCGCGCGATGGCGCGGAAGCTCAGTATGAAGCAATTCGCGACGCTTGCCGTCAGCAGCGTCTCCGGCGACCAGAAACCTTCCGGGCCGCCGAACTGCGGCGGCGCCTGTGTCTCGATGTCCGGCAGCCCCGCGGAAGTGACGGTCACCCTGCCCTCGGCGTCGGCGGCCGCGGCGGCCTCGTATTGATGGGGATAGTCATGCATGGCGTTTACCTCGGCGTTCCCTGGTGTCACTGATGGCGGCAGCATAGCGGCTCGGGGGCGGCGGTGACATGACCCTGGTCAAGCCAGCCGGTATTTGCCGCACCTGTCGACGGGCTCTGGCGGCAGGGCCATGCACCCGTCACGTAACTCGCTGCGCCTCGCCGCCGGCCGGCCGCTCCCGGGGCACGCTCAAGGCGTCCCTGCACGCTCGGCATGTGTTCCTGACACATGCACGGCCCCGGTCCGGCCCGTCCGGCGCCGCGGCGATATGCGCCCGTCGTTCCCACGAAAGCGGGGACATCCCAAGCCTCGCTGGAATGAACATCCCTCATGATTCCTGCCAGTTTCTGCGTCGTTCTTCGGCATCCTCAAATGGGCTTAAAGAGTAAGAGCGGCGCGTCGGCAGTGGAAAGGGTAGCGGGCAGGCTGCAGCCGGGACCGTGCATCCGCCGGGAGCGGATGCCGAGTGAACAGGGATGTCTCGAACGTGTCCCGGCGCAGCGGCCCGCTGCCCCCGGGACGAGGGGGCTACAGCTCGTCCAGGCCCAGTTGCGCCAGGATGCCGTCGAGTTCGTCGGCCGAGTTGTAGCTGATGATCATCTTGCCCTTGCCCTTGGCCGAGTGCTGGAACTTGACCTTGGCGCACAGCTTCTCCGACAAACTGTCCTGCAGGCGCAGGATGTCGGGGTCCGGCAGCGGCCGCCGGTGCAGCGGCGGATTCTTCAGCCGCCGGACGAGTTGTTCCGTTGCCCGCACCGACAGCCCTTTTCTCACGACCTCGCGCGCCGCCCGCGCCTGCAGCTCCGGCTCCAGCGAGAGCACCGCCCGCGCGTGGCCCATTTCCAGGTGCCGCGCATCGACCAGTTCACGCACCTCGGCGGAGAGCTCGAGCAGCCGCAGCAGGTTCGAAACGGCGGTGCGCGAGCGCCCGACCGCATCGCCGGCCTGCTGGTGCGTCATCTCGAACTCGTCCACCAGGCGCCGCAGCGCCCGCGCCTCTTCGATCGGGTTCAGGTCTTCGCGCTGGATGTTCTCGACCAGCGCCATCGCGACGGCGACCTCGTTGCTGACCTCGCGCACGATCGCCGGGATCTGTTCGATGGCGGCGATCTGCGCCGCCCGCCAGCGCCGTTCGCCGGCGATGAGCTGGTACTCCCCCGAGCCCAGCGGCCGCACGATCACGGGCTGGATCACGCCCTGCTCGCTGATGGAATCCGCCAGTTCCCGCAGGCGTTCCTCGTCGAAGATCGAACGCGGCTGGTACGGGCCCGGCACGATGGCCTCCAGCGGCAGCGACCTCAGCGCTTCGGCGCCGGCCGTTTCGGCCGAGGCCTTTTCCAGCGCGTGCTTGAGCGTCGACTGGCTCAGCATCGAACTCAAATTGCGTCCCAACGGGTTCTTCTTGGCTGCCATTAGTCGGCTCTTTCAAGTGTCCTGGACATACAGTTTAGCAGGTCTGGCGCGTTATCCCGCGTGCCGCCTGCGGTTCCTGCGCAGCATCTCGCCGGCCAGGCCGAGGTAGGCCAGCGCCCCGGTCGAGGCCGGTGCGTAGCGCAGCACCGGCTGGCCGAAGCTCGGCGCCTCGGCGACGCGAACGTTGCGCGGTATCAGCGTGCGGTAAACCTGTTCGCCGAAATTCTCGATCAGTTGCTCCGAGACCGCGCCGGACAGGTTGTTGCGGGAATCGTGCATGGTCCGCAGCAGGCCTTCGATTTCGAGGCCCGGGTTGACGCTGCTCTTGACCTGCTCGATGGTGTCGAGCAGCGAGGCCAGGCCCTCGAGCGCGTAATATTCGCACTGCATCGGGATCAGCACGCTGTTGGCCGCCGTCAGCGCGTTCAGCGTCAGCATGTTCAGCGACGGCGGGCAATCGATGATGATCCAGGCGTAGCGCTGGGCGATGGTTTCGAGCGCGTCGCGCAGCCGGTACTCGCGGTTCTCCTGCTGCAGCAGCGCGACTTCGGCCGCCGTCAGGTCGCTGTTCGACGGCAACACGTCGAAGCCCAGGCCCTCCGCCTCGACGACGGCCTCGTCCATCGTGCAGGCGGCCGTCATGACGTCGTAGGCGGTGAGGCCGAGTTCGCCCGCGTCGATGCCGCAGCCCACGGAGGCGTTGCCCTGCGGGTCGAGGTCGACCAGCAACGTACGGTAGTCCATGTCCGCGAAAGCCGAGGCCAGGTTGACGCAGGTCGTGGTCTTGCCGACGCCGCCTTTCTGGTTGGCCACTGCGATGATTCTTGCCATCTTTCCCCGTCGTCTCAGTCCGCGCCCTGACGCGGCAGCGTCATAATGACCAGATGCCGCTGCGCATGCAAATCCGGTACCGTCAAGGGCTCCACGGCCTCGACATTGACCCGGGCGGGGAGTTCTTCAAGCTCGCCCCGCGGATAATTTCCCTTCATCGCCAGCAAGCGCGTCCGCGCGTCCGCGAACGGGTCCGCCGCGCTGACGAATGCGGCCAGCGGAGCGAAGGCCCGGCAGATGATGTTGGCGAAAGTCCGCCCGGGCTCCAGGGTCTCGACGCGCTGCTGCAGCGGCCGCACATTGGTCAGCTCCAGCGCCCGCGCGACGTGGCGGATGAAGCGTATCTTCTTGCCCGCCGCGTCGATCAGCGTGACCTCCCGCGCGGGATCGACGATGGCCAGCGGCACACCGGGCAGGCCGGCGCCGCAGCCGATGTCCAGCAGCGAACCCGGCTGCAGGTGAGGCGCCACGGACAATGAGTCCAGCAGGTGGCGCGGCAGCAGCTTGTCGCGGTCGCCCGGCGCCACCAGGTTGTAGGCCGCGGACCACTCCCTGAGCAGGGCCGCATAGGCCAGCAACTTGCCGATCGCCGCGTCCGGGACCTCGAGCGCGAGCGCCTCCAGGCCGGAGCGCAACTGTCGTTCGGAGTCCACGGCGCAATTTCACAGGGTCTTCGTGGACTTGATCCGGGAGTCGATCTCCTCGCCGATCTTCTTGGCGATATCGCCGTAATCCAGCTTCTTCAGGCGCGTCACCATGCTCCACTCGGCGCGGTCGTTGACGAGGTCGAAATAATTGACCTCGGCGTACATGTAGCTCTGCTGGCTGTAATGGTTTTTGTTCTCCTTCACGGTGACGACATTGGCGAACTGCGGCACGAACCAGTCGTAACCGTGATCATAGAACGACGGGTCGACGACCTTCTTGTAGTAATCCAGGTCCTTCACGTCCTTGCCCTTGCCGCCGGTCGTCAGGTTCACCACGATCAGCGCGTCCACGCTGGCCGCTTTCAGAGCGGGTCCCGCCCTGGCCCGCGTCAGGTGCCCGGTCAGGCCGGGGATGTCGCTGGACACGAGCGCCTTGCGGCCGCTCTTGCGCAGCACCTTGACGATCTCCTGCTCCACGGTCAGGCGCTGCAGGGCCTCCGGCATCAGGGCCACGACCGCGACCCGCTCGCGCTTGGATATCTCATCCTGCGGCGCACGCCAGTCGGTCATCACGGTGGCGGACGAGCAACTGCCGAGCAGCAGTGACGCGGCAATGACCAGCAGTGCTCGCCGGTTAATTGAAGTCATAGGGTAATCCTCTTTCAAAAGCGGTTGGATGGTTGGGCCTGCCCACGAAAACGCCCATTCTAAGCCAAGCGCGCCGGTTTGCCGATGGTCAGATCGAGTTCTTCGGCCCGGTGGCAGGCGACCCGGTCGCCGTTTCCCATCGGCCGCAACCGCGGCGCCTCGGTTTCACAGCGCCCGATCCGGTACGGGCAGCGGTCATGGAAGACGCAACCCGCGGGCGGCTGCAGCGCCGACGGCATGTCCCCGGTCAGGCCGGTGTCGCGCTGCAACCGCGCCTGCCGGGGATCGGGGACCGGCACCGCCTTGATCAGCGCGCTGGTATAGGGATGCAGCGGCCGCGCATAGAGGCGGCCGCGGTCGGAGATCTCCGCGACGCGGCCGAGGTACATGACCATCACGCGGTCGCTGATGTATTTGACCACGGCCAGGTCGTGGGCGATGAACAGCAGCGAGAGCCCCAGTTTTTTCTGCAGCTCGCGCAAAAGGGCGATGATCTGGGCCTGGATCGAGACATCGAGCGCGCTGACCGGTTCGTCACAGACGACCAGCCTGGGCTCCGGCACCAAGGCCCGGGCGATACCGATGCGCTGGCACTGGCCGCCGGAAAATTCGTGCGGGTAGCGGTTGACCTGGTCCGGCAGCAGGCCGACCACTCGCATCATGCCGCGGACCCGTTCCTCGCGCTGCGCCGGCGTCATGTTCGGGTACAACGCCTTGAGCGGCTCGGCGATGATGTCGCGCACCGTCATGCGCGGGTCGAGGGCGGCGAGCGGATCCTGGAAAATGATCTGCAGGTCCTTGCGCCTTGCGCGCAGGGCCTTCTCGTCCAGCTTCGCGAGGTCCTCGCCCAGCCACAGGACCTGCCCGCAGCTGGGCCTGACCAGGCCCAGGATGGCGCGCGCGAGGGTTGACTTGCCGCAGCCGGATTCGCCGACGACCCCCAGCGTTTCGCCGGCACCCAGCTTGAAACTGACGCCGCTGACCGCTGCCAGCGTGCGCGCCGCGGGCTCGAGCAACCCGCCCGCATGCATTCTGAAGCGGACGGCCAGGTCCCTGACCTCGAGTATCGGGGCGCTCATGGCGCCTCCTCGAGGAAACAGCGCCAGCTGTGATCCTCGCCGTCGCGCCTGAGCGGCGGTGTCTGCGTGCAGGCGCCGAAGGCGCGCGGGCAGCGCGGGCGGAAGCGGCAGCCGCCGGGCGGCGACAACAGGTTCGGCGGGGCGCCCGGTATCGCCAGCAGGTCTGCGCCCTGCGGCTGATCCAGGCGCGGCACGGAGCGCAGCAGAGCGCGCGTGTACGGGTGGCGGGGGCGGTAGTAGATCGCCTCGACGCTGCCGCTCTCGATGACTTCCCCGGCATACATGACCATCACCTTCTCGCACAGCCCCGCGACCACGCCCAGGTCATGCGTGATCAGGACGATCGCGGTATTCGACGCCGCGCGCAGCTCCCGCATCAACTGGTTGATCTGCGCCTGCACCGTGACGTCGAGCGCGGTGGTCGGCTCATCGGCGATCAGCACCTGCGGCCGGCCCAGAAGGCCCATCGCCACCATCACGCGCTGGCGCATGCCGCCGGAATACTCGTGCGGGTACTGGCGGATCCGGCGCTCCGGGTCCGGGATGCGCACGGCCCTGAGCATTTCGATGGCGCGGCGGCGCGCCGCGGCCCGGTCCAGCCCCCGGTGGTGCATGAGAACCTCCACCATCTGCTTCTCTACCCTCAGGTACGGATTCAGCGACGTCATCGCGTCCTGGAAGATCATCGCGATCTCCGTGCCGCGGTAGCGGTTCAGTTCCCGCGAGGGCAGTTGCAGAAGATTTTTGCCCGCGAACAGGACCTCGCCGCTGGCGCGCCCGTTTTCGGCGAGGAGCCCCATGACCGCCAGCATCGTCTGGGTCTTGCCGCAACCCGACTCGCCGACGATCGCCAGCGCATCGCCGGCTTCCACCGAAAGGCTCAGGCCGTTGACGGCGTGGATCTCGCCCTCGGGCGTGTCGAAGCGCACGTCGAGGTCCTTCAGCTGCAGCAACGGCATCAGGCCCGGTCCTTCGGGTCGAGGGCGTCGCGCAGGCCGTCACCGAGGTAATTGAAGCAATACAGCGTGACGGTCAGCAGCAACGCCGGCACGATCAGCGTCCAGGGCGTGGTTTCCATGTCCTGTGCACCGTCACTGACCAGCGCGCCCCAGGAACTCATCGGCTCCTGCACACCCAGGCCGAGAAAGCTCAGGAAAGACTCGATGAGGATGACCTGCGGGATCGTCAGCGTCATGTAAACCACCACCACGCCGAGCAGGTTCGGGACGATGTGGCGCCGGATGATGCCCCAGGGCCCGACCCCGCAGGCCCGCGCGGCCTCGATGAACTCCGCGTTTTTCAGGCTCAGGGTCTGGCCCCTGACGATGCGCGACATGTCGAGCCAGTTGACCGCGCCGATGGCGACGAAGACCAGCACGATGTTACGCCCGAAAACGACCATCAGCAGGATTACGAAAAACATGAACGGCAGCGCGTAGATGATGTCGACGGCCCGCATCATCAGGCGGTCGGCGAGACCGCCGAAATAACCCGCGACGGCGCCGTAGCTGACGCCAATCAGCAGGCTGACCAGCGTGGCGACCAGGCCGACCAGCAGCGAGATGCGGCCCCCGGCCAGGGACCGCACCAGGATGTCGCGGCCGACCGCGTCGGTGCCGAGCCAGTGGCCGCTGGCAAAGCTCGGCGGCGAGGCGGTATGGGCCCAGTCGGTAAAGTTCGGGTCCCAGGCAATCAGCATCGGCCCGAACACCACCCCCAGCACGATGACGGCCATCACGGCCGCGCTGATGGCGGCCGCCCGGTTGCGCTTGAGGCGCCGCCACGCGTCCTGCCAGGGTGAGCGGCCCCTGACGCCGCCGGGCGGCGGCGCCGCGGTCTCTGCCCGCCGCTTGTCAGCGCCCGTCGCCATAGCGCAGTTTCGGGTTCAGCCAGGCGTAGACCAGGTCGGCGGCAAAGTTCAGCAATATGATCAGCGTGCCGTATAAAATCACGACACCCATGACCAGCGTGTAGTCCCGGTTCAGCGCGCCCCGGACGAAGTAGCTGCCGAGCCCCGGGATCGAGAAAATCCGCTCGATGACCACCGAGCCGGTGAGCAGGCCGGCGGTGGCCGGCCCCATGAAGGAGATGACCGGCAGCAGCGCCGGTTTCAGCGCGTGCCTGCGGATGACCGTGCGCCACGGCAGGCCCTTGGCGCGCGCGGTGCGGATGAAGTTGCTGTGCAGCACCTCGATCATGCTGGCGCGCGTCAGGCGGGCGATGTAGGCCGTTACCGGCAGCGCCAGCGTCACCACCGGCAACACCATGCGGGAGAAACTCCAGTCCCAGCCGCCGGCCGGCAGCCAGCCGGCGTAAACCGCCAGCACCAGGATCAACAGCGGCGCGATCACGAAATTGGGTATCGAGATACCCAGCATCGCGAAACCCGTCAGCGAATAGTCGAGCGCGGAATTCTGTCTCAGCGCAGCGGCAATCCCGAGCAGCGTGCCGCTGAAAAAGGCCAGCAACATCGCCAGGGAGCCCACCGTCATGGACACCGGGAACCCCTGGGCGATCAACTGGTTCACCGTCCAGTCCTTGTACTGGAAGGAGGGTCCGAAATCCAGTCTCGCCACCTGGCCGAGGTAGCGGAAGTACTGCTGCGGCAGGGATTCGTCGAGGTGATACCGGCTGTTCAGGTTCGCCTCGATTTCAGGCAGCAGCGTTTTTTCCGTGTCGAATGGACCGCCGGGCGCCACCCGCATCAGGAAGAAGGCGATCGTGATCAACATCCACAAAGTCGGCAACAGCCACGCCAGGCGCTGCAGCGAAAACCGCAACAAGCCGGATCCCCGCATCAGGCGCAGCCGCGTCCGCGCGACGGGTTCACTTAACACCCAGGTAGCGTGACAGGTGGATGTCCCTGATATTGGGCTCGAAGCCCGTGACCCGGGGCTTGACCATGTGCCGGGAAACGTAGAAGAACAGCGGAATCACCGGCATGTCCGCAAGCAACATGCGCTCGGCTTTCTCCAGCCGCTGCATGCGCAGTTCGCCGCTGAGCAGCGCCGCCTGGTCGAGCAGGCGGTCGTAGGTCGGGTTGCTGTAAAACGTCGTGTTCAGTTCGCTGCCGCTGCGAAACAGGTCGAGAAAGCTGGTCGGGTCCGCGTAATCGGCGATCCAGCCGCCGCGGAAGACCTGGGTCACCGTGCCCTGGCGGCGGTCGTTGACGAAAACTTTCCATTCCTCGTTGACCAGGCTGGAGGTGACGCCGAGCACCTGGCGCCACATCGACGCGACCGCCAGGGCGATTTTGCGGTGCTGGCTCGAGGTGTTGTAACGGATCTCGACGTGCAGCGGCTTGTCCTCGCCATAACCCGCCAGCGCGTAAAGTTTCCTGGCCTCGGCCTCGCGCGCGTCCTGTTCCAGTTCGCTGCCCGCGAACGGCTGCGGCCGGTAAGGCGCCATCCCGGGCGGCACGATGCTCCAGGCCGGCAGTTCCCCGGCGCCGATCACCAGCCGCGCGATGATCTTGCGGTCGACCGCCAGTGACAGGGCGCGGCGCAGGTTTGCATTGCCCTTGAACGGCGGCCGCTTGAGGTTCAGGCCCAGCCAGAAACTGCCGCTATAGGGGCTGACCCGCAACTCGTCGCCCATGTAGGTGCTCAGCCAATCGTGGCGACCCGCCGGGATGGTCTCCGTGATGTCCAGGTCGCCAGCGCGGTAGCGGGACAACTCCGCGTTCGGGTCTTCGATCGGAAAGTATTCGACGGCGTCCAGCTTGACTTCGCCGGCAGCATGGTAACGGGGGTTTTTCGTCAGCCGGATCATGGCGTGCGGCCTGATCTGGTCGAACATGAAGGGCCCGTTCACCGGCGCCTCGAGCGGCCGCTCCACGGCGCCGGCGTGCAGCGGAAAACTCACCGGGTGCGCCAGGATCTCGGCAAACCAGGGCGTCGCCGACGCCAGCCTGACTTCGAGCTTGTCGTCGGCCAGCGCCCGGATGCCGACGGTACTGGCGTCGACCTTGCCCCTGATCGCCGCGGCCGCGTTCAGAACCGGGGCGAGCAGGCTGGCGGTGCGGGCCAGCGTGCCCGCTGACAGGGCGCGCCGCCACCCGCGCACGAAATCGCCGGCGACGACCGGGTCCCCGTTCGACCAGCGCGCGTCGTGACGCAAATGGAACACGTAGGTCTTGCCGTCGTCGCTGATGCGCCAATCAGCCGCCACGCCCGCGACGATGCGGCCCTCGGCGTCGTAAGTGAGCAGGCCCTCACGCACGTCCCGCAGGACCTGGATCGCCGGCAGGCCCTGCGCCTGGTGAATGTCGAGGGAGTCCGGTTCCGGGCCGAGGCCGCGGCGCAGCGTGGCGGCCAGGGCGTGCTGGCTGAGCAGCAGGCTCAGCAGTAACAGGACGCGCGCTTTCACCGCTCGCCCGCGGCGGCCGCCAAGGTTGCGCTTGCGGAATAAACGGTGATGTTTTGACCTGACATGTCTTCCATTTATTTGTCCGTCTCGCTGGAACGGCCAGGCCGTCATGCCGCTGCGGCCGGCGCCTGGCCTGCCTGGGATCGATGGCCCCGGCCATGACGCCGGCGGGTTCGGGGCCGGGTATGGCGGAACCGGGCCGGTTCGCGCGCCCGTATCTTCAATCGCCCGGAATTATGAAACAATATGTCTTGATTCTCCAACTGCTTCGTTCCCATACTGGAGCCTTACGACGATGTGCGGGTTAGCTGTTTTGACAGCCTCTGTGTATTCTTGCCCGCTACGGTGCGCGGCAGAACAAGCAAAACGAGCTGGAGCGATTTGATTTGGAAACAGAGCCACGTATAGAAAACCGCGGGCAACTGGTCGAGTACCTCGAGGCGGGCTGCAAGCCCAAGGCCGAGTGGCGCCTCGGTACCGAGCACGAAAAGTTCGGCTTCACGAAGGACGACCTGCAGCCGCTCCCGTATGCGGGCGAACACGGCATTTCCGCCGTACTCGAGGGCCTCGTCGACCGCTTCGGCTGGCGCCAGATCACCGAGGGCGGCAACGTCATCGCGCTGGTGGACGACACCGGCGCCTCGATCACGCTGGAACCGGGTGGGCAACTCGAACTTTCCGGCGCATTGCTGCGCGACATCCACCAGACCTGCACGGAAGTAAATACGCACCTGAAACAGGTCAAGGCGGTGGCGGAACCGTTGGGGATCGCCTTTTTGGGAATGGGCTTTCAGCCCAGGATGAAACGCGACGAGATCCAGTGGATGCCGAAGGGCCGCTATCGCATCATGCGCGAATACATGCCCAAACGCGGGACACTGGGCCTGGACATGATGGGACGCACCTGCACGGTGCAGGTCAACCTCGATTTTGGCTCCGAAGCCGACATGGTGAAGAAATTCCGCCTGTCGCTGGCCCTGCAGCCGGTCGCCACCGCCCTGTTTGCCAATTCGCCGTTCGTCGACGGCCAGCCGTCCGGCTTTCTCAGTTACCGCTCGCACGTCTGGGAGGACACCGACCCGGACCGCACCGGCATGCTGCCATTCGTCTTCGAGACCGGCATGGGCTTTGAACGCTACGTCGACTACATGCTGGACGTGCCCATGTACTTCGTCTACCGGCACGGAACCTACGTCGATGCGTCCGGCCAGTCGTTCCGCGATTTCCTCGCCGGCAAGCTGCCGGCCCTGCCCGGCGAGCGCCCGACGTTCAAGGACTGGGAGGATCACCTGACGACGGCTTTTCCGGAAGTGCGCCTGAAACGTTTCCTGGAGATGCGCGGCGCCGACGGCGGTCCCTGGCGCACCCTCTGCGCGCTGCCGGCCTTCTGGGCCGGCCTGCTGTACGAGGAATCGATCCTGGACGCGGCCTGGGACCTGGTCCGCGGCTGGAGCCTGGAAGAGCGCCTGCAGCTCAGAATGGAAGCACCGAGGCTCGGGTTCGGGGCCGTCATCCGCAAGCGCACGCTGCAGTCACTGGCACAGGAATTGCTGGAAATGTCATCCGCCGGGCTGCACCAGCGCAATTTCACCGGCGCTTCGGGGGAAAACGAGACCGGCTACCTCGAACCGCTGTTCACCGCCGCCGAAACCGGCCAGACCCCGGCCGACGTCAAGCTGGCCCTTTTCCACGGCGCCTGGAACGGTTCCGTGGAGCCGGTTTTTACCGAATTCGCGTATTAGCCCCGATACCGGGGCCAGCCGCTTCGAGGGCGGCATCGGGAAAGTTCAGAAGGGCAGGTCGAGGTCTTCGTTGATGGCCAGCATCTGCTGTTTGAAGACGCTCTTGATCCGCGCCAGCGCCTCCTCGCTGTCGGCGTCGAAACGCAGCACCAGCACCGGCGTCGTGTTGGAGGCGCGCACCAGGCCCCAACCGTCCGCGAAATCGGCGCGCACCCCGTCGATGGTGTTGACCGTGGCGTCGGCAAATTGCGCCTGTGCCTGCATCTGGGCGATGAACGCATGGTTTTGGCCCTCTTCCATGGGCACTTTGAGTTCCGGAGTGCTGACGCTGTCGGGCAGGCCGTCGAGCACCTCTCCGGGGCTCTTGTCCGTGGCCGCCAGTATCTCGAGCAGGCGGGCCGCCGCGTAGATGCCGCAGTCGAAGCCGTACCACCGTTCCTTGAAGAAAAAGTGACCGCTCATCTCGCCGGCGAACGGCGCCCCGACTTCCTTCATCTTGTTCTTGATCAACGAGTGACCGGTCTTGTACATCATCGGTTTGCCGCCCGCGGCCTCGATGACCTCGCGCAGGTGGCCGGTGCACTTGACGTCGTAGATGATGGTCGAGCCGGGCTCCCGGCCGAGTATGTCCCTGGCGAACAGCATCATCAGCCGGTCGGGATAAATGATATGACCGCCCTGCGTGACCACGCCGAGACGGTCGGCGTCGCCGTCGAAGGCGACACCCAGGTCGGCTTCCATCAGATCGACCGACTCGATCAGCTCCTTGAGGTTCTTCGGCTCGCTCGGGTCGGGATGGTGGTTCGGGAAGGTGCCGTCAACCTCGTCGAACAGTGGTATGACGGTGGCGCCGATGTGGCGCAGCACATCCGCGGCGCAGACGCCGCCGATTCCGTTGCCACAGTCCGCGACCACCCGCAAAGGCCGCTGCAGCTGGATGTCCGCGGCGATCCTGTCGCGGTAACGCTCGAGCATGCTTTCGCGCTTGACGCTGCCTTTGCCCACGCGCAGGTCGCCGTTCTGGATCCGCTCGTAGACGGCCCGGATCTCGTCCCCCGACAGGGTCTTACCGGCCACCATCAACTTGAAGCCGTTGTAATCAGGCGGGTTGTGGCTGCCGGTGACCATGACCCCGCTTCCCGGCCCCAGTTCGTAAGCCGCGAAATAGAGCACGCCGGTGGGCGCCGCACCGATGTCGATGACGTCACAGCCGGCGGCGACCAGGCCGTCGATCATGCCCTCGACCAACTCGCCGCCGGAAAGGCGGCCGTCACGCGCGACCACGACGGGCGCGGCCTGTTGCTCCACCGCGAGGCTGCCGACCGCCTGGCCGACCTGCCGCGCAACGTTCGCGTCCAGGGTTTTTCCGACCACGCCGCGGATGTCGTAGGCGCGGAAAATCTCCGCCGATAACTTCACCGGCGAAGACACTTTTTTAAACGGCGCATCCCGTTTCTCCAGTTGGAAACTGAGGTCCGGCAAGTCGACCTTGCCGAGACGGTCCGGTTCGGGCTTGCCAGGCGGCGGCGGGCCCTGCGCTGCGCCATCCGGGCTGCCGTGGTCCGGGCCGCGCCCCGCCGCCGATGACGCCTCACGGCTTGCAGGCCCGATTTGGAGCGGGTCTTCCCGCAGTTCCTCCGGCCCCACGGGCGGGCGCAGCTTGAGCAGTATGCCAAGACCCAACAGCAGCAAACCGAAGACGAACAGGAGCGCGTGCAAGAATCCGCCAAACTCGTGGTTACCCATGTCCTGCATGACGCCGATGCGCAACAGCGCACCCGGCACCTTCATCCAGGCGACCCGCTTACCGGGCTGGGGCGGTTTGGCGAAATCCAGCAGTTTGGTCGACGGAAACCTGCCGTTGTACTGGCTGAGCGCGAAAATCCCCGGTCTCGGCAACGACTGCTTGAAATCCGCGAACAACGTATCCGGTTTCACCCGCGCCAGCAGATAGCCCTTCGGCGATTTCGCGTCCCCCACCCGCACCGCCAGCGCGAGGTAGGCGTCCTTGCCCTGGCCATGAATCTGGGCCGGAGCAAGGCCGTTGCTTCTTGCCGTTATCAGCATGTCGAGCAGGGCATAGCCGTACGGCCCCATGTCGCCGCCCCGCAAGGTCTCGATATCCGGCTCATACAGTTGCAGGTCGATCAGTTGTGCGACCCGGCCGCCGACATATTGTCGCAAGCTCTTCATCTTGTCCGGATCGGTCACGGCAATCGCGGCCAGTTCCTGCACCTGCTGGTCCTGCAGCGCCCGGCGCACACCCTGCACCGAGGCGGTGAGCTGCTTCAGGCTTTTTTGCGCGTCGGCCAGCGCCTCCTGGTTATCCTGCGGGCCGTTGCCGGCCAGCAACAGCATGACCGCCAGGACCAGCAGCAACAGCACACCGGCGACGATCAGCGTACGCGGCTTCAGTTTCCCGAGGTGCAGCTTGTTTGCCAGGCTCAGGATCTTCGCGGAATCGAGCTTCGTATCCATGCTCATGTCCGGCCCGTATGCCCGAAGCCGCCGGTTCCGCGTTGGCTTGTCTCGAAAGCAGCCACGACCTCGAAAGCGGCCGTGACCACCGGCAGGAAAACAAGTTGCGCGATGCGCATGCCGGGTTCGATCGTGAATGCGCGTCCGGAGCGGTTCCAGCAGGACACGTACACCTGGCCCTGGTAGTCGCTGTCGATCAGGCCCACCAGGTTACCCAGCACGAGACCGTGCTTGTGGCCCAGCCCGGACCGCGGCAGGATGACCGCGGCCAGCCCCGGATCGGTAATGTGCATGGCGAAACCGGTGGGTATCAGCAGCGTGGCGCCGGCGGGCACGTCGGTAACGCCGTCGACGCAGGCGCGCAGGTCCATGCCGGCAGAGCCGTCGGTTGCGTATTCAGGCAAGGGGATGTCACGACCGAGTCTCGGGTCCAGTATTTTGAGTTGGATGGCTTTGGTTGCGTTCTTTCCCAATGGATATCCCTATCTTCAGTGCGACGCGTTCAGCACTATTTATTATGTACTCCCCCAACCTGCGCTACCCGCTTACCCCCTGCCTCAAAAAACTTCCCGCCAACGGCGGGCCGTGCGGCCCAATACGCAATATCGGCTGTACCTTACGCAGCCAGCCCCGCCACCATCATACCAAGCCTTCGACCCCAAGTAATCAGCTTTGCCCTACAAATATTGCCGAAGACCGCCGATTTCGGCGAACCCGGCACCGCGACATCATTTGCAGAGGTCACTCAATGAGCAGGAAATGCAGGACGAAGCCCGGCAAGAGGTACCCGACGAATCGACCCCCGGCATTCTCGCGGAGCAGCCGGAACGGCTGTCGGACGCCGAGTTGCTGGCCCGCCTGCTCAACCCCGAGCGGCCGCGGGTGGCTGAGGCCGCCGGCCTGCTCGGCCGGTTTGGCGGCTTGCACGGCCTGTACATCGCCGCCGGCCGCGGCTGCGGCGAGCGCACGGGCCCCGGCGGCCGCGCGGCCCTGCAGTTGCGCAGCGCCCGGGAGATCACGCGGCGCCATTTGCGCCAGGGTCTGCGGCGAGGCGCGGCCCTGACCAGCCCGCAGGCGACGGTGGAATACCTGCAAACAGCGCTGCGCGATCGCGGGCGCGAAATATTCACCTGCCTGTTCCTCGATACCAGGCACCGCGTGATCGCGGCCGAGGACCTGTTCCAGGGTTCCATCGACGGCGCCTGCGTGTACCCCAGGGTGGTCGCCGAGCGCGCGCTCAGGTTGGGTGCGGCGGCGGTGATCGTCGCCCACAACCATCCATCGGGCGTCGCCGAGCCGAGTCTTGCGGACCAGGCCATTACCCGGCGCTTGAAGGAAGCGCTGCTGCTGCTTGAAATTCGCCTGCTCGACCATTTCGTCATCGGCGACGGCATCCCGGTATCCATGGCCGAGAGAGGCCTCATTTAGCGCTGCGCCGGGAGTGGTTGTGGTTGCATGAATGGCCGTATTGCGGTATAAAGTGCGGCTCGATTTCAGTGTCCTGTTAACGGAAACTTCCAATGTCCAGAGTATGTCAGGTGACCGGTAAACGCCCGGTGTCCGGAAACAACGTTTCACATTCGAACCGCAGGTCCAGGCGGCGGTTTCTGCCCAACCTTCACCGGCACCGTTTCTGGGTGGAAAGTGAAAACCGCTGGGTGAGCCTGCGCGTGTCCACCAAGGGGCTGCGGATCATCGACAAGAAAGGCATCGACGCCGTGCTGGCGGACGTGCGTGCACGCGGTATGAAAGTATAGGAGCCGCCGATATGGCCAAATCAGCAAGAGACAAAATCCGCCTGGTGTCGTCAGCCGGCACCGGTCACTTCTATACCACCGACAAGAACAAGAAAAACACGCCGGGAAAGATGGAAATCAAGAAGTACGACCCCGTCGTGCGCAAACACGTGATTTACAAGGAAGCGAAGATCAAGTAACGCCCGCGCTCCGCGCTTGCGGACCGCGATCAGAAAACCCGTCCTGGCGGCGGGTTTTTTTTGCCGCGATCATTGCTCCCGGCGCAGCCGCAGGTTGCCCCACTCGTCCGCTCTGACCCGCCAGCTGGGTTTGATCCACGCCGTCATTGCCTTTTCGGTCAGAATGACCGGCCCTGGAAGGGTTTCACCCGCGGCGAGGCCGGCACGCGGGCGTACCGCGACATCCTTGCCCAGCTCCGCCATGTACAGCTGTTCGGCCGCCGCCGGGCTGCCGTCGACGTCGCCGCTGCCGAGGGTTTCCAGCGCAGCGGGGCCGTGCGCTCCCAAGCGCACGTTGACCAGTTCGACGGGGTGCGGCAAACGCACCCCGCTGTGCCGCGCATGCGCCTGGTGAAAGGCCTCGGCGTGGTCCGCCCCGGCCCGCCAGTCGATCGCGACTGTCGCGCTCTGGCCCCGGTAGCGCATTTCCAGCCGGCGTCTGAACTGCAGCGCCTCAGGACGGCAGCCTTCGGCAGCCAGCTGTTCCGCCGCGGTGTCTTCCAGTCCCCGGAAGTACTGCCGGATATCATCATCGCCAAGGTCCCCGACCAGTTCGAGCACCGCCGCCGACAACTCCCGGCCGGGTTTGCTGACGAGCATGCCCAAAGCCGACAGCACGCCGGCGCGGGCCGGAATGATGACGTCTTGCATGTTCAGCAATTCCGCGAGGTCGCAGGCGTGCAACCCCCCGGCGCCGCCGAAACACAGCAGGCTGTAGCCAGCCGGGTCGTGGCCGCGCTGCACCGAGATCACGCGCAGCGCACGCGCCATGTGTTCGTTGGCGATCGTGATCACCCCGCGTGCGGCCTCGAGCGGTTCACACCCCATCTGCGCGGCGAGCGCCTCGATGGCTGTCTGTGCGGCCGCCGTTGCCAGCGGCAGGTAACCGCCCAGCAGCGTATTGGCCGGTATGCGGCCCAGCACCAGGTTGGCATCGGTGACCGTTGCCGCCTCGCCCCCCTGGCCGTAACACGCCGGGCCCGGGCTGGCGCCCGCCGACTGGGGGCCGACCAGTAACATGCCCGCCGCATCCACCCTGGCGATCGAGCCGCCGCCCGCGCCGATCGTGTGCACGTCGACCGAAGCGGTCGAGACCGGCCAGCGGCCGAGACGGTATTTGCCGGTCAGCGGTATTTCACCATTGAGCAGGGCGACATCGGTCGAAGTTCCGCCCATATCGAAACTCATCAGCTTCGGCGAACCGCTCTGCCGGCCGATGCATTCGGCGGCGGCCAGGCCGCCGGCCGGCCCGGACAGGAGCAGGTGCACGGCATGGCCGGCCGCCTGGTCCGCGGCGATGGTCGTGCCCACGCTCTGCATCACGGCAATCCGCGATCGCGGCAATTGCTCGCGCAAACGGCGCAGGTAACGGGCAATGACCGGGCCGACGCTGGCATTCAGCCAGGTGGCGATGCCGCGCTCGTATTCCCCGACCTCCGGCAGAACCTTGCTCGACAGCGTGATGAACCACGGTCCCTCGAGCGCATCGGCGATCCGTTCCTCCTCGAGCGGGCACAGGAAGGAAAACGGCAGGTTGACGGCGAGCGCCTCGACGCCGGACGATTCCAGGCGCGCTTTGAGCTGCCCGAGTTCCGCCGCGCCGGCCCGGCTGAGCACCTCCCCGTCCGCGCCGATGCGCGTGCCGACCTCGAAACACAGCTCGCTTGCGACCGGTGCTTCCGGTTCCGGTTGCCGCAACTGGTAAACCGCTTCCCGGTTCTGCCTGCCCAGGGTCAGGATGTCGGCGAAGCCCTCGCTGGTGACGTAGGCCACGCGCGCGCCTTTGCCCTCCAGCACCGCATTGGTGGCGACCGTGGTGCCGTGAATGACCTGCAACGGGGCGTCCTCGAGGCCGAGCCGGCGCAGGCCCTCGATGATCGGCGCGGAAGGATCGCGCGGGTCGGAAAGCACTTTGCACTGGCGCATGGAGGCGCCGTCCGCGTGTTCGTCCAGCACGACGATGTCGGTAAAAGTGCCGCCCGTGTCAATGCCAACCAGGATTGCCTTGTTCATGGCGCATGATGCTGATTTATTCCGGACTCATTTACAATACCCGATCACTTCCATCGTTGCTGAGCCTGGCCCGTGCCCGAACTGCCCGAAGTCGAAACCACCCTGCGGGGTATAAAGCCGCACTTGCAGGACCAGCGTATCAGCGAGGTCGTCGTACGCGACTCCCGACTGCGCTGGCCGGTGCCGGCCGCCGTCAGGCAGGCGGCGGGCCAACGGCTCGTGCAAATGCGCCGGCGCGGCAAGTACCTGCTGTTCGAGCTGGAAAGGGGAGGCTTCATCATCCATCTCGGCATGTCCGGCTCCCTGCGGCTGGCGGCCGGCGAGGCGCCGCGCAAGCACGACCACTTCGATATCGAGCTGGCCAATGGCCAGTGCCTCCGCTTTAACGACCCGCGCCGATTCGGCGCCTTTCTCTGGGTCGACGGCGAGCTGGACGCGCATGCCCTGATCCGGCACCTGGGGCCGGAGCCGCTGTCGCGGGCATTTACGACGCACCACCTTTACCAACACTCACGCGGGCGCAAGACCGCGGTCAAGAATTTCATCATGAACGGGCAGGTCGTCGTCGGCATCGGCAATATTTACGCTTCCGAGTCGCTGTTCATGGCTGGCATACATCCCCGGCGCGCCGCCGGCCGCATATCGCTCGCGCGTTACGCCGGCCTGCGCGACGCGATACGCGACGTACTTGATCGCGCCATCCGTGAAGGCGGAACCACGCTGCGCGACTACGTCAGCGCGGAAGGGACCCCGGGCTATTTCGCCCGGCAGCTTTTGGTGTACGAGCGCGCGGGCCTCGGCTGTTTTCAGTGCGGCGGCGCCATCCGGCAGGCCGTGATCGGTCAGCGCTCGAGCTATTACTGCCCGGTTTGCCAGCGCTGAACCCTGCTATACGGCACGCTTCCCGCTTCGGGTTATCATTCGGGACGACAGTCAAGCAAACGAGGATTTCACGAATTGAAAAAAGCAACCGAAGCCGTGCACGCTGGCAGCCGGCGCGAAAACAACATGGCGGGATTGAATACACCCGTGGTCACCTCGAGCGCGATCGAGTACCTCGATGACAGCGAAATCCGGTATCCGCGTTATTTCAACACGCTCAACCACGCGGTGGTGGCGGACAAGATGTCCGCGCTGGAGAGGGCCGAGACCGGCCTGGTCACCAGTTCCGGCATGGCCGCGATCGCATCGACACTGTTCGCCTTGCTCGAGCGCGGCGACCACGTGGTCTTCAGCGAAGGGCTCTACGGCGGAACCCACGCGCTGATCGCGGACGACCTCGACCGCATCGGCGTCGGCTACAGCTTCGCCGAACCGCGGACAGAGGCCTTGCAGGCGGCCGTGCGCGAAGAGACGCGCATGCTGTTCGCCGAATCGCCGGGCAACCCGCTGCTGACGGTGGTCGACATCGCCGCGCTCGCCGCTTTCGCGCGGCCGCGCGGGATCGTCACCGTGCTCGACAACACCTTTGCCACGCCGATACTGCAAAACCCGCTTGAACTCGGTTTTGACCTGGTCGTGCACAGCGGCACCAAGTACCTGGGCGGCCACAGCGACCTCATCTGCGGCACGGTCAACGGCCCGCGGGCCCTCATCGAAAAGGTGCGCGGGCAGGCGATCAATCACGGCGGCTGCCTGAACGCCCAGGATTGTTATTTGCTGGAGCGCAGTCTCAAGACACTGGAACTGCGGGTCCGCCGCCAGAGCGACAACGCCGCCCTGATCGCCGAGCGGCTGCAGGTGCACGCGCGGGTCAAACGGGTGTTCTATCCCGGGCTGAGCGGTGACCCGGGGCACGCGGTCGCGTCGCGCCAGATGAATGGCTTCGGCGGGATGCTGTCGTTCGAACTCGACGGCGGCGTCGAGCCGCTCGCCTTTTTGCGGCGGCTGCGGCTGGTCACGCCCGCGGTCAGCCTGGGCGGCGTGGAAACGACCATCTGCCAGCCGTTGGCGACGTCGCACCAGAAAATGCCGGCGGCCGAGCGGCAGAGACTGGGTATCACCGCCGGCCTGATGCGGTTGTCGACCGGCATCGAGGACGCGGGCGATATCGTCAGCGACCTGTTGCGGGCGCTGGACGGTTGAATGCCCGCCGTGCGTCGGGCCCGCGGGCGGCGCTCAGCCGCCGGCGTCTTTCTCGATCTGCTCTTCCAGTTGCCTCTGGTGTTCGGCGTCCGCGTCGAGGTAGCTCTTCTCAAAGCCCTGCGCCTTGTGCAGGGCCTTGACCGGTCCGCCGATGACGCCTTCCTCGATGGGCGGCGGCTTGTGGTCCGGCACTTCGCGGATGAACCAGAGCACGGCGCAAACCAGCAGAAACAACAACAGCCAACGCATCATCGTCCTCCTTTCATAACCCGGGCCGTCAACCCGCGGAACTATAGCAGGCCACCGCCGCCATTTTCATCCGGCGGCTCTTTCGGGGGTGCGGCGTCGCCCTCCACCGGCTCGATGAAACGAATGCGCTTGCCGCCGACAAAGACATTCTTGAATTCCGCGCGGCTGACCGAAACGTAGCGCTCGTTGCCGCCGATGTCCACCTGCGCCCCTTCCTTCAGGGCATAACCCTGCTCGTCGATGCGCACCACCATCGTCGCCTTGCGCCCGGTGTGGCAAATGGTCCTGATCTCCTCCAGTTGGTCTGCCCACGCCAGCAGGAACGTGCTGCCTTCGAACAGTTCACCGCGAAAATCGGTGCGCAGGCCGAAGCACAGGACGGGGATGTTCAGGCGGTCGACCACCTCGGTCAACTGGTAAACCTGCTCGCGGCTCAGGAACTGCGCCTCGTCGACGAGGACACAATGAACATTGCGCTCACGCAGTTCCGCGCGGCAGGCCTCGAACAGGTCGTCCTTCGCCGAGAATTCGGTTGCCTCGGCCGCCAGGCCGATACGGGACCTGATGACACCCGCGCCGTAGCGGTCGTCGATGGCCGGCGTAAACAACAACGGCGTCATCCCGCGCTCGCGGTAATTGTGCGCGGATTGCAGCAACACCGTGGTTTTTCCGGCATTCATCGCCGAGTAGTAGAAATACAATTTTGCCATCGCTGCTTCCCGCGCCGCCGTCTTCGGCGGCATTGGCCGCCCATAGAGAAATCACGGTTCAATTGTACAACTTCCGGCCGCGGGCTCCGTGCCGGTTGTCAGCGCGGCTTCGGCCCACAGCTGTCCGGCCACGTGCCAGATTCGCCAATGGGTGGAATCGGTGGCAAGGTGGTTTTCGAGGTGCCGGCCATATTCAGCGAGGAAAGATTCGGCGCCGCCGGCGGTATATGGCCCCTCGAATTCCAGCTGCTTCCGCAGCGAACCGTCCCCGGCCAGGCTCATGGCGTAAAACAGGTATTGCTTGCCGGACGCCGCGAGAATGGCCGGAAAGCCCCGGTTGAAACGGGCGCTTTTACCCAGCACCGGGACGCTGACCGTTGGCCTGCCCGCCATCGGCGGGGCGTCCATCACCACGAAGACGCTGCCGGGCTGCTCCAGCAATCCGCGCAGGGCGGCGCCGGCGCCACCGACCGGTATTGCCCGCTCACCCAGCGTTTTGACAACGTAACGCACGGCCATGCGGCTGAACAGGTAAGCGAACGGCCGTTGCCGCAACAACGCCTTTTCCGGCGCGCGGTACGGCAGTGCCGGATCGAAGCCCGCCGCCTGCAGCAATTTCAATATAGAGATGGACGGCCCCCAGTGCATCCCGATCAGCACCCGGTCCCGGGCCAACCCGAGCCCGCCCGGGCACTCGACCTCCGCCAGTACCGCGCCGCTGCGGCCGCACATCATCATGTAAAGATCGCGCGCTTCCAACAGCTCCACCTGTTTCCAGCGGGCCATCCAGGCCGCTTCGTCGCCGACGCCGACGAAGGTTTTCGCGTTGCGGCACGCATCCTCGGCGGCGGCGGCCATCAACCAGCGCCAGCGCGATGCCGCCCGCAGCATCCGGCGCGACCATGCGGCAGGCATCAACGCCGAGAACGTGGGCAGGAGCACATAGACCAACAGGTCGGATAACTGCGAGCCGCGGCGCGACGCGCTCATCGGTCCAACCCGCGTGCACGGCCGGAGAGGCACACCCAGCCGTCCCGGCTGTCGCGCTGGACCCCGGTCAGCCCATGCTGATAAGCGTCGATCACTTCATCGGCCTGCGCCTCCAGAATGCCCGATAATACCAGCCAGCCGTCGGCGCTCAACGCGCTCAGCAGTACCGGCGCGAGTTCGATCAGCGGCGCGGCCAGAATATTGGCCAGCACGGCGTCAGCCGGCGCGCAGGTGAATTCGTCGGCCGCCAGGGTCTCAACGCGCTGCGACACGCCGTTGTCCCCGGCATTGCCGCGGGTGGCAGTCAGCGCCTGCGGGTCATGGTCGACACAAATCACGCGGCGGGCGCCCTTGACCGCGGCGGCGATGCCCAGAACCCCTGAACCGCAACCGTAGTCGACGACCGTCCGGCCCTCGAGTTCCTGTCCGTCGATCCACTCCAGGCACAGGCGCGTGGTGGGGTGCGTGCCGGTTCCGAATGCCAGCCCCGGGTCCAGCGTAACGACATGCCCGGCCGCCGGGGCTTCCATGCCGTTGGGCACCACCCACAATTCCTTGCCGAAGCGCATGGGTTCGAACCGTTCCATCCAGGCGCGTTCCCAAGCCTGATCTTCGACCCTGCGGAAACTGACCTGCTCCGCCCTCTCGACGCCCGGCAACAGCGACAGCAGCTTGCACAGCGGTGCCGGCGGCGTGTCACCCGGGAACAGGGCCGTCACCCGTACCGACGGCCACAGCGGGGTGTCGCCCACGGCGGGTTCGAGCACCGGCTCCTCGTTCGCGGGCTCACTGTAGGTGAGCGCCAGCACGGGCTCGTTCTGGAGCAGGTCGTCGACCAGCGCCACGTGCCGGCGCGCCAGAAGGACGCTCAGCTCCAGCCACGACATTGGCTCGGCCTGCATATTGAGCTTGGGTTGAACAGCATCATATCCTCGCGCCGAAGCCCGGGCCCGGCGGGTGCGTGAGGCGGATTAATCCTCCGCGCGCTCCGCCAGCCGTTTCTCCAGGTAGTGGATGTTAAAGCCGCCCCGCAAAAACCCCCGGTCGGTCAAAAGCCAGTTATGCAGCGGTACGTTGGTTTTGATCCCGTTCAGGACCATCTCGTCCAGTGCAATCCGCATGCGCGCGATGGCCGTTTCCCGGTCCGCGCCCAGGGCGATGACCTTGCCGATCATGGAATCGTAATTGGGCGGTACCGTGTAGGAGTCGTAGAGGTGCGAGTCGACCCGGATCCCCGGGCCGCCGGGGGCATGGAAGCCTTCGACCGTACCCGGGCACGGCATGAAGGTATGCGGGTCTTCCGCGTTGATGCGGCACTCCAGCGCATGGCCCCGAAAGGTGATGTCGTCCTGGCCGAACGGGAGCTTCTGGCCGGCCGCAACCCGTATCTGCTCACAGACCAGGTCGATACCAGTGATGGCTTCGGTCACCGGGTGCTCGACCTGGATGCGGGTGTTCATCTCGATGAAATAGAAATGGCCGTCATCGAACAGAAATTCGAAAGTGCCGGCGCCGCGATAACCGATGCGCTTGCAGGCCTCCACGCAAACCGCGCCAATCTCGGCACGCTGCTCGGGTGTGATGCCGGGCGCCGGCGCCTCCTCCATGACTTTCTGGTGGCGGCGTTGCGTCGAACAGTCCCGCTCCCCCAGATGAACGGCATTACCGTGCTCATCGGCCAGCACCTGTACTTCGATGTGGCGCGGGTTTTCGAGGTACTTTTCCATGTAAACGGTGCCGTCGCCGAAGGCGGTCTTCGCTTCCTGCTGCGTCAGTTGCAGGGCCGTCGACAGGTGGGCCTCGGTGCGCACCACGCGCATGCCTCTGCCGCCGCCGCCGGCCGCCGCCTTGATAATGACCGGGTAGCCGATCTTGCGCGCGATGGCGAGGGAGTGGCTGACGTCGTCGGTCAAGGGGCCGCCCGAGCCGGGCACACACGGCACGCCCGCTTCCTGCATCGCCTTGATCGCCGATACCTTGTCGCCCATCAGGCGGATCGTTTCCGGGCGCGGGCCGATGAATATGAACCCGCTCTGCTCGACGCGCTCGGCAAAGTCGGCGTTTTCGGCCAGGAATCCGTATCCCGGATGCACGGCCTGCGCATCGGTCACCTCGGTTGCGGCAATGATGGCGGGAATGTTCAGGTAACTGTCGACGCTGGGTGCGGGGCCGATGCAAACGGCTTCGTCCGCCAGCGCCACGTGCTTCAGGTTGCGGTCGACCGTGGAATGCAGCGCGACCACCTTGATGTCGAGCGAGTGGCAGGCGCGCAGGATGCGCAGCGCGATTTCACCCCGGTTGGCGATGACGATTTTTTCGAGAATGGGCATGCCGGCTCAACCGTGCTTCAGCGGATCACGAACAACGGCTGGTCGTATTCGACCGGTTGGCCATTTTCAGCCAGAATCGCCACGACGGTGCCGGCCACGTCGGCCTCGATCTGGTTGAACATCTTCATCGCCTCGATGATGCACAGCGTATCACCCACGCCGACCTTTTGGCCGACGCTGACGAATGGCTCCGCCTCCGGGCTGGAAGCGGTATAGAAAGTACCGACCATGGGTGCGAGCACGAGCTCCCCTTCCGGCACTTCCTCTTCTTCGGGTTCACCGCTGGCCTCCGTGGCAGCTGTCGGCGGCCGCTCCCCACCGGCAGGCGGGGCGATCATTTGCGTGGCCGGAAGCAGCGCCTGTGGCTGAGCCTGTCCCCCGCGCGCCAGGCGGACGGACTCCTCACCCTCGACGATTTCAATTTCTGTCAGATTCGAAGATTCCAACAGCTCGATGAGTTTCTTGATCTTGCGGATATCCACGTCTGATCTCTCCTGCTTAGGGTTCGATTCGGTTCAGGATGGCTTGCAACGCCAAAAGATAACTCTCACCGCGGAAGCCGCTTATGACACCCATGGCGATGTCGGAAAAATAACTGACCTGGCGGAAGGGCTCGCGTGCGGAGACCGCGGACAGGTGGACTTCCACGAACGGGATGTCTACCGCCAGCAGGGCGTCCCTGATCGCGACGCTGGTATGCGTGTAGCCGGCAGGGTTGATGATGATGTAATCGACTTCGTCGGCACCGGCCTTTTGTATGGCATCCACCATGGCGCCCTCGGAATTGGTCTGCGTGTGTTCCAGTTCGACGCCGCAGCCGTGTGCAAACTCGCCGAGTTCCCGCATGATGTCCCCGAGACTGCGCCGGCCGTACTGCTCGGGCTCGCGTTGCCCCAGCAGGTTCAGGTTGGGTCCATTGAGTACGCGCACTTTGGTCACGATCGGGAGTTCCTCGCCAGCGGGCCGCCAAGTCTGAACGAAAACTAGGCTTTTGTCTACCGTTCGCTACCGTATTGAAGAAGTTAGCCGCAAGTTATGCATCGTCAAACGAGCGGCTAGAGGTATTTGTCGAGCAGTCCCGCCAGTTTCTCCGGGTGAATTTTGCCGGCGTGGCGCCAGCGGATGATGCCCTGGCGGTCAACCAGCACCGAGTAAGGCAACACGCCTGACGAATTGCCGTAAGCATGGCCGGTTTGCATGACGTCGCCCTCGCCGACCAGGATTGGGTAGTCGACGGGTGTGGCGCGGAGGAACGCCTCGACGTTTCCCATCTCGTCCATGGCGATTCCGATGACCTGCAGCCCGGAGGCGGCGCGTTCGGCTTGCAGTTTCGCCAGCATCGGCATTTCCTCGCGGCAGGGCTCGCACCAGGTCGCCCAGAAATTGATCAGCAACACCTTGCCGTCAAATTCCGCCGGGCTGACGAAGCGCCCCGTCGTGCTGCCGAGGCGAAAGTCGGGGCGCTCGCTGCCGACAACGGCGCCCGCCGAGCCGTTCGTGGCAAGCGTCGGCCCTGGCGCGAAATGCCGGTAGGCAAGGTAATAGGCTGCCGCCATGGCCGTGAGCGCTGCCATGACGACGACGGGTCGAAGCCTCACGGCCGTTCCAGCATGCTTTGCAGACGTTCGGAAAACGCCCGGGGGCCGGCGTAACCGATCAACCGGTAATTGCGCAATTCCTTACCCTGCCGGTCGAAGAAAAGGATGGCCGGCGGGCCGATGATGCCGTATTCCGCAAGCAGTTGCCGGTCGACCGCGTCGTTGCCCGTGACGTCGGCCTGCAGCAGCTTGAAACGCGCCATCAGGCCCCGGACGTCCTTCTGCGGGAACGTGTTGCGTTGCATGCGCAGACACTCGACGCACCAATCCGCGTAAAAATCCAGCATGACCGGCTTGCCGGCCTCTGCAGCGCGGGCAACCGCGGCCTTGACGTCCTGCGGCGACTTGACCCGCTGGAAATTGCCTTGTTCGGGCCCGCGCGCCACCGCCGCCGACCCCAACTGTTTGAGCGGCCGCGTCCAGTCGTTGCCGCCGCTCAGCGCGCCAACGATCTCGATGGCGCCGACGAGGACCAGCACCAGGCCAAGGGCGCGCCACAGGCGCTGCCATCCCGACAACGCGCCGGCGGCCCCTCCCAGCGCGCCCATGTAAACGCCGCTGGCGATCGCCAACATACCCCACAGCAACAGGATCACAGGGCCCTGGACGATACGCTCCAGCATCCATACCGCCAGCGCCAACAGGCCGACGCCGAACACGGCCTTGACCGCATCCATCCAGGCGCCGGCGCGCGGCACGAGCCTGCCGGCGGAGACGCCGAACACGATCAGCGGCACACCCATGCCGAGGGCGAGGCAAAACAGGGCCGCCCCCCCCAGCACCGCGTTGCCTGAGGCGCCGATGACGATCAGGGCCGCGGCCAGCGGCGGCGCCACGCACGGGCCCACGATCAGCGCCGAGAGCAAGCCCATGACGGCGACGCCGACCAGGCTGCCGCCCCGCTGCTCGTTGCTCGCCCGTGTCAGCCGCGTCTGCAACGAGGCCGGCAGCTGCAACTCGTAAAAGCCGAACATCGACAGCGCCAGGGCGACGAAGACCGCAATGAAGAAACCGATGATCCACGGGTTCTGAAACCAGGCCTGCAGGTTCTGGCCGAAGAGGCCGGCCAGCACACCGGCGGCGGTATAGGTAACCGCCATCGCGGCAACGTACACCAATGACAGCCAGAAGGCCCGGGCGGCGTTCATCCGCTCACCCTGGCCGGCGATAATGCCGGACAGTATCGGCACCATCGGAAACACGCAGGGCGTAAACGCCAGCAGTAAACCGGCAAAGAAAAACGCCAGCAACGCCGCGGCGGGGTTCGTGACCAGCAGGCTCGCCAGCCGGTCCTGTTCAGGCTCCGGCCCGGGCCTGGCGGCGCCGCCGGAAGCCGCGGGGGCCGGCGCCGGCTTTGCGCCAGGGCGGTGGGCGATCTTGCCGCCCGCGGGCATCTGCAGTTCGATACGGGCCGTTTGCGGCGGGTAACAGATATCGCCGTCGCGGCAACCCTGGTAACCGACCGTCAGCGTGACGCTTTGTTCGGGTCCCGCCGGCCGGTAGACATGAACCGGCACATCAACCTGGCCATAATACACGCTGACGGGGCCGAACTCCGGGTCGGGATGGGTGGTGCCCGCGGGCAGGTCCACGCTGCGCACGCCGAAGCCCGAACCGTCCCCGATTTTGAACGACAACTTGTCGCGGTAGAGATAATAGCCCGGTTGCGCGGTCAGACGGGCCAGGATCGTGTCGGCCGAATAACCGATCGCTTCGACGCCGAAGGCTGCATCCGGCGGCAGCGCGGGTTTCGATCCTGGTTCCTGCACCAGGTTTTCGTTCGCATCGGAACTGCCCAGCAGCTTCGACAACGGGGAGGCCGCGGCCGCCGGGGCCGGCGCCGCGGCGGGTTGCGGCAGGCTGACCGCCAGCAATTGTTCTGTCGGCGGGTAGCACAGCACGTCTTCCCGGCAACCCTGCGAGCGCACGCGCAGACTGACCAGGTTGGTGCCGGGCGGCACCGCCAGCAGGGGCAGGCCGACCTTCAGTTGGTGGTGGTACTTGACGACCTCGGCGTCCAGCAGTTTGTCGTACTCCCGCTCCCCTGGGGGCACCGACGGGTCACCGAGCTTGACCCCGGGGGTGTCGGTCGTGAAACGCAGAAACTTGTTGTTGTAGAGGTAATAGCCGTCCGCGATCTGCCAGGTGACCTCGATCTCGTCGCGGCTGGGCGCCTCGGCACTGATCTTGAAGACTTCCCCGAACTCCTTGATATCGTCCGAGTTCAGCGCCAACGCCAACAACGGTTGCAGCAATGCCAGCGCGGCCAGCCATTTAATCAAACTCGTCTTCTTCATCATCGCATTTGACCGTGGTCGGCCCGTTCAGCTTTCAATTCGGGGCGCAGGGGAAATTACCGGCCCGGCAATCTTGTTGTCAGTATTCGCCGTAAATTACATAGACCGGGTTTTCACCAGAGCGTTCCTGAGCGGACGTTTATCCGGTCTTCGCGCTTGCGAACGTCATCGCCGCGAAGGCGCGGACCGCACAGGTATGCCCGGCCCCCGCGTGCGGGGGCCGGCACGGACTGCACGCCCCATTACAGCAGGCCGACGATCAGCAGGGCGACGATATTGATGATCTTGATCAACGGGTTGATCGCCGGGCCGGCCGTATCCTTGTACGGGTCGCCCACGGTGTCACCGGTGACCGCCGCGGCATGGGTCGGTGTGCCCTTGCCGCCGAAATTACCATCCTCGATGTATTTCTTGGCATTGTCCCAGGCGCCACCGCCGGTGGTCATCGAAATGGCCACGAACAGACCGGTGACGATGGTGCCGACCAGGACACCGCCGAGCGCCTGCGGCCCCAGCAACAGGCCCACCACGAGCGGGACGAGCAGCGGCAACAGCGAAGGCACGATCATTTCCTTGATGGCCGCCTTGGTCAGCATGTCCACCGCACGCGAGTAGTCCGGCTTGCCGGTGCCCTCCATGATGCCCTCGATTTCGCGGAACTGGCGCCGGACTTCCTCGACCACGGAACCCGCGGCGCGGCCAACGGCTTCCATCGCCATGGCGCCGAACAGGTACGGTACCGCGCCGCCGATAAAGAGGCCGATGATGACGAGGTGATTCGACAGGTCGAAGGTCATGTCCGCGAGGCCGACTTTCGCCAGCGAATGGGTGTAGTCCGCGAACAGCACCAGCGCGGCCAGGCCGGCGGAGCCGATGGCGTAGCCCTTGGTGACGGCCTTGGTCGTGTTGCCGACCGCGTCCAGCGCGTCGGTGGTCTTGCGCACATCTTGCGGAAGGTCGGCCATCTCGGCAATGCCGCCGGCGTTGTCGGTGATCGGGCCGAAGGCGTCGAGCGCAACGATCATGCCCGTCATCGAGAGCATGGCCGTGGCCGCGATCGCGATGCCGTACAGACCAGCGAGATGGTGCGCGCCCCAGATGGACGCGCAGACCGCCAGCACCGGCAGGGCCGTGGCTTTCATCGAAATGCCCAGGCCGGCGATGATGTTGGTCGCGTCACCGGTTCGCGACGCCGCCGCGATTGTTTTCACGGGGCCGTACTCGGTGCCGGTGTAATACTCGGTGATGAAGACGATGACCCCGGTCAGCACCAGCCCGATCAGGGCGGAAAGAAACAGGTTCAGCGCCTGATCGCCCATCATAGATACGGAAACCGGGTAGAACATGATGGCCGCCAGTACGCCGGAAACGATCACGCCCTTGTACAGCGCACCCATGATCGATTCGCTCTTGCCGGTCCTGACGAAAAAGGTGCCGACCACCGAGGCGATGATGGACAGCGCGCCCAGCACCATCGGGTACATGACCGCGTTGACGCCCAGCGTGGAGGCCGTCAGGCTGCCCAGCAGCATCGTGGCGATCAACGTGACCGAATAGGTTTCGAACAGGTCCGCGGCCATGCCGGCGCAGTCACCGACGTTATCGCCGACGTTGTCCGCGATGACGCCCGGGTTGCGCGGATCGTCCTCGGGAATACCGGCCTCGACCTTGCCGACGAGATCGGCGCCCACGTCCGCGCCCTTGGTGAAGATGCCGCCGCCAAGACGCGCGAAAATCGAGATCAGCGAGCTACCGAACGCCAGGCCGACCAGGGCGTGTATGGCTTCCGAGGTGCTGTCGCCGTGGTGCAGCAGGATCGCGAAGTAACCGGCCGTGCCCAAGAGGCCGAGACCGACGACCAGCAGGCCGGTGATCGCGCCGCCTCTGAAAGCGATCTTGAGGGCCGGGGCGATCCCCTCGCGCGCCGCTTCCGCCGTGCGCACGTTGGCGCGCACGGAAACATACATGCCGATGTAGCCGGCGAGACCGGAAAACGTGGAACCGATGGCGTAACCGATCGCGGTCGGCCAGCTGATGAAGAAGCCCACCACCAGGAACAGCACCGCGCCGACCATGGCGATGGTCGTATACTGGCGATTCATGTACGCGCTGGCGCCTTCGGTGATCGCCGCAGATATCTGCTGCATTTTTTCGGTGCCGGCCGATCGCCCGAGAATCCAGCGCGCGTTGAAGATCCCGTAAAGTACAGCCAGCAGGGCCGCGCCCATCGCCAGCCACAGTGCCATTCCACTATCCATTTTTTTCTCCCTCTGGAAATTGCCCCGAAAGGGGCCCGTTAAAACCGCGGTATGTTAGCACAATTCCCTTCCGTTACAGTAACCTCAGGCGGTTCTGGCGCCCACGACACGCGCCGGGCCCCGCCCTATCCTGACTACCGCCGTTGGATTTGGCCGAAAACATCGTCCTGCCGCCAGCGCGGCCGCTCCGCCTGGTTGGCGATGATTTCGCCCACCCGTTTGTTGATCCGCGTGAACCTGGCGCCGGCGGCGTAATCGAGCGGCAGGTCCGTCTGATCGCTGGGTTGATGGTAGTGCTCCCTGAGAAAGCGTTCGAACACGGCACGGCTGTCGCTGGCGCCGCCGCGGTTGCTGAAGCCCGTTACCAGGAAGACGGACGGAATGCCTTGCTGCACGAAACTGTAGTGGTCGCTGCGGATAAACAGGTTCCGCTCCGGAAACGGGTCGGGCGTCAGCGTGACGCCCGCTTCCCTCGCTGCCTGTGCAACGGCCCTGCCGAGGCTGGAGTGTTCCGATCCATAAGCGATCAGGTCACCGAAATCGTACAACAGCACCGGCATGTCGATATTGATGTCGGCAACGATGTCCGCGGCCGGCACGGGCGGATTATTGGCAAAGTAATCGGAGCCGACCAGGCCTTTTTCCTCGGCGGTGACGGCGACGAACAACAGCGATCGTCTCGGCGCCCGGGCCTGCGTGAAAAGGCGCGCTGTTTCCAGCATCACGGCGACGCCGACGGCGTTGTCGAGCGCGCCGTTGTAGATGCGGTCCCCCGGCTTGGCGCCGTCCGCCGGCGTCGGTACCTCGCCGAGGTGATCCAGGTGCGCCGTGTAAAGTACGTATTCATGGGCCATCTGCGGATCGCTGCCCTCGAGCAGGCCCACCACGTTGGGGCTGAAGACCACCCGGTGCCGGCTGCGTTGCCGCAGCCTGAGGCGGCCGTAAAGATTGAACACGGGCAGCGGTTTGCCTGCTTCGTCCAAAACCAGCAGGCTATGCAGGCCATGAGGCGTCTCGTCGAACAGCACTTCCGCCGCGGCGAAGTTGACGTAGGCCACCGCCTGCAGCTTCTCGAACACCGAGTGGGGCTTGCCCTCGCCCGTCAGCCAGTCCATGGCCGGCATGCCGGCGAGGTCGCGGAAGCGCCGCCACGGCGTCTGTTGCTCCGCGCGCGGTGTGTGGACGATGACCATGCCCGTGGCACCGTGCCGCGCCGCGGCTGCGCTGCGTTCCCCGATGGCGCCGAAGCGCACGCCCTCCTCGTCGCTGAATGCGGGTGGCTGACCGGCGAGGAAGACGACGATCTTGCCGCCGACATCGATATTCGCGTAATCGTTGTAGCCCATTTCCGGGGCCTCGATGCCGTAACCGACGAACACCATCGGCGCCTTGAGGTCCGAGGCCGTGTGCGCCAGGTTCGGCGCCATGAAAAACTGGTCCAGGAAACGCAGCCGCGTGGTCCTGCCGTCGCGGCTGACCGCCATGCTGGCCGAGCCGTCCACGAGCCGCGCCGAGCGCAGCGGCACCCGCTGCTGGTAGCGCCCCGCACCGGCGGCCGGCAGCAGCCCCATTTGCCGGTACTGGCTGCTGACATAATTGGCGGCGATGGCGTAACCGTCACTGCCCGCCTCGCGGCCGCGCAGCAGGTCGTTGGCGAGAAAATCCACGTGCGCCTGGAGACGCCGGGCGAGCGCCTGCTGGTTGGCAACGCCCGCCTGCGCCGCCGTAACGGCGAGCAACAGGCATGGCAGCAGCCAGCGGGCAGGCCGGCGTGTCAGCATTTGAACGGCGGCAGTTTCTTGCTCACCAGTTGGTTCTTGAGCTGCACGTATTTCGGCAGGCCGTGGCGGTCGTACGGCGGATAGGCTTCGCCGCGTATCAGCGGTTCGAGGTAGCGCCGCGCCGCCGCGGTGATACCGAACCCGTCCGCGGAGATAAAACGCTTCGGCATCATCTTCTCCCGGTTGGCCACCTTGCCGAGGTCCGCCTCGCCGACTTTCCAGCGGTAGGGCTCGTCGGAGGTCCTGACCACGATGGGCATGACCCCCGACTTGCCTTCGAGCGCGAACCCGACGGCGGCCTGCCCCATCGCGTAGGCCTGTTCGAGGTCGGTCTTCGACGCCAGGTGGCGCGCTGAGCGCTGCAGGTAATCCGACACGGCCCAGTGATGCTTGTAGCCGAGCGCGTCGGTGATCATGTTGGCGACCACCGGCGCGACGCCGCCCAACTGTGCGTGACCGAAGGCGTCGCGGCGCCCGGAGTCGGCCAGGAACTTGCCGTCCGGGTAACGCACGCCTTCCGACACGACGATGGAACAATAGCCGTGCTTGCGCACCGCCTTGTCGACCTTCGCCAGCATGGCGGCCTCGTCGAGCGGAACCTCCGGAAACAGGATGAGGTGAGGCGGATCGCCCTTGGCCCGCTGCGCCAGGCCGCCCGCGGCCGCGATCCAGCCTGCGTGGCGGCCCATCACTTCCAGCACGAAAACCCGGGTGGAACTCGACGCCATCGAGGCCACGTCCAGGCTGGCTTCCATGATCGAAACGGCGACATACTTTGCCACCGATCCGAAGCCGGGGCAGTTGTCGGTGACGGGCAGGTCGTTGTCGATCGTTTTGGGTATGCCGATGCACTGCACGGGAAAACCGAGCGTGCCGCCGATTTGCGACACCTTGTAGGCCGTGTCGGCCGAGTCACCGCCGCCGTTATAAAAAAAATAGCCGATATCGTGCGCCTTGAAGACCTCGATCAGGCGCTGGTACTCGGCGCGGCTTTCATCGATGCCCTTGAGCTTGAAGCGGCAGGACCCGAACGCCCCGCCGGGGGTGTGGCGCAAGCCCGCGACGGTGGCCCGGGTTTCCTTGCTGGTGTCGATCAAATTCTCGCCCAGGACACCGATAATGCCGTCCTGGCCGGCGTAGACTTTACCCAATCGGCGCTTGTTCTGACGCGCGGTCTCGATCAATCCGCAGGCCGTGGCATTGATGACCGGCGTCACACCGCCGGACTGGGCGTAGAGCAGGTTTTTCCCAGGCATGATATTCCTTCGATTAGCGTGCTCGGTGCATTGACTTGATGGGTATGAGCGGTTAGCGTTAGCGCCTATTCTAGAGGACGGGAAGCGTCTCATGCGAATTGTTTTACTAGGCGCGCCGGGATCCGGCAAAGGCACGCAGGCGGCGATGCTGGTCGAGCGGTTGGGGCTGCCCCATATCTCGACCGGCGCATTGCTGCGCGATGCCATAAAAAGAGGCACGAAGCTGGGCCTGGCCGTGAAGGAAATCACGGAGAAGGGTGAACTCGTCCCGGACGACGTCATGTCCGACCTGGTCAAGGAACGCCTCGGGCGCGACGACGCCGCCGACGGTTTCATCCTGGACGGCTATCCGCGCACGCTCGAGCAGGCCAAAGTGCTGGACGCCATCCTGGAAGAACTCGGCCGGCCGGTCGAGGTGGCCATCCTGATCGACGTGGACGCCGACCAGATCATCAAGCGCATCGAATTGCGCGCCGAAGAGGAAGGGCGCAGCGACGACACGGTGGAGGTGCTGCGCAACCGCATGCGCGTCTACCAGGAAAAGACCGCACCCGTGGCGGATTACTACGCCGACCGCGGCTTGCTCACCCGGGTGCTTGGCAGCGGAACCCGGGACGAGGTGCTGGAGCGCATTCTGTCCGTGTTGCAGGTCGACGCGGCCCACTGACTCCCTCAGGGCAGAACCCATCGACGCGCGCAACTTTTTCACACATGGGTGTTTATGAGATGCTTTCCAGGCTCCTGGGGACCATCGGCCGGCTGCTGCGCCTCGGCAGCGGGCCCCAGGACCTGCCCGCCTCGTGGCCATTGACGGTCGCCCTGGTCGCCACGTTCCTGTTGCAGAACATCGTTACCGGGCGGCAACTCAATAACGAGGATGCGCCCGCGAAGAGCCTGCTGGCGGTTTGCCTGCAAATTGCGGTGGTGGCCGGACTGCTGGCGTGGCGGCGCTGCCCGGAGCGTTTTACGCAGACGCTGTCCGCGCTGATCGGCGTCGGCATCGCTTTCAACCTGATCACGTGGGGCCTGCTGACACAGTCCGATCCCAACGCCAACCAGCCCGTCCTGGCGATCGCCTGGTTCGCGACCTTTATCTGGAGCCTGCTGGTGGATGCTAATATATATCGCCACGCCTTGTCGGTGACGCTGTCGATCGGCGTGCTCATTGCCGTGCTGACGCTCGCGGCAAACTATTTCCTGGTCGAACTGTTCTTCATGAACCTATGAAAATCCATATCCTCGGCGCGTGCGGCACGTTCATGGGCGGTCTGGCGCTGTTGGCGCAACGCGCCGGGCACGAGGTCTCCGGCAGTGATCAGAAGACCTATCCTCCCATGAGTACGTTGCTGGAGCGCGAAGGCATCTTGCTGCACCAGGGCTACAGTACCGAGCCGTTGCGTGACAAGCCCGACCTGGTCATCGTCGGCAACGCGCTGAGCCGCGGCAACCCCGCGGTCGAATACGTGCTCAACGAGCGCCTCAATTACACCTCGGGCCCCCGTTGGCTGGGGGAAAACTATCTCCGCGACAGGAAGGTCATCGCCATCGCGGGCACCCACGGTAAAACCACCACCGCCAGCATGGTCGCCTGGATCCTGGAGCACGCCGGCCGGGAGCCGGGCTTCCTTATCGGCGGGCTGCCACTGAATTTCAATGTCTCCGCGCGTAGCGGGCAGGGGCATTTCGTGGTCGAGGCGGATGAATACGACACGGCATTTTTTGACAAGCGCTCCAAATTCGTTCACTACCGTCCGCAAATCGCGGTGCTGAACAACCTGGAGTACGACCATGCCGATATCTTTCCGGACCTCGCGGCCATCGAAACCCAGTTCCATCACCTGATGCGCACGATACCCGGCAACGGCATCGTCATCAGCAACGGCTCCAACCAGAGCCTCGAAAGCGTCCTCGCCAGGGGCTGTTGGAGCCAGCTGCAGCGGTTCTCGCTGGACGGGGATTTCGACTGGCAGGTCGAGCCGATCAAATCTGACTGCAGCCAACTGCGTTTCTACCACCGGCAGCGCGCGCTCGGCGACCTGAGCTGGGACCAGACCGGCCGACACAACGCCATGAATGCCTGCGCCGCTGTCGCGGCCGCGGCCGCGGCCGATATTGCACCGGCGGCGGCGATCGCCGCGCTGTCTGAGTTCAGGGGCGTCAAACGCCGCCTGGAGCTGATCAGCCAGGCCATGGGCGTTTCCGTTTACGATGATTTCGCCCATCATCCCACCGCCATCCGGCTAACGCTCGAAGGTCTCCGCCGCAAGGTCGGCAACGCACGCATCCTGGTCGCGCTCGAGCCGCGCAGCAACACGATGCGCGCCGGCGTACACGCGGACGAACTGGGGCCCGCCCTGATCGCGGCGGATTATGTCTGGCTCAGGGCCGGAGACGGGATCGACTGGGACCCGCAGGTGGCCCTGGCGCCGCTGAAGGGGCATTGCCGCATCGTGACGCAGGTGGACGACATGCTGCAGCAGATGGCCGGCAAGATCAAACCGGGCGATCACGTGGTCTTCATGAGCAATGGCAACTTCGCGGCCGCACCCGTCAGGTTGAGCGAGTTCCTGCAAGAGGCCGGGTGACGCCGGTCGCGGTCAGCGAGCCGGGACCCCGGCCTGCGCGTCGGCGACGCTGCCGTTCCTGATGAGCAGCATGCCGGGGCCCGCACGGCGGACCTGCACCGCCGTGTCCCCGGCAAGGGCATCCTGCAGCAGATCGAGCCGGCCGGGACGCGCGCTCCAATAACTGAACAGACCGAACCTCTGGACCAGTCTTTCACGCGCGATCTGTCCCAGGTAGACGACCTGCCCCGACGGCTGCAAGCGCATGCCCGAATTCCAGATTCTGAGCGTGTCCTGGATCTTCAGATCGCCTTCGAGCCGTTGCAGCAGCAGGACGTCGGCGTGACCGAGATAATCCCGCTTCAATGGGGGCAGCGTCAGTTCGCTCGCATCCGGGTTCAACGACAGCAGCAGCCACTGCCAGCCGGTCGATCGCGGCACCTGCCAGCCGTGTTCTTCGAGCACCTCCGCCAGCGCCGCCGGGTTACCCGCGTACTGAAAATTGAAGTCCCGGGCCGCGACCGTGCGCACCTGCGTGCGCTGACGCGGCAACTTGCGCCAGCCAGCCCGCCACCACTGCTGCGCCGATATCTCGTGCCGCGGGAAGGGTAACTTGAGTGACGCCACGTCGATGGCCTGGTTACGTTCGACCTGCCAGGCAAAGGTCAGCGCCAACACGCTGAAGAAAATCAGGCTGGCGACCAGGCCGCTGAATGACCGCACCGCCCGCTGCCGGTAGGCGATACCGACGATGGTCGTCCAGGTCAGGCCGAGCGCCACGCCGATCAGCGCGCCGCTGAGCCAGTCGAGACCGAGATACAGCCGCGCCGAGACCAACAGCACCAGCAACAATGCCGTGATCAGGTACGGCCACTTGCGCTTACGCCGCTTCAGTTCTCTCGCGGTCATGACCGAGTAATACCCCAGCACCACCGTGGTCAGCGTCAGGGCCTCGCTGGGATTGAAGAGACTGTCATTGCCGGCCGCGTTCAGCAGCGGGGTGGAACGCAGCGTCCAGCCCAGCAGCAACTGCAGGCCCACCCCGCCGCCGACGGCGATGAGCCAGTGCAGCGCGGCTTTTTTGCGCTCGGCGCCGATCAGCCACAGCAACATGGCCACCGAGGTCGGGATCAAAACGCTGTAACGGGACAGCTGCGTCAGCGCCACCATGAAGGGGTCCGCCACGTGGTTCCTGAGGCTCAGCGCATAGGCCTCGACCGCACGGTCGATGAACTGGGGGTGAGCGGAAAACGGTGACAGGAACAGCAACACCACGATGCCCCAGAAAAACAGCACCACCAAAAGGCCCATCATGGCGATGGACAATACTTCCGGCTGCGATGAATCCAGCAGGGGTCCGACGACCCGCTTGAAGACCGGGTGCCGCCGCAGCCACCGTATGGCGTGCCGCATCCAGCGCGCCGAGCGGCTCGCCAGCAATTCGTACAGGGCCCAAATGGACCACCACGTCAACCACAGCACGACCGCGACGATGACCAGCACCAACGACAGGCGCCCGGCGTATTCGGCCGCGATCTGCAACGACGCCCCAAACAGCATCCCCGGCAACAAATAAGCCGGCGTCCAGGCGATGCTGGCGGGGACGGCGATGAGCAGGAAGCGGCGGGGTTTCATGCCCAGCATACCGACGGTAACGGGTATCACCGGCCGCAGCGGCCCGATGAAGCGCCCGGCGACCACGCTTTTCGCCCCGTGCGCACGAAAAAAATCCCGGCCGCGTTCGAGCATCTTCGGAAAGCGGGAAAACGGCCACAGATCGGACAGGTGGTCGCGGTACCGGCGGCCCACCGCATAGCTGAGGAGATCACCGGCAAACGCGCCGAGCGAGCCCCACAGCCAGACAGGCCAGAACTCGATGCCGCCCAGGCTGATGATCGCACCGATGCCGAACAGAATGATGATGCCGGGAACCAGGATGCCGATGAACGCCAGTGACTCCACCAACGACATGACGAAGACCCAGAACCCGGCCCAGCCCGGATTGGCGCTCAGCCAATTCAGCAAATCCTGTGTCCAGCCCGTATCCATTACACCCTGTTGGTTGCAGCTAATAGCCGTCTTGCTGGGCTATAATATACGGCAAAGAATTGACGCCTTCCCGTCAATTGGCACCCTTACCGCCAAACCGTGGAACCTTCGCCCATGCCGGCATTGAGAAACAAGACCCTATTTATAACCGGCGGTTCACGCGGGATCGGCAAGGCCATCGCCCTCAGGGTTGCCCGCGACGGCGCGAACGTGGTCCTTGCGGCCAAGACCGCCGCCGAGCACCCGAAGCTGCCGGGCACGATACACACGGCTGCCGCGGAAGTCGAAAAGGCCGGCGGAAAAGCGCTCCCGATTCAGCTCGACGTGCGTGACGAGGACGCCGTCGAGGCCGCGATGCAGCAGGCGGCGGAGCATTTCGGAGGGCTCGACATCCTGGTCAACAACGCCAGCGCGATCATGCTGGCGGACACGCGCCACCTGCCGATGCGGCGCTTCGACCTGATGCACGCGGTCAACGTGCGCGGCACCTACGCCTGCTCCAGGGCCGCGATCAAGTACCTCGCGCAGGCGGACAACGCGCATATCCTCAACCTGGCGCCGCCGCTCAACCTCAAACCCGCGTGGTTCAAACGCCACGTGGCCTACACCATCTCGAAGTACGGCATGAGCATGTGCGTACTCGGCATGGCCGAGGAGTTTCGCAGTCTCGGCGTGGCCGTCAACGCGCTCTGGCCGCGCACCGTCATCGCCACGTCCGCGATCAACCTGCTCGGCGAGCAGGTCAATCCGGAAAACTGCCGCAAGCCCGAGATCATGGCGGACGCCGCTTACGCCATTCTGACCCAGAACAGCCGCAACACGAGCGGCCGGTTTTTCCTCGACGAGGATGTCTTGCGAGCGACCGGGATCACCGATTTCGACCATTATGCCGTGGCGCCGGGCAAGCCGCTGATGAAAGACCTGTTTCTGGAGGCCTGAAGCCAGCCGCAGCGCCGCTCAGTCGGGCGCAGCAATACGGAAGGCTTCGCGCGCCGCGCCGAGTGTTGCGGCCAGTTGCTCCTCGCCGTGGGCCGAACTGACGAAACCCGCCTCGAAGGCGGACGGCGCCAGGTAAACGCCGCGCTCCAGCATGGCGTGGTAAAAGACCCTGAACCGGTCGACGTCGACGGCCCCGGCCTGCTCGAAATTGACGATCCTTTCCGCCGCGCTGAAAAACAGGCCGAACATGCCGCCGGCCCGCGTGGTCGTGAACGGAACCCCGGCCCGGTCGGCTGCCTGTTGCATGCCTTCCGTCAATGCCCGCGTGGCGGCGGCCAGGGCGGTGTAGAAACCGGGCGCGGCGATCTCGTCCAGCGTCGCCAGGCCGGCGGCCATCGCGACCGGGTTGCCCGACAGGGTCCCGGCCTGGTACACAGGGCCGGCCGGCGCCACCAATTCCATCAGTTCGCGCTTGCCGCCAAAGGCGCCGACCGGCATGCCGCCGCCAATGACCTTGCCGAACGTGGACAGGTCCGGTTTGACCCCGTAAAGCGTCTGCGCGCCGCCCAGCGCCACGCGGAATCCCGTCATCACCTCGTCGAAGATCAGCACCACGCCGTGGCGGTCGCAGGCCTCGCGCAATCCTTGCAGGTACCCATCCAGCGGCGGGATGCAGTTCATGTTGCCGGCTACCGGCTCGACGATCACGCAGGCGATATCGCCACCCTGGCGGCGCAGGCACTCCTCGGCCGCGCCGAGGTCGTTGTAAGGCAGGGTCAAAGTCAGGTCCGCGCAGGCCGCCGGCACGCCGGGGGAAGTCGGTACGCCGAGGGTCAGGGCGCCGCTGCCCGCCTTCACCAGGAAAGCGTCGGCGTGACCGTGGTAGCAGCCCTCGAATTTCAGGATGCGGTCACGCCCGGTGGCGGCGCGCGCCACGCGAATGGCGCTCATCGTAGCCTCGGTGCCGGAATTGACCATGCGCACCATCTCCAGGCCGTCGATAAGCTCGCACAGACGCTCCGCCATGGTCACTTCCGCCGCCGACGGCGCACCAAAACTCAAACCCTTGTCAACCGCCCGCCGCACCGCACGGAGAATGGCGGGATTGGCGTGGCCGGCGATCATCGGCCCCCAGGAGCCGACATAGTCGATATAAGCGCGGCCGCTGACGTCGTACAAATAAGGGCCCTTGGCGTGATCGAAAAATACCGGGTCCCCGCCGACGCCGTTGAACGCCCGCACCGGGGAGTTTACGCCGCCCGGGATACGCTGCCGGGCGCGCTCGATCAGTTCCTTGCTGCTCGTCATTTTCGTTCTGCTTCCGCCATTCAAAAATCCCATTTTAACCCGTATAGTGTCTGCTGACGTATACGGGATTTACCCGCCGCAGGCGCGCGGCGGACCAGGGTTTATAATCAAGATGAGGGAATGGCGTGGGAGAAAACGGCTACAAAGTCTGGATGTGCATGATCTGCGGCTGGATTTACGACGAAGAGAAGGGCTGCCCGGAAGAGGGGCTCGCGCCCGGTACGCGTTGGCAGGACGTACCGGAGGATTTCGTCTGCCCGGACTGCGGCGCGGCGAAAGAAGACTTTGAAATGATCGAACTTTGAATACGCTGAAGGAGGACGACATGGGACGCCAATCGGGGATTACACGGGATCGGAGCAATGCCATGATCGGCGGCGTCTGCGCCGGCCTGGCGAGGCACTTTGGCTGGTCGATCAATGGCACGCGTGTCGTCTATGTGCTGGTCTCGATCCTTTCCGCCGCATTCCCCGGTATTCTGGTCTACCTGATCCTCTGGTTGCTGCTCCCGGCCGACTGAAGCCCTGGTCGGATTATTCCGGTCGAAAGCGCGCCGCGCGGCCCCAGCTCGAACCACCTGCAGGCCGGCCCCGCCTGATCCGGCTTGAACCGCTGCGCGCCCGGCAAGCTGTTGATGACGCTCGAGGGGCCGCCCAGCATGGCGGTACCGCCACGCCAGTCCTCGAATGCCTGGTGAACGTGACCCCAGATGACCGCTTTGGCGCCCGCGCAGGCGTCCACCAGCCGCAGCAACGCGTCGGCCTCGAGCAACGGATAACGGTCGATCCACGCGCTGCCGACCGCGACTGGCTGGTGGTGCAGGGCGATCAGCGTCGGCCGCGCGCCGCTACGATTCAGGATCTGCGCCAGCCCCGCGAGCATATCCGCGCTCAATCGCCCCTCCGGCCGCTTCGGCAGGCAGGAGTTCAGGCGGACGATTTGCCACTCCCCGTGCTCCGAGAGCGCCGGCGCGTGCAGCGGGCTGCCCGGAAAGAATTCAGCCAATAGTGCCGGCTCGTCATGATTGCCCGGCAGCGCCAGAACCGGTGCGTCGATCAGATCGAAGCAGGCCTGGAGCGTGCGGTAAGATGCCGCACTGGCGTCTTCGCTCAAATCGCCGCTGGCCAGCACAAGGTCCGGTTGGCAGGCGCGCGCCCGCCGCAGTACGGCGACGAGGTTGCCGTGAGCATCCTCACCGCGGTAGCGGGCGCCAGGGTTCCCGGAAAGGTGGCAGTCCGTGATTTGCAGGATGCGCACGCTGTTTCAATCGAGATCGAGTTGCAGCCGGTCGCCTGGTCCGATCCCGAGTTCCGCGGCCTTGCCGGCGTTGAGTTCGAGCACGTACATGGCCGGCAACACGCTCGGGTAGGTCGGGCAACGGCGGACCCGGCAGGGCTTCGTGTCGAGGGAGGCGCTGACCAGTTTCAGGTTCTTGTCAAAAAAGAGGATGTCCAGCGGGATACGCGTGTTTTTCATCCAGAATGACCGCGGCGCCTCGTCGCGGAAGATGAACAACATGCCGTGGTTCTCCGGCATGCTGTCCCGGTACATCAGGCCCAACGCCTGTTTTTGGCTGGTATCGGCGACCTCCACGCTGAAATGCTCACCGCCGATGACGACCGCGGGCCCGCCATAGGCACAGGCCGTGAACGCGACCAGCAGCCAGAAACACAACAATGAACGCATCGCTTACATCCGCTCGTGGCAATGAGCGAATGATAGCAAGCGATCGGGACAAAGGGAGGATTATCGGCTCTTTTCGTCGGCGCCGAGCGCGGCCAGTCGCACGTCGGGCGCATCCTCGACGTCCAGCGCCCGCATGACACCGCGGAACTGCGCCGGCCGGATGTCGCCCATGACGTTGATGACCACGACTTCGTCCTCTTCCGCGGAGATGACGATGAGCCCGTGTACGTCATTGCCGCTGGATTTCGCGAACATCCGGGCCCATTCGCCGTCTTCGTTCACCAGCATGACCGGCGCCCAGCCGTCATCGCTTAGCCTGTCGCCCATGCGGCCGAGGTTCCGCACGACGCGCCGTTCATCGCCGGTGATCTCGAAGGCGCGGACCCGGACCCCGGCCAGGCTCCGCAGCAACAATTGCGTTTCCGGTTCGTCATCCATGAAGCGCGCCGCGAGGTGCAGTACGGCCGGGCCGACGGAAAGGCTGACGACACGGCGGGTGTCGGCTGTCCCCGGCGCATCGAGGTTTGCGAAGCCGTCATGGCCGCGTGGCGCCAGCAGCCCGCAGCCGCTCACGTTCAAAGCCAGTGTCAGCACGGCTGCGGCCTTCCAGGCGAGGGCTGCGCGCATCGTCATTTCAGTTTCAGGGCGCCGTCCACGTCGACGTCGAGGCCCTGCATGACCTTGCCGAGTTCTTTCGGATCGAGTTGGCCGATGATGTTGATGAACATCACCTCCTTGTCGTCCACGGTCATCACCGTCATGCCGTCCATGATCTTGCCCTCGGTCTTCATGTAGATGAATACCTGCTCGTCGTCCTGGTTGACCTGGACGACGGGCTCCCAGCCCCTGGATTTGAGGTTCGCCTTGACGGTGGCGAACTTCTTCCTGGCCGCCGTCGTATCGTCCCCGGTGTCGTAACCGAACACCCGCACGCCCTTCAGCTTGGAAAGCATCCTGGCCGTTTCCGGGTTGCTGTCCTCACTCATCGTGCCGACGAACTGGAGCAGGGTGCCGCCGATGTTGATCGAAATTTTCGGTTCGCCGTAAGCGGCGGACAGGTCGCCGAAATCGACGTAGCCGGGCAGGCCCTTGAGTTCGTCTTCCTGGGCCAGCGCCGGCCACGCCAGCAGCGTGCAAAAAATGCCCGTGAACAATCTAGCGAGTAAAGGGTGTTTCATGCTTTGGTCTCCTTTGCGGATTGATACTGTGATTTGACGTCCTTGAGCACTGCCCCGGCGACGGCTTCGGTCAGCGTATTGCCGACCTCCGAGCGGATCTCCCGGGCCGTGAACTGTCCGGCCTTGTCGAGGTAGGAAAAAGCAATGGCGAGATCGTGACGGGCCTTTGCCACCTCCCTGGCCGATGGTCTGTCCGGCTGCATCAGGCTCACCGCGATCATGATCAACGGCACGGCCGCCAGCGCCGCGGCCCACCGCGGTCCCGGCAAACCGGGCCACCGCGTTCCGCTCTGCTGCCGCGGAATCGCGCGCAGACGCCTGCGCAGGCTGGCGGGGGCCTTCTCGGGATGGATCGTGTCCATCACCTGTTGCAGCCGCTGCGCCTCGATAATGGCGCCCGCCAGATCGGCATCGGCGCGGGCTGCGGCCTGCAGCCGGTCCATCGCTTCGTCATCGAGTTCGCCGTCAAACAACGCGTTGATCTCGCGCTCCCAAATATCGTCGTGTTCGTTCATGGTCTTACCTCGCTGAGCTGCTCGCGCAACTCCTTTCTCGCCCGGTGCAGGTAAACCTTGACCTGCGGCAGGCTCAATTCCAGCATCCCGGCGACCTCCTCGTAGCTGTGCTGATTGACGTCGCGCAGCACCACCAGGGACCGATAGGGTTCCCGCAGCCGGCCGATGGCGCACTGCAGCCAACGGCCGAGTTCGGAGGCCGCGGTGCCCTCGAAGGGACCCTGGTCATCGGCCCCGACCTGCTCCTCGCGCAGTTCAACGTGGTTGCGCCGGCGCCGCAAGCGATCCAGGCAACCGTTACGCACCACCTTCATCAGCCACGGCTTGACCCGCTTCGGGTCGATCGTCTCCTGGTTGCGCCAGAGCTTGACGAAAGCTTCCTGGGTTGCGTCTTCCGCCTCCTGCGCGTCCCTGAGCAGGTAACGCGCAAGGGTCCACGCCTGGTCCTGGTAGTCTTTCACCCATTGCCGGTACCTCCTGCTCATCCGAGCGCCCCGCAGCGATTCCCGAACCCGTTCGTTTGCATCCAACTTTCCCGTATCCCCGGCGCCGGCGCCGCCGGCGGCGGCCCCGTCCGCGGGCCCTATTGATCTCAGCCAGAATAAATCAGGCGCTCGCCAGACTATACGCTGCCGCCTGCAAATGGTTACACCGGAATTACACCGAATTGGCCGGCGCGAATGCAGGCCTGCGCGCACCCGCGCACCTGCAACGGGCCCGGCGCCGGACGCCGACTTGCGCAGCTGTCGAAAAAAACGCCTCCGGGCTCTTGAAATCACAGTTTCGCAGCCCCAACTCTGCTTGCAGGCTGCTGACGTGCATAGTGTCGCGTCCATAGGCACCAGACAGACCGCCAGGGTTTGACCGTGGCGGTTACCTGTTCAATTTATAAATTTAGGGAGAATCTGATGAAACTTCGTCCATTACACGATCGCGTGATTGTGAAGCGAACGGAAGAAGAACGCGTGTCCGCTGGCGGCATAGTTATTCCTGACTCCGCGACGGAAAAACCGATTCGCGGTGAAGTACTGGCTGTGGGTAACGGCAAAATTCTCGAGAACGGCGAAAAACGTGCACTGGACATCAGCGTCGGTGACACCGTTTTGTTCGGCAAGTACTCGGGAACCGAGGTCAAGGTGGAAGGCGAGGAACTGCTCGTCATGCGCGAAGAAGACATCATGGCGGTCATCGAAAGCTGACCGTTTCATCAAAGCTGACAACCCCTTTTACAGAATGAACGAATTGAGGAAATTACTATGAGTGCGAAAGACGTACGTTTTGGCGAGAACGCCCGCGGTAAGATGCTGCGCGGCGTCAATACGCTGGCCGATGCCGTCAAGGTCACGCTCGGCCCCAAGGGCCGGAACGTGGTCCTTGAAAAAAGCTTCGGCGCCCCGACCGTGACCAAGGACGGTGTTTCTGTCGCCAAGGAAATCGAGCTTGAAAACAAGTTCGAAAACATGGGCGCGCAGATGGTCAAGGAGGTCGCCTCCAAGACTTCCGACGTGGCCGGAGACGGCACCACCACGGCCACCGTGCTGGCACAGGCGATGTTGCGTGAAGGCCTCAAGGCGGTCGCCGCCGGCATGAACCCGATGGACCTGAAGCGCGGCATCGACCAGGCCGTCACCAAGGCGGTCGAAGCGCTGAAAGGCATGTCGACCCCGTGCGCGGACAGCCAGGCGATCGCCCAGGTCGGTTCCATTTCGGCCAACTCGGATACCGAGGTCGGCGAACTGATCGCCGAGGCCATGGACAAGGTCGGCAAGGAAGGCGTGATCACCGTCGAAGACGCTTCCGGCCTGGCCAATGAACTCGACGTGGTCGAAGGCATGCAGTTCGATCGCGGCTACCTGTCGCCTTATTTCATCAATGAGCAGGCGAGCATGAGCGTGGAGCTGGAAAATCCCTATATCCTGTTGCACGACAAGAAAATCTCCAATGTCCGTGACCTGCTGCCGGTCCTCGAAGCGGTAGCCAAATCCGGTAATCCACTGCTGATCATCGCCGAGGATATCGAGGGTGAAGCGCTGGCGACCCTGGTCGTCAACTCGATCCGCGGCATCGTCAAGGTCTGCGCGGTCAAGGCGCCGGGCTTCGGTGACCGCCGCAAGGCCATGCTGGAGGACATCGCCATCCTGACGGGCGGCACCGTGATTTCCGAAGAGGTCGGCCTGTCCCTCGAGAAAGCGACGCTGGAAGAACTGGGCTCCGCCAAGAAGGTCCAGGTCAACAAGGAAAACACCACCATCATCGATGGCGCCGGTAACAGCGACGATATTGCTGGACGGGTCAACCAGGTGCGTGCACAGATCGAGGACGCCACCTCCGACTACGACCGTGAAAAATTGCAGGAACGCGTCGCCAAGCTGGCCGGCGGTGTTGCCGTCATCAAGGTCGGCGCCGCGACCGAGGTCGAAATGAAGGAGAAGAAGGCCCGCGTCGAGGACGCCCTGCACGCGACCCGTGCGGCCGTCGAGGAAGGCGTTGTGCCGGGCGGCGGCGTCGCCCTGGTCCGCGCGTTGGCGATGGTCCGCGACCTGAAGGGCAGCAACGAGGACCAGAACGTCGGTATCGCGATTGCCTGCCGTGCCATGGAAGAGCCGCTTCGCCAGATCGTTATCAACGCCGGCCAGGAAGGCTCGGTGGTGTTGAACAACGTCAAGCAGGGCGAAGGCAACTACGGCTACAACGCGGCATCGGGTGAATACACCGACATGATCAAGGCCGGTATCCTCGATCCGACCAAGGTGACCCGCTACGCGCTGCAGAACGCCGCTTCCGTGGCCGGGCTGATGATCACCACCGAAGCGATGGTGGCCGAACTGCCCAAGGAAGAACCAGCGGGCGGCGCGCCCGACATGGGCGGCATGGGCGGCATGGGCGGCATGATGTAAGCCGGACGCCAGCCCCTGCCGGCAATGGCAAAACGAAGCCCCGCCCCTCGGCGGGGCTTTTTTTTTGGCCGCTGCATTGCGGTGCAAGCATGCTACCGGATGATGCCGGAACGCCGGCCGCGCTTTTTTCGAAGCGCATGGAGCGTTGATTTTATTACATTTCCATCCATGGCCTGATTCTTGAATGGTATGAAGCCGCGGCGCCCGGCATGCTGCCCGGCGCGCGCCCTTTTGGCCTTTTACGGGAGAGAGAACCATGGTGAGATGCAGCGTTGGAATTGTATTGCTGGGGCTATTCGGCAGCCCCTGCCTGCTGGCGCAGAGCCTTTCCGCCAACATCGGCTGGAACAGCAACTACATTTTTCGGGGGATCGAGCAGAAGAATTCGTCGGCCTTTGCCGGGCTCGACGCCGAGGCCGGAAATTTTTACGCCGGCACCTGGGCGGCCGACGTCGGCGATGGCCTGGAAATCGACTACTACGGCGGCTATGGCGTTGACGTCGGAGACTTCAATTTTTCACTCGGCGGCACCTGGTACACCTACAGCGGCCACTTCGATGACGATTACCTGGAAATGAACGCCTCCGCGGGCTGGAAGTTTCTGTCCTTCGCTGCGGCGTTCGGCAAGTACGACAATTTCGCCGGCCCGACGCTGCATTACCGGTTCTACTCCGTGACGGCGAGCCACAACGGCTTCTATGGCAAGCTCGGGACTTTCGAGGATGACTTTGCGGGTACCTATTACGAAGCGGGCTACGGCAACAGCCTCAGCGTTGGCCGGACCAACCTGCTCGATTACAGTTTCGCCGTCATCCATAGCAACGCCAGGCTGCTCGGCGGCTCCGCGGATACCAACCTGGTGCTGACGTTGAGCAAGACCTTTTCGTTCTAGCCGCGGGGCGCTATTGCCCGGCGGGGCATGCCCCAACGGGCGCGGTGCCCGTTATACTGGGGCCATGCACAAAGGCAGCGCCCTCGACAACAGCCCGTTTTTGCGCCACTTGGCCGATCACCACGCCGACTGGCTGGAAGAATTGCAAAGCAGCGGACGGTTGGAGAGCGTCAGCCCCCCCGATGCCGAGTGGCTGCAGGCGGAGCTGCAGCGAGGCGGCCTCGATTGCGCCTTGCGCAGATTTCGCAACCGGGAGATGCTGCGCCTGATCTGGCGGGACCTGAACGAACTGGCGCCGCTGTGGGAAACGCTCGGCGACCTGAGCGCGCTGGCGGAAATCTGCCTGCAGACGAGCTGCGGCTATCACGGCGATGCCATGGAGAAGCAGTTCGGCGCGCCGCGCGACCAGGCCGGCCGCCGCCAGCAGCTGGTGGTGCTCGGCCTTGGCAAACTCGGCGGGTGTGAACTCAACCTCTCGTCGGATATCGACATCATTTTCTGCTTTCCCGACCACGGCCAGTGTGACGGCCAACGCGGTTTGGCCAACGAACAGTTTTTCACCAAGCTCAGCCGCAGGATCATCGGCAGCCTGGCCGACGTCACCGACGATGGATTTTGCTTTCGCGTGGATACGCGGTTGCGCCCATTCGGCGCTTCCGGGCCGCTGGTCAGCAGTTTCGACGCACTGGAGCAGTATTACCAGCGCGAAGGCCGCGACTGGGAGCGCTATGCGCTGATCAAGGCCCGCCCGGTCGCGGGCGACATCTCCGCCGGAGAGCAGCTCCTGCAGCTGCTGAAACCCTTCGTCTACCGGCGCTATATCGACTTCGGCGCGATCGAGTCGATGCGCGAGATGCACGCCAGCGTACGTCAGGATGCGCTGCGCCGCGATCGCCTCGACGACATCAAGCGCGGCCCCGGAGGCATCCGCGAAATCGAATTTCTGGTGCAGTCCTTCCAGTTGCTGCGCGGCGGCCGCGAGCCGCTACTGCAGACGCCTTCGCTGCTGACCGCCATCGAAGCCCTGCGCGAACTGCAGATCCTCCCCGGCGACGCCTGCCGGGACCTGTTGCAGGCCTACGAGTTCCTGCGTTTGACGGAAAACCGCGTGCAGGCGCTGCACGATCAGCAGACCCACCGGGTTCCCGCCGGCGAAGACGGCGAACGGGTCGCCAACGCGATGGGTTATTCGGAGCGGGCCGGCTTCGACAGCGCGCTGGAAGCGACCCGCAAGCGTGTCGGCCGATTGTTTGACCAAAGCCTGCCCGACAGCCGACCGGCCGCCGACGCCAGCGACCCGTGGCATAACCTGTGGCAGAGCCTGCGTAACATCGGCCGGCAGGACGACCCGCCGCCCGGCGTGAGCAAGCCGTTGCTGGATTTTTCCCGCCGCGTCGGCCGCCTTTCCCTGAGCCAGCGCGCCGCGCAGCGGCTGGACGCCTTCATGCCGCTGCTGCTGGGTAAATTTGCCGAACGCGAAACCGCCGAAGCCGTCCAGGACCGCGTCTTCGATCTGATCAGCGGCATCTGCCGGCGCAGCGCTTACCTGTCCCTGCTGGTGCAGAACCCGCTGGCCACCGAGCGCATGCTGGAGTTATTCACCCGCAGCCGCCGGGTCGCCGACACGGTCACGCGTTACCCGGCCCTGCTGGACGAACTGATCGACCCCAGCCTCGGTGCTTTGCCGCCGTCCAGGCAAGATATCGACGCGGGTATCGCCAAGCTCATGGAAATCCACAAGGACACCGAAACCACGCTGGAAGGCCTGAACTACAACAAGCAGGCCGTCAGCCTGCGGGTTGCCGTGGCCCTGCTGGGGGAGTCGCTCCCGGCGGCGGATGCGCAGCGTGTCCTGAGTGACCTGGCGGAGCGCCTGATTCAGGCCGTGCTGCAGCTTTCCCGCCTGGATATGCAGGCTCGTCACGGCCGTCTGGCCAACGCGCAGTTGTGCATCGTCGCTTACGGCAGCCTGGGTGCGCGCACGCTCGGTTTCGATTCCGATCTCGACCTGATATTCCTGTACCGGCCCGGCGCTGCGGTTTCCGACGGCGGGCGCCCGCTACCGGCCGAGCGCTATCACACGGCCACGGTACGCCGGCTGCTGAGCTTGTTGTCGGCCATCACCCCGTCGGGGCGCCTGTTCACCTCCGATGCGCGCCTGCGGCCGAACGGGCGTGCCGGCCTGCTGCTGTCCGACATCGACGCATTCCGCCAATATCAACAGCAACAGGCGTGGGTGTGGGAATTGCAGGCGCTGACGCGCGCACGGCCGGTGGCCGGGGAGACGGAGATCGCCGAAGACTTCGCCTCGGCGCGCCTGGAGGCGCTGCACAAGCGCCGCGATGCGGACAAGCTGGCAGCGGAAATTCGCCGTATGCGGGCCCGTATACAGGAGCAGAACCCGGACGGCGATGCATTGAAGTACGGCGCCGGCGGCTTGCTCGACATCGAGTTCGTGACGCAACTCGGGCTGCTGACGATGGCGGCCGCCGGCACCGAGTTGCTGGTTTCCACCGAAATCTCAAAACAGCTGCAGGCCTTGTCCTCCTGCGGCTGGCTGAAAACGGATACCGCACGGCGACTGGCCAGGGCTTATGCCGATCTGAACCAGGCCAAGCTCACGGCGGTCCTGGATGATGCCGGGGCCGCGGCTGTGGAAGGCCTGCTCGATGCGGCCCGGCCGGTCTGTGACCGGATTTTGCGCGGCGGGACCTCGACCCCCTCATGATCCGGAACGGTCGCGCGGCCGTTGCATTCACCGCCCCCGACTGGCTAGTCTCGGGGTAGAATATGCGACAAGTTTCTTCCTGGAGATGACCAAGTGACACACCCAACCGATGCCCGCAACGAGCGCTTGAAAGACTCGAGCCTGAAAATGCACGTGGAAGTCAGCCGCGCGGACCTGCCGCTGTCCTGCCCGCAGCCTGATCAGAGACTCTGGAATGCACACCCACGCGTCTATTTGCCCATCGAGGAGACCGGAGAAGCGGTCTGCCCCTACTGCGACGCCCACTACAAGCTGATCGACTAGCGCCACGCTTGCCCATGCACGTGGTACAGGCACTGGCGTCGCTGGATATCGGCGGGTCGGAACTGGTCGCCGTCGAAACCACCGAATACCTGTGCGAGAAGGGTCACCGGGTCACCCTGGTGGCGAGCAGCGGACCGCTGGCGGAACGGGCCAGGGAGGCCGGCGCCACCCTGCTCGACTGGCCCATCGGGCGCAAACGGCCGGGCACGCTGCGCCATGTCCGCCGTTTGCGCGCCTGGCTGGCGGAGGCAAGGCCCGATATCGTGCACGCCCATTCGCGCATGCCCGCCTGGGTCTGTTACCTGGCCCTGAGGAAACTACCCGTCCCGCAGCGCCCCGTTTTCATTACCTCGGTGCACGGTCAGTACTCGGTCAGCCCCTACAGCGCCATCATGGCGCGCGGCGACCAGGTGATCGCGGTGTCGAAACACATCCGCGACCATACCCGCAAGCACTACCTCAGGCGGAACGGCTCACACTTGCACCTCATACACGGCGGCGTCGACCGGCGCCGTTTCCCGTTTGGTTACCGGCCTGGGGCGCAGTGGTGGAAAGAGACGCTGACGGACTATCCCGAACTCGCTGACAAACGCCTGCTGTTGCTGCCCGGACGCCTTTCGCGCTACAAGGGCCACGCGGTGTTCGTCAAGCTGCTCGCCGCCCTGGCGAAAGAATTCCACGACGTCCACGGCGTCATTTTGGGGCAGGCCAGGGCGCGCTCGAAATATGTCCGCGAACTGCAGCGGCTGGCGGCACGTTACGGCGTCGAAAAACGGCTGCTGTTGGTCGGCCCGCGCACCGACGTGCGCGACTGGATGGCGGCCTCCAGCCTCGTGTTCAACCTGTGCAGCGACCCTCCCGAGGCCTTCGGCCGAACGGTGCCGGAAGCACTGGCGCTCGGCATTCCCGCGGTGGCCTGGAACCACGGCGGCGTCAAGGAGACGCTGGCCGCGATGTTTCCCGCCGGGGCCGTGGAGCCGGGCGACGAGGCAGGCCTGCTGCACAAGGCCTCCGCCTTCCTGCGGCACCCGCCTGCGGTGCCGGAAAGTACCGCGTTTTCACTTCAATCCTCGATGCGCAAGGCCCTTGCCCTCTACGCAACCAGCCTCGGCGAGCGCAGCCGTCATGCCGCTCAATAAGCCGCTTCCCGCCGACTGGGCCGCCTGGCTCGCCGTCGCTTTCTTCGCCTTGCTGCCGTTCGGCCGGCTGGCGGAAATCCCGCTGTCCGCATTGGCGCTGGGGCTGCCGCTGCTGGCCCGGAAAGCCACACACCGACCGGCGCTTCGGCGGGCGGCCAAATGCGTCGTGCCCCTGTTTTTGTGCTACTGGCTGCCCATGCTCCTGTCCAGCTTCGACTCCGTCATGCCGCAAACGAGCTGGATCCACACCCTGGCCGCTTTGCGATTTGCGGCCGCGGCGCTGAGCATGGCCGTTTTGCTGCGTGAAGACCAGGTGCGTCAGCGGGTTGTTCGCTGGGTGGCGGCGCTGTTGCTCTTCTGGGCCTTCGACGCGTTCGTACAGCTGCTTTTCGGCACCGACCTGCTCGGCACGCCGATGAACCCGGACCGGCTGAACGGCATCTTCACCCGGCAGTACCAGTTCTTCGGTCCGACACTCGCAATCCTGTCACCGCTGCTGCTCGAATACGCCCGTCGTCATTGGCCCGCCTGGGCCTGGGTCGGCGTCTTCGCGCTGACGTTCGGCGCCGTTTTGATCGCTGGCATGCGCGCGGGCTGGCTGATGATGGCCCTGCTGGTCGGCGCCTACATGGTCATGATGCTGAAGCAGGAGAGCCGACGGCAACGGGCGTTGGCCCTCGCCATCCCCGCCACGGTGTTGGTGACCTTTTTCGCGGCTTACCTGGTCTCGCCCCTGTTCCAGGCCCGGCTGGAACAGACGCTGACCGCGACCAAAGGTTCCTACCCGGCCCTGGAGGCGGCCAGCACCCTGCGCTTGCCGATATTCAGAACCAGCCTGGCGATATTCAGGGCCCACCCGGTCAACGGTGCCGGCGTCAGGGCGTTTCCCAAGGCCTACATGACCTACGCCGAAGCCGGCGATATCCACCTGATGAACTCGGGCGGCAAGTCCGGCGCGTCGCATGCCCACAACCTGGTGCTGGAAGTGATGGCGGACACGGGGGTTATCGGGCTGGCCGGCCTGCTCGCCGGATTCATTCTGGCCTGGCGGTTGTGGCGGGCGATGGACCCGGCGGCACGCCACGCCGCCTTACCGTTCAGCCTGGCCCTGGGCCTGTTGCTGTTCCCGCTCAATTCATACTTCGCCATTTACGGCACCTACCTGTCGTCGCTGACATGGGTGCTGTTCGGTCTCTGGGCGGCCTGTTTCAATCGTAAAACGGCGCCTCTCCCGCCGGGCGCGTCTTGAAGCGCCGGTGCATCCACCAATACTGTTCCGGCACCTGGCGCACCTGCGACTCCAGCACCGCGTTGACACGGGCCAGGTCCGTTACCGCATCGTCGCCGGGAAAGTCTTCGAGGGCGGGTGACAGCGTCAGCACGTAGCCGCCGCTTTGCTGATCGAAGCGCATGAACATCGGCAGCACCGCGCAGCCGGTCAACGCTGGCAGGCGGTGAATAGCCAGCAACGTGGCCGCCTGGATTCCGAAAAACGCGGCGAAGCCGGTCTTGTCGGGACCGAAATCCTGGTCCGGCGCATACCAGAGCACCCCGCCGCTTTGCAGCACGCGGATGATCTGCCGGGCATCGCTCTTGGGAATCATGGCCGCGGCGTAGCGGCCGCGGCTGCGGTTCTGGTACCACTCCAGCACCGGGTTTTTCAGCGGGCGGTAGACCCCGGCCGCTTGCGCGAGGTGACCCAGCATGAAGCCGCCCATTTCCATGCACGTCGAGTGAAAGGTCAGCACCAGCACGCCGCGGCCCGCTTCCTCGGCGTCCTGGAGGTTTTCCATACCTTCGACCCGTACCATCGCCGCCACCCTCTCCGGCGGTGCCGACCAGCACCAGGCCATTTCGATGAGCATGCGCGCCAGCGATGCAAAACTCGCCTTCACCAGCGCCGTGTGTTCCCCGCGGTCCAGGTCAGGAAAACACTTTTCGATGTTGCGCCGCGCAACCTGACGCCGGCGCCTCAGCCCCGCGTACATCAGCGGGCCCAGCGGCTTGACCAGCCAGAGGCCCAACCGCGGCGGCATGCGGCCCAGGAGCCACAACAGCGCCACGGCGGCCCAACCGGGCCAACTGCCGGGCCCGATGGGCGGTCTTTTTTGGTCTGCGCTGGTCATGCCGCTATTTTTCGCACAAACCATGATCCAATCCAAGCGAAAAGTTCATCGCCGCGCAGCCGGGGGCACGCCGGTTCGGACAGCTTCGGCGGCCGCTGTATAATCCGGTTTTTCAGCCGCCGGGCCAGGAGCCTTCCGCCATGCGTTTCCTCTACGCTTCGCTGACCGCCCTGAGCACGCCGTTTCTCCTGCTCTACCTGGGGCTGCGCGGCCTGGCGGACCGGCGCTACTGGTCCCGCTGGGGCGAACGGTTCGGCTTCATCGACGCAACGGATTGCCGCCGCGGGCTGCTGCTGCACGCGGCGTCCATCGGCGAACTGAACGCGGCCGCCCCGTTGCTGGCCGAACTGCGGGCGCGTTACCCGGCGTTGCCGGTCACGGTCACCACCCTGACCCCGGCCGGTTCGGCGCGCGTTCGCCAGGCCTGCGGCGAGGCGGTATTTCACGCTTACCTGCCGCTGGACCTCAAGGGCGCGGTCCGGCGCTTTCTGGGGCGCCTCGATCCACGGCTCATCATCATGGTCGAAACCGAGGTCTGGCCGAACCTCTATCTCGAGGCACATGCCCGCGGCGTACCGCTCGCGATCGTGAATGCGCGCCTGTCCTCCGCCTCGATGCGCCGCTTTCGCTATGCCCGGGGTTTGGTCCGGGACATCATGCGCCAGGTCGCCTGGATCGGCGCGCAGAGCGGCGAGCACAAGCGGCGGTTTGTCGCCTGCGGCGCCGACCCCGGGCGCACGCAAGTTTGCGGCAACCTGAAATTCGATCTGCAACTGCCGCAGGGCCTGGCGCAGCAGGCGGCCGCCGTGCGCCGGCGTTGGGGACCGGAACGGCCGGTGCTGGTGGCCGGAAGCACCCACGCCGAAGATGAACGACTCGTCATTCCCGCCTTCGCCGGCATGCTCAGGGATGTGCCGCGGGCCTTGCTGGTACTGGCACCAAGGCGGCCGGAACGTTTTGCCCGGGCCGCCAGGAATGCGCGCGCCGCCGGATTGGAGGTGGCCGTGCACAGCGAAACCGGGGACGCGATTCAGGAATCCACCCAGTGCCTGCTGGTCGATCAGATGGGTCTGCTGCCGGCCTTCTACGCCTGCGCCGACCTCGTTTTCATCGGTGGCAGCGTGGGCAAACAGGGCGGTCACAACCCGCTCGAAGCGGCTGCCCTCGGCAAGGCGCTGCTGCTGGGGCCGAACATGGAAAATGCGGCCGAAATTGCCCAGCAGCTCCTGGCTTGCGGCGGCGCCCTGGTGGTGCGCTCCCAGCGCTCGTTTGCGGCGCAGGCGGCCCCACTGCTGCTCGACGGCGACCAGCGCGCGCGGCTGGGGCAGGCGGCGCGGCGCATGGTCGACGACAACCGCGGGGCGCTCAGCGCAACGCTCAGCGCCCTTAAAGGACTGCTGGAATCCGCGCCTACTTGAGGATGTCGTTGATCTTGTGCAGGTCGCTTTCTTCGAGCACGCCGGCCGCGGCCTTCAGCCGCAGGTGATTGAGGATATAGGTGTGGCGCGCCTGCGAGTTATCCCGCTGCGCCTGGAAAAAACGCTGTTGCGCGATCAGCACGTCGACGATCGTGCGCGTGCCGACTTCAAAGCCCGCCTGGGTGGCTTCCAGCGCGCTTTTCGCGGACACCAGCGCCTGCCCGAATGCGCCGACCTGTTCAATGCCCGCGATGACCGCCCGGTAGGCATTGTTGGTTTGCCGGACCACGGCACGCTGTTCCCTGTCGAGGTCCTCGTTGACCGCGTCGAGCGTGTACCTGGCCTGTCTCGTCCTGGAACTGATCACCCCGCCCTGGTAGATCGGCACGCTGAGCTGTAGTCCCCATTGCTGGTCTTTAGTCGTCAGCGGAACGGTGCCGATGGGCTCCTGGAAATCGTTGCGTATCAGGAACTTGTTATTCGTAAACTTACTGTAACCGGCGACCAGATCGAGCGTTGGGTAATGCCCCGAGCGCTCCAGCTTGACCGTCGCGTGGGCGATGTCGACGCCTTTGAGGGCCGCGATCACGGACGGATTGTTCTGCATCGCGATCTTGACCCATTCGTCCGGGTTTTCCGGCAGCGGCTTGACCAGCGGCAGCTTATCCTGCAACGGCTTGATTTCATCGAAATACTGGTTGGTCAGTTCGAAGATGACTTCCTTGGCGTCGGCCAGGTTGTTGCGCGCCACGATCGCGCGCGCCCGGGCATTATCGTAACCGGCGCGTGCCTCGTGGACATCGGTGACCGCGGTCAGGCCGACCTCGAAGCGCTGCTCGGCCTGCTCGTACTGCCTTTTCAGCGCTTTTTCCTCGGCTTCGGCGAAAATGACCCCGTCCTGGGCCGTAAGCACGCCGAAATAGCCGTCGGCGACCCTGATCAGGAAATTTTCGAAGGCGATGTCGTAGGTGGCTTCGGCCTGGCTGGCCTGGCTTTTCGCGATACGCAATTGCTCGTAGTTCTTCTGCGCATACAGCGACTGGCGCAGATCCACGCCCCACTGCTGGGTGTCAATGTCGGAACTGGAAAGATTGGCGCCGTGTATGTAAACGTCGTTGGTGCCCCTGGTGAGGGAGGCCGAACCACTCAGGGAAGGCAGCAGGTTGGCCCACGCCTGGCGCTTGTTCTCGTCGGTGGCGTCGCGACGGTACTCGGCCGCCTTCAGTTGCGGGTCATTTTTGACCGCCAGTTCATAGACGCCAACGAGGTCAACGGCAAAAACCGGGGTTGAAATCCACACTGCGGCAAGCAGCAACCGTTGCAGTGTCTTGGCCTTGAGATTCATGTTCAACTCCCGATTTTCTAAAAATTGAATTGCGGCGGGTTCGAAGCATTGATCAGTCTGGGCAGGTTGGTTTCGAACAGGCTCTCCTCGCTCCACTCGGTGGCGTTCATACGGGTCAGCAATTTTGCTTCCATCGCCGGGGCCTCGCCGCAAACGATGAACATGCGGCCGCCCGGGTTGACCCAGCCGCGGAAGTCCTCGGGCACTTGCGGCACGGAGCCGCTGACGACCAATACGTCCTGCGCCTGTTCCGGCTGCCAGCCGCTCATGACATCTGCATTGACGAACTCGACGTTGGTGATGCCCTTCTTCTGCAGCTTGGCCGCGGCTTCTTCGAGAAACTGCTCGAAAAAATCGACACTGACGACGCGCTCTGACAGTTGCGCCAGGCAGGCGGTCAAAAAGCCGCTGCCGGTGCCGATTTCGAGCACGGTTTCATCCGGCTGCAGCTGGAGCGCCTGCAGCAGCCGGCCTTCGACCACGGGCCGCATCATGCACTGGCCGTTCTCGAGCGGTATGGCCACGTCCGCGAAGGCCATTTTCCGGTACCGGATCGGCGTAAAATCTTCACGGTGCGTTGACTCCAGGAGTTCCAGCACGCGATCGTCGACCACTTCCCACGGCCGTACCTGTTGCTCCACCATGTTAAATCTGGCTTGTTCGAAATTCATGCTCATCTGTCAATGGCTCCCGCCGGTTGGTATGTCTCACGCCAGGCTATAAAAACCATGAAGTCCGCCCGCGGGTCAGACAGGGCACAGACTGCCGTGTTTGGGGCGGACAGATTAAGTGCCATTAGTCACACGGACCCTTGCGGAGATTCCGAAGGTTCAATCCGTAAATACTATTGACGCCCGGCACGTGATTAGGGTTACTGCTCCTGAGACATTATAATTCATCATGACCGGCGAACATACGCCAACCAGCCCAGGCAGGACCAAGTTTTGCGATCTTATGCAATAAATCACCCCGGAACCCGGTCATGAAAGGAGACACGGAACGCACGGCGCGGTTCAATGAGCTCGCGACGGCTTACTCGGGGGACCTGTACCGTTACGCCTTGTGGCTTTGCGGCAACGAGGCGCTGGCCAGGGATCTCGTCCAGGAAACCTACCTGCGTGCCTGGCGGGCCCTCGACAGCCTCCGCGACGGCGGCGCCGCAAAGAGCTGGTTGATCACGATTTTGCGGCGGGAGTACGCACGCACTTTCGAGCGCAAGGTGCCAAAACTGGCCGATATCGACACGGTCGTCGTCGAGGACGACGACGAGTTGCAGCCAGAGGACCGCGCGGAACGCGAATTGTTACGCCAGGGAATAATACGGCTGGAGCCCAAGTACCGGGAGCCCCTGTTGCTGCAGGTCGTGTTCGGCCACAGCTGCAAGGAGATAGCAGAGCAACTCGGCATCGGCGAGAGCGCGGTCATGACGCAATTGTTCAGGGCCCGTGAGAAACTCAAGGCGCTGCTGCACAAGGATGGAATAACGGGAAATATCCATGAAATTTTCTGAGTTCAAGAAACTTCTGGGTGCCGACCCGTGGAACCGGGAGCCCGGCTTCCTGCGTGCACGCAACTCCTCACCGGAATTCGAACGGGCGGCGGTCGAGGCCGAGACGTTCGAAAGAAAGCTCCAGGCCGCATTGCACGCCGATGCTCCCGACGACCTGCTGGAGGATATCGTCCGCATCGGCCAGCAGCGCGCAAAACGCAGCCGCTGGCTGCCGCTGGCAATGGCCGCCTCGCTGATCGTTGCGGTTGGCGCTGCCGGTATTCTCTACAGGCAAACCCATCCGGTCGCCGATACGCCGACCTACGTGGCGGAACATTTCGCACTCGACGGTATGGACCTGATTTCCAAGGCGACCGCGCCGGTACCGCCCCGGCAAATCCGCGCGATACTTTCGAGCCTTCACGCCCATGCCGGCCCGCAATTAGCCGAGCGCATCCGTTTCATCAAGTTCTGCCCGACCCCGCACGGCAAGGGCGCGCACATGGTCATCAGCACCGACCAGGGTCTGGTGACCGTCATTTTCATGCCCCGGAACAAGGTCAGCGACGGTGAAACGGTCGATTTCGACGGCATGCAGGCGTACCTGGTCGCCCTCGATCACGGCTCCGCCGCGATCATCGGCAAGCCTTCGCAGCACGTTCAGTCCCTGCGCGCCATGGTGGCGGCCTCGCTGCAGACCAGAGCGGCGCGGGCCTGACCAGAGCGGGCGCGGGTTTGTTAACACCGGTGCCCCGCAGTAATAGACTTTCGGCACTTGAGCCGCGCCTGAAAACTGGTATCTTGGCCGGATGAAGCGAAAAATACTGATTCTGCTGCCCGTCGCTCTGGTGATCATCTGCGTTTGCGGCATGTTCTGGTACAACCATGAACCGGCGCTGTTCGACCCGCTCGAGCGTGCGCGCCTGCACGCCGAGGCGCACGGCCACGCGAACGTTACCGGGGCGGCGACGACCGAAGCGGCGCTCGAAGTCGTGCACACTTTGCTAACCAAGCGCGGGGGCTACGTTTCCAACGATATCATGCCGCCGTGGGTGTTCCTCGATAACGTGCCCAACTGGGAGTTCGGCGCCCTCGTGCAGATTCGCGACCTGGTGCGGTCGTTGCGTAACGACTTCAGCCGCTCGCAAACGCAGTCCACGGAAGACCCCGACCTGGCGAAAGCCGACTCGGAGTTCCATTACGACAACGACCGCTGGTTACCGCCCGACACGGAAGGGCATTACCACAAGGGTATGGAGTTACTGGAATCGTACCTGACCCGCCTGTCGGACCCGGACCAGCCCGATGCACAGTTTTATGCCCGGGCAGATAACCTCGCGGACTGGTTTTCACTGGTCGAAAAGCGCCTCGGCTCGCTGTCCCAGCGCCTCTCCGCCAGTGTCGGCCAGCAGCGGCTGAATACCGACCTGGCCGGCGATGCGGCAGCCACGCAATCGACCGCCGCGCCCCACGACATGGAGGTCAAGACGCCGTGGCTCAAGATCGACGACGTGTTCTACGAGGCTCGCGGCAGCACCTGGGCGCTGATCCTCTTCCTCAAGGCCGTGGAGGTCGATTTCCATGCCGTTTTGCAAAAGAAAAATGCCCTGGTCAGCTTCCGTCAAATCATCCGTGAGCTGGAATCCACGCAAGCGCCCCTGCACTCTCCGATGGTCCTCAATGGCAGCAAGTTCGGAATTTTCGCCAATCATTCGCTGGTCATGGCCAATTATATTTCCCGTGCCAACGCCGCGATCATTGACCTGCGTTACCTGTTACAGCAGGGCTGAGAACGGCCACGGCGTGTTCGAGGTGCACAGGTTCGGGTCCACAATGCGCGTTTTGATTGCACTGTCCTTCACGGCGCTCCTGTGCGCCTGCGTAGCCGACGACTCGATCAGGAACCGCCAGTACGGGCAACAATACGTGTGCCACAACCACCGCACGCTGGCGGTATCGACGGCGGATCTGTTCGTCCACCAAAGCCACGGGGATACGCTGGGGCCTTGTCCGGATTGACCCCCGTCATCACCAACAACCCCTTGCCCTATGTCCACAGGTTGCGAGCCCGCGACAGCGCCGGCATCGAGCTCGCGGTCATACACTGCACCGAGCTGCCGGACCTCGAAATGGCCAGAACCTGGGGCGAAAGAGTGGTCCACGGCGAAAGCCGGACCGGCAACAGCGGCCATTTCTACATCGACCGCGACGGCAGGATCGAGCAATGGGTGCCCATTGAGCGCACCGCGCACCACGTCAGCGGGCTCAACGCCAACAGCATTGGTTTCGAGCTGGTCAACCGCGGCCGCTACCCGCATTGGCTGCACTCGAGCAGCCAGCAAATGACGGAACCCTACCCGGAAGTGCAGATCGAGGCCCTCGCCGCTTTACTCAACGCGCTGTGCAAGCAGCTTGGCGCGCTCGCCCATGTGGCCGGGCACGCCGACCTCGACACCGGTCTGGTGAGCGCCGAGGACCGGCCCGAAGTCCTGGTCCGGCGCAAACTCGACCCCGGGCCCTTGTTCCCGTGGCAAACCCTGTTGGGCGCCGTGCCGCTCGAGCGCCTCGCCGTTCCGGAGCAGGCCAGCGGGGGCTGATGTCCGCGCATGGTCCCGCTGCATCGCTGCACCGGTTTGCATCCCGCACGGCTCCCGACAAGCGTAAATGGCGGAGGCTTCCGGACGCCGGGGACAGGGGCCGAATCAATCGGTTTCAGCCTGCCTTCGACGCAATTGCAGGTGCAGGAAAACGAACGAGACCGCCCCCGTCAGGGTCAGGCTGATCGGCAACAGCAGGGCGTACGCCTTGTAGGCGGGCGCCGCGGCAACCAGGAACTGGTAAAACCCGATACCCACCAACGGCATGGCCAGGCCACGCAAACCGGTCAGCATGACGTGGATCGCCATGTAGTGCGAGGCATTGGCATCGCTGCTGAAATCATTGTGCCCGAGATTCCAACCAAGACGCCCGCCTGCGTAAGCGGCGCCGAGCAACACGGAGGCTGGCCACAGCAGCGCCTCCACGCCGCCGATCAGCGCCGTGCTGAACAGCACTGAGGTCGCCACGAAAAACCAGCTCTGGACGGCGCGGTAACTGAAAATGTGACGCCGGTCGAGCACACTCCCCCAGAGCGGAACCGAGAAACTGAGCACCAGCAGCGGTAAGGACGACATCAACAGAACCTGCTGCAACTGGCCGAGGTGCAGCCGCTCGTTGATCAGGACCACCAGCATCGGCAACAGCATCAGGTTACCGCTGCCGAACGCCATCATGCTCATCATGTAATGCCGAAAGTCCCTGTCGCGGCGCAATACGCCAAGCAGCAGAGCGATACTCAGGTGACCGCCTCGCAGTGTCTGCTCGGCAAGCTCGGCGGCGATCAGCTGCTGCTGCCGCCGCACGCGCGCCTTGCGGTTGACCTGAGCCGCCGCCAACGCGCAGCCCGACCCGATGATGAACGCCGGTTTGAAAGCATCCGGGCGCCAGTCGAGCAGAACCCCTATGAGGGCGGAGGAAGCCACCATCAATAGCGCCGCCATCTGCACGATCCTGGCCGTCACCCGGGCGCGCCAGTTGCGGGTGTAATTGGCGCGCCATACCGCTGCCCGCACGATGAGAATCCCGGACCAGGCGATGCGCGCCGCCACGGCCATCACGCAGAACAGCACCAGGCCGGCCGACGTCTGACCGGGCAGGACCATCATCACAAGGCAAATTCCGATCACCACCATGAGCCGGCTGAGCACCGCCAGCTTGTCGCGGCCCACGGCGATGCGGGCCGTCAGGAAACTGGCGAGGTTGCTGAACGCCGGCGCCGCCATAACGACGGCAACCGCCACATTGACGATCACGGGCGAGGCGACGGCGTCGAACCGGTTTTTGACGATGACGCCCAGCACACCGCCGTCGACGGCCGCGAGCGGCACGGCCATCAGGCCCCAGTTGGCCAACTCCCTCGGCACCAGGGCGGCCGCCATCCGCGGTATCGGCTCTTTCACCGGTTCCCTGCCGGGCGTCTATGCAGACGAACGCGAACCGGCGCCACGGGCCGCGGACCGCGCCGAACGCCCGCGGGTTCCGGCCGCCGCTTCGCCGGAGGCGATTTTCATGAACTGCCGCAGCACGGCATGGGCCTGCTCCGTTTGCTCGAGCACGGTCATCAGGCCCTGTGGATCCAGACCTTCGCTGCGCAGGGCGTCCGCCCGCAAACGTATGTATTCACCGGTGACGGCGGCCGAGAACTCGGGATGAAACTGCACGCCCCAAGCGTTGTCCGCGAAGCGCAGTGCGAAGTGGTCGTCTTTCGGGCTGGCGGCCAACCGCTCGGCGCCGCGCGGCAGAGCCAGCACGATTTCCGAGTGTGAGGCCTGCGCCGCGAAACGGGGCGGCAGAAAACCCAGCAACGGGTCGTCGTCAGCCGCGGGCAGCAGCCGCGCCGGCACCGTGCCGATCTGCCGGCCGCGCGGATTGGCTCCGACCCGGCCGCCCAGGGCGTGCGCCAGCAACTGGTGGCCGTAACACACCCCGAGTACCGGTATGCCGCTGGCCACGGCCTGCTTTAACCAGGCGGCCGTGCGTTCGCTCCAGTCGGCGCGGTCGGAAACCATGGCCGCGGAACCGGTGATCACGATGCCGCTATAATCGCCGGCCAGCGTGTCCAGTCGGGGCAGCGACTGCTGCCGGGATACTTCCACCACGCACACGGACGCCGGAGCCAACCCGGCGGCGAACCAGTCTTCGAAATCGCCGTACTCGGCGCTGATGGCCTCCAGCGTGGCTCCCGTCTTGATCAATAGAATGTTGCTCATCCACTCCGGCCCTTGCTCTGCGGGCGCTCGAAACCAGTTTATCAGCTTCTGTCCTCGGCGCCCGTTCGATATACTATCGCGGTTGCGCAACGGCTGCAGCTGGCCACGGGAATTTCATGACGTTTCAGGATTTTATTAACCGTCTGCAGGGCTACTGGGCCAAGCAGGGCTGCGTGCTGGTGCAGCCGCTCGACATGGAAGTGGGCGCCGGCACCTTCCATCCTGCGACTTTCCTGAAATCCATCGGCCCGGAGCCCTGGCGCGCGGCCTACGTGCAGCCCTGCCGGCGGCCGACGGACGGGCGTTACGGCGAAAACCCCAACCGCCTGCAACATTATTACCAGTACCAGGTCGTGATGAAGCCCGCGCCGGAAGATATCCAGCAGGTCTACCTGGGCTCGCTGCAGGCCATCGGGATCGACCCGGAAATCCATGACATCCGCTTCGTCGAGGACAATTGGGAGTCTCCGACCCTGGGCGCCTGGGGGCTGGGCTGGGAAGTCTGGCTCAACGGCATGGAAGTCACGCAGTTCACGTATTTTCAACAAGCCGGCGGTTTGGAATGCAAGCCGGTGCTCGGAGAAATAACCTACGGTCTCGAGCGTTTGGCCATGTACCTGCAAAATGTCGACAGCATTTTTGACGTGGTCTGGACCGATGTCGGCGGCAAGACGGTAACCTACGGTGAGGTATTCCACCAGAACGAGGTCGAACAGTCCGCCTACAACTTCGAGCAAGCCGATACCGACGCCCTGTTTGCCTGGTTCGACACCTGCGAAGGGGCGGCGCTCGAGCTGGTGCGAAAGGACCTGCCGCTGCCCGCCTACGAGCAGGTGCTGAAGGCATCCCACACGTTCAACCTGCTGGACGCCCGGCGGGCGATCTCGGTCACCGAACGGCAGCGTTTCATACTCCGCGTCAGGGACCTGTCGCGGCAGGTGGCCGAAGCCTACTATGCACGCCGTAAGACGCTGGGGTTTCCCGGCATGGTGAATACCAGTGAATGAATCGAACGCGAACGACGCCCCGAACAAAGACCTGCTGATCGAGTTGGGCTGCGAAGAACTGCCGCCCAGGACCCTGTCCGGGTTGGCCGCGGCCTTGTTCGAGGGACTGTCGGCGCGGCTGTCCGATGCGGGCCTGGATTTCGATACCGCCGCCAGCCGTATGTATTACACGCCAAGACGCCTCGCCGTCCTGATGAGGTCAGTGGCCTGCCGCCAGCCGGACCGGGTGCTGGAGCGCAAGGGGCCGGCGCTCGCCGCCGCTTTTGACGCCGACGGCCGGCCCACCAAGGCGGCGCTTGGATTCGCCCGCTCGGTCGGCAAGACGGTCGACGCCCTGGAGCGGACCGGCAACGACCAGGGCGAGTGGCTCTTTTGCCGGGTCCAACAGCCCGGCGCGGCGCTCGAGGATCTGCTCTTCCCCATGCTTGAAAAGGCGCTTGCCGCCTTGCCGGTGACCAGGCCCATGCGCTGGGCGTCACACGATTTCAGTTTCGTCAGGCCGGTCCACTGGCTGGTCGCGATGCACGGCTCCGAGGTCATCGGCGGGGCGATGTTCGGCCACGAGGCCGGCAACACCACGCTCGGTCACAGGGTCCACAGCAGCGGCCCGGTCACGATCGAGTCGGCGGACCGCTATGAGTCCGTGCTCGAGTCCGCCTACGTGATCGCGGATGCCGGCCGGCGCCGCCGGCTCATCGAACGGCAGGTCACCGACCTCGCCGACGCCGCCGGCAACAAGGCGGTCATGGACGACGGCCTGCTGGACGAAGTCAGCAACCTGGTCGAATGGCCAGTGGCGCTGGCCTGTGAATTCGACCCGGGGTTCCTCGACGTACCCCCCGAGGCGTTGATCGCGAGCATGCAGGATCACCAGAAGTTCTTTCCCGTAACCACCACGGAGGGGGCGCTGACGGCCACTTTCGTCGCCGTGGCCAACCTCGAGAGCCGGGACGCGAACGCCGTGCGCAAGGGCTTTGAGCGCGTCATCCGGCCGCGCCTGGCCGACGCCCGGTTTTTCTGGGACGAAGACAGGAAAGCAACGGTGGAGGCGTGGTTAAAGCAACTTGGAGATTTGCTCTTTCAAGAGAAGTTAGGTTCCGTTGGCGATAAATCGAAGCGGATAGCTACAATTTCCAAGAAGATTGCTGCAGATTGCGGCATCGACCCCGTTGCTGCCGAACGCGCGTCACGCCTGTGCAAGTGCGACCTCGTCAGCCAGATGGTGAACGAGTTTCCCGAGTTGCAGGGCACGATGGGGCGCTACTACGCCGCTCACTGGGGTGAAGACGACCGGGTGGCCGATGCAATCGGGGAGCACTACCGGCCGGCTTTCTCGGGCGACCGACTGCCGCGCGGGGCCATCGGTCAAATCGTTTCCCTTGCCGATCGCGCGGACACGCTCACCGGCATTTTCGCCGCCGGGCAGAGGCCAACCGGCAACAAGGACCCTTTTGCCCTGCGCAGGGCCGCGCTGGGCCTGGTGCGGATCCTCCTGCACGGGGAGGTCGTCATCGACCTCGACCGCTTACTGGCCATCGCCGCGCTGGCGCTGCAGGACCGGATCGAGGTGCCGCCCAAAGTACTCGCCGACTTGCGGCAGTTTATACTCGAACGGCTGAAGAACCACCTTTGCGACGCCCTGGGCTATGCAACCGGCCTGGTCAATGCCGTTCTCGACGCACCGCTGACGACGTTGCCGGACTTCATGGCGCGGCTCGACGCGCTGCGAGCGTTCATGCGCCTGGAGGTGGCCGCGCAACTGGTGGCGGTCAACAAGAGAATTTCGAATATCCTGCGTAAGTCAGACTATTCCGTAGGGCAGGAGATTTCAGAAGATAGGCTTGTTATCGAAGAAGAACGGTGTCTTTTCGAAGATGTTAACAGCATTACGTCCAGGCTGGATGAGCTTCACCAGGCCGGTGATTACCCCTCGTCGCTGAATCTGCTCGCGGGCCTCTCGGACAGCATCGATGCTTTCTTCGAGCACGTCATGGTGATGGATGAGGACCCCGTGCTGCGAAACAACCGACTGTGCCTGCTGCAGCGTCTCAAGCAATTATTCGACCGCGTGGCCAACCTGGCGATCATCAACTGATTCAGATCCGCCAGGCGGGCTTCAGACGTCCAGGTTGGTTACTTCGAGCGCGTTGCGCTGAATAAAGTCCCGCCGGGGCTCGACTTCGTCGCCCATCAGGGTGGTGAAGATTTCGTCAGCGGCCACCGCATCCTCTATCGAAACCTTGAGCAAACGCCGGGTTTCGGGATTGACCGTGGTCTCCCAGAGTTGATCGGGGTTCATTTCCCCGAGGCCCTTGAAACGCTGGATGGTTCTGCCCTTGCGGCTTTCGGACATGAGCCACTCGTAGGCATCGGCGAAATTGGCAACGCCCTGCTCGGCCTTGCCGCGGCGCACACAGGCGTCTTCCTGTATCAAGTCGTAGAGCGTGTCCGCCAGGCGGGCGGCGAGGCGGTACTCGGGTGAATTGAAGAAGTTGCGCCGCAGCAGGGTCTTGTCCACCACGCCGTAGGTCGTTTTCCTGAGTTCCAGCTCGATGCCGTTGCCCGCATCAAACGGCACCAACTCGTAGGCGACGCTGGGCGGCGTATCCTGATTCATCTTGGCGCTCACCTGGGCACACCAGGCCATCGCTTCCTCGAGCGGCCATTCGTTAGAGAACCTTTTAGAATCAATTAGTTGGGAAAGAAAGACAGGGTCGTACCGTTTGCTCAAGCGGGTATGGGAGGCCTTCACCGCCGTGTAATCGCGCAACAGGCCTTCCAGGGCGGCACCCCGCAGCGGCGGCGCATCGGGGTCAAAGACCAGTTCGGCTTCGTCCATGGCCCGGGCCAGCAGGTAGTCGTTGAGTTCGGCATCGTCCTTCAGGTAGTTTTCCTGTTTGCCATGCTTGATCTTGTACAGTGGCGGCTGGCCGATGTAGACATAGCCGTGTTCGATCAACTCCGGCATCTGGCGATAGAAAAAGGTCAGCAGCAGCGTACGGATGTGTGAGCCGTCCACGTCCGCGTCCGTCATGATGATGATGCGATGATAGCGGAGCTTCTCGATATTGAACTCGTCACGGCCGATACCGCAACCGAGCGCCGTAATCAACGTGCCGACTTCCGCAGACGCCAGCATCTTGTCGAAGCGGGCCTTTTCCACGTTCAAAATCTTGCCCTTGAGCGGCAGAATGGCCTGGGTCTTTCTGTTTCTGCCCTGCTTGGCCGAACCGCCTGCAGAATCTCCCTCGACGATGAACAACTCCGACAGCGCGGGGTCGGTTTCCTGGCAATCGGCCAGCTTGCCCGGCAACCCGGCAACATCGAGAACTCCTTTCCTGCGGGTCATGTCACGAGCCTTGCGGGCCGCCTCGCGCGCCCGTGCGGCATCAACCGCTTTCATCGTGATGATCTTGGCCTCAGTCGGGTTTTCCAGCAGGAAATCGCGCAGTTGCGCCGCCACGAAAGACTCCACGACCGGTTTGATTTCCGAGGAAACCAGCTTGTCCTTCGTCTGTGAAGAGAACTTTGGATCCGGAGCCTTGACGGACAATACCGCTATCAGGCCCTCGCGCGCGTCGTCACCGGTCATCGACACCTTGTTCTTTTTGGCAACGCCCGCTTCCTCGATATAGTTGTTCATGGTGCGGGTCAGTGCCGCCCTGAAACCGGCCAGGTGCGTGCCGCCGTCGCGTTGCGGTATGTTATTGGTAAAACAGAACACGCTTTCCTGGTAGGCATCGGACCATTGCATGGCCACTTCCACGGTTACGCCGTTGTTCTCACCGCTGAAGTGCATGACGGTCGGGTGCAGCGGGTTCTTGTTGCGGCCGAGGTGCTCGACGAAGGCGCGGATACCCCCTTCGTATTCAAAAACATCGTGACGGCCGCTGATCTCGTCAACCAGCTCGATGCGGACGCCTGAATTGAGAAAACTGAGTTCCCTCAGGCGATTGGCCAATATGTCGTAGTGGAAATCGGTATCGGAAAAGACCTGCGGGCTGGGCAGAAACCGCAGCAACGTACCCGTGCGTTGGGTTTTGCCGCACTTCTTGAGCGGCTCCACCGGCACACCCATCTCGTAGATCTGACGCCACTCGTGGCCGTTTCGCCAAATCACCAGTTCGAGCTGCTCCGAAAGGGCGTTGACGACGGAAACGCCGACGCCATGCAAGCCGCCCGACACCTTGTAGGAGTTGTCATCGAACTTTCCCCCGGCGTGCAAAACGGTCATGATGACTTCAGCAGCGGACCGCCCTTCCTCCTTGTGCAGGTCGACCGGTATGCCACGGCCGTTGTCTGCAACGCAAATGGACCCGGCCACTTCCATGGTCACGGTGATGGCGTTGCAATGACCTGCCAGCGCCTCGTCGATGGAGTTGTCGACGACCTCGAAAACCATGTGGTGGAGACCGGTGCCGTCATCGGTGTCACCGATATACATTCCGGGACGCTTGCGTACCGCGTCGAGGCCCTTGAGGACCTTGATATTGGTGGAATCGTATTTTTGTTCAGTCATGGATCGTCTCGGTTCTCATTGAGGCAAAACGCCACCACCCGCGGGGACTGCGAATCTGCCGTCAAGGATGGATTTTCGGGCCGTGGCAACACGCCCTATTATACTCTCATTGGCCCATAAATGCCTGTTTTCAAGCATTTTTGAAGAAATTTAACGACTTGGGCTCGACCCGGCCCTGTTTCACGTGAAACAAGGCGAAATCCTTGAAACGGGAAGGGATCACCGGTGACAACATGGTGCCGCACAACCAGACCTGGGCACCCAGCTGGGTGCCGGCATCCAGTACCTTGCCGACATGCCGCTCGTCCAACTCGGAAGCCAGGTCGTCCAACAGCAACACGGGTTCTTCCCCGGAATCCTGCATCAACCGGGCCTGGGCCATGATCAGCGCTGCGGTCAAAGACTTCTGTTCACCCCTGGACAAGCGTTCCCTCGCCGGTTCCCCGTCCAGCACCAGGTGGAGGTCCGCCCGGTGAGGGCCTGGTCCGGTTTGACCCCTTTCCGTGTCCGTTTGCAACGAAGCCTGCAACGCTTCGGCCAGCCCTTCACCGGACCAGCCTTTGCGATAGATCATTTCGATACCACTCAAGGTAGCGTCAAAAACCGGCAGTTGCTGACGTAGCAGTTGCGACAGGCGTTCGCATTGCTGCTGACGCAGGACGTGCAGGCTCTCGCCGAGACTTACGAGCAGTGGATCGAGGCTCGCCACGACGGCGGCTTCGCGCGCACGCAGCGCGGCATTACGCTGCTTCAGCGCACGGCTGTATCGCCGCCAAAGGCCAAGGTAGTCGTGTTTCACGTGAAACACCCCCCAATCGAGATACCTTCGGCGCCCGTCCGGGGGGCCGCTTACCAGCCGATGACTGCCCGGCTCCAGCAACACGTGCGGCAGAATCCGCGCCAACTCACTCAGTTGGGTGACGTTTTCGCCGTTGTGCCGGGCCGCCCAACTCTCGCGATCGCGTTCCAATCCAATTTTGTGTTCTGTTCCGGCACTGCTTTCGATGCGGCTGAACAGGCGAAACACCGTGCCGTCACTACCGATCAGCGATGGCGCCTGTCCGGAACGGAAGGACCGGCCTTTCGACAACACCACCAGAGCTTCGAAAATGGTCGTTTTACCGGCGCCATTGTCACCGATAAAGCAGTTCAGTCTAGGGTGCGGGGAGATTTCTGCCGACGATATATTTCTTAAATTATTGATTTCTAAGTGTTTAATTAACACATTCGGTCATAATTCCCGCTGCTCCCGCCGTCGCCGTAAGGTTTGGCTCACAGCTTCAGCGGCATCACCACGTGACGGTTGACGTCGGAGTCCGGCGCAGAGATCAGGCAACTGCTGTTGGCGTCTTTCAGTTCCATCGACACCTGCTCCGTCTCGATCGCCATCAGCGCATCGAGCAGATAGTTGACGTTGAAGCCAACCGCCAGGCTGTCAAAATTCAGTTCGGCCTCGATATCCTCGACCGCCTCCTCCTGTTGCGGGTTATGGGCGATGATCTTGATGGCGTTGCCCTCGGCTTCGAGGCGAACGCCCTTGTACTTCTCGTTCGAAAGGATTGCCGCACGCTGCAGGGCATGTGTAAACACGCCCCGGTCAACCAGGATCTGCTTGTCTGCGCCGATCGGAATCACCGCCTTGTAATCGGGGAAACGCCCTTCAATGAGCTTGGAGGTAAACACGGTACTGTCCTTGACCAGGCGAACGTGGTTGCTGCCGACGGCCAGCGTCACCTCCTCGTCGTCGCTGGATAACATGCGTAGCAATTCCATCACGCCCTTGCGCGGGACGATAATCTGGCGGTCGATGGGCGAGGCCACGGTTGATTCGAGGTCACACACCGCCAGGCGATGACCGTCCGTCGCCACCGCGCGCAGCGCTTCACCGCTGAAATCGAGCAACAGCCCGTTCAAATAGAAGCGCACGTCCTGGTTCGCCATTGCAAAAGCGGTCTTGTCCAGCATCCGTTTCAAAGCCCCTTCACCGACAGTCATGCTCTCCAGTGATTCGAACTGGTCGGTAGCAGGAAATTCGGAAGCCGGCAGGGTGGACAGAACGAAGCGGCTGCGTCCCGCACTCAGTGTAGCCCGCTCGTCGGTGACGGTGAAGGTAATGGCCGCGCCATCCGGGAGCGCCTTGACGATATCCACCAGTTTGCGCGCCGGTACGGTTATTTCGCCGTCGCTGGCGACATCCGCGGCAGCCGAAGAAACCAACTCGACCTCCATGTCCGTTCCGCTAACGGTGACACGCCCATCACGCGCAGAGAGCATGAAATTGGCCAGCACCGGCAAGGTTTGGCGCCGTTCGACGACACCCACGACCTGACTGATGGGCTGGAGAAAGGCTTCCCTGGAGATGGAGAATTTCATTAATGGGTCCTTCTTTTACTGTTATTGGAATTATATATATAAACAGCAGTAATAATAAGCCTTGTTAGCAACTCGATAAATCGACAAAAGCCATTTCAAATCAATAAATTATTCTTCAAAATCCCTGTGTATATCTACCTGGTTACGCTGTACATAAGTTGTGGAATACTCGTTTTTTCAATTGACGCCGGATTTATACACAGCTTATTCATTGCTTATACCGCAATCCGTGCACAGGATATCAAGTGGTCAGCAGGCGCAACAACTTGACCTTGTCTTCGCGCACCCTGCCATCGGTTTCGCACAGCTCCTCGATCTTGCGGCAGGCGTGCAATACGGTGGTGTGGTCGCGGCCGCCAAAGGCGTCGCCGATTTCCGGCAGGCTGTGCTGGGTCAGTTCCTTGGCCAGGGCCATGGCCATTTGCCGGGGTCGCGCGATGCTTCGCGGGCGGCGCTTGGACAGGAGTTCCGATACCCGCATCTTGTAATAGTCGCAAACCGTTTTTTGAATATTTTCGATGGTGATCAGGCGATCGTGAACGGTGAGCAAGTCGCGCAGGACCTCCCGGGTCACGGATTCCGTAATCTCGCGTCCCGTGAAGCGCGTGTTCGCAATCAGCGTATTGAGCGCCCCTTCCAGATCCCGTACGTGGGAACGAAGGCGGTTCGCGATCAGGCGCGCGATGGATTCTTCGAGTTGCACGCCGCGCTCCTGGGCCTTGTTCATCAGTATCGCCACGCGCGTTTCAAAATCCGGCGGCTCGATCGCGACCGTCAGCCCCCAGCCGAACCGTGAGCGCAACCGGGCCTCGAGGCCCTCCACTTCCTTGGGGTAGCGATCACAGGTCAAAACGATTTGCTGCTTGCTGTCGAGCAGCGAATTGAAGGTATGGAAGAACTCCTCCTGTGAACTCTTCTTGCCGGCGAAGAACTGGATATCGTCGATCAGGAGCGCGCCGGCCGAACGATAGTGTTTTTTGAAGTTGTCGATTTCGCCGTGGCGCAAGGCGCGTATCATGCCGCTGACGAAGCGCTCCGAGCCCAGGTAAAGCACCTTCAGCGACGGGTTTTGTAGACGCAACTGGTTGCCGATTGCATGTAAAAGGTGGGTTTTGCCGAGCCCCGTGCTGCCGTACAAGAGCAGCGGATTGTACGCATCGCCCGGCTTTTGCGCGATCTGGGAAGCGGCCGCAAAACCCAACTCGTTGGAACGGCCGAGCACGAAATTATCGAAGCGATAACGCGGGTCCAGCCCGTCGGCCTCGTGCTTCTTATCGACCGCAGGCGGCTGTTCGGAGGCGACTGCTTCCGGTAAGCCATCGACGATGGTGACCGCCTCCCGCTTGTCGCCGAGGTGTTCATAAATGTCGCGGATTCGTTCCAGGTAATGGGTTGCGATATGGTCCCGCACATAGGCGTTCGGGGCCACCAGACGCGTCCGCGTTTTGCTGTTGAGAACTTCCAGCGGGCGAATGAAAGTGTTGATGTCTTCGGGCGGCAACTCCCGTTCCAGATGCTGAAGACATTGCTGCCAATTATCTTGCGTCATTGATTTTGTGTGGCCTGGGTGCTGTTCTGACGCTGCTGCAATGCCGCAGTCAGGGGTCAGAATTATTTTAACTTGATCGTTCTTTGCTGCTTGGCCGTAGCGTCGATCCGTGCGTGTTTCGACACTCTGGTTAGGCAGGCGGCCCGCCGGGTTCTAGTCTACCGTGCTGTGGATAACTTCGCTAGCGTTGAATCCATGATTGCGATGAGCGGTGCAAGATCGTACAGTCAGGGTCACAAAAGGTTGAACCCACACTGTTTCCGGGCTACTATTCGCCGATTGTGCCGGCCGTGCGCAAACCGTCAACGGACGGCCTCGAACAACCAGAGGTTCCAAAATGAAACGTACTTTTCAGCCAAGCAAACTGAAGCGGGCCCGCAGACATGGATTCAGGGCACGCATGGCCACCCGCAGTGGCCGTGCCATCATAAATGCGCGCCGCGCAAAGGGCCGCAAACGACTGAGCGCCTGAGCGCGAAGCGCCGGGTCTTGATAACCGCCGGAACCCGCTTTCACCGGTTGCCGCAGCAACCGCGGGGCAAACCGGCCACGCTAGGGGTCAGAAACCCATAAAATGAGATTTTCCAGGCACTTCCGTCTGCAAAAGCCGGAACAGTTCCAGCGTGTTTTTGCACAGGCGTTGCACTCTGGTGACCACTGCTTTCGCGTGCTGGCGCGTCCCAACGGATTCATAAACGACCGCCTGGGAATGGCCGTGTCAAAAAAGAACTGCCCGCGCGCAGTGGGCCGCAACCGTATCAAGCGGGTCGTGCGCGAAAGCTTTCGAACGCGTCTGGCCGGTCGCTCAGCGTCCGCTTTTCTGGACTTCGTTGTGCTGCCCTCGGCCGCCGCGGCAAAGCGGGGCAATGCGGAACTGTTTCGCTCACTGGACCGGCACTGGCGGAATCTGGCTGCAACAAGAACCACAGCGGATGCTGGCAAGCGCCCCGGGCGGAACGAGCGCGCGGCGCTTACCGAGGATTGAAGACGATGGCAAATTTGCGCCCCATTCTTTTTGTATTGCTCGCGTTGCTCGGCTATACAATCTGGGTGGAATGGCACAAGGACTACGGTGCGCCGCCGCCGCCGGCAACGACCGCAACGGCGCAAAAGACCGGCGATGTTCCCGCAGCGACCGAAGCAAAAAGCGGCTCGGCGACCCCCGCCCCGATTCCTTACGCGGACAAGGCCGGGACACAGGGCGGTGACCTGCCGCCTGCTCCCACGGCACCTGAAAACAACGGCCCCGGCATTGCAACGAAGACCCTTTCCGCCGCCGCGAAAGAACTGCTGGAGGTCAAGACCGACGTTCTCGACGTCGCCATCGACCCGGTGGGTGGAACGGTGGTGTCGGCGAGGTTATTGCAATACCCGGTCGACCTGGATGCCCCCAATATCAAGGTCGACCTGCTGAGCGCCGGCGGCCCGGATATGTTCATTGCGCAATCCGGGCTCTTGAGCCAGGAGCCGGCACCCAACCACACCAGCACCTACCAGGCTGAGAAAATGCGCTACGAGCTGGCGCCGGGCGCGGACGAAGTGCGTGTGCCGCTCACGTGGGTCGACGAGGGCGGTGTCCACGTGACCAAGACATTCATTTTCAAACGCGGGCGCTACGACATCGACGTTCGCCATACCGTCGATAACGGCAGCGGGCGCGACTGGTCCGGCAGCCGTTATGAGCAGCTGCAGCGAATGGTTGCGGCGAAAAAGAAGAACGGCGGCTTCACCAACCCGGGCCGCTACAGCTTCTTCGGCATCGGCTTTTACAGCCCGGCCGATAAATTCGTCAAGATCAAGTTCGACGACGTGGCCGATGACCCGTTCGAACGCAGCTTTGCGGGCGGTTGGCTGGCCATGATCCAGCACTATTTCTTCGCCGCCTGGATACCGCCCGCCGACGAGACCGACAGTTATTCGACGCAGGTCTACAGCCCGGATGGAAAACCGCACTACATCGCCAGGGCGATTTCGCCGCGCATCGAGGTGCCGGCGGGCACCGTCGGGACGTTCAGCAGTCGTTTGTTCGTTGGCCCTAAACTGCAGAACCGGCTGGAGGATATCGCTCCGGGCCTGCGTTACACGGTGAACTACGGCATCTTCACGGTCTTTGCCAAACCGCTTTTCTGGTTGTTGTCCCACATCCACTCGTTCGTCGGTAATTGGGGCTGGGCCATCGTCTTGCTGACGGTGCTGATCAAGCTGCTGTTTTTCAAGCTGACCGAGGCCCAGTACCGCTCGATGGCGCGGATGCGGAAACTGCAGCCCCGGATCGAACAGATCAAGGAGCGCTACGGGGACGATCGCCAGCGGATGAGCCAGGCCATGATGGAATTGTACAAGACGGAAAAGGTCAATCCGCTCGGGGGCTGTTTGCCGATAGTGATCCAGATTCCGATCTTTATCGCGCTCTACTGGGTACTGCTCGAATCGGTAGAGTTGCGGCAAGCGCCTTTCATCCTCTGGATTAACAACCTGTCGGTAAGAGACCCTTACTTCATTTTGCCGGTACTCAATGCCGCGTTCATGATTATGACCCAGCGCCTGACGCCGACGGCCGGGATGGACCCGCTGCAGGCCAAGATCATGCAATTCATGCCCATCGGGTTCTCTTTCATGTTCGCTTTCTTCCCGGCCGGGTTGGTGCTCTACTGGGCCACCAACGCCGGCCTGTCCCTGGCGCAGCAGTGGTACATCACCCGCAAGATCAACGCCAGCAGTTAGCCCGTCATTGGCCGGCCGCTGTCCATTGCGGCAAAGTCGATAACAGGCGCTGGGCTTTAATTCGCTGGCCCGCCGGCGGGCGCTGACATCGGCCGCGGCGGCTGACTGGTTGCGGCACACATTAAAACCATCCATGTCCGCTCGGCAACCTCTCCCGGCGGATGCCCGGCCTCGCACCCAGGCTGCCGCCGCCCCTTGAGACGAGCGCACGGTTCCCATGCAACAATCCCCCGGTATTTATGCACGAGGCATGTATTGAAAGTTTGAGGAATTCAACGCTGAATATTGCTGATTGCCGGCGGGGCGCCGCATACAGTAGTCTGTGTCCGGGCAGGGCCATGGCCGCAGGGACATGACGACAGACACCATATGCGCCGTCGCCACGCCGCCGGGTCTCGGCGGCGTCGGCATCGTTCGTATTTCAGGCCCGCTGAGCCGGGCCATCGCCCGGCAAATCGTCGATGTGCCGTTGCGGCCGCGCCGGGCCCGCTTCGCCCGTTTCGTCGACGACAACGGCGCAACCATCGATTCCGGGATTGCGCTGCTGTTCGCGGGCCCCGCCTCCTTTACCGGCGAAGACGTGCTGGAACTGCAGGGGCACGGCGGACCGCAGGTATTGCAGATGGTTCTTTCCCGGGCCGTGGCGCTCGGAGCCCGCCCGGCGCGGCCCGGTGAATTCACCGAGCGCGCGTTCCTGAACGACAAGATCGACCTGGTGCAGGCGGAAGCCATCGCCGATTTGATCGAAGCCGGCAGCGCGGCCGCGGCGCGCGCCGCGCAACGTTCGTTGGAAGGCGTGTTCTCGGACCAAATCAACCGCCTGCAGCAGGAACTCGTGGACTTGCGTGTATTCGTCGAGGCGGCGCTCGATTTCCCGGAAGAAGAAATCGATTTTATCGGTGACAGCGATGTGCTGCAGAGATTGACGGCCATCGATGAACGCATCGGGGCGTTGCTGCATGAGGCGCAGCAAGGGCAATTGTTGCGGGACGGGGTCGAGATCGCGATCGCGGGCCAGCCCAACGCGGGCAAGTCGAGCCTGCTGAACGCGCTCGCCGGGCGCGAGTCGGCCATCGTCACCGAGGTGCCGGGCACGACCCGCGACGTCCTGCGCGAATACATCTCGCTCGACGGCCTGCCCGCGCACATCGCCGACACGGCCGGCATACGGGAGTCCTCGGACCAGGTCGAAGTCGAGGGCATCCGGCGGGCCAGGGCGACCTTGATGCAGGCGGACCTGGCCCTGCTGGTCGTCGACGTGACCGAACCGCTCGAGCCGCAACTGGGTTTGAAGGCCGAGGTGCCCAAGACCATACCGTGCATCGAGGTGTTTAACAAAACCGACCTGGTGACAACGTCTGGGGAGGCCGACGATCCCGTCGGCAGGGTTTACCTGTCGGCGAAGACCGGGCAGGGCCTGGAGCGGCTGGTGGCGCTGATCCGGCAGACCGTCGGCGCCGGCGCGGCGCACGCGGGCGCTTTCTCCGCCCGGGCCCGGCATATCGAGGCGCTGGCGAGCACCCGAGAGCATGTGCAGCAGGGCCGTCGGCGCCTGGAACGGGAAAACGCCCCCGAAACGCTGGCGGAAGAGTTGCGCCTGGCGCAACGGGCGCTCGGGGAAATCACCGGCGAATACCTGCCGGACGACCTGTTGGGCGCGATCTTTTCCAGTTTCTGTATCGGCAAGTGAACGCAGCCGCGCGTGCCCGCTGCCTGCATACTGGAGGGGGGCTTGCCCGCTTGCAAAAGGCGGCTCAGGCTTTGCGGATCAGGTAGCGGTAAACCCCTTCGGCCTCGCTTTGTTCGAGCAGTTCGTTACCGGTGGTGCGGCAGAAGGCGCCGAAATCCGCTACCGAACCGGGGTCGGTGGAGAACACTTCCAGCGTTTCCCCGCTGGCCAGCGGCTTGAGCGCCTTCCTGGCTTTCAGGATGGGCAACGGGCAATTGAGGCCCTTCGCGTCCACTACGTGGTCAGCCATGGTGATTCCCTTGCAAACGGCAGGCGTTCATATGAACAGGTTGATGTGGCTCTTGGTCGCCGCCTCGATGTAACTGGCGGCGCCGCCGAAGTCGATTCCGGGGATCATGTCCTTGGCCTCGTACCCGAACATACCCATGGTCATCTGGCAGGCGATCAGGCGCACATCGGCCTCCAGCGCCAATTCGCGCAGTTCCCGGATCGGCGCGATGCCGTTCTTGCGCATCAGCTTCTTCATCATCGTGGTGGTCGCCGTTTCAATGCCGGGTACGGCGGCAACCAGGTTGGGCATGCCCATGTGCATACCCATCAGCGGCATCTGCATGGCCGGGTTACCCAAGGTCGAAACCTTGAGGTTCAGATCCTTCATGAGCAGGCCGAGGCCGTAAAAGGTGAAGAACATGGTCACCTCCAGGTCCATGGCGGCGGCGGTGGTCGCCAGGATGAACGGCGGATAGGCCCAGTCGAGCGTGCCCTTGGTGACGATGATGGTCATCGTCCTGGTGTCGATCGCGGTGCCTGGTTGTTCGGACATGGATATATCGTTCGCTGCGGGTGTTGCCGGCACCTCGGAGTATATCGCGGAAAGGAGTGTTCCGCGAAAACAGACCCTGCCCGGCAGCGTCCGGGCCGTGCGCGGGTATCGCCGCGTTATTCGGCGCCGGTAGTTTGTTAATATCGACGGCCTCGATGGCGCCCGTCGCAAAACGGCTGGCGCCGCGGCCAGGAGAACGCGATGACAGGGCTGGTTCGACCACATGGTGCACGGGAACTGAAGCCGCTGCTGCTGCCGCCCCGGCAGCGGGAGCAAGCGCGCCGGCGGGCGCTGGGTCTGAGAAAAATCCCGCTGAGCAGCCGCGAAACCTCCGACCTGCTGATGCTGGCCATGGGCGCCTATACCCCGCTCGAGGGCTTCATGGGCGAAGCCGACTGGCGCCGGGTCACGCTTGAGACGCGGCTCGAGAGCGGAGTCCTGTGGCCGATACCGATCACGCTCTCATGTGACGGCGAAGTTGCGGCCGGCGTGAAAATCGGTGAGTCCGTGGCGCTGTGCGATTCCGAGGGCGGGGAAATCCTGGCGATCATGAACGTGGCGGAGAAATACAGGCCGGAAAAACTGCTGGAATGCCAGCACGTCTACGGCACCACGGAGGCGAAACACCCGGGGGTAAAAAAGGTGCTGGGACAAGGCGAAGTCAACCTCGCAGGCCGCGTCAGTTGTCTTGCCGAGGGACGTTATGCGGCCAGGTACCCGGACCTCTACCTCCGACCAGTCGAGGCTCGCGAGATGTTTCGGGCCAGGGGCTGGTCAAGGGTCGCGGCCTTTCAAACGCGCAATCCCATGCAGCGGGCCCATGAGCACCTGGTGAAAACCGCCATCGAAGTGACGGACGGCGTTTTTATTCACCAGGTACTGGGAAAGCTCAAACCCGGTGACATCCCGGCGGAGGTGCGCACGCGCGCGATCCAGGCCATGATCGATCATTACTTCGTTCCCGGCACCGTGATCCAGGCGGGTTATCCGATCGAAATGCGCTATGCGGGCCCGCGCGAGGCGCTGCTGCACGCGGTGATCCGGCAGAACTTCGGCTGTTCCCACCTGATCGTGGGCCGCGACCACGCCGGTGTCGGCGGATATTACGCCCCGTTCGATGCACAGGATATTTTCGATTCCTTGTGGGAAGGCGCGCTTGAGATACGGCCGCTGAAAATGGACGTCACGTTCTTCTGCCGCAAGTGCGACGGTATGGCCACGGCCCGGACCTGCCCGCACGGCGAGGCCGAGCGTGTTCAAATTTCCGGCACCGAGCAGCGGGCCCTGCTGGCCACCGGCGCGCCGGTGCCGCCGGAGTTCAGCCGCCCGGAAGTGGTCGCCATTCTGAGGGCGTATTACGTCGACGCCGATGAGCAGAGCCCCTAGGAAGGCAGCCCGAGCAGCGGCTTGTGTGCAGAAGGTCCGCAGCCGGTAAAATGTAAATGATGCGGCGCGCGCTCAAAATCGCGCTACTGCAGCAAGCGGCTTGGTGATATTTTTCGGGGCAGACATGCGCGCGATTTTACAAACACTGGCCACGGCCGCCCTGGCGGTACTGTGCGGCTGTGCCGTTTCCAGGGTGCCGCCGCCGTTGGTCGACGCCCGGCCGATCACGACCGAAGACCTACTGCAGGCGAACCCGCTGGTCACGGGCGTCGAGTTGCCCGACCTGTCGGGCGTCGATGTGCTCAAACTCAGTCCCGAGATGATCAAGTTTGTCGATCGCTGGGTCGATCGCGGGGAAACCGAATACTTCAAATTGCGCCACCTGCTTTACGCCATCATGGGTGACGGTTCTTTTACCCTGGTTTACGACGATAAGACGCGCACCGCCGAACAAACCTTTATCGACCGGCGCGGCAACTGCCTCTCGTTTACCAACATGTTCATTGCGATGGCGCGTCACGTCGGCCTGAAGGCGAGCTACCAGGAGATCGATGTTCCGCCGGCCTGGGCCGCGCAGGGAGATACTTTCATCCTCAGCCAGCACATCAACGTCATGGTGGAAATCCCCCGTGACCGTGACCAGATGGTCGACTTCAACATGGCGGATTTCCGCACCAGTTACGACCGGCGGGTGATCACCGATGAACGGGCTTTGGCGCATTATTTCAACAATATCGGGGTCGAGCACATGCTCCAGGGCAATGTGCCGCTGGCGTTCGCCAATTTCCAGGCCAGCATCCGCAAGGACAGGACGTTCAGCGCGGCCTGGGTCAACCTTGGAACCCTGGACAACCGCGGCGGTTTCAAAAACTTTGCCGAAGCCGCTTTCCTACAGGCCCTGAAGACCGACGGTTATAACATGGTGGCGATGAGTAATCTCGCCAACCTCTACGAAAACGAAGGCCGCCTCGAACTGGCTCAGCAATACCGTGAACGGGTCAGGAGACACCGCCGCGAAAACCCGTATTACCGCTATCAACTCGCGCGCGAGGCGTTCGACGCGGGTGACTACAAGACCGCCATCGGTCACCTCGAGTACGCCATTGGCAAAAACGAGAACGAGGACACGTTCTATTTCCTGCTGAGCCTCTGCTACCTGAACATGGGCGACAGGGAAACGGCGCAGCGCTGGATGAAAAAGGCCGAGGAGGTCGCCAGCATCGGTCCTGACAAGCAGCGGTATCGCAACAAGTTCGACCTGCTGCTCAAGGCCAGCGAACCTGATTGAATAACACGTCCGTAGTCTCGCGTCTTCGCCCTGTCGCAGGGAGCGCGGTTTCTGGGCGGGGATGTTGACAATAAAGGGCAAAAACCCGAATGTAGGCGTTTGCCGAAAAGGATTCGAGGAGATCGCCAATGCAGCGGGGCAATCGCGACACAATGGGCCTGGAAAATCCTGAACTACTCAGGACCAAGGCCTATATCGACGGTGCCTGGGTCGGCGCCGATGACGGTGCTTCATTCGCCGTCACCAACCCGGCGGACGGTACGGTTTTAGCAGAAGTTCCGAACCAGGGCGTTGCCGAGACCCGGCGAGCCATCGAGGCCGCCAACGCGGCCTGGCCACAGTGGCGTGGGCGGACCGCAAAAGACCGTGCGTCGTTGTTGCGTCGCTGGTTCGACCTGATGATGGAGAACCGGAACGACCTGGCAAAAATCATGACGGCCGAGCAGGGCAAGCCGTTGGCGGAAGCGGCCGGCGAAATCGCTTACGGCGCTTCTTTCATCGAGTGGTTCGCCGAAGAAGGCAAACGCGCATACGGTGACGTGATACCCACGCACTTGCCCGGGCGGCGAATTATCGTCATCAAGCAACCGGTCGGCGTGGTCGCCTGCATCACGCCGTGGAATTTCCCCAACGCGATGATCACCCGCAAGGCGGGTCCGGCGCTCGCCGCCGGCTGCACGGTCGTGATCAAGCCCGGGTCGGAAACCCCGCTGTCCGCCCTGGCGCTGGCCGAGCTGGCCGAACAAGCGGGTATTCCGGCCGGCGTATTCAATATCGTGACGACGACCCATTCGAAGGAAGTCGGGCTGGAACTGACCGAGAGCCCGGTGGTGAGGAAGTTTTCCTTTACCGGGTCGACCGGTGTCGGCAAACAACTGATTCGTCAGTGTGCATCGACCGTCAAGAAAGTTTCGATGGAACTGGGCGGAAACGCGCCATTTATCGTTTTCGATGACGCCGATATTGACGCGGCGGTCGAGGGCGCTGTCGTTTCCAAGTACCGTAACGCGGGGCAAACTTGCGTGTGCGCCAACCGTTTTTATGTGCAGGACGCGGTCTACGACGAATTCGTGGAAAAGTTCACGGCCGCCGTGCGTGAACTCAAAGTCGGGCGCGGGGAACAGGCCGGTGTCGCCATCGGTCCCCTGATTTCCGCGAGCGCGGTGGAAAAAGTCGAGGAATTGCTGGCGGATTCCGTGGCGAAAGGCGCCGCCGTCGTCGAAGGCGGGGGGCGCCACCCGCTGGGCGGCCTTTTTTTCGCCCCGACCGTGGTCAAGGACGTCACCGCGTCGATGGACTTTGCCAGCGAAGAAATTTTCGGCCCGGTCGCCCCGGTCTTCCGCTTCGGCGACGAAGAAGAGGTGATTGGGCTCGCCAATGCGACCGAGTTTGGCCTGGCTTCCTATTTCTATGCCCGCGACCTCGGCCGGGTCTGGCGTGTCGCCGAGGGCCTGGAATATGGCATGGTCTGCATCAACGACGGCATCCTGTCGACGGAGGTCGCCCCTTTCGGCGGGGTCAAGGAATCCGGCATCGGCCGCGAGGGCTCGAAATACGGCCTCGACGAGTTCATGGAGATCAAGTACATCACGATGGCCGGCCTGGAGGACTGAAAGGGCGCAGGTTCAGGGGTGATGTTGTTTTGAGAAGCCACCGCCAGACAGGGGAGGCCCGCGCTTTCGCGGGGACGACGGCCCCTACCGGCATGATCGTGTCAAATTCGTTCTGTGCGAGGGACCTGGCCTGCTGCGGGGTAGCGTGATGCCAACACTCGATATCGATTTTGTACGGGGCCAGTTTCCGGCTTTCAGCGAGCCTTCCCTGGAGGGTTTTGCGCATTTCGAGAACGCGGGCGGCTCTTATGCCGCCGGCGCGGTCATCGAACGGCTCCGGCGCTACTACCGCGAAACCAAGGTGCAGCCCTATCACGCCTTCGCGCCGTCGAAAAAGGCCGGCGAGCAAATGGACCGGGCCCGCTCGCGCATGGCGCAGTGGCTCAATGTCTCCGCGGAAGAAGTTCACTTCGGGCCGTCCACGTCGCAGAACACCTACGTGCTCGGCCAGGCGCTGCGGCAATACCTGCAGCCCGGCGATGAAGTCATCGTCACCAACCTGGACCACGAAGCCAATATCGGTGCCTGGCGCCGGCTGGAGGCCGACGGCATCGTCATCCGCGAGTGGCAGGTCGAACCCCACTCCGGGGAATTGCGGAGCGCGGACCTGGAAGCCCTGCTGAACGGCCGGACCCGCGTTGCTGCTTTCAGCCATTGTTCCAATATCGTCGGCAGCGTCAACCCGGTGCGCGGGTGGATCGAGAAGGTCCACGAGGCGGGCGCTATCGCGATCGTCGACGGCGTTTCCTACGCGGGCCACGGGCTCCCGGACGTGACCGCGCTCGGCGCCGACATTTACCTGTTTTCGTTGTACAAGGTTTACGGCCCGCACCTGGGGGTCATGGTGATGCGCAAAGCCGTGAACGAGGACTTGCCCAACCAGGGTCATTTTTTCAACGCATCGCTGGCGACCGCGCGTTTTACGCCGGCCGGCCCCGATCACGCGCAAATTGCGGCCGCCAACGGGGTCATCGACTACTTCGAGGACGTATACACACATCATTTTGGCGCTGGTGATGCCGCTCCGGCCGCCAAGGCAGCAGGCCTGGCAGAACTGTTTCAACGGGCGGAGCGCGAAAAACTGGAGCCCTTGCTGGAGATGCTCGCGGGCCACCCGCGCGTCAGGCTGATCGGGAAGGACCACACGCGTGATCGTGCGCCGACGGTTTCGTTCACCGTTGACGAACTGGAACCGGCGGCGGTAGCCGCACGGCTGGCGCGGGAGAACATCGGCATCGGCTGCGGCCATTGTTACGCCTACCGCCTGATCCGGGCGCTGGACATACCTCCTGAGCAAGGGGTCGTGCGCACCTCTTTTGTACATTACACCAGCGCCGCCGAGGTCAAGCGCCTCATCGACGCGCTGTTGCCGATTCTTTCGCAATAGGCCATGCTTCGCTCCAGCGGGCCGCCGCCTGGCCATTCAGTGTCGCGGTAATGTTGCGCAGGGACGTGATTTGCCATGACAAAACGGTTATCCTTGCGCCTCATTCGCATTGCCCCAAAAATCGAGGCGAGGCAAACGCTATCATGACAATGATGTTGAATGCTCAGCGGATCACGGGTTCTGCAGCCGCCTTCTGCCCCGGATGCCGAGTGTTTCCCCGTGCGCCCGGAGCGGCCCCGGGATGTCCGGCCTGAGCCCCCGTCGCGCGCCTATACCGCGCAGGGGCAAGTATTTAGCGATCTGTAAAGCGTTTTGGTTCAGATGAAACCCACCGACACCAGAAACCCGGACTATTTCCACAAAGTCGTGGATTGCCAGTGGGCCTGTCCCGCGCATACGGACGTACCCGCGTACATCCGCAAGATTGCGCAGGGCAGGTTTACCGACGCCTACATGGAAAACCGCGAGAGCAATATATTCCCGGGTGTTCTCGGCCGTGTCTGCGACCGCCCCTGTGAGCCGGCGTGCCGGCGCGGCCGCACCAACCAGGAACCCGTGGCGATCTGCCGGCTGAAGCGCGTATGCGCGGACCACCGCGATGACATCAGCGCGCGGCTGCCCGTTATACCGGAGGAGAAAAACGGCAAGAAGATTGCATTGATCGGGGCCGGTTGCGCGTCGCTGGCAGTGGCCAACGACCTGATGCCACTGGGTTACGAGTGCACGATCTTCGAGGCGCTGGCCGAACCGGGCGGTTTGATGCGCTCCAATATTCCGGCTTTCCGCCTGCCCGAGAAAGTGCTCAACGAGGAAATCGGTTACATCCTCGACATGGGCGTCGACCTTAAGCTGAACCACCCGGTCGGGAGCCTGAAAGCGTTGTTGGGCCAGGGCTACGACGCCGTCTTCGTCGGCAGCGGCGCGCCCAGGGGCAAGGAGTTGAAGCTGCCCGGCCGCGAGGAAGGCGCGGCCAACATACACATCGGCATCGCCTGGCTCGAATCCGTGGCCTTTGGCCACACGGACAACATCGGCAAGCGGGTGCTGATCATCGGCGTCGGCAACACCGCCATGGACTGTTGCCGCATGTCCCTGCGCCTGGGCGCCGAAGAGGTCAAGGTCATGGCGCGCAAACCGCGCAATTTTTTCAAGGCGTCCGCCTGGGAGCTCGAAGACGCCGAAGAAGAAAACGTGGAAATCATCGTCAATCACTCGCCCAAGGAATTCATCATGGAGGACGGGCGCCTGACCGGGATGAAGTTCGAACAGGTCGAATACGAAACCGAGAACGGCCGCATCGTCAACCAGTGGACGACCGGCGAGGTGTCGATCCCGTGCGACGATGTGGTGCTCGCGATCGGACAGGAGAACTCGTTTCCGTGGATCGAACGCGACCTGGGTATCGAGTTCGACCAATGGGACGTGCCGGTGGTCGATACGCGCACCTACGAGTCGACCCGTAAGGGCGTGTTCTTCGGCGGCGACGCCGCTTTTGGCCCGAAAAACATCATCTGGGCCGTTGAACACGGGCACCAGGCGGCGATTTCGATCCACCGTCATTGCCACGGTGAAGACGTGGCCGAGCGGCTGCCGCCGACGATGAACCTCGGCAGCCGCAAGATGGGTCTGCACGAGTGGAGCTATTCCAACGATTTCGACCCGGCGGCCCGCCGCAAGATGGAGCACGTCGCGTTGTCACAGCGTTTCAAGGACCTCACCACCGAGGTCGAGATGGGGTTCACGCCCGCGCAAACCCAGCGCGAGGTCGAGCGCTGCCTGAACTGCGACATCCAGACGGTCTTCGCCGATTCGCTTTGCATCGAGTGCGACGCCTGCCTGGACATCTGCCCGACACAATGCCTGACCATCACCGCCAATACCTCCGAAGAGGAACTCGTTACCCGTTTGCGCGCGCCGCGCCGGGAAAAAGAGCAGCCATTGTTCGTATCCGAGGCCCTGAAGCAGACGGCATCGGTCATGGTCAAGGACGAAAACCTGTGCATCCACTGCGGGCTGTGCGCCGAGCGCTGCCCGACCGCGGCCTGGGACATGCAAAAATCGCTGTTCAAGTTTCCGCGCGCACGAGATTACGAGACCGGCACGTGACGAACAGGATCAACGATTTCGTTCTCAAGATAGCGACGGTCAACGGCACCGGTTCGGCCAGCGCCAACGGGCTGTTGTTGAAGGCCCTGTTCCGCATGGGCATCCCGGTGACCGGCAAAAACCTGTTCCCGTCAAATATCCAGGGCTTGCCCACATGGTACGAAATACGCACCAACACGCTCGGCTACATGTCCCGTTCCGGGCGCGTGGACGTCATGGTGGCGATGAACGTCCAGACCTACAGCAAGGACATGCAGGAGGTCAGTTCGGGCGGCTATTTCATTTATGATTCCACCTGGCCGCGCGAGCGTGACCTGAACCGCGACGACATTACCGTGTTCGGTGTCCCGCTGGCCAAGCTCTGTAACGAGCATTTCAGTGACGCGCGGGTGCGCATACTGATGAAGAACATCGCCTACGCCGGTGTGTTGTCGGCGCTGCTCGATATCGACCGGGACGTGGTACGCGGCCTGCTGGAAGAGACTTTTGCCACCAAATCCAGGCTGGTCGAGAGCAATCTGAAGGCCTTTGACCTGGGCTACGATTACGCGGTCAGGCAGTTTACCTGCCCGTTGCCGGTGCGCGCCGAATACATGGGCGACAACAAGGACAGCATCCTGATCGACGGCAACGCCGCCGCCGCACTGGGGTGCGTATACGCCGGCGCCACCGTCGGGGCCTGGTATCCGATCACGCCGTCGACGTCGTTGATGGACAGTTTCAAGCACTATTGCAAGATGTTTCGCATGGACCTGGAACACGGCGGCAGGAATTACTGCATCGTGCAGGCGGAAGACGAACTGGCCGCCGCCGGCATGGTGCTGGGCGCCAACTGGGTCGGAGCCAGGGCTTTTACGCCGACCTCGGGCCCGGGTATTTCGTTGATGAGCGAGTTTATCGGCTTTGGCTACTACGCCGAGATTCCTTCGGTATTCATCGACGTCCAGCGGGTGGGCCCGTCCACCGGCATGCCGACGCGCACGCAGCAGTGCGACATCATGCTTTGCGCGTACGCATCGCACGGCGATACCCGCCACCCGCTGCTGCTGCCGGCCAATCCGAGCGAGTGTTTCGATCTCACGGTCAAGGCCTTCGACCTGGCCGAACGGTTGCAGACACCGGTTTTCGTGCTGTCCGACCTCGACATCGGCATGAACGACTGGATGATACCCAAGCTGGAGTGGGATGACCGGTACCGGCCTGACCGGGGCAAAGTCCTGCGCGCCGAAGAGCTGGAAAAGATCGAAAAATTCTATCGCTTCGAGGATTTCGATGGTGACGGGATCACCGCGCGCACCTACCCGGGCGAGCACCCCAAGGGCGCCTATTTCGTGCGCGGTTCCGGACACAACCGCTACGGCGGCTACACCGAAGACAGCGACGAGTACAAGGAAGTCGTCGACCGCCTGCTGGTCAAGTGGGAAACCGCGAAAGCCCTGGTGCCGCGGCCGCTGGTAAAAGCCGCGGGCAGAAAGACCGACATCGGCATCATCGCTTACGGCAGTTCGGACAACGCGGTTCTCGAAGCGCTGGACAAACTTGCGGCCAACGGCATCCACGCGGACTACATGCGCGTGCTGGCGTTTCCGTTCAGCGGTGAAGTCAAGGAATTTATTGCCTCGCACGCGACCGTGTTCGTGGTGGAACAGAACCGCGATGCGCAGATGCGCTCATTGCTGATTCTCGAAACCAATTCCGACGCGGCCAGGCTGGTGCCGATCCTGCACTATAGCGGTATGCCCATACCCAGCAGCTGCGTGGTCGAGGGCTTGTGCAGGCATTTACAGGTGGAGGCCGTGGCGTGACTTATATTGCCAAACCCAATGTCGAGTTACCCTGGCGGGAGACCAACAAGCTCGGCCTGAGCAAACGCGATTACGAAGGCGTGCTCTCAACCCTGTGCGCCGGCTGTGGTCACGATTCGATTACCGCGGCGATCGTGCGGGCTTTCTGGGAGTTGTCGATACCGCCGGAGAAAGTGGCCAAGTTGTCCGGCATCGGCTGTTCCTCCAAGACGCCGGCCTACTTCCTCGCGGGCGCGCACGGCTTCAACTCGGTGCACGGCCGCATGCCGTCGGTGGCGACCGGCGCCCTGGCCGGCAACCGCGACCTGGTTTGCATCGGGGTCTCGGGTGACGGCGATTCCCTGTCGATTGGATTCGGCCAGTTCGGCCATGCCGTGCGGCGCAACATCAACATGCTCTATATCATCGAGAACAATGGTGTCTACGGGCTGACCAAGGGCCAGTTTTCGGCCGCCGCGGACAAGGGCAGCAAGTCCAAGAAAGGGGCCGTCAACCAGTGGAAAAATATCGACTCGGTTTCCACCGCAATTTCGCTGGGCGGCAGTTTCGTGGCGCGCAGTTTTTCCGGCGACCGCGAGCAGCTGGTCACGCTGATCAAGGCCGGCGTCACGCATCCGGGCTGCGCGGTGATCGACGTGGTGTCACCCTGCGTGACCTTCAACAACCACGTCGGCTCCACCAAGAGCTACATTTACACGCGGGAACATTACCGGCCCGCCTCCCAGGCCGATTTCGTGCCCCCGGCGGACGAAATCAAAGCCACCTACGCCGAGGGCGAGAGCACCGTCGTGGAACTGCATGACGGATCCAAGCTCGTACTCAAAAAGGCCGACAACGGTTATGACCCGACCAACCGCAGCAAGGTCATGCGTTATCTCGAACAACACCGTGCGCGCGGCGAGGTCGTGACCGGCCTGCTGTTCATCAACGAAGACCTGCCGGATATGCACGCGATATACGGCACCACGCCGGTGCCGCTGAAGGACATCGGCTTCGACGAGCTGAACCCCGGCGCCGAGGCGCTGGCGGATCTCCAGCGGCGTATGTGGTAAGGCGCCGCTGCCTCGACAAAGGCCCCGACCCGGGCTTCGATTCGGCCCGATAGCGATCCCTGAAGCCCTTGCCGGAAAAGCATTTTCCGCGGCTCCGGCATTATTTTGCCATCAGTCGGGATTGGTGGTTCCATGCGGGCGCCAGCCTGAGTATCATGCAAGCAGGATGGTGCTCTCGGGGATTTGTCATGTGTTCCATATTTTCCATACTCGAAATCAGCGGGGATTCCGGCGAGTTGCGTCAACTGGCGCTGCAGCAGTCGCGCCTGCAGCGCCATCGCGGCCCCGACTGGAGCGGGATCACCACCTTTGAGCGCGCGGTGCTGGCGCATGAGCGGCTGGCCATCGTCGATGTCAACACGGGAGCGCAACCGCTGCTGACCGCGGACGGCCGGCAGGCGCTGGCCGTCAACGGCGAGATCTACAATCACCGCTCGCTGCGCAAACGCCTGGCCCGGAAATACCCTTTTGCCACGGAGTCCGATTGCGAAGTCATCCTGCCGCTGTACCTGGAAAGGGGCGCGGACTTTTTGAACGACCTCGAGGGCATGTTCGCCTTTGTCTTGTATGACGACGAGGCGGACCGCTACCTGATCGCCCGCGACCCGATCGGCATCATTCCGCTGTATTACGGTTTTGACGAGGCGCAGCAACTGTACGTGGCCTCGGAGATGAAGGCCCTGATCGACGTCTGCAGCGTGGTGTCGGAGTTTCCGCCTGGGCATTACTGGCTGAGCGGCGACAGTGCGCCAACGCGTTACTACGAGCGGCCCTGGCAGGAATTCGAAAACGTGGAAAACGCCGAAACCAGTATCCAGGCGGTCCGCGACGCGCTGGAAAAATCCGTCGTCAGCCACCTGATGACCGACGTGCCGTACGGCGTATTGCTGTCCGGCGGGCTGGACTCCTCGATCGTGGCCGCCATTACGCAGCAACACGCCCAAATGCGGGTCGAAGACCGTGAACGCAGCCCCGCCTGGTGGCCGCGCCTGCATTCTTTCGCGATCGGACTGGAGGGCTCCCCGGACCTCGCCGCCGCGGCGAAGGCGGCGGCACACATCGGCACCGTGCACCACGGCTTCACGTTCACCTTGCAGGAGGGCCTGGACGCGCTCGACGAAGTCGTATATCACCTCGAGACCTATGACGTCACGACGATTCGGGCCGCCACGCCGATGTACATGCTGGCCCGGAAAATTCGCGCCATGGGTATCAAGATGGTGCTTTCGGGCGAGGGCGCCGATGAAATATTCGGCGGCTACCTGTACTTCCACAAGGCGCCCGATGCCAGGGCCTTCCACGAGGAAACCGTACGCAAACTGTTCCGGTTGCACAGCTACGATTGCCTGCGGGCCAACAAGGCCATGGCGGCGTGGGGCGTGGAGGCGCGGGTGCCGTTTCTGGACCGCGGGTTCCTGGATGTCGCGATGTCGATCAACCCGAAGGACAAGATGATTTCCGCGGGCAAAATGGAAAAGCAGGTACTGCGCGAGGCCTTCAGCGACATGCTGCCGGAAGAAATCGCCTGGCGCCAGAAGGAACAGTTCTCGGACGGCGTCGGCTACAGCTGGATCGACGGCCTGCGGGAATTTGCCGCCGCCGAGGTCAGTGACCGGCAGATGGCCTACGCGGCGCGGCGCTTTCCGTTCAACCCGCCGCAAAGCAAGGAGGCCTACCTCTTCAGGCGCCTGTTCGAGAAACACTTCCCACTGGCCAGCGCGGCCGAAACCGTGCCCGGGGGGCCGTCGGTGGCCTGCAGTACGCCCGAGGCCGTGCTCTGGGACAGCAGCCTGCAGGAAATGGACGACCCTTCGGGGCGCGCGGTGCGTTCCGTGCACCGGGACGGGTATGCAAAGGACAGCGAAAAGACCGCTGCCGCAGAGAAGCAGGCATGCTGATTCAGAAATTCGGCGGCTCCTCACTGGCCGACAAGGACGGGTTTCTGGCGGCAGCCGGGATCATCAGCCGCGCGGCGGCGAATGATTCTGTCGCGGTCGTGCTGTCGGCGGTGTACGGCGTGACCGACCTGCTCGAAAGCGCGGTACGGGCGGCCGTGGCCGGTGAGGACTTCAAACCGTCCCTGGACAGGGCACACGCCCGGCAGCAGGACATTCTGCAGAGCCTGCGATTGCCGGCGTCTGACGCGGCGCTGGCGGCGAAGTTTCTGCAGCAGCAACAACAACGCCTGGTTTCGCGCCTGGAAGGTGTGGCCCTGATCGAGCAGTGCCCGCCGCAGGTCTACGCGGAAATCCTCGCCAGCGGTGAAGGCTTCAGCAGTCGCCTGATGAGCGACCTGCTGCGGTCTCAGGGTCAGCAGGCGAAGTGGTCCGATACCGATATGCTGCCGCTTGCCAATGACAACTACGAGGACAGCCTGGTCGATATCGAGGCGGCGGCGCCGCTACTCAGGCAGGCTTTCGCGGACGGCACGCGGATCCTGATCCTTCCCGGCTTCTATGGCCGCAACGCCAGCGGCCGACCGCAATTGCTGGGCCGAAACGGCTCCGACTACTCGGCGGCGGCGGTCGCGGCAGCGCTGGAGGCCGACAGGTGTGAAATCTGGAAGGACGTGGACGGCTTTTTCACGGCGGATCCGAAGATCGTGGCCAGTGCCCGCTGCCTTAACGAGGCCAGCTACGAGGAGGCGATGGAGTTGTCTTTCTTCGGCGCCAAGGTGTTGAGCGCCAAGGCGCTGACCCCGTTGATGGCGGCCGGTATTCCCTGCAGCATCAGGAACACTTTCAAGCCGGAGGCGCAGGGGACGCTGATCCATGCCGGCACTGAAAAGCCCACGGTCGTCAGGGGTATTTCCCATCTCGACGGTGTCGCCGCCATCACGCTGCAGGGCGGTGGCATGCGCGGCCGGGTCGGCGTCGCCAGGCGCGTGATGGAAGCGCTGGCCGGCGAGTCCATTTCCGTGTTGCTGATCGTGCAGTCGTCCTCCGAATACAGCATCACGCTGTGCGTGCGGGCGGCCGAGGCAAAGCGCGCGCGGCGGGCTCTGGCGGAGACCTTCCATTTTGAACTGCTGCATGGCCTGATCACCGCGATATCGGTCCAGGGCGAACGTTCCGTGATCACGCTGGTCGGCGATGGCATGAAGCGCTACCGGGGCATCGCGGCGCGCTTTCTGAACGCCATTTCGGCGGCTGGCGTCAATGTCGAGGTGATCGCGCAGGGATCGACGGAATGCGCTATTTCCGTCGTCGTCACCAGCAAGGAAGCGGAAGCGGCGCTGCGCGCGTGCCACACGGCGTTTTTCAGCCACACCGGTCACATGGACGTCATCCTGCTCGGCTGCGGCTACGTGGGCGCGGCCTTGTTGCAACAGTTCCTGAGCCAGGCCGACGCGCTGGCTGCCGGGCACCGGGCCCTGCATGTGCGGGCCATTGCCAACAGCAGCAAATTGCTGGTCGGGCACGACGTGATCGAACTGCAGAATTGGCGGCAGGAACTCGAACAGCAGGGCAAACCCTGGACGATCGAAGACATCATCGGGATACGCAAGCAATTGGGCTTGCTCAACCCGACCATCGTCGATTGCACCACGGACGAGGATTTGGCGGCCGAATACGTGAATTTCCTCGCCAACGGCTTCAATGTCGTCGCCGCCAACAAGAAGGCCAACACCGCCAGCATGGCCTACTATCGGGAGATGCGCGAAACGGCCGCCAGGCATTTTCGCAAGTTCATGTACGAAACCAACGTGGGTGCCGGGCTGCCGGTGATCGACACGATGCAGTCGTTGCTGCGGTCCGGTGACGCGCTGATTTCCTTCAATGGCATATTGTCGGGTTCGCTGTCGATGATTTTCGGCCTGCTCGAAGACGGCATTGCCTTTTCCGCGGCCGTCGAAAAAGCCATGCAGCTGGGCTTTACCGAGCCGGACCCCCGGGACGATCTTTCCGGTATGGACGTCGCGCGCAAGCTGTTGATCGTTGCGCGCGAAGTCGGGATGGAACTGGAACTCGACGATATCGAGGTCGAAGGCGTGATCGGCAACGGTTTCGCCGTCGGGGTCGACCGCGACGCGCTCATCGAACACCTCAGCGCACTGGACGGCGAGTTTGCCGAACGCCAGCAGGCCGCGCGGGCCGACGGTTGCGTGCTGCGCTACGTCGGGCGCATCGAAGACGGCCATTGCCGTGTTTGCATCGACGCGGTGCCGCAGGACCAGCCCTTGGGCTCGATCCGTGACGGCGAGAACGCCCTGGTTCTGCTGACCCGCTACTACCAGCCGATCCCGCTGGTGCTGCGCGGCTACGGCGCAGGCGCGGACGTGACCGCGGCGGGCGTGTTTGGCGATCTGCTGAGGACGGCCTGGAGGCCCCTGGACCTGTAAGATGCCTGTAAACCAGCGCCGGCTCCGGAATCTGCCGCGGCAGGCGCGAACGATAAAAGTGAGGAGTCGAATTGTTTTTTATCATTGATTTGCTGATCAACCCCTGCAGGCGGAAACGGCACCATGCCGTCTGAGGGAACGCTCAAGGTTTACGCACCGGCGTCCTCCGGCAACCTTTCGGTGGGCTTTGACGCGCTGGGCCTGGCGCTGGCGCCGCTGGACGGCAGCCTGTTGGGAGACTGCGTCAGTATCACGCCGGGCCGGCCCTTCGACTGGACCTTGCGCGTCGTGGGCGATTACGCCGGCGCCTTGCCGCAGGACCAGGAGCAGAACATCGTCATAGCGTCCTGCCGCCGCTTCCAGGAAGTGGTCAGCGCGCAGGGATACACCGTACACCCGCTCAACATCATGCTGGAGAAGCGGCTGCCGGTCGGCAGCGGGCTCGGCTCCAGCGCCAGCTCCATCGTCGCCGCGCTGTTCGCGCTCAATCAGTACTTCGAGCGGCCGCTCCACCGCCGCGCGCTGCTGCGGCTGATGGCGGAAATGGAAGGTGACATCAGCGGCGAGGTACACCTCGACAACATCGCACCGAGCCTGCTCGGAGGGCTGCGTTTATGCGTGCCCGGCGGCGCCAGGCAGTATGGCCTGCCGTGGCCGGGGCACTGGCAGTCGGTGGTGGCCTGGCCCGGAACCCGCCTTGACACCCGCAAGTCTCGCCAGGTCTTGCCGGCGAGCTATCCGCGCAACACCGTGGTTGCGCAGGGTGCGCACTTTGCCCTGTTCGTCCACATGTTGCACCAGGGCGAGGCCAGCGCAGCCGCCGCCTGCCTCGTCGATTTGCTGGCCGAGCCGTACCGCGCCGAGTTGATGCCCGGGTTCACCGCGGCCAAGGAGGCGCTGGCGCAACTCGGCGTGCTCGCCACCGGGATTTCCGGGTCCGGACCAACCCTGTTCTGTATCGTCGACGCGCACGAAACCGCCCAGGCCGCGGCCGCCTGGTTGCGCGATCATTACCTGCAGGAGGCTGGCGGCTTCGTGCATATCTGCAGGGCCGACCTGGCCGGCGCCAGGCGGGTTTAACCCGCCTATTGCACCAGCCGGTAACTGGCCTCGCTATAACCAGATGAATATGAATGAAAAAATGACAATTTACCCAGCTTATTCCAGGGTACGCCGGGTAACCGGCCCGCGTCTTATCCCGGCCCTGCCTTGTCCAGGCACGCCTGCACCAGCTTCCGGGATGCTGGTGCAATATGCGGGCTAGCCACTGTTGCAGGTCGGACCAGTGCGCTACGTCAATATCAAGCATCCCGAGCAGCGAGTCAGCTTCAACGAAGCGCTGGTGCTGGGCCTGGGCCGTGACCAGGGCCTGTTTTTTCCGCAGGAACTGAAACCGCCGGCGCCGGTCGGGGAACTGCTGGCGATGGATTTTGTCCCCCGCAGCAGTGTGATCCTGCAGTCGCTGATCGGCAACGATATCGCGCCCGCACTCCTGCGGGAATGCGTGGCCAGGGCATTCGACTTTCCGCTCGAGCTCAGGCCCGTCGCTGACAAGGTCCATGCGCTCGAGCTGTTCCATGGCCCTTCACTGGCCTTCAAGGATTTCGGGGCGCGCTTCATGGCGCAGTGCCTGGCGCAACTCGACGGGACCCGCCAGGTCACGATACTGACCGCGACATCGGGCGACACCGGCGCGGCGGTGGCGCAGGCGTTTTACGGTCTGCCGGGGATCGACGTGGTGGTCCTGTACCCGCAGGGCAAGGTCACGGAGCTGCAGGAAAAGCTGTTTTGCACGCTCGGCGGCAACATCCGGACGGTTGCCGTCGAGGCTGATTTCGATGCTTGCCAGCGGCTCGTCAAGCAGTCCTTCGATGACGAGGAACTGGTCGCTGAACTTGGGCTCAATTCAGCCAACTCGATCAACGTGGCCCGCCTGCTGGCGCAGGTTTGCTACTACTTCGAGGCGGCGTCACGTCTTGGGGCCGACCGCGAGGCGGTCTATTGCGTGCCGAGCGGCAACTTCGGCAACGTCACGGCCGGGCTCATGGCCTGCGCGCTCGGTTTACCGGTCAAAAGAATGATCGCAGCCACCAATCGCAACGACACCGTGCCGAGGTTCCTGAGTTCGGGCCGCTGGGACCCGCGGCCGACGGTGGCGACGCTCACCAACGCCATGGACATCTCGCTGCCGAATAATTTTCCGCGCGTGCTGGAGCTGGAGAGGCGTCACGGCCTGCCGCTCACGCGGCTGCTCTCATCGGTTGCGGTCAGCGACGCCGAAACGCTTGACGCCGTGCGCGCTCTGGACGCGGCGGGTTACCTGGCCGACCCGCACAGCGCGCTGGCGTGGAAGGCGCTGGTTTCGAACCTGGCGCCGGCAGAGACGGGGGTCTTCCTGTGCACCGCCCACCCGGCAAAATTCCAGGGCACGCTGGAGGCGGCGTTGCATCGGCCCATCCCGTTGCCGGCGGCGCTTCGGGCGGTCGCGGACAGGCAGATTCTGAGCGAGGTCATGCCTGCCGATTATGTGCGGTTGCGGGCCTTTCTGCTGGATGCCTGACGCCGCCGGCAGCCGGGCCCGGTGTCGCGGGCTTGCCCTCGACCGTACGCAGCTGGACGAACTTTGGAGGTTGACCCTATGATTCTACTCACGGGTATAACGGGCAAGACGGGAAGGGAGGTACTGCAGGCACTATCGGGCCGGGACCAGCCCCTGCGTGCGCTCGTGCGCGACCCGAACGGGGCGCAGCGGGCGATGGCAGCGCAAGTCGAACTGGTGCAGGGGGATTTCGGCGATGCGGGCTCGCTTGAAAAAGCGATGCGGGGCGTCGAGAAGGCCTTCATGGTCATGCCCAACACCGAAACGCAGCTGCAAGACGAAATGCGGTTCGTTGACGCGGCCAGAGCGGCCGGCGTCAGCCGCCTGGTCAAGCTTTCGGCGTCGGGCGCCGACGCGAATGCAGCGGCGCTGTTGAAAAAGTACCACGGCCAGTCGGAAGCCTACCTGGCGGAATCGGGCCTGGCTTACACGGTCGTGCGACCGAATTTCTACATGCAGAACCTGTTGCAGTGTGCCCGCTCGATTGCCGCCGAAAATCAATTCCGTCTGCCGATGGGAACCGGGCGAACCGGTCTCATCGATGTCAGGGATGTCGGTGAGTTTGTCGCCGGCGTCCTGACCGGCAGCGGCCACGATGGAAAAACCTACCACATCACCGGGCCTGAAATCCTGTCGTTTGGCGCGTTGGCGCAGCAGATGTCCGCTGCGCTGGGCAGAGCGATCGAATACGTCGACATTCCCGCGCGTGAGTTCGGCAACGGCTTGCGCGCCGCGGGGGTCAGCGAATGGTACATCGACGCCGTGACCGATTTGTTCGAGATCATCGCCAATGACGGCGGCGCCAGCATCACGGCGACCTTCGAGGAGGTTTGCGGCCGCCCGCCCACCCGTTTCCGGCAATTCGCCGAGCGGCACGCGGCTGATTTTGCAGCCGCCTGACCGTGGCCCGCGTTGGACGGCCTTTAATGGATTTCCCGGCGTGCCCCCGCAATAGGAGCGGAGGTATGCGCGTGCATGAAAGCCATGGCTGACCCGCCCCGCCAGGCGTGCAGGGCCGCGCTCACACCGCCAGATCAGTCGTGCAGAGCGGCCGCGGCCTGGCGGATTTGCGGCCACGCCTGCAAGCAGTCCGCGAAGCCCGACCACGTATCCCGCCAGAATCCGACCAGTTCTTTGTCCGCCAGGCCGGGGGGCTGCCCCTCGAGCGGGAGTTCCTTGCGACTATAACGGTCGAGACCGTCCTTCAGTTGCCCGAGCCCTTGCTCGAGGTAGCGCTTCCAGGCATCCGGGGCTTTCTCCGCCTGCGCCAGCAAACGATCAAGGTGCTGCCATTGCGCCGAAGTCTGGGTCAGCACGTAGTCACGGTGCCTGGCCGCGAGCTCAGCAACGGGCGCGGCAGCCAGGTCGCGAAAATAGGATGCGAGGCTGTCGAAGCGTGTTTCCGGTTCCGCGCCGATGCAATCGGATTTACGCCTGAGGATTTGTTCGGCGAAAAACCATGGAAAGCTGCCGCTCGGCGTGAAGTCCCGATCGGCAGCCTGCCATTCCCGCCGCGGCAGGGGCAGGTGCGGCACGGCCCACGGGTAGTCGAGCGTGACGCCGGCCGGCAGCAGGAAATCCAGCATATGGCCGAACAGGCGGTCCTCGCCGCGCAGAATCGGCAGGTACGGGGGTAACATCGCGCGGTTGTCGAAGCCGGTGATCTGCGACATGTTTGGCCGTGGCGCGAAATGCGGTTGCTCGCGGCCGCTCCAGACGAGGCGCGTGTCGAGTGCATTCCGGGTCTTTTCAGGCGATTTCAGCATGGCTTCGAGCGAGTCCGGGTGCATGTCCGGCAGCCAGGTGTTGTCGTTCGTTCCGGGGCAACCGAGAGAGCCGCACTCGGTCATCAGCACCGGCGAATCGGGATTGAGTTCGCTGGTTTGCAGGCCGGTGGCGCCTGCCAGGCCGGCTGCCTTGAAGTGGTTGGCGCCGAGCGTTGCCAGCGCCTGCGAAAAGGTCAGGCCGAGGCATTGCATGTGGCGTTGGACCGGATCGGGATTCAGCGCCTGGCGCCGGTGCTGCCATTCCGCCTCGGCGGCAAAAAAATCCGCCGCGCGCGGCAGGTCGGAGAACGTGATATCGGGGCGTTGCCGGCCGGGCTGATAAACATCGCAGACCGTGTCGTCATCGAGCATCACCAGCCGCCGGCCGCAGGATAGCAGCAGCGCCAGGTTACGGGCCAGGCCGCTGGTCCAGTGGTCCCGCCACAAGCTCTGGTCAGCGAGAAAGCGCACGGCTTTTTCATGTTGCGGCAGCCGGGCCGCCAGCGTTTCCAGCATCACGCGTTGTTCGGCGCGGCCAAAGTACTGCAGCGGCATCTTCAGCGTGCGGGAGTACCTGGCTGTCAATTCCCGGTTCTGGGCGATGTTATCGCCCTGGCGTGAATCGTCGACGACGTAAAGCCGGTGGATCCCGTCATTCGCGCAATTGGCGCCAATGGATCTCAGCAACCGCTCCAGGGCAGCCGGCCGTTCCCAGGTGATGATGGCGACCACGGGCTTGCCCGGATCGGGGACGGCGGCCGGGTCCGGCAGGTTGCGCCTGAGCCGGTCGCAGGTCTGCCGCGCGGATACCAGCATGCCGCTTTTGAGCATGGTCTTGAGCACTGAACGGATATCGGACTGCTGGCCCTGCATGCCGGGATTCAGGGCGACGATGCGTTCTGCGTGCCTGTCCAGGGTGTCGAACTGGGCGCAGTTGCGCAGCGCCGCGTAGACCTCGGGTCTGACCATCGCGCGTTCGCCGGTGCGGGTGTTGTGCAGCAGGAGCGCGTGCTCGTCTGCCGGGTAAGCGCGGCAAAGGTCGAACGCGACCAGGTCCGGCAGCGGCTTGAGGCCCGCGGCGGGATCGACGTCGATGTCGAGCGAAAAACCGGTTTTGTTTTTATCCGTCATTGCGCGGCCCCCGCCAACGGCGGCTCATGATGCAGAAAGTCGTCACGCATCGGAGTGTGGTCCAGTGGTCCATTGGCAGTGGATTGTAAGCCAGCGCGCGGGCAATGTCGTGGCAGTGCTTCGGCCCGGCCATTAAAAAACGGGCACTCCTGGAGAAGTGCCCGCCCTCATCAACCCTGTACTAAGCCCTTGATTGGAACCTCAGTGTTCGACGTTAATAACAAGACTCGAAAGCCCGTTTTCGGCGCCGGCAAATCAATTCCGGGTGTACAGCGGGTGGCGAAACCATACGCTCACCTGCGACTGCTTTGCGTCCAAGAAAATCCCCTGCGGCCGCAGTTTGGCCATGCAATCACCCCTGACCAATACTGGGAGGTTATAATAATGCAAAATTGGCTAAAAATCCAGTGGCGGCCGTTTCCTGCCCTTTGCATCGAACGCCTAAAAGGCACCGGCCGGACCCGGAAAGACCACCGGGCTTTCATGCCCGTCCCGGTCCACGCTGGCGACCCCGAAAAAATAGTTATCGATGACAACATCTTGCAGCGTGTACCTGTCGACTTTTCCAACCCAGCGGCTGTGTGTCCACTGCGGCTCGGTGGTCAGGCGCCAGTAGACCCGGTAGCCGGCCAGGTTCTCATCCTGACCCATGTCCCAGGACAGCGTGGTGCTGGGTTTGACCATGCCCTCGATCGTGACACCGGACGGCGGCGCCGGCGCCCACGCCAGGCTGGCCAGGGAAACGGCGTCGACGGCGGTCAATTTAGCGGCGAAGTCGAAGTCCACGTAGTCGATCGTGTCACCGTAATGATGACCGTTTTCGACGCGGACATCCTGGTGTTGGCGGTCGTAATTTTCATTCGTTTCCATCAGCCGGACGGCCGGATAGCCGACGGCGTTGAAGGGCTTGTGGTGGCCGCCCCTGCCGTAACGGTCCAGCCGGTAGACCAGCATCAGGTCCATGTTGGTCACGTATCGTTCCCCAACCCGTTTGATGTAACGGGCCAGGTTGCGTGACGCAGAATCGACTTCGCCACCGGTGAAATAGCGTTGGCGCGCTTCCTCGGGTGTTTCCACCCAGCGCACGCCTTCCGAGAAGATCCGCGCGCTGTGGTTGTCGATGACCTTGTCGATGCCGGCGATGTTGCCGATCATGTCGTTATTGAGCACGGCCTCGATGTTCCAGCCGTGCTTGACGGCGTATGCGGCGACGATCTGACCGCCGTACAGCCCCTGCTCTTCACCGGAAAGGCCCATGTAAACGATACTGGCCGCAAACCTGTGGCGGCTGAGAATTCGCGCCGCCTCCAGCACGCCCGCCATACCCGAGGCGTTGTCGTTGGCGCCGGGCGCATCGTCGACGGCGTTCATCGGGTCGCTGATGCGCGAGTCGATATCACCACTCATCATCACCATCCGGTTGGGGTCGAGTCGCCCCCGCTGGATTGCGACCACGTTGACGATCTCGTGCGGCTGCGGCACGCGCTCGCCGGTCACCGTGTCGGCGATGGTCATGATTTCAAGGCAGCCGCCGCAGTCCTTCGAAATGGCTTCGAATTGCGCCTTGACCCAGCGCCTGGCAGCGCCGATTCCGCGGCTATCCGAGTGCGTGTCGGAGAGGCTGTGCCGGGTGCCAAATCCGACCAGCGAGGCGACGTCCGCGTGGATACGCTCGGCGGAAGGGGCGGAACCGATGTCGTAAAGGCGAACGTCTTCGGCGGGCGGCACGGGGTCCGCTGAAGCGGCCAGTGTTGCGGCCGTGGCTATCAGCCAGGCGCCCAGGCAGATAAATGTTCTCTTCATGTTCGCTGTCCTGAATTGCAAAAAGGTCATTGTAAATTATTTTTGGCCCTGCCCGCCGTGGGTCCCGGGGTTGTGAACGGTGGCGCGGAGGGATCATACTCTGCGTCCATGGTCATTCATTCGAATCTGCATTCCGCCGGCCAGCGGGGAGTCCCCTGATCATGGCTGCCCGGCGCCTGGCCCGATGACGAGATTACCGTCTTACCGGGTGGTGCGCGGCGCGCGACTGAAGAAACGCATTCACCTGCAACGCGATGCGGCGGGTACGCTCGAGGTCCGTGCGCCCCGGCACTGGTCCGACCGGGAAATCCATACGTTGTTGCAGCGCAATTCGGCGCAGGTCTGGCGCTTTCTCGGCCGCGGCGCGCAGTGTCGCCCACCGCCGTTGGCCTATGTCAGTGGGGAGCGGCACTATTTCCTCGGTGAGCATCTTCGCCTGGCGCTCACCCGGGCGCCGCGCCGGGCGTCAATGGTTGAAGCCGGGGCCGGTGAATTGCGGGTCCAGGTCTACGACGAGAATCCGCTGAGTGTGAGGAATTGCCTGCGCCGCTGGTACCGCGAGCAGGCCAAAGCCGTCTTCGCCCGGCGACTGGAAGCCCTGAGCGAGACCGCAGACTGGGCCCGCGGCCGCGCCATCCGCCTCGAGGTCAGGAGAATGCGCAGAACCTGGGGGAATTGTTCGTCCGCGGGCTTGATCCGCCTGAACACGCACCTGGTTAAGGCGCCGCTCATACTGATCGATTCGGTCATCGCCCACGAACTCTGTCACCTGGTCGAGATGCACCACGGGCCGGCTTTTTACCGCCTCCTGCAGGAACTCAACCCGAACTGGCGAAACGATCGCGCCAGCTTGCGGCAGCGGGCGGCCGCCTATTTGCCGGAGTGAACGTAGAGCCCGTCGAACCAGGTGTTCCAAGCGCCCTTTTCCGGGTCGTACTGCTCGAAGAACTGCCTGACGCTGCCATCGGCATTCGGTGTCCAGGTGCCCCTGAACGGGAAGCGTTTGCCCGAGTCGTAATAATGAATTTCGCCAACGAGGCGCATCGAGCCGTGCCGGTCCAGCCCGCCGCTGTAGTCGATGGAGTACGCCGAAGCGACCCATAGCTGGCGCCATTGGCCGGTGACGGGGTCGTAATAGTTCATGCTGCTGCCGGTGTTGCCCCTGGCACTGGTCCAGTTTTCCATGATCAGGCAGCCCTGGTGATGCTTGGTGACGCGGTTGCTGCCCTCGAACCGGCGCTTTGCGTCGTTGCTGTACACCTGCCATTGCCCGACCCAGAAATCAAAGTCGGCGAAAGCCGGCTGCTTTTCACAGAGGGGCTTTTGCGGCGTTTCGGCGGATGCGGTGTCGTCCGCGGCCAGCGGCGCCTGCGCGGACGCCACAGCGAAGGCCAGCAGGGCCATGAAGGTTGAGGTTGCTTGCAACGGATTTCCTTCTCATCGTGGTGCAGCACCGTTTATAGGGTACCCAAACGCCCGCGTACAGGCGTCTGCGGCGGGCCGAAGCAGGCGCGCGCCGCTGCGTTGCGGGGCCGGGCACGGCGCCGAAGCCGTCGCGAAAGCGGTTGATGTTGTGTCGCCGGGCCGACAACGCTAATCTTTGCTGCCATGACAAAAGAACCTCCGGCATTTCTCAGCTACGCATTCCGGCCTTTCTTTTTAGCGAACGGAATATTCGCCGTCCTGATCGTGCCGCTCTGGGTCGTCACGCTGCACGGCAAGGGGCCGCCGTGGATTACGCCGAACTGGCACGCGCATGAAATGCTGGTCGGGTTTGCAATGGCGGCCGTGGCGGGCTTCAGCCTGACGGCGGTGGCGACCTGGACCGGACGCCCGGCCATCGGCGGGGCAAAGCTGGGCTGGCTGCTGCTGGGCTGGCTGGCGGGTCGCGTGGCCATGCTGTTGGACGGACGCCTGCCTGCGCCCCTGGTGACGGTACTGGATATGGTTTTCCCGCTGCTCTTGTTGCTGCTGCTCGGCCGGGAAATCATCCGCGGCCGCAGCCGGCGGAATTTCATACTGATCGCGGTCGTTGGGTCCATGTGCGTTTTCAACGGTATTTACCACCTGGGCGCCGGCGGCCTGCTCGCGAACGCCGAGAGAACGGCGGTGTTGCTGCTGGTGCACGCGGTGTTGTTGCTGGTAACCCTTATCGCCGGGCGGATCGTCCCGAGCTTCACCGCCAACTGGCTGCGGATGGAGGGACGCGAGCGGATGCCCGCCGGAAACCCGCGTGTTGATCAGGCGCTGCTGGCCATGGTCGTGTTGACCGGTTTTGCCGGGAGTTTCTTCCCGCTGAGCCGGGTCAGCGCCTTGATGTTTTTCGCCACCGCGCTGCTGCACCTGGTCAGGCTGAGCCGCTGGCGCGGTCTGTCGACGATTTCCAATCCGTTGCTGTTCGTGCTGCACGTGGCCTACGCGTGGCTGCCGACCGGTTATGCGCTGGCGGGGGCGGTGGCGATGGGTTGGCTGCCGTTCACCGGTGCGGCTTTGCATGCCCTGACCATGGGGGCCATCGGCAGCATGGTCCTGGCCGTCATGACGCGCGTTGCGCTGGGGCACACCGGCAGGCCGCTGCGGGCGGCAACCGGCACCGTTGCGGCTTACTGGCTGTTGTCACTGGCGGCGCTCGTGCGCGTGCTGGGTCCGTTGCTGTCACCCGGCAGTCTTTGGACCATCGACGCGGCCGCTGCGGGTTGGGCGCTGGCGTTCTTCATCTTCACCTGGATTTATTGGCCGATATTGACGCGGCCGAAGATCCAGGCGTGAAGGCTTGCATCGTCGCGGCGCCATCCCGTTACACCGGGCGATCGATAAACCGAGTGTCGAGCTGGAGGAGTTTTTGATGTCGCTGAAGCAGATGATCGAGGAACTGCAGGCACAAAGCGCGGCGGACATCCCGCCCGACGTTTTGCGAACGATGGCGCGGGCGACGCAGGATTTGATCGACAGCGGGATCGCGGACCGGGCGCTGCAGCCCGGCGAGCGGGCCCCGCAATTCGTGCTGCCCAACACACGCGGCGAAGACATCGCCCTGGCGACACTGCTCGAACAGGGGCCCGTGGTGATCAATTTTTACCGCGGCGCCTGGTGCCCTTATTGCAACCTCGAGCTGAAGGCCCTGAACGACGCGCTGCCTGCGATGCAGCGTCTCGGCGCCAGCCTGGTGTCCATTTCTCCCAACCTGCTGGAAAAGAGCGCTGCATTCGCGGCGGAAAACCCATTCGGGTTTGACCTGCTCTGCGACCTGGACAACAGGGTCGCTGAACGATACCGGCTGGTGTTCACGCTGGCAGAAGAACTGCGGCCCATCTACGCCAGCTTCGGTCTCGACCTGTCGTCCTTCGACGGCAACGCGCGTTTTGAACTGCCTCTGCCCGCCACCTACGTGGTCCGCCCGGACGGCATCGTGACAGCGGGTTTCGTGCACGCGGACTACACGCGGCGCATGGAGCCGGCCGCCATCATCGCCAGCCTCGAGGAGCTTTAGGCCCCGTCCCGGACCGGCCATGGCGATCCCGGGCAACAGCGTTGGGCGCACGCAGCACCTGACGGTCTTCGCCGCGCTGCTGTCCATGATCGGGCCGTTCACGATCGATGCTTACCTGCCCTCGTTTCCGGATATCGAGACGGAATTCGGGATCAGCCGGGCATTGCTGTCACAGAGCCTCGGGGTGTACCTGCTGGCGTTCGCTTGTTCAACGCTGCTCTGGGGGCCGCTGTCCGACCGCATCGGGCGCCGGCGCGTCATATTGCTGAGCATGGCGCTGTACACGCTGGGTTCGGTCGGCTGTGCGTTGGCCGCCAATGCCCAGTCCTTCCTCTTCCTGCGCGTTTTGCAAGGCCTGGCCGCGAGCGGCGGGTTTATCGCCAGCCGGGCAATGATACGGGATGCGCACGACGCCGAGGCGGCGCACCGGGAAATGTCCCAGGTAATGCTGCTTTTTGCCCTGGCGCCGGCGATTGCGCCGGTCCTGGGCGGCTGGTTGCACGATCATTATGGATGGCGCAGCGTTTTCTGGTTCCTGAGCGCTTATGGCTGCCTGATGTTCCTGGTGTCGCTGTTCGTCGGCGAAACGCTGAGCGGCGCCAACCGGCAGTCGATACAGCCCGCCGCGGTTTGGCGCGTGTACGTCAAAACGCTGACGCACAGGGCTTTTCCGGCACTGGTGATCAACCTGTCGATGTCCTTCGCGGCGCTGTTCATCTACATCGCCGGTGCGCCCGCGGTGATATTCGATTTGCTGGGCATGGGCAGCAAAGACTTCGGCTGGCTGTTCATCCCCATCGTCAGCGGGCTGGCAGTGGGCGCCACGATTTCAGGTCGTCTGGCGCACCGCTGGGTAAAGTCCAAAACCATCAATACCGGTCTCGTGATCATGTCGGCCGCGACGCTTTTGAACCTGCTGCTGGCAGGTTTCACGGCGCCCGGCATCGTCACCGTCATCGGCCCGCTGGTGATTTACGTCCTCGGCCTGGCGCTGGTGATGCCGGCCGTTACCGTGCTGGCGCTGGATTGCATGCCGTACAATCGCGGCACGGCCGCCTCGATGCAGGGGTTTATCCAGATGATGAGCAATGCAGCGGTCGCCAGCCTGGTGGTGCCGTTTTTGCAGGCGCGGCGCTTGAGTTTTGCCCTGGGCCAGGCATTGTTCCTGCTGCTGGCGGTCGCCCTTTGGCGCAGGTTGAGACTCCACCGGGAGGGAACGGGTGAATGATGACGTTTAAAAGATACATAACAATGGCCAGCCTGGTGTTGGCGTTATTCTGGGTCGCCCCGGCATTGGCAAAAGCGCCGTGGCTGGACCCGTGCGAGGATGCGGCGCACCTGGGCCCGCCGGGCAAGTTTCTATTCTGGACCCCCGAGCAGCAGGTCGCCGGCTACCGCAATATCGCACGGGTCTTCCCGACCCGGGTGATAGCGGCTGGCGGCAACCCCTATCCGCTGCCGCTCGAGTTGCGTGGCCTGGATGATGTCGCCGTGCAATTCGATGGCAGGACCGTGACGGCCGATGATTACTTTGTCGAGCAGAACGTCGCCGGTCTGCTGGTGATCAGGGATGGCCGCATCGTTTACGAGCGCTACGGGCTGGGTAACGGCGAGCACAGCCTGTGGGTCTCGTTTTCCGTGGCCAAGTCGGTGACATCGATGCTCATCGGGGCAGCCATCCAGGACGGCTATATCGAAAGCGTGGATGAAAATATCAGCGACTATCTGCCGCGATTGCGGCATTCGGCCTATGACCGTGTCAGCCTGCGCAACGCGCTGCAGATGTCCTCCGGTGTCGCGTGGAACGAAGATTACGCCGACCCCGCATCCGACGTAAACAGCGCCGACTGGACCACGCTCGGCCTTTACCAATACCTGCGCAACAAGCCGCGCCAGGCGCAACCGGGTGACGTGTTCAACTACAATACCGCCGAAACCAATCTCGTCGGTACGCTGTTGCGCGCCGCGATCGGCAATAACCTGTCGACTTACCTGAGCGAAAAAATCTGGAAACCGTTCGGCATGGAGTCAGCCGCCAATTGGCTGTTGTCGGAGGCCGGCGGGGGTGAGTCCGGCGGTTGTTGCATCAGCGCCACGCTGCGTGATTACGGCAGGCTGGGCCTGTTCGCACTGCACCAGGGTCAACTGCCGGACGGCACCCGGGTTTTGCCGGCGGACTGGATGCGCGAAGCGACGACGCCCTCGAAAGCCAATCCCGGTTATGGGTATTTCTGGTGGCTGTCCGGCGACGGCGCCTTCGAGGCGTCCGGCATATTCGGCCAGGCCATTTACGTCAACCCGAAGGCACGGGTCGTGATTGCCCAGCACAGCGCCCGCGCGGTCGCCAGCAAACGCTCCGACTGGATGCTGCAAAAAGCGTTTTTTGCCGCCGTGGTCCAGGCGTTGGATGACTGAGTTGGTATCATTGCCTGCAAAAGTGAAAGGAGAACGACATGGCGGGAGTTGACGGACGCGTCGCGCTGGTCACGGGCGCGGGCCGCGGCATCGGTCTTGAAACGGCACAGCTGCTGGCGTCCAGGGGCGCCCGGGTCATGTGCGCGGCCCGCAGCGAAGAACAGTTGAAGGCGACCGGCCTCGATTATATCGTGGCGAATCTTGCAACCAACGAGGGTTGTACCCGGGCCGTGGAAGCGACCAGCCGGAGGCTGGGGCCGGTCGACATCCTGGTGTGCAACCACGGCATCGGCTCGGCGCATGAGCGCGTCTTGTGGGAGCAGGACCCGGCGCTCTGGGAGGAAACACTGCGGACCAACCTGGACGGCCCGTTTTACCTCTCGCGCCTGGTGCTGAAAATCATGTGCGAGCGGCGCTACGGGCGGCTGGTGTTCACCAGTTCCACGGCCGGGGCGCACGCCGAGCACGCCGGCAGCGCCTACAACAGTTCCAAGGCCGGCCTGCTCGGCCTGATGCGCTCGGCCGCCCAGGACGGCGGCGCCTACGGCATCACGGCCAACGCCGTCCTGCCCGGCTGGGTGCGTACCGAGATGGCGGAGCGGTCTGCCGCCGCCGAGGCCGACAGGCGGGGCATCAGCCCCGAGGCCGTGTGGGAAGAGCGCGCCGCCCTGTACCCGCCCGGCCGCGTCGCCACGCCGCGCGAAGTCGCCGAGGTCATCGCCTTTTTCGCCGCGGAGGAATCCAGCGGCGTCAGCGGCGAATCCGTCAAGGTCGCGCTGGGCGGTATCTGGTAACTGCCGCGAAACGCAAGGGGGGACGGCCGCGCGGGATTCAGGGTGTGCCGGACCCGGCCAGTATCGCCTCGATCGCCTGTCGGATCTGCTTTGCCCAGAAGGGCGCCAGCCGCGCCGCCTTCTGCCGGCTGTTTGTCGCCGCTGCCGCGCCGTTGGCCGGGGTCATGTGCTTGTACAGGTTGAAGCGTATGTCGCCGCGGGCATCCACCAGGAACAGCCCGGGCGTTGTGCGCACCCCGTAAAGCGGCATGACCGGGTCGGCCTTGGGCAGCAGCGTGAAGTCGTAACCTTGCCTGGCCATGAACGCCCTGGGATTCCCATCGTCGTCCCTGATGTCGAGGGCATAAACCCTAACCGAGTCGCCGTAGTCCTGCTTGATGGCTTGCAGGTACGGCATCAGGGCCTTGCAGTAAGGGCACCAGGTTGCCCAGAACAGGTAAATGTCGACACCCGCCTGGTGGCTGGGCAGGGAAACCTCCGTGCCGCCGGCGTCCTTCAGTTCGAAGGCCGGCGCTGGCGTCTGCGCGAAAGCCGCGGCTGCGAGGAGCAGCAGGAGGGGCGACAGCAATATCTTTTTCTTGTGCATAGGGCTCAGTGACTTCGGACAGCTAAACTTCTGGCATTGTTCCTGCGCGCCGATTTGACGGATGCTGGCCGCGATAATCCAAGTCAATCACCATCGGTGGCGCGAACCCGGATGATCGGCCTCGTCAGCGTCGTCGTGATCTTTGGCATAGTCCCTGCCGCAAAGGCGGCCCAACTGGACCCGATCGAAGCACTTCGCTACGACTAAGGCAAGGCGCCCACGGGCGCGAGGGTTCACGGACGCTGAATTCGATCTCCGCGAATTCCACGGCCGCATTCCGGAAAACGGTACAATACCGTGGCGGCAGCCGCGGACCCCTGTCGAGGAACGGCTCGCGGCTTCCAGGGCTCGCCCGCGCTCGCTTGAAAGTTGCGCGGGCCTGCCGCCGTCAATGGCCGCGGCCGCACCTTTGGCCCGGTCCGCGGTCTATATGATTGCGTTGCGCCAGAGCGCCAACCATGGAATGAATGCTACGGGGAATATCCTATGAAACGAATTTTTTTAAGCTGCTTGTTGCTGCTGGCCCTGCCGGCGCTGACCACGAACGCTTTTGCCAAGGACCTGGTCCGCGAGTTCAGTGGCTCCGGCAATTCCACGACCGCCGAATTCGAGGTCAAGTCACCGTGGTTGCTGGATTGGCGGGTGCTAAGTGATTATCCGGAGTCACTGGGTATCGAGGTGGACCTGTTCAAAGCCGGCACCGATGAATACCTCGGCCGGGTCCTGATGACCAAGCAGGTCGGCGACGGGGTCAGGCTGTTCAAGCAGGGCGGGCGCTATTACTTCAAGATCAGTTCCACGTTTGCCAACTGGACCTTGCGTGTCGAGCAGCTTACCGACGAGGAAGCCAAGGCGTATAAACCCAAGACCGGGTGATCGCGCGCCCGGTGCCGGGAGAGTTGAAACGGGGCCCTGAAAACCCGATCTTCCTTAGGGCCGGTCAGTACTTCCGCGGATACCGAGTGGCCGCGGCGAGATTTGACGGGCACAGGCACCAGGAGCTGCAAGGATCATGCAATACAAAGACTATTACGCCATCATGGGCGTGGGTCGCAACGCGACCCAGGACGAAATCAAGCGGACCTACCGCAAGCTTGCGCGCAAGTACCACCCGGATGTGAGCAAGGAAGCGGACGCCGAAGTGCGTTTCAAGGAGCTCGGGGAGGCCTACGAAGTCCTGAAGGATCCTGAAAAGCGGGCGGCCTACGACCAATTGGGTTCGGACTGGCAGGGACAGCAGGAATTTCATCCGCCGCCCGACTGGGGCAGCGGTTTCGAGTTTCACGGCGCACCCGGCGGCGGCAGCGGCGACTTCAGCGATTTCTTCGAGTCGCTGTTCGGCCGCGCCGGCCGCTCCGCGGGCGGCGGCCGCGGTTTTCACATGCACGGCGAAGACCATCACGCCAAGATATTGATCGACCTCGAAGACAGCTTCAAAGGGGCGACCCGCTCGATTACGCTGCAGATGCCCGAGTTGGCGGCTGACGGGCATGTCAGGACGCGGCAACGCACGCTCAAGGTGAGCATACCCAAGGGCATCAGGCAGGGCCAGCAAATACGTCTCAGCGGCCAGGGCGGCAGCAGCGCAGGCCGCGGCAAGGCCGGCGACCTTTACCTGGAGGTTGAATTCAAGCCCCACGGGCACTACCGCGTGGAGGGCGCCGATGTTTATCTCGACTTGCCGGTAACGCCGTGGGAAGCGGCGCTGGGAAGCACGATCAAGGTGCCGACGCCGGCGGGCCAGGTGGATCTCAAGATCCCTCCCAATTCCCAGCCGGGCAAAAAGCTCAGGTTGAAGGGCCGGGGCATCCCGGCGAGGACGCCCGGTGACCTCTATGTCGTTCTGCAGATCGCGCTGCCGCCGGCCAATGACGAAAAAGCCAGGGACTTCTACCGGAATATGCGAAAGGCGTTTGATTTCAATCCGCGTGTAAGCATGGAGGCGGCGTGATGACACAAAGTGACCGTGCCTTGACGGGCCAGGTGCTCGACGACCGTGACGTGGTGACGCTGTCTGAGTTGTGCCGCAGTTGCACCGTCGAAACGGAGACGGTGATTATGCTGGTCGATGAGGGCATCATCGAGCCGGTGGGTGAGCGCACGGAACAATGGCGTTTCAGTGTCGGCAGCCTGCGCCGGGTGAAAACCGTGATCCACCTGCAACGCGACCTGGGGGTCAACCTGGCCGGCGCCGCGTTGGCGCTGGAACTGCTCGACAGGATCCGCCGGCTGGAGCGCCGGTTGAACTGAGTGCCCGTGCTCCCGGGCCGTTCAAGGATGGCCGAGTTTCGCCGCCCGGCATATTCATTTATGCTTAATTCGGGTCCACTCAAAGCAAATTACAGGAAACAGCGATGAAATATCTGCTCTTGGCAATGCTGCTGACGATCACCAATATCGCCGCGGCCGACGGGTTCGATGCCGTCGAGGCAAAGCTCAAAGCGGCCATGGCTTCAGACATCAGGACGGACGCCGAAAAGGCGCGCGATCGCAACCGGAAGCCGGTGGAAACGCTGAAATTTTTTGGCTTGCGCGACGATATGACGCTGATCGAACTGATTCCCGGCGGCGGTTGGTACACGAAGCTGCTGGCGCCGGTAATGAAAGACAACGGCCAGTATTACGCGGCGCTCGGCACCTCGACGATTGCGCAGACGCTGATGGACAAGCCCGGGTTTGAAAAGGCGAAGATCATCGCGACCGACTCGACGATGCACCGCGATCCCGGTTCACGTCATTATTCGCTTGAAACCAACGGCCTTGGCGTAACCGGCGCCGACATGGTCCTGACGTTTCGCAATTACCACAATTTCGACGCAGCAGGCCGGGCTGCGCTGAACGAGGCCGTGTTCGCCGCACTCAGGCACGGCGGTATCTACGGCGTTGTCGATCACACGCGTCGGCACATGGAAGCGGACAACCCGGAAAACCGGCGCCGTGTCGACCCGGTCATGGCCATCAAGGAGATCCAGGCCGCGGGCTTCAGGTTGGTGGATTATTCCACGCTGCACTTCCGGCCGGACGATGAGCTTCGCTATGAAGTGGGCCGGCACACGGTCACCGGCAATACCGACCGCTTTACGCTGAAATTCATAAAGCCCTGAGCAGCGGGCGCTGCGTGGGCGAACGGCCCGGCAGAGCGTTTAATCCCGTAGCCGCGGTTGTGTCACAATGAACGCGGTCAGGTCTGTTAACTTGAGATTATTGGTACGCTGAAATGAAGAAAACGGTTCCATTGCTACTCATCATCGCCCTGTTTGGCGCTGCCGGGTGGTACTTTTTTACCGCCAAGCCTGCGGCCGTTCATGAACAGCCGCCGCCGCCGATCGCAGCGGTTGAAAAACCTGCGCCGGAACAACCGCCGCCCGCCGCGACCGAGCCCGCCCCCGTCGATGAGGCTGCGCCGGAGGAAGCTCTGCCAGAACTGAAGGTGAGCGATAAACCGGTCGAAATGGCGCTGGATGACATTGCCGGGGATGCCTCGCCATCCGCCTACATCGTCAAGGACCACGTCATCAGCCGCGCCGTGGCCGCGATTGACAGCCTCACCGGGCGCCAGGTCCCCCGCGGGATCAATCCGCTGCGACCGGTCGGCGGCAGCTTCAAGACGGAAAAAGAAGGTGACCGCATCGTCTTGAGCCCGGACAATTTCAAGCGCTACGACGGTTACGTCGCCACACTGCAACAGCTCGATAGCAGCAAGCTGGCCGATTTGTACCATCGATATTACCCGCTGATACAGCAGGCCTGGACGGCCAACGGCGGGGAAGGCGACTTCAATCAGCGCCTGCTCGTCGTGATCGATTCGCTGCTGCAAACGCCCGAAGTCACGGGCCCGGTTTACCTGAACAAGCCTGAGGCCGTGTACCTTTTTGCGGACCCGCAGCTGGAGGCATTGACCGCCGGGCAGAAAATACTGATCCGAATGGGCAGCGCCAACGCCGCGATCGTCAAGAGCAAGCTGGCGCAGCTGAGCCGCGACCTTGCCGAGGACGAAGGCCAGCCGTGAAGGCTTGAGGTTTATTGACGCACTCGAGTTTCGGCCGGCTTACCGGCAGGCCGCTCAGTTCGCGTTCCCGACCCCGTGGGTTACGCTCAGAACGGCATCGATTCATAGTGCCAATAGGCCCTGGCTTCCGGGTCGCCTGAATTCAATCGCCGGCGGGCGCTTTCATTGATTTGGGCGAAGAATCTCCCGCGCTGGATGGCTGGGCGGGCGGTTGCCTGGGTGCGGGACCGTGCATCCGTCGGGAACGGATGCCGCGCGACCATGGATGGCCGGAGCATGTCCCGTACACAGGTAACCGCTCGCCCCTTGACCGGGCAAACGCCTCCACTGCAGTAAATCGCTAAAGCATGCTGATGAGGCATGTATACACCGCTCATTGAATTCACGGCTGGCGCGCCCATGGCGCCCGCCGCCTGGCCGGCGCCCGGACCTGCGAGACGGATGCCGTAACGTCGGCTAGCCCGGATATTGCACCGGCATCCCGGATGCTGCTGCAGAACAGGTGCGGCTGGGCGCCGGGCTGGACTGAGAGCCATAGCTAAAGCTATAGGGCCAGAAAAGGCTTGCCAGATCGCCGCGCCGGGAACACATTTTGCCCACGACAAGGAACGATGAACGACTGGTATTATGAATACCAAAGTGAAGAGAGACGCAGTAGTGGACAAAATGGGACCCGTCCCTGCGGGTTGCGGCTCCAAATGGCCCCATGCGTCGTTGCCCGTCGTTTATTTGGAACCACCAAACGACACTCCGGGCATCTTGCCTGGAACCATTTGGGGCGGCAACGCGGTGACCTGGCAAGCCTTTTCTGGCCCTGTTGGAGGGAAGCCCAGGCCCAGGCGTGCCTGGACAAGGCAGGGCCGGGATAGGTCGCTGGCCGGTTACAAAGTGTACCCTGGAATAAATTTGATAAATCGTCATTCTGTTTTGCAAATTCATCAGCTTATGGTGAGGCCAGTGGCCGGCTGGTGCAATATCCGGGCTAGACGTCCTCTACCCTGCCGAGGTCGCGCACGCCGCCCTTGTCGGCGCTGCTCGCGAACGCCGCGTAAGCCCGCAGCGCCTGGCTGACACGCCGGCGCCTCGGCGCGGCGGGTCTATAGGCCTCCTCCGCCGGGCGGGCCTGCATGGATTCGCGCCGCCGGGCCAGCGTCTGCTGGTCGACTTCGAGCTCGATGCTGCGCGCCGGAATGTCGATAGCGATCACATCGCCTTCCTCGATCAACGCAATCAAGCCGCCCGCGGCCGCTTCCGGCGAGATGTGGCAGATCGACAAGCCGCCGGTCGCGCCGGAAAAACGGCCATCGGTCAGGAGTGCGCAGGACTCACCGAGACCCACTGACTTCAATGCCATCGTCGGCCCGAGCATCTCCTGCATGCCGGGTCCGCCGCGCGGTCCCTCGTAACGGATGACGATGATCTCGCCGGGATTGATCTCGCCGCCGAGGATCGCTTCGTGGGCGACTTCCATTTCATCGAAAACCCGCGCAGGGCCGCTGAAGGTGTACATCGCTGCATCGACGGCGGCTGTTTTGACGATGCAGCCCTGGCGGGCGATGTTGCCGTACAGGACCGCGAGGCCGCCTTCGCTCGTGTAGGCGTGATCCATATCCCGGATACAGCCGCCGCTGCGATCGAGGTCCGTCTCCCAGCGTTCTTCCTGGCTGAAGGCGCCTTTGCTGCGGACCCCGCCGGGGGCGGCCGAATACAGCCGCAGCGCATCCTCGTGGCGGCCGCGGCCGATATCCCACTTGTCCAGGGCCTCGCCCAGGCTGGCGCTGTGCACCATCGGCACCCCGGTGTCCAGCAATCCGGCGCCGGCCAGAATTCCCATGATGGACATGATGCCGCCGGCGCGGTGAACGTCCTCCATGAAGTAGTCGCGGCTTGCCGGCGAGACTTTGCACAGGTGCGGGACCTTTTTCGAGATCGCGTCGATTTGCGGCAGGCCGAAATCGACGCCGGCTTCCTGGGCTGCCGCCAACAGGTGCAGGATGGTGTTGGTGGAACCGCCCATGGCGATATCGACCGCCATGGCGTTCGAAAACGCTTCCAGACTCGCGATCGAGCGGGGCAATACGGATTCGTCGTCCTTCTGGTAATAACGCTTTGACAGTTCCACGATGAGGCGGCCCGCCTCGAGAAAGAGTGACGCCCGGTCCCGGTGCGTGGCCAGCAGTGAGCCGTTGCCGGGCAATGACAGACCCAGCGCCTCGGTCAGGCAGTTCATGGAATTGGCCGTGAACATGCCGGAGCAGCTGCCGCAGGTCGGGCAGGCGTTTTCTTCGATTTCGAGCAGGTCGTGGCCCGGATAGGCCTGCGGGTTGACCGAACCGTTGAAGGCGTCGGTCAGATCCAGTTTCTGGGTGGCGCCGTCATTCTGGAGCCTGCCGGCTTCCATCGGCCCGCCGGATACGAACACCGCCGGGACGTTCAGCCGCAGCGCCGCCATCAGCATTCCGGGCGTGATTTTGTCGCAGTTGGAGATACACACCAGCGCGTCGGCGCAATGAGCGTTGACCATGTACTCCACGCTGTCGGCGATGATGTCGCGGCTGGGCAGGGAGTACAGCATGCCGTCGTGGCCCATGGCGATACCGTCATCCACGGCGATGGTGTTGAACTCGCGGGGGACACCGCCCGCCGCGGTAATCTCGCTGGCGACCAGGCTGCTGACGCCCTGCAGGTGCACGTGGCCGGGGACGAACTGCGTGTAGGAATTGGCGATGGCGATGATGGGCTTGCCGAAATCGCTGCCGCGCATGCCGGTGGCCCGCCACAGCGAGCGCGCCGCCGCGGCCATCGGGCCGTTGGTGGTGGTGTTGGATCGTAAGGGTTTCATTTTCGGGATTTCATCTCGGTACTTAATGGATAAAAGGGCGATTCAGACCGGCCTGACATGCCGCCGGCCGATTTCGCTGATGGCGCGGCAGCCCAACAGGGCCATGTCGCGTTCGATCTCCGCCCGCATCAGTTCGAGCGCGCGGCGCACTCCGGCCTCGCCGCCGGCAGCCAGCCCGTACAGGTAGGGCCGGCCGAACGAACAGGCGGTGGCGCCGCGGGCAAGTGCCTTGAGTACATGCGTACCGCGGCGGATGCCGCCGTCGCATATGATTTCACACTCTCCGCCCACTTCGTCGGCGATCGGCGCCAGGGCTCCGAACGCGGACAGCGCGCCGTCCAATTGGCGGCCGCCGTGGTTGGATACCATCACGGCGGTGGCGCCGGCGTCGACGGCCCGGCGTGCGTCGGCCGCGGACAAAATGCCTTTCACGGCAAACGGGCCACCCCACTCGGAGGCGATCCATTGCATATCGTCCCAGCTGACCGTCGCGTCGAACTGGTCGGCGATGTATTTCATCAGGGTGGTCTTCTGCTTGCTGCCTTGCTCGATTTTATGGACGACGTTGGCCAGATGCAAAGGGGCGTGCGTGAGGAAGTTGTAAACCCACAGCGGTTTCAGCGCAAACGTCGCGAGACTGGCGAGCGTCGGTTTGGGCGGCAGCGTCAGCCCATGGCGCAGCTCCCGCTCCCGGTAGCCGGCCACCGGAACGTCGACGGTCAGTACCATGGCGTCGTAGCGGGAAGCCTTGCAGCGCTGGATGAATTCCCGCAACAGGCTGCGGTCTTTCATCACGTAGATCTGGAAACACCTCGGGCCTTCAGCGGCCGCGGCGACCTCTTCGATACTGCAGCTTGCGACCGTCGAGAGCGTGTAATACGTGCCGATGGCCGCGGCGGCCCGGGCGACGGCCCGTTCACCGTCGTGGTGGAACATCCGCGACATGCCCGTGGGACTGAGCATGAGCGGCATCGATATCCTGCGCCCGAGCACTTCGGTCGTCAGGTCAATGTCCTTGACGTCGAGCAGGTATTCCGGCACCAGCCTGACCGCATCGAAGGCGCTGGTGTTACCGTGCACATTGATTTCGTCGTCGGCCCCGCCCTCGATGTAGTTGAACAACGGCGGCGGCAATTTGCGCCGAGCCGTTTTCCTGAGGTCTTCGACGTTCAACGCTTGTCTCAATCCTGGCATCGGTGTTGGTTCCCTGTGTACTGTGGTTATTATGGGGCAAAGCGGGGCGGTGTAGCGAGCGGCATTGCCGCGGGGCGGCGGGGGTGAACCGCGGCCGGCCTTTTAATCGCGATCTTCAGCCCCATCTGATCAGGATGGCAGCAAATAACACGTTAGAACGGCCACCGGGGGTATCGCTGCGGCCTTTGCAAGCCCTGCTGCCTTTTATCCTCGCGTATCGCGCCACGCTCGTCGCGGCGCTCCTGGCCCTGCTGGTCGCCTCCGCGGCAATGCTGGCTCTGCCCGTGGCGTTGCGTTACCTGATCGACAACGGTTTTGCGGCCAACGACGTGGGCACGATCAACCGCTATTTTGGCTGGTTCTTCGCCGCCGCGGCCCTCTTTGGCGGTTTCGCCGCGTTGCGCTACTACCTGGTGACCTGGCTGGGCGAGCGGGTCGTCGCGGACATACGCAGCGCGGTTTATGACCGCGTGATTCGCATGGACACCGCCTTTTTCGAAACCACGCGAACCGGCGAGGTGCTGTCCCGGCTGACCACGGACACGACATTGGTGCAGAGCGTTTCCGGCGTCAGCCTGTCGATCGCCCTGCGCTCGCTGGTCAACCTCTGCGGCGGTGTCGTGATGCTGGCGTTGACCAGCGTCAAGCTGACCCTCTACATCCTCATGGGCGTGCCGGCCATCATCCTTCCGATCGTCATCGTTGGCCGGCGCATTCGCCAGCAGTCCCGGACCGCACAGGATCGGGTCGCCGACACCAGCAGTCTTGCGGACGAGACCCTCAATGCCATACAGACCGTGCAGGCGTTTACGCTGGAGTCGGTACAGAGCGAGCGCTATTTGCAGGCCGTGGCGGAAAGCTTCCGGGCGGCCGTCCGGCGCGTCAGAACGCGGGCATTCCTGACGGCGCTCGGCATCACGCTCGTGTTCGGGGCCATCACGCTCATACTCTGGTCGGGCTCGCGGGCGGTGCTCGCCGGCAGCATGAGCGGCGGCGAACTGGCGCAGTTTTTGCTGTACTCGATGTTCGTCGGCTCCTCGGCGGCGGCGCTCAGTGAAGTGTGGGGCGAGGTCCAGCGGGGTGCGGGCGCGATGGAGCGCCTGTCGGAATTGCTGCAGGCCAGGCCCGCAATTTGCGCGCCGCGCGAGCCCGAGCACTTCGACGGCCGCGCCAGGGGCAGCATCGGCTTCAGGCAGGTCGGTTTTCATTACCCGTCACGCCCGGGTATCGCGGCGCTGGACGAATTCACGCTGCAAATCGATGCCGGTGAGACCGTGGCCATCGTGGGGCCGTCCGGGGCCGGCAAGAGCACCAGCTTTCAGTTGCTGCTGCGCTTCTACGACCCGCAGTCGGGCCGTATCGAGATCGACGGTATCGACATTGCCCGCCTGCCGCCGGCCGAGTTGCGGCGACAGATTGGCCTGGTGCCGCAGGAGACCATGCTTTTCGGTGACAGCGCGCGTGAGAATATCCGCTACGGCAACCGCGAGGCAGATGATTTCGAGGTTGAGCAGGCGGCGGTCGCGGCGGCTGCCGACGGGTTCATCAGGGCCCTGCCTGACGGATACGATACATTCCTGGGCGAGCGCGGTACCCGCTTATCCGGCGGCCAACGCCAGCGTATTGCCATTGCCCGCGCAATCCTGAAAGACCCGCCTATCCTGCTGCTCGACGAAGCCACCTCTTCGCTGGACGCGGAAAGTGAGCGCCTGGTGCAGAGCGCTCTCGAAAGACTGATGAAAAACCGCACGACGCTGGTCATCGCCCACCGCCTGGCGACGGTGAAGAAAGTGGACCGCATCGTCGTCATGGACCACGGGCGCATCGTCGCGGTCGGCAACCACGATGAATTGACACGCGGCAACGAACTCTACGCCCGCCTGGCGCAACTGCAGTTCGGCGCTGCCTGAAAGGCGGGGCGCGTTTGGACTATGCTATTGGTAGTCAACATCAACGGTTACCGGCATGAACGAAGTTACCCTGCGCGAGGCCCCTTTGCGGTTTACTTCGGGCCTGGCCGAGGGTGATCCGGAGCGCGAACGAGACACGCTCGGGCTGATTCCGTACGCCGAGGCCCTGCGGGATTTTATCCACGACTGTGAAACGCCGACGACCGTCGGCATCCAGGGCGAATGGGGTGTGGGCCGTACCAGCCTGATGAACATGTTGCGCGGCGACGGCCGTGGCGGGCAGGGCGGTCTGCTGGACGCCCGGCGCTGCAAGGTGGTCGGTTTCGACTGTTGGCCGTACGCGCAGTTCGAACGCTACGACCACCTGGCGGCAACCTGTTTCTTCGCGCTTTGCGGGGCACTGGGAAAGGTACTCGAAGCAGAGCCCGCGATCGACACCGGCGCCCTCAAAGAGGCGCTGGCAGCGGCCGGCGGGCGGCTCGAACGGGTGACGCGGCAACTCGGGGAATGGCAACATGGCGGGGTCGGGCGGCAGGCACCGGCCGCGGCCCATATCGATATCTCGGGCCAGATGCTGGCCTTCAGGTCGGAGTTCGAACAGCTCGTTACACTCTGGACAGCCGGCGGCGCCGGGCGCCGCATCGTTATCTTTATCGATGACCTCGATCGCGTCCGCCCCGTTCGCGCGCTCGAATTGCTGGAAGCGATCAATAACTTCATCGATGTCGAGGGCTGCGTATTCGTCATGGCGCTGGACTACGATTGTGTCCAACAAGGCATACGGGAAAAACTGGGCACCGGGCTGCAAAGACTCCGCGGCAAGGCGTTTTTCGACAAGCTGGTGCAATTGCCGTTCATGGTGCCGACCAAGTCCTACCGGCTCGATGACTATATATTCGATCTGCTCGGCAAGGCCGGGCTCGACCGCGCGGTCAACCTCCGTGACGAGCCGGACACGCGTCGGTTTTTTCTCGACATCACCCGCTGCACGGTCGGCCGCAACCCGCGCAGCATCAAGCGAGTGATCAATTGCACCAGGCTCCTGGAGCAAATACACCGGCACAATTCCGGGCGGCCCACGATCGCGCACGAATACAAGATCCTGTATGCCCTGACCTCGATGCAGGTCGCCTGGCCGGAGTTGTTTCAACACCTCGTTCATAATCCGTCGGTGGACGCCATAACCAGCCTGCAAAGCTGGGAGTTCCTCGACCAGTTGCCCCAGGCGGTTTGTGCGTTCGAGCGCGCGCCCGACCCGGAAGGGGTCAAATGCTCAATTTCGGCCTTTTTCGACACCCTGTTCAGCCTGCTGGACGAAAACGATGACGGCCAGGTCGACGCGCGCGAGTTGCAGCCCGTGCTGCAGGTGATGGAGCGGGCGAAGCTCACCAGCGCGGAGAACTTCGAGAGGTCGAAACAATGGTTCATCCGGCGGGTGCGGGAAAACAACCTGGATAAGAACCCGTTGATCGATACCTTCCTCGACAACGTGTTTACCAAGTCCGTCTGGTATCTCGGCTCAGAGCTCAAGTTCCGCAAGGCCGGTAACCGCTACGTCACGCTGGTGCACAACGGCCGGCAGGTAGGCACGCTGGTCAGCCTGCGGTCGGAACCGCTGGTCTTCCGTCTCGCCGCTTCGCCGGAACGGATCGTGACGGGGCTGAAGACTTACTGGAACAACAAGCGCTCGGTCAAGCAGGAGGCGATCACGCTGGTCAGAAACACGTTTGACAGCGAGGCTTCACTGACCGGCTTCGGCGACACGCTGGTCGATTTCAGCAAGCTGACCTATATGCCTTCCGCGGAAGCCGTCAGCCTGCTCAATGCGCTGTACCGGATCGTCACCGACGACACGGGCCGCCCCTGACCGCCGGTCAGTTTTCGAGCCTGACCGGGACCGGCACCTGGCAGACGTCCAATACTTCGGGCGGTTTGCGGTGGAAAAACTTGTCGGTGCGGTCGCGGCGGGCCTCGAGCATCTGTTTGAAACCCTCGCTGTTGGTGTCGGCGACCCAGAGGTCGAGGCGTTGCCCGGGGTCGAGCGTCGAAGCCAGCTGCATGCTCTTTATCCAGCTGCGATCCAGGTCTTTTTCGATGATGCCGTTGTTGCGCGCCGAGCCCCGCTTGATCCGCTGCACGACGTCCATGCCCCACACGACGCGGCCGAAAATGGTCAGGTTGCGGTCAAGGTAACGCGGCGCCTGTCCGATCACGATATAGAAATCCGTTCGGCCGGTGTCGGCGCCGTCATTACGGGCCATGGCGAACGCGCCGGGGCAATGCGTCAGCCACGCCCTGCCGCCTTGCTCCTTGTCGCGCGCGGCGGGAAAGCCGTCGATGAAGCCCGTGTAGGGAGCGAACAGGTCATTTTCCTGCACCGGGGTCCAGGACAGGGGTCGCCAGTTTTTCGCCTTGTCCTTGTCCCTCGGCCGGGTCGGCCATTCGATTTCGAATTCCGCTTTAAGGGTCGGTACCTTGCTGGCCTTGCCGATGTCGCTTTCGTCGCCCGCCTGGGCGACAAAGCCATCGATGACGCGGTAAAAGCTCAGACCCTGGTAGAAGCGCTCGGCCAGCAGTTTTTTGAACTGCCTGACCGTTTTCGGCGCGAAAACGGGGTTGAGTTCGATGACGACGGTGCCCTCCTTTAATTCGAGATATACCGTATTGTCGGGATCGAGCGGGTTCCAGAGCAGATCATCGGCTGCCGCCGGAGGGGAGCCGGTTGCCGTTAGCAGCAGGAGCCATATCAACCCTTTTGCCACGGATGCGGCCGCGCTGCGCCTGGCTTGTTCGGGCAATTGCATCGGGCGGGCAAGTCTTACAAGGGCGATTGCATCGGCGCTGGCTTCAGGGGAATTGTATTTTTCTGTCCTCGCGTCCCGGCACGACGATGGAAGAGGCCTGCTCGCGCTGAAGCTCCTTGAGTTCCTGCATCGTCCGCTCGACGGCGGCCTTGGCCGCGTCGGCAAACCCCTCTACCGCCGCGGCCAGCGATTCGCCGGGGATTTCGAAGTTCAGCGGCAGCGGCCCCGCCGGTGTCAGGATCTGCGTCGACCCGATGTACTGAACCTGGCGGCTGTCGTCCGGCTCACCGGTTGCCGAAACGGGAATCAGCTTGCGTATGGTGCCGATGCGGCCGTCGCTATAAATCTCCTCTCGCGAAAGGTTCGCGGCATCCATCCTGATGTCGGGCATGTTGTCCATCTGGCTCATAAAATGAATTCCTGTGTTATCTGTATAGCGAGGTGGGGTCGGCGGTCAGAAAAGGCAAGCAGACCCGATGGCTGCTGACAGCGCTGCCAGGCGCATTATAATGGGTACGTTCCAAAAATGTTCAGGAGTACCGGAATTATGGCAGATATACAGACGCGGGAGATTACCTACAGCAGCGACGGCGTGGAGATGAACGGCTTCATTTACTGGGACGCGAGCCAGCAAGGCGCCAGGCCCGGCGTGCTGGTCGTGCACGAGTGGTGGGGTTGCAACGACTATCCGCAGCGGCGGGCGCAGATGTTGGCCGAAGCCGGCTACGTCGGCATGGCGCTGGACCTTTACGGGGACGGCCGTATCGCCCGGGACCCCGACGAGGCGGGCCAGTTGATGAACGCCTGTATCGAAGACATGGAAGGCACGCGCAAACGGTTCAACGCGGCCTTGACCTGTTTGCAGGCGCAAGCGCAGGTCGACGCCAACCGCTGCGGCGCCATCGGTTACTGTTTCGGCGGCGGTGTGGTGACGCACATGGCCCGCATGGGGGCGCAGCTGAGGGTGACCGGTTCGTTCCACGGCGCGGTTGGCCTGGCCGCGGTGGACGGCCCCGAGCGTTTCCCGTGCCGGGTCATGGTGTACCACGGCGAGGCCGACGCCCTGGTCGATAAAGGACAGATCGAAGGTTTCAAGGCGCAGATGGAGAAAACCGGTGCGCGTTACGACCTGATACGGCTGCCGGGGGCGCTGCACGGGTTCAGCAATCCGCAGGCCAGCGCCAATGGTGAAAAGTACGGCTTGCCGCTGGCCTACAATGCGCTGGCCGACGAAAGCTCGTGGGCGCATATCCGCCTGACCTTCGAACACGAATTCAGCAACGCTTAGCGGCGCCATTGAAAGCGCCCCGGCGACAGGAGCGGCAGACATGAACGGCGATACCAAAGGCAGGGTGCTCGGGGTCGGCGGTGTGTTCTTCCGCTCACCGGATCCCGCCGCCCTGGCCGCTTGGTACCGGCGCGCGCTGGGGCTTTCGACCGAGGTGTGGGGGACGACCCACGGCACCAGCTTTACGCCGCAGGCGATGCCGCGAAACTCCTTCACCGTGTGGAGCGTTTTTGCCGCGGACACGGAATATTTCGGCGGGCCGCGACAAGCCTACATGATCAATCTGATCGTCGATGACCTGGATGCGGCCCTGCGCAATGTCGCACGGGCCGGCGCCGAGGTCGCGCCCGAAAAGGAAGAACAGGATTTCGGCCGCTTTGGCTGGTTCACCGACCCGGACGGCAACCGGGTGGAATTGTGGGAACCCCCGGCGGACGTGCCGCCATCCGGGGAATGACGGGAGCGGATTCCGTGCCCGCGCACAACAGGCGGATGGATGAACTGGAGAGCCAACTGGCTTTCCAGGACGAGCTGCTTGCCACCCTGAACGCCATCGTCGCAAAGCAGGACGGCGAAATCATGCAGCTACAACAGCAACTGGAACTGCTGGCGGCCCGGTTGCGGGTCCTGGCTGACGCCCTGCCCGCCGAAATGCAGGACGAGGCGCCGCCGCACTATTGAGGCGGCGGCGCCTCAGCCCCGCCGTGAATTCCGGTTTGCCCGGCGCCGGAGCTGCTCGACGATCCGCGGGCCGCGGCCCGGGATGCTCCACGGGCAGACCGCGATGCAAATACCGCAGCCGAGGTTCTCATTGAAAAACGGAATGCACTTGTCGAAATCGACATACCATTTCAATGCGCCGCGGACACGGACCTTTGCCGGCAAAATGGCCTCGGGAGGGCAGGCGTTGCTGCAGACCTGGCACCGCTGGCAAAAGTCATCCACCCCGTATTTCTCCCGGGGCGTCGGCAGCAGCGGCACATTGGTGAGGACGGCGGCGAGCCTGAACGATGAGCCGTAATCCCGGTTGATGATCGAGCCGTGCTTGCCCAATTCGCCGAACCCGCAGGCCAGCGCCGGCGGAATCAGCAGCATGGGACCGGCCATGGGGCCGGCGTGCGCTACCGCGTCCCAGCCGCGCCGCCTGATCCAGGCCGCGATGTCCTTGGCTGCCTTGTTGGCCCGCCCGTACTGGCGCACGACTTCCGCACCGGCCGTGGGTTGCGGCGCGGTCCTGATCTGCTCGTAGTCGTGGGCGACGCCGATCATGATCACCCACCGGTAATCGATGCGCTCCCCCTCGTAGGCCCACTCGGGCTTGAACGCGGTGATGCCGGACAGCTCCATGTCCAGCGTGCCGGTAAATTCCGCCAACTGCTCTGACCAGGCCGCGGCCGATTGTTGCAGCGGCTCCGCGCTCACCGGCGGCAGCTCGATATCGAGAATCCTTGCCCGCGCCGCGCGCGCTGCGTTGACGGCGGCGTTATCCGCGTGCTGCGTGTAGAACCACTTTTGCAGCTCGCCGTGCTTGATTTTCCCGGGTTCGTGCCAGTAGATGCGTGTCGGCCGGCGCGGCCGGGTCTCACCGACGCCATTGATGGTATTGCCGGAAACCGCCGGCATCAGCGCCAGCTGCTCGGGTTTGGGTTCGTAGGGTCTGTAAGGTGAAGTTCGCATGGCGCCCGTTCGTTGCTGGCCCCATGATGCCACGAACCCCGGGTTTTTGTCGCGGTTGGGCCTGCCGGCCGGCCAGGCCCGAATTGCATGGGCGTTGCTCTCCTACGGCACCGGATCGAAGGAAGTCTTGTTGCCTAAGCAGCGCCTGGCCATAACGGGGGTCGGGGGCTGCCGGGCCGCGAGACCGTGCATCCGTATGGAACGGATGCCGAGCGGCCATGGATGGCCTGAGCGTGTCTCGCTGGCAGGCAGTCGCCGGACCCATTCAACCAGCAGGTAAAGCTTGTTTCTGCGAACGATGCGGACAGACTGCGGGCTGAGGGCAGGAACGGGCCCGTCCGCGGCAGGCCTGCCCCAGGCGCGCGCTTCGATGAGCTTGTCGCCGGGCCTCCCGGCTAGTCCGGAATCTGCAGCGGCGGTTCGTGCAGGCGTCCCAGCTGCTCACGCAGGCCGAGCACCAGGTCCTCCCAGTAGCGGGCTCCGCCAAACCACGGAAAGGCCGCCGGGAAAGCCGGGTCCTGCCAGCGCCTGGCGAGCCAGGCGGCGTGGTGCAGCATGCGCAAGGTGCGCAGGGCTTCGATCAATTGCAGTTCGCGCCGGTCGAAGTGATGGAATTGCGTGTACCCTTCGAGCACGTCCTTCATTTGCCCCGCCATTTCATGCGCCTCCCCGGAAAGCAACATCCACAGGTCCTGCACCGCCGGGCCGTTGCGGCAATCATCCATGTCGACAAACAGGGGGCCGTCCCGCCAGAGAATGTTGCCCGGGTGGCAGTCGCCGTGCAGGCGGATCGCGCCGACGGTCCCTGCGCGCGCAAATGCGGCTTCGATCGAAGTCAGCAGGTCGGTGCAGAGGCTGGCGAAGGCCGTTTCCAGGTGCGGCGGTAGCCAGTGACCGTCGAGCAGTGCCGCCACGGGTTCGCGGCCGTGGCTGTCGATTGTCAGGGATGGGCGGGTCCGGAAAGGCCGTTGCGCGCCGATGGCGTGGATGCGCCCGAGCGCACGGCCCAGCCGTACGCGCGTGTCCTCCAGCTCGAGTTCCGGGGCGTGGCCGCCGCGCCGCTCGAACAAGGCAAAGCGAAAGCCGTTGTGCTCATGCAGCGTGCGGCCGTTGACCGCGAGCGGTGGCACCAGCGGAATTTCGGCTGCGGCCAGGAGCGTGGAGAACTCGTGCTCTTCCAGGATCTGCGCGTCGCTCCACCGTCCCGGGCGGTAGAATTTGGCGATGACCGGGTCCTGTGCCTCGATGCCGACCTGGTAAACCCGGTTTTCATAGCTGTTCAGCGGCAGCAGGCAGCCGTCACATAAAAGACCCGTCGATTCAACGGCCTGGAGGACGGTGTCGGGATCGAGGCGGTAATAAGGTGTGTCGTCAGGCGGCTTGTCGTGCATAATATGGGGTTTTACAGCAATTCATCACCAATCGCACCCAGAACATGTCGAATCACCCCGCGGCTCAACCGACAATGCAAGACAACAAGAAGGAAGTGAGCCTGGTGCGGTTGTCCGTGTTGGCCCTGATAATCGGTGTGGCCACGGGTTATGGCGCCGTCCTTTTCAGAACGCTGATCGGGCTGATTCACAACCTGGCGTTTTTGGGCAAGTGGTCGACGGACTACGATGCCAACATCTTCACCGAGCCGAGTCCCTGGGGTGCGCTGGTGATTCTGGTGCCCGTGGCCGGTGCGGTCATTGTCACGTTTCTGGTCAGGAACTTTGCGCCCGAGGCGCGCGGGCACGGTGTCCCCGAAGTCATGGAAGCGGTCTACTACCGGGGCGGCATGATTCGGCCCGTGGTCGTGATCGTCAAGTCCATCGCCTCGGCGGTTTCGATCGGCACCGGCGCGGCCGTGGGCCGCGAAGGCCCGATCGTGCAGATCGGGTCGGCGATCGCGTCCACGCTCGGCGGCTGGAACCGGCTCGTGCCCTGGCAGCGCATCACGCTGGTTGCTGCGGGTGCCGGCGGCGGTATCGCCGCGACCTTCAACACGCCGCTGGGCGCGGTGCTGTTTTCGGTGGAACTGATGATGCCGGAGGTCAGCGTCAGGACCTTCATGCCGGTGGCGATTGCGACCGGCACGGCGACCTTTATCGGCAGGATTTATCTCGGCGACCAACCGGCGTTCGATCTGCCCGGGACGCTGCACGGTCTCGACCCCACGGTCATTTCGCTGACCGCGTTCACGATGCTGGGGGTCATTACCGGCCTGGCCGCCTCGCTGTACGTGCGCAGTGTCTATTGGGCCGAAGACGGCTTCGAACACCTGATCAAGAACGAATACCTCAGGCACATGGTGGGTATGGCGATGGTCGGTACGCTTTTTTACAGCCTGATGCTGACGCTGGGCCATTATCACGTCGAAGGGGTCGGTTACGCGACCATCCAGGCGGTACTGAACAGCAAGATTACGCTGGGTGTCCTGTTGCTCTTGTTGTTCGGCGCCAAGCTGTTCGCCACGTCGATCACGCTGGGCGCGGGCGCTTCGGGCGGTATCTTCTCGCCGGCATTGTTCCTCGGTGCGACGCTGGGCGGGGCGTTCGGCGCGTTTTACGGCACCGTCTTCCCGTCGGAGGCGAACGCGGTGCCGACCTTTGCCATGGTCGGCATGGCCGCCATGGTCGGCAGCGCGACCGGAGCGGCCATGACCTCCGTGGTCATGATTTTCGAAATGACGCGGGACTACGACATCGTGCTGCCGATGATACTCGCGGTCGCGATGGCCCAGGGCATCAGGCGCTACCTGGTACAGGACAACATCTACACATTGAAGCTGACCCGACGCGGTATCCACATCCCGACCATGCTGCATTCGAACATGTTTCTGGTACGGCGGGCGTCCGATGTCATGAACGAGACCTTGCCGGTATTCCGGGCGGACACGGATTTGCTGGATTTTGCTTCGCAAATGGCGCTCGCGACCGAGGCGCCGGAGCACATCATGATCACCCGCTCTGACCGGGTCGTGGGGGTCATCAAGGTGGCCGAGGCGCTGCAGATGGTCAGCAAGACCAACGCCAGCGGCCTGGTGCTCAGCGATCTGACCCATCAGCCGTATTCGCTGGCACGCAAATCCGATGTCATGTTCGACGTCATCAAGCGGATGTCGCGCAAAGGCAGCAGACTGGCGCTGGTCTACGACCGCGGACACAAGATACCGCATGTAGGTGACATCCTCGGTTACGTGACGAATAACGATATTGCCCAGTCCATGGCTCACAGCCTGTCCTTCCGCGTCAACCCGGGGGGCTCGAAGTGACCATGGCGGCGAGCCGGCCGCGAAATTTTCAAAACCAGTTCTGTCTGTACGCTCCGATTGGAAGTAAAATAGATTAAACCCGCTCGAGGTATTCATACGTTTATGCCCACCAAATCCAAAAACCTTGCGTTGTTCTGCGATTTCGAGAACGTCGCGCTCGGTGTGCGGGACGCCCGCTACGCCCGGTTCGATATCGAGGAGGTGCTCGAAAGACTGCTTATCAAGGGCAACATCGTCGTCAAGAAAGCCTATTGTGACTGGGAGCGCTACCGGGACTTCAAACGGGACATGCACGAGGCCTCGTTCGAGTTGATCGAAATTCCGCATGTGCGCCAGTCCGGCAAGAATTCCGCCGATATCAGGATGGTGGTCGATGCGCTGGACCTGTGCTACACCAAGGCGCACGTCGACACCTTCGTCATCATTTCCGGTGACTCGGACTTTTCCCCGCTGGTGTCCAAGCTGCGGGAGAACAACAAGATCGTCATCGGGGTCGGGGTGAAGGAATCGACGTCCGACCTTCTGATCGCAAATTGTGACGAATTCATTTACTACGACGATATCGTGCGCCAGGTGGAAAGCCGCAAGCCGAAGAAGAAAAAGACCAATGGCAAGAAAGAGAGCGCGGACAAGAGCGAGGACGATTCACCCGCAAACGCCGCCAAGAACGGGCTCAGGCGGCAGGAGCAGGCGTTCAACCTGGTGTTGGAAACCATGGACGTGATTTTTAGCGAGCGCGACGAAGAGGAAAAAGTGTGGGGCTCGATGGTCAAGCAGGCAATCAAGCGGCGCAAGCCGGGATTCAATGAGCGCTACCACGGTTTCCGTTCCTTCAGCGACCTGCTCGAGGCGATGGAGAAGAAGAAGCTCGTCAGGCTGAACCTGGACCAAAAGTCCGGCGGCTACATCATCATGGATTACGCCAGCACCTGAGATTTGTCCCCCGGCGAGGGCCGGGCCTCGGTTTTCGCCGGTGAAACGGCGTTGCGCGCCTGGCACGGACAAAAAAAGGCCCGTTCGTCGAACGGGCCTTTTCCCTTCGGTTACGCTTTGCCTTCGTCAGTGACATCGGTCAAAGCGCATACCTTCCCCCTTTAGTTCCCCCCTGATTAACCCCCATTTCTGATCATTCTGCCAACCCCCATTGGCGTCCTGATCACCCTGGCTTGCCCCCCAAGCAGACTTGTTTAACCCGATCCTCCGTCTGATCATCGTTAATTGCGTGGCGGTTGTAACCAATAACCCCTTTTTTACCCCCCTTGGTCCAGCGGGTGGCGATACTCGAATGCCAGAACCTGGTACAGGCAACGGCCTATGACGTTAATTGCCGCATAGCATCTGCCCCCTTAATATGCAAAAATTGGGCCAAAAGAAATAACAGAGGTAAAAAACAGTAAAAAACAATATGATAGGAATTGGTGTCGCGCTTGATGAAAAGCCTTCGGCGCCGATCCTGCCGTATCGTGTTAGACAATTGACAAAAAATGTCAGTACGCAGGCCCCGATTTTGCGCCGGTCGACGGCCGGCCCGTTGGTCAATCCGGACAGTGCCGAAAAAACGATGCACAAGCGGGTGGGTGCCTGCACGGCAACCGTCCGCGTCATGGACGCAGTGCGGCGCCTATGCCAGCGCCGTCAGCCAGCCGCGCGTGTCGGCTGTCGTGCCGTCGAAAAGGCCGAAAAACGCCTGTTGAATTCGCCGCGTCACGGGGCCGCAGCCGCCGTCACCGATACGGATGTGATCGACCTGGCGGATTGGGGTCACTTCGACGGCGGTGCCGGTGAAGAATGCCTCGTCGGCACCGTACAACTGCTCCCTCGAGAGCGTCTGTTCCGTGACCTGCAGGTCGAGATCGGCTGCCAGTGAAAATACCGTGTCGCGCGTGATGCCGCCGAGGATGGAGGCCGACGCCGGCGGGGTCAGGATGCGCCCGCCCTTGACGATGAAAAGGTTTTCGCCGGCTCCCTCGCTGAGCAAGCCGTCGTGCCCGAGCGCGATGCCTTCGTCGAAACCGCGGTCCCTGGCCTCGAAGCCGATCAGCATGCCGGAGAGATAATTGCCGCCGGCCTTGGCGCCGGTCGGTATGGTGTTGGGCGCGACCCGCTGCCAGGAGGTGATACAGGCCCGGATGCCGTTCTTGAGCCCCTCCTCGCCGAGGTAGGCCCCCCACGAGTCGACCAGTATCGCGATATCGACGGCGTTGAGGTCCTTGGGCAGGAGACCCAGCCCGCAATTGCCGCGCGCGACAACGGGCCTGACATAAGCGCTCTTGAGCCCGTTCACGCGGACCGTCTCGAAACAGGCGGCGCGCAGTTCGTCGAAGCTGTACCGGATCGGAATGCGGTAAATGCCGGCTGAATAATAGAGCCGCTTCAAGTGGTCATCGAGACGAAAGAACGCCGGGCCGGCGGGTGTGGAATAACAACGTATGCCCTCGAATACCGAGGAGCCGTAGTGCAGCGCATGGCTCTGAACATGGACTTTGCAGTCGTCGAAATTGCGTATCGCGCCGTTGAACCATGCCTTGAAAGTGGTGCTCACGATCGGTTCTGCCTCGTATGCCTGTCCGCAAAGGGGGAAGTATCCGGTCTGTCGCGCGCGAGTTCAAGCGGCAAGTTGCGTGCGCCCCGGCAGCGCATCGAAATCGGGTGTTGCTTGCAGTACACTTGTGCCCCGAATCATTCAGGATGACCGCATGGACTGGAAATTGTTCGCAACCGTATTCGGCACGGTACTCGTTGCCGAGATGGCCGATAAAACCCAACTGGTTACGCTGCTCTTTGCCGCTGATCGGGAGGTTAGCAAGATCGTCGTTTTTCTGGCTTCCGCAGCGGCACTGGTGCTGGCCAGCGCGATAGGCGTAACGGCCGGCACGCTGCTGTCACAACTCCTCAATGCAAGGGTGTTGTCCACGATTGCCGGAGTCGGGTTTATCCTTATCGGTGCGCTGACCTTGCTGCATGGCGTGCCAGCGGCACGATGAGGTTTGCGCGTTTCACCGGTCCGTCCGCAGCAAACCCGCCGTCGGGCAAGACCGGGCCCGCGCCCGGCCCGCGGAGGATGAAATGACCCGGGGTCACCGCCACCCGACCGGTCCGCAAAATTACGACAAGGCCTTCGCCGTCGGCGTGCTGCTGAACGTGATTTTCGTGGTGATCGAGGCGTTTTACGGCGTCCTGGCCGATTCACTGGCGCTGATCACCGATGCCGGTCACAACCTCAGTGACGTGCTCAGTCTCCTGCTGGCGTGGGGCGCGAGTTACCTGGCGCGCAAGCAACCCTCGCTGCACCGCACCTACGGTTATTCCAGGGTCACGATCCTGGCCTCGCTTTTCAGCGGCATGCTGCTGCTGGCCGTTGTGCTGGTCATTTGCTGGGAAGCGGTGCAGCGGTTTTTCGCGCCGCCGGAGCCGGCCGGACAGACCATGATGGTTGTGGCGGCCGTCGGCGTGGTCATCAACTCGCTCACGGCCTGGTTTTTCGTGGGCGGCAAGGAGCATGACCTGAACGTCCGCGGCGCCTACCTGCACATGGCGGCGGACGCGCTGGTTTCACTCGGTGTCGTGGTGTCCGGTCTCATCATCTGGCGCTTCGGCCTCTACTGGTTCGACCCGCTGGCGAGCCTGCTGATCGCCGCCGTCATATTCGTGTCCACCTGGGGCCTGTTGCGCGATTCGCTGAATCTTGCCATAGACGGCGTGCCGCGCGCACTCGATCCGCACGAGATTCGCGGTTGGCTCAAAGCCCAGGAGGGTGTCGACGATTTGCACGACCTGCATATCTGGCCGCTGAGCACGACGTCGACCGCCCTGACCGTACACCTGCTGATGCCGCAGCCGCCGTCGGGCGATGCCTTCCTGCACGGGCTCGCCGAGGAATTGAACACACGTTTTGGCATTTCACACGCGACACTTCAGGTCGAACGGGGCGATGCCGACGCCGACTGTGCGCAGTCAGATTCCTGTGTGGACTGATGCCGCGCCAACCTCTCGCAGAGACTTGATATCCGGAGGTCGTGCATTGTGACCGATATACATCCAAAAGACGCAGGCGTGGGCGGTCTCGGCTATGACCCGCAATTTGCGGCGGACGTAGCAGCCGGTCTCGGCGCCGAGAACAAGCGCCTGCACTCCCGCTATTTCTACGATGCCGACGGTGACCGCCTGTTCCAGGCCATCATGGCCAGCCCGGAATACTACCTGACCGACTGCGAATACGAAATTTTCAGCCGGCAGGCAGACCGGATCGCCCAATCACTGGCGGCCGCCGGCGTTCTGGAACTCGACGAACTCGGCTCGGGTGACGGCCACAAGACCCGTTTGCTGCTGGACGCCCTGCACCGCAACAAGGCGGAGTTCACGTACCGGCCGATCGATATTTCCGCCAACAGCCTGAGACTGCTTTCCCGGCGCCTGAAGATGACGCGCCCGTGGTTGCGAATGAAGCCCATACACGCCGACTACATGGAACTGCTGAACGCACGGGAGTTGGCTCCTTCGCAGCCGGGTGGGCCGCACAGGGTCACGCTGTTCCTGGGATCGAACCTCGGCAACTACTCACAGACGGAGGCGCTGCGCTTTCTGCGGATGATCCGCGCGAGCATGTGCAGCAAGGACGCCTTCTTGATCGGTCTCGACCTGCAAAAGGACCCTGCCGTCATCAGGGCGGCCTACGACGACGCGGCCGGCCACACGCGGGCATTCAATCTGAACCTGCTGAGCCGGATCAACCGCGAACTCGGCGGCAACTTCGTGCTCTCCAATTTCAGGCACGCGCCGGAATACGATGCCGCCAGCGGTGCCGCGAGGAGTTTTCTCGTCAGTCTGAAACCCCAGGATGTTCATATTGCCGCCGTTGGCAGGGACTTTCACTTCCGCGAGGGCGAGAAAATTTTTACCGAGATATCGCAGAAGTACAGCCCGGATCAGATTGCCGGTCTGGCGGCGGACGCAGGCTTCAGGATCGGCCACGAATACTACGATTCACGGCATTATTTTACCGACCAGATCTGGTATCCGGTTTGATCAGCGGTTGTCCCGCCGGCCATGATCGGCGATCACCCGGGCGACGCAGACGGTGAGCTTGCGGGCATAGGGAATATGGAGAAATTCGTTGGGGCCATGCGCGTTTGACTGCGGGCCGAGCACGCCGGTGATCATGAATTGGGCCTGGGGAAAGAAATTACCCAGCATTGCCATGAACGGGATGGTGCCGCCTTCGCCCATGTACATCGCGTCACGGCTGAAAACCTCTTGCGAGCCCTGCTGCAATGAAGCGTGTAACCACGGCGCGATAGCCGGCGCGTTCCAGCCCGAGGCGGCCGGGTCCGCCTCGAAATGCACCGTGGCGCCGGCCGGCGGGTCCGCTTCCAAAGTCTGCTTGATGCTGCGGGTCGCGGCTTCCCCGTCCACCGTGGCCGGCAGGCGCATGGACAGCTTCATGGAGGTGTAGGGCCGCAACACGTTGCCGGCCGAGTCCAGCTCGGGGATGCCGCCGATGCCCGTATACGACAGCGCCGGCCGCCAGGTGCGGTTCAGCAGGCGCTGAACATTGTCTTCCGCCATCGGTTGGACGCCTTCGACAAACGGGTAGGGTTGCCAGATTTGATCGCCGAGCGCGGCGGCCATGTCTTCGATTTGCTGCTGGCGCCGGGCGGGAATCTCTGCGTACAGGTCGTCGAGCAGGACCCGTCCGCTTGCCGCATCCTCAAGGCGGTTCAGCAATTGCCGCATGATGCGAAAGCTCGACGGCACGATGCCGGAGGCGTAGCCGGAATGGACGCCTTCGCGGAGGACATCGACACGCAGCGTACCCGCCGCCATGCCGCGCAGGGACACCGTCAGCCACAACTGCTCGTAATTGCCGGCACCGGAATCGAGGCATATGACCAGCGACGGCTGGCCGATCCGTTCACTCAGGTGCTCGATGTAATGGGGCAAATCGTAACTGCCGGATTCCTCGCAACCTTCAATCAAAACCACGCAGCGCGCATGCGCGAGCCCCTGCCGCTGAACGGCCATGATCGCCGCCAGGGAGCTGAAAGTCGAATAGCCGTCGTCGGCACCGCCCCTGCCATACAGCTTGTCATTTTTGATAACGGGTGTCCACGGCCCGAGCCCGTCCGCCCAGCCGGTCATTTCAGGCTGCTTGTCGAGATGACCGTACAGCAGGATCGTGTCCTCGGGGTCGGCTTGGCCGCGGGCATCGATCTCCATGAAAATGAGCGGGGTGCGCCCTTCGAGCCGGACGATCTCCAGCTTCATGCCCTCGACGTCCTGGGCCTCGGCCCAGGCGGCCAATTGCCGGGCGGCGGCTTCCATGTAGCCGTTGTCGGCCCAGTTGGCGTCGAAATGCGGTGATTTGTTGGGGAGTTTTATGTACTCGATGAGTTCCGGGACGATAGAGTCCATCCACAACTCGTCGATGAATTTCTGCGCGGTACGCCGATCCATAGCCCTCGATAACTTCCCTGGAGAATGCGGCGGCAAGTATCGCACGGATTGGCCGGCGCGGACAACCGAAGGAAAAGCCGAAGGAACAGGCCATTTTGCCCGGGCAATGGTATGCTTGCGCTTGCGCTTGCCCGGGCATGACGGGAGAAAAACCGATAACACCATCAACAAGACGGATTGGGAGCCGCAAAAGTGACTGACCAGACTGACCATGGGGATACCCTGCGTGCATCGATGCCGCCCGGGGAATTTATGGGCCACCCGAAGGCCTTGTGGCAATTGTTCAACATCGAAATGTGGGAACGGTTCGCCTACTACGGCATGCGGGCGGTACTGGCGGTCTATGTCGCCACTACGTTTTTCAGGCACCTGGGCAACGAGGCGAACGCCCAGGCCAGCCTGGTCTACGGCGGCTACACCGCGCTGGTCTACGCCACCGGCATCGCCGGCGGTTACATTGCCGACCGCGTCCTCGGTTACCAGCGCTCGATCCTGCTGGGTGCGATCATCATGGCCGCCGGCCTGCTGGTGCTGCTGGTCGAGGACCTGACCTGGTTCCTGATTGGCCTGGCGCTGATCGTCGCGGGCAACGGCCTGTTCAAGCCGAACATTTCGACCATGGTCGGGAAACTGTACGCCCCGGGGGATGTGCGGCGTGATTCCGGCTTCACGATTTTCTACATGGGTATCAACCTCGGCGCGATGATCGCGCCGTTCATCACCTCTGCCTGGATCGGCGCGACCTGGGGCTTGAAATGGGGCTTTTTTGCCGCTGCGCTCGGCATGGTGCTGTCCACGCTGTTTCTCGAGATCGCCAAGCGATCGCTGGGGCTGATCGGCAGACCGGAACCGGGCAAAGAGGGATGGGGGCGGTTCTTCGCCGTGGCTGCCGGCGCGGTCGTTCTTTCCGGTGTTGTCTTTTTCCTGCTGTCGGAAAGCACGATACTGGGGTGGCTGCTGGGGCTCATCATGCTCGGGCTGATCGTTTATTTTGTCGCCTCCGGGATCGCGGCCAGGAACACCGTGCAGTTGCAGCGGTACATCGCCATGATCATCCTGTTCGCGGCGAACGCCTGTTTCTGGGCGCTTTTCGAACAGGCCGGCAGTTCGATGAACTTCTTTGCGCGCGAGTTCGTGACGCCAATGTTCGGCTCGATGGAAAGCTGGCGCGCCGGCGGTTTCGGCGTTTTCCAGTCATTGAACCCGCTCTACATCCTGCTGCTTGCACCGGTATTTGCGACGCTGTGGCCGAAGCTGGAGAAACTGGGCTTCAATCCGTCCATTCCACGCAAGTTCGCGCTGGGGCTGATCCAGGTGGCGGTGGGTTTCTGGGTGCTGGGCTTCGCCGGGGACAGCCTGCGCAATGCGGCCGGGTTGGTGCCGTGGATTTTCCTGGCCCTGACCTATTTGCTGCACACCTCCGGCGAACTTTGCCTGTCGCCGATCGGCCTCAGCATGGTCACCAAGCTGGCGGACGACAAGGAAGTCGGCCTGGCCATGGGCGGCTGGTTCCTGTCCATCGCGATGGCGCAGTACGTGGCCGGGCTGATCGCGGCGATCGCTTCCGGCGGCAGCGGTGAGCACGGGGCGATGACGGCGGCTCCCATCGGCCAGTACGCGGATGTCTACATGCAGTTGTTCTGGTTCGGATTGATTTTTGGTATGGTCTATCTGGTCTTTGCACCGGCAATCAACAAGTTGATGCACGGCGTGAAGTAAGCTGCGGCCCGGCGCCGTGCCAGACCAGGCATGCGGGAACGATAAAATGACCGGTGGTTCAGATTGGCGGGCGATGAAAACGAGAGCGTTCGCTGCATTTCAGTCGAACGGCCGCATGCAGGCGGGCGACCTGGAAGAGATCGTGGCGATCGGCTGCCGCGACGGCGAATTCGACGACAAGGAAAGGCAGATGTTGATCAGCATCATTGCCAACCTCACGCGGGCCGATCTGGATCACGCCATGTGGGAGAAGGTGGCTGAGCTGATCAAGAAGTTCGGGCTGGAGAGTGACAACGAGGCCCGTATCGAGGCGCTGCCGGAAGAAGACCTGCCCTGAACCGTACCTTCTCGCGGACGGCCTCCCCACGGGACACATCACTGGAAACACAGCAAATGAAACAGACTCTATCGCGCACCCTCATCTTATCGATCGCGGCCACGGCGCTGATGCTCGGCGCCTGTCAGAAGAGCGAGGCGCCGGCCCCGGTCAGCGCGGCGCCCGAACCGTCACGGGCGGAAACGTGGGAACAGTTCGTCGACCGGCAGATCGAGGCCTATGTCGAGGCGCACCCGCAGTGGGCGGTGGTGCAGGGCCGGCACGAGTACGACGGCCAGTTGCCCGACTGGAGCCGCGCGGGGATCGAGCGGGAAATCGCTCGCCTGAAACAGGAGCGCAGGGAGGCCATGGCCTTTGACGACGCAGCCCTCACACCGCAACAACGCTTCGAACGCCAATACCTGCTCTCCAGGGTCGACCAGAGCCTGTTCTGGACCGAGAAAGCGCAACAGCCATTTAGCAACCCTGAATTCTATCTCGGCTGGCAAGGCGACTCGTTGGACCCGAGCCCGTACATTGCCCTGAACTACGCCCCGCCGGCGCAACGCATGCGCGCTTTCACCACCTATCTTAAGAACGTCCCGCGAGCGCTTGGGCAGATCCGGGAGAACCTGGCCATGCCGATGCCGCGAACCCTGCTGCAACTGGGTATCGATACCTTTGGCGGTTACGCGGCCTACTTCCGTGACGATGTACCGGCGGTCTGGGCCGCCGTCGATGACCCCGCGCTGCAGACCGAATTCGCCAGCGCCAACCGGGCCGCGATCGCCGCGATGCAGGAACTGGCTGACTACCTGCAATCGAACATGGCGGCCGCGACCGAAGATTTCGCACTCGGCCCCGAACTGTACCGGCAGATGCTGTGGGACACCGAGCGCGTCGACACGCCGCTGGACCAGCTCGAGGCCATCGGCCGCGCGGACCTGGCGCGCAACATGAAAAATCTAGAAGCGGCCTGCGCCGAATACGCTGCCGGCGCCAGCGTGGAACAATGCATCGCAAAAATGTCCGCCGACAAACCCGAGGAAGGCTCGGTGGAGGCGGCGCGGGAGCAACTCAAGGAGCTGCGCCAGTTCATCGTGGAGAAAGACCTGGTCACGATCCCCGGGGGAGAACGCGCCGAGGTCGCCGAGGCGCCGCCGTATGCGCGTTCCAATTTTGCCTATATCAACATCCCGGGGCCGTGGGAAAAGGACCAGCCTTCGGTCTACAACATCTCGCCCCCCAACCCGGCCTGGCCCGAGAAGGTGCAACAGGATTACATCGCGGGCGAGGCCGACCTGCTGTTCACGTCCGTGCACGAAGTGTGGCCCGGTCATTTCCTGAACTTTCTGCACGCCAACCGCGCGAATTGGTTTTTCGGGCGCGCCTTCGTCGGTTACGCTTTCGCCGAGGGCTGGGCCCATTACACCGAGGAGATGATGGTGGAGGCGGGTTTACGCGACGGCGATGCCGAAACCCGCATCGGCCAGATCAGCAACGCCCTGCTGCGCGACGCACGCTTTCTCTCGAGCATCGGCCTGCATACCCAGGGGTGGTCGGTCGAGGACGCCAAGCGCTTTTTCATGGAGCAGGGGCTGCAGGCGGAAGGCACCGCCATTCAGCAGGCGGCCCGCGGCACTTACGACCCGGCCTACCTGAATTACACGATGGGCAAACTGATGATCAGGCGGTTGCGCGACGACTGGGCCGCGACGCGCGGCGGCAAGCGGGCCTGGCATGATTTTCACGACCGGTTTCTCAGTTACGGCGGCCCGCCGATCCCGCTGGTGCGGCAGCAAATGATGGCTGAAAGCGAACCGCGGGCGGTGTTTCCCGATTTCGCCGCCATCCCGGTTTCCGGGGCCGGGCAGCAGTAAGGGCCGGTTCCGGGGCGCTGCGGCCCCTTGGCGGCAGTGGTGCGTCAGTCGGGGCCGGCTGTATTCAGGGTTTTCAGCATCCAGCTACCGCAGCCGGTATGACCGGTGTCGCCCATTGGTTTTTCCAGGTCGGCAAAGCCAAAACGCTGATAAAGCGCGCGCGCCTGCTGCATGGCGGTCGTGGTTTCGAGGTAGCAGCGGCGGTATCCGCAGGCGGTCGCCGCACGCAAACAGCGCCGCATCAGCGCTGCGCCTGCGCCCTTGCCCCGCAGTTGTGGCAGAAAATACATTTTGCGCAATTCACACGTGTCGGCAGCGCCACCGCTGAGCGGCGCAATACCGGCACAACCCAGAATGGCGCCGTCGACGGTAACGACATAGAACGCATGACCCCGTCCCCGGTAGGCGCCGTACATGTCGTCGACTTCGCTGTCGTTGATCGAAAATCCGCAGCCAACGGCGCCGAACTCCGTCATAACCTCGCGGATGATCGCGGCGACGGCCGAATTATCCGACCGCCGAACGGGTCGTATTTGGAAATCGCTTTGCCCGGTTGAATTGACCATGCCCCGACCGCGCGGTGTTTGCCCGGCAATTATTTTACACGTTGAACCGGCTTTTAAACCGGCCTGCCTCGAATGTCGTCAAATTAGCGACGAACCTTGACCTGCGGGAGAGCCGTTATGCCATTCAAACCCCTTGTGTTTACCCTGGTTATGCTGGTATCTGCCGGAGCGCAGGCCTCCGCCAGCAAAGAAGAAAACTACTCCTTTCCATTGTCCGACGGGGGCAATCTTTCGGTCTCCAACGTCAACGGCTCGATTACCATTACCGGCGGCAGCGGCAAGACCGTTGAAATCAGGGCGACCAAGAAGGCCGACACCGCAAAGCACCTCGAGGGTATAAAGATCAAGATTTCCCACACGGTCGATTCCATTGATATCGAAACGGATTTGCCCGACTCCAACCATTGGTTTTCACACGACGACGGCGAGGTGATCTATGTCATTACCGTGCCGGCGGGCACCGACCTGGATTCGATCGAGACCGTCAATGGCACGGTCAAGATCAGTGCCGTCAAGGGCGAGGTGACGGCCGAGTCGGTGAATGGAGATCTCGATCTTTCGGACCTGGCTGACGACGCCAAAATGTCGACGGTCAATGGCCGCATCAGGGCCGTGTTCGCCGAGTGCAAGGGCCGGCAGAAGGTCAAAGCCGAGACCGTCAACGGCAGCGTCGTGTTGTTGTTGCCCACCGATACCGACGCGGCTTTCAGCGTCGACACGCTCAACGGTCATATCGATGCAGACGATTTCGGTCTGGATGCGGACAAGGGCTTTGTCGGCAGTGACCTCGACGGCAAGGTCGGCGGTGGCAGCGCCAGTATCAGTGTCGATACCGTCAACGGCTCGGTCAAGATCAACAGGCGCTAGTGTACTGCATCGTAATTAATGGCACTTTCAGCCAGATGCAAAGTGGTTAGCCGCAAGGCATGTTCCCGCCGGGGTAGCTATTCTACCCCAAGGGGACATAACATAGCGGATGGCCGCATTGCGACTGGCCCAAAGGGAGGCTGCCTGTGGCGGCACTGCGGCGTTGGACCTCTTGGAAAGGACTAGCCATTCCCTGCGAGTCCCGCCTTGCATTGCAGCCACAGGCAGCCTCTGAGAGCACCATTAATTACGATGCAGTACACGAGTAACGGCGCGCCGACAGGGCCGGCGGCCCCGCCCGAAAGAGCCCGGCGCACGCATGCCGGGCTTTTTTGTGCTATTCTTGATATATCACAGGTATATTACAGGATTCACGGCAGCGGCAATGGACGCAAAGCAATGGCGCGGTGTCTTCCCGGCGCTGACCACCAAGTTCAAGCCGGACTACACGCTGGATTTCGAGGCGCTGGCGCAGCACCTGGAGTTTCAGCTCGCGGCCGGCGTTGACGGTGTCATCATCCTCGGTTCACTGGGCGAGAACCCGGCGCTGGACGGCTGCGAGAAACTTCGCCTGTGCGAATTCTTTGTCCGGACCGTGCGCAAACGCGTGCCCGTCATTGCCTGCATCGCCGAGTCCGCCACGCACCGGGCGCAGGCCTTCGCAGCGGCCGCGCGTGAAGCCGGCGTCGATGGCTTCATGTTGCTGCCGCCGATGCGCTATCCCAGTGACCGGCGTGAGACCCTGGCTTATTTGGAAACGGTCGCGGCAGCGGCCGATGCGCCCATCATGCTGTACAACAACCCGGTGGCTTACGGTACCGACCTGGCGCCGGAAGACTTTCGGACCCTGGCGGCCAACCCCGCGTTTGCCGCCATCAAGGAGTCCTCCGGCGACACCCGCCGCATCCCGGAGATCCGGCGGCTGACCGCGGAGCGTTACGCCATCTTCTGTGGCGTCGATGACCTGGCTTACGAGTGCTTTTCGCTGGGTGCACAGGGCTGGGTCGCGGGATTGGTGGTGGCGTTTCCCCGCGAAACCGTGCGTCTTTACCAACTGATGCGGGACGGGCGCTGGGACCAGGCGCGTGCGCTCTACGAATGGTTCCTGCCACTGCTCCATTTAGACGTCGGGCCGAAATTCGTCCAGCAAATCAAGCTGGTCGAACAGATCATGGGCGTGGGCAGCGCCCGCGTGCGGCCGCCGCGGCTCGAGCTGAGCGAAAACGAAGCGGAACAGGTGGCGGCCATCGTGGAGCGGGCACTGGCTTCGCGGCCATCGGCGTGAGCGATCCGCACACCGCCGCCGTCACCCAACCGAGCCTGGCCCAGCAGGCGCACGAACTGCTGGAACAGCGACTGGTGACCCTGCAACTGGCGCCCGGGGCGCTGCTCAGCGAGAAAGACCTGGTCGAGCAGCTGGGTATCGGGCGGACGCCGGTGCGCGAGGCGATCCAGCGACTGTCCGCGGCGGGCATGTTGCAGGTGTTGCCGCGTAAGGGGTTGCTGGTGGCGCCGGTGCGGCGCTCGGAGTTGCTGCAGGTGATCGAAGTGCGCCGCGTGCTCGAACGGCTCATGGTCGTCAAGGCGGCGGAGCGTGCTACGGCGCGGCAGCGCCGGGCGCTGGAAATGCTGGCGGCGCGTCTCGAGGCGGCGCGATCCGACCTGAACGATTTCTTCCGTCTCGACCGCCGTTTGGATCGGCTGCTGGGCGCCGCCTGCGCCAATCCCTACCTGGCCAGGGCCCTGGGCGCCATGCAAACCCAGTGCCGGCGGTTGTGGTATTCGCACCGGGAGACGCTGAACCTGCCGCGTTCGGCGCAGCTGCACGGCGCGTTGGCGCAAGCGGTCGGCGACGGCAACAGCTCTGGCGCGATCAGGGCGGTGGATGAGATCATTGCAATCCTGGAGAGCCTGGTGGGCGGATTGGATACACTAAGCTGAGAGGTCTGCTGATATGGGTCACGCGGGTCTGAGTTGTGCGGTCGTCGGCGCGGGCATCGTCGGGTCCTGCTGTGCCTGGCACCTGCAGCGCCGCGGTATCGAGGTGACCCTTATCGACCCGGTACTCCCGGGCCAGAGCTGCAGTTTCGGCAATGCCGCGTGCATATCGGCCTCCAGCGTGATCCCGTATTCCTACCCGGGCGTGATCAGGAAACTGCCCGGCTGGCTGTTCGACCCGCTGGGCCCGATGACGATCCGCTGGCGCGACTTCCCGGCGCTGGTTCCCTGGTTCTGGAAGTTCTGGCGTGCCGGCAACATGGAGCGCGTCGAGGCCGCGGCCAGCGCACAAACGCAACTGATGCGCAGTGTTTTCGCGGATTACGATGCCATTCTCGGCAGCATCGGAGCGGCCCAGCTGAAACGCGCCAGCGGCGCGATCCAACTTTACGACACCGAGGCGGAATATCACCGGGACCAGTGGCAGCACGACTTGTGCGCCCGCCACGGGTTTTCCAAACAACGGCTGACAGCGGCAGAACTGAAGCGCAGGGTGCCCGCGCTGAAACTTCACGGCGGTGTCGCGCTGATGGCACCGGATTGGCATTACCTGCTGGACCCGGGGAAAGTGACGCAGCGCATTGCCGGGGCCAGCTTTGCGGACGGGACCGCCTGGCTGCAGGACCAGGTTACCCGCGTGACCGCCTCGGCGTCCGGCGTGAGCCTGCAAACCGAATCGGGGCGCCAACTGCGGGCAGACACCCTGGTCGTGGCGGCCGGCGCCTGGTCAAACAAGCTCGCCCAGCAACTGGACTACCCGGCGCCGATGATCGCCAAGCGGGGCTATCACAGCCAGCTCGCGGACCCCGGTGTCAGTCTCGACGGCCCGCTCATGTCGATGAGCCGTATGTTCGTGATGACGCCGCTGGCCGACGGCCTGAGAGTCGCGGGCACCGCCGAGTTCGCGGCGCTGGATGCGGCACCGGACTACCGGCGGGCGGATGCCCTGCTGGAACAGGCGCGCCGCTACCTCGACGGTCTGCAGACCGCTGGCGCCACGCAGTGGATGGGCCAGCGCCCGATGATGGCTGATTCCGTGCCCGTGCTGTCGCCCTCGCCGCGGCACCGCAACGTGTTCTATGCCTTCGGTCACGGTCACTACGGTTTGACCCAGGGCCCGACCAGCGGGCGCATCATCGCTGACATGGTTTGCGCTGGAAAGCCTTCGGTCGATCTCGCCCCGTACCGCTTCGAGAGGTTTCAAAGGCCATGAAAAAACCCGCCGCCAGGACGTTCCAGTGCATTGACGCGCACACCTGCGGCAACCCGGTGCGCGTCGTGGTCAGCGGCGCACCGCAACTGGAAGGCGCGACCATGCTCGACAAGCGCGAACACTTTGTGCATGAATTCGACTGGATGCGCACGGCCCTGATGTTCGAGCCGCGCGGCCACGCGATGATGTCCGGCAGCATGCTGTATCCGAGCCGGCGCGAAGACTGCGACGTGGGCGTACTCTACATCGAAACCTCCGGCTGCCTCGCCATGTGCGGGCACGGCACCATCGGCACGGTCACGGTCGCGATAGAAAGGGGCCTGGTCACACCCCGTATCGACGGTGAGCTGCACCTGGAAACCCCGGCCGGCAGGGTGGTCGCCAGCTACACGGAAAAGGACGGCAAGGTCAAGTCCGTCAAACTGGTCAACGTGCCGTCCTACCTGCACGCCAGGGACCTCGCCGTCGACTGTCCGGAACTGGGCGGGCCGCTCCGTGTCGACGTGGGTTACGGCGGCGCCTTCTACGCCATCGTCGATCCACAACCGAACTACCGCGACCTGGCCGATCTTGCGGCCAGCGACATCCTGCGCATCAGCCCGCTGCTGCGGGAGCGTCTGAACGCGTCCCACCGCTTTGTCCATCCCGAAGACGAGCGCATCTCGTCATTGACGCATATCGAATGGACCGGCCGCCCGCAACGGCCCGGTTCCGACGCCCGCAACGCCGTATTTTACGGCGACCAGGCCATCGACCGCTCGCCCTGCGGCACGGGAACCTCGGCGCGCATGGCCCAGTTGGTCGCGCGCGGCAGGCTGCACGAGGGCGATTCTTTCGTGCACGAGAGCTACATCGGCAGCCAGTTCACCGGCCGGGTCGAAGCCCTGACGAAAGTGGGGCAACACGACGCCATCGTCCCGTCGATCGAGGGCTGGGCCCGGATTTACGGCGATAACACGATTACCGTCGACCCCGGTGACGACCCGTACTGGCGAGGCTTCATCGTTACCTAGAAATAAATTTCAGCGAGGGTTTATACCGGCTGCACTTGCTGGGATATCGCCTTATCTCGTTAATACATTTGTTCGTTTCAGGGGGACAACGGTTGCCTGTCTACGGGACACGCTCAAGCCGTCCATGGGCGCTCGGCATCCGTTCCCAACGGATGCACGGTCCCGAACACAGACAACCGCCATCCCCTTCAGCCAACATGCGAGATTCATCGCCCGAACCGAAGCAAGCAGCCGCTGTACATTCAGTTCGGGTGACCTGGAAGCGCCGCACCGGCGTTTCGTTCAGGGGTGTCATGGGCGGGATGCCCATGACAGGCCGCCCAGGGCAGGACGCCCTGTGAGGCCGGCCCCGTTCGAACGGGGCGCCAGGGCGGGCAGCCCGCAGGGCCGCTGGCTCGGGTACGCGAACTGAATGGCCAGCGGTTGCGTACGATTGAAATTCACCCTTTATTACAGACTTTGCTGGAATTTACGGCTAACGCGTCATTGACTGATTCGCATATCCACGGTAGCCGAAACTGCCCTGATACTGCTGCAAACCGGCTGTGCTAAAGTATTTTGGTACGCAAGCACGGACAAGATTTCGCAGAAGCTTGCGCAAGGATGGAAGATGACACAAACCACGCAGCCAAGGACGGCCGTCTTTTACCTCTCCCTGATGTTGGCCTGCCTGCCACTGACCGCGAATGCGCACCAGGGTGAAGAACACGAGACCGCCGGGCCGGGTACGGACAAGGTCGCGCTGGGCCACATCAGTTTTCCCACCACCACGAAGTCGAAAGCGGCGCAGCGGGCCTTTGTCGAGGGCATGCTCTACCTGCACCTGTTCGAGTACCCGCTGGCGCGGGAGAAATTCCGGCAGGCGCGGGCGCTGGACCCCGGTTTCGCGATGGCCTACTGGGGCGAGGCCATGACGGACAACCAGCCCATCTGGGATCAGCAGGATCGAGGGGATGCCCTGGCGGTTCTGGGCAAGCTGGGACCTTCGCCAGAGGCCCGCCAGTCCCGGACCACGTCGCAAAAGGAAAAGGATTACCTGGCGGCCCTCGATGTGCTTTACGGCGATGGTGAGAAGGCTGAGCGTGACCGGGCCTACATGCGCCACATGCAGACCATGACCGCCAACTACCCGCAGGACAACGAGGTTCAGCTCTTCTACGCCCTGGCCATCCTGGGCGTGAGCGAGGGCGTCCGCGACGTGCCCGCCTACATGCGCAGCGCGGCGATCTCCGAGCGCGTCTTTTGCGCCAACCCCAGGCACCCCGGCGCGGCTCACTACCTGATCCACGCGGTGGATGACCCGGTCCATGCGCCGCTGGGGCTCGACGCCGCCCGCGCACTGGCGGCCATGGCGCCGGACGCGGGCCACGCCCAGCACATGGCCTCGCACATTTTCCTGGCCGTCGGCATGTGGGGCGACGTGGTCGCGGCGAACCAAGCCGCGATGCGCGTCGTGAACCGGCTCGCGCACAACCGCGGACAGCCGGCCCTGCACTGGGGCCATTACAATTTCTGGCTTTTATACGGATTGCTGCAGCAGGGCCGTTATGCGGCCGCGGCGGACCTGCTCAGGACAGCGTATCGGGACGCGGTCGATGCGGGCGCCAAGGTGGACGACGCCATGGATCTCGACCCGGACAATTCACAATTGGCTTCGGTGGTCCAGATGTGGGCCCGCTACATGATCGAGACCGGCGGCAAGGACCGGGACATCGCGGCATGGACGTTCAACAGCGAAAACGCCTTCGATCCCACGCTGACCTACGAATTCGTCATGGCCCTAGACGCGGCCGCGCGAGGGCATCCGGGCCAGGCCAAAACGCACCTGCGCATTTTCGACGACAACCGTAGCCGGCTCAGGCAAGCCATCCTCGCTGCTGACAGGCAGGCACCCGGCGACCTGCTCTATCTCGATCGCCTCGCGGTCATGGATCTCGAACTCCAGGCCCGGATCGCCTACGCCGAAAAAGACCCGAAGCGGGCGCTGGCGCTGGCGCGCAGGGCCAGCGAGCTCGAAGGGAAGATGCCGGATTCGTTTGGCCCGCCGTTTGTCGACCTGCCCGCGGCCGAACTGCTCGGCGGCCTGCTGCTCGAGAGCGGACATTACGACGAGGCGACCGACGCTTTCAGACTCCAGGGCGAGCGCACACGGCGCAAAGCCCTGCCGCTGCTGGGGCTGATGCGCGCCGAGGGGGCGCGCGGGGATGCTGCAGCAGCCGCGCAAACACGCGCCAGGTTGGCGGGGATATGGAAGAACGCGGACGCTGCGGTCAAGGCTCGGCTCGATCGCGCCAGGTAAGATGCATCCGCGGTTCGCGGAAGCCCTCGTTTATTCCGGACTCAAGATGAGCGATCATGGTCGGATCATAATGCCTGCTGGGAAAATCTCATGAAAATGCTCTCATCGATGATGCTGGCGCTGTTGTTGGCCGCTAACGCCCGGGCCGCGGGCGACAGCGCTGCGTTCAAGGCGTTGCTGGACAGGGAGTGGGCGTTCCGGCTCGCCGAGTTTCCGGAGCTGGCGCGCGAGAACGGCGTCCATGACTTTGACGACGAAATCACCCACGTCGCCCCCGCGGACCAAAAGAGGCGCTACCGGTTCTGGCAACAGATACGGGCGCAGCTGGACGGGATTTCCTGCGACCGCCTCGAACACGAGGAGTGTATCGACTACCGCATGTTCAAGCGCCAGATGCACGAGTTCCTGGCCGATTATGAAACCCGGGCCTACCTGATACCGTTCAACAGCGACTGGGGCTTTTACCTGTCCTGGGCGCGCTGGGGCGACGAAACGGACCTCGCCTCGGTCGCCGACTACGAGCACTACATCAACCGCCTGAGGGCATTGCCCGCGGTGATGGACGAGTATATCGGCCTGATGCGGGAGGGGCTCAGGACGGGTATGACGCAGCCGCGGGTCATACTGGCCGGGCGCGAGGCCCCCGTCAAAAAGCAGCTGGTCGGTAACGCCGGGCAAAGCCCGTTTTACCGGCCGTTTCTGCAGCTGAACGACAACGTCAGCGCGGAGCAGCAACAACGCCTGCGCCAGGCGGCCCGGAACGCGGTGATGGAGGGCGTGGTGCCCGCTTATCGGCGGTTGCTGGATTTCTTCCTCAAAGAGTATTTCCCGGCCGCGCGCACCACGCTGGCCGCCACCGCCCTGCCGGGCGGCAAGCGCTTTTACCGGGAACAGATTTACCGCTACGCCACGGTCGACATGAGCGTGGATGAAATCCACCAGCTCGGGCTCGCCGAAGTAAGCCGGATCCGCACAGAGATGGAAGGCATCATCAAGAAGCTGAACTTCGGCGGCGATTTGTCCGACTTCATTCAGTTCCTGCGCACCGACCCGCAGTTCTATGCAAAGACGCCGCACCAACTGCTGGCGGAGGCGTCGTATATTGCCAAGCGAATCGACGGCCGCCTGCCGCAATTGTTCGGCAAGTTGCCGCGGCAGCCCTACGGCATCGCCCCGGTTCCGGAGAACATCGCGCCGTTCTACACGGCCGGCCGCTATGTCTCCGCGCCGCTGAAGGCGAAGCGCGGCGGTTATTACTGGGTCAATACCTATGACCTTCCCAGCCGGCCGCTGTACAACTTGCCGGCCCTGACGCTGCACGAGGCGGTCCCGGGACACCACCTGCAGGGCGCGCTGGCCATGGAGCAGGCCGGGCAGCCACCGTTCCGGCGTAACGACTATATTTCGGCGTACGGTGAGGGCTGGGCGCTTTACGCAGAACAGCTCGGTGTCGAAATGGGCATTTACGAAACCCCTTACCAGGACTTCGGCCGCCTGACCTACGACATGTGGCGCGCCTGCCGGCTGGTGATCGACACCGGAATCCACGCACAGGGCTGGACCCGCAAGCAGGCGCAGGATTACCTGGCGGCCAGCACGGCCCTGTCCGTTCACGAAATAACCACCGAGGTGGACCGCTATATTTCATGGCCCGCGCAGGCCCTCAGCTACAAGCTGGGCGAGTACACGATTCTGCAACTCCGCCACCGGGCCGAAGAAAAGCTGGGGCCGGCATTCGACGTGCGCGCGTTCCACGACTTCATTCTCGCGCTCGGCTCGGTGCCGCTGGATGTGCTGCAAGATGAAGTCAACCACTGGGTCGACCTGCATATTTCACCAGCCGGCATCAGGCCTGAGGGTGAGAACACGGGACATTCGAATTAATTGGCCTGTTTACGCAGCGGCCTGGCCGTGCATTTTGTACCCGGCCCGAAACCTATCCCGGCCCCGGCTTGTCCATATATGACTCATAGCTATGTCTATGACCGTCAGTCCGGTCCGGCGTCCAGTCGTACCTGTCCGGCGCCATCATCCGGGATACGGGTGAAATAGACGGGTTAACACACAAGGAGATAGGAAATGAAGATGACGACGAGAATATTGGTGCTTTTGCTGGCGTCCTTTGCGGTCGCTTCCCTGGCCGAGGCCGCGACGCCCTCGCCGGAAGGCGCCAAGGTGTATTTCATCAGCCCGCACGACGGTGACGTGGTCAAGGGCGATTTCACCGTTCGCTTCGGTCTGCGCGGCATGGGGGTGGCGCCGGCGGGTGTGCAGAAGGCCAACACCGGCCACCACCACCTGCTGATCGACGTCGATACGCTGCCGCCCATGGACGCGCCCTTGCCGAAGACCGACCACATCCGGCATTTCGGCGGCGGCCAGACCGAAACCACGCTGAACCTGCCGCCCGGCAAGCACACGTTGCAATTGCTGCTCGGCGATTACCAGCACATGCCGCATCAACCGCCGGTGATATCGAAGAAGATCACGATAACGGTCGAGTAAGCTTTACGCGCCCGGAGTTGGCTGCGGCGGCAGCCGCCGGGGGAGGCCGGCGACGGCTTCCCGGTCAGGAGCGGAAGTGCGGCAGCACTTCGCGTCCCAGCAAGTCGAGCGCCTCGTCGAAATCGGGGCCCAGGCAGTGCCCGAAGGCGATGTGATTGACCCCGGCGGCGATCATGGCCTCTATCTGCGGGATGACGTCGTCCGGCGTGCCCGTCACCGAGCACTTCGCCACCGACAGATCGGAAATATGGCTGGCGCCGCGTTCGAAATCACCCGTTGCAGCGGCCGAGCGGACGCGGTCGATCTCCTCCTCGCTGATACCGGCGACATCGGTCATCGGCCGCAGGTAGGGCAGGTAGACCGCCAGCACCCGGCGCGCCGTGGCCCGGGCGCGCTCACGGTCGGCTGAAATCGAGCTCAGCGGCCCGGCGATGATTTCCACGTCATCCGGCGAACGCCCGGCCCGGGCGGCGCCGATGGCGATGTTTTTACGCAGTATCCTGACGTAGTCCGGGTTCCACAGGCCGTCCGACTTGACCCCGTCGGCGAGTTCCCCGGCCAACTGGCACATCTTCGGCCCCCAGGTGCCGATAAAGACCGGTATGTCATCGCGCAGCGGCCGGAACCTGAAAAAAAGCTCTTCCGTCACCGTGAAGACTTCGCCTTCGAAGCGGCTGCGGTCACCGGCCAGCAGACGCCGGATGATCTGGATCGCCTCGCGCACCATCGTGATCGGCTTGTCCTGCTTCTCGATACCGAGGAATTCGAAAAATGCGCCCCTGGCGATACCCAGGACGGCGCGGCCGCCGGTCAGTTCGTCCAGTTCCGCCAGGTTGCCGGCGTGGTAGCAGGGGTGGACGATTTGCGGCGTGACGATTCCCGGCCCGACCTTGACCCGCTCCGTGTGTTCACCGATCAGCGTCAGGATCGGCCAGGTCGGTTTGAACATCAGGTCGTCGTAGACGTGTATCTCGTCGAAGCCATAGGCCTCGATCTTCTGTGCCTTGGTAATGTAATCCCTGACGGGGTAACTGCCCTGCATGGCAACGCTGAACTTGACGCTCATGGTTGTACCCTCAATTGGTGCATGACGTAACTTCGGCCGGGCGGCTACGGCGGGGGCAATATCGCCTGCGCCAGGTTATTGCTGTCGGTCCCGAACCAGAGACTGTTGCGGTTGCGGTCGTAGACCATGTTCCTGACCGTGCCGCCGCCGCTCGGGATCGGCGTTATGCTGAACATGGTCTCGCTGGCCGGGTCGAATCCGACCAGGCGGTTGGGGGACGGCCAGGTTTCCACGAACCAGATCCGGCCGTCGCCGTCGAGCGCCATCGCGTACGGCCCCGAACGCTTGCTGGGCGTTTTCCATTCGCGAAACTCTCCACTGTGCGGGTCATAACTGCCCAGGACCCCTTGCGCGTAATCGCCGTACCAGACCTTGTCGTCGCGCGCGATGACCAGCCGTCGCAGCCGTGCGCCCTGCCTCGGCGTGGCGATGACGGTCAAATGCAGCGTCTCGGGGTCGACGGTGGCCAGGGCGTTGGTGCCGAGCAATGCGATCCACGGGTGGCCCTTTGCATCGACCTTGATGCCGTAGGGCCTGGCCTTCTCGATGGGAACGGGTACGAGGTCGATATGACCGCTGCGCTTGTTGAGGCGCCCGACGGCGTTACTCCATTGCAGCGTAAACCAGATGTAGTCGCGGCCGGCGAATGCCAGCGTGTGCGGGTCTTTGGCGGAATCGTCCGGCATCGGATAACGCGCCAGTTCACCGGTGACCGGGTTCATGCGGCCGATGAATGCCTGGCGGTTGCCGGCGATCCACAAAGCGCCGTTGCGGTCGACGATCACGTTGTGCGGCCCGGTGCCGGGCGGCAGGTCCTTGCGCAGGAATTCCTTGCTGGCGGGATCGAAGCGGGCCACGTAGTCATCGCCCTGGCCCACCAGCCAGATCATGCCGTCGGGCGCCACGTCGGGGTCCCGCGGGCGGCTGTCCTTCCAGGGTACGGGCCATTCGTTGATGGTAACGGTCAGCGGGTTCTCGACGACCGGGCTGGCGATGACCTCAGGCGCCGCGACCGCTTCCCCGCTCGGCATCTGCGCCCATGCGGACGACGCCGGCACGGCAAGCGCCAAGAGCAGGCATACATTGCGCATCGTGGTCATCCTCAATTGATTGCAACAGCCTCCGCGGGGTGGCTCATCCTTACTCAAACCATAGCGCAGGCTAGGGAAGAATGCACCCCTGGCAAACACCGGTTAGTATAATCGGCCACAGGCGCTGATTCGGCGGCGGACGGGAATTTACATGATCGTTGAAAAAGACAAGGTCGTTAGCTTCCACTACACGCTGACCAATGCAGCGGGGCAGGAACTGGAGTCGTCACGCGAGCGCGAGCCGATGAATTATCTGCACGGCGCCAACAACATCATCCCGGGCCTGGAAAAGGCCATGGCGGGGCACACGGTCAGCGACAAGTTCGCCGTTACGGTGGCGCCCGGGGACGCCTACGGCGAGCGCAACGAAAACAACGTGCAGCGGCTTGCCCTCAAGCACCTCAAGGGCCATGGCAAAATCAGGCCGGGCCAGATCCTGAACCTGCAAACCCGGCAGGGCCCAGTGCAGGTGCGGGTGCTGAAGGTGGGCCGCTTCAACGTCGACGTGGACGGCAACCATCCGTTGGCCGGCGAAACCCTGACGTTCGACGTGGAAATCACCGCGATTCGGGACGCCAGCGAAGAGGAAACCCGGCACGGTCACGTGCACGGTCCGGACGGGCATCACGAATAACCGGTCTTCCGCGGCCGCCGGCCGCCGCCACCGCGGGCGCCGCCGGCAATACCCCGTTGGCCGCTTCTGGTCGGCATCGGGATCGAGACAGGCTCGGCCTCAGGGCGCGGCGCCGCGACGTGCTTGCGCCGCTTCCGCCGCGAGGCGCGGGTCGTCCTGATGTTCCTTGAGCCAGGTCATCGCCCCGAAAACGCGGTCATATCCGCTTGGGTGATCGTAGAAAATGACTTCTTCCCATTTTCCGGGGTGAATCTTGCGGTAAGTCGAAAGCCGCATCGCCGCGGTCGCGAACCCGTAGGGCTCGGCAGCGGCGGCCAGGCCAAACCGGTCGGCTTCGGCCTCGGCCGAGCGGGTAATGGAATTGAGCACCGGTTGCGTCAGCGTCAGGTAGACGGCGAGCAGCGCCATGGCCAGCGGCAAGCCGGCCGGGTCTGTGCGCCCGGTTACACCCCAGCGCGCGCCGAAGCGCCGCGCCGCGGCCTCGAAACCAAGGTGCAGGAACAAAAACCCGAGGGTCAACACCAAACCGATGTAGATGACCAGGCGGACACCGTGATTGAGCAGGTAGTGGCCCATCTCGTGGCCCATGACCGCGCGAATTTCCGGCGCGGAAGTGCCATTGAGCAGGTTGTCGTTGAGCGAAATTCGCGTCGTGCCGAACATCCCCGAGACATTGGCGCTGATGCGGGTGGTTTGCCTGGACGCATCGAAGACATAGACGTTATCGGCGGGGATGCGGTAGGCGCGCGCCAGCGACAGTAGCGAGTCACGCAGCGGGCCTTCCGCCAGGGGCTTGTAGGTATTGAAAAGCGGCGTAATGAACACCGGTGCGATCATTGCGACGAAGAGCAGGAGTGCGACCGTAATGGCGCCGGCCCAGGCCCACCAGGCGGCGCCGGCGCGGCGCACGGCGGTGTACAGCAGTGCGATCGCGGGCGCCCCGATGACGAGGTTTACGCCGAGTTCCTTCAGGCTGTCGCCCAACCAGGCGGGAAAGGCCTGCGTCGCAAGGCCGTATTGATGCTCACGAAAGAATCCCGTGTAAACCATCCAGGGCAAGGTCAGAAGGTACACCGCGACGATGAACATCAGGGCGTAGACGGCCGTGTGCAGGAAAGGCCGGCGCCCGACTTTCCCCGCCCAGTCACGCAGCTTGCGCGATGCGCCGCTGAATAAAAGCAGGGCCGCGACCGCGGCCGTTACCAGCATGTCCCACAAGCCGATCCAGTAGCCGCCCTCGAAATAGGCGTCCGATTGCGCGCGCTGTTCCGGCGTCAGAAGATCGATGTACGCCTGGGTCGCGGCCCGGGCATTGAAGTTCGGACCAGGGCGGGCCGCCTCCGGCACGATCAGGCCCGGCGCCAGGTCGCGCGGGCTGTCTTCTGCTGCCAGGGCCGGGGCAAGGCATCCCAACAGCAACGCGCACAGCAACAACAGTGTTCCGTGAAATTGGATCGTTCGCATTCGAGTATTCCTTTGCCGCAGTCCACAGGATACGGTCTCACGGCGCGTGCCGCGGGTCCCGCAAGTCACGGTTCGGTATTGGTCACAGCGTAAGATCTTACCCGATCTGACGACTGCAGATCGCGATTGCCGGCGTTCGCGGCCCGGTGGCGGGTGCGGGAGCAAACGCGGATCCCGCCGCGCCCTATGCCAGCAGTTCGCCCCTGAATATCGGCACCGCCTGGCCACGTATCTGCATGTTGCCGTTGGCGTTGCGGCTGACGCGGGCCAGGCCTCCGCGGCCCATCTCGAAGCCCTGGCGGGCGACCAGCTCGCCGTCCGCGGGCATGCCGCCCCGCGACAGCAGGTAGCCGCCGAGGGCGCCGCAGGCGGTGCCGGTGACCGGATCTTCGACGATGCCGTATTTGGGCGGGGAGAAAAAGCGGCCCTGTGTCGTCTTCTCGTCAACGAAGGCGAACGGGTAGATGCCGGAGAGCTCGGGGTTGTCCGGCCATACTTCCTCTATGCGCTCGGAATCCACGCGGATACGGCGCAGCCAGGATACGTCCTCGAGCGGTACGAAACAGGCCCACAAACCGGCGTAGGCACAGCCGGTATCGAAGCGGGTCGACAACGCGGATTCGGGCAAGCCCAGTATGGCCGGGGCGTGCTCCGCACCGGGCGCCGCTGCGGTTTGCGGGGGTAATTGCTGCATGCTCGCCCACGCCGGTTCTCCGGCCGCGAACTGCAAACCCAGTTCGAGTACACCCACGTTGGTTTGCACACGCACCGTCCTCGTTTCATTGTCGCCGCGCAGGCGCCCGAGCCAGCCCAGCGTGAACAGCGCCGAGACGGTCGCGTGCCCGCACAGGTCCACCTCCATCGTGGTCGTGAAGTAGCGCAGGCGCAGTTCGGCGCCGGGGTCGTCCGGCCGGCAGATGAACACCGTTTCGGAAATGTCGTTGAGTTCCCCGGCGATGGCGAGCATCGCCTCCTCGCTGAGCCCGTCGCCGTCCGCGACGACGCCGGCCGGGTTGCCTTTGAACGGGGTGGCGGTAAAAGCGTTGACCCGCCAGACCTCGACGCGGTGAGTCCGCTGTGCCGACGGCTTGCTCGTGGTGTTCATTTCAGCGTGCTCCTTATGGCGTCGACCGCATATTCGCAGTCATCGCGCGTGACGTTCAGAGAGGTGACCAGCCGCACCAGCGGTCCCAGGCGCAAGGCGGCGACGCCCGCGGCCGACAAGGCCCCGATCAGCGCAGCGGCACGTGCGGCGCCGGCCTTGACGGTGAAGTAAAGAATGTTGGTTTGGACACTGTGCGGGTCGAGTTCGAGCGCCGGGTGGCCGGCGAGTTGTTCCGCCATGAACCTGCAGTTGGCGTGGTCCTGCGCCAGCCTTGCCAGGTTGTTGCGGAAACCATAGAGGGCGGCGGCCGCCATGAAGCCGACCTGCCGCATGACGCCGCCGAGCATGCACTGCACGCGGCGGGCTTCGTCAATGAAGTCGGATGTACCCAGCAGCAGGGCCCCCATCGGTGCACCGAGGCCCTTGGAAAAACAGACCGACATCGACCCCCGCGGCGGCATCAGCGCCGCCGGCTCGCTGCCGCTGGCGACGATGGCGTTCCAGATACGCGCACCGTCGACGTGGACCGGCAGGCCGCGCTCGTCTCCGAGCACGAAAATGTGCTCCAGTGTCGCCAAGGGGTAGACCCGGCCGCCGCCGAAGTTCGAGGTGTTCTCCAGCACCATCAGCGCGGTGCGCGCGTGCGGGTTTTCCGGGTGCACGATCGCCGCGTCGAGTGTCTGCGCCGAGAGGATGCCTCCCGCGCCCTTGAGCGGGCGCGCCTGCGCGCCGGAGATCAGGGCCATCGAGCCCGTTTCGAAATAATAGTTGTGGCCGTACTCCTCGATCAGGACCACGTCGCCCGGGTCGCACCAGACGTGGATCGCGATCTGGCCGGCCATCGTCGCCGAGGGCAGGAAAACGGCTGCCTGCGCGCCAAAGTACCGGGCGACCTCCGTTTCCAGACGGGTGACCGAAGGGTCCTCGCCATAGCCGGAGTTGCCGACTTCGGCCTCGAAGATGGCCTTGCGCATGCCGGAGTCCGGCAAGGTAAACGTATCCGAACGCAGATCGACCTTGAGCATGTCAGTTTCCTCCCTCTGGCAGTCACTTTTCAAGCGTGTTGCATACCTGTCCGATCGGCACGTATGACGGATTCATCGCTTTGAAATCGCATGTCTTTATCGAATGGCTGGCGGTTGTCTGTTGGCGGGACACGCTCAAGCCTTCCGGGGCCGCTCGGCATCCGTTCCCGACGGATGCACGGTCCCGCCCACCCACAACCACCGTCCCGGCCATGATGCCCCCGAACGGAACGCCCATGCGGCGCTTCCAGGTCGCCCGAAGTAAACTGCCAGCGGCTGCGTGTCGTTGCAACACATCCTTTAGTACCTGCGCTGATGCAATTCACCGTCGGGCGTTTTCCAGGAATTGCGCCAGCCGCCGCAACCCCTCGGCGACTTCCTGCTCCTGGCCACCGCCCGCACCGAGCCTGACATGGTTCGGGTAGCCGTAGGCGCTCCCGGGCATGACGAATGTCCGGTACGGCGAACCCAATAGCTGCCGGGACAATTTCTTCGCATCCATGCCGAGGTCGGTTTTGCAGAACCCGATCAAGCCTGCCCGCGGCCGCTCCCAGGAAAGCCCGGGCTGGTCCAGGATGAAGCGGTGAATCAGCTCGAGGTTGCGCTGTCCCGCCTGCCTGGCCTGATCCACCGCCGCTGCAAAGCGGTCCGCCTCGAGGGCGATGTCGGCGATGGCCTCGCCCATGACGTTCATGATCTCGCTGCTGTCCTCACGCAGCACCATGCAATCGGTGAGCAGCTGGTGCTCGCGGCAGACCATCCAGCCCGTCCGCAGGCCTTGCAGCCCCAGCACCTTGGACACGCTGCCGGTACTGATGCCCCGCTCGTAGAGGCTGGCGACGCGGGGCGTGTCCTCGCCGTCCCACTCCATGCCCCGGTAGACCTCGTCGGTAAGCACCCAGGCGCCAACCCGGTCGGCCATCCCGACCAGCCGCTGCAGGGCGTCCCGATCAAGCACGTGCCCGGTCGGATTATTGGGGTTGCAGATGAATATCAGCTTCGTGTTCGCGTTGACCAGGTCCTGCAGTTGCCCGAAATCAAACATCCAGCCCCGGGCTTCGTCACGCTCCAGCTTCCGGACCTTTGCCCCGAGCGCTTCGGCGAGAACCAGCGGCTGCGGCCAGCCCGGCACGTCCACGATCATTTCGTCGCCCGGCCCCACCAGGTTGTTGATGGCGAGGAAGTTGGCTTCCGCCGTGCCGGCCGTGATCAGTACGTCGTCGGCCGTGCAGACCGGCCCATAACCCCAGCGTTCTACGACCTTTTCACGCAATGACGGCAGACCCATGAAGGATTGTCCCGACCAGTCCAGGCTCAGCCCCGGGTCGAGATCATCGAGGAATTGCCCCAGGCTGGGCGGCTCGGCCAGCGAATGGACCAGCGAAACCTCGGGTTCGGCCGCGTGTGCGCCGAGGAAGGTTTCGAAGAGTTCGTGGATGCGTACTCGCATGCGTCAATGTCCGCTGAATGTAAGGCCGCCGGAGCGCGGCCGGCCGGGGCTGGATTCCTGCGCGCCGGGGCGGCTTCACAAGTTAAAGAAAACCCCGCCCCGGCGCAAGCCGGCAGCGGCATCGCAGCCGCATATTTGCGCGCCGACGCCGTTCTTCAGGTCCAGGTCCTTCGCGCGGGAGCGTGATCGGTTATTATTTGCCGATGAATGTCGATGGCGCGCATTACCGCTCCATATGGTTAGAGGCGGATGGCCGGTCGGTTGGGATCATCGACCAGACGCGGCTGCCGCACGACTTCGTTACCCGCTCGCTCGAAGACGTCCGGGACGCCGCCGAGGCGATCCGCTCCATGCGCGTGCGCGGTGCGCCGCTGATCGGCGCCACCGCGGCCTACGGCGTGGCGCTGGCGCTGCGCGGTGATGCCGGCGACGAAAGCCTCGATGAAGCCTGTGCGAGCCTGCTGGATACCCGGCCGACCGCGGTCAACCTCCGCTGGGCGCTGCAACGGATGCACGAAGCCCTGCACCGCTTGCCGCAGGCGGACAGGGCGGCGGCCGCGTACGCGCTCGCCGGCGAGATCAGCGACGAGGACGTCGCGATCAACGAGTCCATCGGCGCGCACGGGCTGGCGCTCATTCGTGAAGCGTGGCAGGCCAGGTCCGGCGGTGCGGAACCGGTGCATATCCTGACCCACTGCAACGCGGGCTGGCTGGCGACCGTGGACTGGGGCACGGCGCTGGCGCCGATATACCGCGCGTACGATACGGGCATCCCGGTGCACGTGTGGGTCGACGAGACGCGCCCGCGCAACCAGGGTGCGGCGCTGACCGCCTGGGAACTCGGCGCCCACGGCGTTCCGCACGATGTCATCGTCGACAATGCCGGCGGTCACCTGATGCAGCACGGCATGGTCGACCTGTGCATTACCGGCACGGATCGTACCAGCCGCAACGGCGATGTCTGCAACAAGATCGGGACCTATCTCAAGGCCTTGGCGGCCACGGACAACCGGGTGCCTTTTTACGTGGCGCTGCCCGGCCCGACCATCGATTGGCAGCTGACCCGGGGCCTTCGCCATATCCCGATCGAGCAGCGGGCCGAGGACGAGGTCACGCACGTGACGGGCAGAAACTCCCGCGGCCGGATCGAGACCGTGCAGGTGACACCGGACGGCGCCAGCGCCCGCAACTACGCCTTCGACGTCACGCCGGCGCGCCTGGTCACCGGACTGATTACCGAGCGCGGCGTCTGCGCGGCCAGCGAGGCGGGCCTGTTGGGGCTGTATCCGGAATTCAGGGAGGCGATGGCATGAGTGCGCGATTACGCGAACAATTGTTGGAAACTGCGCGCGCCATGAACGATGGCGGCCTCAATGAAGGCACCGCCGGTAACCTGAGCGTGCGTTGCGGATCGGGCATGTTGATCACGCCTTCGGCGATGCCCTACACCGAGATCAAGGCCGCCGACATCGTCAGCATGGATTTCGACGGCACCGCCCGCGGTCGTTTGCGGCCGTCGAGTGAATGGCGTTTTCACGCGGCGATTTATCGCCACGACCGGACCGCAGGCTCGGTGCTGCACGCCCACCCGCCGTTTTGCACGGCGCTGGCCTGCCTCGGCAGGGGCCTTCCCGCCTTTCATTACATGGTCGCCGCGGCCGGCGGCGAGAATATCCGCTGCGCCCGCTATGCGACCTTCGGAACGGAGGAACTCACGGCCAGTGTGCTGGAGGCGCTCGAGGGCCGCAAGGCCTGCCTGATGGCTCACCACGGTCTGACCTGCTTCGAGAAGGACCTCGAACGCGTGCTGGCGCTGGCGCGGCTGATCGAGCACCTGGCCGGCGTTTATTGCCGCGCGCTGGCGATCAGCGAACCGAAGACGCTCGACGCCGCGGAGATGGCGCGGGTGCTGGAAAAATTTGCAGACTACGGTTTGTGATCAGGATCCGAGCGTTTCCGGTATCCAGGTTTTCATCGTTTCAAGCACCTGGTAGTAGGTATCGACATCCCCGCGCACTTCGAGACTGATGACTTCGTAGTCGTCGCCGCCGAAAGTGCAAAAGGAGAGCAGGTTCAGAGCGGGCGGCGGGTTCTGAATTTCATAGTAATTGAGCCGGCGGCGCCATCGCAGTTGCAGCTTGGAATATTGTTCGGTGGACACTGGAAAATCCACCCAGAACGACCTCATTTTGGGACCCGTCATCGTTGCTTTACCTTTTTAATCCTGTTGCGTGGGAGAGTGACCGGGGCGTTGTACCAGATACGGGGTCGAATATCCAGAGCCCGTTCAGGCTTTGGCCTGCAAAGCCCGGCTGCAGGCAGCCTCGATACGGGCGGCGGCCAGCCCGCCATCCACGCCCTCGAGGCCGGCCAGGTGTCGCCTGAAGCCGGCCTGGCTTCGCATCAGGTAGTCGCGGTTTTGCGGAAACTGCCGCATTCGCCAGGACATGATGAGAATGGAGGAGGCCAGTCGCGTCCGCATCAAATCCAGCAGCAGTTCTATTTCCAGCGGCCGTAAGGGCCTGACCGCGTGATACCCGGCAATCAGCGGCAGGGCCCCCGCCAATGGGTCATCGTCGCCCGCCAGCTGGTAGGCTGCCGCGACGGCGACGTCGATGACACCCGGCGATTTGACCATGTCGCCAAAATCGATGATCCCGCAAATACGGGTCGGATCCTGCCTGGACAGCAACACGTTGTCCGGGTTCATATCGTTATGGATAACCTGGCTCCTGACGGATTCCAGCGTTGGCAGCAGCGCGCTGAAGTCCTGCAACACGCGTTCGATCGAGGCGCGCAGGCTGGTTTCGGTGATGCAGTCCAGCAGCTCCCCGAGCGCGGCGGCGTTTTTCATGTCCCACAACAAGCGCGGGTTGGAGCCGGGGTGATCGAAGTCGCGTAAGGCGAGTCCGAGGCGCGCCAACAACCCGCCCAGCCGCCCGGCGAGGCGCGCGGCCTGTTCCGGTCCCAGCGCGGCATCGTAAAGAACCCGCCCGTCCAGCCAGCTCATCAGCCTGACGATGTGGACCCGCTCGTGCAGCGATACCTCAAACTGCAGCCGCCCGTCACGCCCGGCGATGATATTGGGCACGGGCAGCGATGCGTCCCGTTGCCTGATGTGTATGAGCGCGCGGTTTTGAAATTCGACGACCTCGGCCCGCTCCGCGTGGTTGGAGATCTTGAGAACGAAGCGCTCGCCAGTTCCGGCCTCGAGGCGAAAATTCTGATCGCGTTCGCTGCTCAGCGACCTGGCCCTGGCATGCTTGCCAAAATACTCCGCAGCGATATCCTCGGCTTCCCCGGGTGTGCATGCCGGCGGTGTCGTGGCAAGTAACCTTTCGAGGTCTTTTTGCATCCTGATAGTGTAACCGCAATGCTTGACCGGTGAATCTGGGAGGTTTGCCGGGGCGGGTTGGGTCAAGGTCTGTTGCTGGCCGATTATCCGTCGCGGCGCAGTCTGTGCTATCGTCGGCGCGGCAACAACGAGGTCGACCCCTTAGGCTGACGGCACGGGTGCCGTGGCAGGGGTGCCGAGGTGGATACGACCGCAGAAACGGAGGAAAGCATGGCAGGCAGGGTAATCTTTTCGGTATTGCAGGAGAGCCATGAAGGCCCGATTGGCGAGGAATGGCGATACTGGATCGAAGCCAAGGTTTTCAACGAAGGCCTCAGGGGCAGCGGCAGAATCGAGGTGGCCAAGCATTCATTGCCGAGCGGCACGACACAGGTGCCGCCAGGTCCGCCAGAGGCCGTCGAAATCCCGGCGGGGGAAGCCGGCAAAAAGCTCCTGATCAAAACGCGGCTCGAAGCGACAGAGGTCGACTTGTTCAGAAACGATGTCGGCGAGACGACGCTCGACTTCAGCATGGAGTGCCCGGGGCCGGATGAGGAACCCCTGGTGCAGGAACACGACATATCAGTCGGGGTAATGGAATCGCCCGGCATTGTCGGCGAAACCTCGATATTCACGCTCAAGGTCCGTTTTGTCGCCCACGGCAGCTGATGCCGCGGCGGTTGCCAGGGTGAACTCGCCGCCGGAATTCCGGCGCTTCCAGCAATATCGCTAAAGCCACCTATACTAGAGGTACAGTCCAGTTAAGGCCGCTTCGGCCGGGTGGACTTTTTTGTCTTACAAATGGGAGATTAATGAAAATGCAGATTAACAAAGCCTTGATCGCGATTTTGGCAATCGCCATCTACATGGTCGCTTTACCGGTAACTGCACAGGATAAGCAGGAAGATGACGGGATTGCGCAGGTTGCTCACATCACGGCCAGGGACGGTCAGGCAAAGGCGTTGGAAGAGGCCATCACCGACTATCACCACTACATGGGCGACAAGAAGGGCGCCTGGCACTGGAATTGGTACGAGGTCATGACCGGCCCCGATACCGGCACCTATATCGCCCGCAGCGGCAGCCACAACTGGGAAGACCTGGATGCCGCGGATATGGAGACGGACTGGGGCAAAGCCGCGGCCGCGAAGTTTGCCAAGGAAGTGCAGCCGCACATCGCCGATCTGGATGTTTCGATCACCCGCACCGAAATGGATCTGGGTATGTGGCCGGAGAGCATGGACGGGTATAAGTACTTCCAGATAACGCGCTGGTATGTCAGGCCAGGCAGTCAAAGTGAGTTTTACCAAGGTCTCAAGAAGATCGACGGTATCCTCAAGAAGAGCGGTTGGAAAAACCATTACGCGTTCGTTTATGTCGTCTCCGGTGGACATGGAAACGAGGTCTTGCTGGTCAGTCCGCATAAGAACTTTGCCGACATGGCGCCCAAGGAGCCGAATTTCATGACGGTGATGAACCAGGCCATGGGTGAGGACGAGGCGAAAGCGTTCTTTGCGAAATGGGGCCAGACCTTCAAGTCCGGTGACGATTGGATGCTCCGCTATCGCCCGGATTTGAGTGACTACGGCCAGGCGAAGTAGATCGGATCACGATAACCAACAAGGGGCCCCGGCCGCATGGCCGGGGCCCAATGAAAACCTGGGAATACACTCGGCCGGGTTCTGTGTTTCAAAATTGACCGCGTTCGCCGGCCGCGCCACGTCAGCTGACCACCGTTCCGCGGCGGCGAAAACGCCGCGATTTCCGACCCCGGAATCGACGGTGGTTGCGAATCAAAAGTATTTGGTAAAGAATGTCCTGGTGCCCGAATGGCTCCGCGCCGGCCGCGCTGTATGGAGTTACTGATTGCACCGGCAGTCAAGGTGTTTGGGGAGCCACTTGCTCGTTTAAATGGGCGACAGACATGCGCAACGCCAGGGACAGGATCAGGGGGGGGATGTTTCCGGAAAGACCCGGGCGGCATTATGTCGCGTTAGGCGCCGTTTGCATGCTGCTGGCCCTGGCGGCCTGCGGGTCTGCCGAGGAACGAGTGCTGCGGGTCAGTACCGATGTGTGGCCGGGCTACGAGACCCTGTATGTCGCGCGCGATCTGGGCTATTACGACGGCACGCAGGTCAGGGTGGTTGAACTACCGACCGCCACCGACGCCATGGAAGCCCTTCGCAGCGGCAGGCTCGAGGTTGCCGCGCTGACCCTTGACGAGGCGCTGAGCCTGATGGCGGACGGCTTCAGGCTCAGGGCCATCATGGTTTTTGACTATTCCAACGGCGGCGACGCGGTTGTCGCCAAACCCGGTATAACCTCCCTGGCGCAGCTTCGCGGGCGCCGGGTGGCCGCCGAGAGATTAGCGGTTGGCGGTCTCATGTTGCAAAGTGCGCTCGACGCCGCCAATCTGACCCTTAGCGATATTCAGCTTGTCGACTGCGGCAGGTACTCGAGAATCGAGTGTTACAAGGCACGCGACGCCATCGTCACGTTCGAACCTTCGAAGACACTGTTACTGGAAAATGGCGCACAGTTGCTGTGGGACAGCAGCCATATACCGCATCGTATCGTGGATATTCTCGTCACGCCCGTGGCAGTGGCCGAATCCCGTCCGCGCGGGTTGCGGGACCTGGTGGCGGGCTATTTCGCGGCGCGCAAATATTTCGAGGAAAACCGCGACGATGCGCTGCGGCGCATGGCGGCGCGCGAGCATGTCTCGGCCGGGCAATTCGACGGTAGCCTGAACGGAGTCGATATTTTGAGCCTGGCGGAAAATCGCTCGATTCTGGGTTCGGAACCAGCGCCGCTCGAAGTGATGGCGCGTAAGCTGGGCGCCTATATGCGTTCCCGCGGCATGTTATCGAAAGCGATCGATCTGGAGAATTTCGCCTCGCCTCAATTCCTGCCGGAAGAGATCCATTGAAATCCACACGCGAATGGTCGCTGAGGGTTTGGCTGGTGCTGCTGTTTTTGCTGACACTGGTCCTGCTCACCGCCATCATCGCTGCTTTCGAGTACCGGCACGACAAGAGGTCGCTGATCGAATCCAAACGCGAGTCCGTGGTCCGCGACATGGCGTCGCTGCAGCAATCGCTGAATCAGCATTTCGGCGTGGCCGACCTGAAAGGGGCGGAGAAGGCGCTGACAAGACAGGGTCTGGACACTGACTACGAGATTCTTCTGGCTGCGGATGACCATGGAGTCATCATGCTTGCCACCCGCTTCGAGTTGATCGGGCGGCGGGTTTCCGAAGTCCTGCCGACGGCGGCAATGGAACAGTTCCGGAAATGGCGGCAGCAGGATCGCATCCAGGTGGATTACGACCCGGAACGGGCGCGGTTTACCGTTTACTATCCCCTCGAGTTGGCGCCCGGAGATCAGCAATTGCGCTCGTCACGCAGCGGCTCACAGTTTGCCGTTTACGATATCTCTCCGCAATTGCAACTGCTATGGAGCCGGACTTGGGAGACGTGCCTGCAAGTCGGTGGGGTAGTGATGGCTGTGATGATCATCCTGCTGGTGTTGCTGCAGTTCATCGTCATCCGGCCGCTGCGGCGCGTGGCCGCCGAGGCCAATGCGCTGGCCCACGGCGGAACCGCCCAGGCCAGCGACATCGGGGCCTATGGCGAGATCGCCAGCCTTTATCGATCCTTCCGCCAGATGCGCGCGCAAATCGGCAATCGCCTGGAAAAGTCGCAGGAAGTGGAGGATGAGTTGCGGCAGAGCCGCGAACAGCTATTGCTGGCGCAGCACATCGCGCATCTGGGGTTCATTCACTGGAACCTCGAGACCGACATGGTCACGCTGTCCGACGAAGCTTGCCACATCATGGGCTTTACTCCCGGGCCGGGGGAAAAATCCATGAGCAGGTTGATTCGCCGGGTACACCCCGAGGACCTGAAGCGTGTGCAGAGGGCCCTGTCCAAGGCCCTGAGCGGCGAGGCCGATTATGACGTCGATCACCGGATCGTGCGCCCGGACGGAAGCATCAGCTGGGTTCACTCCCAGGCGGTGCTGCTGGGCGCGACCAGTGACGGGCGCCCGCAAACGATGCTTGGCACCGTGCTGGATATCACGGAGCGCAGGCTGGCAGAAGAGCAACAAAAACGGAGCGACCGGTGGCTGGCCCTGTTGCTGGACACATTGCCTTATGGCGTGCGCGAGCACTCCAGGGACGGCGTCATTACATACGCCAACGCGGCCTGCCACCGCATTTACGGCTGCGAGCCGGGAGAGTTGATCGGTCACCACGTATGGGATTTCAAACTCAGCGAGGACGAACGCACGGACCTGATGGAACTGGAGGCGCGGGTGTTCGAGGAGGAACCCACGCCCGAGCCCCATATCACGCGCAACCGGACCCTGGACGGGCGGGAAATCGTCATCGAAGTCGCCTGGGATTATCAGCGTGACGCCCGGGGCCGGGTAAAGAGTATCGTTTCCGTCATCTCGGACGTCACCAAACGGATTGAGGCGGAGGAGGCCCTGCGGGAAAAAGAGGCCCATTGGCGGACCCTGATCGATGCCCTTCCCGACCTGGTCTGGTTGAAGAACGCAAAGGGCGAATACCTGGCCTGCAATCGGCGGTTCGAGCAATATTACGGGGCCAGTGAATCGCAGATTGTCGGCAAGACAGACTACGAATTCGTCGACAAGGAGTTGGCGGACTGGTTCAGGACCCAGGATCAAATGGTCTTGCAGAGCGGCAAGCGCCACATGAACGAAGCCGACGCCGTGTTCATGACCGACGGCCACCGGGAGTCGCTGGAAACGGTCAAGGTGCCGATGCATGCAAGCGACGGCACGGTACTGGGCGTGCTGGGTGTGGCCCGGGACATCACCGAACGCAAGCAGCTGAACATCGAACTCGAGGCCCACCGTCATCACCTGGAGGAGTTGGTGGAGGAGCGCACGGCGCAGTTGGCGGAGGCGCGGCAGCGGGCGGAGGAGGCGAACCGGGCGAAGAGCGCGTTTCTGGCCAACATGAGCCACGAGATCCGCACGCCGATGAACGCGATCCTGGGTTTGACGCACCTGCTGCAGCAGAGCGGTCCGAGCGCGGAGCAGGCGCTGCGCTTGAGCAAGATCGAGACCTCGGCGACGCACCTGTTGTCGATCATCAACGATGTGCTGGACTTGTCGAAGATCGAGGCGGGCAAGCTGGCGCTGGAGCGGACGGATTTTCATTTGCTGGGCCTGTTCGACCAGATCCAGTCGTTGTTCCGGGAGCAGTTGGCGGGCAAGGGTTTGACGCTGGAGCTGGATTGCGAGGGGGCGCCGACGTGGTTGCGCGGGGACGTGACGCGTTTGCGCCAGGCGCTGATCAACTACGTCGGCAACGCGGTGAAGTTTACCGGCGAGGGTGGCATCTGGCTGCGGGTGCGGCAGTTGGGGGAGCGCGATGGCGAGGTGGAGTTGCGGTTCGAGGTGGAAGACAGCGGCATCGGGATCGCCGCGGAGAAGCAGCAGCATTTGTTCCGGGCGTTTGAGCAGGCGGACGTATCGACGACGCGGAAGTATGGGGGCACGGGTCTGGGCTTGGCGATCACGCGGCGGCTGGTGGAGTTGATGGGGGGCGAGGTGGGGGTGGAGAGCGTGCTGGGCGAGGGCAGCCGGTTCTGGTTCAGGCTGTGGTTGCAGCGGGGCCGGGGGGAGCCGGAGACGGTGCGCTCGGTGCGGTCGGAGGACGTGGAGGCGCGGCTGCGGGCGGAATATGCGGGCACGCGGGTGTTGTTGGTGGAGGACAATGCGATCAACCGGGAGGTGGCGGTGTCGTTGTTGAGCGCGGTGGGTTTGGAGGTGGACACGGCGCGGGACGGGGAGGAGGCGCTGGCGCGGGTGGTGGCGGCGGACTATGCGCTGGTGCTGATGGATGTGCAGATGCCGCGCAAGGACGGGTTGCAGGCGACGCGGGAGCTACGGGCGCTGGCGGGTTACGAGGATTTACCGGTGCTGGCGATGACGGCGAATGTATTTGCGGAGGACCGGGCGGCGTGCATGGCGGCGGGGATGAATGATTTTGTGGGCAAGCCGGTGGAGCCGGGGAGTTTGTATGCGACGCTGCTGAAGTGGTTGCCGGGGCCGGTGCGGGGGGCGGTGGTGGCGCAGGCTGAAGCGAGGCGGGAGGAAGCGCAGATGGAGAACGGGGGCGAGGGGCCGGTGGACGTGACGGCGCTGGCGGCGGTGTTTGGGGATGACGAGGCGGCGCGGCTGGGGCTGTTGCGGAAGTTTGCGCGGCAGGCGGAGGCGATCGTGGACGAATTCGAGGCGGCGTGCGGGGCACGGGATGCGGAGCAGGTGCGGTTTCAGGCGCACAAGCTGAAGTCGTCGGCGCGGACGGTGGGGGCGAACGAACTGGCGGAGGTGTGTTTTACGCTGGAGCAGGCGGGGCGGGCCTCGGACTGGGAGCGGATCGATGCCGAGGGCGGGATGATGCGGGCGCAGATGCAGCGCGTGAAGGCCTGGGTGGAGGCCTTGTGAGCGGGAACGGAACTCAGCGCAATTTCCCGGCCTGACCACTTGCGGATGCCGAAACCTTATACCGGCCATCCCGGAGAACGGCAATGAAAATGATCGAAACCTACCGGGGCATCGTCTATCCCCACCAGCTTGACCACATGGACCATATGAATGTCTGCTGGTATACCGCCAAGTTCGACGAGGCCACCTGGCATTTGATGTCCGCCATCGGTGCGACCCAGGAATATCTGCGCAGTCGCGGCAAGGCCCTGGCCGCTTTGGAGCAGAAGACCCAGTACAAAATCGAGGTCAGGGCCGGTGAGTTGCTCGTGGTCCGGTCCCGGGTCAATGAAATCCGTAACAAGATCGTGCGTTTTGAACACAGGATGTTCAATAGCGAAAACGAACGGGAAGTGGCCCGCATGGAAGTTGTCGGCGTACACATGGACCGGGACGTGCGCAGGTCCAGTCCGTTCCCGCAAGAAATCGTCGGGAAGTGTTCGGCATTGTTTGGCCTCACCTGGTGAACCGCCGCCCCTGCATCGGTGCAAAACAGGCGTGACGTGCGTCGGGAAGACAGGTGTGCGATGAAGTCGATGTCAGAGGCATCGCTCGCGGAGGCGGTGCGGGTGCTCGCAGCAAGGCACAGCGACCTGGCTCGCCTGTACGATCGAAACGGCGTGCCACCGTTGTGGCGCCGGCCAGCGGGTTTCGAGACCCTGCTGCGCATTATCCTGGAGCAGCAGGTCAGTCTGGCATCCGCGGCCGCGGTATATGAACGCTTGTGCCGTCATGTCGCGCCCCTGACTCCGCTCGAGGTATTGAATACGGGGTCGTCGGGGCTGAGGCAGTTGGGCCTGACGCGGCAAAAATCCGCCTTTTTCGTCAACCTGGCGATGGCGGTCCGTGATCGGCGGCTCGATTTCGAACACGTCGAAAAAGCCGCTGACGCCGAAGCACTGGAGATGCTGATGTCGGTAAAGGGCATCGGTCCGTGGAGTGCCAAAATCTACCTGTTGATGGCCTTGTGCCGGCCTGATATATGGCCAACGGGCGACGTTGCACTGGCGACGGCCGTCATGGAGTTGCGAAACCTTGGGCAGAGACCCTCAACACCGCGATTGCAGGCGATCGCTGAAAGTTGGCGGCCATACCGGGCCGTCGCCGCGAGACTGCTCTGGCACGATTATTTGCGCCGTCGCGGCCGGCTGTGTCCTGAGGGGTGGGAGGGTCGCGGGTGATGCGTAAAGCACTGGACGCCGGGCTGCTCAAATCGGTCTATGACCGCGTCGCCGGGCGCTACGACCTGCAGCACGCCCTGTTGACCAGCGGCTCCGACCAGCGCGGACGGCGCCTCGTCGTCGAGGCGAGCGTCAGGGCCGGTGACAGGGTCCTCGACTGCGGCGCCGGCACCGGCTCGACCGCTCTGCTGGCGGCGCGGGCCGCCGCGCCTGGCGGCCGTGTCACGCTGTTCGATTTCAGCCGGGGCATGTTGGCCAGGGCAGCAACGCGGGCTCATCGTGCCGCCGGCCTCGCGGCGTTCGAGTTTTGTCTCGGCGACATGTCCGACCTGCCGTTCGCGGACCACAGCTTCGACTGCGCCCTGTCCACCTACAGCATGTGCCCGCTTGGCGATCCGGCGAGGGGCGCGCTGGAGTTGTACCGGGTCGTCCGACCCGGCGGGCGGGTCGGGATCGCACATTCCGCGGAACCGCGGAGCAGGGCCGTGAAGTGGCTCGCGGACAAGGTCGAAGACCTCGTTTGGCGCTGCCCGGGCTTGTCGCTGGGGTGCCGTTCGGTCTCGGTCCTGCCGGTGTTGCAGCGTGCCGGTTGCCGGGTGCTTCTGGAGAAGCCTATCGGCGTGCCGTTGTGGCCCTTTCTGGTGTTGGTCGTGGAGAAACCCGCCGCCTGAATGATGCCACAGGCACGAAAGCCTGGGCGGGGCACGCCACGGCACCGCGGATATCGGATAAGCTAGTGCTTTTGAGGATGCAACGTCATGTCAAATCAGCCTGTACGCGGCAGCTGCCTTTGCGGCGCCGTCAGCTATGAAATCAAGGGCAACCTCGGCGTTTTTCAGTATTGCCACTGTTCGCGTTGCCGCAAGGTGAGCGGAAGCGCCCATGCCGCAAACCTGTTCGTGGCCAGGGCTGATTTCAGATGGACCCATGGAGCGGACCAGGTCAGCCGCTACGAACCGCCTGAAACCAAGCACTACGCCACGTCCTTTTGCGGTCGTTGCGGCTCGTCGATGCCCTGGCTGGAAAAGACCGGGCAGACCTACATCGTACCGGCCGGCTCGCTCGACGACGACCCGGGCATCCGGCCATCGCAAAATATCTACTGCGCGTCGGCGCCCGCCTGGTACACCGCGGCCGGGTCGCTGCCGCAGTATGACGAACTGCCGCCGCGGACAGGTTAACGGAAAGGCCAATGCCGGGTCCTTCCGGCGCCGAGAAAATATCCGGAGCTAAAAAAACGCAGGATGCCGAGGCATCCTGCGTTTCTTGTCGAAGCTCCGTAAAGAGCCGTTTTATGGCCTCTCCCTAGCGGGCGTGGACCTTGTCCACCGCGAACTCCGCGTCGGGGCCATGGCAGGCCGCGCAAGCTTCACCGAAGAACACGGTGTTGCTCTCCGCGTGGGCCGCCGCGTCGTCACTGTCATGACAACTCAGGCAGGCCGCGGCGGTCGGCTGCAGCGGGTCGATCAGCGTCTGCGGCGACATGGTCGGCAGTACACCGGCCGGCAACGGCAACTGGTAAGAGTCGTCGACGTGGCAGGTGTTGCAGTCACGCAGGTCACCCGGGAAGGCGACATCGCCGAACGGGTTGAAGCTGCCGCGGTAACCATACACCGCATAGCCCTTCTCCAGGTTCTCGCCACGGTGGATCTTGTGGATCATGAACTTGAAGTGGATGCTCTGCGGCGTGGCGCCGGCGGGGGCGACTGCCGCATCGCTCGCATCGGGCCGGTGACAGGTCACGCAGTACTGCGGGTTGTTGCGGTTGCCGCCGTGCAGCGACAGGTTGGAGTGGCAGTTTTCGCACAAGGCGTCGTCGACGACCATGCGCCGCGGAACCGCGGCCGGGTCGGTGACGGCGAAGGCGAAAGTCGCGTCCTGGGCAAAGTCTTCCACTTCCTCGATTCCGTCGCGGCCCTGGATGTCGATAATGTTACGGCCTTCGAAACCGACGGTGTAGGAACCGGTGGCATTCATCGGCAGTGGTGCGGCGAAGGTATAGGCCCAGTTGTCGCCGACCTTGACGGCCTTGCTGCCAACGGTCTCCTGCGCGTAGAAGCTGAAGTCCGTGTTCGGGCCGGTGATCGTCAGGTTGAGACGGTTGAGGCTGGCCGGGTTGAGCATGGCGTTCTTGCTCTTGAGCGAGAACGTCACGGTCGGCCTTTGCCCCGGGTTGGTGTTGCTGACACCCATGATCTCAACGATCACGCCGGGCAGTTGCCGCGACTTGTACTCGGGCTTGTGCGCACCGCTGACGGACGCGTCGAACTCCATGTCGCCGTTAGGCGCAGGCTGGTGGCAGAAGCCGCACAGCGTGTCGTCCGCTTGCGGGCCGCCCGGGTGGTGCTCGCCGGTGACGAAATCCACGTTGGTGTGGCAGGAACCGCAGGCCGCCCGCGTGGGATGGGTCTCCCATTTGGTGTTCTGCGTGCCGGCGACGCCGCGGAAGGTGCCGGGCTGTTCACCGACGCAACCCAGCGCCGTGGTGTCGACCTCGAGGTTCTGGACCAGGACTCCGGTCGCCTTGTCGACGACGAAGAAGCGCGTTCCGTCCTTGACCCACTTGCCGGTGGCCTTGGTGCCGGCGCCTTTGCTGACAGCGAACAGCTTACCGTCCGGTGCGTTCATGTGGATTTCGAACGGGGAGAGGTCACCCCAGGTCAGGTCGGTCATGCCGAGACCGGATGCGTCACAGACCGGTATCGGGTTCGGGCTCGCGACCAGCGGCAGGTCGGCCGTCGGCACACCGCCGGTGTGGCAGACCTGGCATTCGTTGATCTCGGCCGGGAACACGACGTCAGAGAAGTCATGGCCGTCGAAAACCTGACCGGAATGCACCTTGTGAATCATCACATCGAAGCTGTATACCGGGCCGTTTGAAATTGTGGGGTTATGGCATTGCTCGCAGGCCGTGACCGAGAGCCAGCGGCCGTGCATGACGAGCGGGTTGTGGCAGCGGTTACAGGTTTCGACCCTGACGACATCCCTGGGCGCCGGGGCGGAAGCACCGGAAGGAACCCAGTTCTTGACGGCATTTGCAGGATAACGATCCAGGTCGAACTCCCGCAGGTCGCGGCGCCCGCCCAGCACCAGCGTGTGCGTGGTATCCGGGTCAGTTGATACGGCCGTTTCGAATTTGTACTTGTAGACGCCGTCTCCCATCGATGTCAGCGTGCCATTACCACGATCGATACGCTCGTAAGCGAGCCTGGTCTTCTTGTCCTGGCCCGCCGGGATGTTGGCCAGCGTGAAGCGCATGTCCACCGGACCCGGCGTTGCGATACCATCGTGATCCAGCGGCAATCCGCTTGGGTCCGTGATGGAGTAGGTGACTTCCAGCTGCCCGTCGGCGGGGAGCGTCACGTCGAGAATCGTGATTTCCAGGCCAGGCCTGATAAAAGCGAGTTGCTCGGGGCTAAGGTAGTATTCCTTGTCCTTTGCGGTATAGTAGCCGCCGTCTGCGGGATCGGATTTGGCGGCCAGGTTGGTGGCAGAACACAAAATGACCAATCCCAGAAGGATTGATCGGACCAGTCGTATCTTCATAACGCACTCCTCGGGATGGTCTCCCCAAAATAAACAGAACGAATTCGTTGGGCGGAGAGAAGCCTCAATCTACATATGGCTTGGAATATTGCACCCATGACCATCGCCATTTGATGACACAGATCAATTTATGTGTAATTAATTTGTAAATCCCGTGTAAATGGACGTGAAAACTTGTCCAACCCCAATCGCCATCGACCGGTGAAGGGTTCATTTTCATGCGTCATCGGGGGCGAGGCCCCGGCGCGGTCGACTTAACGCGGCTAACTTGTGCAGATGATCGAGCAGGACCATACAGATCGAGACGCCGCTTCGAGGGCCGCCGCGCATGCGGTTGCCGCGGCGCTTCGGCGCCGTTTACGCGGGCAGGAAGCGGCCGCCGCGGTGATCGCCGGCGGCTCCACCCCGCGCGCCTGTTACGGCCTGCTGTCGCGGATGAAGCTGGATTTCTCCCGGGTTCATTTCGTGCCGAGCGACGAGCGCTGGGTCCCCGCCGATGACGATGACAGCAACGAGTCCATGCTCCGGTCTTCGCTGCTCGGGCGCCGGGCCGCGGACGCGCACTTCCTGTCGTTTTACCAGCCGTCGATGAGCTGCCGCGAGGCCTGCCGGGTGCTGGCAAAGCGCTTCGAAAAGTTGCCGTTGCCGTTGGCCGTGACCCTGCTGGGCATGGGTGAGGACGGCCACTTCGCTTCCCTGTTCCCCGGCCTGCCGGGCCTCGCCGGGGCCCTTGACCCGTACGCTGCAGACCTGTGCATAAGCGGGACCGCCGCGGCCAGCCCGTACAAGCGGGTCAGTCTGACGATGAGAGCGCTGACGTGGAGCGACGAGATACTGTTGCTGGCCTTTGGCGCGCGCAAGAAAAAGGTGATCGACGCGGCGCGGGCGGGTGAGGAAAAATATCCGCTGGCGGCGTTGTTTGCGCAATCACGCGCGCCCGTGCGTGTAATATGGGCCCCCTGAGGCAGGCGGGCACGCTGGCCTTTCACCGTTCGAGAGGAGGTTTAAACGATATGTACAGTGTCGGTGAGGCAGCCAAAATCATCCATGTAGCCTGTGCCGCCCTGTCCTTTTGCGGCTTTTTTGCGCGCGGCGTGTGGATGCTGCGCGACTCGGCCGTGCTGCGGCGACGCTGGGTCAGGATCGCCCCGCACATCGTCGATACGTTACTGCTGGCGAGCGGGGTGAGCGTGGCGGTGGCCTGGCGGATTTCACCGATTCAGCAACATTGGCTGATGGCCAAGATCATCGCCCTGGTCGTGTATATCGGGCTCGGCCTGGTGGCGCTGCGGTTCGGCCGCAGCAAGCAGCAGAGGTTGGGCGCCTGGTTGCTGGGTCTTTTTACCTTCGTCTATATCGTGTCGGTGGCGGTGACCAAGTCCACGCTGGGCTTTTTTGCCCTGTTTTGACTGGCGCCGAAAAGTCGCATGAACACGGGTGGCATGGACACGGGGGCGGGCAGCGGCATGGTGAAATGGGGAGAGGTCTATCCGCCGGTTTACCTGTTGCTGGGCCTGGTGCTGATGGGTGTATTGCACGGGTACCTGCCGCTGTTTCAATATCTGGATCCGCCGCTTTGCTATGTCGGGGTCCCGCTGGCGCTGGGAGGTATCGTCGTGGCCGCCATGGGCGCCGCGTCTTTCGCCAGGGCGTCGACCGGTCTGGTTCCGTTCACGCCGGCAACGGTGCTCGTGACGGGCGGTCTCTACCGTTACACGCGCAACCCGATGTACCTCGGCATGACGCTGGTGTTGCTGGGCATGGCCTTGCTGCTCGGAAGCGTCACGGCATTGGCGCCGGTTGCGGGATTCGTCGCCATCATCCACAGACGCTTCGTGCTGCCCGAGGAGGCCTTTCTCGAACAGGCCTTCGGGCAGGCCTACCTGGATTACAAGCTGCGGGTCAGGCGCTGGCTCTGATGTCGGCCGCAGCGAGTGGGCGCAGGGCCGCCTGGCAGGTGGAGACGGAGCGTCTGCTGTTGCGATGCTGGAGCAAGGCTGATGCGCCCTGCTTGCGGGCGGCGCTGGACGAGTGTGATGAGCACCTGCGGCCGTTCATTCCTTTTATGAAGGATGAGCCAAGAAGCCTTGCGCAAACCGCAGCCTGGCTGGATACGCATCGGCTTGCGTTCGCCCGGGGTGATTATTTTCGCTATGCCGTATTCGATGCCGCCGAAGAGCGATTGTTGGGAGAGAACATGCTGCTGACCCGTCTCGGACCGGGGGTTCTGGAGATCGGATACTGGACCCACAAGGACGCCGTTGGCCGGGGCGTCGCCAGCGAGGCGACCAGCGCAATGGTACGCGTGGCCTTCGCGATCCACGGGGTGGGCCGTGTCGAAATCCGCTGTGTGCCGGAAAATGAGGCCAGTGCGGCCATACCGGCGAGGCTGGGTTTTCGACACAGCGAAACGCTCAAGGCACACGCGGAAGATACAACAGGCCGTGTCTGTGACTTGATGGTATGGAAGTTGTGTAGCGGCGATACGGCGGGCAGGGCAGCGGCAAACTTCCATTTTCGCGCATACGACCAGGATGGTGAGCCGATCCCGGTGACAGGCTGATCGATACCGATACCAGTGGCAATGCGCCGATGCCTGGCCCCCGATTCACGGACATTCGGGGCCACCTGATGCGCCTGCTCACGGATTTTACCTTACGCAGGGATGGAAAACCGACCGTTATGCACTATATCATACGGGCTCAGTCGACTTTGGCTGGTTACCGGGACGGTGAACAACACCCCCGTGGCGACATGTCGCTGGTGGTTTGACGTTCACCGACATCAACGAACAGAACAGGTTTGATTTATGAACAGATTTCTTTTAGTGGCGCTGCTACCCTTGTTGGCAGTACCGGCATGGGCCGAGGATCAGCAGGTGATGGACGATGGCAGCCTGGTGGTATTGCCGTTGGAGGCGCAGCAGTGCAATTATCCTTCCGCGCCGCCGCCAATACCGGATGACGCGGGGAAACCCGAGTTGCTGGCCGCGCAGAAAAACGTCAAGGAGTTCCAGACGAAACTGGGAGAATACCGCGCCTGTATCAACAAGGATGTCGACAGCCCCGACCTGACGACGGGCAACCGCCAGGCCATCAACAATGCCTACAACGACTCCGTGGACATGGAAGAACGCGTGGCGGCGATATTCAACGAGGCGGTCAAGGCCTACAAGGCCCGGCAGGCCGACAAGTAATCGGGAGATTACCTGGCCAGCAGGTATTTCCGCAAAAACAGGACCGTGGCCTCTTGATAGAGGTCGCGGTTTTCTTTTCTGGCATAACCATGCCCCTCGTTCAGCGCCTTGAGGTACCAGACCGTCTGGCCGCGCGCACGCAAGGCCTTGACCAGTTGCTCGGACTCTGACATCGGCACGATCGGGTCGTTGGACCCCTGAACGACCAACAGCGGGATATTGATTTCATCGACGTTGTTGAGGGGGCTGACGCGCTCCAGGAACGCACGCATTTGCGGATCGCGTTCGTCCCCGTACTCGATACGGCGCAGGTCCCTGCGGTAGCCCTGGGTGTTTTCCAGGAATGTGACGAAGTTCGAGATCCCCATGCGGTCGACGGCGGCGCTCAGGCGGTCGCTGTAATGGACCGCCGAGGCCAGCGCCATGTAGCCGCCGTAACTGGCGCCGAAAACGGCGACCCGGGTTTTGTCGAGTTGCGGCTGGTCGGCAATCCAGTCAAGCAGGGCGCCGATGTCCCGGACCGCGTCTTCGCGGTGGTCGCCGTTGTCCAGCGTCATGTAACGGAACCCGTAGCCCAGCGAGCCGCGCACATTCGGCGCGACGACCGCGACACCCAGTTGTTCGATCCAGAGTTGAAATTCGCTGTTGAAACCGGGCCGGAATTGCGACTCGGGGCCACCGTGGACATAGATGATGACCGGGAACGGTCCTTTGCCCGGCGGCAGATACACGAATGCCGGGATGCCCATCGTTGCCGCGGGACTGCCAGGGGCGCTGTCATAGCTCGCCGGCGCAGGGTACTGGACCGGGATGGGTCGGGAAAAGGTGCTGCTGTCGAGTCCGCCGATTTCGCTGAACGTCCAGCGCGTGAGCTTTTTGTACGACAGGGCTCGGCGCCCCAGCGTCAGTACATAGGCGTCATTCGGGCTGACGGCCGAATTGAGCGTCATGCCGAGTTTGCGGTTGTCGGGGCTGAATGCCAGCCCGCCGACGAGACCGACCGGCACTTTGTCGACGCGCTTGTACCTGAGCCGCCCGGGATCGAACAGGTACAACCGGCTGATGCCGTTTTCGTTGGTGACGAACGCGCCGCGCTTGCGGTCGGGGCTGAGGACAAATTGGGTAATATCCCAGTTGGCGATACTCGGCACGTAGCGGATGGTCGGCGGGTCCTCCAGGGTGACGGTGGCGATTTCGGCGGCTCCGTTGCGGCCGTTGCTGACGAACAAGACCTGCTTATCATCGCGGCTGAAACCGGTGGCGATGTTGGTGGATGGGTCCGTTGCGCTGCCCGCCAGCAGGCGGGGTTTGCCGTCGGGCAGTCGCATCACGTAAATGCGCGAATCGGCAACGCTCAGAAACTGCTGGATCAGCAGGTACTTCCCGTCTCGGGTGAAATCTATCGGCTTCCACAATGCGCCGTCGGGAGCCTGGAAGATGAGCCGGGCTTCGTCATCGGGGCCGGTTCCGCTGATCCAGATGTCGTTGGAATGACCGTTGCGCCGCGTGGAGCGGTAGGCCAGGTGTTTGCCAGCGCGGTCCCAGACCATGCGGTTGTTCAGGGATTTGCCATCCGATATCCGCCGCAGCAGGCCATGTTCGGGATCGAGCAGAAATATCTGGTCGAACTCATCACCGCCGTGATCGCGCGTCAGCGCGAGCAAGCGGCCTTGCGGCTGGCGCTTCACCTCGCCGACGGGGTCGTTTGCAAAAGTCAGCTGGGTCCTTGCCCCGCCCGGCGAGTCGACGCGGTGCAGCTGGTCGACATCGGCGAACCGGGTCTTGATGAATATGCTGTGCGCATCCCCCGACCAGGCGGCGAAACTGGCGGCGCGGATATTCTGGTAGCGATTCAGGGCCTGCGTGAGGGAATCGGGGATGGGCGGTATCCCCTGCATGACGAGTTGACCGTCGTTGGCCGTTTTTCGTGGTACGGCGGCGGACGCAGCGGCGGCAAGACCCTGCAGCAGCAAGCCCCATAGCAGTATGCGTATCAATTTTGTTGTCAACATAAACCCTGCTCTGAATCTCCGCGGTCGCTGGCCATCATCCATGAGACCCGCAGATTGCCAGACAGCTAACACGCGCCTGGCAGATTGTTGTGGAATCATGCGCCGCGGTTGACGTTATAATCCCCGTTCAAACCCGGCACGAAACAGTATGTCAAAAAGCCTTCATATCATAATACTGGCGGCAGGCGCCGGCACCCGCATGGGTTCACGGCTGCCCAAGGTGCTGCATCGGGTGGCCGACCGGCCCATGATACTGCATGTGCTTGCCACCGCCACGCAACTGGAGCCCGAAGCGGTGCACGTCGTGTACAACCCCGGGGCGCCTGAACTGAAGGAGGCTTGCGAGGGCTTTGCGGTCCAGTGGGCGCCCCAGGCGCAGCAACTCGGCACCGGTCATGCGCTCCAGCAGGCCATGCCGCACGTTCCCGACGCGGCCGACGTGCTGGTCCTTTACGGCGATACGCCGCTGGTTCGCGCCCAGGACCTCGAACCCTTGCTGGATGCGCCGCGCACCGCTATCAGGGTGCTGAGCATGAGCTTGCCGGAGCCGGCGGGCTACGGCCGGATCGTGCGTGACGCCGAGGGCCGTCTCAGCGCGATCATCGAAGAGCGCGACGCCAGCGCCACGGAAAAAGCCATTTGCGAGGTGAACAGCGGGATCATCATGGCGCCGGCCTCCGCGCTGCAGCGATGCCTGCAAGCGCTCGACAACGATAACGACCAGCGGGAATACTACCTGACCGATATCATTGCGATCGCGCGCGCCAAGGGCATTGCAACGGAAGCGGTCAGGGCGCCGGACGGCGCCGACCTGGCGGGCGCCAATGACCGCGCTCAGCTGGCGGGGCTGGAACGGCGCTTTCAGGCCCGTGAGGCGGCGCGGCTGATGTCAGGCGGCGCGCAACTCGCTGACCCGGCGCGGGTCGACGTGCGCGGCGATATCCACACCGGCGAGGACGTATTCATCGACGTCAACGTGGTTTTGCAGGGCGTTTGCGATCTCGGTGACGGCGTGTCGCTGGGCCCCGGCTGTGTATTGAAGGACTGTCGACTGGCCGCCGGCACGCGCGTGCACGCCTACAGCGTACTGGAGGGCGTGCAAACCCTGGGCGCCTGCGACATCGGGCCCTTCGCGCGCCTCCGCCCCGGCACCACACTGGCAAGCGGCAGCAAAGTCGGCAATTTCGTCGAGGTCAAAAACACGAGCCTCGGCAAGCACAGCAAGGCCAGCCACCTGACCTACCTGGGCGACAGCCGCATCGGTGACCGCGTCAATATCGGCGCCGGCACGATCACCTGCAACTACGACGGCGTCAACAAGCACCGCACCGTGATCGGGGACGATGTCTTCATCGGTTCCGATACGCAGCTGATTGCCCCGGTCAGTATCGGGGACGGTGCGGACATCGCCGCGGGTACCACCGTGACCCGCGATGCGCCGGCCGGCAAGCTGACCATCAGCCGCACGCAGCAGGTCACGGTCGAAGGCTGGAAACGGCCGCAGAAAAAATAGGGGCATCACATGTGCGGGATAGTTGCGGCAGCGGCCAGGCGTGATATTCGGGATTTTCTGATCGGCGGGCTGCATGCGCTCGAATACCGCGGGTACGATTCCGCCGGCATCGCGCTGCAACAGGGTGGGCGGCTCGAGCGCGAGCGTACCGCCGGCAAGGTCAGGGACCTGGAAAAGCGGGTGCGCTCGAGTGCGCTGAACGGGCATTGCGGGATCGCCCACACGCGCTGGGCGACACATGGCGTACCAACGACCGAGAATGCCCATCCGCACGTTTCCGGCGGGGATTTGGCGCTGGTGCACAACGGCATCATCGAGAACCACGAGGAATTGCGGCGTGAACTGGTGCAGGCCGGCTACACCTTCAGTTCCGCCACGGACACCGAGGTCATGGTGCACCTGGTGGCGCAGCTGATGGGGTCTGGCAACGACCTTTTTGCCGCGGTGCGCAAGGCCGTGACCCGTCTTGACGGCGCCTACGCCATTGCCGTCATCAGCGCCGCCGAGCCCGGCGTCGTGGTCGGGGCGCGCAAGGGCAGCCCGCTGGTGCTGGCGGTGGGGGACGGCGAAAATTTCCTCGCCTCGGATATTTACCCGCTGCTCACCGTCAGCAACCGCTTCGTCTTCCTCAACGAGGGTGACGTGGTCCGGCTGGACCCGGACGGCTTTGAAATCCGTGACAGTGACGACGCGGTCGCCGCGCGTACCGTGAAGCTGGTGGAAACCTCCGCCGACGCCGTTCAGCGTGGTGAATACGCGCACTACATGCTCAAGGAGATTTTCGAGCAGCCGCAGGCGGTGGCAGCGACACTGCAGGGCCGCGTCAGCGACAAGCATGTCCTGCCGAACATATTCGGCGTCGACGCGGAGGCAATGTTGCGCCAAATTCGGCACGTTCAGATCGTCGCCTGTGGCACCTCTTACCACGCGGGCCTGGTGGCCAGCTACCAGATGGAACAGGTGGCGGGTATCCCCTGCAAGGCGGAAATCGCCAGCGAGTACCGCTACCGCCGGGCCGTGGTCGCGCAGGACAGCCTGTTCGTGGCGGTTTCGCAATCCGGCGAGACCGCCGACACGCTGGCGGCGCTCAAGCACGCCAAGGAGGCTGGTTATGCCGCGACGCTGGCGATCTGCAACGTCGCCGAAAGCTCGATCGTGCGCGAGTCGGAGTTGGTGCTGATGACCCGCGCCGGCCCCGAAATCGGCGTGGCTTCGACCAAGGCCTTCACCACGCAACTGGTTGCGCTGCAATTGCTGGTGCTCGAACTGGCCCGCCTCAACGGCCTCGACCCGGCCCGCTATTCGGCCAGTGTCGCCGACCTCAACCGCTTGCCCAAACTTCTGAACCAGGCGCTGGCCCTGGACGCCAAGTTCGCGGCCCTGGCAGAGGCCTTCGTCGCCAAGGACCATGCCCTGTTTCTGGGTCGAGGCAGCCATTATCCGATCGCCATGGAGGGCGCGCTCAAACTCAAGGAGATTTCGTATATCCACGCGGAAGCCTACGCCGCCGGCGAACTCAAGCACGGCCCGCTGGCGCTGGTCGATGCGCAGATGCCGGTTATAGCCGTGGCGCCGAACAACGAGTTGCTGGAAAAGCTCATCAGCAACATCGAGGAAGTCAGTGCGCGCGGCGGCGAGCTTTACGTGATCGCCGACTCCGAGGTCGTGGCGAACTTCCGGCAGCAGCACGGCCACATCATCGGCCTGGATACCGGCGGGCCTTTATTGGCGCCGGTGGTGATGACCCTGCCGCTGCAACTGCTGGCCTACCATGTGGCCCTGCAGCGCGGTACCGACGTCGACCAGCCGCGTAACCTGGCCAAGTCCGTGACCGTGGAGTAACAGCCGGTAGCGCGCGCTTGAGCGATTTCCGGCGGCCCCACTGGTGAAATCGGGCAGGCTTGAGTAAGCTATGGCCCCGGCCCGTGAATCCGCCGGATGATGGTCAAGCCAGAGGTTGAGTGAATGCGCAGAAAAAGCCGTGCCAGTGACGAGGCTGAAATCAACATCACGCCGATGCTGGACATCGTCTTCATCATGCTCATCTTCTTCATCGTGACCACGTCCTTCGTCAAGGAAAAAGGTCTCGAGGTTTCCCGGCCGTCAAGTTCGCCGCCCAAGGAAGTCAAGAAGAACAAGGGACCGATCGTCATCAAGATCGACGCCAACGGCAATATCGTGCTCAAGGGCCGCGTACTGGAGCGCAAGGCCGTGCAGGCGAACCTGGAGCGTGAAAAAGCCGAAAAGCCCGATTCCCCGCTGATCGTCGCCGCGCACCCGGATGCCGATACCGATGCGCTGGTCACGATCCTCGACGCGGCCAAGGAAGTCGGAGTCGAAAACGTCAGTGTCGCAACCACAAACCGCTAACCCTCAGCCCCGCCTGTTATGACAATATGACGGTATCACAGGGCGTATTCCTGGACATGGGTTCGCTGGACAACGGCGACCTCGACGCGCGCGCGCTCGACCGCACCCTGCCCGGCTGGCAGTGGTTCGAGGCCACGCAGGCCGCGGAGGTGGCCGAACGCATCGCCGATGCCGACATCGTCGTCACCAACAAATGCATACTCGATCGCGATTCCCTGACCCGGGCGAAGCGCCTCAAGCTGGTCGTCATTGCCGCGACCGGCACCAACGTTGTCGACTTGGAAGCCGCCCGCAACCTGGGCCTCTGCGTGTGTAATGTCAGGAACTACGCCAGCGGTTCGGTGGCCCAGCACGTCATCACGTTGATCCTCAACCTGGTGACCGGGCAGCCGTTCTACATCCAGCGGGTTCGGGACGGGGAGTGGTGCGCGGCCACGCAGTTCAGCCTGCACGACCGCACTATCCGCGAAATCAGGGATTTGCAGCTGGGTATCATCGGTTACGGCGTGCTGGGCCGGGCGGTGGCGAAGATGGCCAGGCAGATGGGCATGAATGTCCTCGTGGCCGATCGCCGCGGCAGTCCGACGAGGCCGGACCGGCTGCGCTTCGAAGACGTGGTCGCCGTGGCCGACGTCGTGACCATCCACTGCCCGCTGAACGACGAGACCCGCGGGCTGTTCGACCGCCGGGTGATCAGGACAATGAAGAAGAGCGCGATGCTGATCAACTGCGCGCGCGGCGGCATCGTCGTCGAGCAGAACCTCGCCGACGCGCTGCGCGCGGGTGACATCGCCGGCGCCGGCATCGATACGCTCAGTGAAGAACCCCCACCAGCCGACCACCCGCTGCTGGCGCCCGATATCCCCAACCTGTTGCTCACACCGCATAACGCCTGGGCCAGCAGGGCTGCGCGGCAGGCGTGTTTGGACCAGGTGGTCGAGGTCATCACGGCCTTCAAGCACGGTCAGCCCGTCAACAAGGTTGTGTAAGCCGGTTTGCCGGGGCGCCGGCGGCGCGCGCATCACGCCGGACAGCAAAATTTACGCTGACCGACTATGCTTAGCTTGATGTGAACGGGCAATAGCACGCCAACCGCAACAGCGCACGCACGAAAATCACCAGAAAAAAAGGGTTTACGGTACGTGCACGGTATGCGGTTGGTATTTTACTTGGGAGTCGTCAGCATCCCCTCGGAATACATGCTGGCCATCATCAGGAGAATAAATTATGAACTGCCGGCAGAAACCGCTCTTTACCCTTATCAGAATCATGGGTCTGGTCGCATTGGCCGCGTTTCAAACCGTGGCCTGGGGCCAAACCGTCAGGTCGGCGACCATCCAGTTACATGTCGTTCCCAACGGTTCAGCCTATGATCTCACCAAGACGGGCAGACTGGTCTGTAATGCTTCCCGGCCGGAGGGCTGTATCCAGGTGCCCAAAGGCGACACCGCCCGCATCACCTTCGCGCTCGCTCAAGCACCGGGCTGGCATTTGACGAAGCTCACGATCTGCGAGCAGGGCGACAGCGACACCTGCACACTGAGCCGTGACCAAAGAGCGGATTTCGAGGTCACCGAAGACGGCACCGGAAGCCCGCAATCGCCCGACAGAAACGGCGTGGTCGACCTGACGGTGCTCGGTGCGGATCTCGATGGGTTCGTCCTGCTTGACAACAACACGGTCGCGCAGGACTACGAATACGTCATCGAGGCCTGCGATGACAGCCGCTGCACTGAAGCGGACCCGCCGCTTGAAAACGGGGGCACCAGGTAGGTGGTGCCCGCCGCCTTCGCTGGCCGGCAACGGCCAGCGAAGCGCTTGAGTTTATTGTACAAATCCGGCTTAACCACTATCCTTAGAACGAGGCACTTGGGGAATCTCGCCGTATCAGCGGTGTAGTTCAGCAGGGGAAGGTACGGTAATCCGGCCTGGAACGAAAGTGGGGTGCAGTTGATCCGGCGTGGCCGCGAGGGCCGGATAGTCTCCGAAAAGCACATAACCAAGGAGCAGATCATGAGATTGTGCAAAGTTCTTTGTGCCGCCACCGCGGGGTTGGTCTTTCTATCCATATTGACGGCCTGTGATAAAGGTCGGCACGAGCAACCTCCTCCAGCAGCCACTAAGGCTGAAAATATCCCGGCGCCCGTCCCGCCAGCCGCCACCAAGCACGCGGGCACCATTCAACTGCAGGCTGTCCCGGACGGTGCGGCATTTAAACTCCAGAAGACGGGCAGGTTGGTCTGCAGCGCAGCAAAGCCCGAAGGCTGCATCGAGGTGCCTCATCACGACACGGCTTCAGTGACCTTCAAACTCAATGCAAGCCCGGACTGGCACCTGACGAAAATCACGATTTGCCCGCAGAGCGGCTCCTGTGAACTGACGCTTCCGCAAAGAGCGGATTTTGGATTCACAAAGGACGGCACCGGCACACCGCTGTATGTCGGGGACGACGGCGAACTCGATTTGTCGGCGCTAGATCCCGGCCTCCAGGAATTCGTGCTGGATGACCGCAATACCGTAAAGCAGGTCTACGAGTACACCATCGTGGCCTGCAAGGGCGAGGGCGAAGACGAGGTTTGCACCACGGCGGACCCGCCGCTGGAAAACCGCGGGATGAACTAGTCCGCATCATTGCGCACCAGTATTCCGGATGCGGTCGGGAACGACCATGACGAGCGCTGGCCGGCGCCGGCGCGTAGTGGGGACGTCAAGCAATGACTGAGCTACGCTATCGCGCGTACATAAGCTACAGTCATCGGGATGAGCGCTGGGCTGCGTGGCTGCACCACGCGCTCGAGTCCTACCGCGTCCCGCGCAAGCTGGTCGGCAGGAAAACCGCCGTCGGTGAAGTGCCGGCGAGGATCAGACCCGTGTTCCGGGACCGGGATGAACTGTCCTCGTCCGCGGACCTGAGCAACACGGTCAAACAGGCTCTCACCGATTCCGAATGCCTGGTCGTCATCTGCTCACCGGCCGCGGCCGCGTCACACTGGGTCGGCGAGGAGATTCGGGAGTTCGCCCGCCTGGGCCGGGCCCAGAGGATTCTTTGCATCATCGTTGACGGCGAGTCAGCCGCCGACGGTTCGGTGTCCGCCTGTTTTCCCCCCGCGCTGGCGGAGATCGGTTTGCAGGAACCGCTGGCGGCCGATGCGCGCAGGTGGGCGGACGGCAAACGCGGCGCCAAGCTGAAACTGATCGCCGGCCTGCTGGGCGTAAAACTCGACGAACTCCGCCAAAGAGACCTGCAGCGCCGCCGCAAACGCCAGGCGCTCGGCGCAGTGGCGGCCACTGCGGTGACGGCGTTGGTGGTGATTGCCGTTCTGGCGCAGATCTCGCAGAGACACGAACGCGAGAAAGCCGAACAACTGGCGACGTTTGTCGTGGACCTGGGGCAGAGCTTGAAATCGGACACGGACCTGCAAACCCTGGCCCTGATCAGCTCAGAAGCCTACAAGCACCTGCAGGGCATCGATCAGGATAACCTGTCCGCGCAAACCGGAAAAAAGGTCGCACTGGTGCTGCGGCAGATGGGGCAGGTCAGCCAGGGACAGGGCAAACCGCAACAGGCGCTCGAAGCCTTGCAAAAGTCACGTGACTTATTGGAACACCTGTACGGCAAGCATCCGCATGACAGCAGCCTGTTGTTCGAACTCGGCAACGCCGAGTTTTACATCGGCAACCTGTATCGTGACCAGGGGCTGTACGAAAAGGCCATGGTACCGATGCAGAAATACTACGAGCGGACCCGCAAACTGGTGGCGACGGACCCTGAAAATCCGGAATGGATCATGGAACTGGCGTATTCGAACAATAACCTTGCGGCGCTGCAACTCGAAAGCGGCAAGGGCATCGGCAAAGCAACTTTCGAACACGTTTCCCGGGCGACACAATTGATGCGGAAGGTTGCAAAGCTGCGGCCAGGCGACAAGAGTGTTGCGGATAACTATGCGACCGTCCTTGCCTGGGCGGCCGATGCGCAGTTAAGCGTCTGTAATCTAGAAAAAGCGGGGCAGTTGAGGAACCGGGTCAGGGATCTGGCGGAGTCCGCAAGCCGCGCCGACCCCGCCAACAATGATCTGAAAAGACGTTTAGCGTTTGCCCTGGCCGGTGTCGCTGGCATGCAGAGTATCACCGGCAGCCAGACACTGGCAAAGCGGAATATCCGGCGTTCCATTACGATCCTGAAAAAATTGTCCGCGCTGGACCCAAGCAACGTCGCATACCACAAGGAAGTGATGTACCGCGAAGCCACGCTGGCATCGTGGTTGGGTGAAGCCGGCCAGCTCGATGAAGCGAGTTCGATGCTGCAGAGACTGGAACCGGAGTTTAAGGCGACTTTCAGGGACGATGCCCGGGAAGGCGCCGATCAGGGTAAATACATTGATTACCTGCTCGCCTACGCCGATGTCGAATTCCGACTCGGCGACAAGGCGTCGGCCCGGCGTCATTTGCAGGCCGCCGTACAACTGCAAAAAAACGCCCCCAACCCCGACAGGCGGGACCTTTACGAATTGGAGAGAATGACGAGGACCAAGTATCAGCTATGGCGGCTGCAGGACACCGATAATGGGGCTGACCTGCCGAGCCTTCCCACGATCGCCCGCGATGAGGCTGACTACCAGAGTTGCACCGACGCGGACTCGCTGGCGCGCATTTATGTGATGGAAAGCCGGCCCGATGAGGCCGCGCGGGAGGTCGGCTATTTGCGGTCCAGAGGGTACGCCGAACCGAATTTCATGCGCTTTTGCACGAAGCATGGTTTGTGTTCGCAATAGCCATGACCAGGCCAGGGCGCGCGGGTCCGGGGGCAGTTGCGGCGCTGAGCCGGGTATGAAGCAATGCGCCTGACCATCGGCGTTACCGGCCACCGCGACCTCGTGGCCGCAGAGATCCCCGCGCTCAAAGACGCCGTGCGTGATTTTTTCCGCTACCTGCGAGCGGAGTTTCCGGCTCTGCGTCTGCAAATGATCAATCCGCTGGCCGAAGGCAGCGACCAGCTGGCTGCCGAAGTGGCCCTGGAACTCGACGTGGACCTGATCGTGCCGCTGCCGATGCCGCAGGCGGAATACGAAAAAGACTTTTCCGACACGCGAGCCGTTGCTGCATTCCGGGGCACGCTGAAAAAGGCACGCGTGATCCAGCTCCAGCCGCCCCGCGGGGCGGGTGTTGATGACGTGAACGCTGCCAGCCGCGAACGGCAGTATGCGCAACTGGGTGTTTTCATTTCCAATCACAGCCAGATTCTGCTGGCCATATGGGACGGCAAGGATTCCAATCGCCCCGGCGGCACCGGCGCCGTAGTGCAATATCACATGAATGGCGTGATGCCCGGCTACCTGCCGCCGGAAGAGTCCCCGAACCTGCTGGCCGACAACGAGAACGACCTCGCTTATCACGTCGTGGTATCGAGGGATCGCCCCGGCGGCCAACCGCGCGAAGGCATGCAGCCATTGCACGCAGCGTGGGTCACGGCCCACTACGGCCGCGCCAGCGGCGACCCGATGCCGCCGGCTTACCGGACCATGCTGCACCGGTTGCAGGATTTCGGCCTCGACATGCAGCGCTACCGGGAAGAAATCGAAACGGGCGGCATCAATATCCTCGCTGACTTGCCCGCCGCCGATGTTCCCCGGGGCATCGAGGAAATCGCCGGCGTCTACGGCGCGGCGGACTGGCTGGCGCTGCATTTTCAAAAGCGGGTCAGCGCGGGTCTGCTCGCGGTACACACGATCGCCGGCATGATGGGGCTCGCATTCATCGTTTACTCGGAATACGACGCCCTTGATTTTCTGCTGGCGGCGTTCCTGGTGTTGTTCCTGGCGGGTTTCGTCATCTTCAAGGTCGGCGAACACCGGCAGTGGCACCGGAAATACCTCGATTACCGGGCCCTCGCGGAAGGCCTGCGGGTCCAGGTGTACTGGAACCTGGCGGGCGTGATCGATGTACGCGCCACGGAGTTTACCTATGACAATTTCCTGCAGAAGCAGGATGTCGATCTCGGCTGGATACGTCATGTCATGCGCAACGCCAGCCTGTTGCGGGACAGGTCCGAAAAGCCGCCCGTTCTGTGGCTGGACTGGGCGGTCGAGCAATGGGTCGGAAAAGAGACGCAGGGCGCCGGGCAATTGCACTATTACCGCCGCAAGGAACTCGAAAAAATCAAGCACTTCAAACGCACCGAGTTACTCGGCCGGCTCACGCTCTGGGCCGGTATCCTGCTGGCCGCGGCCATGGCGGTGAAAGGTTCGGGTATGCCGGAAAGCCAGCGGCACGTCGTGTTCGTCCTGATGGGTATCCTGCCGTTGATCGCCGGAATCCGGGATGCGTATTCGCACAAGAAGGCGGAGAAGGAGCTGATCAAGCAATACCGGTTCATGCACGGCATATTCGGCAACGCCAGGCGTTTGCTGGATTCGTCGGACGACGTGGCATTCCGGCGCCGCGTCCTGCGGGCGCTCGGCGACGCGGCGCTCGAGGAGAGCGCGGAGTGGATACTGATGCACCGGGAACGGCCGCTGGAGCACAGCGGGCTGCAGTAACGCCCGCCAGGGCGATGCCGCTGCGCCACCCCGCCGGGGTGGCGCAGGTCTCAGCGGTTCTGCCGCTCCGCCACCAGCGTGTCGACCACTCCGGGGTCCGCCAGCGTGGAGGTGTCGCCGAGGTCGTCGTAGTCATTGGCGGCGATCTTGCGGAGAATGCGGCGCATGATCTTGCCGGAGCGGGTCTTGGGCAGCCCGCTGGCCCACTGCAGTACGTCGGGTGAGGCGATCGGCCCGATTTCCTTGCGCACCCAGTTACGCAACTCGGTACGCAGTTCTTCACTGGGCTCCACCCCGGCCCGCAAGGTCACGTAGGCGTAAATACCCTGCCCCTTGACCTCGTGGGGGAAACCGACGACCGCGGCCTCGGTCACCAGCGGATGCGAAACCAGCGCGCTTTCCACCTCGGCCGTTCCCATGCGGTGGCCGGAAACGTTCAGCACGTCGTCGACGCGGCCGGTGATCCAGTAGTAGCCGTCCTCGTCGCGCTTGCAGCCGTCGCCGGTAAAATACTTGCCCGGGTACTTGCTGAAGTAGGTGTCCACGAAACGCTGGTGGTCGCCATAGACGCTGCGCATCTGGCCCGGCCAGCTGTCGGCGATCACCAGTTGGCCCTCCGTCTTTCCTTCGAGCACGTTGCCGTCCGTATCGACGATCTCTGGCACGATGCCGGGCAGCGGGAAACTGGCCGCGCCGGGTTTCATCGGCGTCGCGCCCGGCAGCGGGGTGATCAGGATACCGCCGGTTTCCGTTTGCCACCACGTATCGACGATGGGGCAGCGCTCCTCGCCGACGACCCTGTAGTACCACTCCCAGGCTTCCGGGTTGATCGGCTCCCCAACGGTGCCGAGCAGGCGCAGGGACTGTCTCGAGGTACGCTTGACCGGTTCGTCGCCGTCCCGCATCAAGGCGCGGATGGCGGTGGGGGCTGTATAGCAGACGTTGACCTGGTGCTTGTCACAGACCTGCCAGAAACGGCTGCTGTCCGGGTAGGTGGGCACGCCCTCGAACATCAGCGTGATGGCGCCGTTGGCGAGCGGCCCGTAAACGATGTAACTGTGACCCGTGACCCAGCCGACGTCCGCCGTGCACCAGTAAATGTCGCCGTCCTGGTAATCGAATACCAGTTCGTGGGTAAAGGCGGTGTACACCATGTAACCGCCGATGGTGTGCAAGACGCCCTTGGGCTTGCCGGTCGAGCCGGACGTGTACAGGATGAAGAGCGGGTCCTCGGCGTTCATTTCCTCGCACGGGCAGTCTTCGCCGACCGTCGCTTCGAGCTCGTGCAACCAGTGATCGCGCCCGGCCGTCATCGGGGTCGCCGTGTCCGTGTGGCGCACGACCAGGACAGACTCCAAAACGGCGCTGACGCCATCGAGCTGGCAGGCTTCATCGACGTTTTGCTTCAGCGGTATGGACTTGCCGCCGCGCAGACCCTCGTTGGCCGTCACCAGGATCGTGGATTCGCAGTCGACGATACGTCCGGCCAGTGCGTCTGGCGAAAAACCGCCGAAGACGACCGAGTGTATGGCGCCGATGCGGGCGCAGGCCAGCATGGCCACCGCCGCTTCCGGGATCATCGGCATGTAGATCGTGACCCGGTCCCCGCGGCCGGCGCCGAGCTTTTTCAATACGTTGGCCATGCGGCAGACACGCTGATGCAGTTCGCGGTAGCTGATGTGGAGGTCGCGGCCCGGGTCGTCGCCCTCCCAGATGATCGCGGTCTGTTCGGCGCGGTTTTCCAGGTGCCGATCGATACAGTTGTAACAGGCGTTGAGACGACCGTCGGCAAACCAGCGCACGTGCAGGTCGCCCTTGTCGAAGGAGACGTCCTTCACTTCGCCGAAAGGCTTGGCCCAGCTGATGCGCTGCGCCTGTTCGGACCAGAATCCGCTGTTGTCCTCGATCGAGCGGCGGTACATGTCTTCGTACTGTTGCCGGTTGACCAGGGCGCGTTCCTCGGCTGCGGGTATTACGGGGTAGACCTTGCTCATATTCTCGTTTCCCAGTGTGTTCCGGGGATTCTTCGTTCCCGGGGCTTTATCTCCATGTCATGCCGGGCCGCCAGCCCCAGCGCCACAACAGGGCGGCGCCAAAAAACAAGCCGCCGAGGTGCGCAAAGTGCGCAACCTGGGGCATCGCGCCGGTGACGCCGAATAGCAGTTCGGCCGCACCGTAAATCAATACAAACCATTTTGCCTTGATTGGAACCGGAAAGAAAATCAGGATCAGGCGGTTGTCGGGCCACATCACCCCATAGGCCAGCAGCAGGCCGAATACCGCGCCCGAGGCGCCGATGGTGGGGTAAACCTGCCCGCTGAAGTATTGGACCAGCAACTGGATCAGGCCCGCGCCGACGACGCAGATGCCGAAATACTCGGCAAAACGCCGGCTGCCCCACATTCTCTCGACGGGCAGCCCGAACATCCAAAGCGCGAACATGTTGAAGAACAGGTGGCTGAAACTGCCGTGCAGAAATGCGTAGCTGACCAGTTGCCAGGGTCGAAAATAGCTGCTGTGAAGCGGCCATAAGGCCAGCAGGGCGGAAATATCATGCAACAAGAACACCACCGTGCAGGCAATGATGATGCCGATGGAGACGGGTGGTTGCGTGACGCGGGGCAAAGTGAATTGCCGGTTCAAGATGTGGCCTCCGAGAGTTTTCCGGGGAGCCGCGGCCGGGCCCGCACCCGGGCTTCAGCGCGCCGTTCCGGCATCGGTGATTCCTTCAATGATCTGCTGGTTTACAATACTACAATGACTGATAGCCATTTCAATAACGTCCTCGCGGCCTCGAGTACTAATCTGGTGACCGTTTACGCGTCTTCAAGCGCGGCGCTCGGTCCGCATTACTACGATGCCGCCCGGCGACTGGGCCAAATCCTCGCCGCGGCGGGCAAAGCGATCGTGTACGGTGGCGGCCGGACGGGCTTGATGGGTTCGCTGGCGGACGCCGCCCTGGCCGGCAATGGCCGCGTATTCGGCGTGGTCCCGGCGTTCCTCGCAGAGCTGGAGTTGACGCACGGTGGCCTGAGCGCACTCGAGGTGGTGGCGGACATGCGTGCGCGCAAACAGTGCATGCTCGAGCACTCAGCCGCGGTCATCGCCCTGCCGGGTGGCTCGGGCACCTACGAAGAACTGTTCGAAGCCTTGACGCTGAAACGTCTGGGTCAGTGGACAGGTGCGATCGTCGTCGTCAATACCGGCGGCTTTTACGATGACCTGTTGCGATTCCTGCGCCGCAGCATTGCCGAACGTTTCATGGCTGACGAGCATTTGCGGATGTGGTCCGTCGTCAGGGAACCCGAAGAAGTCCTGGCGGCCATCGAGACCGCCTACCCCTGGGACAGCGAAGCCATCCGCTTCGCCAGCCCGACAACGGCGAACCTCTGAGCCGCGGGACGGGAGATGCAGCGGAAATGACGGCGAGACCGGAGCAATCACCACGCAGGCTTCCCCCCGCTCGCGGGCTCGCCTGGCTTGCCGGCAGCTGGGCGCTGTTCAAAAGAGAGCCGCTGCGGCTGTTCTTCGTCAGCTTGTTCCTGCAACTCCTTCTGGGCCTGTCGCAGGCACAGGCCCTGGGCGTACTGGTGGTATTGTGTTTGCCGGCGCTCAGTGCCGGCATGTTGCAGGCCTTCAATGTCGTTGAGTGCGGGCGCAAGCCGATGCTGGCAGTCCTGTTTTCGCCGTTCACCTCCAGGATTCAGGCGGGCCGGCTGTTATTGCTGGGCGGCCTGGTCATCCTGGTCGGCGTACTCGTGGTTTCCGTGGTCTTGTCGGGATCGGTGCTGCAACTGGATGCCGAGACGGTCAGCCGCATCGGGTCGGGGGACCCGGATGCCATCGGCAAGCTGGATCCGAAACTGATCGAACACACGATCATGGCGATGGCCTTGGGCGCGGCAATCACGGGCAGTATGACCTATTTCGCGGTGCCGTTGATCTGGTTCAGCCACCGTTCTTCGGGCCGCGCCGTGATCCTCGGGCTGAAGGCGCTTGGCCGCAACTGGAAGCCCCTGTTGGTTCTCGGTTTGGCGATCGGCGCGCTGGCGCTGCCGTTGGCGCTTTTATTCTCCGCGTCCTACGTCTCCATGCTCAACGGCGGCGCCAAGCCCTCGTGGCTGGCACTGTTGATGCTGTTGCTGGGGCCGTTGTTTCAGTTATTGCTTTTCGGCACCCAGTACCTCGCGTTCAGGGATATATTCGGCCTGGAGGCCAGGCGCGAGGCTCAAGCAAGCGGAGCGGACGATCAGTTGGTCGCCTGATCGTCCGCTTTCGGGCTGACCAGCAGCCTCGAGAAGAAAATACCGATTTCAAACAGCAACCACATCGGTACCGCCAGCAGCGTCTGCGAGATCACGTCCGGCGGGGTCAGCAGCATTCCGAGCGCGAATGCGGCAACCACGATGTAGGGGCGCCAACCGGCCAGCTTCTCCACCGTGGTGATGCCGGTCGCGACGAGGATGATCGTGGCGATCGGCACTTCGAAGGTGATGCCGAACGCGATGAAGAGCGTGATGACGAAATCCAGGTACTTGCTGATGTCGGTCATGACCGCCACGCCGGCGGGCGCGACCCGCGAGAAAAATCCGAACATCAGCGGAAAAATGACGAAATAGGCGAACGCACAACCGGTATAAAACAGTGCGACCGCCGAGAACAGCAGGGGCCGGGCGAGTCTTTTTTCGTGCTTGAACAGGGCCGGGGCGACGAAGGCCCACATCTGGTAGAGGATGACCGGGATCGAGAGCATGATCGCGACCAGCAGCGTCAGCTTGAAAGGTGTCAGGAACGGGGACGCCACGTCGATCGCGATCATACTGCTGCCCTGGGGCAGTTGCGCCAGCAGCGGCGCGGCGAGCGCCTCGTAGAGGCGACGAGAAAACGGCACCAGGCACAGCAGCACCAGCAGCACGGTCAGGCAGGACTTCAACAGGCGGCTGCGGAGTTCGACCAGGTGCTCGAGGAATGTCAGCTCCCGGTCCTGCTCGGGGACGTCAGTCATCACGGGTGTCGTTGTTTTCGGCCTGTTGCGGCGGGTCCTGGGCCACGCTGTCGTCCGTTTCGCGATCGGTCAGCGTGTGCGGGTTCCCCCCCGTTTCCCGCTTGAAGCCCGGGACTTCACGCAGTTTGTCGCCGGTGCGTCTGAATTCCTCGCTGGCACGTTTGATCGGGTCCATGATCTCCTCTTCGTTGAGTTCGGACTCGATGGACTGGCGCAGGCTATTCCAGCTGGCGCGCGCCTTGCGGATGAAGCCGCCAATGGTACGCGCGACAGCGGGCAGGCGCTCCGGGCCCAGCACCAGCAGGCCGATCAGGGAGAGCAGAAAAAGTTCGGAAAAACCGACATCAAACATCTTTGTCAGCAGGGTTCGTCGCCGCCGTTTCTTCCTGCTGGTCCCCGGCCGTTGAGGCGCCGGCCTGCTTGTTCGTCAATTGCTCGGGCGTGCTGTCCGCTTCATCGTCCTCCATGCCTTTGCGAAAGCTCTTGATCGCGCTGCCCAGGTCGGCGCCGATGTTCCGCAGGCGCTTGGTGCCGAAAACGAGTACAACGATCAACAGCAGGATCAGGAGCTGCCAGACGCTAATTCCACCTAACATGATTTACTCCGGGTTTTTTGAACACAGTGCAGTTTAGCCCAATCTGAGCCTCTTGGCTGCAACAAACCCGGAAATGAGATTTATGAAGCGCGCTTGCGCAAACCCGCGAAGGCGGTCAGCAGCAACAGGCCGATCAACAGTGCGCGGCCCACGCCGCCCAGCAGCGGGATGGTCGGAAATTGTCCGCTTGGCTGGGATGGCCGGTTCTCGCAGGCCGCGGGCGATGCGATGGCGAGGCTTTCGAAACCGGTTTCGGTCGTTTCACTGACCAGCGTCGCGGTGCCGGTCGCCGTATCGATTTTAAGAATCTGGCTGGGTTCATCCGCGATCTGGTTGTTGATGATACGGCGGTCGGTGATGGCCCACAGGTTGCCGTCCTCGTCAAATGCCAGACCGCCCTGGTTGTACTCGCCGGCGGCATTGCCCAGCGGACCGACCAGCGTCGCCACGCCCGTTTGCAGATCGATCTGATACAGGTTCGGCGAATCCGTCGAGCCATCCTCGAATTGGCCGTTGCCGAGCCCGTACATCCTGACCGGGTTGCCATAGGCGGCAATGGCGCTGATATTGGCGCCCAGCGCTCCTTCACTGCCGATGACCTGGCGGCTGCCGTCGGACAGGTCGATTCGATAGAGCGTCTGCGTCCGCACGGACGTGACGTAGGGGCCGCCGTCGCAGGTGAATGTCATGCCGAAGTCATTTCCGCCCAACTCCGGGAATCCCTGTAAATTGATTTCTTCCGCGAACCTGACCGTGCCGGTCGCCGGATTGATCGGGAAAATGGTCAGCGAGTCGTCATCGACGCCCCACAACGTGCCGTCAGGGGCGAAGGCCAGGCCTTCCGTGTCGAGCCGGGTTTCGATGCCCGTGAACAGCTCGCCTCTGCGTTGTTCGATTCCCGTTGCGAGGTCGATGAACCACAGGCTGTCGGTAATCGGCGCGGGACTGCCGCTGTCCGAGTTGACGCTATACGCCATCGGTGCGCCGCTCGCGCTGGCGGCAAACACCGAAAAAAGACTCAACAGGACATAGCGGAACGTTTTCATTGCGCAGGCGGCACCCACCATTGTTGCTTTGGTCGCGGGATGGCCATGCTAGCAGAAAAAACTGTTATTACAAAGCCTTATATGGCATTTTTAGCGGTGAATTCGACCTCTTTTCGCGGCTGTTGCAAAGCTGCAACATGGCGGCTCCCCGGCCGAAGTACGGCATCGGCGCCTTCACGGAGCGTAAAAACACCGGCAGGCGTGGCTTTGCCAAGCCGCGTGTCGCACAATGGGCTAGAATATTCGAATGACGGCTGCAGAATTCGCTGCAGTGTCGTATTTTAGCAACATTCTTCAATTAGCCGATGAATGGACAAGTTCATGCCTGAAAATGGCGTTTTGCTGGTCAACCTGGGTACCCCGGCCGCGCCGGAGAAGCAATCCGTCAAACGGTTTCTCTCCGAATTTCTGTCGGATCCCCGCGTCGTCGACCTGCCCCGTTGGTTCTGGCTGCCGCTGCTGAAGGGGGTCATCATCCCGCTGCGCAAACGTCGCGTGGCCGAGGCCTACCAGAAGATCTGGCTGGCTGAAGGCTCACCATTGATGGTCTACTCCCAGGCGCTGTGTGCGGCCCTCGAGGGCCGGTTGCAAGCGCAATACGACGTGCGCCTGGGGATGCGTTATGGCGAGCCGGATATTCACGGCCGCCTCGCCGAGATGCAGGCAGCGGGTGTGCGGAAACTGCTGGTGATTCCGCTTTACCCGCAATATTCGCTGACCACCACGGAAACGGTGTTTGACGCCGTTGCAGCCGCGATGGCCGAGCTTGCCTACGCGCCCCAACTGCGGAAATTGCAGCATTACCATGATCAGCCCGGCTGGGTCCATTCGATTGCCCGTTCGGTTCGAAACTTCCAGATGAAGCATGGCAAGGCCGATAAATTGCTGTTTTCCATGCACGGGATACCGCGGCGGCTCGTCGCTGCGGGTGACCCCTACGAACGGCACTGCCGTGAGAGCGTCGCCGCCGTCAAGGAAGTGCTGCAGCAGGAAATACTGCTGTCTTACCAATCGCGGGTCGGGCGCGAAGAATGGTTGCAACCGTACACGGACGAATTCATCCGGCAATTGGCCGCCGACGGTGTCCGGCATCTCCAGGTCGCCAGTCCGGGATTTGCGGTGGATTGCCTGGAAACGCTGGAGGAGATCGCTATTCGTTACAAAGACGTGTTCCTCGAGGCCGGTGGGGAAAGGTTCGAATATATTCCTGCGCTCAATGCTTCGGACGAACACATTGGCTTGTTCGCTTCCATTGTCGAGCGCGAATTCAATCAGGGTGAACAAGCCGCGGGTCGCTGAACGTATGGATATTTTCAGGGTATTTCAGATCGAGGCTGCGCACCGCCTGCCAAACGTCCCGCCGGAACACAAGTGCGCGCGCCTCCACGGCCACTCGTTTCGAATCGAGGTGCATGTATCGGGCACGCTCGATGATAAGCTGGGGTGGGTAATGGACTTCGCGGATTTACGCCGGGTGTTTCAGCCGTTGTTCGATCAACTTGACCACCGTTGCCTGAATGATATTGACGGGCTGGAGAATCCGACGAGTGAAAACATGGCGCGCTGGGTATGGCAGCGATTGTCAGGGGAACTTCCCGGCTTGAAGAAAATCGTCGTGCAGGAAACCTGCAACGCGGGGTGCGTTTATCGCGGTGAAGACTGACAGCCCGAAGCAATAAATCGGGTCAGCAGCCGGCGCAACCTCCTGCGGAACCGTCGCAGAACGGCTTCTTGCTGGATTTGCCACAACGGCACAGGGCACCACTCATGGTGATGCATTCCTGTCCCTTCTTGTTGTAGATGCGCAGATAGCCGCGGAATTTCAGTGGCCCGTTCTTGATGCAGGTCACGGTAATGGTCTGCGGCCGGTTGACCGGCATCCAATCCGAAGCCTGTTGGATGTTGCCCGGATCCAGAAATTCGATTTCCAGGTGCTGGTCGTCACAAAGCGGTTTGTTCCTGGACCCGCCGCATCGGCACAGGTTGATGTGGTTGGCGTGCGTGACCGTTCCGTCTTCGGCGATCAGGGTAATGTTGCCCGTCATCTTCAGCGGGCCGCCAACGCTCACCAGCGCCTCGTTGGGCAGGTCGAGCCGTCTCGGCACCCGTTTCTTGCCGTGTTGTTCACGAAACCAGCGGTCCAGAGCCTTTTCGTCCGTGGACTCGGGTAGCTCGGGTTCGGGATGAGTTTGGGGTAACTCCGGCGTGGCGTCGGGGTCCGGCCAACTGTACGGTTTGGCGAGTACCTTGAGTGCGTCATCCATGACTTAATTCCTCCAGGAAATGCTCACGTTGATTCTGTCTTTTTTCAAAGAATACTCTTCTAACATATAAATACAAGGTATTTGGCGAAAAAACAAGATAGTTAATGAAAAAATTATAGTCAATTATATCCACCCGGCCGGGGCCGGCGACTCGCGCCATTTTGCTGCCTCCGCCGCGCCATGTCCATGGAGGAACCCTCTGAATCGAGGCGCCGCTGAACCAATTTGCGGTGACCGCGTCCAAAGACTGCAACCGGTATCTATAATAATAGGTAACCATTCATGAGGTTGAATACCTCCACCAGGGGATGTTTTTACAATGAACAAACTGTTGCTTTTGCTTATCTCCGCCTTGTTGCCGGTTTCGGCCCTGGCCGCTGACACGCCCACCGTGGGTTCACAGGCGCCGGCCTTCAGGCTGCAGGACCAGAAGGGTGACTGGCACGCGCTGAAAGACTATCGCGGCCGCTGGGTGGTGCTGTATTTCTATCCGAAGGACGGCACGCCCGGCTGTACCACCGAGGCTTGCCATTTCCGTGACAACATTTATGCATTCAAGTCCCTCGGCGCGGCCGTTGTCGGCATCAGCGTTGACGACGTCGCCTCGCACCGGAAATTCTCCAGCAAGTACAAATTGCCATTCACGATCCTGGCCGACGAGGGCGGCGACACGGCCAAAGCCTACGGCGTACTGCGTGATTTCAAGTTGCTGAAGCTCGCCAGCCGACAGTCATTCCTGATCGACCCCGACGGCAAGGTCGCCAAGCATTATGACAACGTCGACCCGGACCAACACACCGGTAAGGTGCTGTCGGACCTCAAGGTCCTGATGGCCGGCGCAAAGAGCTGATCGGCGCCGATCAGCGTCAGTTTGAAAACACGATCCGCGGCCGGTTGAACAGCGTCGCGGCGAGGGCAGCCAGCAACACCCCGAGCGCCAGCGTGCTGGCCACCGACATACCCAGCCACAACCAGTTGGTGGCTTCGCCGCGGACGAATTCACCGATCAGGAGGTTCTGGGAAAACATCGGAACCGTCATCATCCAGGTTTCCGGCTTGACCGGGTTGGCCATGAACATGATGCTCGGGATCATCGGAACCATCAGCACCAGCCCCATGTAGGATTGCGCCTCGCGCAGGCTCTTGGCCATTGCGGCCAGCGTGGTCAAAAGCGCCGCCGCCAGCACCACGACCGGCGTGATGGCGGCCAGGATGCCGGCGACCGCCCCCGCGCTCAGGTTCAGATCGATGCCGAGCGCCCCGGTCGGCATCATGGGCAGCGTGAAGCGGAATGAGATCAGCGTCAGGGCCAGGGACGCGAAAGCGTAGGTCGCGGTCGCACCCATTTTGCCCAGCATGATCTGCCAGCGCGGCACCGGGTTGATCAGCAGCGGTTCCAGAGACCTGCGGTCTTTTTCGCCTGCCGTGGTATCGATCGCCAGGTGCATGCCGCCGGTGAAAGCCGTGATCATGAGGACATAGGGCAAAAAGATCATGAACAAAAGGCCGCGGCTCTGCGGCGTGGAAAGATCCACGTCCTTGACCATGACGGCGGTCTGGATCACGGGTGCCACGCCGCGCAGCTGCAGCCGCAGCCGGCCGATCTGCGAGCCATAGGCGGACAACAGGCCCCTGACCCGGCGCAGCGGGATCTCCGACTCGCGCCTTGAGGGATCGGCGATCAGCTCCACCAGGGCGGGTTTGCCGCTGCGCCATTGCACCGCGAATGCCGCCGGGATTCGCAGTATGACGGGAACTTCCTGCGCCCGAATCATGGCGTCAGGATCGGCCGGCGGCGCGTCGATCACGACCCCCTGCTGTTTTAGAAAACCGACCAGGTTGGGCGCATGTTCCGCACCGATGACCGGTACCGTCAGCGTCTCCTCCGCGCGTTCCTGCTGCTTGCTGGTGCTGAACCAGGCCAGGCCGATGAAAAGCACCGGGAACAGGATCGGGCCCAGCAGAAGGGAGTTGAATATCGCCCGGCGGTCGCGCAGGTTTTCGCGCACCTCCTTGCGGTAGACGGTGCCCAGCCCACTCATGCCAACAATCCTTCGTCGCTGCCGATGAGGCGCACGAAAGCATCCTCGAGCGTATCGCAGCCGCTCTGGCGCAGCAGGTCCGCGGCGCTGCCGTCCGCGGCGATTTCACCCTTTGCGATGATGATGATGCGGTCACAAAGCGCGGTGACTTCCTGCATGATGTGCGTGGAAAGCACGACCGAGCGGCCGTTCGCTTTGAGCGCCAGCATATAGCGCCTCAGCGCGCGGGTGGTCATGACATCGAGGCCGTTGCTGGGCTCATCCAGCAGAACCGTCTGTGGCCGGTGCACCATGGCGCGGGCGATCGCCACCTTGACGCGCTGGCCCTGCGAGAAGCCTTGCGTGCGCCGGTCGATGAAATCCCCCATGTCGAGCGTCGCCGTGAGTTCCTCGATGCGTTCGGCGATAGCGGTGTTGCTCATGCCGTGAAGCCGCCCGAAATAGGCGATGTTTTCCCGCGCGCTCATGCGGCCGTAGAGACCGCGACTGTCGGGGACGACGCCGAGTGTCCGCTTGATGGCGATGGCGTCCCGGGTCGGGTCGAGACCGTCGATGCGAATCTCGCCCCGGTCCGGCGGCAGCAGTGAATACAACATCCGCAGCGTCGTGGTCTTGCCGGCGCCGTTGGGACCGAGCAGGCCGGTGATCTCGCCGTCGCGGGCTTCGAAGGAAATGCCGCTGACGGCCTGCACGTCGCCGAAGGCCTTGTACAGATCGCGTACGCTGATCATGGCCCGGGCCCCAGCAGGCTGGTAAAAAACGGCGCGGGGCGAATGGCGGCGACACATCGTGTGTCCAGATCGGCGACGCTGCCTGCGTCGATGAACTCGGCGGTGATTTTGCGCAGGCAGACGTTCTGCAGCACCGAGTGCGCCTGGCCGCGGGCGACCAGCGTCAGGCTGTTGGGAAAGGCGGCGGCCGTCTGCGTTGCGTATTGCGGCGGCGTCACCGGGTCGCGCTCACCGGACATGAGCAGCACCGGGATGTCGGATGCAACCGGCCGGTGAAAATTCGCCGGCACTGCCCCGCGCGGCCAGACCGTGCACTCGCGCTTCATGATCTGCAAAAACAGATTGCCCATCAGCGTGTCGCTGTAATCAACGCCGAAATCGATGAACGGATAATCTTCACTGCAGATGACCGACAGCTCCATGCCGTGCGCCAGCATTTCATTGAGACCGGACATCACCAATATGGCCTGGCTGGCCAGGCGTGACAGGTCCCCGCTGGTCACCGCCTCGTGCACCAACAGCGGTAACAGGGCCTGGGTCTCGCTGGAATAGCTCAGGAAGCGAATGGCGGCGGCCAGCGTGTCAGCGCTCAGAAGCATGTCCTGCGGCTCGCCATTGAACGGGTTCATGATGGTGATCTGCCGTGACTTTTCCCTGAGTTGCCTGAACAGGGCTTCCAGCTCGTCGGTGTGCCGCGGAAACAGCGAATCGCAGGTGGCATCGCGGGCGCAATCGGCCAGCACTTCGTGGACGCTGCGGTCCAGCATCATGGCGTGTTGCTGACCCAGCGCCAGCTGCATCGGCACGACGCTGTCGAGCGTCATCGTGCGCACGCTGTGTGGATGCCGGCGCAGGTAGACCTGCGCGGCCCGGGTGCCGTAGGAGACGCCGATCAGGTTGATCTGGTCGTAACCCATCGCTTCGCGCACCGCGTTGTAGTCGTCCATGGCGATGCTGGTGGTGTAATAACGCGGGTCGCCGCCGAGCCCCGCCAGGCAATCGACGGTTTCCTTGCGAATCAGGTCGAGATCCACCTCCCGGTTCAGGTCCTCGGCGGCGCTTGTGGGGCAGGCGAGCTTGTTGGAGTGGCCCGTACCGCGCTGATCGATCATCACGATGTCGCGGTGCTTGCGGATTTGCTGCAGCGTTGTTTGCAGCAGAACCCAGGTTTCGCTGGCCGCCTGGCCGGGGCCGCCGGCAAAAATGAAAACCGGGTCCGGCGCCGGGGACCGGCCCGTGGCCGGCGCAACGGCGATATGCAGACTGATCTTGCGGCCATCGGGTCGCTGCGGGTTTTCCGGGACCTCGAGGCTGCCGCAGCGCGCCGGTGCGGTGAACGGGGTGCCCGGCAGCGTCAGCGTACAGTTGCTGAACGCGATGCGGTTGGCATCGGGAAGGGCCAGCGCTGGCGATGACAACGCCAGCAGCAGAGTTAACGGCATCAGGTATCTGTACATGGACGGGTGGCTATCTGACCGGCCATACAGACTAAAGAAACCAAGCCTCCCCGTCCATAGGCAGATTGTCATGCCCGGGTCGTCGCCGCGCCGCCTTGCGTGACACAGCGCCGGGATTCATCCGTATAATAGCGGCCTTGTCGATGGTATCCGGTCATTTGATGTACGCACTCGAAGTCAAGCAACTCGCAAAAACCTACGCCGGCGGGACCGAGGCCCTGAAGGGCATCAGTCTGAATGTCGCCGAGGGCGATTTTTTCGCCCTGCTGGGCCCCAACGGGGCCGGCAAGTCCACGCTGATCGGTATTATCAGTTCGCTGGTCAATGCCACCTCGGGAGAAGTCAGGGTGTTCGGCGCCAGCGTCCAGAGGGAACGTTCCAGGGCCATGTCCTACATCGGCCTGGTGCCGCAGGAACTGAATTTCAACCAGTTCGAGAAGCCGCTCGAGATCGTCGTCAACCAGGCCGGCTACTACGGCATCGGCCGCAAGGTCGCGCTGGCGAGGGCCGAGAAATACCTCAGGCAACTGCACTTGTGGGACAAGCACGACACGCCGTCACGCGGGCTCTCCGGCGGTATGAAGCGGCGCCTGATGATCGCCCGGGCGATGGTCAACGAACCGCGGCTGCTGATCCTCGACGAGCCCACCGCGGGTGTCGATATTGAAATTCGCCGTTCCATGTGGCGGTTTATCCGCGGCATCAACGAGGACGGCACGACCGTCATACTGACGACACACTACCTTGAGGAAGCCGAGGAGTTGTGCCGCAACATCGCCATCATCGATCACGGTAAGATCATCAGGGACATGGACATGAAATCGCTGCTCAGCACACTCGACATCGAGACGTTCGTGCTGGACATGCGCGAATCGCTGGAATCGGCGCCGAAGATCGAGGGCATGGATATCCGTATGCGGGACGAGAGTACGCTGGAGGTGTCGGTGCCGAAGCAGAAGTCGCTCAACGCGCTGTTCGCGGCGCTGGATGAAAAAGGGCTGCACGTGCTGAGCATGCGCAATAAGGCCAACCGGCTGGAAGAGCTGTTCCTGAACCTGGTGGAGAAGGGAGTCGCTGTATGAACGATCCCAATAACTGGATCGGGTACAAAACGCTGGTGCGCAAGGAGGTCGTGCGCATTCTGCGGATCTGGGCGCAGACGGTGGTTCCGCCCGCCATCACGATGACGTTGTATTTCATCATTTTCGGCAACCTGATCGGCCGCCGTATCGGCGACATGGGCGGTTTCGACTACATGCAGTTCATCGTGCCCGGCCTGATCATGATGTCGGTCATCACCAGTTCCTACGGTAACATGGTCTCGTCTTTTTTCGGCGCCAAGTTCGGCCGCCACATCGAAGAACTGCTGATATCGCCGCTGCCGAGCTGGGTCATCCTGGCGGGTTACGTGACCGGCGCCCTCGCCCGCGGCATCATGGTCGGCTCCATGGTCATGCTGATTTCGCTGCTGTTTACGCGGGTCCACGTCTTGCACCCGCTGATTACCGTGTCCGTGCTGTTGCTGACGTCCATCGTGTTCGCCATGGCGGGCATGGTCAATGCCATATTCGCGCAGAAATTCGATGATATCGCGATCGTGCCGACGTTTGTCCTGACGCCGCTGACTTATCTTGGCGGCGTGTTTTACTCGATCAACCTGCTGCCGGACTTCTGGCGCAGCGTGTCGGCCTTCAATCCCATACTGTACATGGTGAACGGTTTCCGTTACGGCATCCTCGGCGTCTCGGACGTGGCCCCGTCGTGGTCGTACGCCATCATCGGCATATTCGTGGTGCTGCTCGCCAGCCTGTGCCTGTGGCTGCTGAACCGGGGCACCGGTATGCGCAGTTGATATCGGCCCGACCGGCACCACCTTCTTAAGGTCAGTGACAAATATTTGACCACTTGCAGGTGGCCTGCGCTAAACTGAGGTATTATTCCCTCCCCCGAGCGATTACGACTTTTTAATGACGACGAATTTCGAACCCGAGCAAGCCAACATCAACTGGCCCGTTACCCTGACGCTGGGACTGACCTTCCTGGCGGCCGTCACCGTGGTGCCCTGGTACGGTATCAGCCACGGTTTCAGCCCCTGGGCCTGGATCTTTTTTGCCGTTTTTCTGGTGCTCAACGGCATCGGCATCGGCAGCGGCTACCACCGCCTGTGGTCGCACCGGGCCTATGAAGCCCACTGGCTGCTGCGCGCCTTCCTGGCCTTCATTGGCGGTATGGCGTTGCAGAACAGTATCCTGGTTTGGTGCATCCGCCACCGCGCGCACCACCGCGATGTCGACGACAACGACAAGGATCCGTATTCCATCGGCCGCGGCTTCTGGTTCGCTCATATCGGCTGGATGCTGCGTGACTACAAGAGCGGCGAACTGGACTGGAGTATCGCGCCGGACCTGGCGCGCGACCCGGTGGTCGCCTGGCAGCACCGCTATTATCTGCCGCTGGTTCTGTTCTCGAACATCGCTCTGCCGCTGCTCCTGGGCTGGGCCGTCGGTGACGTCTGGGGCGTGTTCCTGCTGGCCGGCATCCTCAGGCTGGTGCTGTCGCACCACGTGACATTCTTCATCAATTCGCTGTGCCACATGTGGGGCAGCCGGCCGTACAGCGATTCGAATTCCGCGCGCGACAACTGGTTCCTGGCGATCATCACCTACGGCGAGGGCTACCACAACTACCACCACATGTTCCAGAACGACTACCGCAACGGCATTCGCTGGTGGCAGTACGACATCAACAAGTGGTTCATCGCTACCTGCGCCTGGCTGGGGTTGGCGCGCAACCTCAAGCGCGCACCCGCCTTCAAGATCCAGCGGGCGCGTCTCAACATGCAGTTCAAGCGCGCCGAGGCGCGGCTGGCGGCTGCGTCCGAAAATTCGCGCTGGCTGGCATTGTTCGAAGAGGAATACAGGCAATTCAAGGCCACCGTCGCCCAGTGGCAGCAATTGCAGATGCAGCGCGTGCAGGAGGGCCGGCAGAGAATTGCCGACGCCCTCGACAACAACGTCCTGCGCAAGCGCTACCGGGAACTGGAGCGCGAGCTGAAGCTGCAGCGCAAGCGTGTGGCGTTGCTGATGACCCAGTTCTACGGCTGACAGACAAGGCCCGCAACGGGCTGAGGCGACAAAAGGGCCGGGCGGCCCTATTTTGCGGGTGCGGCCTCAGGCCGCAGGCAGGTGAAAGAAACGCCGCGCGTTCAGGGTCGTGGCCGCCGCCAGCTCATCCGGGTTTTCATCCCTGCACGCCGCCAAAGTGCCGAGTATCCACGGCAGCAGCCGCGGCTCGTTGCGGTGGCTTTTTATGCGCGGCCTGAGGTTGCGCGGCTTCAGGTACGGAGCGTCGGTCTCGAGCATCAGCCGGTCGCGCGGAATGTCGGCCATGAAATCCTTCATGTGGGTACCGCGGCGCTCGTCGCAGATCCAGCCCGTGATGCCGATATGGCAGTCCAGGTCGAGGTATTCGTGCAACTCGTCGCGGGTCCCGGTAAAACAATGCACGACCACTTCGTGCAGGTCGTCGCGGTGTTGTTTCAGAATGGCGACAAAATCGTCGTGGGCGTCGCGCTGGTGCAGGAACAGCGGCAGGCCCGTTTCCGCGGCGATACCGATCTGGCGTTCGAACGCGGCGCGCTGGTCTTCGCGCGGCGAGAAATCACGGAAGTAGTCGAGGCCGGTTTCGCCGACGGCGACGACCGGTGCCTGCCGGGTCAAGTCGCGCAGCAACGTATCCGTGGCGTTGTCGTAGGCCGCCGCCCGGTGCGGATGCACGCCGGCGGTGGCGAACAGGACCCCGGGCCGCTCCGCGGCCAGGCGCAGCGCTTTTTCGCTGCCGTCGGCGCTGGCGCCGGTTACGATCATCTGGCAGACCCCGGCCGCCTGGGCGGACAGGATCACCTGGTCAAGATCCGCATCGAAGGAGTCGTGGGTGAGGTTGCAGCCGATGTCGATCAATTCCATGGGTTTCGGGTTCCTGCTCCGGTTGCGCAAATTGTAATGGTTCACGGCGCCTTTTTTTACTGCCGGGTTCCATGGATGGGAGAACCGCCACCGCCAATGTCGTACAATCCGCCCCTATGAAAACCCGCCTGAATGCCTACGTTCGCCTGATGCGGTTTGACCGGCCTATCGGCATCCTGCTGCTGTTGTGGCCGACGCTGTGGGCGCTGTGGATTGCGGGGAACGGACGACCCGCCGTGAAGAACGTGCTGATATTCGTCACCGGCGTGGTCTTGATGCGTGCGGCGGGGTGCATCATGAACGACTTCGCCGACAGGAATTTCGACCCGCACGTCGAACGCACCCGAACCCGGCCGCTGGCGGCCGGGGAACTGACCCCGCGCCAGGCGCTGGCGGCCTTTTGTATCCTGATGCTGCTGGCCTTCTGCCTGGTGCTGATGACCAACGCGCTGACCATCGAACTCGCGTTCGTCGGCGCGGCGCTGGCGGCCAGTTACCCCTTCTTCAAGCGCTGGACCCATTTCCCGCAGATCGTGCTGGGGTTCGCGTTCGGCTGGGGCATACCGATGGCCTTCGCGGCCGAGAACGGTCACGTCGCGCCCGTCGCCTGGCTGGTGCTCGCAATCAATATCGTCTGGTCGGTGATCTACGACACGCTCTACGCCATGGTGGACCGAGACGACGATCTTTCCATCGGCCTGAAATCCACCGCTATCTATTTCGGGCGGCACGACCTGTTGCTGCTGCGCGTGCTGAAGGTGCTGATGCTGGTGCTGCTGGCGCTGCTCGGCTTTCACCTGCAACTCGCGTGGCCATGGTTTGCGGGCGTGGCGGTTGCCGCAATATTGTTCGCCTTGCAACAGCTTTGGGTCAGGGAACGGGAACGCGAAGCCTGCTTCAGGGCCTTCATGAACAACAACTGGGTGGGGCTGGTCCTGTTCGTCGGCTTGCTGGCCGCTTATTCCGTCAACAGCTAGCCCGGATATTGCACCAGCCGGCCACTGGCCTCACCATAAACTGATGAATTTACAAAGTAGAATGACGATTTATCAAATTTATTCCAGGGTACACTTTGTAACCGGCCAGCGATCTATCCCGGCCCTGCCTTGTCCAGGCACACCTGGGCTTGGGCTTCCCTCCAGCCCTATGGCTCTCAGTCCAGCCCGGCGCCCAGCCGCACCTGTTCTGCAGCAGCATCCGGGGTGCTGGTGCAATATCCGGGCTAGCGTCGGCGCCGGGTGAGTTGATGAAGATGCCTGCGCCGGAATTCAGGACCTACATCCAAAAGCCCCGCGCAGATGACGCCGGCGCCTTCCTGGCCGCCATGCGCAAAAGCGAAGCCCTGCATTATCCCTGGGTTGCCGCGCCCAGGGACCGTGCCGGCTGGCAACGCTATCTGCAGCGCCTGGAACGTGACAGCGAGGCCGGTTTCCTGGTCCGGCTCAAGTCCGACGACGCCATTTGCGGCGTCGTCAACCTCAACGTTATTACTTTCGATGCACTCTGCAGCGCCTATATCAGTTACTACGGCGTGGCCGGTTACACCGACCGCGGGTATATGAAAGAGGGGCTTGCCCAGGTCGTGCGCTACGCTTTCGACGAGTTGGGCCTGCACCGCATGGAAGCCAACATCCAGCCCGGCAATACCGCTTCGATCGCCTTGGCCAAGGCCGTCGGATTCCAGTACGAGGGATACTCCCCGAGGTACCTGCTGATCAACGGCGAATGGCGTGACCACGAACGTTGGGCGATATTGGCGGACGCACAGGGCTAGCCCGGATATTGCACCAGCCGGCCACTGGCCTCACCATAAACTGATGAATTTACAAAGTAGAATGACGATTTATCAAATTTATTCCAGGGTACACATTGTAACTGGCCAGCGATCTATCCCGGCCCTGCCTTGTCCAGGCACACCTGGGCTTGGGCTTCCCTCCAACAGGGCCAGAAAAGGTTTGCCAGGTCACCGCGTTGCCGCCCCAAATGGTTCCAGGCAAGATGCCCGGAGTGTCGTTTGGTGGTTCCAAATAAACGACGGGCAACGACGCATGGGGCCATTTGGAGCCGCAACCCGCAGGGACGGGTCCCATTTTGTCCACTACCGCGTCTCTCTTCACTTTGGTATTCATAATACCAGTCGTTCATCGTTCCTTGTCGTGGGCAAAATGTGTTCCCGGCGCGGCGATCTGGCAAGCCTTTTCTGGCCCTATAGCTTTGGCTATGGCTCTCAGTCCAGCCCGGCGCCCAGCCGCACCTGTTCTGCAGCAGCATCCGGGATGCTGGTGCAATATCCGGGCTAGCGGCGCACAGGCAGCGTCCCGGCGGTGCGGGCCGCCACCCAGACATCGACGCGCCCGGCGCCGGCGCGTCTGAGAACGCGGGCGCATTCGGCAACGGTGGTGCCGGTGGTCATGACGTCATCGACGACGGCGACATGTTCAGGCGCCGCGGTCCGGGCCCGCCAGTCGAATACGTTGCGGACGTTATTATGCCGCTGCTTGCGATCCAGACCTGATTGCGCCGGTGTATGCCGGCGCCGCCGCAGCGCCGTTGCAAATACCGGGATGCCCAGGCGTCCGCCCGCGTACCGGGCCAGTTCCCACGCCTGGTTGAAACCGCGGGAATGAAAGCGCAGCGGATGCAGCGGCACCGGGACCAGCGCTTGCGGCAAGGCTGCCCCGAGGCCGCTGACCCAGTCGCACAGCACCTGGGCCAATACCCGGCCGGCGGCGTGCTGGCGCCTGAACTTGAATGCCTGGATCAGGCGGTCGACCGGGAACGAATACTCGAGCGGGCTGAGCGTGCGGGCAAACGGTGGCGGTTGCCGTAAACAGCGGCCGCAGACGCTGTCGGCGCGGTGCGCCAGCGGCAGGCCGCATTGCCGGCAGTGACCGCCGGTCCAGGGCAGATCGGAGCGGCAGTCCCGGCACAGGCACAGGCCGGTAACGCTGCGGCCGCAAAGTACGCAGCAAGGCGGCAGCAGGACATCGAGCAGGGGCCGGCAACGGGACAGCGAACGAGGAGCGCTCGTGGGCGATTGACAGTCGCGGCGCCGGTTTTCATACTTCCCTGCCTGGCTGGCAGGGGGGTGGCCATCGTCACGGGACATGCGATATCAATAAATGCAACGAGGAAGAAACGGAATCAGCGAATTGCCCTGCACGGCTGCGGGCAACGACTGCGTAAGCTGTAGGCCCAATCCCCGGGCTGCCCCGGCATGAGCCTGACACCGCTGGACAGGCACGCATTGAGGCGGTCGTTTGACAGGGCAGCGGCCACCTATGACCAGCATGCGATACTGGCGCAGGAAGCCGGTGAGCGGTTGCTGGAGCGTGTCGAATACGTCCGCCGGGAACCTGCCCTCGTGCTCGACCTGGGCTGCGCGACCGGGCGTCTGTGCTCTGGCCTGGCAAAACGATTTCCCCAGGCCCGCGTCATCGGCCTGGATTGGGCGCCGGCCATGCTGGCGCGGAGCGGTGGTGAGCAAGCAGCGAAAAGAGCGCCGCTGCATCTGTGCGCCGACATGCACGCGGTGCCGCTCGCCGAGCGCAGCGTCGACTTGCTTTGCTCCAACCTGGCTTTCTCCTGGAGCCGCGACCTGCCGGCCCTGTTTGCCGAGATCAGGCGCCTGGTGAGACCGGGTGCGATGGTGATTTTCAGCTGTTTCGGCCCGGACACGCTGTCCGAACTGAAGCAGGCGTGGCGCAGCGTGGACGATATGAGCCACAGCTACGACTATCCCGACATGCACGATGTCGGCGACGAGTTGATCGCGGCCGGGTTCCGTGAACCGGTGATGGAAGCGGAACGCCTGTCGCTGGAATACCGGGATTTGCGTTCCCTCATGGCTGACATCAAGGGCAGCGGCGGACAAAATGCGGCCCTCGACCGGCGCCGCAGCCTGACCGGCAAGGCGCGCTTTGAAGCCATGCTCAGCGCCTACGAGAAACGGGCGGACACCGACGTCTACCCGGCCAGCTATGAAATCATTTTCGGCACCGCGTTTGCGCCCGCTGAAGGCCAGCCGACGCGCACGCGGGAAGGCGACGTCGCGACTTTTTCGCTCGAAACGTTAAAGGGTTCCCTGGCCCAGGGTAATGGGGCTTAGCCCGCAGCGGATATACTAAATTCCGATCAATTACGTTATCATACGGGTATAAAAGGGCTGTAGAGCAGCGCCAGAAGAATTCACGATTATGACCCGACAGGGTCGACAGCATCGAAAGTGGCATTCCCCCTTATGCCGCTTTCGTATTGAGGCCCAGCGCTCCCTTTGCGCAGGACCTTGATGAAAGGACCGGTTGACCCCTTGCCGGTCCTTTCTTTTTATGGGACCCTCGTTTACCCCATTTTACGGCCCTTCTTGCGCCCCAATGACGCGCCTGCGGCGTTGCACGATTGGCCAATAGCGCTGCTATTGCCTGCATCGCGCGCCTTGCCGGCACGCCATTGGACCGGCAATCAGAACCCCAAAATGGGGTAAGCGAGGGTCCTGGGACCCCGGTGCCGCCGGATACAGGCTGTCCGTGGCCCGGATGACGCGCTTGCGGCGTTGCACGATTGGCCAATAGCGCTGCTATCGCCTGCATCGCGCGCCTTGCCGGCACGCCATTGGACCGGCAATCAGAACCCCAAAATGGGGTAAGCGAGGGTCCTGGGACCCCGGTGCCGCCGGATACAGGCTGTCCGTGGCCCGGATGACGCGCCTGCGGCGTTGCGTCTCTTGGTAAGGACTAGGCCATTACCGGCGAGAACGCGCCTGGCGGTCGAACACTTCACGGCGCGCTGAACCCTGCATTAGTGGCTCGATACAGCACTGCCAATAGCGCTGCTATTGCCTGCATCGCGCGCCTTGCCGGCACGCCATTGGACCGGCAATCAGAACCCCAAAATGGGGTAAGCGAGGGTCCTGGGACCCCGGTGCCGCCGGCTACAGGTTGTCCGTGGCCCGGATGACGCGCCTGCACCGCGCGCCGTCAAGGCAAGTGAGGCTTGGCGAAGTAGTTGTCGCTCTGCATTTCCGTCAGTCGGCTGGCGGTACGCCGGAATTCAAAGGCCAGCCGCCGGCCGCTATAGAGCCGCGCGGCCGGTACGGCCGCGGAGACCAGCAGCTTGACGTTGTGATCGTAAAGAATGTCGATGAGATTGACGAAGCGTCGCGCCGCGTCCAGCCCTTGGTCGTCCAAGCGCGGCACGGCCGACAACAACACGATGCCGAAGGCCCGCGCGATCTCCACGTAATCGTCGCTGCTGCGCGGGGTTTGGCACAGGTTCTCGAAATCGAACCAGATGACGCCATCGGCCCGTTGCCGCGCCGCGATGACGCGGCCGTTGACCTCGAGGCGGGAATCCAGGCGGCAGCCGCCGGACATGCGTGTGAAGGCGGTGCCGAGGCTGGCCTCGGCCGCTTCCTCCAGCGGCTGCAGGTAGACGGCCGAACGCTGCAGAATCCGCAGACGATAATCGCGATTACCGCCGATATGAAGTACGCGGGTATGCTGCTTCAGGGCGTCGATGGCCGGGACGAACCTGGAACGGTGCAGGCCGTTGCGGTAGAGGTCATCGGGCGCCACGTTGGACGTTGCGATGACGGTCACGCCTTGATCGAACAGGGCCTGCAGCAGCCCGCCCAGCAACATCGCGTCGGCGATGTCCGAGACCATGAACTCGTCGAAACACACGACCCGGTACTGCGACGCCCAGTGGCGCGCGATTTTCTCCAGCGGGTCGCAGGTGGGGGGCGTGGCGCGCAGCGCCGCGTGCACTTTTGACATGAAGCGGTGGAAGTGGACGCGCAGCTTGTCATCGCGGGGCAGGCTGTCAAAAAACAGGTCCATCAGCCAGGTCTTGCCCCGTCCCACGCTGCCCCACAGGTACAGTCCGGACACGGGCCCGGGCCGCCGGCCCCGGATCCTGGAGCGCCAACCGGTAACGCGGTTGCTGACCAGCTCAGACCAGAGCCGGTCCAGCGCGCGGACGGCTTCTTCTTGCGCCGCGTCCGCCTTGAAAGCGCCAGCGTCGATCAATCCCCGGTAAATGACCAGCGGCCTGGGATGCACGCTTTACGGCTCTGTCGTTCTGGCAGGCAGGTGGCCGCGCACGCGCTGCTGCAACAAGCCGCGCAGGTCCATCAGGCGGCGATGAAAAAAGTGGCCCGCGTGTTCCATGACCGCGAGGTCGGGCCTCGGCTCTGTCGATTGCACCCATTGCCGCACATCCTCGACGCTGACGATGTCGTCTTCATCGCCCTGGATGACCAGCCACGGGCAGCGGGGATGTTCCAGTTGCGCGAAAGCGTAGCGCCTGGCCGGCGGCGCGATCGAAATCAGTAGCGCGGGGCGCAGCTGTTTTGCCGCACGCAGCGTGACATAGGAGCCGAAGGAAAAACCGCCGAGCCACAAGACGTCCGCCGGTCGTGTGCGCCTGACCCACGCGGCAACGGCCAGCAGATCGTCGGTCTCACCGCGGCCCTCGTCGTATTCGCCTTCACTGGCGCCGGCCCCGCGGAAGTTGAAGCGTACCGTGTTGAGCCCGAGTTCACGCAGCGAGCGCTCCATGATCGTCACGACCTTGTTGTTCATGGTTCCGCCGAATTGCGGGTGGGGGTGGCAGATGATGATGGTGCCGGCGCGCGCCTCTGCCGCGGCCGGGACGTCGGTGATGCACTCGAGCTTGCCCGCGGGGCCGCGCAGGAACAGCGCGGTTCGCTGCGCGGGAAATTCTTCGTCGTGGCTCATGGCTTGCTGTTCCGCTTTCGGCAAAGCGCTGCATGATACAACAGGCGGCAACTTTCAGACCAGAATGCAGTCGTACCGAATTGACTTTGTGATACGCTAAACGGATGAATTTTCTGGCGCATTTGTGTCTCGGCAACCCCAGCCCGGAACTCATGCTGGGCGGCTTGATCGGCGACTTCGTGCGCGGCCGCCGGGCGCTGCACGCCTATCCTCCGGAGATCAGGCAGGGCATCGAGCTGCACCGCCATATCGACCGCAAAACCGATCATGCGCCGCTGGTAAAGAAACTGCGCGGCCGGTTTCCGCGCGATTTCCGGCGCTACTCCGGCATCATCATCGACCTCGCTTTTGACCATGAACTGGCCAGAAACTGGTGGCGATACATGCCCCAGAGCCTGGAGCGCTTTGACCTGGAAACCCGTGACCTGTTACGTGACCATGACGACTTGCTGCCGGACGGTCTGAAGTCGTTCATGGACTATGCCGACCGCCATGGCCTGTTTACGGCCTATCGTGAAGAAGACGTCATCCTTTACGCGCTGGCGGGCATCGGTGCGCGCCTGTCGCGGCCCAACCCCCTGCACCGCGTCGCCGAGATCTGGCCGGACATGACGGGGGAGTTCTCCACCGCGTTTCGCGAGTTTTTCCCCGAAATTCAATCCGAGGTACTCGAGTGGAACAAGGCCCGTTCAGCGGCACCCGCATCCTAATCGCCAGCGCATCGGCGACAGGAACTGGCGCTGCCGTGCGGCCCAATGACGCTGGCCACAGCAAAATCTCAGGTCGATTTCGGGTCCCGCGGCGGCTTTTGCAGCAATGAAAAACGCCGCCTTTTGGCGGCGTTTTGCAAAGGCGGATCGAGACCGGGCCAGCTATTTTGTCATGAATTCGATCGCCGCCTTGATTTGCGCGTCCGTCAGGTCCGGCCGTCCGCCGCGTGGCGGCATTTGGTTGAGGCCGTTGGTGGCTGACTGGAACAGGGCGTCGAGCCCTTTTTTGCTCCGTTTCGCCATTTCGGGAGAACCCGGCTTGGGCGCGCCGAGGGCGCCGGTCGCGTGGCAGGCGGAACAAACGTTTTTGAAGATCACTTCCCCGTCCGTGCTGCCGTCGAAGGGCGCGGCGGATGCGTTGCCCTCGCTGGGGCTGGCCTGCTCGGCGGCTGCCACCGCTTTTGTGTCGGTGTAGGCGGCGGCCACGGGCTTGATCCGCTTCTCGATTCGCTGGATGCGCGCGGCCTTCTGGCTGTCATCGACCGGTGTTTTGAAGGAATTGGCTATGAAAGTAAAAACGAAGGTGACCAGAATGAGACCGGCGATGACCTTGCTGAAATTCTTGATAAAAACCTTGTCTGTTTGTTCTTCCACAGCGTACCTCTGGATCCGGAATTCGTGCGCCGGAACCAGCGATGCCAGCGCGTTAAGGGTCGGTTATTATAGCCATTACCCCGCGTGACCGGAAGCAATGTTGAGTTTCCCTCTCCGGGCGAAAACCGCTAAACTACGCCACTCGTTTTTCAGCACCCGAGGCACGGAGCCGAGGGCCGGGGTCTGCAGCGCGGAGCAGGAGCGAGAGCGCAAAGACGAGTACTGCCCTCCACAGGGCGCAGCCCTGTCAGGGCAGAGAACCAAGCGGTTCAAAAGAAGTACAATGTGATTTCAAGCGCCCGTAGCTCAGCTGGGCGAGCAGGTCCCTGGATGAAGCGACCGCAGGAGCTTTATCCCTGCGAGCGCCCGAGGCACGGAGCCGAGGGCCGGGGTCTGCAGCGCGGAGCAGGAGCGAGAGCGCAAAGACGAGTACTGTCCTCCACAGGGCGCAGCCCTGTCAGGGCAGAGAACCAAGCGGTTCAAAAGAAGTACAATGTGATTTCAAGCGCCCGTAGCTCAGCTGGATAGAGTACTGCCCTCCGAAGGCAGGGGTCGTGAGTTCGAATCTCGTCGGGCGCGCCAAAATAGAAAAGGCCACCACCAGGTGGCCTTTTTTATTTTCGTGGTCTGGCATCTGGATTAGGTTCTCGCGCGGGACGCGCCAGGTTCGACACAAAATTGCCGGGAGCAATTTCGAATGCAGTCGCGCAGCGACAAACCCCGCAGGGGCAAGTCCCAGGGACGGGACGAGTAATCCTGTCGGGCGCGCTAAAATAGAAGAGGCCACCATCGTGTGGCCTTTTTTATTTTCGTGGTCTGGCATCTGGATTGGGTTCTCGTAACCGTACCCAACCCTTAAGGCAGGGCCACCTCGAACTTGATCGCGTCCAGTTGCGCGGGCGAACTACCCACGCGTTCCAGGAACGCCTGCCAGCGCGGGTCGCTGTGGAGGCCCCGGTAGAAGGGCAGCAGGAACTGTTCACTCAGACCGTCCTCGTTCTGTGCCAGGGCTTTGTCCAGCCACTGGAAAGCGGCCTCGGCATCCCCGCTGTAAGCATAAACTTGCGCTACTTCAGAGGGCCATTCATTACCCCAGTTCTTTATCAGTGCGGCGAGCTTGGCCTGGTACTCTTCCTCTCGGCCCAGGCGTACAGCGCCAGCGCCATGCCCTTGACCCTGTATTCCTCGTCGTCTTCCTTGTTGCAATCCACTCCAGCGCCGCTTCGGCATCGCCCTTGAACAGCAGGGCTGTGCCGATGTGGTAGTACGCTCCGATGTAGTCCGGACTTAGGCGCAGGGAGGTTTGAAAGGAAGCAATGGCCTCGTCCCAGCGGCCGGCGTAGAGGTAGCTGTTGCCCAGGTTGTTGCATGGCCGTCGGGATTCACCGGGTCGCGGGCGGTGACGTATTCATCCAGCGCGATGGCCTCATCCAGGCGGCCGAGGGACTGCAGCAGCGCGGCGGCGTCGCGGATGATGTCGATATTGGCCGGGTCCAGTTGCAGCGCGCGCTCAAAGTGCCGGGCGGCCTGCGCCAGGTCGTTGTCGTAATACCATCGCGATCCAGCCGAGGCGGGCATGGGCCGGGGCGTAGTCGGGATCGATGGCCAGCGCCTGCTCCGCCGCCTCGCGGGCCCGGCAGAGCCCTCATCAGCGGGCAGCAGGCCATAGCTCGCCTGGTTGCGGTAGTTGTTGGCCAGGCCGTCCCAGGCGGCGGCGTAGTCCGGGTCGATGGCCAGGGCCTGCTGGTACAGGGCGTTGGATTGTTCCCAGCCTTCGGCAGTGCCCAGGCGGCCCAGGTGGCGGGCCTGCAGGAACAACGCATAGGCCTCGGGGTCGGTTTCCTGCACATGCGGGGCCGTCGCCCAGCAGGGTGATCTTCAACTGCGCCACCACCGTGGCCGCGATCTCGTCCTGGATGGCGAAGATGTCATCCAGTTCCCGGTCGTAGGTCTCCGACCACAGGTGGGTATCGGAACGCGCCTCGATCAACTGCGCGGTGATGCGCACCTGGTTGCCGGCCTTGCGCACAGAACCTTCCAGGATGTGGGCGACGTTGAGTCCTTCGGCGATCTCAGTGAGCTTCAAGATTCTGTGCCCTTGAAGGAAAATGCCGAGGAGCGCGAGATCACCCGCAGTTCCGGGATCTTCGCCAGCAGGTTCAGCAGTTCTTCCGCGATACCGTCGGAGAAGTATTCCTTGGTCTCATCATCGCTCATGTTGGAAAGGCAGCACCGCGATGGACTTGTCACCATAGGACTCCACCAGTCCCTCGGTGCGGCCTTCTTGCCTGGCCTGGGCGACCTCCGCGGTCTTCTGTTCCTGCTAGTACCGCTTCGCTTTGCGGGTCCAGCACAAACTTGTCAAAGGCGAAATACCCCAGGCCCAATGCCAGCACCACCATGATCATCCGATCCAGCTTCTTGCCGGTGTGCGGTGTGATGGACTGCGTCCGGTCGACGTCCTTTTCTTTCTTCAGGCCCTCGGGGGTCAGCTCGAAAGCCCAGGCAAAAATCAATACCGGTAAAACCAATCGCCAGCACGATCACCATGATGCGCGCCGGCGTGTCATCAAAACCAAACAGCGGGAAAATCGTCTCGCTGACCTGGAGGCCTATCCAGGCTATGACAATATATGCGCCCCCGGCCCGGAAAACGTTACGCCGTTTCAGTTCGTTTATAAATGACACGTAGCGGACTCTTTGTTCCTGCCATTGCTTTTGAGCATATTTGCGCAAGAACAGTGCAATATGCTTTTACATAATTTTGTGAATGACACTTTCACAAACCCCTCGCGGTATGGGTTTGTTTTTGTGGGGGAGTCAGGAAAAGCCGAAAAAGCAGGAGCAAAAACACTCGTCCCACCACCAACTTCAAACCGCAACCGAAGACCATCCTGGTCGATGCGTGCCGGCAGTTCGGAACAGAGGCTGATCAATTCTGGAAAGGATCAGTTTGCTGAGAGGGCTACAAGACGGCAGGGCTGCCCCGGACATACGCCGAAGTCCCAAAACATTTGCAGTATAGCACTGACACTCGATGGTAAACAACACAAATAGTTATCATTCACTGTTTTCAGGGGTTGGATGGGATGGACTGCTCATGAGTAATAGGCTGTCGTTGGCGCTGACCAAATTCCGATGCAGCGCATAGCCGGGTCAGGCCGATGACGGATGGAAACGCCCATTGAATTGAGTGAGGTTCAATTGAATACGCATAAAACACTATGCGTAAACTCGATCGCATTTTATCCGGTGGCCGGCAGATGCAGCTTGAAGGTGTACACATGTCACTCGGCTCGGGTGTTCGCGAATGATGCAT
>CAVZEU010000002.1:0-145849 GCA_963774415.1 uncultured Gammaproteobacteria bacterium | reverse complement strand
AAATTCGCCGGGAGCGAATTTCGAATGAGCCAGCTTGCTGGCGAACCCGCAGGGCGAGGGCAGGGATAGCCCGAGTAATCCCTCTCTCTCAGGGCTCGAAGAGCCCTTGAGGGCCAGGTTCTGGCTCGACTGTTTGCAAGGAACAGGTAACAATCAGATTTACGGAGAGATGGCCGAGTGGCTGAAGGCGCTCCCCTGCTAAGGGAGTATGGGTTTAAAAGGCCCATCGAGGGTTCGAATCCCTCTCTCTCCGCCAGACATGAAAAGCCCCGCTTCCGCGGGGTTTTCTTTTCCGATGGTGTGTCAGGGTTTGAACCCTCGAGTGGCGCGCCGCGCCACTGGGTTCGACACAAAATTGTCAGGAACAATTTTGAACGCCCGAGTGCAGCGAGGGCGGCCCCGATGGGGTGCAGGGCAGGATGCCCGAAGTAAATCGGCAGGAGAGCCGATTTAGACGCGCGCAGCGCAGCGAAACGGCCCCGGAAGCGCGAATAAACCTCTCTTTCCGCCACGCCTCAAGTACAATAGACTCGGTTTGCACGGCGTTTGGGAGACAGGTGCTCCGCGAACGGTCCTGTTTGTCAGAAGGCCATCGGTTTGATATCTCTGGGGTTAAAATATGTTGGAACGCCGTTTTGCAAAGTCAAAGCAAAACAAAACATCCGCGGAGCAAACGCAGGTTCATTCACTGGCAAACAGTGACAGGATTCGATTGAAATTCGGAACGTGTGGCCTGGAGGTGCTTGAAAACGGGCCCGAGGTGCGGGTTTCGATGCTCTATAGCGTCCACGACGAGGTAAGAGTCTGCCGGACCTTTGCGGTCGTCGTTTATCCCGAGGTCATCGACCCGGCTTTGCGCAAGGAACATGAGGCCATCCGCGGCGGACTGCCGATAGGCATGGTGTTCAGGGAAAATGGATGGCTGATCGAAAAACGCCATCATTATTTCGGGCGGCAACAAATGCTCCCCGGCGGTCCTGAGGCGCACCCGATTTTTGGCGACATCGGCCGAACTCAGCCGGCCGTTCACGTGTATTCTTTTGTCGCCAGGAAAGACCACAGGGCATATCACTACGCATTTATCGCTGAAGTCCATCACCCCCAACACCTTGGGTATGAAAATCTGCAATCCATTTACGGCAGACAATTCGAGGACTACCTGGTAAAAAACAAGGATGTATGCGGCATTCTCGAAATTCTCGACTCAAAGGTGATGGCGTTATCGAAAAGCGCGTGAGCTGTGTTTGATATGCTGAACAGTGCTTGCATGCCCTCAGACAGCGAACATAATTGCGCCGTCACCTCGCCGACTCAGCGCCAAAGCCGTGTTCCGGGCACCGGACGGCGGCCGCAACGGCCGGAGCTCGTGGTCGCCAGTTACAACATTCACCGCTGCATCGGCGCCAACGGCGTCTATGATCCCGCACGCGTCCGCGCGGTGCTGCGCCAACTGGATGCGGATGTGATCGCGCTGCAGGAGGTGGAAGTGTTCCGCGATGATCCCGGCCTGCTGGGCTATCTGTGCCGGGATAGCGACTGGCTTCCGGTTCACGGCATTACACTCAGCCGGGGCAGCGGCGAATACGGCAATGCGCTGCTGAGCCGGCTGCCCGTGACCGAAACCTATCGCCAGGATCTGAGTTTCCACGGCCGTGAGCCCCGCGGCGCACTGCACGTGCGCGCAGCATTCGAAGACATCGAACTGCGGCTCATCGCCACCCATCTCGGGCTGAGACCGGTCGAACGGCGCACGCAGGCCCGCATGATCACCGATATCCTGGACTCAGAAAGCCGGGCGCTCGACAAACCGGCACTTACCATCCTGTTGGGAGATTTCAACGAGTGGTTCCTGTGGGGACGCGCCCTGCGGCGGTTGAGACGACATTTCATGTCCGCGCCTTCGCCACCGACGTTTCCGTCGCGCTTGCCACTGCTCGCGCTCGACCGCATCTGGGTCACGCCGGGGCCGCGCAAAATCGGGGTCCGGGCCGTGAAATCACCGCTGACGCGCGTTGCTTCCGATCACTTGCCCCTGCTGGCCCGAATCCATCTAGGATGACTTCAGCAGGCGCCGCAATACCCAGGCCGCAAAGACAATGACGACGGTCGCTCCCAGCAAGATGCCGGCACTCTCCATATCGGGATTGATCACCACCTGGTAGAGGCCGTCGGAAAACCAGGAGAGGACAGCTATACCCGGCGTCATGCCGATCGCAGTACCCAGCATGAACCGGCCCAGCCGGAGATGGGAGGCGCCGGCGACGATGTTGACCACCGTGTACGGCGCAATGGGGACCAGGCGCAGGACGGCGACGGCCAGTATCCCCCGCTCGGAAAGCCGTTCACTGAGATGATGTATGCGGCCATTACCATAGCGTTCGAGTAACTTTCCGCCCATCGACTGACCGCCGATGAAAGCCACGGCGCCGCTGAGCAGCGCGCCGGTCATTGAACTGGCAAAGCCGAGCCAGGGGCCGAGCAATAGGGCGCTGGCGACGACCACTGGCGTCAGGGGAACCATCAGGATGGTCAGCACGAAAACCATCAGCGTCACCGCGGCCCAACGGATCCAGGGGTTTCCGAACAGGGAAAGCCACGAATGGAGGCGCTCGGCCGTCAGCCAGTCCCCCAGTGGTGTCCAGCGCCAACTCACCGCGAACACCAGCAACAGGCCGATGAAGCCCAGGAACGCATAAAGCCGCCAGTGACCACGACGGCCCTGTTGCGGGGGTAGGGCGCGCCGCACCAGGAATTCCGCGTCGATCGGTTCCTCCGGGTCGAGCAGGTCTTCCTCGGCCTCGATCGCATTGGTCGGGCTGGTCTCGTCCGGGTCCAGCAGCCGCAGGCTGCGCCCGTCCTCGGTTCGCAGGCTGTCAGTCGCATCGGCCAATGAATCGCTGCGTTCACGGGCCTTCTCCACCGCTTCGGCGCTGCAGTCCAGGTGTTCCGCCAACAGGCGATGCAGCAGGGTCCGCGCACCGTTTCCTTCGTTGTCATTCAGGGCCAGGTCGCACTCGCTGTCCAGTCCCATCGAACGGTTGCTGGTGTTGGCCGAGCCGACCCGCACGAAACAATCGTCGGCCAGCATCAACTTGGAGTGAACGCTGATGCAGTCGTTGTCAGGCAGGCCGGGCTGGTGCGCGTAGTAGATTCTGAGGCGGCCTTCGTGGTCCGTTGCGAGCAGCCGTGTGAGCCGGATCCGGCGGATGGCGTCCATGGTGACCTGTTCCAGCCAGCCGCCGGTGTGGTGGGGCAGAACCAGGATGATATCGGGTCCGCCAGTCTCCGCGAGGCGTCGTTCCAGGGCCTTGGCAATGGCGCGGGAGGTAAAGTACTGGTTTTCGATATAGATGTATTCGCTGGCGGCCCGTATGGACTCGAGATACAGGCGCTCGACTTCGCGGACTTGCTGCCGTTCGCCGAAACCCGGATAGGTCCGCGCGATGGCGATGCGGCAATCGGTCCATCGCGGTTCGACGCATTGCGGCCAGGGATCGCCAGCGGCCGCTGCGTGGGTTGCCGGCACGGTTGCGGCGTCGCACCGCTGCCAACGATCCCTCGCCAGTTCGCCGAGCGCAGCGGCGGCGGGACCGTCGACCAGCATCATCGCATCGTGGAAGGGCGGGTACGGTTTGCCGTCGGGGTCCGTGCGGCGCTCGTCGTCCGGCGCGTGGGCGGCCGTGTCCCAACGCCACCGGCTCAGGTCGATGCCGCCGCTAAATGCGATTCGATCGTCGATGACGACGATTTTCTGGTGCTGGGAGCCGCCTTTCGGATGCGCGTTGTCCCACTTCACGTGCAGACGCTCGTGCGAGAGGAAGCGCAAGCGCAGGTCCTGGAACCATTCGCGCTCAGCGGCGTAAATGAAGGCGTAATCCCAACTCAGGAGATGCACGTGCAGGTCCTGCCTGTTTTCCAGCAGGGAACAAAGGAATTGTTCGATGGTCGGTTCGTCCCCGTTCCGTCCCAGGCGTTCCTTGCGGTCGAAATCCCAGCCCAGGATCAGGATCGTGCGCCGGGCCTCGCTGCACGCCTGGCGCAAGGCCTCGAAGTAGTTGCTGGTTTCGATGATGACGGCGGCACGATGCGCGGTTTCGACGCGCCATGCGGTTTCACCGGGCCGCAGCAGTTCTTGCCAGTACTGGTTTTTCTTGTTGCCGGACATGTCGGAGTTTCGCCGCTTGAGAGCGCCCATTATAAACGGCCCGAATGACCCGCGAACCGGACGTCCGAATAGGTTATTATCTTGCAAAAGCAAAAGAAGTCCAGCGCATGCCGACTGCCCTGATTATCGACGACCACCCGGAGTCCCTGCTGGAGTTGAGCAAGGTCGCGAGCGATTGCGGATTCCTGGTTAATACCGCCCAGAACCTCGAAGAGGCCCGCGCCCGGCTGGCGCAGCGCTGGCCCGACGTTGCGGTTTTGAATCTGCAGATCGGCGAGGACGAGGAGGCCGCGTTCCGGCTCTTTTCCCGTGCCGACCTGGAGAACACCGTTGAACTCTACCTGGTCAGCGCGGAGAAGAGTTTCGAGGCAGCGCGCCGGGGCATGCGGATCGGCGCCGCCGATTATTTCCAGCGCCCCATTGACCTCGACCGTCTCAGGGAAAACTTCAACGCGGTGATAAGAGAAATCCGCTCGACCGCCAGCGATCGGCAGGGTATGGGCGCGAGCGGTCATGGTTTGTTGATCGGTGAGTCGCCCGCCATGGACCGCGTCTTGCGCATGATTCAAAAGGTAGCGCCGACGCAGGCTACCGTCTTTCTCGCCGGCGAAAGCGGCTCGGGCAAGGAACTGGTCGCCCGCGCCATTCATGACCGGAGCGGCCGGTCCGACGGTCCCTTTATCGCGATGAATTGCGGCGCGATTCCGAGCGAACTCATTGAAAGCGAGATGTTCGGCCATCGCAAAGGTGCGTTCACCGGCGCGAATTCGAACCACAAGGGTTACTTCGAACGGGCGGCGGGGGGAAGCCTGCTACTGGACGAGGTCACCGAGATGAATCCGGATCTGCAGGTCAAGTTGCTGCGGGTGCTGGAAACCCGCCGGATTCAGCCGGTCGGTGGCGAGAGGGAACAGAGCATCGACGTCCGGATTATCGCCTCGACCAATCGCGATCCCGAAACGGCGATCAGCGAAGGGACCTTGCGCGAGGACCTCTATTACCGGTTGGCGGAGTTTCCGCTGCGTGTGCCGCCGCTGCGCGAGCGGGGCGAGGACGTCATTCTGCTGGCCGAGGCCTTCCTGAACGACTACAACCGGCGCGAGGGCGAAGACAAGGTACTTTCGCAGGAGGTCGCCGAATTACTGCGGCTGCACGACTGGCCAGGTAACGTGCGAGAATTGAAAAATGCCGTATCTCGTGGCGCCATTCTGGCGTCCGATGAAATCGAACCCGACGATTTGCCCGGAAGCATCCCCTCGGGCAGCGGCATGAGAGGCGATTACCTGAGATTCGCGGTCGGCAACAGTCTCAAGGAAGTCGAGCGGCGTATGATCCTGGCCACCGTCGACCACTTCGAAGGGGACAAGCCCCGGGCTGCGAAGGCTCTGGGTATCAGTCTGAAGACGCTCTACAACCGACTGAAGAGCTACTCGCCGAAGGGCTGACCGTATCACCCCCTGCCTCGCTGCTGTGCGCAGGGCCTGTTCAGTGAGATCCCGGGCTCTGTGCTCCACGTTGTAAATCTTGGAGCCAATTTTGAAATTTCGGCACTCGAGCGCTGTCGGCGCGTTTGGCGACGTTGCCTATGGCAGCAAGCTCGGCCTTGGCATAAATATTGAATATACCTTGGTGTCACGAAATACGAACACCCCTATCAGCGGGAACAGGAGAGCGACATGAACCGGAAAGACGCGTACGCCAGGAAAATTCAAGCCCAGCTGGATGAATGGGACGCAGAGATCAGGAAGCTCAAGGCCCGGGCCGAGCGCGGGGAAGCCGATGCACGACTCGAGATCGGAAAACAGATCGAAACCCTTCGACGCAAACGCAACCGGGTCGGAGACAGGCTTGCCGAGTTTGAAGCAGCGGGAGACGACGCCTGGGAAGACCTCAAGGGCGGACTCGAAGCGGCAACGGCCTCACTGCGCAGCGCGTTGGAATCGGCTGGGGCAAGGTTCAAATGAAGCAGTGATTTTTAAACACAAAACACCATGAGCGAGGATGGAGACAAGCGGCTCGATGAACTGATTGACGGCTTCCATACGGCGATGCTCGTGACACACTCACTGCACGGCCAGCTTCGGGCGCGGCCAATGGCCATTGCCGGTCACGTCGAATCCGGACGGTTGTTTTTTGCCACCAGGGCCGAAGACGAGAAGCTGGATGAGATCGTGAATTCACCTGATGTCGCCGTGACCATGCAGGGCACCGACCGCTACCTGTCCATTAGCGGGCGCGCCCGGGTGGAGAAGGACCCGAAACTCGCGCAGAAGATGTGGACAGGTTCAATGAAAATCTGGTTTCCGGAAGGCGCCCAGGACCCGCAACTGATACTGATCACGGTGCTGCCGCAGCGAGCTGAATACTGGGACCGATCCGGACTGCATAAACTCAGTTTCCTCTGGGAGGCCGGCAAGGCCCTGCTGTCAGGCAGTAAGGCGGATGACCAGGGATTGAGCGGCCATGCAAAGGTCGAGCCGAATTGACCCGAACGGCGCAAAACCCCGTTGCGAAACCTGTGCAGCCCGAGTCGGCCCTGTTTTGGGTTTCCGTAAATCGGCAGGTACGTTTTGCAAACGCTTTGTAATTTTCGGCCTGCGTTGGTCGCGGCAAGCCCGGCGATACGGAGCTATCGCAGCAAGAACGCCTGCCGTAAGGGCTGCGTCACCGTTGGTAGGGTATTTGCATTATTGCATTAAGCACCGATGCTGACATCATAGCGATCGGCACACTATGACAAGACACACAACATGAGCAAGGCACAGACAAGGTGTCGCCTCGATCTGGCTGCAGTCGCCCGCAACGATGTACTCGGCTCCAGCGGCGAACGCGTGGGGCACATCCGGGAATTAATTGTAAATTCCGCCGATGGGCGGATTGAGTTCGCCACCCTGGTGCTGAAACAGGACCCGTGCGATAACCCGTTAACCGTCAGGGTTCCCTGGAGCCAATTCGATCTGAAAGTGAATGATGCCCACCTGAAGCTTGACATGAGCCTGGCGGTGCTGCGGTCGGTGGCCAGGCGCGGCAGTGGTTCGCCCTGATGATGCGTGTGCTGATCCGCGACCGGTCGCTCTGCGGCGGCACGACACTTGCAGACGGCATGGGGCTGGCCGCATCACGGTGCCGAGCGCACCGGCGCGGGTATTACATCCAACGCAGTGAGCGAATACGGGAGATGCCAAGAAATGACGACTGAATGTGTTTCCGGACGTGCTGATGAGAAGACCCTGGACATTGTGCTTCCGTCCGTGCCGCTGTCAGGGCGCGGCGGCCTGGTGCAACTCGCGGGAGGGGCGCCGGCATCCCGTCGTCCGCGAACCTGATATGTCGGCTAACAGCGAGTTTTCGCTGCTCACCATCGAGTGGCGGGAAATCCTGCTCAACCTGTACCGGATCGGCGTCGCATACTTGCTGGCGCTGCCGGTGGCCTGGGACCGGGAGCACGAGGCGCGCAGCGCCGGTTTACGGACCTTTCCCCTCGTGTCCGTGGCCGCTTGCGGTTACATGCTGGTCGGCATCCAGGTACTGGACTCGACCGGGGCGGAATCACGGGTGCTCTACGGCATCATTACTGGCATGGGTTTCCTCGGCGGCGGCGCTATTTTGAAAAGCAAGGGCAGCGTGACAGGTACTGCTACGGCGGCGAGTCTGTGGATGACCGGCGCGATCGGCGCGGCTGTCGCATTCCACCGTTATGAAATCGCCATTGTACTGGCGCTGCTGAATTTCCTGACATTGCGCTTCGTCACCCCATTCAAAGAAACTGATCCTGAATGAACACGGGCGGACGCATTTGTCATCCGTGAGTGCTTGATATATACTTGACTACGCAATTATTAGTCAAGGAAATGATATGTCTGTGCCTTCCGTCAGTTCGACCTTCGTCATTCACAACGCATTGTTAGCCTCGCGGCTGGCAAAAAGGGCGGGCCACGGGCTCAGTGCGCATGGCATCAGCCTTAGCGAGTACCTGGCGATGCACTATCTGCATGCCTCCCCGTACGGGGCGGTGCCGAGGATAGAACTGGCCGAGCACCTCGGCATGAGCGCTTCCGGCGTCACGCGTTTGCTCGCACCGATGGAAAAGAATGGACTCGTCGAGAAGGTCACCAATCCCCGCGACGCCCGGCAGAGCCTGGTGAAGCTCGCGAAACCGGGGCAACGTGTTTACGAGGAGGCGAGCGTGAGTTTTGAACACATTGCCGCTGACCTGGTGGCAAACCTCAGCGAGAAACAGCAGAAAAAGCTGGTTGAGCTTTATGCAAAGGTGGTCTGAAGCATGAGTACGAATTATCTGCAACCGACGCCGCAATCCGGTGCCGGGCTTTTCAGGCGGAATATCTCCGGGGACGTGCTCATGTTGAATCTGTTGCGTTTCAAAACAACGGCGGACTATTCTGCGACACCGGCGCTGGCGCCGGCAACGCCGATCACGGGCCGGGAAGCATTTCAACGCTACATCGAGCATACCTTGCCTTTCCTGAGACAATCCGGAGGCGAGTTGTCATTGCTCGGCCGCGGTGGCTCCTTCTTTATCGGGCCCGCGGATGAACAATGGGACGCCGTGATGCTGGTGAAGCAAAGTTCTATCGCCAGTTTCATGGCGTTTGCTTGCAATGAAGGGTACCTCGCCGGCATCGGTCACAGAACCGCGGCGCTCGTCGACTCGAGATTGTTGCCCGTCGTCGAATGCAAGGATGACGACATCACCAACTGCCCGGATTGACGTTCGGGCAGGTGGCGGCTTGACCGCGCCGGCCATCCTCCGGCTCACGCGTGTTGCGGCGGCTGGCTGGAAATCGATTGCTCACGATCGCGTGGGGGCGGAGAATAGGCGTGCGTTGAGTGGGAGCAACTGTTAACAGAAGCAAGGAGGGGCGATGTGAATAACAGAGAAATCTTGACCGCGAATCTGAGGGCTTTGATGCGACAGGCGGGTATTACCTCACAAGCTCAACTGGCTCGTCTGGCCGGCGTTTCGCAAACCCAAATCAGTAACATGCTCAGCGGGAGAAAGAGCGCCACGATCGATATGCTCGAGCGCCTGGCCACGGCTTTTGGATGTGAGCGCTGGCTGCTCCTCGCGCCGCCCATCTACCTGGAGAACCTCGATCGTGAGGATTTCGAGCCGCTGCTGCATTGCTACCTGAGGCTGGGGTCCGGCGCGCAGGACGCGGTCTGGGAGTTGATACACGAACTTTACGCGGCCCACAACATGAACCGTTTGGGCGAGCGTTGATGGTACTTCCCCCAGCGCCCGCAAGACCCTGTTGACAAGGTCGGCAAGGTTCGACCCATTCAATACGATAGTGCTGAAAAGCAGCACTATAGTGTTGATCTCTTTAACCCTGCACGAACACTTACCCCGTGGAGATTTGTCTGGAAAACGTGCTGTTTAGTCATTTCTGGATGCTTGGTGCGGGCAGTCGAGTGCCGGTGGAAAGCAGCACTATAGTGGTGACAATGATTGCTATAGTGGTAATAAGAGCCGTTTTCAATAGTAAAATCAGGTACTTAGTGTTGTTGACAGTATTCGAGGATGCTGCTCTAATACCGGCAGATTTTGAACACATGCGGGGACTGTGTTTTAAGAGCAACCTGACCCGGGGCGTGTCGTATCGCCGCAAGTCTGCATGGATGCAGGCTTGCGGACGGCCGCCGGGTTATACCGATCTGGCATGACCGGCGTGGCGCCGACCGGTGCAGTGCGGAGGCGGGGCCGCGGGTGTCAGCGATGCAATTTCCCCTTTGACAGGACATCCTTCCTCGCCCATTATCGGGCTGTTCCGAGGCATCCGCCAGGCCAAACCCGCAGGACCTGCCTATGATCCTGACCCCTGACAGCAGCAATGACATCGCCAGCGTGATCCAACTCGCGCTCGCGCCCGCCTTTCTGCTCACGGGCATCGCCGGCATGCTCAACGTGATGGCCGGCCGGCTTTCACGGATTATCGACCGCGGCCGGGTGGTCACGGAGGGCAAAAGCGAATTCGGAACCGAGTGGGAAGCCGTCGGGATCGAGTTGCAGACGCTGGAGCGGCGCAGGCACTATACCAGCGTCGCCATCACGGCCTGCACGATTGCCGCGCTGCTGGTGTGCCTGGTCATCGCGGTCCTTTTCATCGACGTCATGCTGGACGCGCCGTTGAAGTGGTTTATCGGCGCCCTGTTCACCGCCGCGACATTAGCGCTGGTCGTCGGCCTGGCTTACTTTCTGCGCGAGGTGCACCTCGCCACCCGCACGATCCGCATCATGGGTTCCAGGACCAAATAAGCCGGCAGACCAGGGCCGCGCCCTTGCTGCCGGGCCATGGCGGCCACTAGACGTTCGGAAAAACCTCCCCGGCAAAGCGCTCGAGTACGCGGTGTGATCCGGCCTCGTCCTGCGAGGTGATGAAAATGGAGATTTCATTGATCCCGGCTTCCTTGAGCTCCTTGCCCTTGGCAATGCAATCCTCCGGTGTGCCGGCGATACAGCATTTCATGGCCACGTCATCGGTCACCAGTTTCTTGTGCTCGGCGGTCAGGTCAAGGTGTTGGTAAAACCTGTACGACTCGGTGACGGCTTTAACCACTTCTGCGTGTTCCACGCCCAGCGTGTCGGGCAGCCAGGGCTTGTTGGCGATGTTGCGCGCCGCGGTCGGGCGGACCTTGTCCAGCGCCCTGGTGCGGTCGTCATCGATCGCCGCATCGATCGCGGCAATGAAGCGCAGTGAGCCCGGGTCCCGGCCCGCGCTTCTGGCGCCTGCAGTGGCGGTCTCGACGGTTTTTCTCACGCCTTCGGCATTGCCGCCCATATGACCGTCGACGATCACGCCGTCACAAATCTCGCCGGCCGTCCTCACCGATTTTGGGCCCATGCAGGCCAGTTGGATGGGCAAGTCCCCCCACGCGTCGGCGCCCACGAGGTGTAAGCTCGCTTCGCTGCCCCAGGTGTTTTCCTCACGGTCGACACCCCAATCCAGCGCCGGCGTTTCGCGGCCCTGCAACAGCTCGCGCATGAACCTTATGCGCTCGCGGATTTGCGGCAAGCGCGTTGGCGACAGACCTGCGGTGCGCACGGCCGAGTCACCCGCGCCGACGCCGAGGACCGCACGACCCTTGCTCAACATGTTCAGGCTCATCGCGGCATTGGCGGTCACCGCCGGATGCCGTGTAACCATATTGGTTACGCCGGTGCCGAGCCTGACTTTGCGGGTCGCCACGGCGCAGGCTGCGAGCGCCACCCAGACGTCATTCCAAATCATTTGCGAGTCGCCGATATAAACGGTCTCGAAGCCGCAGGCTTCCGCGGTCTGGGCGAGGCGTACCACCGGGTCGATGTCGTTGCCCGAATGGGGCCATATCATGCAGCTGAATTTCATGGGTTTACTCCATTGCTGGTGACCGGGGCGCAGCCTTGCTGGCGACGTCACGCAAAGCCAGCTTGTCGATCTTGCCGGCCCCGGTTCTAGGCAAGGAATCGAGAAATACGTATTTGCGCGGCACCTTGTAGGGCGCCAGGTTTTCGCGGCAGTAGGTGTCCAGTTGATCGGAATCCACCGGCTGCTCCGGCGCCCGGGTCACGAATGCAAGCACGGTCTCGCCGCGATACGCATCCTGCGCGCCGACGACGGCGGCCTCGATCACGGCCGGGTGCCGGTGCAGTACTTCTTCTATTTCCCGCGGGTAGACGTTATAGCCGGAAACCAGGATCATATCCTTCTTGCGGTCGCGGATATACAGGTATCCGTCCTCGTCCAGTTCGCCGATGTCACCGGTATACAGCCAGCCGTCACGCAGGGCGTGCGCAGTTTCCTCGTCGCGATTACGGTAACCGAGCATGACCTGCGGCCCGCGGATCCGGATTTCGCCGGGCTGGCCGGTATCGAGTACCGTGCCGCCGTCGAGCGCATCGACGATTTCGAGTTCCGTGGACGGTAACACGAGCCCGACCGAGCCGGCTTTACGCACGCCCTCGAGGGGATTGAAACTGATGACCGGGCCGGATTCAGACTGGCCGTAACCTTCCAGCACCGGGGCGTGGGTGGCGTTCTCCCACTTCTGCAATAAAGCCGCCGGCAACGCCGAAGCGCCGGAGTAGTTGAGCTTGAGGTGCGGAAACCCGCGCTTGGAAAACGCCGGGTCGGACATCAGGCCGGTAAAGACCGTCGGGCTGCCCGCCAGGATCGAAATACGCTCATCTTCGATCAGGGCGAACGTCGCATCCGGGGTGAAACGGGGCAGTATGACCAGCGCCGCACCGGCGTAGGCGGCATTGTGCAGGCACATTGCGACGCCGTAGATGTGAAACAGCGGCAAAATACAAAGAATGCGCTCGCCGCCTTTCGCCGTCGGCAGCAGCGCTTCGCGCTGGCTGATGTTCACCGCTATGTTGCGGTGGCTGAGATTGACGCCCTTGGAAATGCCGGTGGTGCCACCGGTGTACTGCAGGGTGGCCAGGGCCTCCGGTGACGGCGGCGGGCCGGGTTCCGCGCGGCCGGCGGCGGTCAGCCTGCGGCTGCTGGCTGAGCCGACCTCGATGATCTGCGGGATTTCCAAATCAGCGGAGACAGCCGCGACCCGCTGGCGGGTTTGCTCATCGTGGATCAGCACATGGACCTGGGCGTCGGCGAGTATCGGCTGCAGTTCCGGCGCCGTGTACAGCGGGTTCAACGGCACCGCCTGGGCGCCGGCGGCATGGGCGGCGAACATGGCGATACAGATATCGACCGAATTTCCCATCAACAGGGCCACCCGCTGGCCGCTTGCGCCGCGCTCGCGCAGTTCGGCCGCGAACGTGGACACGGCAGCAAAGTACTGCCTATAGGTCAGGCGGTCCGGGCCACAGACCAGCGCTTCCCTGTCGGGCCAGCGCTCCGCCGCCGCCGTGAGCATGTGAACGACCGTTGGGTAAACGTGGGGCAAGGCTTTCATCATGGGTACTTAAATTTCACCGAGCACCTCGTCGGAGACGGCATCCAGGCACTTCGCGCCCGACAGGATCTGTTGTTCCAGCCAGCCGCACTCCGGCAGCAGTTGCCGGGCGAAAAATTCGGCACAGCAGCGTTTGTTCCGGTGCAATGCCGTCTCGCCGCCGGCCGCGGCAGCCATCCGCAGCCACATCCAGCCGCTGCCGACCAGGCCGGACAGCTTCAGAAACGGTGTCGCGGCAGCAGCGATGTCGCGTGATTCGGGCGCCTTTTCCAGCAGGTGCGAGGCGCAGCGCTCCAGCGTCGCCAGGGCGCCCGCCAACGCGTCGTGTATCGCCCCGGTGCGTCCGCTGGCCGCCGTTTGCGCCAGATCGGCGTCAACCCGCTCGGCGAACAGCCGCAAGCGCCGGCCCTCGTCCCGCACCAGCTTGCGCGCGACCAGGTCCAGCGCCTGGATGCCGTTGGTGCCTTCGTAGATTGCGCCAACCCGCGCATCGCGCACATACTGCTCGACGCCCGTTTCGCGCACGTAGCCATAACCGCCGTGCACCTGCAGCGCCAGGTTGCTGACTTCCGTGGCGGCTTCCGTGGCGCAGGCTTTGCAGATCGGCAGCAGCCAGTCTGCGAGGGTCGCAGCCGCCTGGCGCCGGTCGGCGTCGGTCTCGTGTTCAGCGAGGTCCATTTGCCGCGCAGCCTCCAGTGTCAGCGCCCGCAGCCCCTCGGTGCGGGCGCGCATCGTCAACAACATGCGGCGCACGTCGGGATGGCGGATGATGGCCAGCGGCGGCTCACCGGACGGCCCGCCTTGCTCGCGCTCACCGGCGTAATGCAGGGCCTTCGCGGTGGCGGCGCCGGCGATGGCGACGCCCTGCAATGCGACCTCCAGGCGCATCGTATTCACCATCGTGAACAAGGTCACGAGGCCGCGGCCCTCCGGGCCGATCGGCCAGCCGAGGGCCTCGTCGAATTCGAGCACACACGTCGGTGAGCCGCGTAATCCCATCTTGTGTTCGATCGATTGTACGTGGACACCGTTGGGTGGTCGCAAGGCTCCGTCGACGCGCAGTTTCGGCACCAGGAACAAACTGGTGCCGCGTGTGCCGGCAGGCGCGCCGGGCGTGCGTGCGAGCACCATGTGGGCAATCTGCTCGGTAAGCGGGTGGTCGCCGTAGCTGATCCATATTTTGCTGCCGCTGATGCGATAGGCGCCGTCGGCGGCGGGCACCGCCCGGGTCTGGATGCGTCCGACATCGGAGCCCGCCTGTGGTTCGGAAATGCAGATCGTCGCGGCCGTATCCCCTGCCGCGAGCGCCGGCACGAAGCGCTCGACGAGGTCGGGCGCGGCGTGCTCGAGCAGCAGCCTGACGGCGGCGCGCGACATCAGCGGCAGCATGCAGAAACTGATGCAGGCGCCGTTGGTCATTTCCGCGAATGCGGCCTGCAGCAGGCGCGGCAGGGCTTGCCCCCCATACGCCGTGGGAAGATCGACCCCGAGCCAGCCGTCCCCGCGCAGGGCCTGCCACGCCTGATGAAAAACCCGCGGCAGGACGACCCGCCCGCCCTCTAACCGGGCGCCTTCCTGGTCGCCAACCGCGTTCGCGGGCGCCAGTTTCTGTTCCGCAAATCGGGCGCCTTCTTCAAGCACGCTACGCACGATCTCGTCGTCGGCGTGGTCAAAGTCCGGTAACGCGAACAAGGCCCCTATCTGCAGCACGTCGTGCAAGAGGAATTGCAGGTCCGCCAGCGGCGCCCGATAGTGGCTCACGGGTATTCACCTTGATGCCGATATCCTCTGTGCCTTTCCATCACGAGAGTTAAATGTTGCCGATGTCCAAAGAGTGATTGTGAGCCCGCCGGGCCTACCGGCCGGTAACGGATATATTATATACTTAAACTACTTCATCATGAATGTCGAAACCCGCTTGCAATTCGGCGGCTATCACTGCCAGGACCGGTCGATTTCCAGTGCGTGAATTCAAGCAGATACAGAGCCGAAGCCTGGCATGGGTTTCCATTTACCGCCGGCTGGCCGACGGCGGTAACTTCCAGGCGGCGGGCTTCGGCGGCGGCCGCGGTTACCGCTCGAGCCGCGAACGAGGCAATTGAATGGGGCCGTTGGACAACATCCGCGTCATCGAAATGAAAGGCCTTGGCCCGGGACCCTATGCCGGTCAGTTGCTGGCGGACATGGGCGCCGAGGTGATCGTCGTCGAGCGCGCCGCCGAGCCTTCGAGCATTGCCCTGGCGTCCGCGCGGGACGTCAATTCACGCGGCAAGCGATCGATCGTGCTGGAACTCAAGCACGCCGAAGGCCTCGAGGTGCTGCTGCAACTGGTCGAGGGCGCTGACGTCTTCATCGAGGGCTACCGCCCCGGCGTGGCCGAGCGCCTGGGTTTCGGGCCGGATGCCTGCCTCGAGCGCAACCCGAAACTGATCTACGGCCGGCTCACGGGATGGGGGCGCGGCGGGCCCCTGTCGGACGCCGCCGGGCACGACATCAACTACATCTCGCTGACGGGTGCATTGGCCGCCATCGGCGGCGCCGAACGGCCAGTGCCGCCGTTGAACCTGGTCGGCGATTACGCCGGCGGCAGCCTGTTCCTGGTCATGGGGGTACTGGCAGCGCTGGTCGAGGCCGGGCGCTCCGGCCGCGGCCAGGTGGTGGACGCCGCCATCACCGACGGCGCCGCCAGCCTGATGTCGGCCTACCACGGCTGGGATGCGGCCGGCATCTGGAACCGCCGGCGCCATGACAATTTCCTCGATGGCGCGTCCTATTATTACGACGTCTACGAAACGGCCGATGGCAAGTTCGTGTCGATCGCGCCGCTGGAGCCGCAGTTCTACCGAGTGCTGGTGGAAAAAGCCGGTCTCGACGAGGCCCTGTTCGGCGCCCAGGCGGGACGGCCACGATGGCCCGAACTGAAGGCGGAACTGGTGCGCCTGTTCAAGACCCGCACCCGGTCGCAATGGTGTGAGCTGCTCGAGGGCAGCGACGCCTGTTTTGCCCCGGTGCTCGATTACCGGGAAGCGCCGCAGCATCCGCACAACCGGGCCCGTTCGACCTACGTCGACATCGACGGCACGGTCCAGCCCGCGCCCGCGCCCCGCTTCAGCCGCACGGCCTGCGGCACACCCGCGGGGCCGCACGGCGAGGGAACGGACACGGAAGCCGTGCTGGCTGAGGCGGGGTACAGTGCCGAGGAGATCGCTCGCTTGCGGGACCACGGCGTGATTCCGTGAGATCCAAGCGGCACCTGCGCGAGCCGGGCCGATTGCGATGCCGGCCGGGGATGCTATGCTTTAGCGGTGCGGGCCCCCGGCCCGTGAGCGCAACCGATCAAGGGAAACTGCAATATGCTTGACAAAACCGTGACCGACTGGAAAGCGGCGGCCGGCCAACTCGACATCGAGGGCCGCGCCTTCGTCAACGGCCGCTTCGTCGACGCGCTTTCGGGCCAGACCCGGACCAGCCACAATCCGGCCAACGGCAAACCACTGGCAGCGGTGGCCAACTGCGGCCCGGAAGACGCCGAAGCCGCCGTCAGCGGCGCGAGGCGGGCGTTCGAGGACGGAACCTGGGCCAACATGGCGCCGATGGAGCGCAAGCGGGTGCTGGTGCGCTGGGCGGAGCTGATCGAAGACCATGCCGATGAACTGGCGTTGATCGAGTGCCTGGATGTCGGCAAGCCCATTGCCGACACCCTCAATGTCGATGTGCCGTCCGCGGTGCGCACGATCCGCTGGAGCGGCGAGGCCATCGACAAGGTCTATGACGAGATATCGCCGACGCCGGCCGATTGCCTGGCGCTCATTCAGCGCCTGCCGCTGGGGGTGGTGGCCGCGATCGTGCCGTGGAATTTCCCGCTCTCGACCACCGCCTGGAAACTGGCGCCGGCGCTGGCGACCGGTAACTCCGTCATTCTCAAGCCGGCTTCGAACACACCCCTGTCGGCGCTGTTTCTCGCCCGCCTGGCGGCCGAAGCCGGGTTGCCGGAAGGCGTGTTGCAGGTACTGCCGGGGCCGGGCGGCAGTCTCGGCAAACACCTCGCCACGCACATGGACATCGACGGCCTGACCTTCACCGGCTCGACCGCGGTGGGCAAAAAGCTGACCCAGTATTCCGGCCAATCCAACCTGAAGCGCACGTTTCTCGAGCTTGGCGGCAAGAGCCCGAACATCGTTTTTGCCGATGCCAACCTCGACAAGGCGGCCTCGATGGCCGCGGTCGCGGTGTTTTACAACGGGGGTCAAACCTGCACGGCCGGCACGCGCCTGATCGTCGAGGAATCCATCCGCGACGATTTCATCGGCCGCGTGACCGAAAAAGCACGGCAGTGGATGCCCGGTGATCCGCTGGATCCGGCGACGCGCATGGGGCCGATGATCGACGGCGATCAGTTCGAGACGGTCGCCGGCTACGTTGAGCTCGGCAGCAGTGAGGGCGCCGAACTGGTCTTCGGCGGCGGCCGCGTCCTCGAAGAAAGCGGGGGCCATTACCACGAACCGAGCATCTTCTCCGCGGTCACGAACGACATGCGTATCGCGCAGGAGGAGATTTTCGGACCGGTGCTGTCGGTGCTCACTTTCAGGGAGACGGAGGAGGCGGTGCGTATCGCCAACGATTCCATCTACGGCCTGGCCGGCGCGGTCTGGAGCAGCAATATCAACACGGCCCACAAGGTCGCGGCAGCCGTGCGGGTCGGCACGATGGGCATCAACAATTACTTTGGCGGCGATATCACCGTGCCGTTCGGCGGTTTCAAGCAAAGCGGCAACGGCCGCGACAAATCGATGCATGCATTCAACGACTACACCGAACTGAAGACCACCTGGATCGAGTTCGAGTGAGCCCGGCAGCAGCGATGGGTGACGCCGATGCCGGCACCTGAACGCAGCGAGGCTCACTACCGCGGCCTCAGCTACTGGCACGACAGTGTTCCGGGCTCACTGGCGCCGCGGCCGGCGTTGGTGCAGGACATCGACGTCGATGTCGCGATCGCGGGCGCCGGCTACACCGGTCTGTGGACGGCGTATTACCTGAAGCGGCTCAACCCGGCGCTGTCCATTGCCATCATCGAAGCGGAAATCGCCGGCTTCGGCGCCTCCGGCCGCAACGGCGGCTGGTGCAGCGCCTACCTGGTGGGTATTGAAAAGGCCCTGGAACGGCCGCAAAGCAGGGTCGCCGCGATCGCCCTGCAGCGGTTGCTGTTCGATACCGTCGAGGAGGTCGGGCGCGTCGGCCGCAGGGAGGCCATCGACTGCCACTTCGACCCGTCCGGGCAGATCGAGGCGGCGGTCAACCCAGCGCAGCTTGGGCGGTTGCACGAACACATCGGCTTCATGCGCGGTCTCGGTTTTGGCGACGACGACCTGCGCCTGCTGACGGCCGCGGAATTGCGCGGCCATATCAACATCGACGGCGCGCTGGGCGGCATGCACATGCGCCACTGCGCCGCGATTCACCCGGCCCGGCTGGCTCGCGGCCTGGCGGCAACGCTGGAGCGCGACGGCGTCAAAATCTACGAGCAAACCGCGGTGGTCAAGCTCAACAAGAACGGTTTCAGCACCACCGGTGGAGCGGTCAGGGCCGGCGCCAGCGTGCTCGCGACCGAGGGTTATACGGGCTTGATCAGGGGGCTTGGGCGCAAGCTCATCCCGATCCATTCGCTGATGGTCGCGACCGAACCTTTGAACGCGAGCCAACTCGGTGCGACCGGTCTGCGCCAGCGACACACGTTCAACAACCTCGATTACATCACTACCTACGGGCAGTTGACGGCTGACGGCCGTATCGCTTTCGGCTGCCGCGGCTCCTATCGTTTCGGGGCCCGGGTCAGGCCCCGTTTCGATGCCGCTGACCCGGAATTCGAACTGGTGCGAGAGACACTGCAAAAGTTCTTCCCCGCGCTGCGGGGCTGCCGCTACACGCACGCCTGGGGCGGGGCGATGGGTGTGGCCCGCAGCCTCAACCCCGCCGTGTGTTTCGACCGCGACAGCCGCTTCGGCTGGGCCGGCGGCTACCTGGGCGAGGGCGTCGGCGCGACCAACCTGGCCGGTCGCACGCTCGCGGACCTGATCCTCGGGCGCGACACCGAGCGGGTCCGCACCTACTGGGTCAACCCGGAGAACGAGCGCCGGCTGGATCAGAACCTGTGGGAGATCGAACCGCTGCGCTGGCTCGGCATCCGCAGCCGCGCAGGGCTGATGTTTTGGGCGGACCGCGCGGAGCGCGCGGGCAGCCGTGCCGCGCCGCTGATCAGAAAGGCGCTGGAAAGGCTATTCCCCTAGCCGCGGGCTCCAGCGAAGCTTGTCGAGGTAGGCGCTGATCAGGCGCTTTTGCAAAGCCGGCGGCAGCAGGCGCGGGTTGAGCAAGCCCTGCTGACCGAGGCCGGCGGAGAACACCCAGATCGCCCGGGCCTCGAAGGCGGTGTCGGTGTCCGGGTCGATTTCTCCGGCCTCGCGGGCATCCTCCAGCAGCGTTCTGATGCGCGCGAACCAGCCGTCGATCAATTCGCCGTGCATGCGTGCGAAAGGCTCCTTCAGCGCGGCCTTGTACAGGAACGCCAGCCAGACGATGGTCACGTCGCGGCTGGCGTCGTTGATCACGGCGTCGTCACACAACAGCTGTTGCAGGGCCTTCAGACCGGAGTGCCGGCTGCTGTATTCGTTGACGCGCCTGGTCTGCATGGCGGTCACGTGCCGTACCGCGTGCATCAGCAATTGGTCCTTGGAATCGAAGTAGTGAAACAGGGAGCCGTAGGACAGGCCTGCCTCGGCGGCAACCGCCCGCATGGTCAGGCCTTCGAGTCCATCGCGTGCGATCAGGCGGATGGCAGCCTCGGCAAATCTGCCGCGCCGACTGTCGTGGTCCACGATCTTGGGCATCCCCAGCCTCCATGGCCGCTACGCTCTTGACCGCCGCGCAACGGACCCATTAGAATCAACCTTATTATATCGATCAGTTGGTATAAATAAAACCAGATAGACTGGCCGAGCAGGTTTGCGGGCCTGCGCAGCGCATTCCTGGAAGGACGATCGCGGCCAGTGGCAGGAGGCCGCGCCCGCCCGTAGGACGCGAGAAGGCCATCCGTTCCTGGAAAGGCCAGCCAATGAGAGCGCCATGAGCAAGCGACACGAGCAACAAGAACATACGGCATCCTGGTACGCCGCCACGGTCAACGAAGTTACCGATTATCCGCGGCTCGCGGGCGGGCAGGCGGCCGATGTCTGTGTCGTCGGCGGCGGTTTTACCGGCGTCGCGACCGCGTTGACGTTGGTCGAGCGCGGGTATTCGGTGGCGCTCGTCGAAGCCAACCGCATCGGCTGGGGGGCCAGCGGCCGCAACGGCGGCCAGTTGATCGCGGGCATCAGCGGCTTGAAGAAAATCCGCCAGCAGTACGGCCCCGGCATTGATAACGTGCTCTGGGAAATGAAGTGGCGCGGCAACACGATCGTGCACGAGCGTGTCAAGCGCTACGGTATTGAATGCGACCTCAAGAACGGGTTTGTCGAGGTGGCCCTGAAACCGCGGCACCTGGCCGACATCGATGCCTATTATGCCGAACTCGAGGCGCACGACTTCCCTTATGCCTACGAGATCTGGGACCGGGACCAGACCCGGGAGAAGCTCGGGACCGACGCGTTTCTGGGAGGCTTCGTCAATTACCGCGACGGTCACCTGCACCCGCTGAACCTGTGCATCGGCGAGGCGCGGGCCGCCGCCGACGCGGGCGCCCGGATTTACGAGCAGTCCGCCGTCACGCACATCGAGCACGGCGCCAGGCCAAGGGTCTGCACGGCTGACGGTTACGTGGAGGCCGACAGCGTGGTGCTGGCGGGCAACGCCTATCACCGCCTGGAAGGCAGGCACCTGGGCAACCTCACCTTTCCGGCGGGCAGTTATATCGTTGCGACCGAGCCGCTCTCCGAGGAACTGGCCAACGAGATCAATCCGCTCGACCTGGCTGTTTGCGACCTGAACGAGATCGTGGATTACTATCGCCTGTCGCCCGACCGGCGGCTGCTGTACGGAGGGCGCTGCAATTATTCGGGCCGTGAACCGGCCAGCATCAAGGCCGCCATCGTGCCGCGGATGCTGAAGACCTACCCGCGGTTGAGCGGCGTGCGCATCGATTACGAATGGGGCGGGGACATCGGCATCGTGCTCAACCGCATACCGCTTCTGGGGCGTATCGGGCAAAATGTCTATTATTGCCAGGGCTATTCGGGACATGGCGTCAACGCCACTCACGTCATGGGCGAAATCATGGCCGACGCACTCGCTGGCACGATGGAAAAATTCGACCTGTTCGCGGGCATGAAACACGTTCGTCTGCCCGGATCACGCTGGGTGGGTAACCAGATCATCGCGCTGGGAATGTTGTATTACCGACTGAAGGACCTGTTGTGAAGCTGCGAGCGACGCGCCGCCGCCAGCGAGGCCCCGCACTGTGACCGCGATGCGGCCGTTCAGCGAGACCATTCGCCAGCGCGGCTTCATCCTGACGGCCGAACCCACGCTCGCCGGCAAGACGGATGTCGGTGCCATCGTCGCAGAGGCGGGGAAACTGGCTGCGCATACCGATGCCATGCAGCTTCCCGACAGCCCCGGTGCGCAGCGGCAGGTCTCGTCGATGGCGCTGGCCGCGGAACTGCTGCGCAACGGCGTCGAACCCGTCGTGCACCTGACCTGCCGCGACCGCAACCGTATTGCGTTGCAAAGCGAATTGCTCGGACTCGGCACGGTCGGTGTCGGCAGCGTGCTGTTGCTGCGCGGCGATGACCTGCCCGAAGATCACCGACCCAGGGTCACGGAAGTGTTCGAATTGGGCGGGAAGAAATTGATCGAACTCGCGCGCGAATTGGCGGACGACCCTGACGTGAAGTGCGTGCCTGACCTTTGTATCGGCACCGTCGCCACCGTCTTCAGCCCGAAGGCCGCCTGGAAACCGAGGTCCCTGCTGGCCAAGGTCGAAGCCGGCGCCCGCTTCGTGCAGACACAACTTTGTTTCGATATCAAGACGTTGCGCCGGTACATGACGCACCTGGTCGAGGCGCAACTGACCTGGAAAACCGCCGTGATCGTCAGCGTCGCGGTATTGCCCGGCGCCGTGTCCGCGAACTGGTTGCGCGATAATCTGCGCGGCAGCCTGGTGCCCAAGCGGGTGGTGCGGCGCCTCGAGCAGGCCCGTGACCCGGAACAGGAGGGCGTCGCCATCTGCACCGAACTGCTGCAGCAAATCGCCGAGGTTCCAGGCGTGGCCGGCGCCCACCTGATGACACCGGGCGACAGCGATTCGATGATCGCTGCGATCCGGGCCTCCGGCTTGCGCGCCTGAGGGGCGCCCCTCCGTGCCCAGACCCGCTCAGGCCGGAACTTCGCGGCCGAGTTCCTGCGGCGGCACGTAGTCGAAAATGAACGTGATACGGTCGTCCTGGCCCTTGTTCATCACGCTGTGCGTTTTCTGGTTGTTGATTTCGTAGGCGAGACCGGGCTGCAGCCGTTGCGGGCGGCCGTCGATCATGAAGCGGACGCGCGGGTTGGTCGTGATCGGAAGGTGTATGCGGTGACCGCGGCGAAAGGACGGGTGCGAGTCGGTGTGCGGCTTGATCTTGCCGCCCGCCAGCAACTTGGCCGCCATGGCGCGGATGATTGTGCCGCCCGGCGGGTAGAAACGGCCGATGACGTCGTGCATGACGGGCACGGCCGTCTCCGCCAGCCGGTCCCAGCCGGGCTCCTTGTGGATCTCGATTTGGGGCCAGTGATCCAGGTGCGTGAAAACCAGCACGATGGATTCGGTTTGGCGATGGACGTCATAGGTTTCCTGGCGGTAGCTGTCCTCGTGCCAGGCGGCTTCTTCCTGCGCGAGGATGGCATCTGTGAGCGCTGCCGTGTCCACCGGCCCCAGTTCGCGGATATAGCCCTCGAAGTCCATCAGCAAGTACCAGGGTGGGTGTTCGTGCGGTCGAATAAAACGCCGCGGCACCGATAACGGTGCCGCGGCGGGCCTGGCTTACTTCCAGGTATAGCGGTAATTGATGCCAAACGTGCGCGGCCGGGTCGCTGTCAGCCGGGTCTTGGCCCAGCGGTCGTTGTAGAGTTGCTTGCCGTAGGTATTGAAGACATTGTCGACATACAGCGTCGCGCTCCAGTTGTCGCGCTCGAGGCCGACCCTCAGGTTCGATATGCTGTAGCTGGGCTGGGTGCGCACGGCAATGTCAGCGACGATCGACTGGATACCCTGCAGGGAATTGACCGAGTTGCCCTGGTACTGGTAAACACCCATCACGTAAGGCCTGGCGTGAAACAGTTCGCCGTTGAAATTATAACGTGCCGTCAGGCTGCCTTTCCATTTCGGCACCAGCGGCAGCCGCGTGCCCTTGGTGGCGACCTTCGGGTCGCTGCCTTCCGGAAATAGCACCGCGTTCTTGGAAAGGGCCGCATCGTTGTAACCGAGGTTACCGGTCACGGTCAGGTTCTCGAACGGTCTCACCGAGAAGTTCGCTTCAACTCCCTTGATCTCGGCCTCGGGGAAGTTGACGATGCCGAGCGAGAACACGTCCGAATCCGGGTTGGTCGCCTCGATCTGGATGTGCTTCCATTTCATCAAAAAGGCCGTGGCGTTGAACTGGAAGCGCCCGTTCGCCCAGGTGGTCTTGGTACCGACCTCGTAGTTGAGCAGATCGTCGGACTTGTAAGTGTGATACTTGTTGCCCGCGCCGAAAACCGAGGACGGCTTGCCGGCGTTGGCGCCGCCTGCGCGGAAACCTTCCGAGTAGGTGAAGTAGACCATCTTGTCGTCGTTGAACTTGTAGGTCGCGTTGTATTTCGGGACGAAACCGCTTTCGGATGACTTGGCGGTTTCGTTCGTATAACAGGTGTCGACACCGGAAACCGGTATGCCGTCGATCTGCCACGAGTCCTTGTCCGCCTGCGTGCCGCAGTTGACGTCGGTGGTGCCGATCGGGTTGATCAGCGTGGCGTTGAGGGTGAGCCGGTTGTCCTTGATGTCGTACCAGCGTCCGCCGGCCGTGATCGACAGGTTCTCGGTGACATCGAACGTGAGTTCCCCGAATACCGCTTTTTGTTTCAGCTCGGTGTGGTAGACACCGGTCCACCAGTTGTTCGACAGCTTGTCCAGCGTGCCGAAATAGTAATAGTGCAGGTAACTGGCGTAGGTGAACTGACCCTTGCAGCCCGGCGCCGCGGCATAGTATTCGTTGCAGTTGTCGCTCAGGCCGCTGACGTTGGCGGTGAATGGATAAGGCCCGATTTCCGTCTTGTTGTAGAACACACCCGCGATCCACGACCAGCGGCTGTCGCTGCCGGAGGGCGAGGTCAGACGGGCCTCGACGGAATAGCGCTTGGATTTCTCATCATTGATGGAGTACGCATGCGGGTCACCGCCAAAATCATAGGCATTGGAGTAGGGGTTATAGTAGGCGCGAACGTAGTCGTTCACCTGCTGGAACGTGAACAAATAGGCCGTGGAATCGGCCAGGTAACGCGTTTTACGGTCTGCGTAGCCTGCCGTGATGGTCGCGTCGGCCCAGCCGAGGTCGCCTTCGGCCGTCAGTGCCAGTTGGTACCATTTGTCCGACCAGGTCTCCTTGTTAAAACGCAACTGCTGCCACTTGCCGAGCGGCCGATTCGCATAAAAGCTGTCGGCGAGGTCGATGTCGCCGAACCCGTGGGAACTCGTGTCCTGGAAAACGGCCTGGGCGTCAATGGTCCACTTTTCGTTCGGCGTCCAACGCAAAGCCACGCGGCCGCCTGAAGTGGTGCTCTTGTTGACGTCCTTGCGGTTGAGCCCCGCGTTGGTGAAGGTTCCCCCGGGGCTCGTGCCGAGGATGTTGTCGACCCAGCCGGCGTCGTCCGAGGTGAAGCCGACCAGGCGCAGGGCCAGGGTATCCTCGATCAGCGGGATGTTGGCCATGGCGCTGACCTGGTAGCCCTGGTCGCCCTTGGTGACCGATTCCCCGGTGAGATCGACCCAGCTCTCGAACTTGTCGGTTTTCGGCTTGTTGGTGATGATGCGCAGCGTGCCGCACTGGGATGCTTCACCGAAAATGGTGCCCTGCGGGCCACTGAGTGCTTCGACGCGCTCGATATCGATCAGTCGCGGGTCCGGGTTGAAGCCGGCCTGGCTGATCGGCTGCTCGTCGAGGTAGACGCTGGTGGTCGGGTTGTTGCTGAAAGCCACGGCCGAAACCGAGCAGCCGCGGATAATGACGTTGGACCCGCCCGGCTCGCGCCGGCCGTACGACAGGCTCGGGATCTGCCCGGCATAGTCGTCCAGTTCCTTGAAGCCTTGCGCCACGATATCCTTGTCGGTGAATGCCGTGATGCTCATCGGCACGTCCTGCAGGTTGAGCGCGCCGCGCTTGGTGGCGGTCACCAAAACCTCTTCGAGGGTCAACGACTCGCTGCTGTCCTGCTTTTCACCCTGGACGGTATCCTGTGCCGAGGCAACCGGAATACCGGCATAGATAGTCGAAATGACTGTACTGAGTGACTTGATAGGTAATGATTCTGCGGATTTCAGGTTTTTCGCCATAATAGTCTGCCTGCCCGTGTTTTTAGTATCTGCTCTGCTCGTTTAATAATAGTATAGGAGCACAAAAAAGATACCATGCACCTGAAAAAAATACTAATTTGGCGCAATCCGGGCGCGCAGACCGGGTGATCGGGCCGTTACCGACATGACCGTACTCGTAGCCACATCCGTTGTTCGCGGCAGCCGCCAGGGCGAGAGCCACGGCGGCGTTTTCCTGCTCGATATCGAGCGGCAACGGGCGGCGCTGGCCATCGATTGGAATACGGCCGCCATCGATTGGCAGGGGCGCGGTTGGGACCGGGGTTTGCGGGGCATCGCATTTGACGGCGAGCGGGTTTTCATCGCCGCCAGTGATGAGCTGTTCGAATACTCACCCGAATTCGAGCAGGTGGCTTCCTACCGTTCGCCGTTCCTGAAGCATTGCCATGAGATCGCGCGCTACGAGCGGCGCCTGTTCCTGACCTCCACCGCCCATGACGCGATCCTGGGCTTCGACCTCGACAACAACCGCTTTTCCTGGGGCTTGCATATCGCCGCGCAGGCGGACGAGTTCGTGGCCGTACCCTTCAACCCCACGGGCTCACATGGACCGCCCCCGCGCAACAAGCTGCACCTGAACAACGTCTACTGCGATGATAAAGGCATGTTCATCAGCGGTCTCAAAACCGCCGGCCTGCTCTACTACGACGGGCGCAGGATCACCACCTGGGTCAACCTGCCGGAGGGCTGCCACAATGCCAGGCCGTGGCGCGGCGGGGTACTGTTCAACGATAGCGAAGCGAACGTGGTCCGCTGGGTGACGCCCGCAAGCAACCACGTCTTCCAGGTACCGCGTTACCCGGAAGACGTCCTCACGCACACCGACATGGATGACTCGCGTATCGCCCGGCAGTCCTTCGCGAGGGGCCTGTGCACGCTCGGCGATACGCTGATCGCCGCCGGGTCGTCGCCGTCGACGATCACGCTGCACGATGTCGAGAGCATGAAAACGACGCTCAGCGTCAACCTCTCGGTGGACATACGCAACGCCATCCACGGGCTCGAGGTGTGGCCGTTCGCGCTCGAGGATTGAAACCGGCCGGTCAACCTCGCCGCTTGGTTGTGAATTCCGGCAAGGTTGGTAACAAAGGGCGAGTTTCGACCAATTGCATCCGCCGGTCGTTCAGTTCGTGTTCCCTAGCCAGCGGCCCTGCGGGCTACCCGCACAGCCGTCCCGTTCTGACGGGGTCGGCCTAACAGGGCGTCCTGCCCTGGGCGGCCTGTCATGGGCATCCCGCCCATGACACCCCTGAACGGCTCGCCTGGGTGCGGCGCCTCCAGGTCACCCGAACTGAACAGCCAGCGGATGCATTCAGCAGTCCAGGCGATGAAACCCACACGCTGGATGACTGGGATGGGGGTTGCCTGTGGTCGGGACCGTGCATCCGTCGGGAACGGATGCCGAGCGCCCAGGATGGCTTGAGCGTGTCCCGCACAGGGGTAACCACCCTCATGGCTAATTCGGGCGGTTTATAGACTCGTACTTGCTGTATCGCGGCAGGGCCGGTTGCAGCACCTCGATCAATTCCCCGAGGTGGTCTTCGTAATGACGCCAACGGTTGACCGATTTACGGTAGACGGGCTGCCTGACCTGTTCGGAGCTGGCCGTTCTCACGGGCCGCTCGGTCTTGTAAAAGTTGACGCAGGCTTCTTCGAACGGCAGCCCGCAGTAATCGAGCAGTCGCCGCACCTGGTTCTCGAAATCGGTCACGACCTCCTCGTACTGGACCGTCAGGCAACGCCCCGGCAGGACCTCGTGCCAGTGGTCCATCATGCGCTCGTACTGGAGGAAATACTCGCCGATATCGGTCAGGTCGTAGGTAAAATTCTGTCCCCGGGCGAACAGTTGCCGGTAGCAACTCAGGCACGAATCCAGCGGGTAGCGGCGCGCGTCGATGATTTTCGAATGGGGCAATATCAGGTGTAAAAAGCCGATGGTCGGAAAATTGTTGGGCATCTTGTCGATAAAGACGGGCCGGCCTTCGGTGCGGTGAATGCGGGCGAAATCGAGATAGTCCTGACCCAGCCGCTTGAAGTGTTCCTCGCCTAGTTCGAGCACGGCGTCGGGGTAGTTGATGCCGTCGGCCCGGTTGCGGTTCAGGGACGTGGTCACCAGGCCCGCGTAGGGCAACTCGGAGGTGCCTTCGACCCGGCTGTGGCTGGCCAGTATCTGTTCGATCAGTGTCGAGCCGGAGCGTGGCAGGCCGACCACGAAGATCGGTTCGTCCGAGGGGTGGCCGAGGCCGCTGTTTTTAGCCAGGAAGTCGCGGTCGAAGACTTCGATGATCCGGTCGTTTACCGTTTCGGTGCGCACCGGGTCATAGTTTTCGAGCACCCGCTGGCGCTGGTTGCCTTCGTGGTAATAACCCCAGGCCTTGTCGTAGTCTTCCCGGTCCTCCCAGGCTTTCGCCAGGGAAAACAGGATGTTGACCACGGAGGTTTCGCTGATGTCCCGCTCAGGGTCGTCGCGCTCGGCGACGAGCGCTTCCATTTCGCAAATATCGGCGTCGGTCAGGCGATAGGTTTTCAGGTTGGCCAGGCTCCACCAGGTTTCGCCGTTCTGCGGCAGTTGCCGGATACAGTTGCGATAGGCTTCGATCGCCTCTTCCTGCCGCCCGACCGTTTTCAGCATGTGACCCAGGCCCAGCATCGCGCCGGCGTGCCTGGGCTGCAGTTCGAGCACCTTCTGGTAGACCTCGACCGCGTCGTAGGTCCTGGCGGCGAGCGACAGCGAGGAGGCCATCAGATAATGCGCGGGCACGTTGTCCGGCTCCAGCCGGATGACCTTTTTGAACTGCTCGATGGCCTCTTCCAGGCGGTTCTGCTCCTTCAGTGCGCGGCCCAGGTCCAGTTGCGCCAGGACGAAGTCGGGGGCGTTGGCCGTGGCCCTGCGAAAGAGGCGCTCGGCCTCGTAAATTCGCTCGTTCTGCATCGCCACCGTTCCGAGCAGCCGCACTGCGTCGACATTTCCTGGGTTGTCGCGCAGTATCTCCCGGTACAGCCGTTCCGCCTCGGCCAGCCGCCCCGCATGCTGATGATCGGCGGCCTGCGCCAGCTTCTTGCGTTCCGGGTTCAGTTCGAACGAGCGCTCGAAGGCCGCGTCGGCCTCCTGGCCCATGCCGAGCATGGATAGCGCCTTGCCGAGATTGAAATGGGCCATTTCGAGTTCCGGATCGAGCCGTGTCGCGGTCTTCAATACGCGCGCGGCCTCGCCGGCGTCGCCTTTGAGCAGCAGCAGTTGACCCAGGTCCTCGTGCGGCTTGGCGAAAGTGGGCGCGAGCTGGATCGCCCGGCGCAGAAATGCCTCGGCCTCAGTCAGTTTTTTGCCTTTCAGGAGGATGGCGCCCAGCAGGGCGACCATGTTGATGTCATCGGCGTTACGATTAATGGCGGAGCGGCAGATCGCCTCGGCCTGGTCGATGTGGCCCGTGTTGATCAGTGTGATGGCTTCGTTGAGAGCGCTTTTCGATGCGAATGTCGCCGTCATCAGCCGCCTTTCTCCCTGTACCCGTTGTGCGACGCGCGGTGTGCCAACTTATCCGCATACCGGCCTGATTGCAACAACCCGGCCAGCTTGCCCGTCTTAAGAAGACGGCGAATGCCTGTCTACGGGACATGCTCAGGCCCTCCATGGACGCTCGGCATCCGTTCCCGACGGATGCACGGTCCCATGGACAGGCATTCGCCGTCCCTGTGACGGGTCGACGACAGAGCTGGCTTTTGCAGCTAAAGCCGATCCTTGATCCGGTAATAGAGCATTCCGAGCGCCACCATCTGCTTCCTGAAGGTATGAGCCCCCGGCACGACCACTGGCTCGATGCTGGCAAACAGGTCGAAGCGTTCCAGCGTGCCGCCGATCGCATCGGCCAGGATCCGTCCCGCGAGGTGGGTGACGTTGACGCCGTGCCCGGAATAGCCCTGGGAATAGATCACGTTGGATGAAACCCTTCCCATCAGCGGCACGCGGTTGAGGGTCACGCCGATGGTGCCGCCCCAGGCGTAATCGACGCGGGTGCCCGCCAACTGCGGATAAATACGCAACATCTTCGGTATCAGCCTGCGCCGGATCACCCGCGGGTCGTTGCCGAAGTAATTGCACCGCCCCCCGAACAGCAGGCGCTTGTCGGCGCTGAGACGGAAGTACTCGAGGACAAAATTCGGGTCGCATACGGCCAGGTCGCGGGGGTTGATGGCGGCGGCGAGGTCCGCGCCGAGCGGTTCGGTCGCAATGATGAAGCTGTTGACCGGGAACATCCTGCCACGCAAGGCGGGCTCGATGAAATGGTAGGCGTTGCCGGCGATCACGACCAGGTCGGCACTGACCGAGCCCGCGGCGGTGATGACGCGGGGTCTTGGCCCGTGCTCGATTTTCAGTACCGGCGAGCGCTCGCAGATGGTCGCTCCCCGGGAGACGGCCGCGCGCGCTTCGCCGAGGCACAGGTTCAACGGATGAAGGTGGCCGTTACCCATGTTCAGAAGGGCGCCGATATACGCTGTCGTGCCGATCGTGGCCGCCGTTTCCTCGCGGTCGAGGAGCCTGTTTTCGTAGGCGAAACCGTGGCTTTGCAGGCGTTCATACTCGGCCCGCTGGGCATGCAGGTGGCGCGATTTGATCGCCACATCTAGATAGCCCCACTTGAGATCGCAGTCGATCGCGTACGAACGCACTCGCTCACGGATGATGTCGTGGCCGGCCCAGCGCATTTCCCAGACCACCGCTTCACCGTCGCTGCCGAGGCGGGCCGCCAGCTTATTCTCCCCGGACAGGCCGCCGATGACCTGACCGCCGTTGCGCCCTGAGGCGCCCCAACCGACCTTGTTGGCTTCGATCACATGGACCGCGTAGCCGCGCTCGGCCAGGTGCAAGGCGGTTGAAATGCCGGTGAATCCGGCACCGATGACGCAAACGTCGGCCGTTCGGCTCCCGCGCAGCGGCGGGTAGTCGCTCTCGGGGCTGGCGCTGGCGGCGTAGTACGAGCCGGTATGGGCTTGTGGCTGGATCGGCATAGCGCTTGGTGTTCCTGTCAATGGGCCTCCGCGACCGGTGTGATCGCCCCTGATGCCGACAATACAGCCTGCCGGTGCCGTTTTGCAAAAGCAATCGGGCCCGGTCGCGGGCCGTATTCCGGCCGTGGTGAATGGCCGCGGACGATCCTCATGACATAGGTCAAAAGAAGCCGAAATATCGCAGCAACGGCTGCGGAAAAAGGGTTAAATACTGGTTTGTATGAGAATTTTCCGGCCCGGTTCGGGCGCAGGCGTACATGAAAGTCATCCGCAACAGCCTCAAATTCAAAGTCGGGTTTTATCTCAGCATCGCGCTGACCGTGGCCGTGTTCGTTTTTACGCTGATGATCGTAAGCCATAACCGCGAGGCGCTGCTGAAGCAGGCCGTCAAACACAGCGCGCAACTGTCCGATGTGCTGATCAAGAGCACCCGCTTCGCGATGCTGCAGAACCAGCCCGCGCACGTCAGCAAGATCATCCAGGACGTCGGCGCGCAGGCGGATATCGAAAAGGTCAGGATTCTCAGCAAAGCCGGCACCATCATCTATTCCTCGGACAGCGACGAAGTCGGCAAGCAGGTCGACCAGGAAGCCGAGGCCTGCACGGCCTGCCACGAGGACAAGGACCGGCGCAAGGCGGGCTCTCTTACCGGTCGGCCGCGGTTCTTTACCGATGCGGGCGGAAACCGGGTGCTCGGCAGCACCGCGGTCATCCAGAACGAGCCGAGTTGTTCCAGCGCCGCCTGTCACGTGCACCCCGCGGACCAGCCCGTCCTCGGCGTACTCGACATCATTTATCCGCTCAGCACCATCGACAAGACGATGCGCTCGGACACGTTGACGGTCATCGGCTTTTCGCTCGGTTTCATCGTCCTCGCCGGTCTGCTCGTCAGCTACCTGATCAACCGCATGATCTACCTGCCTTTGCGTGACCTGGAAGATGGCGCGGCGCGGCTGGCAGCGGGCGACCTGGAGCACCCCATTCCGATACGCCGGGACGATGAATTTGGCCAGTTGGCGGACTCGTTCAACAGCATGATCGGCGCGCTGCGCAAATCGCGCGTCGAACTGCAGAACTGGGGCCGCACGCTCGAGCACAAAGTCGAGGAAGCCCGCCAGGAGTTGCAGATCGCCCACGCCGAAACCGCGCGCAGCGAGAAACTGGCCTCCATCGGCTTGCTGGCCGCCGGCATCGCGCATGAACTGAACAACCCGCTGACCGGCGTGCTGACGTTTTCCCACCTGGTGAGGAAAGGATTGCCGGACGACAGTCCCGAGGCCGAGGATCTGGACCTGGTGATACAGGAAACCAAGCGCTGCGCCACGATCATTCGGCGGCTGCTCGATTTCGCCAGGAAGAAGACGCCGGAAAAGACGTTTTCCGACGTCAACGCGCTGGTCCGGCAAACCACGGAACTGATCAGGCAATCGGCGCAGGCCAACGACATCGACATCGAACTCGACCTGGACGAGGACCTGCCCACGATCTGGATCGACGAAGACCTGATTTCACAGGTGGTCATGAACCTGCTCGTGAATGCGCAACACGCCATCGAAGGCACTGGACGCATCACGGTTCGCACCCGTGTGAAAAGCCGGCCGGGCAAGTCGCCCGGCAGTGCGCAGGAGGTGCCGATGGTTGAAATCACGGTCACCGATACCGGCTGTGGCATAGCGCAAGAGGACTTGCCCCGCATCTTCGATCCGTTCTTCACCACCAAGGGCGTCGGCAAAGGCACCGGGCTGGGCTTGTCCGTCAGCCATGGCAGCGTCGAGGCGCACGGCGGGGAAATCGAGGTCGAAAGCACACCGGGCGAAGGCACGATCTTCAGGGTCTACCTGCCGGTCGACATAACGGAAGACAACAACGGGAGTGAGCAATGAAGCGGCGAATTCTGATTGTCGATGATGAAGAAATTGTCATCAGGAGCTGCCTGCGCATACTCGGCACGGAAGCCTACTCGATCGACTCCGCCGGCAATGGCCTCGAGGCCCTGGAAAAGATCGGTGACAAGGACTACGACATGCTCATCCTCGATGTGAAAATGCCGAAAATGAACGGCATCGAGGTGCTGCAGCGGGTCAAGGAAACGCACCCCGACATCGACGTGATCATGATTACCGGGCTCAACCAGATCGAACTTGCCGTCCAGGCGATGAAGCTGGGGGCCTTCGATTACCTGCCCAAGCCGTTCGATCCCGAGGAACTCGAAATGGTGGTGTCAAGGGCCTTTGAGCGTCGCCAGTTGCTGCAGGAAAACCTGAACCTGAAAAGCGAGGTCAGCGCCAAGTACAGTTTCGAAAACATCATCGGTACCAGCCCGCCGATGCAGAACGTCTTCCGCCTGATCGCCCGCGGCGCGCCCACCAACAGCACGGTGCTGCTGCGGGGCGAGAGCGGCACCGGCAAGGAACTGATCGCAAGAGCCATTCATTACAACAGCCTGCGCAAGGACGGGCCCTTTGTCACGGTCGATTGCTGTTCACTCAGCGAGAACCTGCTCGAAAGCGAGCTTTTCGGTCACACCAAGGGCTCGTTCACCGGCGCCGTTGCCAACAAGAAAGGACTGTTGGAAGTGGCGGACGGGGGCAGCCTGTTTCTCGACGAGATCGGCAATATCTCCCTGTCCACCCAGGCCAAGTTGCTGCGGTTTATCGAGGAAAGGGAGTTCAAGGCGGTGGGTGACACGCGCACCCGCACGGTCAACATCCGCCTGATCACCGCGACCAACAAGGACCTGGAGGCGATGGTCGCCGACGGCAGTTTCCGCGACGATTTCTACTACCGCATCAACGTGTTCCCGATCGAGGTGCCGCCGCTGCGTGAACGCCGGGAGGACATCCCGGTGTTGGCCTTCCATTTTCTCAATCTGTACAACAGCGAGATGGACCGCAAGGTCAAGGAGTTCTCCAGCCGGGCCATGAACCTGCTGATGAACCACGACTGGCCCGGCAACGTCAGGGAACTGGAGAACGTGGTTCACCGGGCGGTGATTCTCGCCAGCGACGATATCATCCGCGAAGCCCACCTGGTGAATATTCTGGAATTGCTGCCGCAGGTCGACCTCGGTGTGCCGCAGACCAGCGAGGAACTCAAGCACGTGAAAAAACTCGTGCGCCAGAAGTCGGTCGAGAACGTCGAGAAACTGTTCGTCCTCAACGCGCTGAAGCGCAACAAATGGAACGTGACCGAGGCCGCGCAAGATACCGGCATGCAACGCAGCAACCTGCAGGCGCTGATGAAAAAATACGATATCCACGTGCGCAACACGAACGGCGAAGAAAAAGAAGGAGGCCCAGGGGAGGATCCTGGGGCCTCCTAAGGTTAACCGCGAGCGGGGGCCGGTTCACAGTTTGCCAACCGGCCCCAAGACAAGCACTCTGTCCAGATGCCGGTCTCAGTCCGCTGGCGGTTCGTGGGGCTCTTCGGACGTCTCGGGCTCTTCGTAACCGGTGAACATTTCCTTGAAATGCGTAGAGGGTCTTTGGCCAAGTGTGCCCATGTACGCGTGCACGAGGATGAAGGACACGAAGACGATGAATCCGAGGACATGGATCGTATCGACGACGCGGATGCCGCCCAGCATGTCGATCCAGTGCTGGAACCGCTTGACGTCCCACATCAACACGCCGGTGGCGAACTGCACCGGGACCGCCAACAGCATGACGATCTGGTAAGCGAGGCTCTGCATCGGGTTGAACTTGTCCAACGGCCTGACATGGTGCGGGCTGCGTTCACCCTTGAAGATCCCGTAGCCGTAATAGCGTGCCTGGCGCATGGCGCGCTCGAAAAACCGGCGCGGGTGGAGTTCGGGGTGGTAGACCCTGATGCGCTCCGACGTCAGGTAGTAACCCAGCCAGACGAAGTAGTTGGCGATCACGGTGAAGCCGATCCAGTTGTGCAGCTTGACCGCGGCTTCGAAGTTCATCAGGTTGAACAGGTCCACGTAACGGATCTGCGCCCCGGTCAGGATCAGCAGCACGAAGCCGGAGGCGTTGATCCAGTGCCAGATTCGCACCGGCAACGGGTTGATGTACAGTTCGTCTTGCGCGCGTTCTTTCCGCCGCCTGGCCATGAAGCCGTTATCTGCGTAAATCGTTGACATTATTGCTCTCCTTTGTCCCGGTGTTTTTTGATGATCCGACCTGCCGTGAAATGGCCGATGGGAATGGCGAGTCCGCCGATCAGGGCCGCGACGAGCAACTTGTCCAGCAAGCGGATGCGGGTGCCGCCGAGCGCGTAGAAGTCACCGACGGAATCCACTGATTCGGCGGAGTCGAGCGTATCCTTGTCGGCTCGGTAATGCCGGTCCCTGCCGTCCGGTTGCCGGATGGATACCACCACGTCCTGGAACGCGGATGAGCCGGCGTGGTGGCAGCTGGAGCAGTCTCTGACGGCGCTGAGCCGGCTTGCCAAATGGTGCGCCCGGGCGCCGGAACTGACTTCCAGCCGTCCGCGCAGCACGACCTCGGTCGACTTGCCGCGTTTTTTGCTTTCCCTGACGAGCTTCCACAATTCCGATGCACCCAGGCTCCCGCCTTCCTTCTCGATCGCGAGCAGGCGTTGCTGTAACGGTCCGGCGTCTTTTTGCTCAGTACCCGCGGCACTGCTCAGTTCGAGGTCGACCCGGCGCTCGGACACCGGCGCATGGCAGGCGGCGCAGTCAACGACTTCCAGGTGCAAGCCGGCGTTCGGCAACCACTTGTCGTGCTTCTGCGCCACGTTGTCGTGGCAACCGGTGCAGGCGGACGTCAAATGGCCGTTGGACGCCGGCGCCGTGACTGTATGCGCCGTGTGGCAATCGGCGCAGATGGGCGCCTGGATGTGGGCGGCGCGGATCACGTTACCGTTTTTCCTCGCCAGCCCATGCACGCTGCTGCTGTATTCCTTGTAAATATCCGCGTGGCATTTCTTGCACGGCATACCGGTAACGGGCTGGTACACGGACATTGGCTCGACGTTGTGCGCGCCGTGGCAGTCCGTGCATACGGGCGCGCGTTTGTCGCCCTGTGCGACCAGGGACGCATGTATGCTTGTTTTGTACTGGGAAAATTTGCCCGCGTGGCAGTTTCGGCACACTTCGTTCATCTCGACGGAAAAAGCGCGTTGGCTGGCAATCTCGATTTTCTCGATCGGGTGCTTCCGTTTGGCGATGTCCGTGTGACAGCTGACACAGCTCAGGCCGCCATGCGCCGAGTGGTTGTAATCCTGCGTCGCGACCTCGAGCGACAACAACTCGCCGTCCTCCAGTGTTTTGGACCTGGGCCTTGAATGGCAGAGCAGGCAGCGCTTGTTTTCCTTTTGTGCCGCGGCGACGGCTGCGCTGTTCAGGCTGGACAGCGGCTGGTTGTGTGACGCCGTGGCGGCGAATCCTGCCCTGGCTTCAGGCAGAGCGCCGAGCAAGGCGGCCGAAAGCATACACATTAGGAGCAGGCCGGCGGCCGGGAACCTACGTTTCCGCGCGCCTGTGATCGAGCCTGCAACTTTGTTCCGTACCCACATTTTAAATCTCCTCCTGTGCGTGGTAGCGGCATCCGGCCGGGGCCCTTCAGGAACCCCGGCTGTGCGGGTGTGCGCTATCGGTCATTGGTGCTGGTGCCTCTTCACGTAGGCCTCGCGCCCCAGCTTGGCGAACATGTAGAAACCGACAAACGGCACCGCGATCACGTAGCCCAGGGCGACGAAGGGCGCGGCGAAGAACAGGCCGACATTCCTGGCGACCCTGGCCACCGTCAGCGGCTGTTCAGCGGCCGCCGTCGTTTCGGTCTCGGCCCCGGCCTCGACCTCGGTGTGTTCCGTTGTCTCGGCCGGTGTGTCTTCCAGCGCCTGTTCGACGTGCTCGTTTTCGCTGAGCGCCCTGAGCGTGATGCTCTCGATGATTTCCGGCGTCAGGGGTTTGCGGATGAATCCGCTGGCGCCCAGGATCGACGCCCGCGCTTCGTTGTCGGGCGTACCGTAGCCGGTGATGACGACCACCGGTGTCCACGGGCACCGCGCCTTGATGCGTTCGGTGACTTCGAGACCATCCATGCCCGGCATCTTGATGTCGGTGAAGACGACGTCGAAATCCTCGCGATCCATCGTGTCAAGTGCTTCCTCTCCGCTGGCTGCGGTTCTGACGTCATAGCCTTTGCCGGCGAGGACCCGGTCGAAACTGCGACCAACCACTGCATCATCGTCGATGACCAGTACGTGTCTGTTGTTGTTCATGATTGTCTCCTTCAGTGTCAATGTGTGCTTACGTTGCGCATTGCCCAGCGTTTTTGCGTCATGGCGTCATTTGCCGCCTTGACGAGTTCATTGGGGTCCAATGGTTTCGCCAGGTAGTTGCATGCTCCCAGCCGGACCGCCTGCTTGGCGGACTCGATGCTGGGGTAACCCGTGATAACAACAACCTCGATGTCCGGCCAACGTGTCTTGATCGTCTTGAGGACGTCCATGCCGTCCTGGCCGGGCATGCGGAGATCCAGCAGAACGACATCGAAAGGACGCCGTTCCATCTCTCGTATCGCCTCTGTGCCATCGCCGGCCACCGTCGTCGTATAAGCGGTTCCGGCGAGGCTCCGGAGATGGGCGAGGCGTACCACCTCCTCATCGTCTACAATCAGGATGTTGGCTCTTTCGTTCATGCTCCACCTCGGTCTTCTTGTCTCACCCTCTATAATGCAATTGCCGTGCCAATAGCGGCGTGCTGCGTTCGGATCACCAATAAGGCTTTAAAATCAATTAATTAAAAATTCAGCGGGGTGAATACAGATGCTCGTCGTGTACTCCCGCACGGGCCGGAGTATATTTTTTCTCCTGCCGCCATCGCGCCTTTGGCAGAAGTTACGCTTAACTATCAATCGCTTGGGTGAATTTCTGGATGTATATTTTTTTTATACGGCGAGCCCGCCGTGAACGAGGATTGCCCGGCGCGCCCGCTGCCGGCACACCATTGAGAGGAAAATTGCTCATGCAGTCAGTAGCTTGCTGCGTACCGTCAGGACCGGCAGGGCTTGCATACGGTCTGCGCCTGCGTGAATATTTATATAAATATTGACCCCAGCTAAGGAAATTTCCTCCATTAACCAGTAAACTGCGTCATTTCCGCATTACGCTAAGCACAGTCCCATGGCCGTACCCGAAGACAGAAAAAATTCCTACGAGCGGCGTGACCTCGAGAAATCGGGGCGGGGCACCCTGTTCGGGCCGGAAACAGGAAGGTTGCCAAGCGGCAAGATGCTGATGTTCGACCGTATCCTGGAGATCAACGATACGGGCGGCGCACACGGCAAGGGCTACGTCAAGGCGGAGTTGGACATCAGGCCCGACCTGTGGTTTTTCCAATGCCACTTTCTGGATGATCCGGTCATGCCGGGCTGCCTCGGGCTGGATGCTCTCTGGCAGCTGGTCGGGTTCTTTCTTACCTGGCTCGGTTGCAAGGGCCGGGGCCGGGCGCTCGGCGCCGGCAACGTCAAATTCAGCGGTCAGGTACTCCCCACCGCGAAGAAGGTGACCTATACGCTCGACATGAAAAGGGTCATCACCCGCAAGCTGAATATGGCGATCGCGGACGGCACCGTTGCCGTCGACGGCCGCACCATCTATACGGCGGACGACCTGCGCGTCGGGCTGTTTCTTTCTACCGACAGCTTCTGAGGATTATTTCATGCGTCGCGTGGTCGTTACGGGTATGGGAGTGGTTTCCTGTCTGGGCAACAACAAAAAAGAGGTGACCGAAGCGTTGCTCAAAAGCCGCCCCGGTATTGGCTTCAATTCTGAATTCGAAGCCATGGGGCTGCGCAGCAACGTCAGCGGTTCCGTGCGCATCGACCTGGACGGGCACATCAACCGCAAGGACCGCAGGTTCATGGGTGACGCCGCCGCCTACGCCTATGTCGCGATGCAGCAGGCGATCGACGATGCCGGGCTCGAGACGGCCGAGGTCTCGCATCCGCGCACCGGGCTCATCGCCGGTTCCGGCGGGGCTTCGAACGCCAATATCGTCTGGGGCGCCGACACCTTGCGTGAAAAGGGCGTGCGCCGCGTCGGGCCGTACCTCGTTCCGAGGACCATGAGCAGCACCGTTGCGGCCTGCCTGGCCACGCCTTTCGGCATCCGCGGGCTCAACTATTCCATCACCTCGGCCTGCGCCACCAGCACGCATTGTATCGGCGCGGCGACGGAGCAGATTCAGTGGGACAAGCAGGACGTGGTCTTCGCCGGCGGCGGCGAGGAAGAGCACTGGTCGCTGGCCATGATGTTCGACGCCATGGGCGCGCTGTCAACGAAGTACAACGACCAGCCCGAGCGGGCCTCCCGCGCCTATGATACCGGCCGCGACGGCTTCGTGATTGCCGCGGGCGGCGGCATGCTGGTGCTCGAAGAACTGGAACACGCGCGTGCCCGCGGCGCAAAAATCTACGCAGAGGTGATCGGTTACGGTGCGACCTCGGACGGCGACAACATGGTCGCGCCATCCGGGGAAGGCGCCGTGCGCTGCATGCAGCAGGCGCTTGCCGGCGTTACGGCGCCGATCGACTATATCAATACCCATGGCACCAGCACCCCGGTGGGCGATATTTGCGAACTCAACGCGATGCGCACCGTGTTCGGCGACGCCGTGCCGGCCTTCAGTTCGAGCAAATCGTTGTGCGGGCACTCGCTCGGCGCCGCCGGCGTGCAGGAGGCCATTCATTGCCTGCTGATGCTGGAGGAAGACTTTATCGCCGGCTCCGCCAACATCGAGAACCTGGACCCCGAAGCCGAGGGCATGCCCGTCGTGCGCGAGAGCCGGCGGCAGGCGGGGATCGAGACCGTGATGAGTAACAATTTCGGTTTTGGCGGCACCAACGCCTGTATCGTGCTGCAACGCTGTCGCTAGGGCCCGTCAAGCATTGGCAGGTGGTTGCTGCTCAAAAGCGGTTGCAGCGGCACAAGTCCAGGCCGGGAGGCTGGTAAGCCGGGCGCAATAACCGTGTTTTTGGCAGGTAAGGCAAAATGTGCTGATTCTTCTTAATATTGCATATACACACCAGCGGGTTCACGGCCGGCTGATGCAATAAGCGGGTTGGAGCACAGGCATTGGAAAAGTACTCGTTTTTCAGGATCGCCCGGCACGCGCTGAGCGGGCACCGGCACTGGCAGCGAGCCTGGCGCGCACCCGAGCCCAAAAAGCACTATGACGTGGTTATTGTCGGCGGCGGCGGTCACGGGCTGGCAACGGCCTATTACCTGGCCCGAAGCCAGGGCATCAGAAATGTCGCCGTGCTCGAAAAAGGCTGGATCGGGGGCGGCAACAGCGGCCGCAACACACAGGTCAGCCGCTCGAATTACTTCTACCCGGAAAGCGGGGCTTTCTTCGAGCACTCGCTCAAGCTGTACGAGCGCCTGGGCGCCGAGACCAACTTCAACGTGATGTTCTCGCAGCGCGGCGTGTTGACCCTCTGCAACAGCCGTCACGAACTCGACATCTACCGGCGCTGGACCAACGCGATCAGGATGAACGGCATCGATTCGGAAGTCCTCACGCCCGCCGAGATCAAACGGTATGCACCGCACATCAACCTCGATTGCCGTTTCCCGATCACGGGCGGATTCATTCAGAAACGGGCGGGGACCTCGCGCCATGACGCGGTCGTCTGGGCCTATGCCCGGGCCGCGTCCGACCTCGGCGTCGACATCATCCAGCAATGCGAGGTAACGACTCTGCATACCGATGACAGCCGGGTCGTTTCCGTCGAGACCAGCAAGGGCCGCATCGCCGCCGGCAAGGTCGCCCTGTGCGTGGCCGGCCACAGCAGCCACCTGGCGGCGATGGCGGGCTTGCGTCTGCCCATTTCGAGCATCGCGCTGCAGGCCATGGTCAGTGAGCCGGTCAAGCCGATTCTCGACACCTGCGTGGTGTCGGCGCGTATCCATGTCTATGTCAGCCAGTCCGACCGGGGCGAACTGGTGATCGGCGGTGGCGCCGATCTCTATAACTCGTACGCGCAGCGCGGCGGCCTGCCCAACCAGTACGAGAACGCGCGCGCGTTGCTGGAACTTTTCCCGTGTTTCAGTCGTCTGCGGCTGATGCGGCAATGGGCCGGCGTCTGTGACATGGCCCCGGATGTGAGCCCGATCGTCGGCAACACCCCCATTGAAAACCTGTTCGTGTCTACCGGTTGGGGCACGGGCGGCTACAAGGCCATCCCGGCGGGCGGGGACACGCTGGCGTATACGATCGCCCACGACCGGCCCCATCCGCTGCTGCAACCCTTCCAGCTCGACCGTTTCGTCAGCGGCGCCCTGATCGACGAAGGCGCGGCCTCCGGGGTCGCGCATTGAGGCGGGGTGGCGGCTGATGTTGAGGATCGAGTGCCCCTGGTGCGGCGTGCGTGACGAAGTCGAATTTCGCTGCGGTGGCGAAAGTCATATTGCGCGGCCGCGGGATCCGGCCGCCGCGACCGACCGGGAGTGGGCGGAGTACCTGTTTTACCGGCGTAACCCCCGGGGCCTGCAATTCGAGCGCTGGTTGCACGTTTATGGTTGCCGCCAGTGGTTCAACGTGGCCAGGGATACCGTCACGCACGAAATCGTCGAAGTGTACAAGATGGATGAGCAGCCGCGGACGCGCCCGGGTGTGAGTGGGGGCGGTGCATGAGAAGGGGGCCGAGACGCTTGCCGCAGGGCGGTTGCATCGACCGCGGCCGGGCGGTGCCTTTCAGTTTCAACGGTCGGCCGCTCAGCGGCTTCCAGGGCGACACGCTGGCCTCGGCACTGTTGGCCAATGGCATCAGCCTGGTGGCACGGAGTTTCAAATACCACCGCCCGCGCGGGATTTTGTCCGCCGGTGAGGAAGAACCGTGTGCACTGGTCGAAATCGGCACGGGTGCGCGGCGCGTACCGACCAGCCGGGCGCCGCTGGTGCCGCTGACGGCGGGTCTGGTGGCGGCCAGCCAGAACTGCTGGCCGCGCGTCGGTTTCGATCTCGGCCGGGCGATCGATTTCAGCCACGGTCTGTGGCCGGCGGGCTTTTACAACAAGACCTTCAAGTGGCCGGCCTGGGGGGTGTGGGAAAACCTCGTGCGCAAGACAGCCGGTATGGGCCGGCCGTTGACACGCCGCGACCCCGATCACTACGAGCACGTCAATGTGCATTGCGACTTGCTGGTCTGCGGTGGCGGTGCGGCCGGGCTGATGGCGGCCTTGAGTGCGGGCCGTTCCGGCGCGCGCGTGATCGTGGCCGACCAGGACACGGCCTGCGGCGGGGCCCTGAACTGGGAACGGGCCCGTATCGACGGCCAGGACGGTGCGGACTGGGTGCGGGATATCGTGCGTCAATTGAATGGCCTGGGCAACGTCATGCTGCTGCCGCGAACCACCGTGACCGGCGTCTACGACCACAACGTAACGACACTGCTGCAACGCGCCGGCGACGAGGCCTGGCGGGAATGCCAGTGGACCGTGCGCCCGCGCCGGATTCTGCTGGCGACGGGCGCGATCGAGCAGACGCTGATTTTTCCGGATAACGACCGCCCCGGGATCATGCTGGCCGGCGCCGTGCGTCATTACCTGAACCGCTACGCGGTCGCGGCCGGGGAGCGGCCGATTGTCGTGACCAACAACGACACGGCGTACCAGACCGTGCTCGACCTCGCACGCAGGAACATCGCGGTTGCCGCCGTTGTCGATAGCCGCGGTGGCGTGGACCCCGCGTTGCGGCAAAAGCTTTCCGCCCTGGGAACCGAACTGATCGGCAATGCGCGCATCAGCGCGACCCGCGGCAGCCGGGGCCTGCGCGCCGTCAGCATCGAGCGTCTCGACGGCACCCGCCTCGGGCGCCGCGAATGCGACTTGCTGGCGGTTTCCGGCGGCTGGTCGCCGCGGCTTCACCTGCTGGCACATGCCCGCGGCAGCCTGCGATTCGATCCCGTATCGCAGAGTTTCCTGCCGCGGACGCTGCCGCCGGGCTTTGCCGTGGCCGGCGCGGCGGCGGGCACCCACGACCTGGCGGCAACGCTGGAGGAAGCCCTGCGATGCGCCGCGGAGTTATCCAGGGCACTCGGCTTCACACCGGCGCCGGTCACTGTGCCGCGGGTCGATGAAGAGCCCGTCGCCTCCGCGGCCGTCACGCCGCAGCCGCTGGACCTCCACGAACTAAGACAATGGATCGACCTGGCCCACGATGTCACGCTGGGAGATGCGAAACTGGCGGTGACGGAGGGCTTCGACGCGGTCGAACACTTCAAGCGCTACACCACCACGGGCATGTCCGTCGACCAGGGCAAGAGCGGTAACCTCAACGCCTTCATCGTCCTCGGCGAACTGACCGGAAAAACACCCGCCGAGGTGGGAACGACCACGTTCAGACCGCCTTACACGCCGGTTACGCTGGGCGCGGTCGTGGGCCGCGAACTGGGCGAGTTTTATGCACCGCGCCGCTATCTGCCGGCCCACACCGCACACCTGGCGATGAACGCCCGCTTCGAAGACTACGGCTGGCAGCGGCCCGAATGCTACCCGCAAGGCGACGAGGCCCTGCAAGACGCCGTGATGCGCGAAGTCCGCGCCGTGCGCACGCAGGCCGGAATCTTCGACAACTCGCCGATCGGTAAAATCGAGGTCATGGGGCCGGACGCCGCCGACTTCCTCAACCGCATATACGCCAACGACATGTCGAGCCTGCAACCGGGTCGCGCGCGTTACGGGCTCATGCTCAATGAAAACGGCGTGATCATCGACGACGGCGTGTTGCTGCGCCTGGACGAAAACCGCTTCGTCGCGCACGCGACGTCGGCCGCCGCCGGCCGCATTGCCGCGATGCTGGAGGAATGGCTGCAGTGCGAATGGAGCGGGCTCGAAGTCATCGTCGCCGACATGACGACGCAATGGGCGAACTTCACCGTGGCCGGTCCGCGCGCCCGTGACGTGCTCACGGCCGCGGGTACCGATATCGACGTGTCGGCGGAGGCTTTGCCGCACATGGCCGCGGCCGCCGGCCGGGTGGCCGGTTTCGGGGCCAGGATCGTCAGGGTCAGTTACAGCGGCGAACTCAGTTTCGAGGTCAACGTCGCTGCTTCGCGTGCGCTGCCGCTGTGGCAGCGGCTGCTGGACGCCGGGCAGGCTTCTGGAATTACGCCGGTCGGTGTCGAGGCCCTGATGGTCCTGCGTACCGAAAAGGGTTACCTGCACGTCGGCACGGATACCGATATTTCAACCACGCCGGACGATGTCGGCTGGGGCCGGGCGGTGCGCCGGAAAAACACGGACTACGTCGGCCGGCGTTCACTGCTGCGGCCGGCAAACGAGGCCGCAGACCGAATGCAGTTGGTCGGTTTGCAGGCACTCGAGGCCGGCCGGGTCATGCGCCCGGGCGGACACTTGTTGTTCGGCGCCGGCCGCAGGGCGCCGGCGCGAACCGACGGCTGGATCACGTCGGCCTGTTACAGCCCGACGCTGGAGTGCTACATTGCCCTGGCGATGTTGCGTGGCGGCCGCTCACGGCGCGGCGATGTGGTGACGGTCTGTGACGGGCAACGGCGCTATCCGGCACGGGTCGCCGAGCCGGCGTTTTACGACCCGGAAAACCGGAGGTTGCAGGCATGACGGCAGATACCCCGGCAATGCCGGTTCGTTCCGCGCTGGCCCAGGCCGGCATCGAAGAGACCCGCTTCAGCGGCGCGGGTTGCGAATTGCGGGAAATCACCACCGCGGCCGTATTGTCTCTGCGCAGCCTCGAGCCGGCGCCAGTGTTGGCGCCGGCGCTGAAAGCCAGTGGCCTGGAATTGCCGCTCGCCGTCAACGGGGCCAGCGGTGAAGACCCGTCGGTGCTTTGCCTGCGGCCGGACGAATGGCTCTTCGTCAGCGAGACCGCCGCCGCCGGCGAGCTTCGGGCGCGGATCATGGAAAACATCGATGCGCGCAGCGCTTTTCTGCTCGATTGCTCGGATGCCCATGCCGTGTTGCGACTGACGGGGGCGGCCGCGCCGTGGTTGCTGAGCAAGCTCGGCGGGCTGGATTATATCGCCGCCGCCGCCAATGGCCAGCATTGCGCACGGACCCGCCTGTCGCAGGCGGCCGTCATCGTTCATTGCCATGCGCCGGTGCCGGGGGCGGCGTGCTTCGATTTGCTCTTCGACCGCAGCATCGCACAGTATATGTGGTCCCTGCTCAAGGCTTGCGCCCCGCATGCGGCGGAGTTGGAAAGAGACTTCGGCGTTGGCCGGGCGGGACACGGCTGAGCTGGCGGGCAGTCCCGCCGCACCGGAATACCGATGTCGGATTATAAAAAACACGAAACATGGTCATCGAGGTTCACGTTTTTGCTCGCGGCGGTGGGCGCCGCGATCGGTCTCGGCAATATCTGGAAGTTTCCCTATATCACCGGCCAGAACGGCGGCAGCGCGTTCGTGCTCGTTTACCTGCTCTGCATACTGTTTGTCGCCATACCGATCCTGATTGCGGAGATCATGCTCGGCCGCCGCGGCGGGCAAAGCCCCCCGCATTCAATGGCCATCGTCGCGCGGCAGGAAGGCCGTTCCGGCATGTGGTCCGTGGTCGGGTGGCTGGGCCTGCTTTCGGCCTGGCTGATCATGACCTATTACAGCGTTATCGCCGGCTGGGCGCTGTCCTACGTTTTCAGGGCCGCTCACGGCGATTTTACCGGTCAGCGGGCCGGGGCGATCAGCGGTGAATTCAATTCCCTGCTGGCCGATCCGGCGCAGCTCACTTTCTGGCACGGCGTGATCATGGCGATCACGATGCTCGTTCTGATCAGGGGCTTGCGCAAAGGCATCGAGCGCAGCGTACAGGTCATGATGCCGCTCCTGTTCCTGTTGCTGCTGGTGATGGTGTTGTACGCGGCATTCGAGGGCAGCATGGCCGCCGGCCTGCATTTCATGTTCGATTTCAACCTCTCGGCCATCAACGGCCGGGTCGTTCTGGTGGCGGTCGGTCACGCCTTTTTCTCCATCGGTGTGGCCATGGGCCTGATGATGGGGTTTGGCGCCTATCTGGGACGCGAGATTTCGATCGCCCGCTCGGCGCTGGTGATCTCGGTCATGGACACCCTGGTGGCGCTGGTGGCGGGCGTGGCCATTTTCCCGCTGGTATTCGCCAACGGACTGGACCCGGCCGAGGGGCCCGGTTTGATTTTCGTGACACTGCCCATCGCCTTTGGCCAGATGACCGCGGGCCCGCTGTTCGGCACGTTGTTTTTCATCCTGCTGGTGTTCGCGGCGCTGACATCGATGATCGGCGCCATGGAGCCGGTCGTCGCCTGGGTCGAGGAGCACCACGGCATCAGGCGATCGAGTGCGGCGGTCATTGCCTGCAGTGCCGCTTTCGTGGTGGGTCTCGGCACCGTGTTTTCGTTCAATTTCTGGTCCGGCTGGCATCCGCTCGGGTTCATCGGCCGTTTCTCCGGCGCCACGTTCTTCACGCTGCTCGACTACCTGACGGCGAACCTGATGATGCCCCTGGGCGGACTGCTGCTGGCGCTGTTCGTGGGCTGGCGGGTTTCGCCGGCCTCGGTCGCCGCCGAACTGAATATTCAGAGCCCGTGGTTTTTCAATAGCTGGTACTGGCTCTTGCGCTGGGTGGTGCCGGTGTCCCTGGCCGGTATCTTCCTGTCGAATCTTTGACCCCGACATGGGATCGGCCGGACCGGGCACTGCCCGGAGGCGCCCAACGGGAGCAATGATCTTCACTCCTCCTTCACAGAATTGATATAGTTACGTAGCTACCTGCCCATGCCGCCGTGAATGCTTGCCTGCGGCAATGCAGGTCGCCGATTGACGGCCCTGCAAGCGAAACCGGAAAACGCATCGATGCCTACACGGATCACTAAAATTCTCGTCGCCAACCGCGGTGAAATCGCCATTCGCATACTGCGCGCGGCGGCCGAGCTCGAAATACGCACGGTCAGCGTATTCACCCACGAGGACCGCTTTTCCCCGCACCGCTACAAGTCCGACGAGGCCTACCAGATCGGTGAAGACGACGATCCCCTGAAGCCGTACATGGACATCGAGGCGCTGATCGAGATCGCCCGGCTGAACCAGGTCGACGCGATCCATCCGGGCTACGGCTTCTTGTCGGAAAACGTCGAATTCGCCTCGCGCTGCCGCGAGGAAGGCATTATCTTCGTCGGCCCGACACCGGAGGCCATGGCCCAGCTGGGCGACAAGATCCAGGCCAAGGAATGCGCGGTGGCCGCCGGCGTGCCGGTGATCGAGGCCAGCCGGAGAAAACTGGAAAGCGTCGGCGATGCGCTCGCCGAGGCGCAGCGCATCGGTTACCCGCTGATACTCAAGGCCGTATCCGGGGGCGGTGGTCGCGGCATGCGCGTCGTGCGCAGCGCCGCGGACGTCGAAAGCGCATTCGATGAAGCCCGCGGCGAGGCGGAAAAGGCCTTCGGCGATCCCAGCGTTTTCCTGGAACGGTTCATCGAGGCGCCCAAGCACGTCGAGGTCCAGGTCCTGGGAGACGGGCAGGGCAACCTGGTGCATCTTTACGAGCGCGACTGTTCCGTCCAGCGCCGTTTCCAGAAAGTGGTGGAGGTGGCGCCCAGTTTCGCCTTGAGCGAGGAGACCCGGCAGACCTTGTTCCGGCACGCCCTGGCGATCGCCCGGCACGTCGGTTACAGCAATGCGGGCACCATCGAATTCCTGGTCGACGCGCAGGAAAACGTCTATTTCATCGAGGTCAACCCGCGCATCCAGGTCGAGCACACCGTGACCGAGGAGGTGACCGGGATCGACATTGTGCGCAGCCAGATCCAGATCGCGCAGGGATACCTGTTGAGCGACCCGGAAATCCGCATCGAGTCGCAGGAGTCGGTGCATTGCAATGGTTACGCGCTGCAGTGCCGCATCACCACCGAAGACCCGGAAAACGACTTCCAGCCGGATTTCGGCACGCTGGTCGCGTACCGCAGCGCCGCCGGTTTCGGAATCCGCCTGGATGTCGGCGCGGCTTATACCGGCGCCACGGTTTCACCGTTCTTCGACTCGATGCTGGTCAAGGTCACCGCCTGGGGCAGGACCATGAGCGGCGCGGTGGCGCGCGCGCACCGCGCACTCCGGGAATTCCGCATTCGCGGTGTGAAAACCAACATCGGTTTCCTCGAAAACGTGCTGGAGCACCCGACCTTCATCTCCGGCCAGGCCACGGTCAATTTCATCAACGAGCACCCCGAGTTGTTCGAGATCACGCGGCGTTTCGACCGGGCGACCAAGACCCTGCGCTATATCGCCAACCTGACCGTCAACGGTAACCCGGACGTGCGCCAGCCGATGGCCCGGAAAGCGTTTCGAAAACCGGTGATACCGCGGGTCGGCCGGCTCGCGCCTTATCCCCGCGGCAGCAAGAACCTGCTCGATGAGATGGGGCCGGAAGCCTTTTGCAGCTGGGTGAGGAAGCAGAAAAACATTTTCTACACCGACACCACGTTGCGCGATGCGCACCAGTCGCTGCTGGCCACGCGCGTGCGCACGCTCGACATGCTGGCCGTTGCCGAGGGCTTCGCCAAGGCCCACCCGCAGGTATTTTCGCTGGAAATGTGGGGCGGGGCGACGTTCGACGTGAGCATGCGCTACCTGCGCGAGTGCCCGTGGCAGCGTTTGCAACAGCTGCGCGCGGCGATACCGAACATCCTGTTCCAGATGCTGTTCCGCGGCACCAACGCGGTCGGCTACAAGGCCTATCCCGACAACCTGATCGGCCGTTTTATCGAAAAGGCCTGGGAAAACGGCATCGATGTCTTTCGCATCTTCGATTCCCTGAACTGGATCGAAGGCATGAAGCGCTCGATCCAGGTCGTGCGTGAGCGCACCGGGGGCATCGCCGAGGCCACGATCTGTTATACCGGCGACGTGCTGAACACGGCGCCGGGCTACCGCTACAACCTGCAATACTACCTCGACATGGCGCGCCGGCTGGAAGATGAAGGCGCGCACATGCTGGCGCTGAAAGACATGGCCGGGCTGCTCAAGCCGTACGCGGCGGAAGTATTGGTCCCCGCGCTCAAGGAGGCCGTGGATATTCCGCTGCACCTGCACACGCACGATACCTCGTCGATGCAGAGTGCGACCCTGCTCAAGGCCATCGAAGCGGATGTCGATATCGTCGACGTGTGTCTGAGTTCGATGTCCGGGCTGACATCGCAGGTCAACATGAACTCGCTGATCGCCGTTATGCAGGGGCATGAACGCGAACAGGCATTCGATCTCGACTCGCTGAACGCCTACGCCAATTACTGGGAAGCGGTGCGCGAGTACTACTACCCGTTCGAGTCCGGCCTGAAAGCCGGCACGGCCGAGGTCTACGACCACGAAATACCGGGCGGCCAGTATTCGAACCTGCGCCCGCAGGCCATTGCCCTGGGGCTGGAGCATCGTTTCGAGCAGATCAAGAAGAATTACGCCACGGTGAACCGGATGTTCGGGGACATCGTCAAGGTCACGCCGTCGTCGAAAGTGGTGGGCGACATGGCCATGTTCATGACGGCCAACGGCCTGAGCGAAGAGGACATCATGTCGCAGGGCGCCACCCTTTCATTTCCCGAATCGGTCGTCGACCTGTTTTCCGGCAAGCTGGGACAGACGCCCGACGGCTTCCCGCCGGAACTCAGCAAAATCGTGCTCAAGGGGAAGAAACCGCTGACCGGTCCGCCCGGGGCAGCGCTCGAGCCGGTCGATTTCGAAGCCGAGTTCGCCGCCTTCCAGCAGGAGTTCGACGAAAACCTGAATGAACTGGATTTCCTCTCATTCAAGATGTACCCGGAGGTTTTTCGCGGTTACTACGGACACAGCCGGGAGTTCGGGGAAGTGCACTACCTGCCGACGCCGGCCTTCTTCTATGGCCTGGACCAGGGTGATGAGATCCTGGTCAAGTTGCAGCGGGGCAAGACGATCGCCATTCGTTTCGTCTACCGTTCGCCGACGGACGAAAACGGGTTCTGCCGCGTCACATTCGAACTGAACGGCCAGACCCGCAGTGTGCAGGTGCGCGACGAATCGGTGGTGCCGCGAACGGCGGCCAACCGCAAGGCGACCGAGCGCAACGAGATCGGCTCGCCGCTGATGGGTCGCCTGGCCAGCGTGCTGGTCGAACCCGGTGACGAGGTCGAGGCCGACGCCCCGCTGTTCGTCGTCGAGGCGATGAAAATGGAAACCACGATCGCGGCGCCGTTTGCCGGCAGTGTCGTGAAGGTCTACCTAGAACCGGGGGACCTGGTCGGGCAGGACGACCTCGTCGTCGAATTGAAATAGTCGTCCTGGCGCCGCTTCGGGCCCGGTCAGCCGCCGATAACCTCCTCCAGGGCGGTGACGAAGTAATCCATGTTGTGCTCGTTGAAAGACGCCACGTTGATGCGCGACGAGTCGACCATGTAGATCGAATACTCGCTACGCAGGCGCTGGATTTGCTCCCGGTTGATGCCGAGAAATGAAAACATGCCCGATTGATGCGCCAGGAAGGAAAAATCGCGCTCGATGCCGCTGGCGGCGATCTTTTCGCTGAGTGATTTCCGCACACCGTTGATACGGTCGCGCATCGCCCCGAGTTCCTCGTCCCACAATGCCGCGAGTTCGTCGGAATGGAGAATGATATCGACCACGGCGGGTCCGTGACTGGGCGGCATGGAATAATTGGCCCGCGTGATGCTGTTGATCACGGTTCCAACCGCGCTCGCCTGTTGCGAGTCCCGCGCAACGATCGACAAGGCGCCGACGCGCTCGCGGTACATGGCGAAGTTCTTCGAGCAGGAACTGGCCACGATGAGTTCCGGGCAGCGCTCGGCCAGCAGGCGGATCGGCAGGCAGTCCTGCTCCTGGCCCGTTTCGAGTCCCATGTAGGCGATGTCGATCAGCGGCGTGAAGCCACGTTCGGCGGCGATATCGGCGATCGTGCGCCATTGATCCGGGTCGGGGCTGACACCACTGGGGTTGTGGCAACAGGCGTGGAACAGGACGACGTCGCCCGGTTCGCGCTGCTCCAGCGCCCCGGCCATTTCATCGAACAACAACCCGCTGCCTTGCCAGTCGAAGTAGGGGTACTTGTGCAGCGTTATGCCCGCGGCCGGAAACAGGGCGTAATGGTTCGACCAGGTCGGGTCGCTGGCCCACAGTTCCGCGACGGGCGCACTGGCGTGGATCAGGTCAGCCGCCAGGCGCAGGGCGCCGGTCCCGCCCGGGGTTTGGGTCGTGCGTACGCGGCCTTCGGCCAGGGCCGGGCTGTCCGCGCCGAACAGCAATTCGCCGATGGCCTCGTTGAAACCCGGCACGCCGGCTGGTCCGAGATAGGTCTTCGTCGTCTGCGTGTCGAGCAAAATCTGTTCGGCCCGGGCAACACAGGAGAGTACCGGTGTGGCGCCGTGCTTATCGCGGTACACGCCGACCCCCAGGTCTATTTTTTGCGGGTTGGGGTCTGCAGCATGGGCGGCGATCACGCCCAGGATCGGATCGGGTGGTATCGGTTTGACTTGGCTAAACACGGTGTTGATTCCTTGGGTCTTGAGGTTAATCGATTCAGCTGCGCCGCTGACGGGCCGCTTCCGGGTCAGCCCCAGAGGCGCGGCTCGAAGCCGCCGACCAGGCCGTTGCGGTAACGCAGCCCCGGCGGCTGGTCGTATTGCAGCAACAACGGCCCGTCGATATCGACGAAGTCGCAATACTGGGCGATCACGAACGCCGGCGCCATGCTCAGCGAGGTGCCCGCCATGTTGCCGACCATCAGCTTGCAGCCCTTCGACTTCGCCGCCGCGGCCAGTTTCAGCGCTTCGGTCAGGCCGCCGGTCTTGTCCAGCTTTATGTTGATCATATGGTAGCGGCGAGCGGCGGTTTCCAGTTCGCCGCAGTGTAGACAGGATTCGTCGGCCGCGAGCGTGATCGGGGATTCGAATCCTTCCAGCGCCTCGTCCGCTCCGCGCCGGAGCGGCTGCTCGATCATGGCCAGGCCGAGATCGGCGCAGCGGGGCAAAATTTCACGCAGCAGGTCGAAACTCCAGCCCTGGTTGGCGTCGACGACCAGCTTCGCGTCCGGTCGGGCGGACCTGATCGCCGCCAGTTTTTCGTAAGGCTGGTGCGCGTCGAGCTTTATCTTCAGCACCGGTGCATCGGCGGCGGCCGCGGCCTTGGCGGCCATTTCCTCTGCGCTGTCTTCGAGACCGATCGTGAAAACGGTCGTCACCGGTTTGGGCGTGATGCCGGTAAGTTGCCAGATGCTCAGATTCGAGCGTTTGCATTCGAGGTCCCACAGCGCGCAATCGATGGCATTGCGCGCCCCGCCGGGCGGCAGCAATTGCTGCAGTTCTTCGCGGGAGATTCCGCGGCGGACCTCGGCAGCCGCCGCATGTGCCTGTTCGTAGATACTGTCCGCCGTCTCGCCAAGATAGAAGACGCCCTGTGCCTCGCCGCGCCCCAGGTGGCCGTCCTGCTCCAGTTGCACGACCAGGCTGCGGGTACTGACCCACTCGTGCCCGGCAACGCGAAAAGGCCGGGTGAGCTTCCATTCGGCAATGTGCAGGCTGATATCCATGTTAATGGGCCCTAGGGTTGCGGGAATTGGCGGGCGATGTGATCGACGATCGCTTCGCAGCCGTCGGTTAACGGATCCACGCAGGGCAGGCCGGTCTCCGCACTCAGGGCTGCCAGGAACCCCGAGCGCTCCCGGGCGGGCAGTTTCGACGTGTTGACGCCAACGCCGACGCAGCGGATAGCGGGGTTGGTGAGACGGCCCATGAGCCTGTGCAGTTCGATGGCTTCGCCGATGGCCGGCAGGGGGTAATGCTCCCAGCCGCATATGGCCGTGCGGCCGGCGTCGTGGCAGAGCACGAAAGCATCCGGTTGCGAACCGTGCAGCAGGCCGAGGCTGACACCGGCGTAGCCGGGGTGGAATAGCGAGCCCTGGCCTTCAATTACGTCCCAGTGGTCGTCAGCGTTGTCGGGGCTCAGCAGTTCCGCTGCGCCGGCGACGAAATCCGCAACCACCGAGTCGATCGGCATGCCCTCGCCGGCTATGATGATGCCGGTCTGGCCGGTCGCGCGAAAAGTCGCATTCATGCCGGCGTGTCGCATCGCCTTGTGCAGCGACAGGGCCGTGTATTTCTTGCCCACCGCGCAATCGGTACCGACCATCAGTACGCGTTTGCCGCTGCGCTTGAGCCCGCTGGCGACCGGCAGCGAGGCGGGCGGTTTGCGCACATCGACCAGGCGGGCGCCGGAGGCGCGGGCGGCATCGACCAGCGCCGGCACGTCGGCCAGTTTCAGGTGCAGGCCGCAGACGATGTCCAGACCCGCGCGGGCGGCCTCCTCGATGCAGGCCCACCAGTGCCCGGGCACCGTGCCTCCGACCGGCGCGACACCGAGCACGAGGCTGCCGACACCCGCTTCCGCGGCCTCGGCGATGGTCATGTCGGGCACGCCGAGGTCAACCCCGCAACCGCTGAATCGCAACTGCCCGGCGACGCATTCAGGACGCCAGTCGACCAGGCCCTGGCCGGTCTTTGCGTAGGCCGCGTCAGCGGTGTCGCCGATCAGGATCAGGTAAGGCGCCCTGAGCTTGACGGTGGTTAGTTCGGTCATCGACAGTAAGCTCTTAAACTGGACACAATGGTAAGTGATTTCAGTAGGCGATGCCTCGGTTTTTTTAGGGCCCGCTGACGTGATGTGAAGACCCGCTGGCGGGCATCGATCGGCGTGGTGGCAGCGCCTGGCCGGAGCATGCAATCCGGGGCCCGCTCGCGTATGATTGCCCCGGATCGAAGCGAGCGAAAACCGCGGCGCGACAGGCAGCGGCGACGGACTGTCGAGGAATTGGAAATGACGATATCCGCCTACCGGGACACCCGGCCCGTCTTTGGCGCGGGCGCCTTTGTACACGCCTCCGCGGAGGTGATCGGTGACGTCCGTTGCGGTGATGACGTGTCCTTCTGGCCCTTTGCGGTGGCCCGGGGCGATGTCAACACGATCACGATCGGCCACCGCAGCAACGTCCAGGACGGCGCGGTGCTGCACGTCACCCACGATGGAAGGTATACGCCCGGCGGGCGCGAGTTGACCATCGGCGAGGAAGTAACGATCGCGCACAGGGCCGTGCTGCACGCCTGCACGCTGGGCGACCGGGTCCTGGTCGGTATCGGCGCGATCCTGCTGGACGGGGTCGTCGTCGAAAACGACGTGATGGTCGCGGCGGGCAGCCTGGTGCCGCCCGGCAAGCACCTCGCCGGCGGCGGCCTGTACCGGGGGCGTCCCGCGCGCCGAGTGCGTGACCTGAGCGCCGCGGAACTGGACAATCTCAGTTATTCGGCCCAACACTACGTCAGGATCAAGAACAGCTATCTGTCGCAGGCGGGAACGGCAACCTGATCCACCCGCTTGGGAAAGCCGGGCACGATTCACGCTGGCCGTAAATTTCGGCAAGCTTGTCGAAAAAGGGCGCATTTTCAGTCTGTTTACCCGCCGGCAGTTCAGTTCGTGTGCCCGACGCAGCGGCCCTACGGGCTACCCGCACAAGCGCACCTTGCTTACGGGGCCGGCCTCACAGGGCATCCTGCCCTGGACGGCCTGTAATGGGCCTCCCGCCCATTACGCCCCCGAAAGGCCCGCCCGTGCGGCGCTTCCAAGTCACCCGAAATGAACTGCCGGCGAGTGCTCGCGTCGGTCAAGGCGATGGAATTCGCGGGCTAGGGGCGGCGGTTGCCTGTTCGCGGGACCGTGCATCCGTTGGGAACGGATGCCGAGCGCGCATGGATGCCTTGAGCGTGTCCCGCAGGCAGGTATCCGCCGCCCCTAAGCCGGCAAACTGTTCCAATGCCGTGAGTCTGCCATTCATGCAGCTGTAGTATGCGGGCTAGACGTCAGCCACCTTGTGATTGCGCTTCCAGATCAGGTAGCCGATGGACACGGCGACCATCCACGGCACGCCGACGATCCAGGATATATTCCAGAATTCGGTATCCAGCCCCATCGTGATCAGGATCGCGGCCAGCAGCACGAGCCCAAGAATCTGTGCATAGGGAAAAAACGGCATGCGTACCGGCAGCCGCTGGGTCCCGTGCTGACGCCTGAAGCGGATGTGACTGATCAGAATGACGATCCAGACGCTGAGGCCGCCAAACAGGGCGATGCCGAAAAGGTAGTTGTAAGCGAGCGGTGTCAGGCGCGAGATCGACGCCGCCAGCAGGATACAGGTACCCGACAGGATCGTGGCTGCGACCGGTGTGCCGTTGTGGTTGAGGCGTTTCAGAAACGCGGGCGCATAGCTGCCCCTGGCGAGTGAGAACAACATGCGCGAAGTCAGGTATACGTTGGTGTTCATGCTCGACAAGGCCGCGGTCAGTACGACGAAGTTCATGATTCCGGCCGCATAGCGGATGCCCACGCTGCTGAATAACTTGACGAAGGGGCTTTCGGTGACGACATGGGCGCCGATTTCGGTCCAGGGCATGAACGTCACCATGATCGTCAGCGCCAGCACATAAAAGAGGAACAGGCGCAGGGCCATCGTTCGCAGCGCGGCCGGGATGGTGCTGACGGGGTCCTTGGCTTCGCCGGACGTCACGGCGATGACTTCAATGCCATAGAACGAATAAATGGCCACGATGACGGCCATCCAAACCCCGCCAAAGCCATGCGGCATAAAGCCGCCTTCGAGACCGGTCAGGTTGTGCATGCCAACCGGTTCACCCACCAGGCCAAAGATGTGTGAGAGCCCCAGAATGATAAACACGATGATCGCGACCACCTTGATCAGCGCGAACCAGTATTCGAACGAACCGAAATTGGTGACCGAGCGGGAATTGATGTAAATCAGCGCGACGGCAAAGCCCAGCGACCACATCCATACCGGCGAGTTGGGAAACCAGTAGGTCATGTACACGCCGCCCGCGACCGCCTCGCCGCCAATGGCGATGATCTGTGTTATCCAGTAGGTGTAGCGGACGAGGAAGCCCGCCCACGGGCCCAGGTACATTTCGGCGTAAGTTCCGAAGGAGCCTGCGGTCGGGTGGACCACGGCCATCTCGGACAGGCTGAACACCATGATCACGGCTACCACCGCGGCAATCAGGTAGCTCACCAGCACGCCCGGCCCGGCATAGCCAATGGCGATTCCGGAGCCCATGAACAACCCCGTGCCGATCGCACCGCCGAGCCCGATCATCGTAATCTGCCGCCGCGTCAGGGCATGTTGCAGACCGGCTTCCCTGTCGACCAGTGCTTGTTTGTCCATTGACTCCGCAGCTTCCCCGGTTGTTCGAAGTTACCGATTATCCCGCTCGTGGCACACGGGTCAATGCCTTTCTTGTCGGCGCCGGTTCGGGTTGCCTGCAAGGGCGGCGCAATCCGCCGGGGAAGGTCGCCGCGGCAGTCGGCCGCGGCCGGCCGTTCCGGGGCGGCGGCGTTCCCCGGAACGGGGCCCTACTCAGTCGGGGATGAAAATCGTCGCGGGCTGTTCCAGCGCGCGCTTGACTTCCTGGATCATCATGGCCGCGTCGTAACCGTCCACGAAGCGGTGATCGAAAGACGAAGACAGGTTCATCATCGTGCGGACCACGACTTGCCCGTTGCTGACGACAGGCCGCTCCACGGCCTTGTTGACACCAATGATGCTCACCTCGGGCTGGTTGATCACCGGTGTCGTTACGATACCGCCGGCCTTGCCCAGGCTGGTGATCGTAATGGTCGATCCGGTCAGCTCTTCGCGTTTTGCGGTGTTGTCACGGGCCGCCGCCGACAGGCGGCGTATTTCCGCGGCCAGGTTCTGCAGCGTGCGGTCCTCGCAGTTCTTCACCACCGGCACCTTGAGACCGTCGGCCGTCTGGGTGGCGATGCCGAGGTGTACGGCGCGGTACTGGTTGATGACATTCTTGTCCTTGTCGTACAGCGCGTTGCACTGCGGGAACCGGCGCAAGGCGCGCACCAGCGCGAGACCGATGAACGGCAGCAACGTGAGCTTGCGGTCATCGGCGGCCTCCTCGTTGAGGTGGCGGCGAAGCGACTCGAGCGCTGTGACGTCGACTTCCTCGACATAGGCGAAATGCGGGATATCGCGGTTGGCCTCGGACATCCGCTCGGCGATGATTCGCCGCAAGCCGACGACCTTGACTACCGTGATCGCTTCGTCGGGCGTCGCTCGTTCGCCTCCTGCCGGCGCCGCTTCGGCGCCCTGGTCGAGGAAAGCCTGCAGGTCCGACTTCAGTATCCGGCCCTTGCGGCCGCTGCCTTGGACCAGGCTCAGGTCGACACCGGCTTCGCTGGCCATCCTCCGGACGGATGGGGACGTCTGCACCTTGGCCGGTCTGCTGTCTTCGGCCGGCTTCTCGGTCGCAGCCGGCTTCTCGGTAGTGGCCGGCTTTTCGGTAGCGACTGGCTTCTCGGTATCGGCCTGCGGTTCGGATTGATCGTCCGTGGCCGGCTCGTCCTCCGTTGCAAAAACGATCAGCGGCGCGCCGACGGTGATGGTCTCGCCGACTTCGCCGGCCAGGCGGACCACGCGGCCCGTCACGGGCGCGGAAACTTCCACTGCCGCCTTGTCGGTCAGCATGGCGCCGACCGGTTCTTCCTCCTGGACCAGGTCGCCGACTTTCACCATCCACTCGGCAATTTCAGCCTCGACGGTACCTTCGCCCAGGTCCGGTAGCTTGAATACGTATTCGCTCATGCTGCCTCCATGACGTTACGAATGCCGGCCATGACGCGTGCCTGGCCAGGGAAGTAGTCCCATTCGAAGGCATGCGGGTAGGGTGTTTCCCAGCCCGTCACCCGCTCGATGGGCGCTTCCAAGTACCAGAAGCATTCTTCCTGCACCGTGGCCGAGAGTTCCGCGCCGTAACCGCTGAACTTCGAGGCCTCGTGTGCGATCAGGCAACGGCCGGTCTTGTCAACCGATTTCTTGAGCGCCTTCACGTCAAGCGGCACCAGCGTGCGCACGTCGATGATATCCGCACTGACGCCGGCCTGTTTTGCCGCGGCCTGGCACACGTGCACCATCGTACCGTAAGTGACGATGGTCAACTCGTCGCCGGTTTCGACCAGCGCGGCCTCGCCCAGCGGGATTGCATAGTAGTCGTCGGGTACGTCACCGCCCGGGTGGCTCGACCAGGTCATCGCCGGTTTGTTGGGGTCGCCGTCGAAGGGACCGTTGTAAATGCGTTTCGGCTCGAAGAATACCACCGGATCATCGGATTCTATGGCGCTGATCAGCAGGCCCTTGGCATCATACGGGCTCGATGGCATGACCGTGTTGATGCCGGACAAGTGAGTAAACAGGGCCTCCGGGCTTTGTGAATGGGTCTGACCGCCGTGGATACCGCCGCCGCAGGGCGTACGGATCGTCACCGGCGAGAAAAACTCACCACCGCTGCGGTAGCGCAATCTCGCCAGTTCGGAGATGACCTGGTCGAGACCGGGGTAGATGTAATCCGCAAACTGTATTTCGACCACCGGCCGTAAGCCGTTGACACCGATACCGATCGCGGAGCCGATGATGCCGCCCTCGGCAATGGGAGCGTCGATGACCCTGTGCTCTCCATATTTCTTTTGCAGCCCGTCGGTGCAGCGGAACACGCCGCCGAAATAACCGACGTCCTCCCCCATGATGATCGTCGTCGGGTCCTTTTCCAACATGATGTCCAGCGCCGAATTGATCGCGCGGATCATATTCATCTGGCTCATGGCGTTTCCCCCTTGAGCGCGAGCAGTTGCTCGCGCTGCCGGGCAATCCGTTCAGGAATTTCCGCGTAGACGTCATCGAACATTTCACGGACATCGAGCTGCGGTCCCGCGTCCATCGTGCCGTAGGTGATGGCCTCCTTCCAGGCGTCGTTGACGTATTGCCGCAACTCCTCCTGCAAAGCGGCGTGCTTTTCGTCGGACCAGTGTCCGGCTTTGACCAGGTGCTGTTTGAGCCGTTCCAGCGGGTCTCCCAGCGGAAAGGCCGCCCATTCGTCCTTGGGCCGGTACCGTGTCGGGTCATCGCTGGTGGAGTGGGCGCCGCCGCGATAGGTCACCAGTTCGACCAGGGTCGGCCCGCCGCCCTTGCGGGCGCGCTCGGCCGCCCAGCGGGTGACGGCGTAGACCGCCAGCAGGTCATTTCCGTCGACGCGCACGCCCGGTATGCCAAGCCCCAGGCCGCGCGCCGCGAAGGGCCGTCTTTCCCCGCCGGCAAAACCCTGGAAGGTCGAAATGGCCCACTGGTTGTTGACGACGTTCAGGATGACGGGCGCCTGGTAGACCGCGGCAAAGGTCAGTGCATAGTGAAAGTCCGCCTCGGCGGTGCTGCCGTCGCCGACCCACGATGCGGCAATATGGTCCTCGCCCTTGATCAGCGAAGCCATGGCCCAGCCGACCGCCTGCGGGAACTGGGTCGCCAGGTTGCCGGAGATCGAAAAGACGTTACCCTTGCGGTTGTGATACATGATCGGCATCTGCCGGCCCTTGCACATGTCCCGCGTATTCGACAGGCACTGGCACATCATGTCGACGAGGCTGGTGCCGCGCAGGATGAACAGGCCCTGGTTGCGGTAGGACGGAAACATCATGTCGTCGGGCAGCAGCGCCATGCCCTGGCCAATGGAAATGGCTTCCTCGCCCAGCGACTGCATGTAAAACGAAATTTTGCCCTGCCGCTGCATGCGCAGCATGCGCGCGTCGAATTCCCGCGTCAGCAACATCAGCCGCAGGGCTTCGAGTAAGACTTCGGGGGCCAGGTCAGGCGCCCATTCACCTCTGGCCTGACCGTCGTCATCCAGTACCCGCACCATTTCCAGCGCCAGGTTGTCCATTTTTTTGACCGGGCTGTCGACGGCAGGGCGCTTGACCGCGCCGGCCTTGGATAACGCCAGGTAGCTGAAATCGGGCTGGTCGCCCGGGCGTGCCGGCGGGTGTGGAATGTGAAGGTGAGATTTTGGTGCCATTGCAGTCGATCCCTCGTGGAAAGATCAATGTTGGTTTCTTTCGCCGGCGGCAACTAGCTGCTCTGCCAACGAATCGGCGACGACGTTGGTCGGCTTGTCCTGAGCGGCGGCGGTCGTGAAAATTTCAGTCAGACGGGCCGGAATCTGCGCGATCCGCTCCCGGGTGTCGTCGATCGTTTTGTCACGCATATATTCTAGTGCAACGCTGATTATACCGCCGCCATTGATGACGTAGTCCGGTGCGTACAGAATGTTCCGCTGCGATAGGCGCGCGCCGTCGTCGCCGCTTGCGAGCTGGTTGTTGGCGCAGCCGGCGATGACCGCCGCCTTGATCCGGGGAATGCTGTGCGCATCGAGGATCGCTCCCATGGCGCAGGGGGCGAGCACGTCGACATCCTGGTAGAGGATCTCTTCGGGAGCGACGGATTGGGCGCCGAACGCCTGCTCCGCCCGTGCCACGTTGTCGGCGTCGACGTCGCTGACGACCAGCCGGGCGCCGGCGGCGTGCAATTGGCGGCACAGGTCATAACCGACCTTTCCGACCCCCTGCACCGCGATCCTGAGACCTTCGAGCGACGCCGCCCCCAACCGGTGTTCGACCGCCGCCAGTATTCCCAGAAAAACGCCGTCCGCGGTCCAGGGCGAGGGATCGCCGCCGGCGGAATTGCCGGGTCCGGGAAGCCCGGCGACGTAGGCCGTAACCTCTTGGACCGCGCGCATGTCGTCGACCGTGACGCCCACGTCCTCGGCGGTGATGTAACGCCCGCCGAGTGATTCCACGCAGCGGCCGAAGGCACGGAACAGTTCCGCGTTCGGCGCGCGCTTGCCGGCTGCCATGATTACGGCCTTGCCGCCGCCCAGGGGCAGACCGGCCATGGCGTTCTTGTAGGTCATCCCGCGCGATAGGCGCAGGGCGTCCCTGACAGCGTCGGCCTCGCTGGCGTAATGCCACATGCGGCAACCGCCTGCCGCCGGGCCAAGGGCCGTGGAATGTATGGCGATGATGGCCTTGAGACCGGTCGCGGTATCCTGGAAGCAGTGGCTGGATTCGTGCCCGAGGTTGGAGGTGTTTTCAAAAAACATAAGGCAAGCCCTCATGGGCCCTTGCCGGGGCCGCATATTTTTATCGCACCAATATAGCGCCAAGTCTTGGAAATTGCTTTGCAAAAAACCTGTAATTCCCAAAATTTATGCATATACTATTTAAGAAACTTTATAAATAGGACTTAAAAATGCAAAAAGTTGAAATTGACAACATCGACCGAAAAATCTTGCGCCTGTTGCAGGCCGATGCCAGTTTGTCGGCGACCGCCATCGGCGAGCAGGTCGGCCTGTCGCAATCCCCGTGCTGGAGACGCATCCAGCGGCTCAAGCAGAGCGGCCTGATCAGGGAGCAGGGCCTGGTCATCGACCGCAGAAAGCTGGGCTTCGACACGATGGTGTTCGCGCACGTCAAGCTGACCGCGCACGGCCGCAGCAAGGTGGCTGAGTTTGGTGATACCATCAGGCAGTTCCCGGAGGTGTTGGAGTGTCACCTGCTGCTGGGGCACGTCGATTTTCTGCTGCGCATCGTCGTGCCCGACCTGGAAGCCTACGAGCGGTTCTTTTTCGAGCGCCTCTCGCAGTTGCCGGATGTCCAGGAAGTGACCTCGAGCATCGCGCTGACGGAGGTCAAGCACACCACTGCGCTGCCGATATGAGCGCGATCATGGCAAGGAATCAAAAATGACCGAAGCCTATATTTACGACCACGTGCGGTCGCCGCGCGGCCGCGGCAAATCCGCTGGCGCGCTGCACCCGGTAACGCCGATCGAATTGACCAGCCAGGTGTTGGCGGCGCTGCGCGAACGCAGCGCGCTCGATACCGCGCTGGTCGATGACGTCGTGCTCGGCTGCGTCACGCCGATCGGCGAGCAAGGGGCGGATATTGCCCGTATCGCCGTTTTGAACGCGGATTACGCCGAGAGCGTACCGGGTAAGCAGCTCAACCGGTTCTGTGCATCCGGCCTGGAGGCGGTGAACGCGGCGGCCGCGCAAATCATGTCGGGTCAGTCGGAGGCTGTGATCGGCGGCGGTGTCGAATGCATGTCGCGCGTACCCATGATGGCTGATGGCGGCGCCTGGGCGACCGACCCGCAGGTCGCCTATAAGACGTATTTCACCCCCCAGGGCGTCAGCGCCGACCTGATTGCCAGCAAGTACGGATTTTCCCGCCGGGACCTGGACACCTATGCGCTGGCCAGTCAGCACCGGGCCGCCAAAGCGTGGCAGCAGGGGTGGTTCGGGGCGTCGGTCGTGCCGATCCGGGATCACCTGGGCCGCGTGCTGTTGGACCGCGATGAGCACATGCGCCCGGATGCGACCCTGGAGGGCCTGGGCAGTCTCGAGCCGGCCTTCGCGCTTGCCGGCGAAAAGGGCGGCTTCGACGACGTGATTTTGCAGCGGTACCCGGAAGTCGAATTCGTCCGGCACGTCCACACGGCCGGCAATTCCAGCGGCATCGTCGACGGTGCGGCCGCCGTCCTGCTCGGCAGCGCCGAAGCCGGCCGGCGCCTGGGGCTGCAGCCGAGGGCGCGGATACGCGCCTTCTCATCCATCGGCAGCGAACCCAGTATCATGCTCAGCGGCCCGGCGCCGGCAACCCGCAAAGTGCTCGGGCGGGCCGGCATGAGCACGGCGGATATCGACCTGTTCGAGTTGAACGAGGCTTTCGCCGCCGTGGTGCTGCTCTTCATGCAAACGCTGGATATCGGGCACGAGGCGATCAACGTGAACGGCGGCGCGATCGCCATGGGTCACCCGTTGGGCGCAACCGGCGCCATGATTCTCGGTACCGTGCTCGACGAACTGGAACGGCGCGGTCTCGGTACGGCCCTGGTGACGCTGTGCGTGGGCGGGGGCATGGGGACCGCGACCGTGATCGAACGCGTCTGAGCGCGAGACCCGTCAGCCGCACAACTTTTGGAAAGGCTTATGCACAACACCATCCAATACACGCTCGATGACGCTGGTATCGCCACGCTGCTGATCGATCTGCCGGGATCGAAAATGAACATCCTGAACCAGCAGGTCCTCGCCGACCTGTCCGCGTGCATCGACCAGGTGACGGCGGACGATGAGGTCACAGGCGCGATCATCGCCTCGGCCAAGGCCACCTTCGTCGCCGGAGCCGACATCATGGAACTCGTCGGCGCCTATGACCGCGGCATGACCGCGCAGCAGGGGTATGCCTGGAGCCAGTCGCTGACGCGCCTGTTGCGCCGCATGGAGACCTGTGGCAAGCCGTTCGCGGCGGCCATCAACGGTCTCGCATTGGGCGGCGGCCTGGAACTCTGCCTCGCCTGCCATTACCGCGTGCTGGCGGATGATGCCGGCGCCCGGCTGGGCCTGCCGGAGGTCGGTATCGGCTTGATCCCGGGCGCGGGCGGCACCCAGCGCCTGCCGCGGCTGGCCGGCATCGAGAAAGCGCTGCCGGTGATTTTGCAGGGTCGCAAACTGGCGCCCGACGAGGCCCTGGCGCTGGGCGTGGTGCACGAACTGGCGCCGGCGGATGCTGTTTTGGATCGCGCCCGCGAGTGGTTGCTGGCGTCCCCGTGTGCCGTTGCGCCATGGGACGCCAACGGGTTCAGCGTGCCCGGCGGCGCCGGCGCCTCGAACCCGAAAACCACGCAGGCGTTCATGCTGGGAACCGCGCTGCTTGCCGGCAAGACCCGGCACAACTTCCCTGCGCCGATCGTCGCGCTTTCCGCCGTATACGAGGGCTGCATCACGCCGTTCGATACCGGGCTGGACATCGAGTCGCAATACTTCGGGCAGTTGTTGTCCGGTGTGACGGCGCGCAACCTCATGCGCAGCCTGTTCGTCAACAAGGGCGCCGCGGATAAACTGCGACGGCGTCCGGCCGGGGTCGAAAAGTCCAGGGTCGGAAAACTGGGTGTACTCGGTGCGGGCATGATGGGAGCCGGTATCGCCAGCGTTTCCGCGCGTGCGGGGATGAAAGTCGTGCTGCTGGACATGACGCCCGAGCGCGCCGAACAGGGCAAGGCGCACGCGGCGACCGTGCTCGAAGAGGCGGTCAAACGTGGCCAGCTGGACCGGCAGCGATCCCAGGCCATCCTCGACCTGATCACGCCGACTACGGATTACCTGGATTTGGCCGGGGCCGATTTGGTCATCGAGGCCGTATTCGAAGACCGCGAGATCAAGGCGGAGGTGACCGCCAAAGCCGAGGCCGTCATCCCCAGGCATGCGATCTTCGCGAGCAACACCTCGACCTTGCCGATCACGCGCCTCGCCGAAGCCTCACGGCGCCCGGAAAGCTTTATCGGGCTGCATTTCTTCTCGCCGGTGGAAAAGATGCCGCTGGTCGAATTAATCACCGGGGAGAAAAGTTCCAGCGAGTCCGTCGCGCGCGGCCTGGACTATATCCAGCAACTGCGCAAGACGCCGATCGTGGTCAAAGACAGCCGCGGATTTTATACCAGCCGCGTTTTTGGGACCTATACGGACGAAGGCATGACGATGCTCGCCGAGGGTGTCCTGCCCGCGCTGGTTGAAAATGCGGCTCAGCTGGCCGGTATGCCGGTGGGTCCGTTGGCGGTGATGGACGAGGTGACGCTCGAACTGGGGTACAGGATTGGCCTGCAGGCGGCCCGCGAGGCGGGTGACGGTTACGAATTCGCCACCGGTTTCGCGGTGCTGAAAAAGTTCGTCGAGGACCTCGGCCGCAAGGGCAGGCGGTACGGCGCGGGTTTTTACGATTACCCCGGGAATGCGAAAAAACACCTGTGGCCGGGATTGGCGGAGATCTACCCGCCGCGCGCAGAGCAGCCGGCGGCGGCGGAGGTTATCAAGCGGCTGCTGTACCGCCAGGCGCTCGAAACCGCCCGCTGTTTCGAGGAGGGTGTGTTGACGGAACCCGCGGACGCGGATATCGGTTCCATATTCGGTTGGGGCTTCCCGGCCTGGTCGGGCGGCACGCTGTCGTTGATCGACACGCTCGGCACGGAGCGCTTCGTGGCCGAGTGCGATCGCCTGGCGGCGGCCTACGGGCCTCGCTTTGCCGTGCCGGACGGGTTGCGGCAGAGGGCGCGCGAGGGCAGGGCCTTTTACCCGGCAACGGGGTAATGCCGCCGCGCTGAGGCAAGGCGGTGTGCGGGCGTCAGACGAAGTAATTAAGATGTGCTTGATCTGCATCAATGGTTCGCCTGGCAGCGGGCGGTATGATCAGCCTGCGGCGGGACGGATTCCGCTCCAGTCGGAATATTCGTCGATACCGCTGCCTGCCGGGCCCGAGCCGGCACAAGTGCTCGGTAGCCGGAGCGACGATGCGTCATTGGCTCGCCTGTCTGGGGTTTTGCGCAGCAGCCTGTCTGCTGACCGGGTTCGTCTACGCAGCGACCGTGGTTCCTCCCGAAGTGCAGATGCCGGGCACACAGCCCGGGGACATCGGCACTTTCGAATCCGTCGACAAGTGCAGTAATTGCCATTCCGGCTACAACACCAGCAGCAGCGCCGGTGAACCGCAGGACGAACCCGTCACCGGCTGGCGCGGCAGCGCCATGGGCAATGCCGGACGCGACCCCGTTTTCTGGGCCACGCTGGCGGTCGCCGAGCAGGACTTCGACGGCGCCGGCGACCTGTGCCTGCGCTGCCACAGCACCGGCGGATGGTACGGCGGCCGCTCGACCCCGACGGACGGCTCCGGCCTGGCCAGCACCGATGACAACGGCGTCGATTGCGACGCCTGTCACTCGATGACCAACCCGGACAACTCGGAACTGGCCGGCGTCATGATTTCACCCTTCACGGCCAATTGCTCCGATGACCTGCTGCAGCCGGCCGGTACCTGCCAGTCATCGACCGAAGGCTATTACGGCAGCGGCATGTTGTCGCTATGGGCTGGCGGAGACAAGCTGGGCCCCTACCTCACCACCGTCGCCCGTCATACCTACATCCAGTCGCATTTTCACCGCGACGTCAACTACTGCGGCTCCTGCCACGACGTCTCCAACCCGGTCGTCGGTGACCTCGCGCCCGGTAACGGCGCCCAGGCCACGGCGCCCGAGGTCGTTGCCAGCGGCGGCAACCTCGGCGGCCCGATCGAGGACAAGGCGGCGTTCAACAACCCGCCGTATGCCTACGGCGTGGTCGAGCGCACGTTCAGTGAATACATGGCCAGCGCATTTCCGACGACCCGCGTCGGGCACTTCGACACCCTGCCCGATGACCTCAGGACCCAGGGTGGCTCACTGGACGTCACCTACCAAGCGGCACTGGCCGCGGCAAACGAGGCCGGGGAGCACGGCGGCATCGCCGGGGATTATGCGGATGGCACACCGCGCTATTTCAGCTGCCAGTCGTGTCACATGCGGCCGGTAACGAGCGCCGGTTGCGACAAGCACGATGCGGAAATCCGTCAGGATTTGCCCCGTCATGACCTCAGCGGGGGCAACACGTGGTTCGCCGATATCGTGCGTTACCAGGATGCCGCGGGAACGCTGCGCCTCGGCGGCGGGTTGACCGCGGAGCAATTGACCGCCCTCAATTACGGCCAGCAACGCGCACTCGACCACTTGCAGCAGGCAGCCGCACTCGAACTGGACGGCAATACGCTCAGGGTCGTGAACTTGACGGGCCATAAACTGCTGTCCGGATATCCCGAAGGCCGCCGCATGTGGATCAATACGAAATGGTACGACGCTGCCGATACCCTGATCCGGGAAGACGGGGCCTACGGTCCGATCGGTGCGACCGTGGCCAACCCGTCCGGCGGCCCGGATGTCGAAGTCAACTCGATCATCGACCCGAACGACGCCAACACGAAGGTCTACGAGGCGCACTACGCCGTCACCAGGGACTGGGCGGCGACCATCGAGGCGCTGCACGGTTCCGATTTTGCGCTCAGTTACGACCGCGTCACGGGCCAGGTGAAATGTACCGTCGGGGATTTTCTGCTCGACGACAGCGCGCCGGAGAAGAAAAACGCCTGCAAGGGCGCCTCCCACGACACCTTTCACTTCGCACTCAATAATTTCGTCGCCAGGGACAACCGCATACCACCCTACGGCATGAGTTACGACAAGGCGGAAAGACGCAACGCGCTGCCCGTGCCGGCGGACCAGTACGGGGGCAGTGGCGCCGGCAGTACTTACCGTTACTGGGACGAATTCCCGTTGAACCCGCCGGCCAACGCCGATCATGCCCGGATCGACCTGCTGTACCAGGGAACCAGCTGGGAATATGTCCAGTTCCTGTACCTGGCGAACACGGGGGCGAACGCGTTCCTGGGCCAGGAAGGCGTGAACATGCTCGATGCGTGGCTCAACGCACCGGCGGCGCTGGACGGACTGAACCGCACGATGGTGCCGCCGGTGGTCATGGCCAGTATCATCTGGGAGGGCAGCGGCGGCGGTTGTTCGGGGTTCGATGTGCTGCTCCAGAACCAGGTCCTGGAAGGCAACGTCACCTGCGTGGCTGACAACTCGCTGACAGCGAACAACGGTGTCGTCGTCAAGGCCGGTGCCGTGGTGAGCTTCCAGTCGCCGACCACGACGCTTGGACCCGACTTCACGGTAGAGTCCGGCGCTGCGCTGACGGTGGTCGCCGCAGTCAATTGAGAGTGGCCAGCCGGCCGCTGAATCCGACCCTCTCTTGCTGGGGCCGCCACCCGGTGGCCGGGCCCGTTGCCGCGTGAGCATTGCAGGGCGGAGCCTTTTGGCTGAGAATCACGTATCCCGAGCGTAATCAGAGGAAGCCGTACAGATGAATACATCCGTCGTTCTGAGTGTCGTCAGTGAAGACCGGCCCGGGGTCGTGGAAGCGCTGTCCGAACTGCTTGACGCCCACGGCGGTAACTGGACCGAAAGCAGTATGCTGTCGCTGGCCGGGCTGTTCGCCGGCATTCTGCTGGCGGAGTTGCCCCGGGAGCAGCTTGCCGCGTTCACGAAAAAACTGGCGTCGCTGGAATCCAGGGGGATCCAGGTGCTGCTGCGCGAAGCCTCTCCGGTGGGGGCTGTCGAGAACACGCGTGAACTCGTCCTTGACCTGGTGGGCCAGGACCGGCCGGGTATCGTGCACGACGTCTCGCGCATTCTCGCCAGGCACAGCCTCAACGTGCAGGAACTGGAAACGACCTGCCAGAGCGCCTCCATGTCCGCGGAGAACCTGTTCATGGCGCATGCGCGCCTGCTTGTTCCGGAAGGCGCGAGCGTCGATCAACTGCGCCGGGAACTGGAAGACCTGGCCGACGAATTGATGGTGGACATCAACCTGGGCGGGGCGTCCGGGCCCGAAAGCACGTGAATTCCGGCGCCCCTCGGGGCCGCGGCCCAAGCGCCAACTGGGCCCGGCGCGTCTGCGCTTACAGCTCGAGCTGGCGTAGCACTTCGTCAGCCAGTTCCTCGGCGCTGCGTTCACCCGCGTCGAGGTGCACGTCGGCGAGCTCGGGCGGTTCGTAGGCCGAACTGATACCGGTGAAGTTCGGAATCTCGCCTCGCCGGGCTTTTGCGTACATGCCCTTCGGGTCGCGCGCTTCGCACACCTCCAGCGGTGTGTCGACGAAAATTTCCTTGAAGGCGATGTCCCCGGCGATTTCCCGGGCCATGCGGCGCTCCCTGCGAAACGGCGATATGAACGCGGTCATGACGATCAGGCCGGAGTCCGCCATCAGCCGGGCGACTTCCGCGACGCGGCGGATGTTCTCGACCCGGTCGGCATCGGTGAATCCCAGGTCCTTGTTCAGGCCGTGACGGAAATTGTCGCCGTCGAGCAGGTAAGTGTGCCGGTTCTTTGCCGCGAGTTTCTGCTCGACGATATCGGCGATGGTCGATTTGCCGGAAGCCGACAGCCCGGTAAACCAGAGGATCATCGGTTGCTGGTTCTTCATCTGTGAGCGCAGCTCACGGTTGATTTCGAAGGACTGCCAGGAGAGGTTCTGGCCGCGATGCAGCCCGAAGTCGATGAGACCGGCCGCCAGCGTGCGATGGCTGAGCCGGTCCAGCAAAACGAAACCGCTGCTGCCGGGGTTCTCCCGGTAGCCATCGAAGGCAATGGCCTCGGCGCTGGCGAAGTTGCATACGCCAATTTGGCGCTGGGTCAATTGGCTGGCGGGCTCGTGTTCGAGGTTGCCCGTGTTGATGACGTATTTCAGATCGGTGATCTGGACCGGTGTGGTGCGTTCACCGATTTTCAGCAGGTAGCTCCGTTCCGGCAGCATCGGTTCCGCATCGACCCAGGCGAGATGGGCCTGGAACTGGTCGCTGCGCTGCGGCGCTTCACCCGGCCGGTGCAGGACATCACCCGCGCGGATGTCGCAATTCTCGCTCAATACCAACGCGGCCGTCTCGAATTTACCGGCGGTTTGCATCTCGCCCGCGGCCCCGGAAATTTGCACAACGCGGCTGCGTTTCAGCGAGGACGCGACCATGACCTCGTCGCCGCTGGCGATCGTGCCGCCGGTGACCCTGCCCCCGACCACCTCCGAGCCGCTCGCGGACACGTCTTTCGACCGGACTGAGAAGCGGAACGGCCCTAGCGTGCCGGCGGGCGGTTCCAGCAGCCCGAGCAACGTCTCCAGCAGCGGATGATCGAATTCCGGAATCAGGCTGCCGGCTGCATTCCCCCGCCCGTTTTCGACTGGCTGTTTGGCGCTCATGAGGTTCTGACCCCTGTTGTCGGCGACTGGATATCCCGTTTGCGGCCGGTGAAACCGCCGACCGGCAAATGACGCTATTGTCATATCTGCGGGCGCAAGTCTCAATAGCCTGTCCCTTGCCGTCGGCTCTCCGCGGCCATGAAGTCCCGTTACTTGCTTGAAATTGAGGTGCGCGCGCCCATGTTTCCAGAAGCAATGTTTGATCCGTGCCGCGGCTTGCGGCACAATGCCGTTCCCGCAGATTTCGCGGCCCGCCGGTGGTGGGGCGTTTGCTGACGCCAGGCAGTCGTCCGGCCTGCGCACTGCGGTTCAGTGGTGGCCCCTGTCGGCCCTCCCGCGACGATACGTTGTGAACCCCGTCAGGCCCGGAAGGGAGCAGCGGCAGCAGCGGACTCGGGCGCCGGGATCCGGTGGGCAGGGGTTGCCATCCCCATCTGTTATAGTATTCGTTCCAGGCAGGCCGGGTGTAGAGAATCGAATGAGTTACCAGGTTTTGGCACGCAAATGGCGTCCCCGTACGTTCAGTGATCTCGTGGGCCAGGAACATGTCGTGCAGGCGCTGGTCAACGGGCTCGATCAGGATCGTGTACACCACGCGTTCCTGCTGAGCGGCACGCGCGGAGTGGGCAAGACCACGATCGCGCGAATCCTGGCCAAGTGCCTGAATTGTGAAACCGGGGTTTCATCAAAACCCTGCGGTGAGTGCGCAGCCTGTGTCGACATCGATGAAGGGCGTTTTGTCGACATGCTGGAAATCGACGCGGCCTCGAAGACCAGGGTCGACGACACGCGTGAATTACTCGAGACTGTGCAATTCACGCCGACCCGGGGGCGCTACAAGGTCTACATCATCGACGAGGTTCACATGCTGTCCGGGCACAGCTTCAACGCCCTTTTGAAGACCCTGGAAGAGCCGCCGTCACACGTCAAGTTCGTCCTGGCGACCACCGATCCGCAGAAATTGCCCGTCACGATCCTGTCACGCTGCCTGCGTTTCAGCCTGAGCCGTCTCTTGCCGGAACAAATCTGCGGTCAGCTGGCGCATATCCTGCAGGCAGAATCCGTCGACGCGGAAGATGCAGCCGTCATGCGCATCGCCAGGGCGGCCGATGGCAGCTTGCGAGACGGCCTGAGCCTGCTGGATCAGGCCATCGCCTTCGGCGGCGGCAGTTTGCGGGACACGGACGTCGCCGGCATGCTCGGCAGCATTGAGCACGAGCACATCGCGGCGCTCATCGACGCGCTGGCCAACGCCGATGCCGAGGCGCTGCTCGGCCTCGTCGACGAGCTGGCCAGGCAATCGCGCAACCTTGAAGGCGTCCTCGACGAACTGGCCCGGTGCCTGCACCGCATCGCCTTGATTCACGCGGCGCCGGATTTCAGGGATCCTGACAGGACGGACTGGGAGTCGCTGGTGGACCAGGCGGGCCGGGTCAGCGCGGAAGATGCCCAGTTGTACTACCAGATTGCCGTGCACGGGCGGCGCGACCTTGGAATCGCACCGGACCCGCGTACCGGCCTTGAAATGACGCTGTTGCGCATGCTGGCATTCCGGCCTGCTGATAGCGGCCATGGCGCGGATGCAGCCGGCGGTTCAAATCGCAGCAAGGCAGGCCAGCGAGCGGCGGCCGCGGCGCACGCCCCTTCCACAACCGGCCAAAAGGGCAGTGGAGGTACTGGCAGGAGCCGGGAGCAAGCTGCGGCGGCCAAGGCCGCGCGCGAGCGTTTTGACGTCATGTCCGGCGCATCCGGTGAAACGGTCGGCGGCGAAGAGAAGGCCGACCTCTTCACCGCGGCAGCAGCGAACGGCCCCACCAGGCAAGAGGCCTCTGGCGCACCTGCCGCCGGCACGGAAGCACCGGCCGGCAAGACGGCGCCCGTGGACTGGCATAGTCTCCAGGCCAACCTCAAGCTGAGCGGTAGCGCGCGCGAGTTGGCGCGTAACCTGCAACTGCAATCGTCCGACGACGACCGCTGGGTTTTCCTGGTCCCCGATGCGTTGCGCCACCTGGGCTCTGACAGCACCGTGAAGCTGTTGCAGGCCGCGCTCTCGGAGTGGGTGGGACATGCGGTGATGCTGGATCTGCACGTTTCCAGTGAACCGCTGCACTCGGTCTCGGCGAGCGAAGAAAAAGTGCGGGTACGGCGCATGACCGAGGCTGAACAGGCCATCGAGGACGATGCCACGGTCGCGGAATTGCGGGAAAAGTTCGGTGCGACGATCGTTCCGGATTCGATCCAGCCGCTGCAGTGACAACGTCGACACGCCAGGAAAAGAGGATTTAGGCATGAAAGGAAATATCGCGGGGCTGCTGCAACAGGCACAGAAGATGCAGCAGGAGATGGAGAAAGCGCAGCAGAAGCTGGCCGCAATGGAAGTGACCGGGCAGGCGGGCGGCGGCATGGTCAGCGTGCTGATGACGGGGCAATACGCCGTTAAACGCGTCACCATCGACCCTTCCCTGAACGAAGACATGGAAATGCTGGAGGACCTGGTCGCGGCCGCGGTCAACGACGCCGTCAATCGCATCAAGGAGACCACGGAACAGCAGATGTCCCACCTGACCCAGGGCATGCCGCTTCCACCCGGCTTCAAACTTCCGTTCTGACGCGCAGCGGTGGCAACCGAACCCCTTCTGAGCCAGTTGATCGAGGCGCTGAGGTGTCTGCCCGGTGTCGGGCCGAAGTCGGCCCAGCGCATGGCCCTGCACCTGCTGGAGCGCGACCGGGAAGGCGGCCTGCAACTGGCTGCGGTGATGGCGGACGCGATGCAGAAGATCGGCCGCTGCCGGCAGTGCCGTGACCTGACCGAACAAACGCTGTGCGCCGTGTGCGCCAACCCGCGGCGCGACCCGTCGTTGCTTTGCGTCGTCGAATCGCCGGTGGATGTACTGGCCATCGAGCAGGCCACCGCCTACCGGGGCCTGTATTTCGTTTTGCTCGGCCGCTTGTCACCGCTGGACGGCATTGGTCCGGGTGAATTGGGCCTGGAGCAATTGGCGGAACGGTTGGAAAAGAATCCGCCCGCCGAGCTGATTATCGCCACCAACCCAACGGTGGAAGGCGAAGCCACGGCCTACTACCTGCAAAAAATGGCGCAAAAGCATTCTATCCGTGCGACCCGTATCGCTCACGGTGTGCCGCTGGGCGGGGAACTGGAGTACATCGATCAGTCCACGCTGGCGCACGCGTTCGGCAGCCGGCAGCTGCTGGGCTCATAAACTATTGCGCGCGCTGCTGCGGCCGTATCGCTCGCCGGTTAGAGTGTTTGACGGGTGGCGGGCTGCCGGAGCGCCCGCCACCGTCGTCTCGGCGCTGCTTACTTTCCGGGCTTGGCGCCGTCGCTGCTCGTCAACTGGATGCTCTCGCGGTTGAGGTCAACCGTGTGAATCCCGATCCCTTTGACGTTGACCAATTCGTCGATGTGCTTGAACCGGCCGTTCTGCTTGCGATAGGACACGATGGCTTCGGCCTTGCTCAGACCGACTCCCTTGAGTGCGTCCGCGATCTCCTTTGCGCTGGCCGTGTTGACATTGACGGCCTGGGCGGACCAGGCGAGCAGTGGCAACAGCACGGTGGCCAGTAGTGTGGATAATGGTTTCATAAATCCCCCTTCAGGTGATATGGCTCCAAGTGCAGCGCGGGTATCGCGCGGCAGTGGTCATTCTAGGTTCCTGACGCGTGGCCGTTGAAGTCGTTTCTGGCCGCTATCTTTGTAGGCAATCAGCGCGCGACCGATGCGTTTGCCACTCTCAGGATTTGAGAACGGGCTTTGCTTCAATGACGGCAAACTGTAAGGAGCAAGCCAATGAGTTCGGATTTTCAGTTGATCGGCAAGACCATTACCGGTGTTATCGCCACGCCCGGAAGCGACGACGGGCCGGGCAGAATATGGATGCTGCAGTTCTCCGATGGCAGTCACGTGGAATTCGTGTCGCCGTCGGCCAGGCGGCGCCTGATCAGGGCTGCGGGCGTGCCGAAAAAGGCCTTACCCCCGCTTTCCGGGAATGGAAACAGGGGGGTTACCGCTGCCTGAAGGGGTTATCCACAAAAGCTGTGGATAACCCTGTGGGTAATAGCGCGGGCGTCAAGCCACCATCAGCGGGTCTCCAGATTGATCAAAAATTGACCAACAAATAAAAACCCTTAATATACAATGGGATACATGGCTAAATTGTTACAGATTTGTTACAAAACCGGCCCAATCCAGGCTCCCATCCGCGCTCCACAAACAATCAGCGACTTGTGCATAATTAAGTCAATTTAAATCGAGAAAAAGCAGGTAACTTATTGATTTAGGGTTGGCACCTACAGACTTTTGAGCAAGAACGGAAGGCTCAGTCCGTCCGGCAGATTTGCCGGCCCCAAGCCTCCAACTGGTCGAGGATGACCTGCCTGGGGCCGTCGTCCGGGCATGATCGCCGGGCCGCCGCAATGGCCGCGGCATAAGCTGCGGGTGTCAGTTGGCGTTCGTCCGCCGGGTGCGCCAGCCTGGCCAGCCTTTCCTGTTGCCACCTTTCCGCTTCGCTCGCGTTCAGCGTATCCGGAAAATTGCGTGCCCGGTAGCGAAACAGCATTTCCGGCAGGCGCGCATCCTCGAAGGGCCAGCGCGTGCCAGCGAGCCGCGCGGGGTCGGATTGTCTGACCCGGTCCATCAGGCGTCGGTCCGAGCGCGAGAAAAAGCCGCCCGCATAGAGCATGTGGTCCGGGTCGCCATCGGATTCGAACGGCTGTGGTTTGAATACGTCCATCACCTTGCCGCGAACCTGATCGAGGCCGGTCTTGAGCCTGGCCGCGTTCTGAAGGCATCGATCCACGTCGAGACCGATGCGGCTGCAATCGGCGTCCTTGAGGGTGGCGGCTGGTGCGATCATCGGTACGTGGTTGGTATGGATGGCCTTGAGCGCGACGCGGTCGACGTCATCGGGCAGGTCCGCGGCAGCGGTGAACACGCGGTCGGTGATGGCGTCGGCGCCGAGTTCGAGCAGTGGCGCCGGATCGTCCATCAGGTCGAATACGATGACCGATTTTGCCCGGTCCGGATATGTCGCGAGTGGTAAGACGAGGCTGGTGCAACCGCGAGAGGCAGGTATGCGCGCACTGCTGTGCAGGACCGGTTCGGCCCTGGCCGGATCCAGCAACTGCATGACCTGGCGCTGATCGCGCATTTGCAGAGCCCAGTCGAACAGGCGCGGCTGCGCGCCGCGCAGCAGGCGCGCGAGGGCAATCGTCGCCATGACGTCGGCCAGGGCTTCGTGTGCACCCTCGTGCGAAATCTGGTTGGCACGGCTCAGGTCCTCCAGTTTGAAGCTGGGCGTGCCGTCCTCGCGCCGCGGCCACTCGATGCCTTGCGGGCGCAGCGCGTAGCACATCCTCGTCAGGTCTATCAGGTCCCAGCGCGAGTTATCGTTCCTGTATTCACGCTCGTAAGGGTCGAGAAAGTTGCGGTAAAACAGGTTACGGCTGAACTCGTCGTCGAAACGAATGCTGTTGTAACCGACGCTGCAGGTGCCGGGCTCCATCATTTCGGCATGGATCCTTGCCGCGAAGTCCGCTTCGGGCAGACCCTCGGCGAGCGCATGTTGCGGCGTGATGCCGGTGACGAGACAGGCCTCCGGCCGCGGCAGGACATCGACGGCAGGTTGGCAGTACCAGCTGATCGGCTCGCCGCGGGGCTGCAGCGCCTGGTCGGTGCGAACGGCGGCAAATTGCGCCGGGCGGTCGAGTTGCGGGTGCGTGCCAAAGGTTTCGTAATCGTGCCAGAGAAAAGTCGGTTCGGAATTCATCGATTTTTGCCGGCCAGGCGCGGCCATATCTTTTGATTGGCTGCATATTGTGGCACAGTGCAGGCTGTCCCGCGTGGGGTAACGGCACACTGACGATGGTTACCGCAAACAGCAAAACGGAAGAGCTGCTCCAGCTCATGGACCTGGAGACCCTGGAAGACAACCTGTTCAGGGGCGAAAGCCGCGACATCGGTACGCCGCGCGTATTTGGCGGGCAGGTGCTGGCGCAGTCGGTCATCGCCGCCAGCCGCACGGTCCAGGAGGGCGACATGCATTCATTGCACGCCTATTTCCTGCGGCCGGGGGACCCCGAGGCAGCCATTGTCTACGATGTCGACCGTAACCGGGACGGGCGCAGTTTCATGGCGCGCCGTGTCGTCGCCATTCAGCACGGACGGCCGATCTTCACGATGGCGGCTTCGTTCCAGTTACGCCAGCGGGGTCCCGAACATCAGTTCGAGATGCCGCAAGTGCCGATGCCGGAGGAACTTTCATCCGAGTTCGAACTGTCACGCAGCCGCCTCGAGGAGATGCCGGAATTCATGCGCCGCTGGTTCGCGCGGACCGGGCCCTTTGATTTTCGCCCGGTCCAGTACGTCGACATGTTCAGCAGCAAGCCCAAACCGGAACCTCCGTACCAGGACATCTGGTTCCGGATCGCCGACCGGATCGAAGTGCCGGACCTGATGCACCGGGCCCTGATGGCCTACGCTTCTGATTTTCACCTGGTCGGAACGACGACGCTGCCGCACGGGATATCCTTTCTGCAGAACAATGTCACGATGGCCAGCCTCGACCACGCGATGTGGTTCCACCGCCCGGCGCGAGTGGACGAGTGGTTGCTGTATTCCTGCGACAGTCCCAGCAGCAGCGGCGGGCGGGGCCTGGCCCGTGGACAGATTTTCGACCGCGAGGGCAGATTGGTTGCCAGTGCCGCCCAGGAAGGTATGATACGGGTGCATGAACTTTCAGACGAGGGCAAAACAGCATGAGCCAGGCGATTGACACGGCGACCTTCGGCGCCGGCTGCTTCTGGGGTGTCGAAGCGCGTTTCCGGGAAGTTCCGGGCGTGGTCGATACCGCGGCCGGTTACATGGGCGGACATCTTGAACAGCCGACCTACGAGGACGTATGCACGGGCCAGACCGGTCATGCCGAGGTCGTACAGGTGCGATTCGACCCGGCGCAGGTCGGCTATGCCGAGCTTTTGCGACAGTTTTTCGATATGCACAACCCGACCACGCTGAACCGGCAAGGCCCCGATATCGGTCACCAGTACCGCTCCGTCATTTTTTATCACGGCCCGGAACAGGAGCAAGCGGCGCGCGCCGCCATTGCCGATCTCGAACGCGCCGGGCGCTGGCCGCAGCCCATCGTGACTGGCGTGGAGGCGGCCGGCGAGTTTTGGCGCGCGGAGGAATACCATCAGCGCTATCTTGAAAAAAACGGGCTCGCGGCCTGCCGCATTTAGCCGGTACTTTGTACCCGTCCGGCAGGGGTTGCATGGAGCTATGACCCTGTTGAGCAGGAAAGGCCCGCGACTGAGGCACATGATCCTGGCGGCCGCGCTGGCGGCCGTGGCGCAAGTCTCAGCGGCCGACATCTACAAGTACACCGACGAGAACGGCGTGGTCCATTACACCAGTGAGAAGCCTTCCGGCCAGCAGCACGTCAAGCGTTTCTCGTTTCCCTGTTACGCCTCGGACCCCCGCTGCCGTCAGCTCGACTGGGAACGCATTCCGCTCAACCGGGTCGCATTCGCCGACGAGATCCGGGCGGCGGCCCGGGTGTTCCATGTCGACGAGGCTTTGATCCGGGCGGTGATCCAGGCCGAAAGCGCGTATCAACCGGACGCGCGCTCACCGCGCGGCGCACAGGGCCTGATGCAACTGACGCCGGCAACCCAAAAAGCCCTGCAGGTTCAAAACGTGTTCGACCCGGTCAGCAATATCGCCGGCGGCACGCGCTACCTTGCAGTGCTGTTGGACGAGTTTCACCAGGACGTCGAATTGGCGACGGCGGCATACAACGCCGGGCCCCAAGCCGTTCGCGAATACGGTGGCGTGCCCCCTTACCCCGAAACCAGGGAATACGTCCGCCGCATCAAAATCCTGTACCGGCGCTACCGCAACGCCAAGAGCTAGCCCGGATATTGCACCAGCCGGCCACTGGCCTCACCATAAACTTATGAATTTACAATGTAAAATGACGATTTATCAAATTTATTCCAGGGTACACTTTGTAACCGGCCAGCGATCTATCCCGGCCCTGCCTTGTCCAGGCGCACCTGGGCTTGGGCTTCCCTCCAACAGGGCCAGAAAAGGCTTGCCAGGTCACCGCGTTGCCGCCCCAAATGGTTCCAGGCAAGATGCCCGGAGTGTCGTTTGGTGGTTCCAAATAAACGACGGGCAACGACGCATGGGGCCATTTGGAGCCGCAACCCGCAGGGACGGGTCCCATTTTGTCCACTACTGCGTCTCTCTTCACTTTGGTATTCATAATACCAGTCGTTCATCGTTCCTTGTCGTGGGCAAAATGTGTTCCCGGCGCGGCGATCTGGCAAGCCTTTTCTGGCCCTATAGCTTTCGCTATGGCTCTCAGTCCAGCCCGGCGCCCAGCCGCACCTGTTCTGCAGCAGCATCCGGGATGCTGGTGCAATATCCGGGCTAGCTTTGAATGCGAGCCAGCAGGCGCTTGGTTCGGTTTGGACGTTGAACCTCGCGTGCTAACTGGAGGGGATGGCGGTTGCCTGCGGGCGGGACCGTGCATCCGTCGGGAACGGATGCCGAGCGGCCAGGACGGCTTGAGCGTGTCCCGTACGCAGGCAACCGTCATCCCCTGATGATTCCAGTGCAATAACTTTGTTACGCATGCTGGTCCGGCATGTAACCAACCCCCTCGGAGTTCACCGCCAACCCGTAACTGGGGTTCTGGCGCTGTAGTCCGGCCGTTCGCGGCTGACGCGCCGGAACCGGCCCGCTAGTAGCGAAAGCCCGCCTGCCTCACCATATCGAGTTCGTTGAGCGCCGCCACCAGCTCCACGCAGGGGTTGACGCGCCAGTCTCGCCCCAGCTCCAGGCTGACCCGGGCGCGCGGGTTGCGGTAGTTGAGAAATACGGGCGAGCTGCCGCCGCGGTACGGGCTGAAGACGCTCGCGAGCCGTGCGCAGAGGTCGGCGCTGGGGCCGGCGACCGACAGCACGATGCCGGTGGCAAACCGGGCCTTGGCGTCCGCCAGCGACATGACGTGGTTGGCGTTGATGCGGCAGCCGCCGGTGAAGTCATCGGCGACCACGCCGCCTTCGATCACCACCAGTTCGTCCTTGTCCAGCAGCTCCGCGTAGGTCGCGTAGGTCTCGTTGGAAAGAAATGCGTCGATCCGCCCGCTGTGGTCTTCCACGGCGATGTAGTGGCCGCGGGGGCCGCGCCGCCGCAATGCCGTGACCTGGCACGCCAGCGTCATGTTGACGCCGCGTCTGCCAGCGCTCTTGTCCGGCGGCAGTCGCTTGCGAACGTCGCCCAGCGGGCAGGTCGTGAAGTGCTTGATGTCGTCAAGGTGTACCGCCACCGGGTGACCGGTCAGGTAAAGGCCGAGGGAGGCTTTTTCCGTTTGCAGCTTTTGCAGTTCGGGCCATGGCTCGACCGCTTCGGAGCGGACGGGAACGGCGCCGTTACTTGTTGCCGCCGCCGTGCCGAACATGTCCGCCTGGCCCGCTTCCTGGTCACGCTGCGCCTGTTCGGCGGCCTGGATGCAGCGGGGCAGGTCATGGAGTAACTGCGCCCGGTTGCCGTTGGCGTCCAGCGCATCCATGGCGCCGGACCCGATCAGCGTCTCCATGGCCCGTTTGTTGACCTTTTTCAGGTCCAGACGGTTACAGAAATCGTCCAGGCTCGTGAACGCCCCGGCAGTTTGCCGTTCTCGTTCGATCAGTTCAATCGCGGCGTTGCCGATGCCCTTGACCGCGCCGAGCCCATACCGGATCGAACGGGCCCCGGTCATCTGGAAGGCGTAGTTGGAGTGGTTGATATCCGGCGGTTGGATAGCCAGCCGCATCTTGCGGCATTCCAGGATAAAGCCGGCGATCTTGTCCGTGTTGTCCATGTCGGCGGACAGGACCGCCGCCATGAAGGCGGACGGGTGATGCGCTTTCAGCCAGGCCGTCTGGTACGCGATCAGCGCGTAGGCGGCCGAATGGGACTTGTTGAAACCATAGCCGGCAAACGTTTCCATCTGGTCGAAGATGTAGTTGGCGAGGTCGTCGCCGATGCCGCGGCTGGCGGCGCCCTCGACGAACACAAGCCGCTGCCGGGCCATTTCCGAGGCCTTCTTCTTGCCCATGGCGCGGCGCAGGATGTCGGCGTCGCCGAGGGAATAGCCGGCCAGCACCTGGGCGATCTGCATGACCTGTTCCTGGTAGAGGATCACGCCGTAGGTCGGGCGCAGTATCGGTTCGAGGTCGTCGTGCGGGTAACTGACCACGGCCCGACCGTGCTTGCGGTCGATGTAATCGCCGACCATGCCGGATTCGAGCGGGCCGGGCCGGAACAGCGCCACCAACGCGATGATCTCGTCGAAATTGTCCGGCTGCAGTTTTCGGATCAGGTCCTTCATGCCGCTGGATTCGAGCTGAAACACCGCCGTCGTGCGGCAGTCCTGCAGCAACCGGAAGGTCTTGGCATCGTCCATCGGCAGGTCTTCCAGCGCGATCGTTTGCTTGCCTTCGGCCTCCCGTTGCGTGTTGATGGCCTTGAGCGCCCAGTCGATGATCGTCAGCGTGCGCAGGCCGAGAAAATCGAACTTGACCAGGCCGATGGTCTCGACGTCGTCCTTGTCGAATTGCGTGACGACGTTGCCGCCGCCGGGTTCGCAATAAAGCGCGGTGAAGTTGGTCAGGCTGGACGGGGCGATGACGACACCGCCGGCGTGCTTGCCGGCGTTGCGCGTGAGGCCTTCGAGCGACATCGCCAAATCCAGGATGGCCCGCGTGTCTTCCTCGTCATCGTAGCGCCGCTTGAGTTCCTGTTCCTGCTCGAGGGCCTTTGCCAGCGTCATGCCCAGTTCCAACGGCACCAGCTTGGCAATGCTGTCGACGAAGCCGTAGCCATGACCCAGCACGCGGCCGCAGTCACGCACCACCGCCTTGGCCGCCATGGTGCCGAAAGTGATGATCTGGCTGACCTGGTCGCGGCCGTAACTCTCGGCGACGTAGTCGATGACGCGATCGCGTTTTTCCATGCAGAAGTCGATGTCGAAGTCGGGCATGGAAATACGTTCGGGGTTCAGAAAACGTTCGAACAGCAGGTCGTACTGCAGCGGATCGAGGTCGGTGATCTCCAGGGAATAGGCGACCAGCGAGCCGGCGCCGGAACCGCGGCCGGGCCCGACGGGTATGCCGTTGTTCTTGGCCCAGCGAATGAAATCGGCAACGATCAGGAAATAGCCGGGAAAGCCCATGTCGTTGATCACTTCCAGTTCCCGTTGCAGGCGGTCACGGTAATGCTCGACGCTGAAATCATGGGCTGGCCCGTGGGCGTCGAGACGTTGCTTCAGGCCTTCCAGCGAGGCCTTCTGCAGGTAGTCTTCAACGCTTTCTCCCGCCGGGGTGGGAAAGTCCGGCAGGTAGTAGGTGCCGAATTGCAGGTCGAGGTTGCAGCGCTTGGCCAACTCGGCGGCATTTTCTATCGCCTCGGGAAGATCGGCGAAAAGCCCGGCCATCTCCTCCGGGCTTTTGACGTATTGTTCTTCCGAGTAACGCACTTCGCGGCGCTTGTCGGCCAACAGGCGGCCATCGTGTATGCAGACCCGGGCCTCGTGGGCCGCGAAATCGCCGCGCTCGAGGAAACGCACATCGTTGGTGGCGACGACCGGCAGGCCGAGTTCGGCGGCCAGTTGCAGCGCATGGCGCTCGTGGCGCTGCTCCTGTTCGCGGCCGGTGCGTTGAATCTCGAGATAATAGCGGCCGGGAAAGTCGCGCATCCAGGCGCGCGCGTATTGCCGCGCCCGCTTCGGGTGCCGGTTGATCAAGGCCTGGCCGACGTCACCCTCGCGGGCGCCGGACAGCGCGATCAGGCCCTCGGCGTGTTGCGCCAGCCAGTGGCGCTCGAGGTGCGGCACGCTGTGGTGCTGGCCCTGTTGGTAGCCCTTGCTGAGCAGCTCGCACAGGTTTCTGTAACCGGCCTGGTTCTGGCACAACAGCACCAGGCGATGGGTGTGCCCGGCATCGCCCGGGTGGCGAACCAGCACGTCCGCGCCGGCGATCGGCTTGATGCCCGCGGCGATCGCGGCGCGGTGGAACTTGACCAGCGCGAACAGGTTGAACTGGTCGGTCACGGCCACCGCCGGCATGCCCAGTTCGCGTGTGCGCTTCACCAGTTGTTTAAGCCGCAGCGTGCCGTCTACCAGCGAGTATTCGGTATGCAGGTGCAGGTGGACGAAGGCTTGCGGCATGGAGTTCGTGTGGTCGGCGGCGCTCATGGATCGGAGTCCTCATTATGACCTCGGCGCGGCGGCTGCGGAAGGGTCTTGTCGCCAATCGGCGATTGATTGTTTGTTGTCCGCCCAAGGACGGGGCGCCCGCTGCAGATGATTGCCACGCGGCTACGCTCGATTACGGCTGCTTCGCAGAGCCTGTCCAGGCGGCGGACCGAGCCTGCGGCTGTCAGTCGCTCGCACCTCCTGTGCAGCATTGATACCGGTACCTCCATGTACCCCGGGGCAGCGACCCGCTGCGCGTGATTGGCGGGCCCCAGGACTTCCGGGGATTTACTCCGCTGCAAGTACGTGCGAACAGTTGAGTAAAAGCGCATGCATGTGGTATCTTGCGCGCCCCCGGTGCTGCGATTCCGGGTGCGGGAAATTGGGCGCGTAGCTCAGCGGTAGAGCACTGCCTTGACATGGCAGGAGTCACTGGTTCGATCCCAGTCGTGCCCACCACCACTTCCCGCCCGCCCGCGGGTGGAAACCATCCCTAAAAGAGTAGGATACTGCCGCTGTCCCGGTTACAATAGCCCGGCGGGGTTGCCGTGCCGGGACGCAATGCGTCCCTTGTTCTTTCTGGAGTCCCGCTTACCGCCGGGGTAAAAACGACCGAGAGGGTCCGATGCCTGTAATTACGCTGCCTGACGGCAGCCAGAAACAATATGACCAAGCGCTGAGCGTCATGGACGTGGCGGCCGACATCGGGCCCGGCCTGGCCAGGGCGACGCTCGCCGGCGAGGTCGATGGCCGCCTGGTCGACGCGGCCCACGTGCTGGATCGCGACGCGGCCGTTCGCATCATCACCTCGCGGGATGAAGAGGGCCTGGAAATTATCCGCCATTCCAGCGCGCACCTGCTGGCGCAGGCGGTGCAGCGCGTTTTCCCGGACGCTCAGGTCACCATCGGCCCGGTGATCGAGAACGGCTTTTACTACGACTTTGCCTACGAACCGGGCTTCACGCCGGACGACCTGGAAAAAATCAGCGCCGAGATGGAGCGCCTGGTCGAGGAGGGCCTGCCGGTCCGGCGGATCGTCATGCCGCGTGACGAGGCCATCGCCTATTTCCGGGACAAGGGCGAGGAGTACAAGGCGCAGATCATAGAGTCGATCCCGGAAGGCGAAGAACTGTCCCTTTACCAGCAGGGTGAATTCACCGACCTTTGCCGCGGCCCGCACGTGCCCAACACATCGCACCTCGGCCACTTCAAGCTGACCAAGCTGGCGGGGGCCTACTGGCGCGGTGACAGCAACAACGAGATGTTGCAGCGAATCTACGGCACCGCCTTTCCGACCAGGAAGGAACTGAAAAGCTACCTGCACCGTCTCGAGGAAGCGGAAAAACGCGATCACCGCAGGATCGGCAAGCAGCTTGACCTCTTTCACTTCCAGGAAGAGGCCCCCGGCATGGTTTTCTGGCATGACCACGGTTGGATCATCTACAACCAGGTCAAGGGCTACGTCCGCAGCCGCCTGCGAGCGGCGGGATACCAGGAAGTCAATACACCGGAGATCGTCGATATCAGCCTGTGGCAGAAATCCGGCCACGCCGACAAGTTCATCGAGAACATGTTCCTGACCGATTCCGAGAGCCGTCATTTTGCCATCAAGCCCATGAACTGCCCCTGCCATCTGCAGATATTCAACCAGGGTTTGCATAGCTACCGCGACCTGCCTCTGCGGATGGCGGAGTTCGGCTCCTGCCACCGCAACGAGGCCTCCGGCGCGCTGCACGGCCTGATGCGGGTGCGCGGCTTCACCCAGGATGATGCCCATATTTTCTGCACGCCGGAGCAGGTCCAGGACGAAGCCCGTGCGTTCGTGCAACTGCTCTACAGCGTCTATCGAGATTTCGGCTTCGAAGAAGTTCGGGTCGAACTGTCGACCCGACCCGCCAGGCGTATCGGCGACGACGCGTTGTGGGACCAGGCCGAGAGCGCCCTGGCGGCGGCGCTCGACGACGCGGGGATCGCCTACAAGGAGAACCCCGGTGACGGTGCGTTCTACGGCCCGAAAATTGACTTCTCGCTGCAAGACACCATCGGCCGGATCTGGCAATGCGGCACTTTCCAGCTCGATTTCAACATGCCCGGGCGCCTGGGTGCGGAATATGTCTGCGAGGACGGTTCACGGCAAACTCCGGTCATGCTGCACCGCGCGATTCTCGGTTCGCTGGAACGGTTCATCGGCATATTGATCGAAAATTACGCCGGCAAGATGCCGGTTTGGCTGGCGCCGGTGCAGGCCGTCGTGCTCAATATTACGGACCGCCAGGATGAATGGTGTGAAAAGGTTGCCGAATCCCTTGAAAATCAAGGGTTCCGGATCGATTTGGACTTGAGAAATGAGAAGATCGGCTTTAAAATCCGCCAGCACACTCTGAGCAGGGTTCCGTACCTGCTGGTCGTGGGCGACCGGGAGGTGGAAAACGGAACCGTTGCCGTGCGCACACGGGAAGGAAAGGATCTGGGCAGCATGGATGTCGAGTCCTTCGCCAAGTTGCTCGGGGAAGAAGTGGTCCGGCGCGGCCGGCATGACAATTAGCAGGAGAATTTAACATCGCATCAAAAAAAGATACGCGGCGTAACGGGGAAATAACGGCGCCGCAGGTCAGGTTGATTGATCAGGAAGGGGAACAGGCGGGAATCATGCCGGTCGAGCAGGCGCTCGAAGCGGCGCTGCAGCAAAGCATGGACCTGGTGGAAATCGCGCCGAATGCAGAGCCGCCAGTCTGCCGCATCATGGATTACGGCAAATATCGCTTCGAACAGGCCAAGAAGGGTCAGGCGGCGAAGAAGAAACAGAAAGTCACCCATGTCAAGGAGGTCAAGTTCCGGCCGGGGACCGAGCAGGCCGATTACGAAGTGAAGATGCGAAATGTCCGGCGTTTCCTGGACGCCGGGGACAAGGTCAAGATCACGCTGCGCTTCCGCGGCCGTGAGATGGCCCACCAGGAACTCGGCGCCCAGATGCTGACGCGGGTGCGGGATGACCTCGCCGACGAGGCCGTGGTCGAGCAGATGCCGACGATGGAAGGCCGGCAAATGACGATGATGATCAATGGCAAGAGGTCTTGATCGATAGAATTTGGCCAGCCCGCGAACGGCGGGTTGGCTGATAGAGAAACGTTGCCGAGCAAACGGGAAAGCGCCGGAAAATTCTCACCGGCCGCTTGCGCGACGTAAAATTAACAGGCCTGAAACAGGCCCTCAGGAGTACAGCATGCCCAAGATGAAGACAAACCGGGGTGCGGCCAAACGCTTCAAGAAAACTGCCTCCGGCAAGTTCAAGCGCGGCTACGCCTACAAGAGCCATATTTTGACCAAGATGAGCCAGAAGCGGAAACGCAACTTGCGCAGGACCGACGAGATCAGTGCTGCCGACAAGAAAGTCGTTAAACGCTTACTGCCCTATTCGTAACAGGAGGCTCAGGAAATGGCCAGAGTAAAACGTGGTGTGGTCGCGCATGCGCGGCACAAGAAAGTATTGAAGCAGGCCAAGGGCTACTACGGAGCCCGGCGCAAGGTCTATCGTGTGGCCAAGCAGGCCGTCACCAAGGCAGGTCAGTACGCCTACCGCGACCGGCGCCAGCGCAAACGCCAGTTCCGGCGTCTTTGGATCGTGCGGATCAACGCGGCGGCCCGCCAGTGCGGATTGTCGTACAGCCGCTTCATGGACGGTCTGAACAAGGCCAATATCGAAATCGACCGCAAGGTTCTGGCCGATTTGGCCGTTAACGACCCGGCGGCGTTCGGTGCCCTGGCCGATAAGGCCAAGGCCAGCCTGGGCTGAGATTTCCGGTTGCTGAAGGGCGGCGGGCAGGCGACACTCCTGCCCGGGGTCGTTTTGCGTAGATGCCCCCTGCAGCGGCGCGTGACAGTCGGTAATGAGTAGCGGCGGGATGGCCCGCCGATCGCGTGGATTGGGACGGTGTTGGTGGAATCGGTAAAGAAAATTCTCGAGCAGGCGCTGGCTGAAGTGACAGCCTGCAGCGAATTGCCGGCCCTGGAAGAATTGCGCGTCCGCTACCTGGGCAAAAAGGGTGAAATCACGGCCCTGCTGAAGACCCTCGGCGGCATGGAGGAGGGGCGGCGCAAGGCGTTCGGGCAGTCGGTGAACCGGGCCAAAACCGAGGTCGCCGAAGCCGTCACGGCGCGCCGGCAGGCCCTCGAAGTCGAGGCGTTGAACGCGCGCCTAAAGGCCGAACGCGTCGATGTCACCCTGCCGGGCCGCGGCCAGGGCCGCGGTGGCCTGCATCCGGTCACGCACAGCATGCAGCGCGTTATCAATATTTTCTCGAAGCTCGGCTACGACGTGGCGACCGGGCCCGAAGTCGAGGACGATTATTACAACTTCGAGGCGCTGAACTTCCCCCCGCACCACCCGGCGCGGGCGATGCATGACACCTTCTATTTCGGTGACGGGCGCTTGTTGCGCACCCATACCTCACCGGTTCAGATACGCGTGATGCAGGCGCAAGGCGCGCCGGTACGCGTCATTGCGCCGGGCAAGGTGTTCCGCAGCGATTACGATCAAACGCACACGCCGATGTTCCACCAGGTGGAAGGCCTGCTGGTCGGCGAAAGCGTGACGATGGCCGACCTGAAGGGCACCTTGCAGGAGTTCGTGAACGCATTTTTCGAGGCCTCGCTGGAAATGCGGTTCCGCCCCTCCTACTTTCCCTTCACCGAACCGTCGGCCGAGGTCGACATCGGCTGGGACCGGGGTGACGGCGGAGCCAGTGACTGGCTGGAGATCCTCGGTTGCGGCATGGTCCACCCCAACGTGCTCGAGGCCTGCGGTATCGACAGCGAGAAATATATCGGCTACGCCTTCGGCATGGGCATCGAGCGGCTGGCGCTGTTGCGTTACGGCGTCAGCGACCTGCGCCAGTTTTTCGAAAACGACGTGCGCTTTCTGCGCCAGTTTCACTGACGAGCGGCAAGGTAGGGAAGATGCGATTCAGTTACAACTGGCTGCGGGAATGGGTGGACACCGGCCTGGGCGCCGAAGAACTGGCGCAGAGACTGACCTCCTCCGGCCTCGAGGTCGACGCGGTGGCGCCCGTCGCCGCCCCCTTCACGGACGTTGTCGTGGCCGAGATCACCGCATGCGCGCCGCACCCGGATGCGGACAAGCTCCGGGTCTGCACGCTGTCGGCCGGCACGGAGGAACGGCTGCAGGTGGTGTGCGGTGCGCCCAACGCGCGTCCGGGCATCCGGGTGCCGTTGGCCAAAGTCGGTTCGGTGCTGGGCGAAGATTTCAGGATCCGCAAGGCCAGGCTGCGCGGCGTGGAGTCTTTCGGCATGGCCTGCTCCGCGCGCGAGCTGGGGCTCTCCGACGATCATTCGGGCCTGCTGGAACTGCCGGCCGATGCGCCGCTGGGTATGGGTCTCGCGGACTACCTGCAACTGGACGACCGCGCCATCGAAATCGACCTGACGCCGAATCGCGCCGATTGCCTCAGCGTTCGCGGTGTCGCGCGCGACGTTGCCGCCAGTTGCGGGGTCAGCCTGACCCCGCCCGGGATCGAGCCGGTCGCGCCTACAATCGATGACCTCATCGGTGTCGACCTCGAGGCGCCTGAGGATTGCCCGCGCTATGTCGGCCGCATCATTCGCGGCATCGATCCGCAGGCGCCGACACCGCTGTGGATGGTCGAGAAACTCCGCCGCAGCGGCATCCGCAGCATCAGCGCCGTGGTCGACGCGACCAACTTCGTGCTGTTCGAGCTTGGCCAGCCGATGCACGCATTCGATCTCGACAGTCTCGAGGGCGGTATTACCGTGCGCCGCGGGCGGGAGAAGGAAACGCTGACGTTGCTCGACGGCAAGGAAATCGCGGTCGACGCGAGCCTGCTCGCGATCTGCGATGAGCGCGGCCCGGTCGCGCTGGCCGGTATCATGGGGGGGGTGCACACCGGCGTGAGCGCGACCACGCAGAATATCCTGCTGGAGAGCGCCTACTTCAATCCGGCCACCATATCCGGCAAAGCCCGTGACCTGGGGCTGCACACCGATGCCTCCCACCGTTTCGAACGCGGCGTCGATCCGCGCGGCCAGGCCGAGGCCCTCGAGCGGATCACCGCGCTGTTGCTCGAAATCGCGGGCGGTGAAGCGGGGCCCCTGATCCATGCGGTGGACGAGCAGCATATTCCCGCTCAAAACACGGTGGTGCTACGCCATGCCCGGCTGAACCGGGTTCTGGGCATTGATTTGCCGCGGCGGGGCGTTGAAAAAATCCTGGCCGACCTGCGCCTGCAGCCCGTATTCAGTGACGGCGCCTGGACGGTCACGGCGCCTTCGGACCGTTTCGACATCGCCATCGAGGAAGACCTGATCGAGGAGGTGGCGCGTATTTTCGGCTACGAGAACATTCCGTTGGCATTGCCGTCCGGGGAGTTGAATCCGGCGGTGGTCAGTGAGACGCGCGTGCCGTTGGGATCTTTGCAGCAAACCCTGTGCGCCAGCGGTTACCAGGAGGTCATCAATTACAGTTTTACCAACCGTGCCCTGCTGGCCAGGTTCTCGATGGACCAGGACGTGCTGCCATTGGCCAACGCCCTGAACGCTGATTTCGAGGTCATGCGCACGTCGCTGCTGCCCGGGTTGATGGCGAACCTCGCGCGTAACCTGCGGCGGCAGCAGGACCGGGTTCGGCTGTTCGAGACCGGTACCGTGTTCCGGCAGCGGAAGGTGCTCACGGAGTCGCAGAACCTGGCGGCCGTGGCCTGTGGCAGCCAGTTTCCGGAGCAGTGGGGCGCCCCGTCGAGGGAGGGCGACTTTTTTGACCTGAAAGGGGATATCGAGCTGTTGTCGTCGCTGTGCGGGCCGGACCGGAAGGCGGCCTTCCGCGAGGCAGGCCTGGCCTGGCTGCACCCGGGGCAGGCGGCGCTGATCAACATGGACGGGGAGGACATCGGCTGGGCCGGCAGCATCCATCCTTCCATTCTTCGGCAGATGGATATCAGGGGCCCCGTGCTGGCCTTTGAACTGGACCTCGATAAATTTTCAAATCGTGAAATTCCATACGCGAAAGAAATTTCGCATTTTCCCTCGGTACGCAGGGACCTGGCCCTCTTGGTTCCGGAAAATGTTTCGTTTGCGGACTTGCGTCAAGAGGTTGTTGATTTATCAGGTGATTTGCTCACAAATTTGATACTATTTGATTTGTATTCCGGCCAAAATGTTGAAAAAGGTTACAAAAGTTTGGCTATTGGCTTGATTTTACAGAACGTTTCTTGCACTCTTACAGACGAAGTTGTTGATGCACTGGTTAGGAAAGTCGTCCAGGGCCTTGCAGATCGACTGGAAGTTCAGCTCAGAGGTTAACGATGTCACTGACTAAAGCAGATATGGCAAACCGCTTGTTCGAAGAAGTTGGCCTGAACAAGCGTGAAGCGAAGGAATTTGTGGACGCGTATTTTGAAACGATCCGGCAAGCCCTGGAAAACGGCGAGAACGTGAAGCTATCTGGATTTGGAAACTTTCAATTGCGCGAGAAAAATCAGCGTCCGGGAAGGAACCCCAAGACCGGCGAGGAAATACCGATTTCAGCCCGCCGCGTGGTGACTTTCCGACCCGGACAAAAATTAAGAGCAAGGGTCGAAGCCTATGTTGAACCCGGGGATTGAGAAAGATTTACCGCCCATTCCCGCCAAACGCTATTTCACCATTGGCGAAGTGAGCGAATTGTGTGCGGTCAAACCGCACGTGCTGCGTTACTGGGAGCAGGAGTTCGAACAGCTCAAGCCGGTCAAGCGTCGTGGCAATCGCCGTTATTACCAACGCGGTGACGTCATCATGATCCGCCAGATTCGCAGCTTGTTGTACGAACAGGGCTTCACCATCGGCGGCGCCCGGCAGCAGCTGCTGGGCGATACCGCGCACGACGATGTCAGCCGCAGTCACCAGATCATCCGCCAGGTGCGCATGGAACTGGAGCAGGTTCTGCAGGTTCTGAAGCGCTGATCGCCCGTACGGGCATGCCCGGGAGCGCGGGCATGCGGAGCCCGTGGCCCCCGCCACGGCGTCATTCCCGCGCAGGCGGGAATTTCCTGGTCACCGAATGCGCGCTAATGCTTTTCCTTTCGTCCCGTTTTCAGGTAACATGCCGCCGCTCCCCGGGTTATACTCGGGTATGCACAGTGTCGGGGCGTGGCGCAGTCTGGTAGCGCACTACAATGGGGTTGTAGGGGTCGCGAGTTCAAATCTCGCCGCCCCGACCAATACAAACAATGCGGAGAGACGTTCGGCTTTTTGCCGTAACGGGTAATCAACAGGCCGGCTTTTGCCGGCTTGTTTTTTCCGGCGCGGGTGTCGCCGCCCGGCGAGATTTGCGGACGAGAGCACCGCTGCCGTGTTTTTTTTGCCATTGCAGGTGCTTTTCAACGATAATTGGGGCCTCGGCGCGAAGCGCGGCTTGAATTTGATCGACTTGCAACAGATATGCCTAGTTCGAACGGTGGAAATTGATTTATGAAGCTATTTGACAGTATCTTGCGCGATATGCCGGATATCGCCAACGAGGTGCGCCCGTCGGTAGCCGGTAAACTCGAGTGGGTCGGCATGAGCGACATTGAAATGCCGGTGCGTATCGAGGACGACCAGGGCAATCTGATCCAATCGACCGCGCGTGTGACGGCCTATGTCAACCTGGTGGACCCCGACGTGCGCGGCATCCACATGTCGCGGCTCTACCTGCACCTGGACCAGGCCTTTCAGGACCGCGCGCTGACGCCGTGCGCCATGCGCCAGATGCTGCGCTCGTTTCTCGACTCGCACCAGGACCTGAGCAACCGTGCCCTGGTCAGGGTGGATTTCGACTACGTTATCCGGCGCAAGGCGTTGAAGAGCGACAATGTCGGCTGGCGCCGCTACCCCGTGTCGATGATCGGCATACTCGAAGGCCAGGAATTCAGCATGGAAATGGGCCTCGAGGTCCTGTATTCAAGCACTTGCCCGTGCTCGGCGGCACTGGCGCGGCAACTCATCCAGGACCAGTTCGACAAGGATTTCGGTGACGCCGAAAACCTGGATTACCAGCGTGTCCGCGAATGGCTGGGTTCGGAGCAGGGCATCGTGGCCACGCCCCACAGCCAGCGCAGCGCGGCGGAACTGCGTGTCCGGTTGACGCCGACCTTCCGCATGTTTCCCATTATCGAGCTGATCGACGAGGTCGAAAACTCGCTCAAAACACCGGTGCAGGCAACGGTGAAAAGAGAAGACGAACAGGCATTTGCGCTGCTCAACGGCAGCAACCTGATGTTCTGTGAAGATGCCGGGCGCCGGATTCAGACCGCTTTGAACGCCGACGAGCGCATCCTCGATTTCTGGGTTCGCTGCACGCATTATGAAAGCCTGCATCCTCACAACGCGGTGTCGGTGGTGACCAAGGGTATTCCCGGCGGTTATGTCGCCGGCGCCGGCGCGCCGGTCCGACTCGGACACACGAACAAGTAAAGCTACAAAAGGGGGTCAGGTTCATTATTCTGCATTTTCAGAAAATGAACCTGACCCCTTTTTATGCCTTTATTCCACCGCTTTCGCCTGCATCGGCTTCAGATCCGGCAACCGTTGCGGGTCGATGCGGCGGTCGAGCCAGTTCATGCGCCAGTCGAGGTGGGGTCCATTGGCGCGCCCGCTGGCGCCGACCCTGGCGATCAAATCACCCTGCCTCACGAATGCGCCGGCTTCCACCAGAACCTTGCTCAGGTGTAAAAACGTCGATGACAGACCCTGGCCGTGGTCGATGATGAGCGTGCCGCCCGACAGGTACATGCCGGGGTGGGCCATCGTGACGAGGCCGTCAGCGGGCGCGTAGACGGGCGCGCCCCTGGGAGCGGCGATATCGACGCCGTAATGCGGTCTGCGCGGTTTGCCGTTGAGAATTCGCTGGCTACCATAGACGCCGCTGATCCTGCCCCGGGCGGGCCACCTGAAACCGCCATCCGCGTACCAGGCGTGACGGTCACGGTGCCTGCGGGCCGTGGCCACCATGCGGGCGTCCTGCTCGATCCGCTTTGCCGCCGCCGGGTCCGGCGTCACCGTCTTGGGCGGCAGGCCGTTGACCCTTTCCAGCCGGTATTGACGCAGCTTGATCTTGAGGTCGCGGTTGAATATAGGCTTCCCGGGTTCGTTAACGCGCAAATGACGCGTGCCGGTCTCGTCGCGGCCAAAGCCGACAACGAAGCGGCCGCCGTCGGACACGATCAATGTCTTGCCGTCCAGCGTGACCTCGCTACCGGGGGCGGCGCGGCCGAATATGAGGCCGCCCTGGACGGCGTGTCCATCGAGTTCGACGGCACAGGCGGGGGCGGCCGCGAAGCAGGCAGCCAGCAGCAGCAAAGAGGTGATTGTCCCGGACATGCGTGCCGGCTCAGAGTTCGATCTTGATGGACTGTCCGGGTTGGATGACCGAGTCCCGGCTCAGGTCGTTCCAGCGCAGCAGGTCACTGACCTTGACCTTGTAATGCCGCGAAATGCTCCAGAGCGAATCGCCGCGCCGGACCGTGTGCTTGATGGTGCCGCTGGGCGGAGCCTTGGGTGCGGGGCTCTGAAACAGCGTCAGGGTCTGCCCGGCACGCAGCAGGCGCGGGTCGGAAATGTGGTTCCAGTTTTGCAGCTCCCTGACCGAGACCTTGTAGCGGTGCGCGATCACGGACAGGCTTTCACCCGCGCGCACCGTGTGCGTGACCCGCTGCGATGCAATCAGTCCGGCTTGCAGTGTTTGCAATTCCCTGGCGGCCTGCACGTAGAGTGGGTCCACCAGCATTTGTTCATCACGCGGCAGGCGCAGCCTTTGCCCGGCCCTGATCAGGTCGCCGGAGAGCCCGTTGCTGCTGCGCAGCACCGATACCGGCACGTGGTGCCGGGCCGCCAGTTGCGACAGCGTGTCGCCGTTCTGAACGATGACCTGGTCCCATTTCATCAGGTTCTGCGTCGCACCCGACTGCAGTTTCTGCTTCAGCGTCGTTGCGGCCTCAACCGGCAGGATGACACGCCAGGGGCCGTCGGGCGAGGTCGCCCAGCGGTTGTATCCCGGGTTCAGGCCGAACAGTACGTCAATACTGACCCCGGTCATCTGCGAGAGCAGGACGAGATCGGTCTGTGTTTGCATTTTGACGGCCGTCACCACCGGTTCGTTGGGCGTGAAAGGCAATTTGAAGCCATACTCGGCCGGGTTTTTGAACAGGCAGGTCAGGCCGAGCAGCTTGGGGACATAACCCGCAGTTTCCCGCGGCAGCTTCAGGTTCCAGAAGTCCGTTGGTTTACCTCTTTTCTGGTTGCGCCTGATAAGGCGGGCTATGCGGTTCTCGCCCGAGTTGTAACCGGCCAGCGCCAGCAGCCAGTCACCGTCGAACATTTTGTCGAGGTATTCGAGGTAGTCGAAAGCGGCCCTGGTGGATGCCCAGACGTCGCGGCGGCCGTCATACCACCAGTTCTGCTTGAGGCCATAGGTGCGGCCGGTGGAACTGATAAATTGCCAGGTGCCCATGGCGCGGCCGCTGGAATAGGCGAACGGGTCATAGGCGGATTCGACCACCGGCAACAGCGCCAATTCACCCGGCAGGTCGCGTTGCTCCAGTTCTTCGGCGATGAAGTAGACCCACGGCTGGGCGCGTTTCATCACCCGCGCCATGTAATCCGGGCGGTCGGCGTACCAGTGCGCCCAGCTAACGGCGGTCTTGTGCTCGCTGCAGTCGGGCAGGGCGAAGCGGTCCACCAACCGCTTCCACGTGTTCTCGTAGTGCCGCGTGATGTCGGCATCGGGCGCCGCCGCGCCCTCGGCGGCAAGCCAGGGGGGTACGAAAAGGTGTTCGTCGATACTGTCACCGGTGCCTTTCGGCAGCGCCCCGCTCTGCGGCTTGGCCACAGGATTGGGTGCAGGGGTGGGCGCTTTGCCGGTGGTGGCGCAACCCACCATGCCCAAGCACAGCAGCAAGGCTAGTGGTGCCCTGTAACACTTCATATGACGCACTCGCCTTGCCCGCCGGGCGCCCCGCACGCTCGCCAATACTGCGTTGCAGTCCTTGGCAAGGGCTGGCCATTCCCTGCGGACCACGCCTTGTCTTGGCGCGAATGCGGGGCTCTGAGAGTGTCATATGAAGTGTTACAGGGCACTGGCAACAGGCGTTGGTACACAAAGCCTCCGGTGATGGTGACAAACTTGGCTATTATGCGGTTTGTGACCCCCGGGTCAAGTCAAAAGCGGTCTTTCCAGGCGCGTATGACGGCCATCGTCGCCGTTCCCGGCGCCGCCCGCGGATCGATTTTCCGGGCGGCTTCGACGACGCTCCGCTCGCGCGTGCGCAGGAACGGATTGGCCGCCTGTTCTTCACCCAGCTTGGCGGGCAGCGTAATTTTGCCGGCGGCGCGCAAGCCCTCGACTTCAGTGGCCCGGCGCTTGAGCGCCGCATTATCCGGCTCGACCGCAAGCGCGAAGGCGCAATTCGATTGCGTGTATTCGTGGGCACAGTACACGCGCGTCGCGGCAGGCAGATTTGCCAGCTTGTCCAGTGACTTTTGCATGTCGGCGGGCGTGCCTTCGAACAGGCGGCCGCAGCCGATGCTGAACAGCGTATCGCCGGGAAACAGGACGCCGTGGCCATAGTAGGCGATGTGCGTGCGCGTGTGCGCTGGAACCTCGAACACGTCGAACGTCAGACCCAGTTCCGGGAGATCGACACGGTCGTCTTGCCGGCAAATCCTGTGGGCCACCCCGATGCGCGGATCGTCAGGGCCGTACACGGTCGCGCGATAAGCCTGCAACAAGTGGTTCACACCGCCGATGTGGTCGGCGTGGTGGTGGGTGAGCAGGATGTAACGCAGGTCAAGGTCCCGGGCGCGAAGCCGGTCCAGTACCGGCCCGCCATCTCCGGGGTCGACAACTGCGCAGTCAGGTGACCCGGGCCTCGTCAACAGCCAGATGTAATTGTCCGCAAAGGCCGGGATCGCCTCGATCTGAACATCACCGTCGCGCATGCACGCATCCTCGTTTACAATGGTTGAACAGGTTGACTTTTAGAACTTATGCTTACGCCAGCAGCTTGCCATGTCAACCGGGAAAACATGACAGATACCGCCTTTGGACCCTCAGGTCGTTCAGCCCAGCGCATGCTGAAGGTGGAAATTTTGCAACCTCTGCTGGAGCGGCGCAGACCCCGGCGGGTGTTGCTGCTCAGCCACGCGCTCGCGGAAGATTTGCCGCTGCCGCAGCCGCCGTGGCCGCTGCAACTGATCCGGCTGGGCGGCGGTCAGGCGCAAGCGCCGTTGCGTTGCAGGACCGAGGCACTGCCGTTCGAGGCGGGTGTGTTCGACCTCGTGGTCTTGCTGCACCTTGTCAGCGATGGTGGTGAGGCCGTGCTGGGCGAGGCGCTGCGGGTACTGATGCCCGGCGGCGAATTGGTCGTCAGCGGTTTGAACGCGTACGGCGCGTATTACCGCCTGGGAAACCGGGCGCGGCAATTTCCGGGGTTACGGATGCACAGGCTCAACCATCGTTTGCAAGCGAAGTCATTTGTCGTTGTACACTGCCTGCGGGCGGGCCTGCTCGGTTTTCCGGGTCCGGTATTCCGGCGCCAGTGGCAGGGGCTGATGCTGCCCTGCGCTGATCACATCGCGTTGCACGCACATCATCATTGCGGCACGGCCGACTCCCTGCGCTTCAAGCAGGTGCGGGCGCCCGGTGCGGCCTCGGTCGCCTTCGAGTCCTGCCACCGCCGCACAGCCGCGTCGTGAACCAGGTCGTCATGTACACCGACGGCGCCTGCAGCGGCAACCCGGGCCCGGGCGGCTGGGGCGCCGTGCTGATTGCCGGCAAGCATCGCAAGGAGTTGTCCGGCGGCGCCCGCGAGACCACCAACAACCGCATGGAGATGATGGCCATCATCAAGGGTGCCGAGGCCCTGAGGCGCAAATGCAGGATCGACATACACACCGATTCCAGGTATGTCATGCAAGGCATCACCGAGTGGCTGGAGGGCTGGAAACGCAGGGGTTGGAAAACGGCCGCCAGGCAGCCGGTCAAGAACGTGGACCTGTGGCAGCGGCTGGAAAGCGCGCTCGACGGTCATGACGTGCGCTGGCACTGGGTCAGGGGACATACCGGCGTGACCGAAAACGAGCGCGCCGACCTGCTGGCGCGAAAGGCGGTGCCCAGTGCGGGCAGGAGCGCGGGCTGATGCGCCAGGTGGTGCTGGATACGGAAACCACGGGTCTCGAGCCCAAAGAGGGTCACCGGGTTATCGAAATCGGCGCACTCGAACTCGTCGACCGGCAACTGACGGGCCGCAGTTTTCACGCCTACCTGAACCCGGATCGCGACATCGATGCCGGCGCCCTGGAGGTTCACGGCATCAACGAGGAGTTCCTGCTGGACAAGCCGCGTTTTGCCGAGATTGCCGATGATTTTCTCGCTTTTGTGAGCGGCTCGGAACTGCTTATCCACAATGCGCCGTTCGATATCGGCTTCATCGACAACGAGCTGGCGATTAGCGGTCACGGCCTCGAGTCGATAACCTCTGTCGCGGGGGTGCTCGATACGCTGGAACTGGCCAAGGGGCTGCATCCCGGTCAGCGCAACAACCTCGACGCCTTGTGCAAGCGTTACGACATCGACAACTCCAGCCGCAGCCTGCACGGGGCGTTGCTCGACGCGGAATTGCTGGCGGAAGTGTACCTGGCCATGACCGGCGGGCAGACGGATTTGGGCCTGACACTGGAAAGTCCCGCCCGCAGCGAGGCGGAGGGCGATGACCACGAAGTCGCGCAACACCCGCCGCTGCTCGTCGTGCGAGCCACGGATGAGGAGTTGGAATCCCACGCGGCGCGCTTGCGCGAGATCGACAAAAAATCCGAGGGCAACTGCCTGTACCTGCACGGCACGGGTGAATGAACGTCATCCCCGCCTAGTATCACCATTTTTGCGCTTTTTCGTCATCCCCGCGAAGGCGGGAATGACGATCTACAGGGTATATCCGTGCCAATGGACGTGATGCGGGGGCTCGCCGGGCGAGGGTTCATTTCGCCATGGCCACCAGCATCGGGTGCGCACGCGTGTCCATCCAGACCAGGGTGTCGAAATAGCTGCGGACATTTTCCACGTACTTGCGCGCCTCGTAACCGCGGGCGTAGCCGAAGCGCGTCTGGCGGTACCATTGCTCCTGGCTCAAAAGCGGCAAACGTTGGTCGACCTCGTGCCAGTCGTCGGGGTCGGCGCCCTGCCTTTGTGTCAGCACGCGCGCGTCTTCCAGGTGTCCCCAACCCATATTGTAAGCGGCCAACGCCATCCAGATTCTGTCGGGTTCCGAAATCCGAGCCGGTATCCGCCGCAACATGCGTTTGTAGTACCTGGCTCCACCTTCGATGCTTTGTCGCGGGTCGAGCCTGTTTTTGATGCCGAGCTGTTTCGCCGTGCGCTGTGTCAGCATCATGACGCCCCTGACGCCGGTTCCGGATTCCGCGTGCGGGTCCCAATGGGACTCCTGGTAGCCGATCGCCGCCAGCAAGCGCCAGTCGATGTCGTGCGCGTTGGACACTTCCTGGAACACGGGCAATAGCGGCGGCAGCCGTTTGCGCACCTGCTTCATGAACTGAAACATGCTGACGCGGTTGAGCTTGTTGTCGCGCCTGAAATAGTGTTGTTTGATGGCTGCCAGCGTGCCGTCTTTGCGGATCACCGAGAAAAACGCTGTCGCCGCCTGGACCAGCGATTTGTCGTCGCCGGGGGCGAAGGCCCAGGCCTGCGGTTGTTTTTCCGCCAGCGTGAAGCCGGCCTTCAGGCGCGGGTAGAACTGGCTGTTGATTTTGAAGATGTTCGAATCGACCAGCGTCGCGTCCAGTTTGTTTTCGGCGACCTGCAGCAGCAGACCCTCCATACCCATGGACCTCTCGCTGGCCCACTTCAGCCCCGGCAATGTCTTGCGGGCCTCGAGCAGGTAGTCCTCGTAGCTGGAGCCGGCGATGACGGCCAGCCGCAAACCCACCAGGTCGGCAAGTTCCCGCGGTCGGGGATTGCCGCGCCGGTACACCACGATCGTTTCCACGCGGTCATAATCGGGGCCAAAATTGAAAAGCCGTTCACGCGCCGGTGTGCGCGTCAGGTTGGCGGCGATCAGGTCGCCCTGGCCACGCAGCAGCATCGAGCCGAGGTCGGCGAAGGCGTCGGCGACCTTTACCTTGAGCTTAACGCCCAGGTAGTCTGCGAATGCCTTGGCCAGGTCGTATTCGGGGCCGGTGCCGCCATCGGGGCCGATAAAATAGCTGCTGGCGCCGTTGCGGGTCAGCATCACCAGCGTGCCGCGCCGTTCAACCTGTTCGAGACGGGTCAGGTGGTCGTGGCCGGAATAGAGCAATGACAGCGTCACGCCGGCGACCAGTGCCAGGAAAGCGTTTTTTTTCAAGGAACGTAGCGGAAAGTGTCGCAAAGGCACGACCCGGTTGCGGTTTTCGGTATTATACCAAGACTCGTGTTATTTCGCGGTTAAGGACTCAAAATATTGATAATTCTATGTATTACCAACACGCGGGAGGGGTTTTGACGTTTGACTGGTCCAGTGTCAGCGCGGTGCAGGCGGTGCCGTGCTCCTTGTCGTTGGCCTGGTCGCCGTTGGCCGTGGCCGTCAGTGTATAGGTGGTCGCGCTGACGTTGCCGACACTAAACGTGTAATTGTCGTGCGTCGGCACGCCGAGCACGGTTGAATCGTCGGCGTAGGTCGTGTTGGTGGCGCGCCAGATTTCCTCGTTGTTGGCCCAGTTCATCAACAATTGCTGCGCCTCGTCACGCTTGGACTTGCGAATGTAGGCCTGGTAGCTTGGCAGCGCGAGCGCGACGAGAATCGCGACAATCCCGACCACGATCATCAGTTCGATTAATGTAAAACCCCTTTTTCTGCCGCGCGAATTCATCCTGTTACACCCCTTTTTACACCCAATTAATTGCAGATTGTGCAGGTTGGAGGACAAACGGTCTATTCTTTCTGACCAACGGTAGCTTCCTTGCTGCATTCCAGTCTCACCAGTCACTATACTATAGTAACCCGCAATGGAATTGCCAAGGGAGTGCATCTTTCATGGGATTGTCAAGGATACCGTTCAGTTATTCCTTCGCCCCGCCGCGGGTTGCAGGCGACAAAGGTTTTACCCTGATCGAACTGCTGATCGTGTTCGTGATTGTCGCCATCGGCGTTGCGCTGGCGACGCCCACTTACAAGTCCTTCATCGAGAAGCGCCACCTGACCGCGGCGATGGAAGAGATCGCCTCGCTGATCAGCTTCGCACAGGGCGAGGCGATCAAGTCGGACAACCCGACGACGGTTTCGTGGTATTCGCCCGGCGGGCACAGCGCCGGCTGGTGTATCGGCGTGACCGAAGGCGATACCGCCTGCGATTGCACCGAGACCGATACCACGGCCGCCGATTTTTGCGCCATCGACGGGCAGCCGCAGCGCCTGGTGCAGACGGACTTCGTCGACGTGAACTTCGAGTTCATGCACATGAATCCCGCGTCCGGCAATTTCACCTTCGAGCCCGTACGCGGCAGTATGTCCCATTGGAGCAACAATGAGGTCGTCGACAACGATTATTTGTTCTACGTGCATTCCAGCGAAGGCTCGGGCAGTACGCGCGAGTTCGAATTGCAGTTGCGCGTCAAGGTGACCGGGCGCGTTTATCTGTGCACGGCGACGGACCGCAGGCGCATCATCGGAGGTTTTCCGACATGCTGAACAGCGGAAAGTCCGGCAGGCGCGAAGTCACCCGCCGCTACCAGCGCGGCATGACCCTGATCGAGTTGCTGGTGGCGGGGGCGATCAGCGTGATCGTCGCCAGCGGCATGGTGATGCTGATGGCGAACACGCTCGGCACCGGCACGCAGACCATCAAGATGACGCGACTGTCGCAGGAAATGCGCACGGCGATGCAGATCATGACGCGCGAGTTGCGGCGCGCCAACTACCACTCGACCTACGCCGAGTGTTTCGGCAACGTCGCTTGTTTGGGATCGGGTTCCCTGAATATAGATTCTTATGTCAAGAGCATCACCATCGACGGCGGTACGACGGGCAGTTGTTTTTATTTCTGGTATGACCGGCCTCAGGTCACCGGAACGGCTGTCAGCGGACAAACGGCCTCCGCCTTCCGGCGGGTAACCAATGCGGCCGGTGTGGGTTCCATCGAGATGTGGCTTCCCACTGTCTCTACCGGCATAAACGAGACTACCAATAGTACACCCAACTGCACGGGCGGCAGCGACAACTGGCAGCAGATTACCGACCCGGCCGTCTACGACATCACCAGTTTCTGCGTTTCCAACAACGGCGATGCCAATTGTGACGGCTCGATTGTCGCGCCGGAGAGCGCCCAGAATGCGTCCTTTACCGAATCTATCGGGGCTTCCGGCGCAACGCTGGGGGTGCAAAGACTGGATCTGCGCATGGAAGGAAAACTGAAGGACGACCCGGCGTTGGCGTCCTGGCTGCAGGGCAATGCCGCGCCGACACAGGTGGTGCAGGATTTCGTTCGTGTCAGGAACGACATACCCAGCCCATGAGCGGCTCGACCGGGACAGGTATTGAGCTTCACTAGCACATTGGCAAAAGGATGCAACATGCGACGACTCGATAAATCTGTAAACTGCAACTGGCGGCAGAGGGGCGGCGTCACGGTGTTCACGGCCGTGCTGGTGTTGATCGTGTTGACGCTGATGCTGTTTTACGCGGCTCGCGTCGGGCTTTTCGAGCAACGCATTTCCGCCAACGACGTGCGCCAGAAGACGGCCTTTCACGCGGCCGAGGCGGCCGTCGACCAAGCGACCGAATACCTGCTGCAAAACTCCGCGGTGATCCTGTCCAATGAGACCGACGTATTCCCCGACGGCGCCGGCGGCTTCACCCGCGACGGCTGGTTCGCTTCCGGGCGCTGGGCCCTGTGCACGGCCACCGACATCGCCTCGCCGACGCACCCCTGCGGCGGCGACACGCCGATGAGGACGGGTTCGTACTATTACGACGACCCGGTGACGACCAGCGGCGTCGACAGCCTGCCGTTGCGGATGGATGTTTTCGACGCGGGTGTGACCGCGCGCGTGACAGCCAATATCTGTTTCGTCTCGCTGGCCTCGCCCGCGGCGGGCACCTGTGAGACGCCGCCAACCGGCGCCGACGAGGCCAACGACGCCTACATGATAATCACCGTGATGGGCTACGGCTTTTCCGATTGCACCGATACGACCAATGTCGGCACCTGCCAGGGCAAGGCCGAGATCGCCAGGCCGGTCGCGAACTACAAGAACCTGTCCGGTTCGCCGGTGGTGCCGTTGACGACCAAGACGACCTTCCCGCCGACCGGCACCGCCGAGGTGGTGCCGAACCCGAACGCCGGCGGTATCGGCGTGCCGGTCTCGGTCTGGTCCAACAACAACGGCAGCTGCCCGGGCGGTGTCGCCGTGACCGGCGACGGCAACTGGGCGACTTGCGAAATGCAGGAATGGTACGGTACCGATACCCGCCCGGCGGGAACGGCCTGTGACCAGAACAACTGCAGTTGCACGGTGGACGAGGCCATTTCCTACACTGCCGCGAACACCACCTACCAGGGCATCGACATCATCGCTGACCCGGCCTTTCCGTGCGACCTGTTCCAGTTTTATTTCGGCGTGCCCAGGGCCCAGTACCAGATCATCAAGAACTCGGCCACGCTGCTCACCGATTGCACCAGCCTCGACGAGTTCAGTTCCGGTCTTTACTGGGTCAGCGGACCCAATTGCACGATCAATTCCAACGCGGTGATCGGTTCACCGCGAACGCCGGTGATCATCATCTCTGCCGCGACGCTGACCAAGATCAACGGCGGCGCCAAGATATTCGGGGTGTTGTACGTATTCGACGGCGAGGATTCCAGCGCGACCCTGGACGCTAAGGGCAACAATACCATCTACGGGGCCGCCATCGTCGATGCGACGATGGGGCAGTACCAGGGCACCTTCCAGATCGTTTACAACCCGGGCGTGCTGGCCAACGCACAGGGGGCCAACGGCCTCGGCGCCGTCAACGGCGGCTGGCGCGACTTCGGGCTGCCGGACATAGCCTGGTAAGGGCGGAGAGCAGATATGACACACTTAAACGACGGATTGTTTGCAGCATCACCGCGAATCAGAAGCCAGGTCGGCTACAGCCTGATGGAGGTTCTGATCGGCATCGCCATTTTCGCGATCGGCATGCTGGCGTTGGCCTCCCTGCAGGGCGCGCTGACGCGCGCGACGGTCGAATCCAAGGTCAGGACCGAGGCGGTCAACATCGCCGAGGAGCAAATCGAATCACAGCGGGGTTTCGGCCAGCTCGCGGCGACCGCGGGCGTGTTCGATTATTCCGACATCGTCAGCGGCAGCAGCACGGTGCAACGCAACGGCGTCAACTACACGGTGACGCAGACCGTGACGGATTACTGGTACGACACCCAGAGCGACAGTTTCATGGATGCATCGCAGTATCCGGGGGGTAACGTGCCGACGGGGCAGGCGCCTGCCTACAAGTCTGTCGACGTGACGGTGTCGTGGGACGCCAATAGCAATTTCGTAGTCGACGAGAGCCGGGAGGTGGCCGGTACCAACATTGGCGGCGGACAGGTCGACGTAACCGGGACGATCGCCGCCGTTTCGGTGGCGTCCACCGGCAAGATACTGGAACCGACCCCGACCACGGCGCTGCCCGCGCCGCCGGTCGATTACAACCCCGGCAACCGGCCGGATATCGTTTCGCTGGAACTCGGCGACAACAAGTTCAAGGAATCGCTGTTGCCGGAGCCGGACGTGCTGAGAACGGACGAGCTGGTCGAAACCCGTTTCGACGTGATCACCTATTCGCAGACCAACGCCGGCGCCGTCTTCCTGCGCCGCGAGGAGTTCACCGACGTGTCCTGCGACTGCGTGCTGCACGCACCGCCCGGCGATGCCGAGTCCGCCGGCCGCCGCCCGGTCATCTGGGCCGGCGACGAATACGTCAGGGGACAGTTTGTGGACAAACCCTATGGCACCGCCGCGCCGCACACCCAGCAATCCGCCTACTGCGATCAGTGCTGCCGCGATCACCACGACGGCGGCTCGTCGAGTGACGACAGCGCCGACACGGCGGTCAATGTCTACGATCCGTTCAAACAGAGCAGCGAGTATGTCGCCTCGGGCAGCTTTGCCGGCGACCACAAGCACTATACGCGGGCCAACAACGGTTCGCTGACCGAAGCCACCAGCGACGGCGACAGCTACGTCGAAGCCTGCCGCCTGGTGCGCCAGGACGGCTTCTTCCGGGTCGCGCAGGACTTCCGCCAGGAGGACCTGAACGTATTTCCGCAAGACTATCTGGACTCGCAGGACGAGATAGACGTCTATTCGAATTATATAACCGGCGCGGTTTCGGACTATGTCGCCGCGGCCACCGGTAACTACGAGACCTCGCCGCCGTGCATCAACGGCACCGGCTGCGTGGACAGCCCGCCGATGCAGGGGTCCTACGACGCCGCCATCGCCACCGACGGCAACGGCAACGCGACGCAGATGCCGAGTTGGACGGCGCTGCCGACGGGTACGGGGGACGATTCTGAGCAACTGCGTTCCCGCGGGCTATATATCGACTACCTGTCGGAGGACCTGCGCAACGTGCTGGCCAACTGCGACCCGGCCAATGGAGACACCGCTTCCAGCGCCAACTGCCAGCACGGTGACGTCGTGCTCGACCGCACCGGCAGCGTCAACGCGCTGGAGTTGATTCCGTTCTTCGACGTACAGCTGACCAAGCTGAATCGCTGGAACGAATCACCGGCCAACTACCCCGTGGCGGTCACGAATGAGCCGGTCCAGACCGACAACACGCACAGCCGCGGGGTGGCGTTGAAAGCCGGCGACGGCCGTTCGACGGTAACCGCCCTGGGTAACAGGGGCAACCTGGGTTTCACCGACACGCTGCCGATCGACTTGACTTACGCGTCACAGCAATCGTCAAACAGCATCGACGTGGAGGCGGGCACCGGCTCAGTGCCGAGCGGCTACTCGCAGTATTCGGGCAGCCTGTCGGACACCGTGCCCGGCAATCCAAGTATCGTGGTGACCGGCCTCAACGGCGTCCAATGCAACCAGACGACGCCGAATTACGTCTGCTTCGTGCCCGACACCGGATCCAATTACAGGATCGAGATTTCCGGCTACGGCAAGCAGAACGCCGACCGCTACGTCTGTTCGGTCGGCAGCACTTTGACGGCGGACTCAGTCGCAACGGTGACCAACGGCACCAATGCCAAGACCGTCTTCCTGCTGGTCGGCAGCACACCAGGCACCGATTACAATTTCGTCGTCCAGGATACGGCTTGCCCCACCGGGCCGCCGGTGCTGGGCGGCTAGTCCTGGCCGAGGCGCATGGAGGCCCGCCGCGCAGGCGGGCCAGCTATGCGCCACTGGGGTCGTGCGTGTTGTCCCGAGGCGCCCAATCGGCGCAAGCGCTCGAGATCGCGGCGGTCGACGCGGGCAGCGGCAGGATCGCAGGTAGGCTTCAAATCAACCGCTGGAAAGTTGGGCAGGCAAAATCGTAAAAGCGTGTAACCGCTGGCGTTACGCGGGGTGTTATGGGGCCGTTGGGGATGGCGGCCTTTTCCTTGTCTGCAACAAAATGTCGCTCATACCCATGCGCCTGCTCGCAGGTTACAATCCCCTGTCCCCGTGATTGGATCAGCCAGAAAAAATCGATGAACATACGTACACGATTCGCCCCCAGCCCGACCGGTTTCCTGCACGTCGGCGGTGCGCGCACGGCCCTATTTTGCTGGCTGCAGGCGCGCGCCGGCAACGGTTCATTCATCCTGCGTATCGAGGACACGGACCGTGAACGCTCGACGGCCGAGTCGGTCAAGGCCATCCTCGACTCCATGGAGTGGCTCGGGCTGGACTGTGACGAAGGACCGTATTACCAGAGCGAGCGCTTCGGCCGTTACGCCGAGGTGATCGCGCGCTTGATGCACGAAGACAAGGCCTACCGCTGCTATTGCAGCAAAGAGCGCCTGGAAAAACTGCGCGAGCAGCAGATGAAGGAGGGTGTCAAGCCGCGTTACGACGGGCGTTGCCGCCACCTGGCGGAAGTCCCGGAGGGTGTGCGGCCGGTCATCCGCTTTCGCAACCCGCAGGCCGGCGCCGTCGTCTTCGACGACCTGATCCGGGGGCGGATCAGCATCTCCAACGGGGAACTGGACGACCTGGTCATTGCCCGGGCCGACGGCACGCCGACTTACAACTTCACGGTCGTGGTCGATGACATGGACATGCGCATCACCCACGTGACCCGCGGCGACGATCACATCAACAACACGCCGCGGCAGGTCAACATCTACCGGGCGCTGGGCGCCGAGCCGCCCGTTTTCGCGCACGTGCCGATGATCCTGGGTGACGACGGCGCGCGGCTTTCCAAGCGCCATGGCGCCGTCAGCGTGATGCAGTACCGTGACGACGGTTACCTGCCCGAGGCGCTGCTCAATTACCTGGTCCGGCTGGGCTGGTCGCACGGCGATCAGGAGATTTTCAGCCGCGGGGAGATGGTCGAACTGTTCGACATCCAGGACGTCAACCGCAAGGCTGCCGCCTTCAATACCGAAAAGCTCAACTGGCTGAACCAGCATTACATGAAATCGCTGCCGGCGGCGGATGTCGCCAGGCACCTTGACTGGCACTTCGGCCAACAGGGCATCGACCCGCAGTACGGCCCGCCGCTGGAGGACGTGGTCGCGGTCCAGGCGGAACGCGTCAAGACGCTGAAAGAAATGGCGGCCGAGAGCCGCGTGTTTTTCGAGGGCTACGAGGAACTGGATGCAAAGGCGGCCAAAAAGCACCTGCGGCCGGTGGCCCAGGCGCCGCTGGAGGCGCTGCGCGAGCGCCTCGAGGCATTGCAGGACTGGTCGCCCGAACCGCTGCACGCCGTCATCCAGCAGGTCGCGGCGGAACTCGATGTCGGCCTGGGCAAGGTCGCGCAGCCGCTGCGGGTCGCGGTCACCGGGACGGCGGTTTCCCCCTCCATCGACAAGACGTTGTGGTTGATGGGCAAACTGGCCAGCCTGGACGGCATCGACAAGGCGTTGGCGTATATTCATGCGCGCATGGCCGCGCAGTGATGACGCCCTCAGCGCATAACGCGTAAGCCGATGGCCCGGCGGCATTCGGGGCCGCGAATAGAGGAACCCGGGATCGGCGCGAAAGAGACGGGATCAGCACATGTCAAAAGTCGAGCGTTTGTATCACCTGCACAACATCCTGAGCCAGCGGCGCACGCCGATTTCACGCCAGGACCTGATGGATCGCCTCGAGTGCTCGCAGGCAACGCTGTACCGCCTGGTCGCGGAACTCAGGGACTTTCTCGGCGCGCCGCTGGAACAGGACCCGGACAACCGGGGGTTTTACTACGACCGCAGCTACGAGCAGCCTTTCGAGCTGCCAGGAATCTGGATCAGCCCGGGGGAACTGCAGGCGCTGCTGACCGCCCGCCAGGTGCTCGGCAACGTGCAGCCAGGCCTGCTGCAGGGCGAACTGCAGTCACTGCAGGGACGCATCTCGTCGCTGCTCAAGCAAAAAGGCATCGAGGCAGGGCAGGCACAGTCGCGTATCAATATCCAGCCCGTGGCGAGTCGCCCGGTGCCGGAGCGCTTGTTCCAGGACGTGCTGGGCGCGCTGTTCGAGCGCCGCCGACTGCACATCCGCTACCACGGCCGGCGCAAGGACGATGTTAGCGAGCGCGATATTTCCCCGCAAAGGCTGACCCAGTACCGCAACTCCTGGTATCTCGACGCCTGGTGCCACCAGGCGGAGGACCTGCGCAGCTTCTCGCTGGAACGCATCAATGGCCAGGAGTTGCTGGACACGGCGGCGATCGATGTGCCGGCGGAGGATCTGGCGGCGCATTTCGACGGCGCCTACGGCATATTTTCCGGGCCGGCCGAACACACGGCCGTGTTGAAGTTCACGGCGGAGATGTCACGCTGGATCGCGGACGAGCAATGGCATCCGCAGCAGATGGGCTCGTTTGACGAGCGAGGCTCCTGGGTGTTGCAGGTGCCGTTCAGCAGCTCCCGCGAACTGGTCATGGACATCATGCGCTACGGCCCGGAGGTCGAGGTGTTGTCGCCGCCGTTCCTGCGCGAGACCGTTGCCGACGCCGCCCGCCGCACCGGCGAACAATACGACTGAAGGCCGTTCCCCGCCGCCGTATTTCTGAGATGCGCGGTCATCCCCGCCGAAGCGGGGATCTCCCCGGGTCTTCCGCGACGCGTATCCGCTTGCCGGGCGGCAGGCAGCTGCCCCGGGACACACTTAAGCCATCCATGGGCGTTCGGCATCCGTTCCCGACGGATGCACGGTCCCGGCTGCAGCTGGCCCGCTGCCCGTTGATCACGCATCAAAATGTCGCCCCGCAAGACGGTCATTCCAATGCCATCTGGCCTACGCGGGCTTCTCACGGTTTGAGAACGGGTCGTGTTCTCCTGTTATCGACCAACAGGAGAATTACGATGACAAAAGCACAAATTCAACCCCTGGCGCCGCGGCATCTCCACGCCCAGGCCACGCGTGTTGTGCCCGGGCACGGCACCGGGGTCCTCGGAAATGCGTTCAATGACGCCCGTTACTGGAGCTTTATCGCCGCGGTGCGGCAAACGTTGTCGTTGCTGGCCAACGTGATCGGCGGCGGCCTGGTGATCCTGGCGATGTTATTGCTTCCGCAGCTCCTGGCGAGTCTGCTGTAGCGGGCGAAAACCAAGCCCGGCGGCGGTGGCTGACAACGTCGCAGACCGTGGTTGTCAGGCCGCCTCGCTGGCCGCTTCTGACTTTTTGACCGGGCCGTTGCGGATGGCGTCGCGCGTGGCCGCGACGAGCAGGTCCACTTCCTCGCTGGTGATGTCGAACGGCGGCGTGAACCGTAGCGCGTTCCTGCCGCCGTGGATCACGTTGATGCCGTGAACCCGCATGTACTCCTCGGTCGAGCCTTGGCCGTAACTCTTGAAGCGTTCCGGGTTGAGTTCGGCGCTGAGCAGCAGGCCGGTGCCCTGCAGTTTCGTGATCGTTCCGGGCAACTCCTTGCGCAGCCCTGACAGCTTTTCCAACATTTCCCGTCCGCGGTCCACCACGTTCCGGCGCAATGCGGGCGTGAGGCTCTCCAGCACGGCAACGGCGACGTCCAGCGCCCTCGGGTTGGCGGTCATTGTGTTGCCGTAAACACCGGGGCGGTATAGCTCCGCCGTATCGGCGCTCAACGCGAGCACCGACAAGGGGAACTGGCCGGCGTTCAGGGCCTTGGAGTAGGTTTCCATGTCAGGTGCTTCGAGCGTCTCGAAGCCCGGATAGTCGCAGATCGACAGCACGCCCTGGCCACGCAAACCGGCCTGGATGGAATCGACCAGGAACAGGGCGCCGTGGGCCCTGGTCAACTCGCGCACGCGGGCATAAAACTCCGGTGTGATCGCAAGGCCGGGGCTGCCTTCACCCATGATGGGTTCCATGAAGAACGATTCTATGAACAGTTCGTTCCTGTCGGCGTACTCGAAAACCTGTTCGAGTTGTTCCAGGTTGTTGGCGTCGACGGTCAGCAGGTTGTCGTGATCGCGGAAACTCGCCAGGTACTTGCAATAGGCCTCCCGGGTCGAGTCGGAAAACTGGGCTGGCCGTTGTGTGCGGCCATGGAACGCACTCTTTAAGCCGAGGATGCGAATGGACTTGCCGGCGTGCCGTCCGCCTGGATCCGTCATCAGTCTCGCGTTGATGTCGGAGATCCTCGCGGCCAGCGTGACGGCCTCCGAGCCGCTGTTGAGACAGAAGAAGCGCTCGAAAGGACAACCGCCGCGGCGATGGCCGACTTCCTGCTTCAGTGCGTCGACAAAGCGCCGCTGGCTGAAACTGGGGGTCATGATGTTGGCCATGACCTGTCGCTGGCCCATGGCCTCGATGACGCTATCCGGCGCATGGCCGAAACCCAGCATGCCGTAACCCCCGCACTCGTACAGCACGGCCCCGCGCGAGGTCACGATCCACGGACCCGATGCGCCCAGCGCGACATAGGGATTGATCGCATCGGCCGGGTAAAAATTCATGAAGCCGTCCTGGACCCGCTTTAGCAATTCCTCCTCCGGCAGCGCCAGCAGTTCCGGCTGCTCTTGCAGCAAAAGTTCGAATTCAGCGTAGGCGCCATCCACCGCGGCGGGCAGCCTGGCGTCGTCCCGGGCGAAACGCAGCAGGGTTTCGTCGTCAAGACCGTGCGTTTTCACCGCGCCGCCGTGATCGCGCATCGCGTTGAGTTTCTCGAGCAATTTCATCTGGGGAGGTTCCTTTCCGCGGGCCTGAAAATCTGGCGCAAGAATATCACAATAACCGTGGAGATTGTGCCCGCCGGTGCCGGGCCAGCGCCCATTCGACGTGCTCGCGAACGAGCGCGGACGGGTGTTGCCGGCGCCCTTCCAGCGCCGCGACGACCGCGCCGGATGGAGGCGCGTTGCCCAGGGCCACGGCGATATTGCGCAGCCAGGCCTCGTAGCCGATGCGGCGGATCGCGCTGCCTTGCGTGCGCTTGAGAAAGGTCGGCTCGTCCCATGCGAACAACTCCAGCAACTGTGCCGAATCCAGGCCGTGCCGCGGTGCGAAATCCGTCTCGGCCGTAAAGTGTGCGAACCGGTTCCAGGGGCAAACCGCCTGGCAGTCGTCGCAACCGAATATCCGGTTGCCGATCAGCGCCCTGAATTCCGTTGGTATGCTGCCGCGCAATTCGATCGTGAGGTAGGATATGCAGCGCCTGGCATCGACCTGGAAGGGCGCCACGATCGCCTGGGTCGGGCATACGTCCAGGCAGCGGGTGCAGGCCCCGCAGTGCTCACTGGCCGGTGCGTCGGACGGCAGCGGCAGGTCCGTGTAAATTTCGCCAAGGAAAAACCAGCTGCCGGCGTCGCGGTTGATCAGGTTGGAGTGCTTGCCGATCCAGCCGAGACCGGCTTTCTCGGCCAGCGCTTTTTCGAGGACCGGGGCCGAATCCACGAAGACGCGGTAGCCGAAGGCGCCGGCGTACTCCTCGACGCGGGACGCGAGCCGTTGCAGGCGCTTGCGCATCAGCTTGTGATAGTCGCGGCCCAGCGCATAGCGCGAAATCAGCGCCTTGTCGGGTCGCTGCAGCAGTTTATCAACCGGCGCCGCGGCCTCGGGCAGGTAATCCATCCGCACGGATATGACACGGACCGTCCCCGGCAGCAGTTCCGCGGGACGGCTGCGACGCGTGCCATGCCGCTGCATGTATTCCATTTCGCCGTGAAACCCGCGCTCGAGCCAATCGCACAGGTGTTCTTCGTGCGCTTCCAGCTGCGTGTCGCAGATACCGACCTGCTGGAAGCCGAGGTCCATGCCCAGCGCCTTGATTCGCTGCGCCAGTTCGCGCATCGCCGTCATGCAGAATTATGGCCAATGTGGGTGAGTATGCACATGCTGCCGACGAGCCCTGGTGTCAACGCCGCGCGGATGCCCGTCCTCGGCGCTGTGAAGCGGCGAGGCACGCGGGGGCCGTATTCGTGCGGGGGAGGCTGACTGGCGGTTTCACCGTTATAATGTTCGCATGTTTGGAAGCCATCTCAAAATCCTGCATACGGCGTTGGGGCACGGCCCCCGACGACCCGGCCACTGTGATCCGCGTGCCGCCCGCGGCTTGCGCCAATGGGCCGATTACGCGGCCGACGGTGCGATTTGAAATGACCTCTCCTGCATCGGCTCAATTGTATACCGCCGAACAGGTTCGCGGACTCGATCATGCCGCGATTCACGGCCTCGGCATCGCCGGTTACGAGTTGATGCAACGCGCCGGGCGTGCGGTGACGGAGGCGGCCAGGGGGCGTTTCCCGCAGGCCCGTAACTGGCTCATCCTGTGCGGCCCGGGAAACAACGGCGGCGACGGCTACGTCGTCGCGAGGCTGGCGCGGGAAGCAGGGTTCAGCGTCACTGTCTGCGCCTTGTCGGACCCGGACAAGCTGCAGGGGGATGCCGCGCGCGCCTGCGCCGACTGGCAACAGGGTGGCGGCCGCATAGCGACCTGGCCGATCGAGCCTGACGGGCGTTTCGACCTGGCCCTGGATGCACTGCTGGGTACCGGGATCAGCCGCGAAGTGGGCGGTGTTTACCGCCAGGCGATCGATTTTCTCAATGGCCTGGCCTGCCCCAGCATCGCCATCGACATTCCGTCGGGACTCGAATGCCGACACCGGTTGCGTCATGGGCTGCTGCGTGCGCGCGGCGCTGAGCGTGACGTTTGTCGGCCGCAAACGCGGCATGTATACCGCCGATGGCCCGGATCACTGCGGCCAAATCGTATTTGACGATCTCGGCGTGCCTGTCGAGGCGGCCCGTGACGTCGGCCCGGGAGGTGACCTGCTGCTGGAGCAATACCTGCCGGCGGTGCTCACGCCGCGCCCGCGCAACACGCACAAGGGCCGTTTCGGGCGCCTGCTGGTGGTTGGCGGGCAACGGGGCATGAGCGGTGCGGTGCATCTGTGCGGCGAGGCGGCATTGCGCAGCGGGGCGGGCCTGGTGACGCTGGCGACCGACCCCGCCCACGCCGGGTTCGTCAACGCCGCGCGGCCGGAACTGATGGTCCGCGCCGTCGCCGGCGCCGATGAGCTGAAGGCCGCCCTGGAGGGGAGCCAGGTCATCGCCGTCGGCCCCGGCCTGGGCCGCTCGGATTGGTCCCGGTCGTTGCTCAAGACATGTATCGACAGCGGCCTGCCGCTGGTGATCGACGCTGACGGGCTGAACCTGCTCGCGGAGTTCGCCGCGGAGGGTTGGCTCGACTCGCGCTTACGCGAGGGCCACGACTGGATACTGACCCCGCACCCCGCGGAGGCGGGGCGACTGCTTGCCTGCAGCACCGACGAGGTTCAGCTTGACCGCGTCAGCGCCGCGCAACGGCTGGCCGGGCGCTATCAGGCCGGCGTGGTGCTGAAGGGCTGCGGCACGGTCGTTGCCGGGCCGGGTGCGGCCTACGCCATTTGTCCCCACGGCAACCCCGGGATGGCGACGGCCGGCAGCGGCGATGTCCTGACCGGCGTCATCGCCGCTTTGCGGGGGCAGGGGCTGGAGAGCCGCGAGGCTGCCCGTTGCGGCGTGCTGGCGCACGCGTTGGCGGGCGATGAGGCCGCGGCCCGGCTGGGTCAGATGGCGATGGTGGCGGGCGACCTGACGCAGATGCTGTCGGTGGTCTGGCGCTCGGCGCTGCCGCCGGGTTCATGAGCATTGACCCGGCGCGGTCACAGATCCTTTCCCCGGGAGCAACAGCTCGTTGCCTTCGCAGAGCGCCTCGCCGCCCATCTCCGGCCACCGCTCGTCATCTGGCTCCGCGGTGAATTGGGAAGCGGTAAAACGACGTTTGCGCGCGCGCTGATCAGGGCGCTGGGCTACAACGGCCGCGTCAAGAGCCCGACCTATGGCCTGCTCGAGCACTACCCGCTGGAGCAGATGCAGGTGCTGCACCTGGACCTGTACCGAATCGGTGATGCGGATGAACTGGAATTCCTCGGCCTCGCCGACCTGTTCGACGAAAACACCATCGTGCTGGTCGAATGGCCTGAGAAATCTGGCCGTTGGCTTCCGGAACCCGACTTCGTGTTTGATTTTTCCTATACCGATTCCGGCCGCGACTTGGCCTGGTGCGCGCAATCACCCGCGGCGCAGAAGTTTCGTTTCGAGGACCTTTAAGTTCTTCATTATCCGCGTTAGATAGCATCGATATCTTACGGTTTTTTATTAAAAACTATTGCAATTTCGTGAAAAGCAATTCATCATTAATATATCTACGGGGAGCATTTTGGATCCAGTGAGTAAACGGCTACTCATAACAATCCTGCTTTTACTGACCTCATTGCCGGTTTTTTCCGCTGAAGTCAGCGGCTTCCGTGTCTGGGCCGACCCGGTGAAAACCCGCGCGGTACTGGACCTCGACAGCAAGACCGCTTACAAGCTGTTCACGCTCACCAACCCCGACCGCGTGGTCGTGGACCTGGCCTGGTCCACGCTGAAAACGCCGCTGCATATCGATACCAGGCACGCCGGCGTGATCGCCGACGTGCGCTATGGTGAACCGGACGAGCATACCCTGAGGGTGGTCTTCGACCTGCACGAAGCAACCCGGCTGAAGAGTTTCTTGCTGGAGCCAACCGGCCAGTATCAGCACCGCCTGGTGGTCGATCTTTACCCGCGGCGCAATGACCAGGCCCAGCCGAAGGTCAGGCACCTGGCGGACATCAACAAGCCGGATCGCGCGGTGGTGGTTGCGATCGACGCGGGTCACGGCGGCGAGGACCCCGGCGCCATTGGCGAGCACAGGACGCGCGAGAAAGACGTGGTGCTGGCCATTGCCCGCGAACTCAAGCACAGCATCGACGCGCGCCCCGGCATGCGCGCCGTGTTGACGCGAAAAGGCGATTATTACATCCCCTTGCGGCAGCGTTACGAGTTGGCGCGCAAGGCCCGTGCCGACCTGTTCGTGTCCATCCACGCGGATGCGTTCAGGAAGCGGAGTGTCAGGGGCAGTTCCGTGTTCGTGCTGTCGGCGCGGGGTGCGAGCAGTGAGTTCGCGCGCCTGCTCGCGGATTCGGAAAACGCTTCCGACCTGGTGGGCGGCGTCACGCTGGCCGACAAGGACGACATGCTCGCCTCGGTACTGTTGGACCTGTCGCAGAGCGCCACCCGCGAGGCCAGCAACAAGGTTGCCGGCGACATCCTCGGTTCGCTGAAGCGCAACGGCAAGACCCACAAGGATTATGTCGGGCGGGCCAACTTCATGGTGCTGAAATCGCCGGACGTGCCGTCAGTTTTGGTGGAAACTGCGTTTATTTCCAACCCCAGCGAAGAAAAGCGCCTGACGCAAAGAGAATTTCAGAAGCACATGGCCGCCTCCATTACCAGCGGCATCAGTGATTATTTCTATAGCAGTCCGCCGCCCGGGACCTGGATCGCGTCACACCGCCAGGGTACGCGACATATCGTCGCGCGCGGCGACACGCTCGGCGAAATCGCCAACCGTTACCAAGTCAGCGTCAGCCAACTGCGCTCGGCCAACAACATCCACGGCGACGTGATCCATGTCGGCCGCGAACTGGTGATTCCGACCAGCTGATTCATTACCGGATAGTGATTCGGCCAATATAATCTTCTTGAAGCCGCGGCGGAAAACGGCTAAAAAGACAGCACATGCCTATCCGCCAACTACCTGACCTTCTGATCAACCAGATCGCTGCCGGCGAAGTGGTGGAACGGCCCTCTTCGGTGGTCAAGGAACTCGTTGAAAACAGCCTGGATGCAGGCGCGATGACTGTTCGCGTCACGCTGGAACAAGGCGGCAAGCGCCTGATCCGCGTGGACGATGACGGTGCGGGCATCGAACGGCGCGAGTTGTCGCTGGCGCTGGCGCGCCATGCGACCAGCAAAATCGCCAGCATCGAGGAACTGGAAGCAGTGAGTTCACTGGGATTCAGGGGCGAGGCGTTGCCGAGCATCGCCTCGGTGAGCAGGCTGCTCATCCGTTCGCGGACGCCAAAGGCGGAACACGCCTGGCAGGTCATGGCCCGCCAGGGCGAGGTCGGTTCCGCGGAACCCGCCGCCGGCGAAACCGGCACGCGGGTCGAGGTCAGCGACCTGTTTTACAACGTACCGGCGCGGCGCAAGTTCCTGCGCACGGACCGGACCGAGCTCGGCCATATTGACGATATGCTCAAGCGTATGGCGCTGGCGCGTCCTGAGGTCGGCTTCCAGTTGCTGCATAACGGCCGCGCGGTGCGGCGGATGGGCGCCGTTGCCGATGACGCGGGCATGCGCGGGCGGCTGGCGCAGGTGCTGGACGAGGATTTTGTCGAAAATGCGCTCGAAATCGGGGAGGAGCGCGGTTCGCTCGGCTTGCGCGGCTGGGTCGCCGAACCCCGTTACAACCGTGCGCAGGCGGACCGCCAGTACTTCTTCGTCAACGGCCGGATCGTTCGCGACCGGCTGGTCGCACACGCGGTGCGCCAAGCCTTCAGGGATGTGCTCTATCACGGCAGGCACCCGGCCTTCGTGCTGTTTCTGACACTGCCGCCGGGCGGGGTCGACGTCAACGTCCACCCGCAAAAGCACGAGGTGCGGTTTCGCGATTCGCGGTCGGTGCACGATTTCGTTTATGCCGCGTTGAACCACGCGCTGGCAGGGGCGGGCGTGGGCAGCGGCGCGGCCAGGGCCGGCAGCGGCATCGATCGCGGCGGTGCGAGGTTCGTGCAAGGCTCGCAGTCCGCCATGCCGATGGGCGTGGCCGAGCAGATGGAGGGCTATGCCAGGGTCTTGGCTGCGCCGGCCGGAAGCCCCACGGCAGCCGGCGCGCAGCCGGGCGCCGCTACGGCGCGTGCGGGTGCGGGTGAGGATGTCGAGGCGTTCCCGCCGCTCGGTTATGCGCTGGCGCAACTGCACGGCGTCTATATCCTGGCCCAGAACCGGCACGGCCTCGTTTTGGTCGACATGCACGCCGCGCACGAACGCATTACCTATGAACGTTTGAAAAGCGGACTGGCAAAGGACGGGATTCGCAGCCAGAACCTGCTGGTGCCGCTGAGCGTCAACGTCAGCGAAAAAGAGGCGGGACAGGTGGAAGCCCACCAACCGCAGCTGGAAGCACTGGGCATCGGTTGTGACCGTACCGGCCCGCAAACGGTCGTGGTCAGGAAGGTCCCGACCTTGCTGCAGCAATCGGACATTGGGAAGTTGCTGCAAGACGTGCTGGCGGAACTGGCGACCGACGAGAAGAGCCTGAAGGTCGAGTCCGCCATGGACGAGGTGCTCTCGTCCATGGCCTGCCACGGCTCGGTGCGCGCCAACCGGGTATTGAACATCGCCGAAATGAACGCCCTGTTGCGCGACATGGAAAGAACCGAACGGGCCGCGCAGTGCAACCACGGCCGGCCGACGTGGCTGCAACTCGACCTTGCCGCCATCGACCGCCTGTTCCTGCGCGGGCGCTAGCTTTGAATCGCCTACGTGTTATATACCTGCCTCGTCAGCGTGGATTGAGGATTTAACGCATTGGAAACGTTTGCTCGTATCAAGGGCATGGCGGTTACCCCCCGTGTACGGGACATGCTCAAGCCATCCATGGTCGCGCGGTATCCGTTCCCGACGGATGCACGGCCCCATTCAAAGGCAACCGCCGTCCTGGCCATCCAGCGTGCGGGTTTCATCGCCTGGGCCAATGAACGCACTAGCCGGCAGTTCATTTCGGGCGACCTGGAAGCGCCGCACGGGCGCACCGTTCAGGGGTGTAATGGGCGGGAGGCCCATTACAGGCCGCCCAGGGCGCGACGCCCTGTCAGGCCGACCCCGCCGGAACGGGACGCCTGTGCGGGTAGCCCGCAGGGCCGCTGGGTGGGAGCGCGAAATGAACTACTGTCCAGTGCAAGATGCGGGCTGAAAGCCTGAACGCTCAATCCGCCAAGTCGATGCGGCCGCCGCCCGCCGTGTTCCTGATGGGGCCGACCGCGGCCGGCAAAACCGGGCTGGCGCTCGAGTTGTGCGAGCGTTTCCCGCTGGAGATCATCAGCGTCGATTCCGCGCTGGTCTACCGGGGCATGGATATCGGCACCGCCAAGCCGGATGCTGCAACGCTCTCGCGGGCGCCCCACCGGTTAATCGACATACGCGACCCCGCTGAAAGCTATTCGGCGGCGGAATTTCGCGAGGACGCCCTGCGGGAAATGCGCGCCATCCGCGCCGCGGGCAGGGTGCCGCTGCTGGTCGGCGGCACCATGCTGTATTTCCACGCGCTCGAACACGGTCTTTCCGAACTGCCCGCCGCCGACGAGGCCGTGCGTGCGCAACTGGAACAGGAAGCGACGGCAATCGGCTGGCCGGCGATGCACGAGACCTTGCGCAAGCAGGACCCCGAGGCGGCCGCGCGCATCCACCCGAACGACCCGCAACGCATCCAGCGGGCGCTGGAGGTGATCCGCCTCACCGGCTCGACGATGAGCGGGCTCCAGGCCGCGTCTGCCGGTCAGAAGCTGCCTTACCGGCTGCACAAGATCATCGTCGCGCCCGAGCCTCGCAGCCTGCTTCACCGGCGGATCGAGGCGCGCTTTAACGACATGCTCGAAAACGGCTTCATCGAGGAAATGAAAAGCCTGTATACTCGCCCTGATCTGCACCGGGATTTGCCGTCCATGCGCGCGGTCGGCTACCGCCAGTTCTGGGACTTCCTGGACGGGAAAACCGCGTTCGGCGAGGCGCGCGAGAAGGCCGTTGCCGCCAGTCGGCAACTGGCCAAGAGGCAGCTCACATGGTTGCGGCGTGATGCCTCGGCCATATGGTATAATTTACAGGCAGTTGGGGTGCGGGAAGAATTGATGCGCGCTTTGCAGGGTTTCCTTGAAGCGTAGCGTCCTAGTACCCATGTACATTAGTTCCATTAGCAATCGGACATTACAAGAAAAGCCTAGGAGGAACAGCCGTGTCAAAGGGTCAATCATTACAAGAACCGTTCTTGAACGCATTGCGTCGTGAACGCGTACCCGTGGCTATCTATCTCGTCAATGGAATCAAGTTACAGGGCCAGGTCGAATCCTTCGATCAGTTTGTCGTGCTGCTGAAGAATTCAGTCAGCCAAATGATCTACAAACACGCAATCTCGACCGTGGTACCCGCCCGCAACGTCAGCGTATTCGAAGAGGACGAAGGGTAAGCGAATTTGTTGGAAAGGGCCGACCGGGGCGACCGCGCCGTCATACTTCACCCGGTACTTGCGCAAACGGGTCCGGAATCCCTGGATGAATTCGAGGAGTTGTGCCGCTCGGCCGACGTTGAAATCGCCGCCGTCCTGACAGCACCGCGCGAACGCCCGGACGCGCGGTTTTTTGTCGGCAGCGGAAAAATTGACGAACTGGGCGAAAAGATCACCGCGACGGGAGCCAGCCTGGTCCTGGTCAGCCAACCCCTGACCGCGATCCAGGAACGAAATATCGAACGCCAGTGCCAGTGCCGCGTGCTCGACCGAAGCGCGCTGATCCTGGATATCTTCGCGCAGCGGGCGCGCTCTCACGAGGGCAAGCTGCAGGTTGAACTGGCCCAGTTGCGGCACCTGTCGACGCGCCTGGTCCGGGGCTGGACGCACCTGGAGCGGCAAAAGGGCGGCATCGGCCTGCGCGGACCGGGTGAAACGCAGCTCGAGACCGACCGGCGCCTGATCGGGCGCCGCATCGGCTACCTGAAGGACAGGCTCGACAAAGTCAGGCGTCAGCGCACGCAAAGCCGGCGCAGGCGCGTACGCGCCAAAGTTTTCAGCGTGGCCCTGGTGGGTTACACCAATGCCGGAAAATCGACCTTGTTCAACGCCTTGACGGCGGCCAGCGTCGATACCCGCAACATGCAGTTTGCGACGCTGGACCCGACCATACGGCAATTGAACCAGGGGCAAGGCGGGCAGGTGCTGCTGGTCGACACCGTGGGGTTCGTCAGGGACCTGCCGCACGAACTGGTGGCGGCGTTTCACGCCACGCTGCAGGAAACGCGGGAGGCCGACCTGCTGCTGCATGTCATCGACGCCTCCGACCCTTTTCACCAGCAGCGGGCCCAGGATGTCGAAGAGGTCCTGGAGCAGGTCGGCGCCGGCGGCTTGCCGCGGGTCCGCGTCTACAACAAGATCGACCGGCTGGGACGCGAGCCGGTGACGCAGCTCGACGCCAGCGGCCAGGTCGAGCGCATCGATGTCTCCGCCTTAGCCGGGTCCGGCCTGGAGCAGTTGCAGGACGCCATTGCGCAGCGCCTCAGTGGCGAGCGTATCCGTCGCTGGATTACGCTTGCTGGCCGGCACGCGAAACTGCGTTCGACGCTGTTCGACCTGGGCGCGGTGAGCGAAGAGAAAATCGGCGACGACGGCTGCTGGCTGCTCAAGGTCGACCTGTCGCGGCACGACGCCGAACAGCTGGGCCGCTTGCCGGGCGATGCGGGCCTGCTGGTGCGCGAATCCCTGTTGTGACCGTAACCATCGGCACTTGCTGCCCGGCAACGCCACACCTAAAATGGAGATATCACAGGCATGAAAAGCCCCGCGTATCGACAGGCGGCTTGCTGGCAACCAGTTCCTGACTGAATGACTACCCAAACACACCCTTGAGTGGAGAACCCGATGCCCTGGAAAGAACCCGGAAACGGCGATAAAGACCCCTGGAAATCAGGCGATCAGCAGCCACCGGACCTGGAAGAGGTCTTTCGCAGCGTGAGCCGGCGCCTGCAGTCGTTGTTCGGGGGCGGCGGGGGCGGCAAGCGCCCCGCGGGCGAGCGCCGCGGCGGCGGCGGGGCGTTTTCGCTGGTGTTGTTACTGATCATATTCTGGGTGGCCTGGGACTCCGTGCACGTCATCGACCAGGCGGAACGCGGCGTCGTGCAGCGTTTCGGCAAGTTCACGCGCACCCTGCAGCCCGGCATCAACCTGACGCTGCCGCGCCCTTTCGAAAAAGTCACTAAGGTCAACATCAGCAACGTCAGGGTGGCCGAGGACCGCGGTCACATGCTGACCGAGGATGAAAACCTGGTGGAGTTCACCTACAAGGTCCAGTACCGCATCAACGATGCGAAGAAGTTCCTGTTCCAGGTACGTGATCCGGAAATAACGCTGCGAAAAGCGGCCGAAAGCGCGTTGCGCGAAGCGACCGGCACCAACAAGCTCGATGCGATACTCGAGGGCAACGCCAGGACCAAGGTCCGCCTGGAGACGCAGCAGGTGCTGCAGGACACGCTGGACCTGTACCAGGCCGGCCTGCAGATAACGCAGTTCAACCTGGTCGACGTCAATGTGCCGTCGCAGGTCAGGGAGGCCTATTCCGACGTGATCAGGGCCCGCGAAGACCGGGAACGCTATATCCAGGAAGCCAATGTGCACGTCAACAGCGTCATCCCCGAGGCACGCGGCAAGGCGGCGCGCATTACCCAGGAGGCGGCGGGCTACAAGGCGGCCACGATCGCCAAGGCCGAGGGTGAAAGCCAGCGTTTCAACCTGGTACTGGCGCAATACAAGGCGGCCCCGCAAGTCACGCGGCGGCGTCTCTACCTCGACACGATGGAAGAGGTCCTGTCGAAAAACCGAAAGGTTTTCATCGACGTGGATTCGAGCGGCAACATACTTTACCTGCCGCTGGATCAGTCCGCCGCCGCCGGGTCGAAAATGCCGCCGCCGGTGCAGTCGCCGCAATCGAACCGAACCGGTAAATCCGCACCCGACAATGACGGCCGTTCAGCGACGCGGGAGGCAAGACGATGAACAGACCGCTGCTATGGGTGATCCTGGTCGTTTTGGGCGGATTCGCCCTGTCGAGCCTGTTCACGGTCAACGAAACCGAGTATGCGATCCGGTTCCAGCTCGGCAAGATCGTGCGTTTCGATTACCAGCCGGGTCTGCACGTGAAATGGCCGTTTGTGAACAACATCCGCAAGTTCGACAAGCGCATCCTGACGCTCGATACCGCGCCCGAACTGATGCTGACCTCCGAGCAGAAGTACGTCAGCGTGGACTCGTTCGTCAAGTGGCGAATAACGGACGTGTCACGTTTTTACACCTCGACCGAGGGCAATGAAGCGATCGCGCTGAACCGGCTGCACGGTATCGTCAGCGACCGCATTCGCAACCAGATTGCGGCGCGGACGCTGGGAGAGGTCGTGTCCGAGCAGCGCGTCTCGACGATGCAGGCGGTCGCCAAGGCGGCCAACAAGGCAGCCGAGGAATTCGGTATCGACGTCGTGGACGTGCGTATCAAGAGCATCGAACTGCCGGATGACGTGCGCGAGTCGGTCTTCAACCGCATGCGGGCGGACCGGCAGAAGGCGGCCAACCTGTACCGTTTCGAGGGCAAGGAAGAGTCCGAAAAAATTCGTTCCGACGCGGATCGGCAGGTGAAGGTGATTCTCGCCGACGCCGAACGGGACGCCGAGGTGGTTCGCGGCCAGGGCGATGCAAAGGCCACGGAAATATATGCGGCGGCCTACGGGCAGGACGAAGAGTTTTACCGCTTCTACCGCAGTCTGCAGGCTTACAGGAAGGCGTTCGGCGGCAATCGCGATACGCTGGTGCTCGACCCGGGGTCCGAGTTCTTCGATTATTTCGGCACGGATGGGCTGAAAAAGTAACACCGGTCAGGCCGGCCTCGATGACATGCTAAAAGATTTGCTGACAGCGCTGGCGCTGGTGTTGATTCTCGAAGGCCTGCTGCCGAGCCTGGCGCCGTCGGCCTGGATAAAAGTGATGCGCAATGCGGCCAAACTGGGGACCCGCGGCGTACGCACGGCCGGCATGGCCAGCCTGCTGCTCGGCGCGCTGTTGTTATGGAGTCTCTGAGCCCCTCGTATGCGGCATGCAGCAGCCAGGCAACGAGCCGGACCGAGTGCACCGAGGACCGCTTTTCATCGCCCCCTGGCAAAGGATTTGCATTACAATTCGCAGGCCCGAAATCGTCCGGGCGCCCCCGGGTTCGCAGAAAAGCCCGCTGTTCAAATGAATGGATATTATCTAGATGACCGCTAAAAGCATCGTTGTGCTGGGAACCCAGTGGGGGGACGAGGGAAAAGGCAAAATCGTCGATCTGCTGTCCCGCGACATGGACGCCGTCGTGCGTTTCCAGGGGGGTCACAACGCCGGACACACGTTGGTCGTGGACGGCAGGAAAACGGTACTGCACCTGGTGCCCTCCGGCATTCTGAACGCAGGCTCCGAATGTCTGATCGGCAACGGCGTCGTGCTCTCGCTGGAAGAGTTGAAAAAGGAAACCGAGACACTGGAGGCGCTGGGAGTCGACGTTCGCTCACGTTTGCGCATCTCGCCGGCCTGCCCGGTCATCATGCCCTATCACGAACTGCTGGACCAGGCGCGCGAACAGGCCCGCGGGGAGCGGGCGATCGGCACCACGGGCCGCGGCATCGGGCCGGCCTACGAAGACAAGGTCTCGCGCCGCGGAATCCGGGTTTCGGATCTTTGCAACCACGACCGTTTGCGCGAGAAGCTCGACGAAGCGCTGGATTACCACAATTTCGTTCTCGAGCACTATCTTGGCGCACAGTCGCTGTCGGCGGACAGGGTCCTGGACGACGTCCTGCAGCTCGGGGCCTGTTTCGCCGATCTCGTCGCCGATGTCAGCGGGCGCTTGCACGACCTCAGGACGGCCGGCAAACGCATCCTTTTCGAGGGCGCACAGGGCAGCATGCTCGACATCGATCACGGCACCTACCCCTTCGTGACGTCATCCAACACCACCGTCGGCGCGGTTTGCACCGGCACCGGCATTGGTCCCGACGCGATCGACTACGTGCTCGGCATCACCAAGGCTTACACGACCCGGGTCGGGTCAGGCCCGTTTCCGACCGAGTTGTTCGACGCAACCGGTGCGGGCATCGCCGAGCGCGGCGCCGAGTTCGGCGCCACCACCGGCCGGCCGCGGCGATGCGGCTGGCTGGACAGCGTGGCGCTGCGCAGGGCCGCGAACCTCAACGGCCTGGACGGGTTCTGCGTGACCAAGCTCGATGTGCTCGACGGCGTCGAAACGATCCGGGTGGCCACCGCCTACCGCCTTGACGGCGAGCGCCTGACGGTACCGCCGCTGAACGCCGATGACTGGAAGGACCTCGAAGTCGAGTACGAGTCCTTTCCGGGCTGGAGTGAAAGCACCCGCGGCACAACCCGCATCGAGGACCTGCCCGCCAATGCGCGCGCCTATCTCGAGGCGATGGCGGAGCTGTGCGGGGCGCCGGTGCACATGGTCTCGACCGGGCCCGACCGCTGCGAGAACATCGTCCTGCACGACCTGTTTACCGCCTGATTCAGGCCCGGATGGGTAATCTTGCCTGGGCCCCAACGCTTCCGGCAATCGGTAATGGCAACGGCGACAACAGGCTGAACCCGCCCCTTTGGCAGGGCGGATTCAACCGTTTACCGGTCTGGTTCGCTGTCAGTTATGGAAGTGACAGAGCAGCTTGGCCTTGCCGCTGGCGCTGACCACTTCATGCCAGTCGGTGGTTGAAACCGTTTCTCTGTCAGCATTGATGACGATTGCACATTCGGCTCCCCCGGTGTTGTCGGTATTGAAAACCGCAGCGTGGCCGGTGGAGGGCGGTGCAACATCAGCAGTGCAAATTTGATTGTAATTATCCTGGTTGCTTTGCGCCGTGATCGTTACAGCTTGATCGGTCAGGACGACAGCGTTGCCGTCACCGTTGAGAAGGCTGCAGCCATCGAAATCAATGATGACGGCAGCGTCGGCGAACGCGGTCGAAGATGAAAAAAACAGAACCGAAAACAGGGCCAGAACCGGCCCATAGACTAAAGCCTTCATAAGAATAACTCCCTTTTAATAGCCAAACATCCTTGAGTTGGCCCCCCCTTTTTGTTTTGAGGGCCAAGGCAAATAATAACAGTTTTGAGCGCAAATTAACAAAAAAATGAATTTTCTCTAAAAATTATCAGCACCTGGCGCGCAAAGGTTTATGGTCCGAGCCATGGACCCGCGCCCGATTGGCGCTCCATTTTTGGGGCCTGCTCGGGACCTGCTCCAGACAGGTTAAAACGGCGCGGACATTCTGAAACGTAAGATTGGCGCGGTCTTGTGTGGGTCTTGGGTTGCACCTGAAATGGTGCCGAGGAGAGGACTTGAACCTCCACGAGCTAATCGCTCACTGGCACCTGAAGCCAGCGCGTCTACCAATTCCGCCACCTCGGCAGGTGGGCCGAGGAAAGGGGGGTCCTCAGCCCGTCGGTCTGGAAGCAAAGGGGGAACTCCCGAACCGCAGCGCACTCTACCGATTTCACTGGTGGGTGTCAATAAGAACCGACGCGCAAGGCCGCGTCGTGTCGGTGTTCGTTCGCAATCGAGCCGAGCAGCGGCGATCCGCGCGCGCAGGCGCCTCCCCGGCTTTGCCTGGGACCCGTGGCGGCCCCGGTGGGCTCCGCTCCCGGTTCCCGGGATTACCGGTGTGGCCACCAGAGCGACACTTCGGGCAACTCACGGTACAATGGGCAGTTACATTCAATATTAAGGACAAGCACTTGGGCGCAGACAAATCCCGACGCAAAAAATCATCCCGCAATGAAAAGATCCAGGCTCCCGCACCTTCGCGGGCCGAGTTGATCGAAGCCCTGGAAAAACACGGCAAGCTCCTGCAGATCAAGGAGATCGTGTCGCTGCTGGGCGTCGAATCCGACGACAGTCGGGAGATACTGCGCCGCCGCTTGCGGGCCATGGTGCGCGATGGCCAGCTTTTCCAGAACCGGCGCAACGCCTTCGGCATACCCAAACGCATGGACCTGGTCAGGGGCCGGGTCAGCAGCCACGCGGACGGCTTCGGCTTCGTCATTCCCGACGACGGCGGCGACGACCTCTACCTGTCCTCGCGGGAAATGCGCAAGGTGTTGCATGGCGACCGCGTGCTGGCGTCCTGCACCGGCTCCGATCGCAGGGGCCGCCGCGAGGGCATGATCGTCGAGGTGCTGGAGAGCGCCAACGAGTGCATCGTCGGCCGCTACGTCGAGGAAAACGGCGTCGCGCTGGTGGTCCCGGACGAGCCGCGCATCAATCAGGACGTCATCGTACCGCTCAAAGACGCGCTTGGGGCCCGGCCCGGCCAGGTCGTGGTGGCCGCGATCGTCTCCCCGCCGACGGCCTACAAGCCGCCGATCGGCCGGATCACGGAGATACTGGGGCAGGCCGGGGCGCCGGGCATGGCCACCAAGATTGCCATTCACAGCCATGGGCTGCCGTTCGAATGGCCGCAGGATGCCGAAGCCGAGGCGAATGCCATCGGCGCCGAGGTGAGCAAGGCGATGAAGGCGGAGCGGCGGGATCTGCGCGACCTGCCGCTGGTGACCATCGACGGCGCCGACGCGCGCGATTTCGACGATGCGGTGTACGCGCGCCGCCAGCAAAATGGCTGGCGCCTGATCGTGGCCATCGCCGATGTCGCCAGCTATGTCCGTCCCGGCACGGCGTTGGACCGCGAGGCCAGCCACCGGGCCACCTCGGTGTATTTCCCCAACCGCGTCATCCCGATGTTGCCGGAGGCGCTCTCGAACGGCTTGTGTTCACTGAAGCCCGAGGTCGACCGGCTTTGCCTCGCCTGTGAAATGACCGTGAACGACGACGGCAAGGTCGGGCGCTCGCGCTTCGTGCCGGCGCTGATGCGCTCGGCGGCGCGCCTGACGTATCAGCAGGTGGCGGGCTACCTGGAGGGCGGCACGCTCAAAAAGCAGGTCAATCAGGCGCCAATCAGACAGAACCTGGACGACCTGCACGGCCTTTACAAGGCCCTGCGCAAGTCGCGGCTGCAACGCGGGGCCATCGACTTCGAGAGCAACGAGTTCAGTTTCAGCTTCGATCAACGCGGTGCGGTCACGGGACTCGTGCCGCAACCGCGTAACGACGCCCACCTGCTGATCGAGGAGTGCATGATCCTCGCCAATATCGAGGCCGCGCGCTTTCTGCTGACGCACAAGCTGCCCTCGCCTTACCGGGTCCACGCGCCGCCCCCGGCGACGAAGCTCGAGTCCCTCGAGGAATTCCTGCGCGGCCAGGGCCTGCGCGTGCCCTGGCGCGGCCAGCCGAAACCGAAGGATTTCGAAGCCGTCGTGCAGCAGGTGCAGGGCCGCCCGGACGAGCGCCTCGTCATGGCCGTGCTGTTGCGCGCGCAAAGCCTGGCGGCCTACCAGGTCAAGAACGAGGGACACTTCGGCCTCGCCCTCGATGCCTATACCCACTTCACGTCGCCCATCCGGCGTTACGCCGATTTGTTGGTGCACCGCGCCATCCATCACCAGCTGGCGGGGCGCAAGGCCGCCGACTACGCCTACAGCGCTGACACCATGGCGGACATGTGTGCGCACTGCTCCTACAATGCGCGCCGCGCCGAGGAGGCGGAACGGGACGTGATCGACCGTCTCAAATGCGCTTACCTGGAAAACCACGTCGGCGACGTTTTCGACGGACTGGTCAGCGGCGTGACCTCGTTCGGCCTGTTCGTCGAACTGGACTACGGCAATATCAGCGGCTTGGTCCACGTCAGCAGCCTGAGCAACGATTACTACCATTTCGATCCCGTCGCCCACCGCTTGACCGGTGAACGCCAGGGCCGCGTGTTCCAGCTGGCCGACCGCGTCCGTGTGCGCGTGCTGCAGGTCAGCATCGACGAGCGCAAAATTGATTTTGAGCTGGCGGAGTGAGGCTTGGCGGGTAAAGAACACCTGTTGATCGGAATTCACGCCGTCAGCTCCGCGCTGAAAGCGGCCGCCGCGGACATACACTGGCTGCGCCTGGCGGAGGGCAGCCGCAACAAGCGCCTGGCGGAAATCGAAACGCTCGCCGCGAGTGCGGGCATCAAAGTGATCAAGACCCCGCCCAACGAACTCGACCGCCTGGCGCAGGGGCAAAAGCACCAGGGCGCGGTGGCAGGCTTTGGCGCCGGCAACCTGGTCGCGGAAGCGCGCTTGCAGGCCATATTGGACGGGCTCGGCAGCGACGCGCTGATCCTGGTACTCGACGGTGTGCAGGATCCCCACAACCTCGGCGCCTGCCTGCGCACGGCGGAGGCAGCCGGGGTCGGACTGGTCATATTGTGCAAGGACCGTTCCGTGGGTATCACGCCGGTCGTTCGCAGGGCCGCCAGCGGTGCCGCCGAGACCCTGGCCATCATGCAGGTGACCAATCTCGCGCGCGTGCTGCGTGCATTGAAAAGCCACGGCATCTGGCTCGCCGGCACCAGCGAAGAGGCGGCGGACGAGCTGTACCAGGCCGATCTCCGCGGGCCGCTGGGGCTGGTCATGGGCGGTGAAGGCAGCGGCCTGCGGCGGCTTACCCGGGAATCGTGCGATTACCTGGTGCGCATTCCGATGGCGGGGCGGGTCGAAAGTCTGAACGTGTCGGTCGCCACCGGGATTTGCCTGTACGAGATCGTTCGCCAGAGAGGCTGCACCGGGCAATGAAACTGACCCGCCGCTGCCAAATTGAACTGCCCGCCTGGGTGCTCCCATTCGTCGAGCGCTGGTCCGATCCCATCGACAGCATCTCGCAACGCATGCAGCTCGCCATCGCCCTGGCGGCCGAGAACGTGCGGCGGCAAACCGGCGGGCCGTTCGCCGCGCTGGTCGTGGACGAGGACAGCAAGTCGCTGGTGTCGGTGGGTGTCAACCTGGTTACCACGTCGGGTCTCTCGGTGGCCCACGCCGAGATCGTCGCGTTGTCGCTGGCGCAGATCGCGGTGGGCGCCTGGGACCTGTCCGAACGCGGAACGATGCAGCTCGTCACCTCCTGCGAACCGTGCGCCATGTGCTTCGGCGCCATTCCCTGGTCCGGCGCCAAGAGCCTGGTGTGCGGCGCCGCCAAGAAGGATGCCGAGGCAGCCGGCTTCAACGAGGGCAGGAAACCGGCGGACTGGGTCAAGTTATTGCAGCGGCGCGGGCTGGTCGTGCAAACCCGGGTCCTGCAAAAGCAGGCTGCCGCCGTACTCGAACAATACCGCGAAGACGGCGGAACCATCTACAACGCCGGCTGATATCATTGGCCTGAGAGGCGCGTCGTCCCGGCGCCACCCGTACAGGCGCGCATCGCTTGTGACGCCGCCGGGCAGTCGCTCCCGGGGCACGCTCGAGGCCTCCTGCGCGCTCGGCATCCGTTCCTGACGGATGCACGGCCCCGGCCGCGCTCTCCCGGCGCCACCCCTGCAGGCCCGTATTCATGGTGACGCCGCCGGGCAGTCGCTCCCGGGGCACGCTCGAGGCGTCCTGCGCGCTCGGCATCCGTTCCCGACGGATGCACGGCCCCGGCCGCGCTCTCCCGGCGCCACCCCTGCAGGCGCGCATCGCTTGTGACGCCGCCGGGCAGTCGCTCCCGGGGCACGCTCGAGGCGTCCTGCGCGCTCGGCATCCGTTCCCGACGGATGCACGGCCCCGGCCGCGCTCTCCCGGCGCCGCCCCTGCAGGCCCGTGTTCATTGTGACGCCGCCGGGCAGTCGCTCCCGGGGCACGCTCGAGGCCTCCTGCGCGCTCGGCATCCGTTCCCGACGGATGCACGGCCCCGGCCGCGCTCTGCCGGCGCCGCCCCTGCAGGCCCGTATTCATGGTGACGCCGCCGGGCAGTCGCTCCCGGGGCACGCTCGAGGCGTCCTGCGCGCTCGGCATCCGTTCCTGACGGATGCACGGCTCCGGCCGCGCTCTCCCGGCGTCGTCTGTACAGACACGTCGTTTCCGCGGAACCGGGTGGCCTCGATGGGGTTACCGGGAGTTACCAGGTTTCCGTCCGCGCGGCGAACGCTTGTGTGATGGGCCTGCTTTTGCGCGGGTCTTTTTTTTGTGCGACCGTTTGCGTGCGTCCGCCTGGCGGTGGCCTTTATCCGCCTGCAGGCCCAGGCGCATCGGTAACGGCCCCAGGCCCACGTCCTCGCGCAGGACCCGGTGGTCCGCCGCGCTGAGTTCGTGCCACTGGCCCATGCGCAGGCGCTTGGGCAGGAAGACCGCGCCGTAGCGCACGCGCTTGAGGCGGCTGACGGTGACGCCCTGCGAGGCCCACAGGCGGCGGACCTCGCGATTGCGGCCCTCCATCAGCGTGACGTGATACCAGCGGTTGCCCTCGCCGCCGCCGGACGCCACGATATCGCTGAAGTTGGCCGGCCCGTCGTCCAGCATGACACCGGTCTTGAGCCGCTCGAGTTGCTCGGGGCTGACTTCGCCGAAGATGCGGCAGGCGTACTCGCGGTCCACCTTGCCGGAGGGATGCATCATGGCGTTGGCGAGCTCACCGTCGGTCGTCAGCAGCAGCAGGCCGGTCGTGTTGATGTCGAGACGCCCGACCGCGATCCAGCGCGCACCCCGGAGCCGGGGCAGGCGGTCGAATACCGTGGGCCGCCCCTGCGGGTCCGAGCGGCTGGTGATCTCGCCCAGCGGCTTGTTATAGACCAGGCTGCGTTGCTCGCTGCGCCCGGCAACGACGGTCCAGTCAGCGCCGTCGAGACTAACGCGGTCGCCTGCCTGCACCAGCGTTCCGGGCTCGGCGGCGGCCCCGTTGACCTTGATCTCGCCCGCTTCGATACGGCGCTCCAGCGCCCGCCGGGAACCGAGGCCGGCGCCGGCCAGGACTTTTTGCAAACGTTCCTTAATTGGACCCTGTCTCCTGGTCGCCGCGGTCTTCGTCACCGTCGTGCCGCTCAGCGGCCGGGGCTTCCTCGCTGGCCGCCTCGGCAGGGTTTTCATCGTCGCCGGGCGGGGGGCCTTCGAGATCCAGCTCGGGCTCGAGGTTGTCCATGTCGCGGATCTCGGCGAGCGTCGGCAAGTCGTCGAGGTTTTCCAGGTTGAAGTAATCCAGAAACGCCTTGGTGGTGCCGAAGAGCGCGGGTTTGCCGGGCACGTCGCGGTGGCCGACGACCCGGATCCACTCGCGCTCCTGCAGCGTGCGGATAATGTTGGTGCTGACCGATACCCCGCGGACCGCCTCGATCTCGCCGCGCGTGATCGGCTGGCGGTAGGCAATCAGCGCGAGCGTTTCCAGCAGGGCCCGCGAATAGCGCTGCGGCCGTTCCGTCCACAGCCTCGATACCCAGGGGTGCAGGTCCTGCCTGACCTGCATGCGGTAGCCGCTGGCGACCTGCTTCAGTTCGATGCCGCGTTCGGCGCAATCCTGGCCGAGCTGCTCCAGGGCCTTGCCGATCTGGCCTTCGCTGGGGCGTTCCTCGTCTTCGAACAGGTCGCCGAGCTGCAGCCGTGACAGCGGCTCACCGGCGGCCAGCAACGCCGCCTCCAGGATTTTCTTGAGCTGTTCGCCCTCGACCTTCGCTGTCACTGCCATTTCTCGTGCCTGTCCTCGTCGTTCATTACGCGGCTGCCCGGCCTGCTTCCGGGTCAGGGCGCCTTGATGTAAATCTGCCCGAAGGGTTCGTGCTGGACCAGGTCCACCAGCCGCTCACGGCTCAGCTCCATCAGCGCCAGAAAGCTGACCACGACGCCCATGCGGCCCTCCTCGGCATCGAACAGGCGCTGGAACTCGAGGTAGGGGTTTTCGCGCAGGCTCTGCATGATACGTGACATGCGCTCGCGCACCGACAGGGGCTCCTGGTCGATTTGGTGGCGCGTGAAAAGCTCGGCCCTGCCCATGACTTCCTTGAGGGCGAAGAGCAGGTCGTTCAACTCCACCTGCGGCGGCAGCCGGACCACCGACTTGTCTTCCACGAAGGCTCCAGCCACGGCAAAGTCCCGTTCGAGCCTCGGCAGCTCGTCGAGCTCCTCGGCCGCCTGTTTGAAGCGCTCGTATTCCTGCAGGCGCCGGACCAGCTCGGCCCGCGGGTCTTCCTCGTCGCCGTCCTCCGCGGAAGGCCGCGGCAACAGCATCCTCGACTTGATCTCGGCCAGTATCGCTGCCATCACCAGGTATTCGGCCGCCAGTTCGAACTGCAGGTCCTGCAGCATGCCGATGTACTCGATGTACTGCGTGGTGATCTCGGTAATGGGAATGTCGAGGATGTCCAGGTTCTGCCGGCGGATCAGGTACAGCAACAGGTCCAGCGGGCCCTCGAAGGCTTCCAGGATGACTTCCAGTGCATCGGGCGGAATATAGAGGTCTTGCGGCAACTGCGTGACCGGCTGGCCCTGCACGATGGCGAACGGCATTTCCTCCTGGTGGGCGGAACCGTCGTCCCTGTGTTGCAGCGGGTCGATCAACGGATTTCACCCTCCAAGTCGAAGCCGGAAACCCGGTCCGTCCCGGTATTGTCGCAATTCTTCACGTCAGATCCGGCAGGCTGTTGTGTCACAGAAAGTCTACCACGCCCAGCCCCTGACGCAGCACTTCCGGCTGTGCGCCGGTCAGGTCGATCAGCGTGGTTGGCTCCAGCGGGCAGTAACCGGCGTCGACGAACAGGTCGACCTGGCCATACACCTCGTCGTAGAGGTCGCCGCTGTCCATGATCCGGCCCTCGGGGTCGGGCAGTATCAGCGACGAACTCAGGAGCGGTTCGTCGAGGCTCTTGAGCAAGGCCTGGACCAAGGCATGGTCCGGGATGCGCACGCCAATCGTGCGCCGGTTGTCGAGTTGTGCGTTGCGCGACACGTTGCTGGTGGAGGGCAGAACGAAGGTGTACGGGCCGGGTGTCAGCCGCCGGATCAGCCGGTGGTTGGAATTGTGCATCTTGCAGAGCCTGCTGATATCGGAGAGGCTGCGGCAGCAATAGGTAAAATGGTGGTGGCGGTTGAGTTGCCGCAGCCGCACCACGCGGCTGCGGGCCTGGCGGTTGTTGGCGCGCCAGCCCAGGGCGTAACCCGAATCGGTGGGGTAGGCGATCAGCCCCCCGCGCACCAGCACCGCGACCATGTGCTCCACGTGGCGCGGTTTGACGGCGTGGGTCGAGATTTCGAGGCATTCGCTCATAAGTCTTACATTTTAGCGCAAAAAAACCGGTGAGACGCACACGGAATGGCATCGTTTTTGTGCAAGAACGTTGTCCCCGTGGAAGAACATCATTTCCGCGAATGCGGAAACTCCTGGAATCCGGTGGTGGACGTTTTCGGATTACGCGGCCATTGCGCGCCGCCGGGCAGCCGCTTCCGGGGCACGCTCGGTATCCGTTCCCGACGGATGCACGGCCCCGGCTACGCTCACCCGGCGCCGTTCGCACAGGCGCGTATCCATTGTGGCGCCGTCGGGCAGTCGCTCCCGGGGCACGCTCGGGGCATCCTGCGCGCTCGGCATCCGTTCCCGACGGATGCACGGCCCCGGTCGCGCACTGCCGGCGCCACCCCTGCAGGCGCGCATCGCTTGTGACGCCGCCGGGCAGTCGCTCCCGGGGCACGCTCGAGGCGTCCTGCGCGCTCGGCATCCGTTCCTGACGTATGCACGGCCCCGGTCGCGCACTGCCGGCGCCGCCCCTGCAGGCACGTGTTGATTGTGGCGCCGCCGGGTAGCCGCTTCCGGGGCACGCTCGAGGCATCCTGCGCGCTTGGCATCCGTTCCCGACGGATGCACGGCCCCGGCCGCGCTCACCCGGCGCCGTTCGCGCAGGCGCGTATCCATTGTGGCGCCGCCGGGTAGCCGCTTCCGGGGCACGCTCGAGGCGTCCTGCACGCTCGGCATCCGTTCCCGACGGCTGTATGGCCTCGGCCGCGCTCACCTGACGTCGCTTGCGGCCCCGGGATGACGTCGACCTCGGGGGTGACAAAAGCCATCGTTCAGGTACACTCTCGGGCAGTTGGAATGGAATTTGTCGCATGTGGTACCTGATCTACGCCCAGGATCGCGAGGACAGTCTCGAAGCGCGCCGGCAGGCGCGCCCGCAACACCTCGAGCGTTTGCAGGCCCTGCAAAAGCAGGGGCGGCTGTTGCTGGCCGGCCCGATGCCCGCGATCGACTCACCCGATCCTGGCCCGGCGGGGTTCAGCGGGTCGATGATCGTCGCCGAGTTCGAATCGCTGGACGACGCACGCGACTGGGCCGAGGCCGACCCATATCGGGCAGCCGGGGTTTACCATGACGTGGACGTCAGGCCGTTTATCCGGGTGCTGGGCTGAGTGACCGCCGAGCGTATCGCACAGATCCGGGAACGGCTCGAAGCTGCCTTCGAGCCGGAGCTGCTGGAAGTCGAGGACCAGGGTCATTTGCACGTCGGTCACGCTGCCGCCAGGAGCGGGCTGGGGCACTTTCACGTCAGCATCGTCAGTTCGCATTTCAACGGCATGAGCAAGCTGGCCCGGCACCGCGCCATCTACGCGGCCCTGGGGCCGTTGATGCAGACCTATATCCACGCGCTGGGCATCGATGCCATTGGCAGCGATGAACTTTAGCCTGCAAACCGCGGCGGTCGGCTGCGCGCCGGTGCGAAGGCTCAGGGCAGATCGACGGCCGGCAGCGCTTTCCAGCCAGGGGCGCGGTGCTCGGCGATGACGGTCGTGTCGATGCCGCCGCGGACGTTGAAACTGGCCGTCAGGCGCATGAAGCGGGGCGTGGTGGCCCGCACCAGGTCCTCGAGGATTTTATTCGTGACCGCTTCGTGAAACGCGCCCTCGTCGCGGAAGCTCCAGATGTAGGTTTTGAGGGATTTGAGCTCGACGCACTGCCGATCTGGAATATACTCGAGAAGGAGCGTCGCGAAGTCCGGTTGGCCGGTCTTCGGGCACAGGCAGGTAAACTCCGGGATGCGAATGCGGATGGTATAATCCCGCGCGGGCTGGGGGTTTGGAAAGCATTCCAGTTCCCGACTGGGTTGCGTCGCCATTGGCCGACTCCGGAAAACAACAATTGGAAGAGAACTTTACTCACCCCTGACCACAGATTCAATCGATGCGACTGACTGCAATCAAACTGGCGGGTTTCAAGTCCTTCGTGGATGCAACCACCTTCAGCGCACCTACCAACCTGACCGGCATCGTCGGTCCGAACGGCTGTGGCAAGTCCAATATCATCGACGCGGTCCGCTGGGTGATGGGCGAGGGTTCGGCCAAGGTGCTGCGCGGCGACTCGATGGCTGACGTCATCTTTTCCGGCTCGAGCGCCCGCAAACCGGTGGGCACCGCCACCGTCGAGCTCATCTTCGATAATTCGGACGGCCGTATCGCCGGTGAATTCGCCGGCTACAACGAAATCTCGGTCAAGCGCCAGGTCGGCAGGGACGGCGTATCGTATTACGCGCTCAACGGCACGCGCTGTCGCCGCAAGGACATACGCGACCTGTTCCTGGGTACGGGGCTGGGCTCGAAAAGCTACTCCATCATCGAACAGGGCATGATTTCCCGCGTGGTCGACGCCGGCCCCGACGAGATTCGTTCCCACCTCGAAGAGGCGGCCGGCATTTCCCGTTACAAGGAGCGGCGCAGGGAAACCGAGCGCCGCATCGCGCGCACGCGCGAAAACCTCGACCGCCTGAATGACCTGCGCGAAGAGATTTCGGGACACTTGAGCCGGCTCAAGCGGCAGGCGCGGGCCGCCGAGCGTTACCGCAAGCTGAAAAACCAGCAACGCGAGCAGGAAGCCAGGCTGCTGGCGCTGAAGTGGTCCGACCTGCAGGAAAACCTGGCCGCGGGGCGTACCGGCCTCGGCGGCCACGAAACCGCGCTGCAGGAACAGCTGGCGGAACAGCGCCGCGCCGAAGCCGGCATGGAGGAACTGCACCAGCAGCAGGCCGCGGCCACCGAAGCGTTCAACAACGTCCAGGCCGAACTGTACTCGGTCGGCAGCGAAATCGCCCGCCTCGAGCAGGACATTGCGCACCAGCGCGACCTGCAGGCGCGGCAGAAGCAGGAATACGAGGAAACCTCCAGCGCGCTGCAGGACATGGAAAAACACATGGTGCTCGACCGCGCCCAGGTGGAAGACCTGACGCAGAAGCTGGCCGGGATCGAACCGCAACTGGCCGAGGCCAATAAGCAGGAGAGCGCCGCCGATGCCGAGCTGCAGGCGGCCGAAGCCGAGGTGCAGAAGTGGCAGGAGAGCCTGGAGGCGCACCACGCCAGGCGCAGCGAGCAGAACCGCGAGGCGGACCATCTGCGGGCCAGCATCGAGATGCTGGAGCAGCGCGTGCAGGCGGCCGGCGAACGCCTGCAGGAACTGGAGCGGGAAACCGAGGGTATCGACACGGCGGCGCTGAGCAGCGATGTCGAGACGCTGGAGAAAAAAGACCGGGAGGTGTCGCGGACGCTGGCGGCACAACAGCAGCAGCTCGCCAAAAACCGCGATGAACTCAAATCACGGCGTGAAAAACTGCGCGAAGAAACGCAAAGGCAGCATGAAATGCAGGGCGAGCTCAGCCGCCTGGAGGGGCGGCTCGAATCCCTCAGGGCACTGCAGCAGGCGGCGCGCGAAAGCGGCCGCAGCCTCGAGTGGCTGCAGCAGAGCGGACTGGCCTCGGCGCCGCGGCTGCTGGAGAAGCTGGAGGTCGAGAAAGGCTGGGAAGCCGCCGTGGAAACGGTGCTCGGCTTCTGGCTCGAATCGGTCCTGGTGGACGACCCGGCGGCGCTGGCGGCGGACCTGGGCGACCTGTTGGCGGCCGACCCGGATGGCGTCGAACTGACGTTGATCACGGCCAAAGCCGGCGGCGGCGAAGTTTCCAGGGGCAGCCTGGCGGAGAAGACCGGCGCGGCCGGCGCCAGCCTGCCGCGTGCCATCGGCGCCCGCCTCGAACGCGTCAGGACGGCCGAGTCGCTGAGCGCGGCGGTAAAAGCCGCGGCCGCTTGCGGGCCGCATGAATCGGTTATTACGAAACGGGGGGAATGGCTCGGTCCCGGCTGGCTGCGGGTGGCCGGCAGCCGTTCCGGGCAGGCCGGCAAGCTGCAGCGCAAGCAGCAGATCAAGACCCTGGCCGCGGAGACCTCTCGGCTGACCGGGCAAGTGTCCAAACTCGAGCAGGCCAACCGGGCCGAGCGCACCAGCGTGGAGGAAATGGAGCGGTCGGTCGGTGAGTTGCAGCAGCAGGTCAATGCCCTGCACCGCGACAGCGCGGACCTCTCGAGCCGTCTCGAGGCTGGCCGTACGCGGATCTCGGAACTGGGCGAGCGGCAGCGCCGTGTCGCCGAGGAAGCGGCTGCGCTGAGGCAACAACGGGACGCGGACGAGGCCCGGATCAAGCGCGGGCGGGCCGAACTCGCCGCCGTGCTGGAAAAGATGGCTACGACCGAGGAAGAGCGCCAAGCGCTGGACCGCCAGCGGGTGGCGTTGCTGGAGGGCCGTGACAAGGCCAGGGCGAGTACGCGCGAAGCACGGGAACGGCGCCACCAACTGGCCCTGAAAACCGAGTCGCAGCGCGCCAGCCTCGAGTCCCTGCGCCAGTCCCTGGAGCGCATGGACACGCAGTTCAGTCAACTGCAGCAACGCTTTCTGTCGCTCAGCGAGCAGGTCGCCAAAGACGAAGACCCGCAGGAGCGACACCGCGAAGAAATGGATGCTTTGCTGCAAAAGCGCATCGAAGTGGAGCAGCGCCTGACGCAGGCGCGCGGCAAGCTGCAGCAACTCGAAGAACAATACCGTGAACTGGATGCGAAGCGGCAACAATCCGTGCAGAAAATGGAAGGCATCCGCGGCGCGCTGGAGAACGCGCGCCTGAAGCAGCAGGAACTGGAACTCAACGCGCGCACGCTGCGCCAGCAGGTCGAAAAGCTGGGCCAGGACATCGAGGCGCTGGCGGCCGATCTGCCCGACGAAGCCGACGAGGCCGAGTGGCAGGAAAAGCTCGAACGCCTCGGGCTGCGCATCACGCGGCTGGAACCGGTCAACCTGGCCGCCATCTCAGAGTACGAGGAGGAACTCAAGCGCAAGGAGTACATGGACGCCCAGCACGAGGACCTGGTCAAGGCGCTGGAAACGCTCGAGGACGCCATCAAGACCATCGACCGCAAGACCCGCACGCGTTTCAAGGACACCTTCGAGAAGGTCAACAAGGGCATCCAGGAGTTGTTTCCGCGCCTGTTCGGCGGCGGCCACGCCTACCTCGAGTTGACCGGCGACGACCTGCTGACCACCGGCGTCGCGATCATGGCGCGGCCGCCCGGCAAGCGCATCAGCAACATCCAGCTCTTATCGGGCGGCGAGAAGGCGCTGACGGCCGTCTCCTTCGTGTTTGCCATCTTCCGTCTGAACCCGGCGCCGTTCTGCCTGCTTGACGAAGTCGATGCACCGTTGGATGATGCCAATGTCTCCCGCTTTACGGAGATGGTCAAGGAAATGTCGGAGTCCATCCAGTTCATCGTCGTTACGCATAACAAGATCACGATGGAACTGGCGCACCAACTCAGCGGCGTCACCATGAGCGAGCCTGGCGTGTCGAGGCTGGTGCAGGTGGACATCAACGAAGCGGCCAGGCTTGCCGGAGAGTAGGGCCTGCTAACACTATCTGAATCGGTGCTGTTGTGACTGAAACCGTCCCAGTCAAGGCGCGAGGAGAGAAGTTTGATGATTTCAAATGAACGACGAGAAACGCAGGATGGGGCGGTTTCAGCCACAACCCGTAGGGACGCACCCATTTTTTCGCCTGGCTGTGTTGGCGCTCGCTCAGGTAGCAGGGCTACATCACGCTCGCTCCGCCTTGCCAGACGAAAAATGGCAAGCGTCAGAACCGACTCGGATAGTGTTAACAGGCCCTAGCGATGGACATCACGACTTTCAGGTGGATACTCGTCATCGTTGGCCTGATCATCGTGGCCGGTATTTTTCTGCTGGGCAAACCGGACAACAAACGCAGGCCGAGGGCCTCGCGCAAACGGGCCAAACCGGCACGGCCGAAACGCGAGCCGAAGTTGTTCGGCTCGGGGGGCGGGGAAGAACGCGGTGACGGACAGCAGGCTGACGACGGCGAGCAGACGGAACTGCCCATCGGCGGCGCCCGCGCCGGCGACGACCGCGTCGAGCCCAGCCTGGGTCCCGCCGAAGAGCCGCCGGATGAGCCGCCGCCACCGCTGCCGGACAAGATCGTCACGTTGTTCGTCCAGGCGCGCGACAACCACCTCATCACCGGTGTCGAATTGCTCGACGTCGCCATCAAGGCGGGCCTGGTGTTCGGTTACCACGACATCTTCCACCGCATCGACGAAAACGATGACAACGATCCGCCGCGGCCGCTTTTCAGCATGGCCAACCTGACCAAGCCCGGAACTTTCAACAAGACGTCGTGGAGTACGCTGGAAACGCGCGGTGTGACGGTTTTCATGACACTGCCGGGTCCGCGGGCGGCCCTCGACGCGTGGGACGCGATGCTGGCGACCAGTCGCAGGCTTGCCGAATTGCTGCACGCGGACCTGCTCGACGAATCCCGGCGACCGCTGACGCGCGAGCGAACCCTGGAGATCAAGGAAGAGCTGCGCGAGTATGACAGGCGCGCGAAAGAGCCGTCATGACGGCGCCCGACGCGCGGCGGCAGGCGGAAGAACTGCGCCGGCAAATCGAACACCACAATTACCGCTACTACGTCCTCAACGAGCCGCAGGTGCCGGATGCCGAGTACGACCGGCTGCTGCGGGAACTTGAAAAGCTCGAGCGCGAACAGCCGGAACTCGTCACCCCCGATTCACCCACGCAACGCGTCGGCGGTATGGCGGCGGCCGGCTTCGAGGAGGTGCGGCACGCCACGCCGATGCTATCGCTGGCCAACGCCTTCGCCGAGCAGGAAGTGCTGGATTTCGATCAGCGCGTGCGCAACACGTTGGAGACCGACACGGTCGTCTACACCGCCGAGCCCAAGCTCGACGGTCTCGCCATAGCGCTCACCTACGTGGACGGCAGCCTGGCGCAGGCGGCCACGCGCGGGGACGGCGAGCGCGGCGAGAACGTCACGGCCAACGTGCGCACCATCGACGCCGTGCCGCTGCGGCTCAATCCGGGTGACTGGCCGGACCTGCTCGAGGTCCGGGGCGAGGTTTACATGCCGCGCTCGGGCTTCGACGCCTGGAACCGCAAGGCGCGCGAGCGCGGTGAAAAGCCGCTGGTGAACCCGCGCAACGGCGCGGCCGGCAGCTTGCGCCAGCTCGACCCCGCGATCACGGCGTCCCGGCCCTTGATGTTCAATGCGTACTCGACGCCGACGACGGAGCTGGAGCCGGGCAACCAGTACGGTACGCTGCGGCTTTTGCAAAAGTGGGGTCTGCCCGTCAACCCTGAAATCCGCCGGGTCGAGGGCGTCGACGGCTGCCTGGCCTATTTCGCGGAGATGGCCAAACGGCGCGATGCGCTCGATTACGATATCGACGGCGTGGTCTACAAGGTCGACGACTTTTCCCGCCAGCGGATCCTGGGTTTCGTCAGCCGGGCGCCGCGCTGGGCGCTGGCGCACAAGTTCCCGGCCGAAGAGGAGATCACGCGCCTGCTGGATATCGAGTTGCAGGTGGGGCGCACCGGCGCGCTGACGCCGGTGGCGAGGCTGGAGCCGGTCTTCGTCGGCGGCGTCACGGTGACCAACGCCACGCTGCACAACGAAGACGAGATCAGACGCAAGGACATCCGTGTCGGTGACGACGTGATCGTGCGCCGGGCGGGCGACGTCATCCCGGAAGTGGTGCGCGCCATGCACGAACGCCGCCGTGGTGAATTGCCGGAATTCCAGATGCCCGCCCGTTGCCCGGTCTGCGGTTCGGCGGTCGAACGGCTCGAAGGCGAGAGCGTAACCCGCTGCAGCGGCGGCTTGTTCTGCCCGGCGCAAAGAAAGCAGAGCATCCGCCATTTTGCCAGCCGCAAAGCCATGGACATCGAAGGCCTCGGCGACAAGCTGGTCGACCAGCTGGTTGAAACCGGGCTGGTGCACACGGTGGCCGACCTGTACGGACTCTCGCATGAGCAACTGGCCGCGCTTGACCGCATGGGCGACAAGTCGGCCGAAAACCTGATCGAAGCGTTGCAGAAAAGCAAGCAACCGCCGCTCGACCGCTTTTTGTATGCGCTGGGCATACGCGAGGTGGGCGAGGTGACCGCGCACTCGCTGGCCGTGCAATTCAGGAGCCTGGATGCGCTGATGGAAGCTTCCGAGGAAACCTTGACGGGCGTGCCCGATGTGGGCCCGGTGGTCGCCGGGCACATCGCGAATTTTTTTCGCCAGGAAAAGAACCGCCAGGTCATCAGCGAACTGGCCGCGGCCGGCGTCGAGTGGCAGCCGCCGGAACAGCCCGAAGGCGAGCAGCCGCTGGCCGGCCAGAGCTGGGTTCTGACCGGGGCGCTGTCGGTGCCGCGGGCGCAGGCGAAAAACGTGCTGCAGTCGCTGGGCGCGAAGGTATCCGGCAGCGTCTCCGCCAAGACCAGCGTGGTGCTGGCGGGCGAGTCGCCGGGCTCCAAGCTCGACAAGGCGAAAAAGCTGGGAGTCAGGGTCATGTCGGAGGACGAATTCACCGAACTGGCTGCGAGCCACGGCATCAGCCTGGACTGAACGTCAACGGCGCCCAGCCTCCATTTCGACGGCGCCGGGCAGGCGCTTCGAGGCACACAATCATGTCGACACCGCCGGACAGCCGCATCCGGGGCACGCTCAGGGCATCCTGCGCGCTCGGCATCCGTTCCCGACGGATGCACGGCCCCGGCTGTGCTCACCCGGCGCCGCCCGCACAGGCACGCATTCACTAAGACGCCGCCGGGTAGCTGCATCCGGGGCACGCTCAAGGCATCCTGCGCGCTCGGCATCCGCTCCCGGCGGATGCACGGCCCCGGCCGCGCTCTCCCGGCGGCGCCCCTGGAGGCACGAGTTCATTGTGACGCCGCCGGGCAGTCGCATCCGGGACACGCTCGAGGCATCCTGCGCGCTCGGCATCCGCTCCCGGCGGACGCACGGCCCCGGCTGCGCTCTCCCGGCGCCGCCCCTGGAGGCACGTGTTCATTGTGACGCCGCCGGGCAGTCGCATCCGGGGCACGCTCGAGGCATCCTGCGCGCTCGGCATCCGCTCCCGGCGGATGCACGGTCCCGGCTGCGCTCACCCGCCGCCGCCCGCACAGGCACGCGTTCACTAAGTCGCCGCCGGGTAGCTGCATCCGGGACACGCTCGAGGCATCCTGCGCGCTCGGCATCCGCTCCCGACGGACGCACGGCCCCGGCTAAGCTCACCCGCCGCCGCCCGCACAGGCACGCATTCACTAAGTCGCCGCCGGGCAGCCGCATCGGGGGCACGCTCGGGGCGTCCTGCGCGCTCGGCATCAGCTGCCGACGGATGCACGGCCCCGGCTGCGCTCTCCCGGCGCCGCCCGCACAGGCACGTCGTTGCCGCGCAGGCGGGACTAGTTGCGAAATGGAGGGGAGTGTTATCTAGAAACGAACGCGGTAAACCATGGCCGGCAGATTTTCGCTGGTCACCAACACCGATTGTCCATCTTTGGCGTACGCCACCGCCTCATTTTGCGGCCCCGGGGGACCGATGATTTCCTGCGGCTTTTGCTGCAATGCGTGCAGCCAGGATTCACCGGGTCCGCGGTGGAAGCGGTAGAGGCTGCGGTAGGTCAGCACCACGGCTTCGCTGCCGTCGGCGTTGATGTCCATGCCGGTCGGCTGGGAAATCCAGTCCCAGCGGCCGGCCCAACGGTCGCGGTCGGCATCGGCAGGGGGGCGCAGCGGCCAGATCCTGCCGCGATATTCGAGTTCCACCCGCCCCTGGCTAAGTGCGGCGTCGAGGCCCACGGCGTAAAGGTGCGCCGGCCTGTCGCGCTTGCTGATCAGCAGTAGCTGCCGGCCGGCGGGGTCATAAGCCAGGGATTCGCAGTCTCGCGGGCCGTCCGGGTAGGTCAAATCCACGCGGTGCTCGAGCGCCAGTATGCCGTCGTAGCGGTCTTTCTTGCCCGGCAGCGGTTCCTTGGCGAAATACAGCGAGACGTACGGGCGCCGCGCCAGGTTGTCGCCGATATCTCCTATGACCAGCCAACGGCCCTGGCCGACCGGGACCGATGTGATGTCTTCCCAGTCCACGTTTCTGGCGGGCACGAGGGTGACCGAACCGAGGTCCCTGCCTTTTGCGTTGGTCGCGTAAATAACCGTTCTGCCGCTGTCGTTGTGAACGAAGAAGTCGCCGGGATAGGAAAAGCTGGCCTGCATGCCGCTGGCTTCGTTGATGGCCTGGTCGGAGAGCGAGCCCGTCGCTTCGATGCGGGTCCCGCTGCTTGGCGGGGACGGCCGTTCGCAGCCCGCCAGCAGGCAAATGACCAGCGTCAACGAGCATAGTTTGACGAAAGGCATGGCGCAGCATTGTAATGGGGCCCGGCTGATTAGTCACTGCCACGCTGGGCTGCCTTTGGCAAAATATCATCGGCGCGAACAGCGGGCGCCGGATCCGGCAAATACCGTGACAGGCATACGCATTTCCCTGATCTGGACAGCCGCGTCGACGAAGACCAATGAAGTTCATTTCCGTGACTGGCACGTGGTCAATCCGGGTACAATACGCTCCAACAACAAGCAGAGTACCAGATGAATTTTCCTGATATCCCAAACCTGCACGCGCTGGCGACGCTGCTGATGACCGGTGTGGCCCTGATCCTGTTCACGCGCGAGCGGGTCAGCCTGGAAACGTCCAGTCTCGCCATCCTCGTCATACTGGTGATCGGGTTCGAGATGTTCCCTTTTGACGGCCCGCGCGGCGCTATCGACCCGCTGGAATTTTTCCAGGGCTTCGGCCACGAGGCGCTGGTGGCCGTGAGCGCCCTGATGATCGCCGGTGCGGCCCTGATACGCACCGGCGCACTGGAACCGGTCGCCCGGCAACTTGCGCGGTTGTGGAAATGGAGCCCGATGCTGGCGCTGTTGCTGACGCTGGTGGTTGGCGCCGTGCTAAGCGCATTCATGAACAACACGCCCATCGTCATCCTGATGCTGCCCATGCTAATTGGCGCCGCGGCCCGGAGCAACAGCCCGACATCCGGCATTTTGCTGCCGATGGGCCTGGCGACCCTGATCGGCGGCATGGGGACCACCATCGGCACGTCGACGAACTTACTGGTGGTATCGGTCGCGGCCGACATGGGCATGGACAGGTTTCACATGTTCGACTTCGTGCAACCGGTATCGGTCGCTGCCGCTGTGGCCGTGTTGTACCTGTGGCTGATCGCGCCGCGCCTGATACCGGACCGCAGGCCGCCGATGGCCGACATCTCGAACCGCCTGTTTCATGCGCACCTGCTGTTAGATGAAGACAACCCGCTGGTCGGCAAGACGGTGGCGGACGTGCTCGGCAAAGCCGCCGGCAGCCTCCAGATCGGGCACATAGTCAGGGACAACCTGTTCCTCTCGCCGCTGCCGGATGTACAGATCGAGGCCGGTGACAGGCTGCTGGTAGCGGGAACGTCTGCCGAGTTGAAGGAGTACGAAGCCGTGCTCGACGCAAAACTGCTGGCCGGGCCGGACGAAGCCGATTCCCTGCCGGAGGGCGACCTGCAACTGGCCGAGGTTGTCGTCACCGGGGGCTCACGCCTGCACGGTATGCGGGTGGTGGACGCGGGCCTCAAAACCCGTTACGGGCTGGACTTGCTCGCCGTTCACCGGGCCGGCGCCGTGACCCCGACCGGTACGCCGGGGCTGAACAATCAGCGTTTGCGCGCCAGCGACGTGTTGCTGGTGCAGGGCAGCGCCGAGGACGTCCACACGCTCAAGGTCGGCGGTGAGCTAATGGTGCTCGACAGCACCACCGACCTGCCGCATTCGGCGAAGGCGCCGCTTGCGCTGCTGACCATGGTGGGCATCGTGGCGCTGGCCGCGTTCGGCGTCATGCCGATTGCCGTCAGCGCCGTGCTGGGTTGCCTCGTGCTGATCGCGACGGGGTGCCTGCAATGGCAACAGGCCAGCCGCGCCCTCAACACCCAGGTGATCCTGGTGATCGTGGCCTCGCTGGCGCTGGGCAACGCGCTGATGAAAACCGGCGGCGCCGAATACATCGCGCAGGTGTTCCTCTACCTCACGCACGGCTTCGCGCCGACCTGGATCCTGTCGCTGCTGATGCTGCTGATGGCGGTCATGACCAATATCGTTTCGAACAACGCGGCAGCGGTGATCGGCACGCCGGTGGCCATCAGCATCGCCCGGCAATTGGGTATGCCGCTGGAGCCGTTCGTGCTGGCGGTGCTGTTCGGCGCCAACCTCAGTTTCGTGACGCCGATGGCCTACAAGACCAACCTGCTGGTCATGAACGCGGGCGGTTACAAATTCAGCGATTTCGTACGCGTGGGCACACCGCTGACGTTGTTGATGTGGGCCGTGTTGACGGTGGTGCTGGCCTATTCCTACAACCTTTAAAGTTATCTGCGCCACGAAAGGTCCGCACAGGCGGGAATTTCCCAAAACCGACACGTCATTCCCGCGCAGGTGGAAATCTCCCCGACGCTGGTAGTGAGCATTTCCAGGCACGTATTCATTAAGACGCCGCCAGGCAGCCGCATCCGGGGCACGCTCGAGGCATCCTGCGCGCTCGGCATCCGTTCCCGACGGATGCACGGCCCCGGCCGCGTTCTCCCGGCGCCGTCCTTACAGGCATACGTCCATTAAGACGCCGCCAGGCAGCCGCATCCGGGGCACGCTCGAGGCATCCTGCGCGCTCGGCATCCGTTCCCGACGGATGCACGGCCCCGGCTGCGTTCTCCCGGCGCCGTCCTTACAGGCATACGTCCATTAAGACGCCGCCGGGCAGCCGCATCCGGGGCACGCTCGAGGCGTCCTGCGCGCTCGGCATCCGTTCCCGACGGATGCACGGCCCCGGCTGCGCTCTCCCGGCGCCGCCTTCACAGGCACGTCGTTTCCGCGCAGGCGTGAATCTCCCAATGCACGCGCCTCGGTTGCTCGGTTTTTATTCTATGGGTTTGTACTTGAACTTCTGCCCGCCCACGGCGGCTTCGTACATCAGCCCGCCGTCGGCCAGCGTGAAGACCGCCACGCCTTTTTCGTAATCGGCGTCAAAGGAGGCGCCCGCGGTGATCGCGACCGCCGAGACCTGTGCGTCGAACTCGAATTGCCCGCGGGTAAAGTGCTTGAAGGCGGTTTCGTCTTCGAACAGGATATATTCGGAGTACACCTGTCCGCCCAACTGCAGGCCGACGGTGACCTGGGACATGCTCGCCTTGCCCACGGTCTGGCTGCCCCGGATCACCAGGCCCTTGCCGTAGGCGCCGCCGATGCCGATGCCGCCCTTGCCGACCCTGGGTAATACCGCGTAAGCGTAGGCGTCCGCGAACCACTGCTTGGTGGCGGGGTTCTTGTCCCAGGCCTTGACCAGGGCCTTTTGCACCGACAACTCCTGCTTGTCATTGGTGTCGGGCTGCCATTGCTGCGCCCATGCGGTCGTGGAGGCCAGGCACAGTGCCAATAACGCGGCGGTCAACTTTCTCATCTTCCTTCCTCGTGGGTGATTTTGGTACCTAGTGTAAACAAGCTTACGCCGGTGCCAACGTCTGGTACAAATTCTCTTTGAACTCTGTAACTTTTCGCAGTATAAATGCGCCACACGTCAACGTATAAGGTAGTGGCAGGAGATGAGTTGCGCCAGCAGATCCAGGCGGCCAACCTGTTTCCGGGCGAATGGAGCGGGAAGCGAGCCATTCGTATCAAAAGGGCGTTCAGCGCAATCGGCCGGTAAGGGAAGCCGGGATTGCCCAGATTGATTTCACAACAGCGAACTCGAACATATGGCCAGCGTACTCATCGTAGACGATTCTTCGTTTATGCGCGACACACTCCGTTACATCATCGAAAGCGCGGGCCACGACGTGATCGGGGAAGCGGCTAACACCGAAGACGCTGTGAGCCTTTACAAAGAACTCCGCCCCCGGATCGTCACGTTGGACTACCTGATGGAGGGCGAGAACGGTTTGCAGGCGCTGAAGGCGATTCTGGCACATGACCCCGAAGCCAGGGTCATCATGATTTCGGCCATCGATCTCGAGGAAGTCAGGGATCGTTCGCTGCAAAACGGCGCCTGCAGCTTCATCAACAAGCCTCCCGTCCGGACTCATTTGCTCAGCGAGATTGAGCGAGTGATAGGAGAGTAGCCGGATATGGAAACTGGGTGGACGAGCGTGCACAGCGAAACGTTTAAAGTTCGAAGTCAAAGCATGGACATCGATACACAGAAGGTTTTTGTACTCAGGAAAGTACTGGAAGCCGGCTCCCTCAAGATACGGGACGTGCTCGAGTCCATGCTGCGGTGTGGGGTCGACAGCCGGGTCATAAGCACGGAAATTTCCGACAGCGATGAAGTTACGAGGAAGATGGCCTCGGCTTCCCACCGCCATATCCTGGTCTCGAGCGACCTCGGCGGAGACATGAAAGGGAAGGCCGTACTGGCCATGAGCGGGCGTGACTTCACGGCGATTTGCGAGTTGCTGAGCAAAGCGAATCCCTACAGCATGCACCCCGAGATCAGCGCGGAAATGATGGAGAGGTTGATCCCGGAATGGGTCCGAACGCGTGTGCCGGCGCATTCAAACAGCTTCGAGGTCAGGGAAATGATGTTCGACGCCGTGGCGGAATTTGCCAACATGGTGTTTTCCGGCTACCTGATGGCCGCTCACAAATTCCTGGGGCTGACGACTTTTCACTCGCCCCCCAAAACCGACGTCGGCCTGCGTGAACTGGAACTCGACTACCGGCTGCGGCCAAATGCCCGGAAACGGCATTACACCCTGTGCGCGGAAAACCACTTTGCGGCGCCGCCTCATGAGTTCAAGGTCTGGTTTTTGCTGATACCCGGCGAGCAGACCTTCGCCGAAATATTGAACCGGATTGAGGTCGTGGAACCTGCCTGATGCAGCATCCGTGCCATGCCTGATCGAAGCAATGAGCCGGGCAGCGCCCGGCTCGATGCTGTTCGCGCCGGACAAAGTGTTAAGCATGTGCCCGGAATTAGGTGTAAACCATGTGACCGGAATACACCCTTTGAAA
>CAVZEU010000001.1:0-970736 GCA_963774415.1 uncultured Gammaproteobacteria bacterium | reverse complement strand
GGGTCAGAGTAAAGGGACAGAGTAAGTACTCTGTCCCTTTACTCTGACCCCTTTTTTGAGTCCTTTTCCAATCGCCGCAGCAATGCACGGCCGATAAAGCGCGCCTTGTTGCCGAGCGTGAAGCGCTCCAGGTTGGTCTTGACGATGCCCTTGGTAAACGCGTGCGTTTCGAATAATCAATATTGACATCGACGACGACCGGCTTGTCGTCTGCGGCGATGGCGAGCGCCTCGCGGATCCCGTCAGCGCAGCCGCCGTCGTCGCGGATGGCGACGTAGCCGCAGGTGCAAGCCTGTGCCAGCGCTTCGAGCTGTACGCCGTGCAACACCGAGCAGGTCTTGCGGTTATAGGGTATTTCCTGCGTCTGCGAAATCTGCGACAACTCGCCGTCGTTGAAGACGAAATAGACGCAACCCAGTTCGAGTGATGCGGCGGTCAGGGTCTCCATGCAGGTCATCAAAAAGGCGCCGTCGCCGACGATACCGATGACCTGCCGGTCCGGGTTGGCGAGCCGGGCGCCGTTGACCGCGGGTACACAGTAACCCATGCAATTGAAGTCGGTCGGTGAAATGAAGCCGCGGGGTTGCTCGATCGGCAGCAGTTCGGCGGCGAGATACGTGTGGTTGCCGTCGTCGGCGACGACGATGGCGTCGTCACCGAGCTGGGCCCGCAACTCGGTGAAGAAACGGGCCGGGTTGACGCGCTCCCGGCTGTCGTGGGCCAGCCATTCATCGAGATAGGCCTGCTTGTCGCGCCCGATCGCGGCTTTCAGCTTGCCGTCGTCCTGGTGCGGCGGGCCCAGCGCTTCGAGCTCCTGCATCAGTTCGCCGAGAACGGCCCGGGCATCGCCTTCGATGGCGATCGCAGCGGGGTAATTGGCGCTGAAAACATCCGGGTTGATATCGACATGGACCAGTTTTTCCGGCGGCACGGCGCCGTAACTGCCCGTGGCGATTTCACTGAAACGGGTGCCGACCGCGAGCATGCAGTCACAGCGGGCAAAGGCGTTCGTGGCAGCCGGCACCGCGGCGCGGCCAAAGCCCATGCCCGCGTGCAGCGGGTGGCTGGCGGGAAACGCGCTCAAACCCTGCAGCGTGGTGGCGACGGGCGCATTAAGATGCTCCGCGATGCGCATGCTTTCCGCGCTGGCGTCCGACCGCGCCCCAGCCGACGAAGAGACCCGGCCTTCGGGGCCGGCGTACAACATCCGCGCGGCGCGCAGGATCGCGTCGTGATCGGGTTCGTTCCGGTTTTCCGCGGCGGTAACGGGCGCGCCGGGATCCGCGGCTTCGCCGGGAAAGAGCTGTATGTTGACGGGGATCTTCCACGAAAACGGGCCCAGGTTCTCCGGCGTTGGCGAGTCGGTGAGCTTCGAGCAACGTCGGGACGATCTGGTCGTGCGCTTCGATTTTATAGGTCCGCTTAGTGATCGGCGCCAGCAGCCCGTGCAGGTCGACATCGTGCAGTTGGTATGCTTTACCCGTGTCCGTCCGGATGCCGCCGCAGATCACCAGCATCGGGACACCGTCCAGAAAGGCTTCGCCGATACCGCTGGCAGCGTGTGTCACACCGGCCGCCGGGACGATCAGCAGCGTGCCGGTCTGCCGGGACGTGCGGCTGACGGCATCGGCCATGAACGCCGCGCCGCATTCGTGCGTCACCAGGACGCGGCTCGACCAGGCCGGACCGGTCCAGTTCATCGTAGATTTCGGTATTGTGCACACCGGGAATGCCGAACGTGTACCGGATGCCGATTTGCTCGAGGGCGTGCCTCACCAGCCATGCGCCTGATTTCTTCATTCGTCCGCCTCCGGATCGGCCGCACCGGGCCCTTGCGGGCAGGCCGGGTGTTTCCCTGCCGACACGAATTGGTCATAATAAAACTTTCTTATAACACATAATGTTGCGGGCAAGGACCAGAGCCGATGAGTGATTATCAATTCCCCTACAAAGACGCCATCTTCGTACTCGAAGAATTGCTCGACTTCGACCAGATGTGCCGCGGACGCCGGGCTGGATGAAGTCAATATCGAGTTGGCTCAGGCCGTGCTGGAAGAAGCCGCGAGAATGGGCAGCGAAGTCCTCGCACCGCTCAATGCGGTCGGTGACACGCAACCGGCGGCGCTCGAGGACGACGGCGTCAGGGAACCGCCGGGGTTCGCCGATGCCTACCACCGTTACACCGAGGATGGCTGGGCGTCGCTGGCCGCCCCTGAAAAATGGGGTGGGCAGGGCATGCCGAGATCGCTGGCGGCGGCTGTCGTGGAAATCTGGGATTCCGCCTGCGTGTCGTTCTCGTTGTGCCCGTTATTGACCGCCGGCGGCGTCGAGGCGTTGGTCGCGCATGGAACGGATGAGCTGAGACGACGTTACCTGCCGAAGCTGGTCAGCGGCGAATGGAGCGCGACGATGAACCTGACGGAACCGGCGGCGGGCTCCGACCTGGCGGCGGTGGCGACCCGGGCCGTGCCGGAGGACGACCACTATCTCATCAGCGGCCAGAAGATTTTCATCACCTGGGGCGATCACCAGATGACGGAAAACATCGTCCATCTCGTCCTCGCCAGGCTGCCGGATGCGCCCGCGGGCGTCAAGGGTATATCGATGTTCCTGGTGCCGAAATTCCTGCCGGATGAAAACGGTGCGCCGGGTAAGCGCAACGACGTGGTCTGCGTAGGGCTGGAACACAAGCTGGGCATCCACGCCAGTCCCACCTGCACGATGAGTTACGGCGACAACGGCGGCGCCGTCGGCTACCTGGTGGGTGAACCGAACCGGGGTCTCGCGGCCATGTTCACGATGATGAACGACGCCCGTCAGGGTGTCGGCCTGCAGAGCCTGGGCGTGTCCGAGCGCGCATACCAGCAGGCGGCCGCCTATGCCCGGGAGCGCCTGCAAGGCACCCGCAGTGACGGCTCCCGTTTTCCGATCATCGAGTTTCCGGATGTGCGCCGCATGCTGATGCTGATGAAATCGGTCACCGAGGCCATGCGCGCGTTGCTGTATACCGCCGCGGCGGAAGTCGACAGGATCGACTGGGCCGGGACGGCGGAGGAGACAAGCCGACATGCGGTACGCACCGGTCTCTACACGCCCATCGTCAAGGGCTGGATCTCGGAACTGGCTCAGGAAATCACGTCGCTCGGCATCCAGGTCTACGGCGGAATGGGTTATGTCGAGGAAACCGGCATCGCGCAGCACTACCGCGATGCCCGCATCATGAGCATTTACGAGGGTACGACCGGTATCCAGGCGATGGACCTGGTCAAGCGCAAGACGCTCGCCGACGGCGGCGCCGGGCTCGCCGACCTGCTCGACGATATCCAGGCGTCGGTGGCCGAACTCGAGGCCGACGACGGATTGGAGGGCATGGCCGCCGGACTGCAGCGTGCGGTCGAAGCGGCCCGGACGGCCCGCGCCTGGTTGCTGGAGAACGCCAAAAGCGATCCGCATGCGGCTGGCGCCGCCAGCTACAATTTCCTGATGTTGATGGGTTATCTCTGCGGCGGCTGGCTGCTGGGCAGGTCGGCGGTAAAGGCCGCGCGCATCAACGCCTCGGATGACGGTGACATCGCCTTCGCGGAGGCCAAGACAGCCACGGCCCAATTTTATTTCGATCACGTTCTGCCGCGTGCCGACGCCTGCCTGGCCGCGCTGAAAAGCGGCAGCGCCAGCATGATGGCGCTGAGCGCCGAACAGTTCTGAGCAAGCCCGCTGCGGTGGTCAGACGGTCCTGGTCGCAACCGCCGGCGGGACCCGGCTGGCCTTTCGCGCCGGCCCCAAAACCGCCACTTGCCCGACGCCGAGCAGCACGAGCATGGCGACCGGCAGCAGGTACCAGGCAATCCGGGTCAGGCTGAAGGCTTCGATCATGGCCATGTTCAGGGCCACGGTCAGGGCCGCGCCGAGTGAGACTCCCGCCAGGCTGATCAGGAAGTTCTCCGTCATGAAGTAACGCATGATGGCCATCCGGGTCGCGCCCAGGGCCCGACGGGTGCCGATTTGCCGGGTCCTGCGGTTGACGCTGAAGCTGGCGAGACCGACGACGCCGAGTGCCGTCACGGCCGTCAGCAATACGATCGTGAATGTCAGCAGCTTGATCATCGAGGACATTGTCGCGGTAACTCCGTTCGCGGATTTCATCCATGCTGCGCAGCGAGCGCACGATGCGTTTCGGGTTGCGGTCCGCCAGCAGCTTTTCGATCTTCGGGCATCAACGCATCGCGTCTGCCGGGTTCGGTACGGATGATGTAATGCGTGCCGCCTGAACAGCGTGTACGAAGGCACCAGCATCACGCGCTCGACGCCGTTCCAACCGTTCCACGGCGCCTGCAAGCTGCTCGATGATGCCGGTGATCGTCATCGGTTCATCGTCACTGGATGTAGACGGTCTTGCCCAGCGCGCTGTCCGGGTCGTCCGGGAACAAGGCTGCGGCCATGGCGCGCGTAATGATGGTCTTGCCGGGCCAGCGCGTTTCTGACCTTTCGCGCCAATTGACGTCTGTGGCCCTGAAGTTTTCCCCTGCCAGCAGATTCAGTCCGAAGCGTGTTGAGGCCGTGCTCGTCGACGAAATAGACGGCGACGCTGGTGGCGTCGATTTCCGCCCCGGGTTTCGTTTGCAGCCCCATCGACCAGCCGCTGCCGGACAACGGAATCGCGATGGATTGAATCGCGTCCACGACCCCGGGCATCGCCCGCAACGCGGCCAGGTCTTCCTCGATCGTGACGCGCTCGTTGAAGTCCGGCGCGAAACCGATACTGGAGATCGTGAAAATATTATGCTCGTCGAGGCCGCTGGGCCGGGCGATCAGGCGGGCGCGTTCCTGGATGATGGACACGGCGTTGACGATGATGGCCATCGTCACCGCGATTTGCAGCGCGATCAGGATCGCCCCGGTCTTGTTTCGCATCATGGCGCGCCATATGGGTCCAAGTTCCATGCTTCGCCTCCTATTGGATTTTCAACTGGCCGGCCGGGGAAATCCGGCAGGCGCGCCAGGTTGGGTATAGACCGGCCGCAAGCGCCGAAACGACGGCCAGGCCGATCGCGGTCAGGACCATGACCCAGTCCATGTGCGCCAGGTGTTCGACGATATCGCCGAACAGCATCTTGATGCCGCCTAGGCCCAGCCAGCACAGTCCCAGTCCCAGCACTCCGCCGCCGATGCCGATCATGCCGGCCTCGACCATGTGTTGCACGAACAGGCTGGCGCGTGAAGCACCGAGTGCCCGCCGCAGCGAGCTGTCGGTGGATTTGCCGAGGAATTTCGCCAGTAGCAGGCCGACGGTATTGAGCAGGCAAACCAACAGAAACAGAAACGACAGGCCAAGCATGACCTTGGCGTCGTCCGCCACGACCTGTTGGTTCTCCATCCATTCCATGACGTCGCTGAGCCGGTTGTTGAGCGGCCGCGGGAATCTGCCCAGTTGTTTCTGCTGCTCGACGTAGGCATTCAGGAAGGCCATGTAATCGGCCTTTTCGGTCTCGTTGCGCAGTTCCGCCCAGAACTGGATCCAGACGCACTCGGAATTCAGGAATGCATCGAAGCCTTCGCCCTCCGGCGTTTTCCAGCAATTCGTGTTGCCGTTGCGCGGCAGCTTGTATTCCACCGCGACGTTGAACGGAATGTAGAGTTCTTCGGGTTCGTCGAAAGCGCCGGTGGTGACGTCGTAGAACTTTGGAACCGGCAGGAACGTATCGAGGACGCCGACCACGCGGAAATCCATGCCGTTGAGGCGAACCCGGCGGCCCACCGAGTTTTCGCCGCCGAAGACTCGTTCGTTCAGTTCCTTGCTCAGGACCGTCACTTTTTCCAGGTTGTCGTCGGCGGCGTTATCCCAGCCCCCGCCGTATAGAAAGTGCAGGTCGAACATCGGAAAAAAGTCGGCAAAGGTGTTGCGCGCCGAAACGGAGAACGGCCTCTCGTCTTTGCCCTGGGGCTCGAGCACGAGGCCGGAGCGGTTGCTGGCGACCTGCCGAAACGCCTTGTGGGCCTTCATCAGCGCCATCGCGTCCAGGTAAGTTACCTGGTCGGGCGGCTCGAAACCGTCGTCGGTTTTGTCGTTCGGGTCCCCGCTGTCCAGCTGCACGTAATACAGCTGGTCCGATTTCTGCGGGATCGGGTTTCCCGACATGACGTAGTTGACCGTGAGGATGGACATGCTGGCGCCGATGCCGAGCCCGATGGCAGCGATCATGAGCATACTGAGCAGCGGGTTGCGGCGGATGCTGAGCCAGCCGAGTTTCAGATAATAGGAAAACATCGACGGCACCCTCAGGCGCTGGCGGCCGCGGCGAGTTGTGTATCCGTTCCTCGCGGTCACTGACGCGCCCGTCGAGGATGTGGACGTTGCGGCTGGCCATCGCCGCCAATGCCGGGTCGTGGGTCACCATGATGATCGTCGTGCCTTTTGTGTTGATATCCGACAGCAATTCCATGACGCTCAGCGCCATGTGTGAATCAAGGTTGCCGGTCGGCTCGTCCGCCAGTAAAAAGCGGGGTTCTCCCGCCAATGCGCGGGCGATGGCCACGCGCTGCTGCTGACCGCCCGAAAGCTGCGAGGGCAGGTGTTTCATCCGCGAGGCCAGGCCGACCATCTCGAGCATATTCGTTATGCGGCGCTTGCGTTCCGCGGCATTGAAACGGCGGTAACGCAAGGGCACATCGACGTTGTCGAACAGGTTCAGGTCCGGGATGAGGTTGAAACTCTGGAAGATGAAACCGATCTTTTCGTTGCGCACGGCCGAGGCCTCGGCATCGGACAGGCTGGAAACATCGCGGCCGTCCAGCTCGTATTTGCCGTCCGTGAACCTTTCGAGCAGGCCGGCGATATTCAGAAACGTGGTCTTGCCCGAACCGGACGGACCCGTTACGGACACGAATTCGCTCTCGTCGACGTCGAGGGAGAAGTCCCTGAGCGCATGGGTTTCGACCAGTTCGGTGCGATAGACCATGGATATGTTTTGCAAGCTTAGCATGGGTGTCTCCTCGGTTTTGTCGGCTAATGGGTGACGCGAACGCTGTCCGCGCCGCGAAACGGGTCGATACTCGAGATGACGACGACGTCGCCCTCGTTGAGCCCGTCCACGACTTCGACGGCGGAAAGGCTGCGTGCACCGATTTCAATGGGGCGGCGGTGCGCGACGTCGGTGTCATCGAGTACGTAGGCGACGCGGCCGCCGCCGCTGTCCAGAAACTGGCCGCGGGGCAGGGTCAGCACATCGTCCTTCTCTTCCATCAGGATACGGGTCGTGAGGCGCTGGTTCTGCCTGATCCCGGGCGGCATGCCGGCTTTGAAGCGGATCCGCGTGGTGACCTGGTTCTGGATGATCTCCGGTGATATCGACACCACCGAAGCTGCGTACGTCTCGTTTCCGACCCTGACTTCGGCGGCCATTCCCAGCCCCAGGTCGTCCGCGTAGCTCTCCGGGACCTCGGCCTCGATTTCAAAAGCCGACAGGTCGACGACGGACATCACCACCTGGTTCGGGCTGACGTTCGCCTTTTGTTCCACCATCAGGTTGCCGACAATGCCATTGACCGGGGAGCGCATGTTCAATTCGCCGACCTGGCGTGTCAGGTTATCGACCAGGATTTTCTGGCGCCGGACCCTGAGTTCACGCGTCTTCAACTCGAAAGCGCGGCGCTCGTCATCCAGCTTCGCGTCCGCGACCGCGTGCTCGTGCGCCAGCCTGGCGGTCTCGAGGTCGTCCTTGGCCTTTTCGAAATCAATGGAAGAGACGGCCTGGATCTTGTAGCCGTCTTCCGCGCGGCGCTTCTCACGCTGTGCCGCGACCAGGGTCACGTTGGTCAGGTCGATGTTTTTGTGATTGTCCAATGCCTTCTGCTTCGATTCGATTCGCTGCCTTTCCAACTCGACCTTGAGGCTGTCCAGGGTGGCCTGTTCCTGCTCGAGCTTGTTCTGTAACTCGGGGCTGTCCAGCACGGCCAGTGTTTGGCCCTGGCTGACCTTTGCGCCGGCATTGACGCGCAGCGTGATGGTTCCCGCCGCCGGTGCGAACAGGGACGGGCTGACGGCCGCCACGACCCGGCCCTGCACCGAAACGTCGCGTACGAGGTTGTCGCGCTTGACCACGCCGAGACGCAGACGCTCGCGGGACACGGTTACACTCGAACCGGCCCAGCGTTGGATGGACGGCAGTACCTGCCAGGCCAGCAACAGGAGGCCTGCTGCCGTGGCTGACAACAACAGGTAGCGTCTTTTTTTCGTTTTTTGCGGCAGCGCAACGTCCTGCGCTGACGTATCGGTAATTTTCAATCGGCACTCCCCTGGAGCCTGTCTTTGTTCCGACGCACATCGGACCCGTAGGGTTACAGGTATTTGCAGGATTGGATGCCGGCAGCGGCCGAAAGGCTTAAAGCCCGGGTCGGGCTTGCGAGCGGGATGGTGCTAGCAGCCTGTCGGACTCAACACTGATCTACTGCGGAAAAGCCGAATTCGGTCATATTTCGCGCTCTTTCTCGTTAAATAGCGATGCTATTCGCCTCAAAAGACCGAAAAATCTGCCTCAAATCGGCTTGCCCTCGCGACGATCGGTTAAGTCCGACAGGCTGCTAGGGTAAAGAACTCCGCGGGCGGTGGTCGGCGCCGGTCCCGGAGCGTCGTGCATAGAGAGCATCGGCGCGTTTTTGCAGGCGCAGGCGCTCTGCCGGGTCCGGGCGGGTTGCGGCGACATAGCTGTATATCGCATAAATCCGGGCACGGAGACTGTCATTCCACGGAGCCAGCGAAAGCGAGCGATCGAGCAAGCGGTAAATCACCCGTTGGGGCAGACCCTCGAGGAAACTCGAAAACCCCAGCAGGAAGGTATCTTCGGCGCGGAAGGTTGGTTCGATTCGCGTCTCGGACGGCATTTCCGTTTCGAGCGCGGCCAGGTAGCGGTTGCGGGAGCGGGCGCGCAGAGCCACCAGGAAAGTGTGGTTGGACGCGTATCCGCGCCGCCTTTCCGCTGCATAGTCCCACGGGTAGTAGAACTCGTAGTACGGATGATCGAGGCTGTTCACTTTGGCAGCGGCGACCGCCTTGCGGATCTGCCTTTCATCGGCCACGAAATGCGGCAATACCGCGAGTGGGGTCGTCAGGCCGTAGCGCCGCAGGCTCCGGAAGGCCGACGGGTCAGCGGCGAAGCCGCTCTCGATGCGCTTGTAGCTTACCGGGATTGGCTGCCTGGACCCGATCAGGATCGAATTGAAAGGCCCCCGTTTGTAAGCCGGCAGAAAATACCAAAGCTGGACGTGCTTGAACCCTTCGGTGAAAGTTTTCAGGATCATCCGGTATTGGTCGGGCGGCAGGGTGGCGGGCACCCACTGCGCGACCAGGCCGTTTGGCGCCAGGTGCCGGTTCAGCAATCGGTAGTAATCGAGCGAGTAGGAAAAGCCGTTCGAAGCGTACTCGTCCGCGGTCTTCTCGTCGGCGGTGATCACCTGGTAGCGGTCGGAGGTCGTGCGCAGGAAATTGCCGATGTCGTCATTGACCAGTTGCAGCCGCGGATTGTCGAGCGCGTCGTGGTTTTCCCGCGAAAACCGGGCGGCGCCGGCGATGACGCCGGGTTCGATCTCCACGGCCGTGACCTGCTCGACGCGCCTGGATGCAACAGGCTCTCGCCGATCAATATGCCCGAGCCCACGCCGACGGAAAGCTCGGTGGAAACATCGCGCAACAACAGTTTCGGCAAATGGGCCAGCAGCAGTTGCTTGAACTCGACCATGCCGGTGCCGCCGATGACGATGCCATCCACGCTCATATCCTTTTCCCCGGTTGCGGGGTTATTGAAAACCTTGGTCGTGGCGGTCGGGCCTTCGCGGTAGAACAGGGTTTGAGTCTGGCGGTTTTCGCCCTCCGACGGGAACTGGAAATGCAGCGGGGCCCGGCTTAGCGTAAGGGCCGCAAGCACCGACCAGCACCAGCTGGACCAGCCTTAGCGCGGGTCGCGGCGGGCTCGGCATCCAGCGCAGTGAGACGATGACGAGCCCCAGCGAGACGTTCAGAACCGCCATCAACAGGATACCCTTCTGTATTCCCAGCAAGGCCAGTAATATGACGCCGGGAGCCAGCGCGCCGAGCACGTTTCCCATCGTGTTGACCGCGTACACCAAGCCTACGGATGCGCCGGTCCGGCGTGGATCCCTGACCCAGACCTGTCCTGCCAGCGGAAAAGTGGCCCCGATCAAAAGGGCCGGTATGAACATGACCAGGAAGGCGACGCCGAAGCCGGTAAAAATCAACGGGAAAACGCGCTCGCTGGTGCTGAGCACGAAACCGCTCATTTTCAGCGGGTCCGCCACGCTGAACATCAGCGGCAGGGCGGACGCCGCCGACAAACCGATCAGGATTTCGGTCAGGGCAAACAAAACCGCGCCGTCCCGAAACCGTCTGAGCGGATACCGAACCAGGTAGCTGCCGAGCGCGATACCGGTCAGGAATGCGCTCAGCATGGTCGTCAGCGCGTAGGTGGAATTTCCCAGGACGAACACGAGAGAGCGCGTCCAGTACACCTCGTAGGCGAAGGAGGTGAACCCGGACACGCCCAGGCCGATCAGCACGACGCGATTCGGCCAGTGAGCGGCGCTCGGAAAACCGGCGAGCGCCCGCGCCGGATGAGCGGGCGCCGGGCGTCTGCCCCGCCACCCCGGGTAAAGGGCTGCGTGCGGCGGCAAGCCAGGCCAGCGCACCGACCAGGAGATTGCCGGCTGACGGCGGCGTAGACGGGTACGTGGACGCCATATCGGCCGATCAGGAAAAAGCCGGTCAGCAGCGCGCCACACACGGCGCCAAACGTATTGCTGGCATAGAGTTTGCTGAGTTCAACGCCGACGGTCGGGTACCTGCCCGCCAGATAACGGCTGAGCGAGGGCAGTGTGGCCCCCATCAGGATGGTCGGCAGCAGCACCAGTGAAAAGGCCAGAATGAAACGGAGAAACACCGAAATGGGCGGCGGATCCGGAGACGATGTGGCCGAACGCCTGTGCGTGGTCGAGCCGGCTCAAAACAAGGTGCGAGGCCAGGGCGCTGGCCGCGATTCCCATTTCCAGCCAGGCATAAAGACGCAGGCAGTTCCGGCTTCTGTCGGCATATTTGCCGACTTTGTAACTGCCGATGGCCATGCCGCTCATGAAGGCCGCGAGGACGGTGCCGACGGCCACGGCCGTTGAGCCGAGTATATTCGTCATCATCCGGGTCCAGACCACTTCGTAGGTCAGGGCCAAGGCCCCGGAGATGAAAAACAACACGAAGATCAGGTACTGGGCGCGCGGGATATTCCTGTTTTTCTGCCATGAACGCAATGAATCGGGGAACCAGAGGGACATGCCGCTCTATTCTAGCCGTTCTGCCATTTCCCGTCTGCCCGTTTGCGCCACCTGACTTGTGCGGCGCAGTCGTCCATAATGCACGGATGCTGAAGGCAGCTGAGATTATTTCCTACGAATTCGATTCACGGCCGGGGACGGGTGAGGCCATCGATATTTTGCCGGGTCTCAAATGGGTTCGGTTGCCACTGCCGTTCATGCTCGGCCACATCAATGTCTGGCTGTTGCGGGAAGAGGGCGGCTGGTTGCTCGTCGACACCGGGATTCATACAGCGCCCTCGCTGAGGGCCTGGGAAGACGTGCTGGCGGCACACCTGCGCGAAGAGGGGCTGTCCAGGGTGCTCGTGACCCACCTGCACCCTGACCACGTCGGTTGCGCCGGGTGGCTGTGTGAGCGGTTTGGCGTGCCGCTCGCCATGACGCGTGAGGAATACCTGCTCTGCCGGGTGCTGGCCGCCGATACCGGCCAGCCTGCGCCCGCGGCAGGTCGCGATTTCTACCACGCCGCCGGCTTTTCCATGGCCAACATGCACCACTATATCGAAACCTTCGGTGCCTTCGGCGAGTTGGTCGCGCCGTTGCCCCTGTCGTACCAGCGCCTCGTGGACGGCATGACAATTTCGCTTGGCGACGACGCCTGGCAGGTCGTCATCGGCCGCGGCCACTCTCCCGAACATGCCTGCCTGTATTGCGAGCGGCGCGGCTTGCTGATTTCAGGCGACCAGGTCCTGCCGACGATCTCTTCCAACGTCAGCGTTTTTCCGACCGAGCCCGCGGCCAACCCGCTGGCCGACTGGTTCGAATCGCTCGAGCACCTGCAAAACAGCTTGCCGGATGACGTGCTGGTTTTACCCGCTCACGGCAAACCGTTTCGCGGCGTGAAGGTGCGGTTGCGGGAACTGGTCACGGAGCACCGGACGGGCTTGAGCAAGTTGCACGAACTCTGCCGCCGGCCGCAACGCGCCGTCGACGTGTTTCCGGCCCTGTTCAAGAGCCGGATTACCGAGAGCAACCTGATCATGGCGACCGGGGAGGCGGTCGCCCACCTCAACTACCTGATCGGCCAGGGGCAGATGGCGGTGGAGCGCGACGAAGACGGGGTCCACTGGTATCACAGCATTTAGCCTGCATATCGCACCAGTCGAGCCTGGACCTCACCATAACGATATCGCTTTTGCGTAACTACAGCTTGAATTCACATTTGGCTGTAAAGGCACAACGATGTCCCCGGCCCAGTCTCTATTGCGGCCCTGGCTTGTCCGGCCGCGCCTGCACCTGAGCTTCCCTCGGCCCGTAGCGAGGGCTACGGCTCTCGGTCCAGCCCGGCGCCCAGCCGCACCTGTTCTGCAGCAGCATCCGGGATGCTGGTGCAATATCCGGGCTAGTCGAGACATGGCGCCACCATCCGCAATACTGTCGTCCCAGTGGCGGCTCAGCGCCTTCTCAGTACCGAGACCAGCAGGTAGCCCAGGCTGACGGCGGTGGCCGCCAGCAGCAGCCCGGTGAACCGCGCCGCAATGCCGTTTTGGGAGACGATGGCCGCGGCTCCTGCCAGCAGTGACCCGAGGTGGGCCCAGAAGCCCGCCTTGACGGCCCGCTGCGGCAGCAGGCTGCGCATCGACGGTACGCCCGCCTGTCCGACTTTGGCCGAGAAACGGTGAAACCAGACCAGAAACGGAACAATGCGCCCGAGCATTCCGTGCATGATCGCCCCGGCCCAACCCCAGATGCCGAACCAACCGAACAGCAGCGGCCAGCGGGGATCGGCGAACAACAAAGCGGCCGCCCCCAGCGGCCCCAGCAGCAACGCGCTGCAAAGGCCGGTCTGCCAGAACAACAGCGAGCCGTCACGGCGCTTGCGTTTGCGCCGCCTTATGTCAGCCAGCGTCTGCAGCGGATGCAGAAGCCAACAGGCCGCCGCCGCGGGCGCGGCCGCCAGCCCCGCCCACTGACCCTGGGTCAGCGGGCCTGCGGGTGGCGGGAGAAAGAGCAGAAGCAACGGCAACAGCAGGCCTGCGAGGAGCAGACCGATCTGCACGCGCTGCATGGATCGGCCGACCTGGGGCGCCAGGTAAAACATCGGCACGACCTGCCAGGATACCGCCATGATCAAGCCGCCGACCCAGCCAAGCAGGGCCAGCGTCAGGTGTACCTGGATGAACAGCATCCGCCGGGGCGGAAACATGCCATCGACCCAGCCGCGCGCCATGATCACGCCCAACAGAACGGCCACGGCCAGGCTGGCGATCGCCAGGCGCATGCCATTGACGGTCGTGCCGCGTGTCTCCGCGCGCAACAGGGCCCAGCCGAGCGGCAGCAAAAACGCGATGAAAGCCAGTTTGAAGGCGTTCAAGGCCCACGCCATCGCCGCCGCCGGCCCGCCCAGCAGGCGCCAGATGAAGCCGGCCAGACCGAGCAGCAGGCCGGCCAGCACCAGGTGCGCGAGCCGGATCCAGGGCACGGGTGCGGCGGCGACCACCGGCGTCATCTGGTAAAGGGCGCCGAGCATGCCCATGGCGAGTACGCCCAGCGTGCCCGCATGCGTCAGGGCCAGTGCCTGGGGCATCCACGGCGAGGCCAGTGCGGCCGTGCCGCTGTCGAGCAGGATTGCTCCCGCCGCCAGCAGGCCCAGTGGCATGGCAAGGAAAAAACTGCTCGGTATGCTCAGCGGCGGCGCCTGCTCGAGACTCAGCGAACCCATCTGCATCCTACCCTCCCGTCCTTTGTCATGGTCTGTCCCGGTACACGGCGATCAGCACGCCCTGGCCTGGGTCCTCGTGTACGCGCCAGTTCAGCCCGCGCGCGGCGAGGTGCGGGAACAGCGGCACTGGCACGTGCGGAAGACGCGCCAGGTAGACGTTGCCCGGCTGCAGGTCGGCACAGGCCAGCAGCACCCGTTCCATCGGTTCCGGGGCCTCGAGTTCGCGCAGATCGTCGATCGCCGGATCGGCCGTCGGCAAATTCAGCGACCTGAAAAAATATGATACAGAATTACCCATAAAGTCTGCATTTTTTGTAATGTATTGCTAAAATACACCAACCGCGGCAAAGGAACCACTGATTCGCGGATGGCGAAGTGAATTACAATTTACGCGATCCGGAATCGCGGCGGCAAACACCAAGGAGACAATCATGCCAAAAATCGACATCGACGCAGGTCTGGCGGGATATTTCACCCAGGATCACCGCGAGTGCGACAACCGCTGGGCCGAACTGGAAACACTGCTGGATGGCGGTGACGAGGAAGCCGCGGCGCAGGCGTGGCAAGCATTCGATACGCAAATGCGCCGTCACATGGCGATGGAGGAAGAGGTGCTGTTCCCGGCGTTCGAGTCCCGCAGCGGGATGGGCGGCGGCGGCCCGACCGCGGTCATGAGGATGGAACACGAGCAGATGCGCAGTGTCCTCGACCAGATTGGCGAGAACCTGTCGGGCGGCAACCCCGACGGCGCCCTCGACCTGGGAGATACCTTGCTGATGCTGACGCAGCAGCATAACGTCAAGGAAGAAGGTATGCTCTACCCGATGGCCGAAAACATGCTTGCAGCCGAGTGGGCCGCGATAGCCGGCCAATTGGAGAATTACTGAGTTCCTGTGACCGCCGACGGTTATGACAATGTGCCGGACCAGACGGTCGCCGTGCGCGACCTGTTCGGTATCGACAACGATATGGAAGTGCCGAGGTTTTCGGCGCCGGGTGATTATGTTCCGGCGATCGACGAGGCCTACCAGTTCAATCCGGAGACCACGCTGGCGATACTGGCGGGTTTCGCCTATAACGCCAGGGTAATGGTGCAGGGTTACCACGGCAGCGGCAAGACGACCCACATCGAGCAGGTGGCGGCGCGGCTGAACTGGGGTTGCGTGCGTATCAACCTCGACAGTTACATCAGCAGGGTTGACCTGATCGGCCGCGACGTGATCGAACTCAGGGACGGCCAGCAGGTCACGGAGTTTCGCGAGGGGCTCCTGCCGTGGTCGCTGCAGACCCCCACGGCGCTGGTGTTCGACGAATACGATGCCGGCCGGCCCGACGTGATGTTCGTCATCCAGCGGGTGCTGGAAGCCGAGGGCAAGCTGACGCTGCTGGACCAGAACCGCATCATAAGGCCGCACCCGGCGTTTCGCCTTTTCGCCACCAGCAATACGATCGGCCTGGGCGACGCCAGCGGTCTTTATCACGGCACGCAGCAGATCAACCAGGGCCAGCTCGACCGCTGGAACATCATCGCGACGTTGAACTACCTGCCTTACGAGGACGAGCTGGCGATCGCGCTGGCCAAGGCGCCCGCCTACAGGAACGAAGCGGGCAAGGACTTGCTGGGCAAGATGGTGCAGGTCGCGAACCTGACGCGGCGGGGCTTTGTGAACGGCGACCTCTCGACCGTGATGTCCTTGCGCACGGTCATCAACTGGGCCGCGAACACGCAGGTGTTCGGCGCGACCGGCTATGCCTTCAAGCTGACCTTCGTGAACCGTTGCGATGAACTGGAGCGCCCGCTCGTTGCCGAGTACTATCAGCGCTGCTTCGGCGAAGAGTTGCCCGGCCCGCTGACCGGATTGGGTGAGGCCGGGGAAGACGGGTGAAACTGCCGCCGACCTGCCCGACGCCGGCGCTGTTCGAAACGGCCCTCGAGAGCACCACCCGGTTGCTGGCGGGTACGTCACGTGTCGAACCGGTCTTCCCGCTGCCGGAAGAGACGGCAGTACCGCTGGTGCCGACGGCGCCGGCGGACTATGCCGTGCTGCGCGGGCGCTGCGACGCACTGGCGATGAGGGCGCGCTTTCACGACGAGACCCTGCACCGGATGACGCGTCCGGCGGGGCCTGTCTCCGCGGCGCTGTTCGAGCAGCTCGAAGACATTCGTATCGAGCGTTGCGCGGCGCGCTGGCGGCGCGGCGTGGGGGTCAACCTGGCCATATTGTTCGAACATGTCCGCAGCGTTCGCGGCAACAATATCCTCGGCACCGACGCCCCGGCGGCGCTGCCCAACGCCGTGGTGCTCGCCGTGCGCGCCCGCCTGTTGAACGAACCGCCGGCGGAGGCGGGGGCGCGCCTGGTTGCCCGCTGGGACGATGAAATAGAACGCCGTTGCGGGCCGCTGCTGGCGTCGCTGGCCGCCAACAGCCACGACCAGCGTGCATTCGGACGCGACGTGCTCGAATTGATCCGGAACCTGGAATTGCACGATGACCCGCAACGGGGCCCGCAGGCGAGGGAGGCAGAGCTGGCGCCCGAGGAGCAGAACCTCGAAGACGGCCGCGAGACATCCGCCGGCGAGAGCGTTACCGCTGAAGGCGACGGGCCCGAACGGGCGGGCGGCGACGCGGAGCAGGCCGCTGACGGTTCGGATGGCGGAAGCGCGGGGCAGGGCCGTGCCGATCCCGGCGCGGGGGCCGCGGTGGTTCCGTTCCCGCGGGACGGGCATGAGGGCCCCGACCGCGCCGACGGCGAGGTCAGTGACGGCGAGCCCGAACCGCCCGCCGATCACCGCGCCGCTGAACGGGCGGGTGCCTATCGCGCGTGGACGACGCGCTTTGACGAAACCGTGCATGCGCGGGACCTGCTCGATCTTCCGCAACTGGAAGCATTGCGGGGCCAACTCGAGCAGGAACTGGCGAAACACCGGCGCAGCGCCGTTAAACTGGCCAGCCGCCTGCAAAACAGCCTGAAAACCCTGCAAAAGAGAAGCTGGACCTTCGACCTGGACGACGGCCTGCTCGACACCACCCGGTTGGCGCGGCTGGTCGCCGACCCGATGAGCCCGCTGGTCTACAAGCAGGAAAGAGACAGCGCCAGCCGCGATACCGTCGTCTCGTTCCTGGTGGACAACTCCGGTTCGATGCGGGGCCGGCCGATCGCGCTGGCCGCGATGTTCGTCGATATTCTCTGCCACGCGCTCGAGCGTTGCCAGGTTGCCACCGAGATACTCGGGTTCACGACCCGCCAGTGGCGCGGCGGACAGACACGGCGGCACTGGCGCGAAAGCGGCAAGCCGCCGGCTCCGGGCCGCCTGAGCGATCTGCGTCACGTAATCTACAAGAGCGCCGATGAGCCGTGGCGCCGGGCGCGGCAGACGCTTGGCGGCATGCTGTGGCCGCAACTGCTGAAGGAAAACATCGACGGCGAAGCCCTGTTGTGGGCTTATTCCCGTCTGGCCGGCCGGCCTGAGCAACGGCGCATATTGGTCATGATTTCCGACGGTGTGCCGGCGGACGACTCCACCCTGACCGCCAACTCACAGGACTACCTGTCTTCACACCTGCAGCGGGTCGTGGATTGGGTCGAGGAGCGGTCGTGTGTCGAGCTGGTCGCCATCGGGGTGGGTCACGACGTTGGCGGAATCTACCGGCGTTGCACGACCATTGCCGACGTCGGGCAACTGGGTGACGCGATCGCACACCAGATCATCGAATTACTGGCCAACGTGCCCGCGCGGACACGCCGGCCATCCGTATTGTCAACACTTGCAGGATAAAGACATGAGCTATCGATTCAGGACTATTGAGCTGAAAAAAATCGCGGTCATCGGGGCCGGCAACATCGGTCCCGACATCTGCCTCCACTTCGCCAAGGTGTTCGCTGCCGACGGGGTGCAGCTGGTGCTCGTCGATATCGCCAACGAGGCGCTGGAAAAAGCCCGCGAGCGAATCGGAAAAAAGGTCGCCGCCGGCGCCAAGTCGCGGGCGTTCCGGCCCGAGCAGGCCGAGGCCATGCTGGGCAGCATCGGCTACACCGGCGACTACGATGAAATCGCGGGTTCCGATCTCGTGCTGGAGGCGGCCACCGAGGACGAGGGCATCAAGCACGCCATTTTCCGGCAGGTCGAGGCCCTTTGCGGGGCGAACGCGATCTTCCTTTCCAATTCCTCGCATATGCAGCCCGAAGTCATTTTCCGCGGCGTGTCCGGCAAGGACCGTTGCCTCGTGGCGCACTACTTTTTCCCGGCGGAACGCAACCCGATCGTCGAAATCGTGCCGGGCGCAGAAACCGACGAAACCCTGAAAGCGGACTTGCTGGGAATGTACGAGGCCATTGGCAAAGTACCGATGGAAGTCAAAAGTTCCTATGGCTACGCCATCGATCCCATTTTCGAGGGGTTGTTCCAGAACGCCATCTTGTGCCTGCAAAAGGGTTACGGCAGCGTCAAGGAAATCGACAAGGTCTCGATGGACGAACTGGGTTGCGGCGTGGGCCCGGTCACGGCGGTGACGCTGGCGGGCGGTAACACGATCACGGACCACGGCCTGGACGAAATGCACGAAAAGCTGTTGCCCTGGTTCAAATCGCCGCCAATGCTCAAGCAGTTGATCGCCGCGGGCGGGCGCTGGGATATCGCCGGCAAGGGCGACGTGATCGAGGTCGACGCCGAGACGCACGAGCAATTGCGCGGCCAGGTCCTGGGGGCATTTTTCGCCCTGGCTTCGTTTATCGCCGATCTCGGCATCTGCGACATCAGCGACCTGGACAAGTGCTGCGAGATCGCGCTGGTGATCAGGGCACCGTTTTCGATGATGAACGAGATCGGGATCGACGAGGCCTACAGGATCGTCGCGGCCTGGTGCGCGCAAAACGACGGTTTTCCGGTGCCCGAATCGCTGGCCGCGGCCCGTGCCGCCGGCGGCTGGAAACTCTCCAACGTGACTCGCCGTACCCACGGTGACGTGGCCGTCCTGACGATCAAGCGGCCGAAGGTGCTCAACGCCGTCAACACCGAGGTACTCGCCGAGTTGCGGGAAAAATTCGAAGAGGCGGAAAAGGACCCGGCCATCGTCGGCACGGTGTTGACCGGGTTCGGGGTCAAAGCATTTGTTTCCGGCGCGGACATCAACGACCTGGCAGCGTGTAAAACCGCGGCCGCGGGATATGAGAACTCGCAGAATTTCCAGGAAGTCTGCAACTTCGTCGAGGGCCTTTCCAAGCCGGTGGTCTGTGCCTGGAATGGCTTCGCCTTTGGCGGCGGGGCCGAGCTGGCGATGGCCTGCACGGCCCGCGTCTGCAGGGCCGGGCTCAAAATCGCCGCCTGCCAGCCGGAGGTCAACCTCGGCTTCATTCCGGGGGCCGGCGGCACCCAGCGACTGCCGCGGCTCGTCGGTGTCGCCAGGGCGGCGGAAATCCTGCGCACGGCCCGGCCGGTGTCGTCGCGCGAGGCGGTCGAAATCGGTCTGGCATCGAAGGAAGTCGAAGGCGACCTGGTCGAGGCAGCAGCAGCGCTGGCCAGGCAGATCGCCGACGGCAGCGTCGAGGTGCCGTCGATCGACACCGGTCCGCTGGACGAAATCGGGGAACCGCAGGACCTGGATATCGGCCATCACAGCCGCGCCATCGATGCCATCCTCGTGGACGCGATCTACAAAGGGGCGGCCCTGCCGCTTGCGGACGGTCTTGAACTCGAATCCCGTTGCTTCGGCAAGTGTATCGAGACCGAGGACATGTGGATCGGGCTGGACAACTTCATGAAGCGGGGCGCCGGCGCGAAGGCCGAATTCGTACACCGCTGAACGGCATATCGGCATAGGGACGGCACTGACACCCACACAAAAGGCCGTCCCGGCGAAAGCAAGCGATCTCCGCGAAAGCGGGGGGCTGCCGGGCCTCGCAGAGCGCACTGCGATATCACGGAGACCCCGGTTTCCGCCACTCGCGGCCCGGGATGACCCAGGCTAAATAAAAACCGGCCGCTCCAAACGGGGCGGCCGGTGTCTCGAGCCCGGGCGCTGTCCGGTTAAGCCTGGGTCTATTTGGTAACGACCACCTGCGTACCCGTGCCGTCCTCGGTGAACGTCACCGAGCCCTGCTTCTTCGGTATGCCGCCGAGGCTGCAGCTGTTGCCGCTGCAGGAGCCGGCGCCGTAGTCGAAGGTCCCGCTCAGTGTCGAGGCGCTGGACGTGACCGTCGCGGTCCAGGTCTTGCCGTTGTTGCTGCTGCTGGGCGTCAGCGTCTCGCCGCCGCCACCGCCACCGCTGACCGTAACGCTTTGTGACGTCGAATCGGTCGCGCCGCCATTGTCGGTCACCGTCAGGCTGACCGTGTAGGTGCCGTCGGCCGAAAAAGTGTGGCTCGGGTTTTGCGCCGTCGATGTATTGCCGTCGCCGAAAGCCCAACTCCAGCTTGCGATGCTGCCGTCCGAATCTGTGCTGCTGTCGGTGAAGCTGCAGTCGAGAGCCGTGCAACCGTATGAGAAACCGGCCGTCGGCGGATTATTACCGCCGCCACCGCCGCCGCTGCCGACATCGAATTCGCAGACATAGGTGTTCCACTGGAAATTGCCGGTCGAGGTAAAGACCTCGTTGGTGTGCCAGAACGAGTCATTGACCGGGTCGACGGAGGTCGCGGAGTAGTCGCCCGAACGGTTGACACCGGTCTGGACGCCACTGCCGGCGGCGCAGACGGTCTCACCCGAATCGAGCAAGCCGCTGCCGCTTTGCGCCGCGGACTGTCCGGCCGCCGCCGTGGAAACATAGGTGCTGGTGTTGGCGATCATGTAGCCGATGCCGATGTCGCCCGCTGCATTCATCGCGATGCTCGGCATCCAGCGGTATTCGCCGTCGTTCGGGCCGAAGGTGCCCTGCTGGTAAATCGACCAGTTGCCGCCGCTCGGTTGACGCAATTCGTACCAGCGGATACCGGCGCGGCCGCCGCCGACATCGATCGTGTGGGCGGCCACCATGGTCCTGTAGCTGCCGAAGTCGCGGATCTGCAAACGGTGCATCAGGCGGTCGCTCAGCGATTCCAGCTTTGGTCCTGAATCGGGCTGCGGGATGCAGGCGCCGCGCGAGTCGGAACACAGGCTGGAACTGAAGGGCGTCACCGGCAGCGAGGCGATATGCGAGACCGAGGCGTTGCCCGGGTTGTTCCAGTCGATGTCGATCTGCCAGATATCGAATTCATTGCTGTGAGACATGGCGGTCGCGAACAAAGCGGGGGCGGTGCCGCCGCCGTCGAGATCGCCGGCGACGAAACCGAACTCGCCGCTGCCGATATTGAAGCCCACGAGGCTGGCGGGTTGGCCCGCCTCCATGGCCGCCTTGTCCATCACGCCGAGGAAGGTGCCGCTGTAAAAGAACTGCCGGCCCCTGGGCGCGAAGATGTTCGCGGTCATCGTGATCGAGTTGCTGACGATGCCGTGTTTCGGATAGTCGTTGAGGCCGTAGCCATCGAAGGAAAACTCGTAGCGGTTCCACGCGCCCGTCGGATCACCCGTCTGCGAGACGGCGACGCACTGGGCGAAAGACTTCATGTTGTCCGGGAACGCGAACTGGCTGACCAGCCAGCGGCCGTTGGCGTCGTCGTAGAGCACGACCGGGTCGCCCTGGTTGTTCGCTTCGCACAGACCGCTCATGCCGGACCAGAAAGCGTTGCTCGGAAACGGGCCGAGGATGCCGTTGCCGGCCTTGTCGAAAACCGTCGTCAACAGGTTGATCATCTGCACGTAGTAACTGGCGCCGACGGCGCCGTCGGTGTCGGGCGGTGCGATCAGGAAGCCGAGAAGCGAACCGTTGTCATTGTTGTTCGCGCCGAAAAAGCCGCTGCCCTGGGCTGTCGTGCCGCTGCCCTGAGAGGTCTGCAGCACCGCGTCGGGGGCGGAAGGGCCCTGCGCCGGTCCCGCGCCCGCGTTGTCACGCCCCGGGCCGCGGTAATTGAGGACCTCGTGCGGCGGTCTGCGGGCGGGTATGTTCAAAGCGGCCTGCTCCGCTGCGCCCCTGAGCGACAGGAGAGGGCGGTTCGTTGCGTGGGCGGTGATTTTATCCCGCGCGATGTCGTTTTGCGCCAGTGCCAGGGCTGGCAAGGCCAGCACGAGCACGAGCGTGCCGATAATAGCAATACGTCCGGATTTCATATACTTGCGACCCTCTTGGCTTTTGTGTTTACCCCTTGTGGACACGAATGACGGGCCTGCGGCTTTGCTTGCACGAACAGCGCCCGGCTTCGGTTCTCATCCTTATCTTTTTTACTATAGTACTTATCGCGGATAAAAAACAACGATCGGGTAAGGGTCGGCGTGAAGGAGGCAGGTGCCGGGCCGATTCCGGCTCAGGAGGATTTCTTGCGTGCGCGGCGCAGTTCAAGTGGGTGAACCGCCCGCCTCAGTTTGTCGAAAACGTGTAACAACGCACGCCACGGATGCCGGTACGGCATGCGCGGTCCGGCAAAGCGCATGATTTCCTGCACGCGCTCGCGCGGCGCCTTCTTGTAGCAGTGCACCGGGCATTTGGCACAGGTAGGCTTGGCTTCCCCGTACGGGCATTTTGCCAGCCGCGCCTGCGCGTAGGCCATCAATTCCGTACACTCGCGGCACAAGCCGCCTGTCGGCGAGGCGTGATGTCTGTCGCAATACATCGCCGTCATCGTGACCAGCGTGCGGTGCTCGCGTTTGAGTCGTCCCGGTAGTGTTTCCATGGCGTCAGACTATACGACTACCGGCAGCCTGGGCTTGACCAGGGTCAAACAACCATGGGATAGGCGGCAACGCGCTTGTTCCAAGGCCCGGCAGGCCCGGAACCATCCACCGGATTGCTCCTCGGGGTGCCTACAGGCCCAGCGCAATCTGGTAGACTCAGCGCATGTCGATCAGGGTATTCCTGCTATTGATTTTGCTTTGCGGCGCCGCTCACGCGAGCACCGGTGGCGACGCCGGCAAGGCGCCGACGGCAACCGACCTCGGGCAGGCCATCGAACAGGCCCGCACGCAGGCAGACATACCGTTTACTTTGGAGGTGCACTGTACCGACAAGCAGGCGCGCCGGGCGCTTCGGATCTACCCGGACGGCGTTGCCACGTGGAATCACGAGCTACAGCTCAGACCGTCCCGGGCGCTGCGAGCTGAATTGCTGGGTCTTTTGTTGCAGTACGATTTCCCATCCTTTGCCGAGAGCTACGGCGAAACGGGTGAATCCGATCTGATGGATGGCGCTTTACGCGTGTCCTGCCGAGTATTTCTTGCCATCGATGGCCTGCGCAAAAGCTCGGTCCAATTCTATGATGGTCCGCAGGAGGCAAAACTGCTGGGCCTGGCCGGGGCGCTGCTCGATCGGCTACAACCGCTGACCGCCGCCGGCACCCGCGTGCGCAGCCTGGCTGACGGGATCGCCAAGCTGGCCTCGGGCAAACTCGATCCGCAGCTGATGACGCTGCGCTACGTGGTGCTTCCGCGGCGCGGCGGTCAACCCGGCAGTATCGTTCGTGTCGGCGATGGCCGGCTATCGCGTCAAGGCTATGCGCCGGGGCGCGAGATCGGTGACATCAGCGAGGCGCCGATGCCGGCGTGCCGTATTCACCAATTGCTGAGCATCCTCGAGGCCGCGGATATCCCGGGCCTGCCATTGAACCTGTGGTTTGAAGATCGAATCCAATTGGAAGTGGCGGTGCTGAACCATCGCAAAACCATTGTCGCACGGCCGTTTGCGCGCTTGAAGGCTAGCCGGTCAAGTCCGGCGCAACAGCGTTTTGCCGCCCTGCTCGGCAAACTGGACGCGCTCGCAAGCGCTGCGATCCCGGACTGTGATACGGAGAACTGAGATGAAATACCTGCATACCATGGTGCGCGTCACCGATCTCGATGAGTCACTGGATTTCTATTGCAACAAGCTGGGTCTGAAAGAAGTCAAGCGCACGGACGTCCCCGCCGGCCGTTTTACGCTGGTGTACCTGGCGGCGCCGGGTGATGAAGACGCGCAGGTGGAGCTGACCTTCAACTGGGACCCGGAAGAATATACCGGCGGGCGCAATTTCGGCCACCTGGCCTACGCCGTGGAGGATATCTACGCCATCTGCCAGCGTCTGATGGATGCGGGCGTGACCATCAACCGGCCGCCGCGCGACGGCCACATGGCCTTCGTGCGTTCACCGGACGGCATATCGATCGAGCTGTTGCAGACGGGCTCGCCGCTGCCGGCCAAAGAGCCGTGGGCCTCGATGGAAAACACCGGCAGCTGGTAACGGAGCGGTAAGGGGCGCCGGGATTGGCCAGCCAACGCAGGGCTGAGAACCGCCTGATAGCGGTCGTCGACATCGGTTCCAACTCGGTGCGGTTGGTGGTGTACCGGGGCCTGAAGCGCAGCCCGGACAATATTTTCAACGAGCGGGTATTGTGCGGCCTGGCCGCCGGGGTCACGGCCACCGGCCGCATGGCGGAAGACTCGATGGCGCAGGCGCTCGCCGCGCTCAGGCGCTTCGCGCACCTCTGCCGGGACATGCAGGTCGACCGGGTCATAGCCGTTGCGACCGCCGCGGTACGTGACTCCGCCAACGGCCAGGCATTCGTTCAGCAGGTGAGGCGCGAGTGCGGTTTCAAGGTGCGCGTATTGCCGGGCCTGGAGGAGGCCGAACTGTCTGCTTATGGCGTTCTGTCCGGTTTTCCGGGGGCCAGCGGGGTCATGGGGGACCTCGGCGGCGGCAGCCTGGAACTCGCCCGGATCGAGGACGGCAGGGTGTTACAGCGCGTATCCTTGCCGATCGGGCCGCTGCGGTTGCTGCAAGGCGACGAATCCTATGGCCCCGGGCAGGTCCGCCAAATCACCGCGGCCTTGGCCGGGGTCGAATGGCTGCAGCGCTCGGCCGGGTGCGACTTCTTCATGGTCGGTGGTTCGTGGCGCGCCCTGGCTCACATTCACATCCTGGACTCGGATTGGCCGCTGCACGTCCTGCACGGTTACCGGTTGGGCGGACGCAAAGCGGTGCGCTTCAGTAACCGCGTCGCGGACCGCAGCGTGGGCAGCCTGAAGGCGGTACCGGGCGTCGCGGCCCGGCGTGCATTGATGCTGCCGTTGTCGGCAAAAATCCTCGGCGCGGTACTGCAGATCATCAAGGCGCCCGTGGTGCACACGTCGGCCTGCGGCCTGCGCGACGGGCTGTTATACCAGGCGCTGCCGCCCCCGGTGCGTCGCGACGACCCGTTGCTGGCCCACGTCATGGAATTCAGCCGCCGCACGGCCCGTTTCGAAGACCACGGCAGCCTGCTGTCGAAGTGGATGGATCCGGTCTTCGCGGATGAAAGCGAGAACGGCCGGAGGCTCCGGCAGGCCGCCTGCCATTGCAGCGACATCAGTTGGAACGCGCACCCGGATTTCAAGGCCGACCTGGCGTTTACGCGGGCGCTGGTCATGCGCTACGTCGGTGTAACGCACCCGGAACGGGTGCAAATCGCGCTGGCCCTTTTCATCGCCTATGGCGGCAGCCTGCAGGCGCAACATCTGAAAAAGGTCTTGAAAATCTGTCGCCCGCATGAAATCGAGCGCGCCGTGGCGCATGGGCTGGCAATCGCCCTGGGATTGCGCCTGACCGGCGGCACCGGGGAACCATTGAAACGGACCGAGTTGCTGCTGCAGCGGGGGCGCCTGGTTTTGGCTGTTCCGGCGGAGGGGGAAGACCTTGCCGGCGGCCTGGTCATGAAGCGCCTCGAGAGCCTGGCGGCACAACTGGGCAGGGCCGCCGCAATCAAGATCACTTCCTGAGCCGTCCGGGCGCCGCCGAATCCCGCGGGCCTGGTTCCGGTTTCAGCCTTTGCCGCGTGTCTTGGTACGGCCCGGCTTGGCGTTTTTTTCTATGAAATGGATGATCAGGTCGGCGATATCCTTGCCGGTCGTCTTTTCGATGCCTTCAAGGCCGGGACTGGCATTGACCTCCATCACCACCGGGCCGTGGTTCGACCTGAGCAGATCCACGCCGGCGACATTGAGGCCAATGATCTTGGCCGAGCGCACGGCCGTGGAGCGTTCCTCGGGCGTAATCTTGACCGGCTTGGCGCTGCCGCCGCGGTGCAGGTTGGAACGGAACTCGCCTTCCTTGCCCGTGCGTTGCATGGTGGCCACGACCTTTTCCCCGATGACGAAGCAGCGGAGGTCGGATCCGCCCGCCTCCTTGATGAACTCCTGCACCATGAAATCCGCATGCAGGCCGCGAAAAGCGTCGATGACGCTTTCGGCCGCCTTCTTGGTCTCCGCCAGCACGACGCCGACGCCCTGCGTGCCTTCCAGCAGCTTGATGACGACCGGTGCGCCGCCGACGCAGTCGAGCAGGTCCTGCGTGTCGTCCGGAGAGTTCGCAAAGCCGGTGACGGGCATGCCGATGCCCTTGCGCGAGAGCAGTTGCAGCGCCCGCAACTTGTCGCGCGCGCGTGACATGGCGGTCGATTCGTTCAACGAGTACACACCCATCATTTCGAACTGGCGCACCACGGCCGTACCGTAAAAGGAAACGGAGGCGCCGATTCGCGGGATGATCGCATCGATACCCTCGATGGGCCGGCCCTTGTAATGCACGCCGGGGCTGTGCGCGGTGACGTTCATGTAGCAGCGCTTGTGGTTGACCAGGGTCATCGAGTGACCGCGCTTTTTCCCGGCTTCCAGCAGGCGACGGGTCGAGTAGAGCTTGTCGTTGGTGGACAGAACGGCGATTTTCAAAGTCAGGTTCCTTTCAGATTGGATTCGACCGTACGCTTGAGTGCCGGGTCGTGGATTGAAGCGAATTCCTCGACGGCGTCTTCCGCGCGCTCGAAGTTCTTGAAGGCCGCGACATGGAAAAGGGCATCGCCCTCGTGCGCAAGGGGTAAATTACTGCGGCCGATGATTATACCATCAAAGGAGGCGCTTACCGATTCCTCGCGGCTGCCGAGCGGATCGCTGATGACCGCCAAAGACTCCTGCGCGCGAACGCTTTTACCCAGTTGAGCCCTGCGCGTGACGATGCCGCTGACGGGCGCGCGTACCCAACTCGAGGAGCGAGCCACCACCGGTTGCGCCCTCGGTGCGCGCTTGCTGGCGGGCAGCATGCCGATCCTGCGCATGACCCGCAGGACGCCCCGCAGACCGGCGCGGATGGCGATTTCATCGAAACGCAGTGCCTCGCCGGCCTCGTAGACGATGACCGGGATGTCGTTGTCGGCCGCACTGGCCCGCAACGAACCCTCCCGCAGATTCGCGTTGATGACCACGGGGGCGCCGAACGCAAGCGCGATGTCGTTTGCCCGCGCGTCATCGAGGCTGGCCCTGACCTGGGGCAGGTTCGAACGATCGATCGCGCCGGTGTGCAAATCGATGCCGTAGTCCGCCTTGAGCACGATCTGCTGCAGGAAAATATTGGCGAGCCGGGCCGCGATGGAACCCTTGGCCGAGCCCGGAAAGGAACGGTTCAGGTCACGCCGGTCGGGCAGGTAGCGCGACTGTTCGAGAAAGCCGTGGACATTGACGATCGGTACCGCCAGCAGCGTTCCGCGCAGCCTGTTCAGGGCCTGCAGGCGCAGCAGCCGGCGAATGATTTCCACGCCGTTGAGTTCGTCACCGTGTATGGCCGCGGAAATGAACAGCACCGGCCCGGTCCTGCGGCCGTTGACGACCTGCACCGGCATGTGCAGCGAAGTCGATGTGTACAGGTCGGCGACGGGGAGGTCGACATTGCCTCGTTTGCCGGCGCCGACGGTCACGCTGCCGATCGTAAACGGCTCGGATTGTTTCATCTTTCGCGTCCTGTGGCCGGATTCCGTCCGCTCCGGTCCGGCGGTTTGCCAACCTGGTAGGAGCGGGACGGGTCGACCACGGCGCGGCGCCGCAAGGCCGTGCGTCCCAGCAGCATGCGGAACATCATGTCCTCCCGCGATGTCAGTGTCAGCTCCGACGGCCAGGTGTACGGGCCGATGCAGATATCGGACGCGATCACCCAGCGCTGTTCGCGGTGCCCGCCTGAATCGGAAACGAGGCGCCTGGCGACGACGTCCGCACAACAGGTCACGACGGTGCCCGTATCGCGTTGCAGCGGGTGTATTTTGAAGCACACGCGTTGCCGTCCAGCCTCGGTAAAGGGTTTGACCTCGAAAGCGTGCAGGCATGAAGTACGCGCGCCGGTGTCGATTTTCGCCTTGATGCGTTCGATACCGAGATCGGGCAGGCTGACCCATTCGCGCCACCCCACTACAGGCAGGGCCGTCGGATTGTCGTTCAAGCGGCTGTGCTCCTCGCGTTCCCTGATGGACCGCTCGCTATGTTAGCAGAGAGTGCGCGGCGGATGACCAGGGTTTGCGCCGGGAAAGGCGCAGGCTAATCCTCGCTGAGCCTGAACAACTCGGTGTTGCCGCCGATGGCGGCGGTATTGACGGTCAGCACCTTTTCCACCGCGAACCGGGGCAGGTAATGGGGCCCACCGGCCTTGGGGCCGGTGCCGGAAAGGCCCATGCCGCCGAAGGGCTGCACGCCGACGACGGCGCCGATCATGTTGCGGTTGACGTAGGTGTTGCCGACGGCATTGGCGTCGAACAATTTTCGCCAGCGGCCCTCGATACGCGAATGCACGCCGAAGGTCAGGCCAAAACCGGTTGCCTGGATAGCCGCCATGACCTGGTCGAGATCACCGGGTGCAAAACGGATGACGTGCAGAATGGGCCCGAATTCTTCGTTTTCGAGCATCGCCAGTTCGGGGATCTCGAAAATGTGGGGCGCCATGAAACTACCATGCTCCAGCCCATCGGGCAGCGTGCCCCTGGCGATCAACGTGGCTTTGGCCTGCATCCTTGCGGCGTGCCGTTCCAACCCGGCGCGTGCATCATCGTTGATCAGCGGACCGATATCGGTGGCCAGGTCCAGCGGGTCGCCGATCTGCCGCTCGGCCAGTGCGCCGCGCAGCATTTCGATGACCTTGTCGGCGATGCTGTCCTGCAGGTACAGCACGCGCAGGGCCGAGCAGCGTTGCCCGGCGGAGGAAAACGCCGAGGTCATCACGCAGTCGGTCACTTGTTCCGGCAGGGCGGAAGCGTCGACGACCATGACGTTCTGGCCGCCGGTTTCGGCCACCAGTGCGTTGATCGGGCCATTTTTGGCGGCCAGCGAGCGGTTGATGGTCCTGGCCGTGGCGGTCGAGCCGGTCAGCGCCACGCCGCTGATGCGTTCGTCCGCGACCACTGTTGCGCCGACCTTCGAGCCGCGGCCGATGAGCAGGTGCAGCACACCCGGGGGTACGCCGGCCTCGTGCATCAGGCGCACCGCGTAGGCGCCGACGAGCGGCGTGGGCTCTGCGGGTTTCGCCACCACGGCGTTGCCGGCGGCGAGCGCGGCCGTCACCTGGCCGGTGAATATGGCCAGCGGGAAATTCCATGGCGAGATGCAGAAGAATACGCCGCGCCCGTGCAGCGACAGGCAATTGCGTTCCCCCGTCACTGACGTCAGGGGCCGCGGCGCGGCAAAGTGACGGCGCGCCTGCAAGGCGTAATAGCGGCAGAAATCCGCCGCCTCGCGAACCTCCGATATGCCGTCGGCGAGGGTACGCCCCGCCTCGCGCGCGAGCAGGTCCAGCAACGTGTCCCGATGCTGTTCGATCAGCCCGGCCAGCTTTTCGAGAATCCCGGCGCGGGCCTCGCCGCCCAGCAAGTCCCAGCTTTTCTGTTCGGCGCACGCGCTCTGCAGGGCCCGCTCGATGTCTTCCGGCCCGGCGTGGCGCGCATGACCCACCACCACGCGGCGGTCGCTCGGCGAGGTGACGGCTGTGGGTTCGCCGCCCACCGCTTCGCCGCACACGATCGACGAGCCGTCATAAACGTCGTTCCGCATGGCGGCCAAGCGCTGCAGCAGGGGCCCGGTTTGCAGCGGGTTCGAAAGGTCCAGGCCAGCGGAATTGAGCCGGTCCCCGTACAGGTCCGGCGGCAACGGAATCCCGGCGTGGCGCTTGTTGTGCATGCCGCTGACGCGTTCGTACGGGTCGGCAACGATCTCCTCCACCGGCACGCGCGCATCCATGAAGCGGTTGACGAAGCTGGAATTGGCGCCGTTTTCCAGCAAGCGGCGCACCAGGTAAGGCAGCAGGTCCTCGTGCGCCCCCACCGGTGCATAGGTGCGCACCGGCGGCAGTTCTCCAAGCACCGCGCCCGCCGCCTTGTAGAGCAGTTTGCCCATGCCGTGCAATCGCTGGAATTCCATCTCCTTACCCTTGCCCATGGCCGCCACGGCTGCCAGCGTGTGGGCATTGTGGGTCGCGAATTGCGGGTAAAAGGCATCCGGGGCGGCGAGCATCTTCTGCGCCGATACCAGGTAGCAAAGATCGGTCACCGCCTTGCGCGTCCACACCGGGTAGTCGGCAAAGCCCTGTTCCTGCGCATGCTTGATTTCCGAGTCCCAGTAAGCGCCCTTGACCAGGCGCGTAGGGAAGCGCCGGCCGGTGTTTTTGGCCAGCGCGACGAGCCAGTCGATCAGCGCCAGGGCGCGTTTCTGGTATGCCTGTACCACCAGGCCCAGCCCGTTCCAGCCGGCCAGTTCTTCGTCGCGGGCCAGAGCCTCGAACAGGTCCAGGGAGATATCCAGGCGGTCGGCCTCTTCCGCGTCGATGGTCATCTGCATTTCGAAGGCCCTGGCCTTGAGCGCGAGTTGCCTGACCCGCGCCAACAGTTCCTGCATGACCCGCGCGGACTTGACGGCCTCAAAGCGGGGGTGCAGGGCGGAGAGCTTGATGGAAATGGAGGAGCGGTTGCCGATGTCCCGGTCTTCGTTCGTCATGGCCGCCCCGAGGGTCTCGATGGCGGTCGCGTAGAGCCGCAGATGGCGTTCCGCGTCCACGGCGGTGCGGGCGCCTTCACCCAACATGTCGAATGAAAACAATTGCTTGTCGGCACTGCGCTGCGCCCGCTTTTTCATCGCCTCGCGGATCGTGCGGCCGAAGACGAACTGGTGGCCCATGATCCGCATGGCCTGCAAAGCGGCCTGGCGTATGACCGGCTCGCCCAGGCGGGCCGTCGTGCTGCGGATCCAGCTGCCGGGTTTGCGGGTGATGGCCTCGTCCAGCTTGATGACGCCGCCGGTCAGCATCAGCGCCCAGGTGCTCGCGTTGACGAACATGTCGCGGGAGCGTCCGCGGTGTTCCTGCCAGTTGCCGGAGACGATCTTTTCGGCGATCAGTTCAAACTGGGTCTCTGCGTTGGGAATGCGCAGCAGCGCCTCCGCCAGGCACATCAGCGCCACGCCTTCCTGGTTGGAAAGTCCGAATTCCTGCATGAACGCATCGAGCGTGCCCCGCTCGGCGGACATGCTGCGCGACGTGCTGACGATGGCGTGGGCCGTGGCGACAGCCTCGGCGCGGGCGGCACTGTCGAGATTCGCGGCCTTTAGCAGGGCTTCGACGGCCGCGTTCTCGTCGGCGTGGGTGGCCTGCCGGAGAGAGAGGCGGGCCCGTGCCAGGGGTGAGGTGGGTGAGTCGTTCAAGGCAATACACCTTCAATGCGTTAAGTGGGCTGTATAAATTATGCTACATGCGAAGCGATTTATCGCAGCAAGAGCTACTCTTATCGGTTCCCTTGCGTTATAAACACTGGAAAATCGTCTTATAAATAGTGGAGTGTGCTATGCGTAAAAAGGATGAAAAGGGACTTGACCGCATCGACCGCGACATCCTGCGCCGCTTGCAGGCCAACGGCCGCATGACCAACGCGGCGCTGGCGCGCGCCGTCAATCTGAGCCCGACGCCCTGCCTGGAACGGGTGCGCCGCCTGGAAGCAGAAGGTTATATCCTCGACTACGTGGCCCTGCTCAATCCGCAAAAACTGGACGCGGGCGTGATCAGCTTCGTGCAGGTGCTGCTCAACCGGACCACCACCGATGTCTTCCGGCGCTTCAAGGCGGAGATCAACCGCTTTCCGGAAGTGCTGGAATGCCACATGGTCGCGGGCGGTTTCGACTATCTCTTGAAGGTGCGTACCCGCGACATGTTCGAGTACCGCAATTTCCTGGACGAAAAGCTGGCGCGTATCGCCTACATCAACAATACCCATACCTACGTTGTCATGGAGGAAGTCAAGACCAGCCATGCGCTCAAGGTGCGCGGAGAATAGGGCTTGGGGGTGGCGGCAGCCGTGTGCCAATATACCGAGTCTGAGGGCTTTGGGGAGAATCGATATGCATCGAATGATGTTGTTATTGCTGCCGCTGCTGGCAGCCAACCACGCCGCCGCGGCGGATTCGGTGTTCACCGGCGCACAGGCGCGTTCCGGGAAGGCGGTCTATGCAGCGCACTGCGCGAACTGCCACGGGCTTGAACTCGAGGGCGGCACGGCGCCGGCGCTGAAGGGTGCGCAGTTCGCCAGAAACTGGAGCCGCGCCGACCGCAGCCTCGAGAGCCTCTATTACATCCTGCGCACGACCATGCCGCGCGATGCCGGCGGTTCCCTGAAGGACGATGAGTACCTCGACCTCGTCGCCTACCTTTTGCAGGCCAACGGTTACGAGCCCGGTGGCCAGGCACTGACGTCGGACCGCGACGCCATGGCGAAGGTGCACCTGGACGGCTTCGGCAGCCTCGAGGGAGGGGTCGCTGAACCGGCACCGGCGTTCATTGCCGGCGAGGGGGGGTTGCAGCCACAGGCGAAGGGGCCGACCCAAAAAGAATTGCTAGCGGCTGCTGGCAACACCCGCGACTGGCTCTACCAGACCCACGATTACAGCGGCCGGCGTTTCGTCGATCTCGACCAGATCAACCGCGGCAACGTCGCCCGCCTGCAACCAGTGTGCATGTACCAGTTAGGCGGCGCCCACGCTTTCCAGTCCAACCCGATCGTCTACAACGGCGTCATGTACGTCACCACGTACAGGTTCACCGATGCGATCGACGCTCGCACCTGCCGCCGCCTCTGGCGCTATACCTGGCAGCCAAAGGACAGCGAACCGTGGGCCAACAACCGCGGCGTGGCGATCAAGGACGGGCGCGTCTTCAGGGGCACCTCTGACGGCTACCTGCTCGCGCTGGGCGCCGGCGACGGCCGCTTGCTGTGGGCGCGGCACGTGGCCGACCCTGCGCTGGGAGAAACTTTCACGATGGCGCCGCTGGCTTACGACGACCTGGTCGTTATCGGCCCCGCGGGCAGTGAAAACAATGCGTCTGGCTGGGTGGCGGCGTTCCGCGCCGATGACGGGCGCGAGGTCTGGCGTTTCAAAACGGTACCCGGAGCCCGTGACCCGTCGGCCCACGAGAGTTGGTCCAATCCCGCGAATATACCGTTGGGCGGCGGTGCGGTCTGGACACCGCTCAGCTTCGATCCCGAAAACGGGGAGTTGTACGTCGCGGTCACCAATCCGGCGCCTGACCTTCCGGCCCACCTGCGTCCGGGGGACAACCTGTACACCAATTCGGTGGTCGCACTGGATATCAGGACCGGCGCCCTGCGCTGGTACCGCCAGCTGATCGCCAATGACGCGCACGACTGGGACGTCACCCAGGTCAGCCCCTTGTTCGATGTGAAGATTGACGGCAAGGAGCGCGCATTGTTGGCAAGTGCCGGCAAGGACGGCTTCGTGCGCGCGATCGACCGGCGGACCCACGAAACACTCTGGGAAACGCCCGTCACCACGCAGAAGAACATGGACTTGCCGCTGACCAAAGAAGGTGTATTGGTGTGTCCGGGTATCCTCGGTGGCGTGGAATGGAACGGTCCGGCATACGACCCCGGCTCCAGGCGCCTGTTCGTCAACGCGGTGGACTGGTGCACGACCTTTTCGCTGACCGATGACGATATCAAGTACGTACCGGGGCAACTGTACCTCGGCGGCAAGATCAAGTTCGCGGACGACGCGCGGGGCTGGCTGACGGCATTGAACGCGGCCACGGGCGAGGTCGAGTGGCGCTACCATTCGGAGCGCCAGATGATCGCGGCGGTAACCGCGACGTCGGGGAAGGTCGTGTTTACCGGTGAACTGACCGGTGACTTCATCGCGCTCGATGCGGACACCGGCAAGGTGCTGTACCGCTTCAACACCGGTGGGCCGATCGGCGGCGGTATCGTCACTTATGCGCTGGATGGCCGCCAATACGTGGCGACCGTCAGCGGCAGTGCATCCGGCCTGTTCGAGTCGGCCGGCGCCCCGACGGTCGTATTGTTCGCTCTTGCGCCTGGCGAGAAATGATCCCGTGTCATTCCGGGTTTACGGTATCCCGGCTACGGAATGCCTTTTTCGCCAATTCCAGCAACAGTTTGGCAAGAAACGAGAAACAGGCCAGCAGCGCCAGGGCGAGCATCAGGCCGGGCGTGAAAACCGCGCGGGACCGCCAACCCGGGCCCGCATGACGGGGCCTGCGGGCGATACACCGATCCACTATACTTTGACGCATGGAATCCAGCGTTATCCAAATGCCGGTGGGTAACCAGTTTCTGCAGGGCCTGAGCGAGCAGCCGCCCGCGAACCTGCGTGACCCGCGCCTGTACGTCAACCGGGAACTGTCGCTGCTGCGCTTCAACCGGCGGGTGCTGGCGCAATGCGATGATGCGGAGGTGCCGTTGCTGGAACGGCTCCGTTTCCTGTGCATATCGCGCCTTCTGCTCGATGAGTTCTTCGAAGTCCGCGTGGCGGCGTTGCGGCAACGATTGTTGCACGGCGCGGCCCGTCCCGGGCCGGACGGGATGACGCCGAAGCAGACGATGCTCAGGATCCGCGAAGAAGCGACCAGGCTGACCGCGGACCAGTACCGTGTTTACCGCGAAACGCTGAAACCCGCGCTCGAGGCAGAAGGCATCCGCTTCATCGAGACCAAGCAATGGACCGACCGGCAAACCCGCTGGCTCGAGCATTATTTCAAGAAGGAGTTGATGCCGGTGCTCAGCCCCCTGGGCCTGGACCCGGTGCATCCGTTTCCCCGCCTGCTCACCAAGAGCCTGAATATCGCCGTTGAATTGAGCGGCAAGGACGCATTTGGCCGGGAAGGGTCGATGGCCCTGGTGCGCGCGCCGCGCTCCCTGCCGCGACTCATCAGGCTGCCGCGGTCCTACACGCGCGGTCCCAATGATTTCGTTTTCCTGTCCTCCGTGCTGCAGCATTTCATGGCGGCCCTGTTTCCCGGCATGGAGGTGGTCGGCAGCCACCAGTTCCGCGTCACGCGCGATTCGGAACTGCTGGTGGACGAAGAGGAGATAGAGGATCTCGCCAATGCGTTGCGGGGCGAACTTGCCGAGCGCGGCTTCGCGGCGGCCGTGCGTCTCGAGGTGAGACCCAGCTGTCCAAAGACCGTCGTCAAGTATTTGACCAGCCGCTTCGAACTGACTGGCGACGAGGTCTACGAATGCGATGGGCCCGTCAACCTGTCACGCTTGACCGAGACCATCGACCCGATCGACCGTCCGGACCTGAAGTACCCGGTGTACCATCCCGGCCTGCCGCCCGAGGTGAGCGGCAAACCCGACCTGTTCGCGGCCATCCGGCGCAGTGACGTGTTGCTGCACCACCCCTACCAGGGCTTTACCCCGGTGCTGGAGTTGCTGCGGCAGGCGAGTACCGACCCGGAGGTGCTGGCGATCAAGCAGACCCTCTATCGCACCGGCGTCAATTCCCAGATCGTGCACCTGTTGGTGGAGGCCGCGCGGGCCGGCAAGGACGTCACCGCGGTCGTGGAGCTGCGCGCGCGCTTCGACGAAGAAGCCAACATTCGCCTCGCCGCGCAACTGCAGGAAGCGGGTGTGCAGGTGGTCTACGGCATCGTCGTCCACAAGGCCCACGCCAAGATGCTGATGATCGTGAGACGCGAGCCCAAGGGGCTGCGCCGTTACATTCACCTGGGCACCGGCAACTACCACGCGGGCACGGCAGCCCTTTACACCGACCTGGGCCTGTTGACCGCCAACCCCGACATAGGCGAGGACGTGCACCGCGTGTTCCTGGAACTGTCCGGTCTCGGGCGCGTACTCGAAATGAAACACCTGCTGCACTCACCCTTTACCCTGTATGACGGACTGGTTGAGAGAATCAAACGCGAAACCAGGAATGCGTCGCGGGGCTTGCCGGCGGGAATCGACGCGAAAATAAACGCGCTGACCGACCGCAAGATCATCCGGGCCCTGTACGCCGCCTCCAGGGCCGGTGTCAGGATTCGGCTGCTGGTGCGGGGAATCTGTTGCCTGCGGCCGGGCATCCCCGGTGTTTCGGAGACCATCGAGGTGCGCTCGATCGTGGGACGCTTTCTCGAGCATGCCCGCGTCTACTGTTTCGACAATGCGGGCGAACGGGAGGTCTGGTGCTCCAGCGCGGACTGGATGGAACGCAACCTGTACCAGCGTGTCGAGGTGGCATTTCCGATCCTCGATCCGGCGTTGAAAAAGCGTGTTTTTGCGGAGGCGATCGAGACACCATGGAAGAAACGGACCATTGCCTGGGACATGCAGGCCGACGGCCGTTATGCCCGGAGCGGAGAGCCGGACGGCAAGAAATGGCTCGATCCCCAGCGGCGGCTGATGAAATTACTGCGCGGCTGAGCGCCCGGCGCGTTAGTCCTCGCCGGCGCGGCCGCGCCGCCTGATCGCCGCCAGGGCCAGCCTGGCCAAAAGAGGGAACAGGGCCAGCAGCAGCAGGGCGGTAATCAGCCCGGGTGTGAAGATGGCGCGCAGGCTGAATTCCCCGATCTCTCCGAGTTGGCTGCCGGTGTAAGACAGAATCAACACGACCGGTATCATTCCGGTCAGCGTCGCCAGCACGAAAACCGGCACGCGCATGCCGGTCAGGCCGACCAGCAAATTCAACAGCCAGAACGGGATCACCGTGACCATGCGCAGGCTGAAAAGGTAGAATCCGCCGCCATTGCGGATTCCCTCGTCGATGACCGCGAGTTGCACGCTGAAGCGGCGCTTGACCAGTTCGTGGAGAACGAAGCGGGTACTGTAAAGCGCCAGGGTGCCCCCGAGCGTCGCGGCCGTCAATGACAGTGCAAAACCGGTGAGCGTGCCGAACACGGCGCCGCCCGCGAGCGTCAGCAAGCCCGCCACCGGCAGGGAAAAGGCGGTGCCCGCGGTGAAGACGCCAAAAAACACCGCCGCGGTCAGCCACGGGGATTGCTCGAACAGTTGTTGATAGATGCTGACGTCGAGGTACTGTTTGCCGTTGCCGGCAAAGTAGAGGACAACGACGGCGATGATGAAGGCTGCCAGCAGGGCCTTTCTGACCGGCATCAGGCAGGCACCCCGGTCCCGCTCTTGATATAAACCCTACCGATGGCCCGGCGGCGCCGAGCCGGCGATGCTGGTGCCCCCGCCATTGCGGCTCAGGATTCCAGCGCCTTGACCAGTGTTCGCATCATCGTGTTGTACGGCGCTTCCAAACCGACGATTTCACCATAACCGGCGATCCTGCCGTTGATGAATTCGGCTTCGGTGATGCGTCCGTTCTCGATGTCTACGAGCATCGAGGGCTTGTGATCGCCGGCGCCCTCCAGATAAGTCATGGAGTAGCGATAGTAATCCCAGCCGAGCTGCACTTCGTTGGCGCGGGCGATGTTGATGCCTTCCCGCAGCAGCTTTTCGACCAAATCACGCAGGAACGGGTCGTGCAGTGCCTGCGACATGGTCTTGCGCGTAATCGCGCAAACCGGGCCGAGGGCCGCGTTCAGAATGGTCTTCTGCCAGACCGGATCAACGATGCGTTCGGCATGGCTGGTGGGCAGCCCGGCTGCCGAGAGCAGATTGCATACCGCCGCGGCGATGGGCCGGCTGTCCGGGTGCGTTTCCTGCAACCAGTGCGGCGGGTGGTGAAAGCCCACGTTCACCTGCCCCGGGGCCAGTAGCGTGACGCCGAAATTGACGGCGGCGCGCATGACCCATTGCGAGCCGATGTGGTCCGACAGCACACGCTCGGTGTCGAGTCCGTTCTGCCAGCTGACCACGTAGGTGCCGGGTTGGTGAAAACCCTCCATTGCCGAAGCGATCAGCGGCAGTGCGGTCGCCTTGGTGGTAATGAAGATCAGCGCGGGCAGGTCATCGGCAAGTTCGTCCACCGATGCGACCGTGCGTGCGACCCCGGCGCTGACCTCGAGCGCGCCCTGCACACGGATTCCGGGGTCGATGGCCGGCTCCAGCAGGTCGTCCTGCAAGTCACACAGGATGATCTCGTGCCCGGCGTTGGCAAGACTGGCTGCCAGCACACAACCCACCGGCCCCGCGCCGACGACGGCGATCTTGGTGGGAGAGAATTCGGTGTTATCCGTCATCTGATCAATCCCCCTTGTGCTCGAGTTCACCGAATTCGTCACTGCCCAGCAGGGCCGCGTTGCAGCCGGACAACACCTGGGCGGCCTGCTTGACGTCCTTGAAGCCGAATATCATCACCGCCTCGTTGGGGGAGAAGCCGGTGAAGGCGTACATGTATTCAACATCGACCCGTTTCTCGTAGAGCGGGGCCAGCAGTTCCGCCAGTGCCCCTGGCACATCCTGAATGCGCACCGCGAGCACGTCGTCCACCCGCGCGGGCCAACGGTGCTGCATGGCAATATTGCGCGCTTTTTTGTGATCGGACACGATCAGGCGCAGTACGCCAAAGCCGGAGGTGCCCGCCAAGGACAATGCTTTCAGGTTGATGCCCGCATCTCCAAAGGCCCGGGTGATTTCCAACAGACGCCCTGGCGAGTTCTCCAGAAAAACCGAAATCTGCTTCAGTGCCATGTTCGTTCCTCGATAGCGGTGACAGTGACCTTGTTGTGATACATATTTGCATTCTAAATGTATTGTAAGTGTAATGCATTCCGTGCGCGCCCTGTATCATTTATAACAAATATCGCGGCAGCGGCCGAAGCGTGCAGAGATCTGGACGCCGTCGACCCGCCCGGGGCGAGCGCCACCAGCACACGCAGGCTTCCGCTCGCGGCCCGGCGCCGTCATAGCCCTTATTACCAATTAATCGTTGTTACGCCGCCGCAATAACGGGACAATATACGTTTTTGCCCGATTGAAAATGCTGAGCGATTCCAACATCCACTTGAGGCAGCTTGAGGCGGAGAGCATCCGCATACTGCGCCAGGTCGTCGCCGACTTCGAGCGCCCGGTTCTGCTGTATTCCATTGGCAAGGATTCGTCGGTGCTGCTGCACCTGGCGCTGAAAGCGTTTTATCCGTCCAAGTTGCCATTTCCGCTGCTGCACGTGGACACGACCTGGAAGTTCAGGGAGATGATCGAGTTCCGGGACGCCACCGCCGAGCGGCTCGGGCTGGACCTGATCGTGCACACCAATCCCGAAGGCGCGGCGCAGAACATCAACCCGTTCACGCACGGCAGTTCGCGCTATACCGACATCATGAAGACCCAGGCCCTGCGCCAGGCGCTGGACAAGGGCCGTTTCGACGCCGCCATCGGCGGCGCCCGCCGGGACGAGGAAAAATCGCGCGCCAAGGAACGGATTTTCTCGCACCGGTCGAAAAACCACGTCTGGGACCCCAAGAACCAGCGTCCGGAACTGTGGGCCCTGTACAACACCCGTATCAACCCGGGCGAGAGCATGCGGGTTTTCCCGTTATCCAACTGGACGGAAACCGATATCTGGACTTATATCTACCTCGAAGAGATCCCGATATCGAAGCTTTACCTTGCTGCGGAAAGACCGGTGGTCGAACGCGATGGCGCGCTGTTCATGCTCGATGACGCGCGCTTTCCGCTGGAGGAAGGCGAACGCGTGGAGCAGCGGTCGGTCCGCTTCCGGACGCTCGGTTGTTACCCGCTGACCGCGGCGATCGAATCAACGGCCCGGACGCTGCCGGAAGTGATCATGGAAATGCGCTCGACGCACACCTCCGAGCGGTCCGGCAGGCTGATCGACAGCGACCAGGCCGCGTCGATGGAAAAGAAGAAGAAGGAGGGCTACTTCTGATGCCGTCGAATAAAGGTGCGAGCCTGAGCCTGGAGCAGTTCATCGAAGCCGAGAGTTCCAAGAGCCTGCTCAAGTTCATTACCTGCGGCAGCGTGGACGACGGCAAGAGTACGTTGATCGGACGCTTGTTGTATGACTCCCAGCTACTCTACGATGACCAGTTACAGGAACTTAAGCGAGACAGCAAAGGCAGGGCCTCCACCGCGGAGGACATGGACTTTTCCCTCCTTGTCGACGGTCTCGCGGCGGAGCGCGAGCAGGGTATCACCATCGATGTCGCCTATCGCTTTTTTGCGACCTCAAAACGCAAGTTCATCGTCGCTGACACGCCCGGACACGAACAATATACGCGCAATATGGCGACCGGTGCGTCCACCGCCAGCGCCGCGGTCCTGCTGATCGACGCCCGCCTCGGCGTATCGACGCAAACGCGCCGTCATGCCCATATCCTGTCCCTGGTCGGTGTCAGGCATATCGTTATCGCCGTCAACAAGATCGACCTGGTGGATTATGCGCAGCCGGTGTTCGACGAGATCCGGCGTAACTTCGATGCATTTGCCGCTGACCTGGGTTTCGCCAGCGTTTACGCAATACCGATATCGGCGCTGAAGGGCGACAACATCACGGTGCCGAGTGAGCGCATGCCCTGGTACCAGGGCAGGGCGCTGCTGCCGTACCTCGAAGACCTGGAGCCGGGTGGAGCTGATCCGGGACCCTTCCGTTTCCCGGTGCAATGGGTCAACCGGCCGAACCTTGACTTTCGCGGCTACGCCGGCACGCTGGTGGGGGGCGACATAGCCGTGGGCGACGAAGTCATGGTCGCGGCCTCGCTCAAACGCAGCCGCCTCAAGCGTATCGTCACCTACGACGGCGATCTCGAGCGGGCGGCGGCCGGTGACGCCGTGACGCTGGTCCTCGAAGATGAAATCGACATCAGCCAGGGCGACGTTCTGCACCGGCCGGGCGAGCCGCTGGAACGCAGCGACCAGTTCCAGGCGCACCTGATCTGGATGCACGAAGACCCGATGCTGCCGGAGCGCAGCTACCTGATGAAAATCGGTACTCAGACGACTTCCGCGCAGGTGACGGACCTCAAGTACGCGCTCAACATCAACACCGGTGAACACGTGCCGGCCTCGAAGCTGGAACTGAACGAGATCGCGGTATGCAATTTCGCCACCGCCCACGCCATCGCCTTCGACCGCTACCGCGACAACGCCGACACCGGTGCTTTCATACTCATTGACCGAATCAGCAACGTCACCGTTGCCGCCGGCATGATCGACTTCGGCCTGCGCCGCGGTCAGAACCTGTCCTGGCAAAGCTTTGAAATTAATCGTGATTTGCGCGCACGCATGAAAAACCAAAAGCCGGTCATCGTCTGGTTCACCGGTCTGCCGGCCTCCGGGAAGTCGACGATCGCCGATATCGTGGAACAGAAGCTCGTGGCCCACGGGCGGCATACCTACGTGCTGGACGGCGACAATTTCAGGCACCGGCTGAACAAGGACCTCGGCTTTACCGACGCCGACCGGGTCGAAAACATACGGCGCGTGGCGGAGGTGGCGAGGATCCTGGCGGATTCGGGCCTGATCGTCCTGACCTCGCTGATTTCGCCCTTCAGGCACGAGCGGCGCATGGCCCGGGAGATCGCCGGCGACATCGACTTCATCGAGGTCTTTGTCGACACACCGCTGGCAGTGTGCGAAGCGCGCGACCCGAAGGGGCTGTATGCGCGGGCCCGCCGCGGCGAGATTCCCAATTTCACCGGTATCGGCTCGGCTTACGAGCCGCCGGAGCGGGCGGATATCCATCTTCTGGGAGATGCCCACAGCGCCGAGGAACTGGCCGACCAGGTACTGGGCAGGCTGAAAATCGACTGAGGCGCGGGGGTCCGGCGCAGCAGCAGGTTACGTTGTGCTTTACTCCGGGTCGAAATTTAATTATGCTCGGGCGTAAGTCGCTGAGATGAATGAATGAATTTTAATCACCTGATGGTCTGTATCTGCATGTGTCTGCCGCCGCCCGGGCGCGTGGTCTGCTGATCTGTACCAAAAAGATTGTTTGCAAAACCACCCGCCCGCAAGGCGGGTGGTTTTTTTTGCGGCGCCGAAAATCGCCTGTCATCACGAAGCGGCCCGTCAACAGCCAGGAAAGACGAATGAAACTACAACAGCTACGATACCTGATCGCCGTCGTCGACAACGGCCTCAACATTACCGCTGCCGCGGAATCGCTGTTTACCTCGCAACCAGGCATCAGCAAGCAGATCCGTTTGCTGGAAGAGGAATTGTGTTTGCAGTTGTTCGTGCGCAGGGGCAAAAGCCTGGCGGAATTGACCGAAGCGGGGAAGCTGGTCGTCAGGCGGGCCCGCAGGGTGCTGGCGGAAACGGCCAACATCAAGGCCCTGAGCAGTGAGCTGGCGGGCGAACTGCCGGGCCAGCTGGTCATCGCGACGACACCGACGCAGGCGCGCTACGTGCTGCCGGACACGCTCGAGTCGTTCCAGCGGCAATACCGGGACGTCGCCCTGCGTCTTCACCAGGGGACCTCCGAGCAGATCATCGCGCAGGTTCTGGACGGCGAAGCGGATTTCGCCATCGCTTCCGGGCAAAGCGAACTCTTCGGCGACCTGGTGACGTTCCCGGTTTACAGTTGGGAACGGATTGTCGTGGTGCCCGCGGACCATCCGCTGGCCGGGCAGGAAAGCCCGGTGCTGACCGACATAGCCGCGTACCCGCTGATCTCGTATACCTATTCGTTCGACGACGAGTCGTCACTGGGCAGGGTGTTCGACGCCGCCGGCGTCGAGCCCAACGTGGTCTTTACCGCCCAGGACCCGGACACCATCAAGACCTATGTGCGCAAGGGCATGGGGATCGGCATCCTGGCCTGCATGGCCTTCGACGAGGACAGCGACCGTGATCTCGTCGCGATCAGCACCAGCGCGTTGTTCCCGGCGGTCACGACCTGGGTCGGATTCCGCAAGGACCGATTCCTCAGCGAGTACATGCAGGCCTTTCTGCAGCGAATGGTGCCGGCGCTGGACCGGCGTGCGATTGCCCGTGCGGTGCAGGCACGCATGAACAACAATGTGCTGGCGTTTCCGGGACCGGCCCCGGTGCAGAAGCACCCGAACTTCGGGCGGCAGTTCACGAGCTGCTGCGGTTCGGGATTCGCACTTTAACGCGACCACGGTGTCGGCATGATCGACGCCGGCTGACCATGGCCGCGTTCACAACGGGCCCGGCTCAGTTGCCCGGCGATCAGGGACGGCTGTTGCCGGCTTCCCCCAACCGCGCAAACCTTTCCGGTTCGTGGATTCCGCATTCCCGCACGAGCCCGAAAAAGCGTGTCTCGTCTTCGTTTTCAACCGCGCCCAGCGGTTGGCTGGTATGCGTGTCGCCGATCGAGACGTAGCCCTGTTCCCAGAGCGGGTGGTAGGGCAGATCATGGCTTTTTAGATAGGCGTGGATATCGCGGTCCGTCCAATCGGCCAGCGGGTGGACCTTGACCACCTCGCCGTGGGCCTGGAGGACATCAATGTGGTTACGGCTGCGTGACTGGCTGCGCCGCAAACCGCTGAGCCAGGTGCCGGTATCCAGGCTCTCCAGCGCCCGTGCCATCGGTTCGACCTTGTTGATCTGGTTGTACCGGGAGATACCGTCCAGCCCCTGTTCCCACAGGCGGCCGAAGCGCGATTCCTGCCAGGCGGGCGACAGTTCCGGGCGGAAAACCCTGAGGTCCAGCGACAGGCGCTGGCTCAACTCGTCCGCGAAGCGATAGGTTTCGGGAAAAAGGTAGCCGGTGTCGATGAGCACCACCGGGATATCCGGTCGTTGCCGCGTGACCAGGTGCAGCATGACCGCGGCCTGGGCGCCAAAACTGGATGTGAGGATGTGGTTCGGCGGCAGGTATTCGAGCGCCCAAGCGATGCGCTCGTCTGCGGGCAGCTTTTCCAGGCACGGCGTGACCGCAGCCAATTGTGCCGCCGACCAGAGCTGCCCCGGCCTGGGGACGCATAGTTTCAGGGCGGTCACGGGCACGTCACTGCCCGCGTCCCGGCTGGTCCGCGCGGGTGCGCGCCAGGAAGTCGCCGAAGCGCTCGCCTTCGCGGCGCCCGGACTTGTAGTCGGCGAACACCGAGTCCAGGCTCGTCAGGATTTCGGCCTCGTCGATGTTTTCCTTGACCAGCGTGTTCAGACGGGTGCCGTCGAAAGCGGCGCCCAGGTGCAAGTTGTAGCGCCCCGGCGCCTTGCCGACCAGGCCGATCTCCGCCAGGTAGGGGCGGGCGCAGCCGTTCGGGCAGCCAGTCATCCGCAGCGTGATGGCCTGATCCTGCAAGCCGTGCTGCGACAGCAGCGCCTCGATCCGGCCGGTCAGGTCGGGCAGGTAACGCTCGGCTTCGGCCATGGCCAGGGAACACGTTGGCAGCGCCACGCACGCCATCGCATGCAACCGCAGCGGCGAATGCGTTCGATAACCATCGAGGCCGTGGCTTGCAACCAGGCGCTCGATGGCCTGTTTCTGGCTGGCATCGACATTGGCGATCACGAGGTTCTGGTTCGGTGTCAGGCGGAAATCGCCGCGGTGCAGTTGCGCGATTTCGCGCAACCCGGTCAGTTGCCCGGCCGTGGGACGGTCCGCGATGCGGCCATTTTCGATGTACAAAAGCAGGTGCCAGTTGCCGTCATCGGTTTTCTGCCAGCCGTAGCGGTCGCCATTGTGGGAAAACTCGAAGGGCCGGGGCGCGTCGAGGCTGTATCCCAGGCGCTGCCCCAGTTCAGCGGACAGCCACTCGAGGCCGTGCTCGGCCAGCGTGTACTTGAAGCGCGCGTGCTTGCGCTCCGAACGGTCGCCGAAATCCCGCTGGATCGTGACGATGGCGCGGCTCACGTCCTTGACCTGTTCCGGTTTGCACCAGCCGAGCACATCGGCCAGCCGCGGAAAGGTCGCGGGGTTGCCGTGGGTGGCGCCCATGCCGCCGCCCACGGTGACATCGAAGCCTGTCAGTTCACCGTCCTCGGCGGTGGCGATGAACCCCAGGTCATTGGCCAGCACGTCGACATCGTTGGTCGGCGGGATCGCGAACGCGATCTTGAACTTGCGCGGCAGGTAGGTCGCACCGTAAATCGGTTCGCTGTCGGTGCCGCCGGCGACCTTCTTCCGGTCCAGCCAGATTTCGTGGTAGGCGCTGGTCCTCGGCGTCAGGTATTCACTCAGAGCCGCAGCGGCGCGGTAAACCTGCCGGTGCAGCCGGGACAATTCCGGCAGCGGGCAGCACATTACGTTGCGGTTGACGTCGCCGCAGGCTGCCAGCGTATCGAGCAGGGCCGCATTGATTGCCTGGATGCTGGCCTTGAGGTCGCCTTTCATCACGCCGTGGAACTGAAACGCCTGCCGGGTCGTCAGGCGCAGGCTGTGGTTGGCCCAGGTCGTCGCGATCCGGTCGAGCGCCAGCCATTGATCCGGCGTGCAGACACCGCCGGGGACACGCGCGCGGATCATGAAGCTGTGGTCGGGTTCGAGCATATGTCGTCGGCGTTCGTCCCGGATGTCGCGGTCGTCCTGCTGGTAGACGCCGTGGAATTTGCTCAGTTGCGTGTCGTCGTCCGCGATCGACCCGGTGGCGCTGTCGTCGAGGCTTTGCTTGAGCGTGCCGCGCAGGTAATTGCTGGCCGCCTTGATCGCCTCGACCGCGCTGGGCGGCGCTGCCGTCGTTTTGCCCGTGGACATCAGTAAAGATCCTTCTGGATGCGGCCCGCGCGGCGCAGGTCCTTGATGCTGTCCGCGGCGGCGGTGAGATCGACCTGCCGCTGCTCGGCCAGACCTTCCTCGAGGGCGGCCATGACGGCCTTGCCCATGGCCAGTGACCCGCACAGGTACAGATGGGCGCCGCGCGAGAGCCAGCGTTCCAGCCTTTCGGCCTGCTCACGAACGATATGCTGGACGTACCTTTTTTCCGCCTGGTCCCGCGACCAGGCGGCATCGATACGGCTGACCAGGCCGGACTCGCGCCAGGCGAGCCACTCGCGCTGGTAGAGAAAGTCGGTCCGGCGCCGGGGATTTCCGAAGATCAGCCAGGTCTCGGGCCGCGCATCTGCGTAATCGAGTTGCTGCATGAAGGCGCGGAAAGGGGCGATGCCGGTGCCCGCCGCGATCATGACGAGGGGTATTTCGCGGTTCTGCGGCAAGCGGAAGCGCCGGTTGGGCTCGACGAAGACACGCACTTCGGCGCCCGGCTGGAGTCGCCGGTTGAGGTAGCCGCTGGCCGCACCAACGCGTTCGACACCGATCGCATTGCTGCTGACGGTGGCGACCGTGAGGTGGACTTCGTCGTCCGCCAGTAGCCGGCTCGAGGCGATGGAATAGGACCTGGGGCTCAATGGTCTGAGTGACCCGGCCAGTGCACGGGCGTCGATGTCGAGCGGGAATTCTTCCACCAGATCCAGCACCTGGCGCTGTTCCATGAACGCCTGTTGCTGCGAGGCCGGCATGCCCGCAAAGCGCGTCCGCAGCTGTTCCTGGCGGCCCGCGTCGGCCAGTTGCAGCACGGTGTCGACGCTGAGGCGCGTGATTTCCAATTGCCGCTCGAGCGCCTCGCCGAGGCTCAACGACTTGCCGCCCACTTCGACCGGCGTGGCCGCAGCCAGGCCGAGGCGCTGCAGGAGTTGGTCGACCGCTTCCGGGTCATTGGCGGCCCAGACGCCGAGCGAATCCCCGGGTTCGTATTCGAGTCCCGCATTTTCGAGCGTAAGCTCGATGTGGCAGACTTCCTTGGGCGAGTCCTGTCCGGTAATCCGCCGCAGGCGTCGAACCGTGGCCGGGCAGGGGTTGTGCCGGTCCCAAAGCGGCTGGCTGGGAACCACGCTCAGGCGCGACGGGCTGGATTCCGGGCGCTGAGCCGCGAGGTTTTGCTGTGCAAATTCGATGATTTCGCGCGACCAGCCGTCCGCGCGCGCCTGGAAGTCGACATCGCAGTCCAGCCGCTCGCCGAACGGTCTTGCACCCAGGCGTTGCAATTGTTCTTCGAGTTGCCTTCCCGCCTCGCAGAAATGCGCGTAACTGCGATCGCCTAGCGCCAGGATGCGGTAGTTGAGGCTGTCCAGGGCCCCGGCGTTTTCCGCGCCGAGAAATTCGAACAGTTCCACCGCGTCCTCGGGCGGTTCACCCTCGCCGTGGGTGCTGATGACAAAAGCGGCGTGCTCCAGTTTGCGCAGGCGGGCCGGTCTGAAATCCGCCAGCGACTGTACCTGAACGGCGATGCCTTGCTGCCCGGCGTCGAGTGCCAGTGACTGTGCGATGGTTTCGCCGTTACCGGTTTCCGATCCGTACAGAATGGTCAGCGCGGGCGCCGCGCGAGGCTGCGACTGCGGGACCGGGTCTACGGCCGCAGGCGCGGTGTCGGTGGCTGCGAGGCTGCCGGCCAGGTAGCCGCTCAGCCACAGCGATTGCAGTGGGTCGAGCGCGTCGAGGCTGCCTTGCAGTTGTTTGATTTCCTGTTCGCTGAACGGCGAATTGTCCGATCGAAGAGCGCTGAGCATCGCGTCATACCGTTTAAACCAGCATCGACTTTAGGCCACGAAGCGCCAGCGGGGAACGAAGTAGTTTGCATAAAGATATAACGATTTGGAATATGGCCGCCGTAAATGCAACCCCCGGGGAATGGGGTCAAGCGCTCGTGTTCGGGTGCCGCCTGGCGGTGGGCGCGTTCCCATGCCCGCCCCATTGCGGGGCGGGCGTGGCGGCGGGAAGACCCCGCGGCGTCAGTCCCCGACCTTGATCACGACCGCCATCGAGGTGTCGCCGGCGGCGCAGCCCTCGAACAGACCCCAGCCGCCGCCGACGATGGCCAGTTCCTCGATCAGTTCGATAATCGAGCGCATGCCGGTGGGACCCTGCGGATGGCCCCAGATCAGCGAGCAACCGTAGTTGTTCATCGTCGCGAGGTCCGCGCCGGTCTCCTGCGCGAAGACGATGTCATTGACCGCGAACGGGTTGTGCGACTTGATCGCCTTGACGTCTCCAATGGAAATGCCGGCGCGTTCCAGCGCCTGCATCGACGCCGGTATCGTCGCCGCGGGCATGTAGCTTTTTTCCACCCGGGCCTGCCCGAAAGAAACGACCCGTATGCTGATCGCCGGGTCGGCCGACAACTCCTTCGCCCGGGCTTCGTTCGTCACGACCATGCCGGCCGCGCCGTCCGCCGGATGGGTCTGGCCGCCGAAGGTAATGGTTCCGCCTTCCTTGACCGGTTTGAGTTTGGCCAGCCCTTCCGCCGTGCTCGGGAATATGCCCTCGTCACCGTCGAGTTCGCATACGGTCTTCCGGTAGCGCGCGTCCGGCACCTCGAAGGGCAGTGTCATGAACCGCTTCAGGAAAGCCGAGTCGTCGGCCAGCGCCTGCTGGTACTGTTCCAGCCGCCGCAGCACGACGTCGTGCTGCTGCGCCGTGGAAACGTTCCACTTGGCGGCACAGTTTTCGGCCGTCTGGGTCATGTCGGTGCGGCCGTAAGGGTCCAGCGCCATGTTGTCGGGCACCCAGTCCTCGTGGGCGCCGATGCCGCCGGGCGCGCCGGGGCGCGGGTAATACAGGTGCGGGCCGTTGGAAAGACGGTCGGTGGCAACCGCCAGGACGCACGCGGCCGCGCCGGTCTGGACTTCCTGCGCCGCGACCGAAAGAACACGGGCGCTGGTGGCGCAGGCCTGGCTGACGGTGGTGCCGCCGATGCCCCCCGCACCGGCCATGCCGCTGAGCCAGGGCAGACCGTAGAACGAATACTGCTGCGGCACGGTCATCCCGAGCACACCGCTGTCAAACGTATCCGGGGCGATGCCGCGCGCCGCCAGTGCATTGCGTGTCAGGTGGGCTGCGAATTCGACGCTGTTCAGGTGCTGCAGGCTACCCTGCCAGCGGCAGAAGGGGCTGCTCCAATAGGCGCCATAAGGAATATAACTGGAAGCCATCTCAATATCCTCCGCGAGTCATGTGGTCGGTCGGTCGGTTCGCGCGCCCGGTGGCGTACGGGTCACGGCAGCAGGGTCTGCGGGACCCGCGGGCCAGCGCAGCGAGGGGGGTATCGAGGCGGCTTCTTGCATTCATGATGATTGCTCCATTCGATTTGATTTGACGGCTATTGTGGTAATATAGTACTTAAATACCGTTTAAGATTAAACTAATATTATAATGGATCAACGAAAAGCCAACATTGCGCTATGTCAGCTTTGGCTGGATATTTTCAGAACCCGGCGGGCCCGGCGCAACGGGAAACTCGCGACGATATGAGACAATGCACCCATGCTGCTCAGTTCCGTCCCATCTCCAGCACCGATGAAAGCGGCCGGCGACCGTTGCTGTTTGGCCGACCGTAGCGACTAACCATGGATTTATCGAACTGGATCAGGCATCACGCGGACCGAACCCCGGGAAAACCCGCCCTCGTTTTTGCCGGCGAGGTGTTGACCTACGCGGACCTGGCCGACCGCATCGACAGCTACGCCCGCGTTCTGCGCGAAGTTCTGGGCGTGGAGGCGGGCGACCGCGTGGCCTACCTGGGCTACAACTCGCCGGAACTGGTTGCGCTGCTGTTCGCGTGTGCGCGCACCGGTGCGGTATTCCTGCCGCTGAACTGGCGCCTGGCCGCGCCCGAACACCTACAGCTTTTGCGGCACGCCGCACCGAAGGTGCTGTTTGTCGGCGACGAGTACACCGGCTACGCGCAGAACATCGCCGCTGAGGCCGGCCCGCTCCAGGTCGTGTGCCTGGGGGATGCGGTTGGCGGCTGGACCTCCTTGCGGACACTCGCAGCGCAGGCCAGGCAATCGGCCGTGCCGATCGTGGCCGAGCGCGCAGACGAGGACGACGGTGTACTGCTGTGTTACACATCGGGCACCACAGGGATGGCAAAAGGCGCCTTGCTGAGCAAGAAAGCGCTCTACTGGAACGCACTCAATTCGATCGACATGCACGGCATGGACCCGGCAGACACGGTGCTGACGCTGCTGCCGATGTTCCACGTCGGCGGTCTCAATATCCAGACGCTGCCGGCCCTTTTTGCCGGAGCGACCGTGGTCATCCTGCCCCAGTTCGACGTCGATGCCTGTTACCGGGCGCTGGCCGCCTTCGACGTGACGCTGACGCTGGTCGTGCCAACCGTTATGCTCGCGCTGATGGCGGACGAACGCTGGTCCCGGGGCAAGCCCGACCGCTTGCGCATGATTGCCATCGGATCGACCATCGTGCCCGGCAGCCTGGTGGCACGGGTGTGCGAATGGGGCGTGCCGTTGGTGCAGGTCTATGGCTCCACCGAGACCTGCCCGATCGCGGCCTACACGCCGCCGGACGAGGCGGCGCGCAAACCCGCGTCCACCGGCGTCGTGGCCAAGCATTGCGAAATTCGCATCGTCGACGCCGACGGCGCCGAGATGGCGGCGGGAAAGAGCGGCGAAATCCTGGTGCGGGGCCCCAACGTGATGCTCGGCTACTGGCGGGACGACAGGGCCACGCGCGAGGCATTCGGGCCGGATGACTGGTTTCATACCGGCGACATCGGCCACTTCGACGCGGAAGGCTTTCTCTATGTCGACGAGCGCCTCAAGGACATGATCATTTCCGGCGGCGAAAACGTCTATCCGGCCCAGGTCGAAAACCTGTTGACGCTGATGGAAGGCGTCAGGGAGGTTGCCGTGGTCGGCCGTGCGGATGACTATTGGGGCGAGGTCGTCGTCGCCGTGGTCGTGGCGGAGCCGGGATTTACCGTGGACGCGGGCGCCATCCGGACGTTCTGCGACGGCCGCATCGCACACTTCTCCTGTCCGCGGGAAGTGTTGACGGTCGAGCGCCTGCCGCGCAACGTCATGGGCAAGGTGGTCAAGGACGAGGTGCGCCGCCTGGTGGCCAGGGAGTCCGTCTTGCCGCAAGATCAAACTTCACAACCGCGGGGCTCGTGAGCATGGGGTTGAAAATTGGAATTGACGTCGGCGGGACCTTTACCGACTTCCTCGTGGCCTGGGAAGACCGCGAGCCGGAAATCTTCAAGGTCCTGTCCACACCGGACGATCCGGCCGTGGGGGTGATCAACGGCCTGACCGAGATCGCCGCCAGTCAAGAACCGGCGCTGAGTCTGCGGCAATTGCTCGGCTCGGTCGAAACGATCGTGCACGGCACGACGGTTACGACCAACGCCACGTTGACGCGCACCGGCGCCAAGTCCGGCCTGATCACGACTGCCGGCGTGCGTGATGCGCTGGAGATGCGCCGCGGTATCCGCGAAGAGCAGTACAACAACCGCTATACCAATGTCGAACCACTGGTGCCGCGCTATTTGCGGGTCGGCGTCGGCGGCCGCCTGCGGCGCGACGGCAGCGAAGTCGAAAAACTCAGCGTTGCCGATGTCGAGGCGGCCATCGAGTTGTTCGAGGCCGAGGGCGTCGAGGCGGTTTCCATCTGTTTCATGAATGCCTTCGTCAACCCGGAACACGAACAGCGGGCCGCGGCGCTGGTGCGCGAGCGGCTGCCGGGCGCCTACCTGACGGTCTCGAGCGACCTGTTGCCGTCGATCCGCTTTTACCAGCGCGTCAGCACCACGGTGTTGAATTCATACGTTGGCCCGATCCTGAACGAGTACCTCGAGCAACTGACCGGCCGCCTGGGCAGCAGCGGCTTCGACGGCTTGCTCCTGATCATGCAGTCCAATGGCGGGGTCATGACGCCCGAGACCGCGCGCAGGACCGCTGCGCTGACGTTGCTGTCGGGCCCCGCGGCCGGGCCGGGGGCGGGCCTCGTTTACGCCCGCGCCCATGGCCAGGACAACTGCCTGGTGGTCGACATGGGCGGAACCAGCTTCGAAGCGGCGCTGGTGACCGGCAGCCCGGTGCTGGTCAACGCCGGCGTCATCGACCGCCACCGCATCGCGCTGCCGATGCTGGCGATACATACGATCGGCGCCGGCGGCGGCTCTATCGGCTGGATCGACGAAGGCGGCCTGCTGCGCATGGGTCCGCAAAGCGCCGGAGCCACGCCGGGGCCTGTCTGTTACGGCCAGGGCGGCACGCTGCCGACCTGCACCGATGCCAACCTCGTCCTGGGATACCTGAATCCGGATTACTTCGCCGGCGGCTCGATGCAGCTCGATGTCGACGCGGCGCGGGCGGCGATCCGCGAACATATCGCCGAGCCGCTCGGGATGGATGTGGCAAGCGCGGCTGCCGGCATGTACCGGGTGGCCTGCAACAACATGGCGCAGGGCGTGCGCGAGGTGACCATCAAGCGCGGCTTCGACCCGCGCGAATTCCCGATGGTCGTGGCCGGCGGCGCCGGGCCCCTGCATTCCTGCATGATCTGCGAGGAATTGCAGGTGCCGTTCCAGATCGTGCCGCGCGAGTCTTCCATCCTCTGCGCGGTCGGCATGCTGCTGGGCGATTTGAAGCACGACTTCGTGCGTACGTATTTCGCGCGGCTGGGCAAGCTCGACTGGTCCGACCTGCAAGCGTTGGTGACCGAAATGATCGAAGAAGGCGCCCGCATGCTGCACGACGAGGGCATCCCGCGGGAGCGGCAGCAATTCAAGGTCAAGCTCGACTGCCGCTACCAGAAGCAATACCACGAGGTGTCGGTGGAGGTCGAACGCGAATGGATCGAGCAGGGCGACAGCAAGTCCATTCACGCCGCGTTCCACGCCGAGCACAACCGCCTGTACGGCTACTCGCTGGAAGACCAGGCGGTCGGTGTCGACCTGATCAACGTGCGCCTGCAGGCGATCGGCGTCACGCAAAAACCGGAGTTCAGGGAACAGGCCTGGGCCGGTGAGGACGTCGACGCGGCGCTCAAGGGCGAACGCGACATGTACGTATTCTCGGCCAAGGCCTTCCAGCCGGTGCCGGTCTATGACGGGCACCAGATGCGTTTCGGCAACCGGGTGCGCGGCCCGGCGATGATCGAGCAGGTGACGACCGCGATCCTGGTCAGCGACGGCTATGATTGCGTGGTGGACCAGTTCGGGTCCTTCGTGCTTTACGGTAAGGGCCGCGAAGACCTGCTGGGCGAGGCGATGAGCGGGAGAACGGAATGAGTCAGCAAAGCAACGACAAGGTCGATCCCATTTTGCTGTCGGTATACGCGCGCACCTTCAAGTCGATTACCGATGAAATGAGCCTGTCGGTCGAGCAGACGGCGCGTTCACCGATCCTGTGCGAGGCGAAGGATTTCGTCACCGGGCTCTACGACGCCGCCGGCAACATGCTGGAGCAGACGGAAAACCTGCCGATCCTGGCTTTCTCGCTGGCGCCGGTGTGCAAGTACCTGGTCGACTATTTCGGCGACGACATCTCCGAGGGCGACGTGATTTTTCACAATGACGTGTTCTCGATGGGCAACCAGAACAACGACGTAGCCGTCTACAAGCCCATTTTCTTCGGTGGCGAACTGGTCGCCTGGTCGGCGGTCAAGGGGCACCAGGCCGACATCGGCGGCAACGTGCCCGGCGGTTACAACCCGCGCGCCACCGAGGTCTGGCAGGAAGCGCTGCGCATACCCCCGGTCAAGGTGTTCGAAAAGGGACGGCTGCGCAAGGACGTCTGGAACCTGATTTTCGCCAATATCCGCCTGGAAATCGTGCAGCACGACCTGCGCGCCCAGATCGGCGCCTGCACCGTCGGCGAGCGGCGTTTACTCGAGTTGCTGAACAAGTACGGGCTCGACCGGTTCGAGAGCCACAAAGCGGCATTGTTCGATGCGACGCGCAAGATGATGGAGGCCGAGATCGCGACCATACCTGAAGGCGAATACAGCGGCGAGGGCTACGTTTATTTCGACGGCCACCACGACGGTACGAAATTCACGATCCGCGTGACCGTGACGGTCAAGGACCGGCATATCACGTTCGATTACTCGGCCACGGATGCGCAGACCGACGGCTTCGTCAACGGCACCTACACCTCGAGCGCGTCGGCGTCGATCCTGACCTTTCTGCAGATGGTCAACCCGGATATTCCGCACAACGAGGGCATGATCGGGCCGATCGACATCGTCATCCCCGAGGGCACGATCCTGAACGCCGCTTACCCCAAGGCGACGACCTTCGGCAATCACCTGTGCCCGCCCAATGCCGACGCGATTATCCGCGCCCTGGCCCCGGTCATTCCCGAGCGCGTGACCGCCGGCTGGAACAACCTGCTGGCTTCGCTGACAACCGGTCACGACGAGGCCAAGGACGAGGACTACGTTGATATCGGCTTCATGGGGCTGAAGGGAGGTTCCGGGGCGATGCAGGGCACCGACGGCTATGACCACATCGGCATGATCGACGCCTCGGGCGGCGTGCTCGACCAGGATTACGAGATGTTCGAGCAGCAGACACCGCACCTGCTGGTCAAGCACGAGTACCTGACCGACTCCGCCGGCGCCGGCGAGTGGCGCGGCGGCCTCGGCGTCGAAACCGAATTCATCATCGGTTCCGAGAACACCCAACTGGTCACTTTCGGGGACGGCGATTTCGAACCCGCCTTCGGCCTGTTCGGCGGCGGCGACGGCACCCTCAACGAGATCCGGCTGACCTACCCGGACGGCCGCGAAGTGGTACCGAAAAACAAGGACCTGATCACCGGCGTGCCTGCAGGTACGGTATACCACCAAGTGGCCGGCGGCGGCGGCGGTTACGGCGACCCGTTCAAGCGCGACCGCAGCGTGCTCGCCCGCGAAGTCCGCAACGGCGTGATCTCGGAAAAGTCCGCCGCGGAACTGTACGGCTGGACCGGCGCAACGGGCGCGGGAGACGGCGATGAACTTTGAGCCGACGGCGGAACAGCAAACCGTGCGCGATACGTTCGCGCGTTTCTGTGACGAGCGCATTGCCCCGCAGGCCGCGGCCATTGACGAGGCGGGGGCGTTTCCGCGGGAACTCTTCAGCGAACTGGGTGCGCTCGGATTTTTCGGCATGCGCTACCCGAGCGAGGACGGCGGCAGCGGTATGGACCTGAACGCGTTCTGCTTCGCGTTGACCGAGATCGCACGCGGTTCGATGTCGCTGGCCGGCGCGGTAGCGATGCAGTCTCTGATGGGCACCAAGTTCCTGCACATGCTGGGCAACGACGATATCCGCCAAAGGCTGTTTGCGCCCGCGCTCGAGGGCTGCAAGATCGGCGCAATCTGCATGACCGAGCCGAACGCCGGCAGCGACCTGGCCGGGATCAAGACGCACGCGACCCGGGCCGAAGGCGGTTATCGGCTGAATGGTCAGAAAATGTGGGTGACCTCGGCGCCGGTAGCGGACTTTTTCACCGTGTTCGCCACCGCCGGCGAGGAACGGGGCCTGACCATTTTCCTGGTCGAAAAGGATTTTGACGGCCTCGATGTGGGCCGCGCCATCGAAAAAATGGGCGTGCACGCGCTGCCGACCTCGGAACTGGCACTGAACGACTGTTTCGTTCCTGACACGCATTGCCTGAGCGGCGTGGGCGAGGGGGTTGAGCACCTGCGCAAACTGCTGGACGAGATCAGGATCATTACCGGCGCGATGGCGGTCGGCGGCGGCCGCGCGGCGCTGAACGAGGCGGTCCGCTATGCCGCCGAGCGCAAGCAGTTCGGCAAGCCGATTAACCGTTTCCAGGCCATCCAGCTCAAACTGGCCGAAATGGCGACGGAACTCGAGGCCGCCGAACACCTGGTGCATTACGCCGCCTGGCTGAAGCAGGCCGAAAAGCCGTGCCACAAGCATTCGGCCATGGCCAAGCTGTTTGCGTCGGAGGCGGCCGCCAGCGCCTGCGACCAGGCGGCACGGGTGCTGGCTTCCTATGGCTTTGCGATGGAATACCCGGCGCAGCGATACCTGCGCGACATCCGCTTTACGCTGATCGGCGGCGGCACCAGTGAAATTCTCAAACTCGTCATTGCCAAGGAATTGTCTTGATGGATACACGCAGGATCAGGGTACTGATCGCCAAACCGGGCCTGGACGGCCATGACCGGGGCGCGAAAATCGTCGTTCGGGCCTTGATCGACGCCGGTTTCGAGGTGATTTACACCGGGCTGCGGCAGCCGCCGGAAGCGGTGGCGCAGGTAGCGCTGGAGGAAGACGTCGACGTGATCGGCCTGTCCAGCATGGCCGGTTCGCACGTGCCGTATTGCAGGCGACTAAAGCAGTTGCTGGCGCAAAAAGGGCTGGACGACAAGCTCTGGATCATCGGCGGCAGCATCCCCGAGCAGGACCGGCGGGAACTCGAGGAAATCGGACTCGACGGCGTGTTCCCGGCGGGGTCACGACTGCAGGACATCGTCGATTTTATCCGGGAGCAACGCCAATGACGGGACAACGCAAGAAAATCACCGGCGCATCTTTGCGCAGGCAGGACACGGAGCGGCCGGTCATCAACGAATCCGGGATCGAGATCAAGAAGGTCTACACGGCCGAGGACGTGGCCGCGAGCGGCGGCACGGACATGGTCGGGCTGCCCGGTGAATATCCGTTCACGCGCGGCATCCACGCCGAAATGTACCGCAAACGGCCGTGGACGATGCGCCAGTACACCGGCTTCGGCAACGCGGAAGACACCAACAAACGTTTCAAATACCTGATTGAAAACGGCCAGACCGGGCTCAACGTGGCTTTCGATCTACCGTCACAGATCGGCATGGATTCGGACGATCCGCTGGCCGTCGGTGAAGTCGGGCGGGTCGGCATGGCGGTCGATTCGCTGCGTGATTTCGAGGTCGCGTTCGACGGCATCGACCTCGACCGGATTACCGTGTCGCTGACCGTCAACGGTTCGGCGGCGATCATGATCGCCATGTACCTGGCGATGGCGGAGAAGCGGGGTTTCGATCTCGCGGCGCTGCGCGGCACGGCGCAGAACGACATCCTCAAGGAATTCATCGGCCGCGGCACCTGGGTGTTCCCGGTGGAGCCATCGATCAAGCTGGTCGCGGACACGATCGAGTACTGCGCCCGCAACGCGCCGAAATACAGTCCGGTCAGCGTATGCGGTTACCACATCCGGGAGTCGGGCGCGGACCCGGCGCAGGAAATGGCCTACGCTTTCTGTATCGCCAAGGCTTACACCGACCTGGTGCTGGAACGCGGGTTGAGCGTTGATGAGTTCGCTTCACGTTTATCATTTAATTTCAATATTTACGGTAATATCTTCGAGCAAGTTGCCAAGTTTCGCGCGGGTCGCGGCCTGTGGGCGAAAATCATCCGCGAAGACTACGGCGCGAGCAATCCGCGCTCGATGGTGATGCGCATGATCGCCGGCGGCGGCGGCAGCGGGCTGACCAAGGAGCAACCCGAGGTCAATATCGTGCGCGGCGCTTACTATGCGCTGATCAGCGCACTGTCCGGCGCCCAGACCATGGCGCTGTGCTGCTATGACGAGGCCTACACGATCCCCAGCGAGGAGGCGCAGCGGCTTTCGCTCAGAACGATGCAGCTGCTGATCGAGGAGATGGGTCTGTGCGACACGGTGGACCCGCTGGCCGGTTCCTATTACGTCGAGACGCTGACCAACCAGATGCGCGAGCGCATGACCGAAATCATGGCCGGGGTTGAGCGCCAGGGCGGTATCGTCAGGCTGGTCACAGACGGCACCATCCAGGCCAAGGTCTCGGCGCAGGCCTACCAGCAGATGCGCGACATCGAGTCAGGCGAGTTTCCGAAGGTCGGCGTCAATTGCTACCAGATGGACGAGGAGGAGCCCCGGGTCGAGTATCACCCTTACGCCGACGACGATGCATCTGAGCAGATTCAGCGCCTGGCGCGGTTGCGTACCGACCGCGACCAGGCCACGGTGGATGCGGCACTGGAACAACTGGCCGCCGATGCCCGCGCCGGCGTCAATGTCATGCCGGCGATCATGCAGGCGGTCAAGGCCTACGCCACCGTGGGTGAAATGACGGCGGCGCTCCAGTCCGTGTATGGCAAGTACCATGAACCGGTCAGGTTTTAGGATCCTCTGACATGCCCACGAACACGCATCTTGCACCTGAAATGCCCAGCTTCGGCGTTGCGAATCTTCGCAATAGCGCTGCTATTACGTGCGATCCGCGCCTTGCAACAGAACATTTCAGGCAGCAATCTTTCGCGCCCGTGAGCAAGTCAGAGGATCCCGGCTTCACCGACATGCCCACGAACACGTATCTTGCACCTGAAATGACCAGCTTCGGCGTTGCGAATCTTCGCAATAGCGCTGCTATTACGTGCGATCCGCGCCTTGAATCCGAACATTTCAGGCAGCAATCTTTCGCGCCCGTGAGCAAGTCAGAGGATCCCGGCTTCACCGACATGCCCACGAACACGCATCTTGCAGCTGAAACACTTGTTAAAAAGTCTATGAAGTTAGTTTTGTAACTATATGAAGGTAAACATCAAACATGGCAATTGAAAATTTCGCAGTGCCCGGGTCCGTCGCGGAAGCGGCGCGGTTGTTGCAGGGCGGCGCAGCCACAATCGTCGCCGGCGGCACCGACCTGACGCCGCAGACTCGCACGGGCGCCAGGTCGTTCGCAGCGACCCTGGTCAATATCCAGCGTGTCCCGGAGATGCGCGGCATACAATGCGAGGGCGACCGTTACCGCCTGGGCGGTCTGACCACGGTGACCGACGTTCTCGAGAGCGCGGCGCTGGCGACCGATGCGCCGGTGCTGGTGGCGGCGGCGGATCACTTTGCCAGCTCCCAGATCCGCAACGCCGCCACGCTGGCCGGCAATTTGTGCAACGCTTCGCCCGCCGGCGATATGTGCATCCCGCTGTTGTTGCTCGATGCCGTGGTCGAACTGGCCTCCTGGGCGGGCGACGGGGTCAAGCTGCGGACGCTGCCGCTGGAGGATTTTTTCACCGCGCCGGGCAAAACCAGGATGCGAGCCGATGAACTGCTGACCGCCATCGAATTCGACCGGCCCGCCGCGGCGTTCAGGGCGGTCTACCTGAAATCCGGGCCGCGCCCGGCATTGGAAATATCGACCGTGTCCCTGGGCGCCGGCGCCAACGTCGATGGCGGCCGTGCGCAGGGCGTGCGTATCGCCATCGGCGCCGCCGCGCCGACGCCGCTGCGGGCGCGGGCCACGGAAAAGCTCATCGAGGGCCGCGAACTGGACGCGGCGCTGATCGAGGAGGCGGCGCAAACGGCCGTGGGTGAAGTGACCCCGATCGATGACGTGCGCGCGTCCGCCTGGTACCGTCAACACCTGACCGCCGTATATACGAGGAGGGCACTGAACCATGTCGCTGGCCATTGATATCGCTTTCAAGCTTAACGGCAGGAGCGTCGAGACCCGCGTGGCGCCTGCCATGACGACGCTGGAAATGCTGCGGGAAAATTTCGGTCTTACGGGCGCCAAGCTGGCCTGCGGCGAAGGAGAATGCGGCGCCTGCACGGTGCGGATCGACGGCCGCACGATCAATTCCTGCCTGATGTTCGCAATCGATTGCGACGGCCGGGAAATACAGACCATCGAGGGCCTCGCCCGTGTCGGCGACCTCGAGGTCGTGCAACAGGCTTTCGTCGACTTCGGTGCCATCCAGTGCGGCTATTGCATGCCCGGCATGATCATGCAGGCGCGTTATCTCGTCGATCAGAATGCCGGCAGCGGCAATGCGCTGACGCGGGCGGATATCGCGCGGGGGCTCGAAGGTAACGTGTGCCGCTGCAGCGGCTACACCAAGGTAGTGGACGCCGTCGCCGCGGCGGTGCTCGAGGAGGCAGAACAATGAGCGTGCAGGAACTGAATACGGTCATCGAAAAGGAAACGTATATCGGCAAGCGGGTCACCAAACCCGATGCGCCGGACAAGGCCACCGGCCGCACGGTCTACATCAACGACATGGTCGTGCCGAGGATGCTGTACGGCAAGATCCTGCACAGCGGGCGCGCCCACGCCAAGATCGTCAGCATCGACACCAGCGCGGCACGGGCATTGCCGGGCGTGCACGTGGTGCTGACCGGCGCAGACATACCCGAATTGCGTTTTGGCCCGACCCGCGACAACGTACCGCTGAAAGCCGGCAAGGTGCGCTGCGTCCGCGACGAGGTCGCGGCGGTTGCAGCCGAAACGGAAGCCATTGCCGAAGCAGCGATCAGGCTGATCAAGGTCGAGTACGAGGACCTGCCGGCGGTGTTTTCTCCGGCTGACGCAATGCTCGATGGCGCCCCGGTGATACACGACGACCATCCGGACAACCTCAGCCTGCATTACGAGTTCAGCCACGGCGATGTCGGGGCGGCCGAGCGTGCGTCCGACATCGTCGTCGAACACCAATTCGAAGTGCCGTACGTGACGCACTGCTGCATGGGACCCGGCTGCGTCATCGCCGATTTCGACACCGCCGGGCGGCTGACGCTCTGGTCGCAGACCCAGTACCCGTACAATTTCAGGATGGACCTGGCGCCGGCGCTGGGCATCCACCCGGGCGACATCCGCGTCATCCAGCCACCGGTCGGCGGGGCCTTCGGCTCCAAGCTCGACGTCTACCCGTTCGAGCCCGTCTGCGCGCTGCTCGCCAGGGCTGCGGGACGGCCGGTCAAGCTGACGTTCTCGCGCGAGGAGGAATTCATCAATTCGCCGACGCGCCAACCGGTCGAGTTTCGCATCAAGAGCGGCGTCAACCGGGACGGCACGCTGACCTTCCGCAAGGTCGAGGCGCTGCTGAACAACGGCGCCTACACCTCCTGGGGCCCGACCACGCCGGTCATCCAGATGCGGACCTTCACCGGTCATTTCCGCGTGCCGGCCGTCGACTACCGGGCCCAGGCCGTTTACACCAACAATGTCTACGCCGGTTCCTTCCGCGGCTACGGCAATGTCCAGGCGACGTTCGTCACGGCCTCGGTGATGGACATGCTGGCCGAGGAGGTCGGTATGGACCCGATCGCTTTCCGCTTGAAGAACGCGCAGTCTTCCGGTGAAGTGACACCGCAGGGTTCGATCCTCGACGACTGCCGCCTGTCGGAATGCATCGAGACGGCTGCGGCGAAAACGGATTTCCTCAGCAAGTACGCGCAGTATGCCAGCGAGCGCTCCAAGCCCGGCCGGATCAGGCGCGGCATCGGCATCGCCACCTCGATCCACAACGCCGGCGGGGCCAAGATCCACAAGAGCGACGGTTGCGGCACGATCCTCAAGCTGGACGATTACGCACGCGCCACGCTGATCACCGGCGCCTCTGAAATCGGCCAGGGGATCGACGCGGTGCTGACGCAGATCGTGATGGAGGAACTGGGAATACCCAAGGAAGACGTGACCATCGTCAACAACGACACGGCGCTGGGTCCCTGGGATGTCGGCGTCCATGCCAGCCGCACCACCTTCATTGCCGGCAATTCCGCGTTGCGGGCGGCGCGGGCGGCGCGGGCGCAGATCCTCAACGCCGCGGCCAAGCAGTCCAATGTCAGCGCGTCGGAGATGGACCTGCGCGCCGGTTACGTGGTCCAGGCCGACAACGGCGTTGCCATCGTCCGCCTCGACAAGCTGCTCAGGCAAATGCATTTCGCCGAGGAACCGGAACTGGTCATGGTCAGCGATTACTACGAACCCAACAGCGAGCCCGAGGACAAGAACCACGTCGGCAACCTGTCGGCCGCCTGGGCCCACGCGGCCTATGTCGCGGAAGTCGAGGTCGACATCGAGACGGGCGAGGTCCGGGTGGCGAAAATGACGGCGGTGCAGGATGTCGGCCGCGTGATCAACCGCCTCGGCATCGAGGGCCAGATCGAAGGCGGCATCTCGGTATCGCTGGGCTACGCGCTCAGCGAACAACTGAAATTGCAGGACGGCCGGGTGCTGAACCCGAATTTCCGCGACTACAAGGTGTTCACGGCGCCGGAGACGCCCGAGATCGAAATCCACTTCATCGAAAGCGAATGCAGCGAGGGGCCGATGGGCGCCAAGGGCATTGCCGAGTTGCCGGCCATCGTGCCGGCGCCGGCCGTGGCCAACGCGGTCTACAACGCCACCGGCGTCCGCTTCTTCGCGCCGCCGCTGACACCGGAGAAAGTCGCGCGGGCGTTGCACGAGGCCGGGCAGCAGGCCGACGGCTGATGCGGCCGCGCACCGTCCTCAGCCTGGAGCAGGCGCTGTCGCTGCCCTACGCGACATTGCGCTTTGCGCAGCTGGGATGGCGCGTCATCCGCATCGAGGCGACACCGGTCGGAGAACGCCTGCCGGGCGACCCGAATCGATATATCGGTGCGGAAGTCGCCGACGCCGACCGCAGCAGCTATTTCATCGCGCCCAACGTCGGCAAGGAGGCCATCGCGCTGGATCTCAAGGACCCACGCGGCCGTGCCCTGCTGCTGCGTATCGTGCGTGAACTCGGCGTGGACGTATTCTGCTGCAACACCTTGCCCGGCCGCTATGGCAGCCTGGGCATCGATTACCAGACCCTGAAGACGGCCAACCGGGGCCTGATTTGGGCGGGCATTTCGGCCATGGGGACGCAGTACCCGGGCGTGCCGGGCTATGATCCGGCGATGCAGGCCATGTCCGGTTTCATGGAGCTGACAGGCCAAGAGCAAGGCCCGCCGACGCTGTCGGGGATACCGCTGATCGACCTGAAGGCGGGCGACGAGGTTTACGCGGCCGTGTGCCTGGCGCTGGCCGAGCAGGCCGAGAGCGGCGCGGGCGCCGAAATACATGTCTCGATGCTGCAGGCGGCGGCTTCCTGGCTGATCACGACGCTGCCGCTGCTGGACTTCGATTGCGACGATTCGGAAATCTCCCGCTGCGGCAACGAACACCGCAAGTTCATCCCGACCAATGCCTACCCGACCCGCGACGGCTACATCTACGTCGCGATCGGCAACGACCTGCAATGGCAGCGGTTCACCGCGATCGAAAGATTTGCGCCCGTGGCCAGCCCCGCGCGCGCGACCAACCGGGGCCGCCAGGCCGAGCGCGAAGCCCTGTACGCGGAGATCGGCGGCATCACGGCCCGTTGTTCAACCGCGGAACTGGCCGCGGACTTCGGCGCCGCAACGATTCCGCACGCGGTCATCAACGACATCCGCCAGGTGCGGCAACTGGGTGCATTGAAGGGTAAATGGACCACCACGAAAACGCCCGGCGGCGAGGAAATCCACATGCAGCCGATGGCCGTCGATGCAGAGGCGGCGCGCATGAATTTGACGTTTCCGCCGAAATACGGGCAGCACACGCGGCAGGTGCTCGCCGAAGCCGGTCTCGATGCCGGGCAAATCGAGACGCTGGCCGAAGCCGGTGTCATTGCCGGAACCCGGGGAGATGAGACATGAAAACCAACAGGCTCGACCACCTCAGCATCGCGGTCCGTGACCTTGAAGCGGCCCGCACAATCTGGGAGCCGGTACTGGGCAAAACGGCACCCGACGACAACTATGTCGACGAATCCGAAAAAATCCGCGTGGCGCGTTACTGGATCGGCGAAATCGGCTTCGAACTGATGGAGTCGACCTCGCCCGACGGCGAGGTCGCCAAATTCATCGAAAACCACGGCGAGGGCCTGATGCTGATCAGCCTGAACGTGGACAGCACACGGGCGGCCGTGGACGAGTTGAAAGAGCAGGGCTACCCCATTATCGGCGGTCTCAGGCAGTTCCGCGACAGCGAGTTCGCCTTCGTGCACCCGCGCAGGATGAACGGCGTGCTGCTGGAAGTCATCGATGGCCCGGATGAAGCGTAAACCGCGAAAGCCTGTCAACATCATAATCCCGGTTCCGCAGGCAGCCGCTCCCGGGGCCGGGTGACCAGCATGTCCGAACTTCTGCTCGCGCTGTGTACCTGCCCCGACGAGGCCACGGCTTCGACGCTGGCCCGCGGTCTGGTCGACGAGCGGTTGGCGGCCTGTGTCAACATCCTTACCGGCGTCCGTTCGATCTATCGTTGGCGGGATGAAGTTTGCGATGACGGCGAGGTGCTGATGCTGATCAAGTGCACGCGATCGCGTTTCGACGCCTTGCAATCATGGTTGCTGAACCACCATCCTTACGACGTGCCGGAGGTGGTCGCGTTGGATGTAAGCAAGGTTTCGGACGAATACCGTGCGTGGGTTGAATCCAGCGTGGAGCCGACGGGTTAGAGCCGCCGTTCCCGTGCGATCGGGCACCTCACGGTGCTCCCGCGGCCCCTGTTCAGTACGACGCCGTCGGCCAGCCGCATCCGGGGCACGCTCAAGGCATCCGTGCACGCTCGGCATCCGTTCCCGACGGATGCACGGCCTCGGCTGCAGCTGGCCCACGCCGCCCGGGTGCTCCCGCGGTCCCTGTTCAGTACGACGCCGTCGGCCAGCCGCATCCGGGGCACGCTCAAGGCATCCGTGCACGCTCGGCATCCGTTCCCGAGGGATGCACGGCCTCGGCAGCAGCTGGCCCACGCCGCCCGGGTGCGCACGTCATCCCTGCGAAGAACGTCATCTCCACTCAAGCGGGGAGCTCCGTGGTCTTTCCCGAGCCTGTAAGATTCTCGCTCGCGCGGGAACGGCGTTCTATCGCGAAGATGACGCGCCCTAGCCCAGGTGTGCCTGGACAAGGCAGGGCCGGGATAGATCGCTGGCCGGTTACAAAGTGTACCCTGGAATAAATTTGATAAATCGTCATTCTACTTTGTAAATTCATCAGTTTATGGTGAGGCCAGTGGCCGGCTGGTGCAATATCCGGGCTAGAACATCCCCAGTTCCAGACGCGCGGCTTCGGTCATGTACTCGGGTTTCCAGAAGGGTTCCCAGGTCAGGTCGATCTCAACCTCGGTGACACCCTCGACCTTCATGATGGCCGCCTTGATCCATTCCGGGATTTCCTCGGAGACCGGGCAGGCAGGCGCGGTCAGCGTCATGATGACCAGCACCTTGCCGTCGTCGTCGAAACGCAGGTCATAAATCAGACCGAGGTCGAAAACGCTGACCGGAATTTCGGGGTCGTAGACGCTGCGCAGGGCTTCGACGACCTCCGGTTCCAGCGCTGAATCGGCGTTCCCTTCCAGGTAGGGAACCAGCAGGTCCTCGTAGTTGATGTCGTCCCGCATGGAAGAATGAGAATCCATAAATCAATAAAATGGTACTATAATATGCAATTAGGTCCAAGAACAGGGGTCAGGTTCATTTAATCCGTGTAAAGGATTGTTGCGGCTTGTTTTATTGCGCTCGAATGAGCCTGACCCCATTGGGAAAAAATGATTAACATACCTGCACATCCCGACACCAGCGGTCTCGAAATCCGGCGCGCGCAGCTCTCCGACCTGCCGGGCATCCGCAACTTCGACGAGCGCAGCAACAAGGACGACAACCCGCACTACTGGCAGGAGATGTTCGAGCGCTACGGCGATGACCAGGACAAGCAACTCTTCCTGGTGTGCGAGCGGGATTCGGAAATCGTGGGGTTTATCATTGGAGAGATCAGGGACTGGGAGTTCGGCTCGCCGCCCTGCGGCTGGATTTTTGCGCTGGGCGTCCGGCCGGATATCCGCCTGGCCGGGGTCGCAACCCGCCTCTACGCCGCCATGTGCGAGTTTTTTCTGAAGGCCGGTATCGGCAAGGTGCGCACGATGCTGGCGCGCGGCGACATCGACAGCCATTCCTTTTTTCGCAGCCAGGGCATGATGGCGGGCCCCTATATCCAGCTGGAGAAGGACCTGTGAAGCTGCAGCAATCGACTTTGCTGGGCCTCTACGCCGTACTGGAGCTGGCCGGTACGAGCGGTGAGCAGCGCTCGGCGGCCGAGATCGCGGACAAGTATTCCGTTTCGATCAACCATCTTTCCAAGGTACTGCGCATCCTGGTGCGGGCAGGTCTGTTGCAGGCCGTGCGCGGGGCCGGCGGCGGCTACCGCTTTTCCGGCAACGCCAAGCGCGCCACGCTGATGGACGTGGTCGAGTTGTTCGAGCCGGTCGCGATCGAGGGCTTCGAGGACCGTGCAACGCCGCACTCCACCGACGTCGAGAACGGCCTCGCGGTGGCGCTGGTCGAGATCAGCGAGATGATGCGCGCCACGCTGCGTTCGATCACGATCGCGACCATGCTGAAGCTGATGCAGCGGGGACGGTCGTGATCACCGGTATTACTTTGCAATGTAACCGCCGTCTATAACCAGCTCTGCCCCTGTCATGTAGCCTGAATCATCCGATGCAAGGAAGACCACGCCTTTGGCGATATCATCGGGCTGGCCATGGCGTCCCAATGGGTGCGCTTCCACCATGATTTTCTCGATCTGATCCAGATCCCGGGTACCAAAACTGCCACTTTCAGCCCAAGCGTGATAAATACTTTCCGCCATAGGTGTTTTTATTAAGCCTGGATGGATGGAATTGACGCGAATGTTGTATTTCATTGCGGCAAACTCGATTGCGGCTGATTTGCTCATGTGTCTGATTGCTGCCTTGGTCATGGTGTAACCCAGCGCGCCGGGGACCGCGACTATACCAACCGCCGACGACATATTGACAATCGATCCGCCTGCTTGCCGACGCCTGGCGCGCTCTGTCATTGCCGGCAATGCCTGTTTCATCCCCAGAAACACACCATCGATGTTGACCCGTGACAACTCATGCCATTCCTCCAGGGTGGTAGCCTCAATCGGCTTAATCAGGGTGATGCCGGCATTGTTTACCAGCACGTCCAGGCCGTCATATTCCTCAATAATGATGTTGATCACAGACTGCCAGTCACTTTCTGAAGTGACGTCAAGGGTGAGAAAGGTGGCGTTTCCTCCCGTGTGCTTTATCTCCTCGGCCAGGGCTTTTCCTTTCGTTTCAGCCTTGTCGGCCAAAATTACTGTTGCACCGGCTTGTGCGAGATACTTTGCGGAACAGGCGCCAATGCCACTCGATGCTCCGGTTACCAGGGCTACTTTTCCGTCTACTCGATTCATGGCTGCTATTGGCCCATTGGAATTGAAAGGTGTTGGTGAACAATTCTCCAATTATTGTCCTGCCTGATCCAGATCAGCGTTTGCCTGCCATCCGCTGAAACTTGAGTTCCGTCACGCCCTACAAAACCGAGGTGTACTGTCGCTGTGGTCCACGCTATATCACCATGCTGTGTTGCTTCCAAGTCATCATGGAGGGTCAGAATAATTTTCTCTGCTGCTAATGTGACGTAATCATCCAAACCCCGTTCGAAATCCGACCAGGTTTGAAAGCCGTCATGTGGCGCCCACGGCATATACAGTCGTGAGTCCTGGCCTGGGGCGTAAAATTTTCTTAATCGCAGGCCCATTGTTTCAACAGGTCCCCCGGACCATGCTGCGGCAACCTGCGTACTTAGCTTAAGGAACTCGGGGCTGGGCTTGCGTCGAACAACTGCTTTTTCGGTACTTTGAAAGAGCTTGCCTCCCAGTTCGGTGGTGCCGGAAAAATGCTCATGTGCCAAGAGCCATTTACCGTTTTCCTTGGTCCAGATTTGTGTCCCCCGACACGGCATAGTGGCATTTTGGCCTGAATCATACTGTGCATATACAAGACAGTTGGCGGTCGTCCAGATAACATCCTGATACCCCCAGGCCTGAAAGGAACCATCGTGAGCGAACAGTATCCCGGCCGCTGCGAGGCCATGCGGCTTCCATACCGAGGTAATGACGTTTTGATATTCTGCCCAGCCCCTGTAGCCCTTTAGCGGAGGCAGCGGATCCCAGTACAGGTTGTCCGGGTTTTTTGAATAATAGACTCCTGCTTGGTCATAAACAGTGTCATTCCTGTTATAGGACCAGGCGACATAATATCCCTCTGTCTTCTTCAGGATGATCTGATAAATAGCTGTCTCAGGCGACAATGGTTGGATCGCGGCGGCTTGAGACGAGCACATGAAGAAAAATAAGACCAGCAAAATTGATTTACAGGTGAAATTGAGTGATCTCATGGTACCTCTCCAGTAATTCGGCCAATGGCCAGCTACAGTTGGAATTCATGTATTTGCACCGGTTGTCAGGTAGATTAAAAAAGGTGCCGGGCCGTTACACGCCACTCTCTTCCCCGTGCAAACAGGGCCTCGTAGTTACCGAAATTCGGTTGGATGTAGCCGGTAATCATGTAGCGCTTATCGGTCAGGTTTGTCACGCCGGCGATTAGCTGAAGATTGTCGCTTGGCGAGTGCCAGGTTATCGTCGCATTCAACAGATGATATCCTGATTGCTTGATTTCCGGTGAGTTGAGGGCGTTGTTGTAAAAGCTCGATCGATACGACCAGTCGAGGCGGGGCACGATTGACCCGCCTGCGGCAAGATTGAAGTCCTTGGAAATGGCGCCGCTCAAGGTCCAATCCGAAATTCGTTGGAACTTGCTGTCAAGCGTGATGCCGAGCGCGCCCTGATCGACCTTCTTGTACTGGGGGTCAAGATAGCCTATTCCTCCCTCGAACAACCAGCCAGCGCCGGGTGCCGCGGAAAGTTCAAGTTCGAACCCCGTAATCTGGGCCTTGGCAGCATTTGCCGTAAATGGCCCGACCCGCGATAAATTGGTGATTAACAACTGCAAGTCATCGTACTTGGTATAAAACGCGGCCCCGTTAAGGCGGATCTTGTTGTTCGAACTGGAATATTTGAACCCGGCCTCATACGTCTTGACGAATTCCGGGTCGAAGGTCGGAATGGTCGGTTCCGGCGGGAAGACGCGTTGTGTGAAGCCGCCGGATTTGAACCCCTCCGAGTAGGTGGCGTAGAGCATCAGGCCATCTGACACCTGATAGGACAGGTTCAGCATAGGGGTCCATTCGCTGATGTTATTCTTCGCCTTCTCATGTGGGAGTATGGGTGTTCCAACCGGGAAAGGAAAAATATAGGGTGGAACGTTCACAGCGGTGATGACCGAATCCGGCAGAAAGGTTTTATCGTCTTCGGTATAGCGCATACCGGCTGTCAACTTGAATTGTTCCGTAATCGCGTATGTCGCCTGGCCGAATGCAGCCCAGGAGGTGCTGTCGACCTTGCCTCCGCTCAAGAAATTTGCCACCGTGAATTGCAGCTTATTGACGTTGTTGGCGTGTTCCTCGAAGTAATAAAGGCCGCCGATCCACGTTAGCCTGCCCCCGAAGGAATCACCTAAGACCTGCAGTTCCTGGCTGAACTGGGTCTGGTCCAAACTGTCCCACACATGCCCGATCAGCAACGGGGATTCGTCGATGTCGCGGGCAAACGTGCTGTCCAACTTCCGGTAGGCAGTAATGGATTTTATTGATATCGAATCAAGTTTCCAGTCAGCGGTAAGATTGACACCCCACAAGTCCGTGTCTGAAAAATGGGCGGCCGTCCCGCCGTTGATATTCTCGTCAGCCTGGATAAAGCGCGTGTTATAACAACTTGGAACATTCAGGTTTTCAGGTGCGAAACAGCTGAACGGGTCACCCAGCGCCAGTACGTTGTTCAGCGCCATGAACGTATCGAGATAGCCGGGCTGACCAGGCAAAATCAGCGCAGTCGTTACCATCGGCGCGCCGTTGTTATGGTCACGTGTGCCGTCAAAGGAAAGATTGAGTTCAAGGTTATCAGAGGCCAGCCAACGAAAGGCGGCCTGGCCAGTCAAGATGTCTTCATTTCCCAGGTCCTTGTTGTCAAAGGACCTCTTTACGTACCCGTCACGATTGAATGATCCGATCGAGAGGCGAGTGAAAAATGAGTCCGTCAGCGGCACGTTAATGGTGCCGCGAAAATCAATGCGGCGCGAACTGCCCGCGGTCAATTCGGCTTTTCCGCCAAGAACATCATCAGGTTTTTTTGTTGTGACGTTAATGGCACCGCCCACCGTATTGCGGCCGAAAAGTGTGCCCTGCGGCCCACGTAGAACCTCTATGCGCTCGATGTCGACAAGGTCGAGGATGGAACCCACCGACCTTGCGACATACACGCCGTCTATGTATAGACCCACGCCGGGTTCGACTGTCGGCACGAAATCGTTTTGTCCAATGCCGCGTATATAGATAGCCGCCGAGGCGCTGGAACCACCATCACCAGGATTGTTTTGAAAAGTCAGGTTGGGTGTAAAGTCAGCGATCTGGTCGATCTTGGTGACACCCCTGTAGTCGAGGCCCTCGCCAGTAAATGCGGATATTGAAATTGGTGCGCTCTGGAGTCCCTCCTCGCGTTTGCGAGCAGTGACAATGATCTCTTCCAGCGCTGACGTTGCTGAATACCTTTCCGACGGCTTTTTCAACTCATCTGCTTTAACACTCGAGGTACCGGTGAATACCAGGACCGTTGTAATGAGGGAAAAGGTATACAGGGTGCGAACGGCGATCATATCGTTATCCTCCAGAAGTGCTTTGTTGCCTTAGAACGAATGGGTTCAAAGGACAGGCTTCCACGTATCGCAAATTTGCGCGTCTTGCATTTAGTTAGTCACGGTTAACTTGGGTACTACAACTACCCGCATGGGTGGTTGTCACGCGTTGAGGGAATTTTGTAGCTTGCTAAGCTGACAACCTGGCACTACTCAAGGATCGCAATGATGGAAACCAAACACCCTATCGAACAATACATGGCGCTGGCATTGCAGCCGGTCATGCGGGGCGCTCATAAGCGCGCAGATATTATGGTCAATATTGAGCACATCGCTGAATTGTCTTACGCTGCAATTTGGCTGAGCGACATCGATCTTCCGGTACGTTTGCTCGCCATTCCGGAAGGGGCCCTGCAAGGGTTTACCGATGAAATCTTCGATTGGGACCATGAGTATTACGTCGAAAACATGGCTATCGACATTCCAGGGCCGGAAACGAAAGCGCTCGGGAGTCTTGCCAAGGAATGCAAGACCTACATTATTGCGCAGGCCAAGGCCCGTCATCCCGAATTTCCCAAGCGCTTTTTCAATGCGGCCTTTGTTATCAGTCCCGAAGGAGAAGTGATCCATACACACTACAAGCTCCAGGTCTTCGCTCGGGAACATTCGACGGTCCCGCATGATGTGTGGGATAAATGGACCGCGATATACGGAACAGGTCTGGATGCTTTCTATCCCGTGGTTGACACCGATATCGGGCGGCTTGGCTGCGTGATCTGCATGGAGGGTAGCTACCCGGAAACTGCGCGTGGCCTCGCCATGAATGGTGCCGAAATAATTTATCGCCCGAGCTATCCGGAACCTTATGTTGCCAATGGGTTGTGGGAAATTCAGAATCGCGCAAGAGCGCTTGATAACACCGTCTTTGTCATTGCGCCCAACCCTGCCTCATACTTCCCAACGCCGGATACCAAGTTTGCACTGGATACTTTTGGTGGTAAATCGATGATCGTGGACTACCAGGGACAAATAATCTCCTGTCACGAGGCCGGTGGAACAGCTTCGTACGCCGGCGGTATCATTGATATCGAAGCCTTGCGTCAGTATCGCGCCCGTTCGCTTTGGGGCAACTGGCTAAAGGATTTGCGTACCGAACAGTTTCGTGTGATTTACGACCAGCCGTCCTATGAGAGTAACAACTGCTTACTCAAGGCACCGCTTAAACATGCCGAGAACGACGAGCTTTTTCGCGCTGCAATCGATCGTATGCAAGAGCGAGGCATTTGGAAAAAACCGACCTATATGCAGGACTAAGCGAAGGCATTCACTGGGCGTTTAGGATAGGCGCTGCAACATCAGTTGCAGCGCTGCCTTTTTAAGCGCGGTAATCCTAAAGCGTATTACCTGCGTGCGGCGATTTTTCCTGGGCCGCTGGAGCAAAAGCCTGGATCCAGGCCAGGCGAGTGCTGAGTGTCGTCAGGCCTAACCGTGCAGGATCCAGGTAAGTTCCGTTCGGCGGCTCACGCCAAAATGGCGGTAAAGATGTTGTACGTGATCCTTGACGGAGTTTTCTGAAATGCCCATCTCGCGGGCAATGAGTTTGTTACTGTACCCACGCACCAAGAGATCCAGTACGTATCGCCTGCGTGCTCCGAGCGCGGCCAAGTGTTCTTCGTGAACATCGCGTTCCGGTGTCGCCCGCACAACGATAGTCATGAAATTACGGCTGTGGGGCACGCTGAAGGTCATCAATTTAGCGATGACGGTCTGGTTTCCAAGTACCTCCCGCTCCACCGAAGCGAGGCGTTGAGTGCGCAGCGTACTAATCGAACGAGTAATGTTCTTTTCCAGGTCATACTGCGTCAGGTTTTCGTGTACCGTTTTCGGATCCAGATCCGTGTTCAGCACATTTCCGGATCCATCGGAAAGTATGAAGTGGATACTGGTGCCCTTCCTGTCCTCGGAAAAATGGATCGCGGTCTTGATGCTGACCTGCGGCTTTCCTGCATCGTGCAACGTGAACAGTTCGGATGAAATCAAGTCACAAAGCGCTTCAACACCGTTGGCCTCCTTTGGCGTAAACGGCCCGTACCTTTCCGCCCTGGCAAAATTCAACGTTGCGACCATCAGGTCGCCATTCCATATTGCGCCTTGCAAGCTGTACTGGAGGTTCCAGTTTTTCATGAACCGTCTAAGGGGATGACGCACCCATGCCTCGAAACCTAGCAGAGAAACGCTATCGATGGCACGCCGGCGTCCACGCAACAGATGCAGCAGCATGGGGTCCCGATTCCTGAAGTCCTCGTAACCTTTCAGGAAATGATTTGCGGGGCGGGACGTCAGCGTGAAATTTGGCCGCAGGTGTTTATCGAGCGAATAAAGACCACACAAATCCGCGTTCAAACAATCCTGTAAATCACGTACCAGTGTAATATCCTTGCCTCTGAACCCCCCTTTTTGCGCCTCGAGAACCGCATTGGTGACCAAGGGAGACATGCCCTTAAGTTCTGAATTTCGCCGCAGATTTTCCATTACAGCTGGATCTTGTCCAAACCCTGCACATAAGAATTAACAAAAATGATATCACGACAAGTTCAAGTGCTGTGAAATGAACGCCTTGCTTCCAAGTTCCCCTCATCTGGCCCAAGCATCGTACGGGACCACGCCGACATCGCCTTCCAGCGAAGTGGTCGCCCCATATCTTTGCTGCTCGCTGACGTGGGCGGCTCTTGTCATTGCTTTACCAGCATTTCGCCGGCGGTTTTGGCACAATGTCCATTCCGGTTTCAGAGCCCTGGGTCATGAATTGAATATTCCGGTCCTCACCTATCATGCCATGAACGTGATCAGGAACAACTACGCGGAAAACGATCATCTGGCGCTGGCGAGCGATCTCGAGACGATCGCCGCTCTCGGCTTCCGGGTCATCCCGTTGCGACGGGCCGTGGACTGGCACCTGGGCCTGGCCGGGGATGACGAGGTCCGCGGCAGCGTGGCGATCACGTTCGACGACGGCGCCTGGTTCGATTTTTACGACCTCGATCACCCGACCTGCGGCATGCAGCGCGGTATGATCAATATCCTCAAGGACTTCAACGCCTGCCACGATAGCGCGCAGCAAACGCACGCCACCAGCTTTGTCATCGCCTCGCCGCGGGCGCGCGCATCGCTGGATGAGAGTTGCATGATCGGCAAGGGCTGGTGGGGCGACGAATGGTGGGCGGAGGCGGCCTCGTCGGGACTGCTCGATATCGGCTGCCACAGTTGGGACCATGTTCACCCTGAGCTCAAAAGCGTCAGCCAGCAGGACCAGGTCAAGGGCGATTTCAGCGCGGTCAAGAGCTTTGATGACTGCGAGGCGCAATTCGCACGGGCCGGCGAATACATTGCCGGCGTGCTGGGCGGCAAGCGACCTGACCTGTTCGCCTACCCGTACGGCCGGGCCAGCGACTATGCGGTCAAGGAGTACTTGCCGGCTTACCGCGAGCGGCACGGATACCGGGCGGCTTTCGGCACCGAGGCCAGGGCCATGAGCCGGCAGGACGATATCTGGTTGTTGCCGCGCTTTGTCTGCGGCAGGGACTGGCGCTCGCCGCGGGGGCTCAGAGACATGTTGGCCTTTGCCTGAGGCCTAAGACTGCCAGCAGGGCCGCTGGGTCGGGAACACGAACTGAACTGCCGGCGGGTGCTCTCATCGATAAAGGCAGCAAATTTTGCACACCGGATGGCCGGGGCGACGGTTGCCTGTGGGCGGGACCGTGCATCCGTCGGGAACGGATGCCGAGCGTCCACGGATGGCTTGAGCGTGTCCCGTACGCAGGCAGCCGCCGCCCCTGAACCTGAACGTTGCACCTTTTTGCCGGCGGCTGTTGGTGCTGTCTTGCTCCTAGAACGGCCCGATCGCGTGAATTTTCTCGATCAGCTGCGCTTTGCGCTCGGCCGTGACGGGCTTGTGAAAATGCGCGATCAGGTGCTGGTGGCCGGTTGGCTCGAAGCCGGCCTCGAGGTCGACTTCGTAAGCGCGCGCATCGCCGGCGTGGCCGAAGTAGGCCTCGCACTCGTCCCTGAAGCGGTCGAAAGCGAATTTGAGCACGTGGTAGTAAATCCCGCCCGCTGCCCGGATCCGGTCAGGAAGCCCGTTGCCCATCTGCTCGAAAGCCCGGCCGTCGGTCATCGCGCCGCCGACCAGGATGACCTCGTCATAGGGCAGGAAATTCGCGTAGCACGCCGGCATGAATTGCTGCCGGCTTTTGCGGTAGAAGGCGATGACCGCGTGCCCGAAGTCGGGCGCCGGCTGGGCGAATTTTCTGCGGAACAACTCGTCGACGAAAAAGGGCCCGTCATCCACGGTCGTGATCAGTATGTCTTCGAACGGGCGCGAGAGTGACGGCATCGGCTGGGTCCGGGCGATTCGGGTGGCTGCACCAGACTGCAATTCTAGGTCAATTCCTCAGCCGCTGCATAACCGCTTCACGGTGTGTCGGGCTTGGCGCGGAGTTTCTTCAGTGTGCCGCGTCTTTTCTTGTTGTCGAGGCGCCTGCGCTCGGCTGCCTTGCCGGGGCGCGTCGGTATGCGTTTGCGCCGCACCCGCGTGGCGGTGCCGACCAAGGCTTTCAGCCGCGCCAGCGCCTCATTGCGGTTCTGCTCTTGCGTGCGGTGGTTTTGCGCCTTGATGACGATGACACCATCGCTGCTGATGCGGCGGTCGTGGGTAGCCAGCAAGCGGCGTTTGACCGCCGCCGGCAGCGATGAGGCCTGGACGTCGAAGCGCAGGTGTATGGCCGTCGCCACCTTGTTGACGTTCTGCCCGCCGGCGCCCTGGGCGCGGATCGCGCTGAGCTCGATTTCGTCCAGCGGCAAACTCAGCTTGTCGTTGATCTTTAGCATGCCCCATTATAAGGGTCCGGCCCGGGCCTGGTCAGATTCGCCCGCGCCTGAGCTGCCCTCAACCCGTGGCCCCGGCTCTCGATTTCGGCCCAGCCCCGCGTGCAGCCGCGCCTGGTCCGTGCGCGTGTGCGGGTCGCCGGCGCGCCACGTGGGGTGCAATAGGCTGGCATGCCCTTGCGAGACACCAAAAGTGACACATAAAAATAAATGATATAATTTATTTTGTATCGCTTTGGTGTTAGACTATAGTCCCTGAAACAGTGAGCGATACGCCGAGAGTAATTAAGATGCAGCGGCTCAAGTCTCCATTGCCCCTGGGGAAAGTCACGCCCAACGTCGGCAGCATGCTGCTGAATAACCGCGACCGTTATCCCGAGCTCAATGCCTTCGCGGAGCGCCGCGACGGCGAGTACCGCTACTGGACCTGGTCCGCGATGGTCGGTGACGTGCTCAAGCTGGCCGGATACGTGGTGGCGCAGGCAGGGCCGCTCGAACTCATCGATGAAGACACGCCCGCCAACCGCGTGGCGTTCATCTCCGCCAACGGCTATCACCGCCTGGTCGCCGAGATGGCCGTGATGGCCACCGGCAGGGTGGCGGTGCCGGTATTTGCCGGCTATGCGCCGGAACTGATGTCGGAGCTGGTCGCGTTCGGCGACGTCGGCCTGCTCGTCAGCGACAACCTCGAGAAGATCGCCGCGCTCAGCGCTAAATGCCTGCCGCGGCGCGTGCTGTTGCTCAACGGCGACCGCGCTTCCGCCGATGCCGGATTGCTGGAAAAGCTGGGGACCCTGGGCGTTGCCGAGGTCACCTTTATCGAAGACCTGCTGGCAGCCGCGGCTGACAATAGCCGTCTCGAGGCGGGGGTGCGCGATGTCCCGGCGGATCGCCTGGCGCTGATCATGTTCACCTCGGGCACCAGCAGTTTTCCGAAAGGCGTACAGCTTACCCACGCCAACCTGCTGACGCAGCAAAAAGCGCTGGAAATCCTGTGGCAGCCGCAGCCGGGTATGCGCTTTTTGTGCTACCTGCCGTGGCACCACAGTTTCGGCGGCCTGTTCGAACGCTTTTTTGCACTGCGTTCGGGCGGATGCCTTGCGATCGACGACTCCTTCGGCAAGGACGCCGGCCGCCTGTTGCAGAACTTTGCCGAAATCAGGCCCCATGTCTATTTCAGCGTGCCCAAGGTTTACCAGGAAATCGTCAGCCGGATCCTGGCCGAGCCGTCGCTGCGTGAGCGTTTTTTCCATCCGGACCTGCAATTCGTCTTCACTGCCGCGGCCCCGCTGCCGCTGAGTACGTCGGAAATCTTCCGCAGCCAGGGCGTGCCGGTGGTCGAAGGCTGGGGGCTGACCGAGACTTCGCCGTGCTGCACGCTGACCGAGCGCAGCCTGGAGCGCACGCCGGGCGTGGTCGGTTTCCCGATCCCCGGGGTGGAAATCAAGCTGGGCGACGAGCACGAGATTCTGGTGCGGGGGCCGAACGTGATGCGCGGTTATTTCCGGCAGCCCGAGGCGACCGCGAAGGTCTTCACGGACGGCTGGTTCCACACCGGCGACGTCGGTGAAGTCACCGCAGAAGGCGTGCGCATCATTTCCCGCCTCGACCGCATGTTCAAGCTCGACAACGGCGAAAAGGTGTTTCCCGCGCGGATCGAGGACCGCATCGCCGGCCGCTGCAAGTTCATCAAGTACGCTTACGTGTTCGGCTCGGGCCAGAAGCACCCGTGCCTGCTGGCATTTCCCAACCGTGAACTGATGGGGACCGGCAGCGGCGGCGATTTGGACACATCGGACTGCGTCTACCCGGGCTGCAGCCATGACCTCGCCGGTTGCCTGGGCGAATGCATCCGCGCCGAGCAGGCCGAAGGCGCGGCCTTCGAACGGGTCGAAGGCGCCCTGGTGGTCGATGCCGAACTGAGCGTGGAAGCCAACCAGCTGACGCCCTCGTTCAAGTTGATCCCGCGCAAGATCGAAGAGGATTTCAAACGCCACATCGAGGCCCTGCGCAACAAAAAACTCGAGGAATTGCCGCCCGGGGCCAGTATCATAGACATGGAGCGTGAATAGAATCGATGGCGGTGGTGATGACAAGACCCGAAACAACCGGTGCTGGCACGGGGATCGAACCATGGACCTGAAACAGGTCATGCGGGACTATTTCCTGGAAGTCGACGCGGCCTCGAAAGACCCGGCGCGCAAGGTCGCCTGGTGTACGTCGGTCGGGCCGGCGGAAATCCTGCGGGCGATGGATTTCGAGGTTTTTTTCCCGGAGAACCACGGCGCCATGCTCGGCGCCACGCGCATGAGCATGGATACGATTCCGAAGGCCAACGCCTTCGGTTATTCGCCGGATATCTGCAGTTACCTGACCAGCGATGTCGGCGCGTACCTGCAAGGCATCACGCCGCTGACCCGGGCATACGGCATCGAGTCGATACCGCGGCCGGACATACTCGTCTACAACACCAACCAGTGCAAGGATGTCATGCACTGGTTCGAATACTACGGCCGCGAATACGACGCGCCGGTGTTCGGTATCCACCCGCCCGCGCACCTGCCGGAAGTGGAGCCGAGCCATGTCGCCGATGTCGTCGCGCAATTCGAGGCGCTCATCGGGGTGCTGGAAGGGTTACAGGGCAGGCCGCTGGAAGACGAAAAACTGCGGCAAGCGTGCGCGCTGTCGAAGGAGGCCACGGACCTGTGGGCCGAGGTTCTGGCCACCGCGATGGCGCGCCCCAGCCCGCTGACCTTTTTCGACGGCACCATCTACATGGGGCCGATCGTGGTGTTGCGGGGGACCGAGGTTGCACGCGACTACTACCGTGAATTGCTCTTTGAGTTGCAGGCCAGGGTGAAAGAGGGCCTCGCGGCGGTGCCGGGGGAACGCAAACGCATTTACTGGGACGGCATGCCGATCTGGGGCCGATTGCGCAGCATGTCGGAACTGTTCCGGGACAACCATGCCTGCGTCGTCGCCTCGACCTACTGCAACAGCTGGATCTTCTCCGATTTCGATGCCTCGGACCCGCTGCCGAGCATGGCCCGGGCCTATCTGAAGATTTTCATCAACCGTAATGACCGCTTCAAGGAAGACTATATCCGCAGACTGGTGGACGAGTACGCCATCGACGGTGTCGTGTTCCACGAGGCCAAGACCTGCCCGAACAACAGCAACAGTCAGTACAACCTGCCGGCACGCCTGCGCGCCAGCGGCATACCGGCCGTGATCATCAACGGCGACCTGAACGATCTGCGCTGTTTTTCCGACGAGCAGTCGACCACGGTCATCGAGGCCTTCGTGGAGACGCTCTGATGGACGGCGGGCATACTTACTGGGGTGTCGACTGCGGCAGCACGCAGATCAAGGTTTGCGCCTGTGACGCCGAGGGCCGGATTCTGCACAAGCGCATCGGCCGCACGTTGTTCCCGTTGATGGATCACGTGCGCAAGACGCTCGTCGGCGACGGCGCCGAACCGTCGCCGTTGAGCGCGGATCAGCAGAGCGTCAAGGAAAACCACACCCTGGTGGCGACCGGTTACGGCCGCAACCACATCGCCTTCGCCGACGCTGCGCTGACCGAGATCAGCGCCCACTTCATCGGCGCGCAACAGCTGCTCGGGCTCGAGGGGCCGTACACGATCATCGATATCGGCGGCCAGGACTCCAAGGTCATCCAGGTGCAGGACGGCCGGGTGGGGCAGTTCGTCATCAATCGCAAGTGCGCGGCCGGCACTGGCGCCTTTATCGAGGAACTGGCGCACCGGCTGGAAGTGAAGCTCGAGGACCTGACCGCCCTGGCGCGTCAGCACGACAAGGAGATGACGCTGAACAGCTACTGCACCGTCTTTTCCGGCCAGGAGGTGATCAAGGTGCTGATGAACGGAGAGCGCCTGGAGAACCTGATCCACGCGCTTTACGCCTCGGTCGTGCAGCGGGTCCTGGAGATGACCAGCATCACCAGCGAAGACGTGGTGTTCTCGGGCGGGGTCATGAATTACAACCCGGTGTTGCTGGAGCTGTTCCGCGCCAGGCTGCCCGGGCACCGCACCCACCTGGTCGATGACGCACAGTTCTGCGGCGCCTACGGCGCTGCGCTGCATGCGCGCAACCTGCCAGACCGGCAAACCGGTCAGGATCGGGTCAGTCTCGCGGAAGCGTGACCAGCACCTGTTTGACGTCCTCCGAAAACTCGATTCTTTTCTGCATCGCCGGCGTCAGGTAGACGGTGCCGTGTTCATCGACCACGGCGACCTGGTCGAGCTTGAGCGCGGCGGCGACTTGCGGCCAGTCATGGAGGCCGGCGACCACCAGCGCCGTGGCGGCCGCGTCCGCCAACACGCCTTCGTCACTGATGACCGTGACCGAGGCAATGTCCTTGGCCGGCCAGCCGGTGGCCGGGTCGAGGATGTGCGGGTAGCGGCGCGTCTTGTCCTGGCGGAAGCGCTCGTAGTTGCCGGAGGTGAAGATAGCCTCGTCGCCGCGCACCTCGATGGCGCCGATATTACCGCCGCCGGGCTTTCTGACCGCGACGCGCCACGGCCGCGCACCGTGCCGGCCGATAGCCCGCAGGTCCCCGCCGGCATTGACGATGGCGTTGTCGATGCCGAGTGCGCGCAGGCGCGCGACCGCCAGGTCGACGGCATAGCCCTTGGCGATGCCGCCGAAATCGAGTTGCACCGCGGGGTTGTCCGAGCTGACCCGGAGCCCGTCAATATGGATGTCGAGCGTGGATGGCGCGGCCTGGAGCAGGCGGTTGATCTGCGCCTGCGACGGCGGCGGGCCGACGATCGGGAAATCGGACGTGTGGAACCCCCACAGCTCGATCAGTGCGCCGATGGCCGGGTTGAAGCGCCCGCCCGTGGCCCTTTCGATCTGCTGAGAGCGGCGGATCATGGTGACGATTTCCGGGTCCGCCATTGCGGTGCGGCCTGCCTTGAAGGCCTTGTTGATGGCCGTCAGCCTGCCGGGCTTCCAGGCGTGCCAGTCGTGGTGCATGGCCTGGAACATCCGGTCGAGTTGCGTGAAGGCCTGGCTGGCTTTTTCCGGCGTTACGCCCCACAGCTTGATTTCGGCGATGGTGCCGAAGACGAACAATTCCGCGGTCTGTTCCCGGCGGCTCTCACAGGCGCCCAGCAGCAGGACGGACAGTAGAAATGGGGCCAGGGTGAAAACCCAGCCAGGCTTTTTGTCCGCTGTCCTCAATGCTTGTCGTCTTTCGTGCACTGGGAGCGGTCGGCACAACCGGTGCAGCCGGGGCACATGCCGCGCGGACGCTGGTGCCGGTGCAGCAGCCCGTAGGCGACGAAGAGGACGATCAGCAGCAGCAATGGTGCGATAAAGCTTTGCATTATCCGAGCATTCCGGCAAAACCCATGAAGGCCATCGACAGCGTTCCGGCGATGATCAACACCAGCCCGGTGCCTCTGGCAATGCCGGGGACATCGGAAAACTCGACCGTCTCCCGGATCGAAGCCATCAACACCAGCGCCAGGGTCAGGCCGAGGCCGGCGCCGACGGCGAACGTCAGGCCCTGCAGAAAACCATAACCGCGGTTGGTCTGGAAGATCGCCAGGCCCAGGATCGCGCAGTTGGTGGTGATCAGCGGCAGGTAGATTCCCAGTTGCCGGAACAACGTGGGCGAGAATTTCTTGATCGCCATCTCGACGATCTGCACCAGCGAGGCGATCACGATGATGAAAGAGATGATGCGCAGGTAAGGGGCCGCCTGCAGGATAAAGGTATTGAGTACCCATGCGCTGACGGCGGTCAGGGTCAGTACGAAAATATTGGCCAGGCCCATGCGCAGTGCGGTCTCGACACGGGCCGAAACCCCCATGAACGGGCAGAGGCCGAGGAACAGGGCCAGCGTGAAGTTGTTGACGATGACGGCAGACAGGAAGATCGAAAACAGTGATTGATCACTCATGACGACACCTCCGCTTTCGCCTGCGCCGTTTTGACCGATCTGTCGCGCCTGCGCTGCTCGATGTAGCCGATCGCCAGCAGGATGAACCCGAGGGTCAGGAAACCGCCGGCGGGAAGCACAAAGATCACCCACGGTTCGAAGTGGGGGCCGAACAGCGGGTGATCCAGGAAGCTGCCGGTACCGAGTATTTCACGGAAACTGCCCATCATGACCAGCGCGATGGTGAAACCCGCCCCCGTACCCATCGCGTCGAGCAGCGAGCGGAAGACCGTGTTCTTGGCGGAAAAAGCCTCCTGGCGGCCGAGGATCATGCAGTTGACGACGATCAACGCAATGAAAGCACCCAGTTCCTTGTGCTGCACCGGCGCATAAGCTTGCAGCAGCATGTCCGCCAGGGTTACGAAGGTGGCGATGACGAGGATGTAGGCGGAGATGCGCACCTCGTTCGGTATGACGCGCTTGCAGCTCGAAACCAGGATGCTGGAGCAGCATATAACGAAAAATGTCGCGGCGCTCATGGCCAGCGCGTTCTTGACGCTATTGGTAACAGCCAGCGCCGGGCACAAGCCCAGCATTTGCACCAGGACCGGGTTTTCCTTCCAGATGCCGCGGATCAGGTCCTCGGATGGTGTCGTCTTCCTCATGGTCGTGCCTCTTTTGCGGCAGCTTCATTGGTGCCGCGCGGAATGCCGCGTTCCAGTACCGGTTTCCAGTCCGCCATTGCGTCGTTGATGATGCGAATGACGGCGCGCGAGGAAATGGTCGCGCCCGTGATCGTGTCGACTTCGTTGGGCAGTCCCTTACCGGCGCCGGCCTTGACGCCGGCGAGCGGCAGCTTGGGACCCTCGAAAAACTGCTTGACGAACGCCTTGTCCTTGTAAATCTTGTCTCCCAGCCCCGGCGTTTCCTTGCTGTCCAGCACCTTCATGCCGGTCATTCTGCCGGTTTCCGGGTCGAAACCGAAAATCAGCAGGATGACGTCCTGGAAGCCGGATTCACCCTTCGATATGGCTATCCCTTTGACCTTGCCGTCACTGCCGTGACCGATGTACAGGCGCTTGTAGTCCTTTTCCTTGGCGCCCTGGGGCAGTGTCAGCGTCAGGTTGCCGTCGACCAGGTAGTAGGTATCATAACGCTCGACGCCTGGCAGTACCTCGTAGACCGCCTTTTGCAGTTGCTCGGCCTGGTATTTTTCGATGATCGGGCGCGTGTGCAGGTTGACCAGCACGATCAGCAGACCGGCGAGGGTGCCCGCCACGGCCAGGGTCGCCACCAGCCGTATCGTCGATGCGCCCTCGTGCGGCGGTTCCGGCGGGACCCCTTCCGCGGCCGGCGGCTCGGCGCCGAGGATCGGGTTCACGTCCTTGTCACTCATCAGCCGGCTCCTTCTTCTTCGGCGTCGCGCCGAACAAGCGCGGCTGCGTGGCCCGGTTGATGAACGGAACCAGTGCGTTCATCAGCAGGATGGCGTACATGACGCCCTCGGGCAGGCCGCCCCAGATGCGGATGATGACGACGAGAAAGCCGATACCGAAACCGAACAGCCAGCAGCCCCTGGTGGTCAGTGGTGAGGTCACCATGTCGGTCGCCATGTAGAAGGCGCCGAGCATCATGCCGCCGGAGAGCAGCATGAAAAGCGGGGGGAAATGCGACAGACCCGTAACGTAGAAGATGCCGGAAACGGCGAAGGCCGTGACGAAAATACTCAACGGGATGTGCCAGTTCAGATGCCCGCGCCAGGCCAGGTAAAGGCCGCCGACGAGGATCAGCATGGCCGAGGTTTCACCGAGCGAACCGCCGGTGTTGCCGAAAAACAGGTCGCTTAGCGGCGTGATGACGGGGTTGTCGCCGAATTTGAGATTGCCCAGCGGCGTTGCGCTGGTGGCGGTGTCGACCACCGGACTCATGAACGGCAGGGCCAGGTTGTCGCCGCGCAGGGACCACCAGTTGGCCGTTGCCGCCGGCCAGGTCGTGATGGAGACCGGAAAGGCCGCCTGCAAGAAAGCACGGCCGACCAGCGCCGGGTTGAAGATGTTCTGGCCGAGCCCGCCATAGATGATTTTACCGAAGCCCATGCCGAATACACCGCCGAGGAAGGCCATCCAGAGTGGAAACCCAGGCGGCAGGGTCAGACCCAGCAGGAGCCCCGTGATCATGGCCGAGCCGTCCGCCAGCGAACCCGGGCGGGAGCCGAACAGGCGTTCCGTCAGTAAACAACCGGCGATGCTGGCGGCAAGGACCAGTACCGCGCTGGGGCCGAAGAAATAGATCGAGGCGGCGATGACCGGAAGCAGGCTGAAGACGACGGACCACATGATCCTGACGGTCGAGTCCGCGGAGCGCACGTGTGGTGAGGCGGTTATTTTTATATGGGACTCGGGCATCAGGAAGCGCGTCTTTTCAGTTGGGCCCTGGCCGCGGTAAACAGTTGCGACAAGGGGATGTTCGACGGGCACACGAACGAGCAGCAGCCGCACAGCATGCAGTCGTTCAAATGGGTTTCGGTCACCATTTCCTCATAGTGACCGGCCCTGGCCAAGGCGCCCATCCGTTGCGGGTTCAGGAAAATCGGACACGCTTCCAGGCACTTCCCGCAGCGAATGCACGGCATAATCTCCTGCGGCTTGCATTCGTCCTTGGACAACACCAGGATGCCGCCGGTTGCCTTCAGGACCGGAACGTCCAGGTTGGCCTGGCTGATGCCCATCATCGGGCCGCCGAAAACGATCTCGGCGGCATCGTCGGTGAGCCCGCCGCATTGCATGATGACGTCGCGCAGCTTGGTGCCGAACGGAATGACCCAGTTACCGGGTTGGCGGATGCCGCGGCCCGAAATCGTCATGATCCGTTCGATCAGCGGCTGACCGGTTTCGAAAACGGCCGCCACGTTGGCGGTCGTCGCCACGTTTTGCACCAGCGCCCCGATCGCGCTCGGCAGCGCGCCGGAGGGAACCTCGCGGCCGGTGACCGCCTTGATCAGCATTTTCTCGGCGCCCTGCGGGTACTTGACCCGCAACGGCTGAATACTGATGTCGAGGTCGTCGGGTGCGGTTTTGCGCATGACCTCGATGGCGTCGGGCTTGTTGGCCTCGATACCGATCACGGCGCGGTTGATGCCGAGCGCTTTCAGCTCGATGCGAATTCCCAGGTGCACGTCTTCCGGGCGCTCGAGCATCGTGCGGTGGTCGGAGGTCAGGTAGGGTTCGCATTCGCAGCCGTTGACCAGCAGGACCTCGATCGGTTGGTCTTTCGGCGGGGTCAGTTTTACGTGCGACGGAAACGCCGCTCCGCCGAGCCCGACGATGCCGGCTTTCGCGATTTCCAGCGACAGGTCGACGTCCCTGACGTCCTGCCACCGGGGCACGATACGCGGCCGCTGCATTTGCGTCGAGTAAGGGTCCACCGCGATGCGGATGGACGGCATCATCGTGCCGCCCGGGTGCGGCCACAGTTCAATCGCCTTGACCGTGCCGGAAGCGCTCGCGTGCACGGCGGAGGATATGATGCCCGCCGCCTTGGCGATGACGTCGCCCCGTTCGACCTTATCCCCGACCTTGACCAGTGCTTCCGCCGGCACGCCGATGTGCTGGGACAGCGGCAGGATGATCTCGTCGGGGAACGGGAACCGGCGCGAGGCGATGCCGGACGTCAGGTCCTTGTTTTCCGGCGGGTGAACGCCGTGCCGGAAGCTGAGCAGATTCGAAGCCATGTCGTGACCTGGGTTCCGCCCTAGCCCGGATATTGCACCAGCATCCCGGATGCTGCTGCAGAACAGGTGCGGCTGGGCGCCGGGCTGGACTGAGAGCCATAGCCAAAGCTATGGCTGGAGGGAAGCCCAAGCCCAGGTGTGCCTGGACAAGGCAGGGCCGGTATAGATCGCTGGCCGGTTACAAAGTGTACCCTGGAATAAATTTGATAAATCGTCATTTTACTTTGTAAATTCATAAGTTTATGGTGAGGCCAGTGGTCGGCTGGTGCAATATCCGGGCTAGTTGAAGGGCTCGGCCCGCTTGATCAGCTTGTCCAAACCTTTCTCGTTCGGATCCAGCGGATCTCCCGGGTGGATGCATTCCGCCGGGCAACCCTCGGCAGCGACCACGAGTTGCTTGTAGGTGCCGGCCCGGGGGTCCCCGATTTCGGCCTGCTGGTCCGCGTTGTAGACGAACAGCTTCGGATTCACCTTGAGACAATCATCACAGGACGTGCATCGAATCGTATCGATATAGGGTTCGTTGCCGACGAAGTCTTCTTCTTCGTCGTCCGTGGTTGCCGGCGCCGGTGCGGGCGCAGCCACCTGCGCCCCGGCCTGGGCCTCGGCCGGTGTGGTGCTGACGTTGGTCAGCGCGGGCGCGGCGGTGATCTCGACCGCAGCCGGCGCGGCAAATGCTGGCCCGTCCCAGTTCTGTGCCTTCTCGAGCAATTCCGCCACGGTTTCGTTGGCGCTCGATTGCAGCAGGCCTTCCGCCAGACGCCTGGCGATCAGTTGTGGATACTGGGACGTAATCTGCGCAATCTTGGCTTCGTAGTCGTTGCGCAGGGCCGTGAGTTTTGTTTCCAGTTCTTCGTTGAGATTGCCGGTGACCGCTTCGCGCATGTTTTCCGATACGTCGATCCCGGACAACTCCTTGAGCTGTGCCCAGTGAGCCATGCGCTCGGCGGCGAGTTTGACGATCTCATCCGAAACGGTTGTTTTGCTCAGGTGCTTCTCGGCATCGAGCGTGTAGATGAACGGTGTCAGGCCTTCGCGGTCCTCTTCGGCCATGGCCATGAATTCATGGAACGGTACCAGTTCCTCCTCGTCCCGGGGCTTGCTGAAGTGCTTGCGGAAGCGGGCTTCGCCCAGCGCCCAGTCGGCGATGGTCAGCGGCAGGGCCATTTTCTGCTCTTCGCCTTCGTCGTCGACATAGGTCAGTTCGTAGGTGGTCCAGGTGTCCAGCGGAGACGGGTTGCCGTCCAGGTCGAGCCGCTCGGAGAAGGTCGTGCCGCGGTCGGGGTCGAAGACGATGTTCGGCACCGCCCGGCTTTCCAGCGCCAGCTTGGCGGCATCCGGCGCGCCGAAATCCGCCAGTCCCCACTCGGGCGGGCAGGGGGTATTGAGGATGAACAGCGACGGCCGCCTGACCTGCAGGCCCCGCAGTACGTTCTGGATCAGGTGCGACGGGGTCGCCTGCGACGACTGCATCACGAACACGCCGCGGTGCGCCATCGCGATCAGCGCCAGTTCCTTGCGTGTCTCTTCCTTGCCGTGGTGCTCCATGCCGTACTCGGCCATGTCGGAAACCTGGCTGGTGAAACCGGAGGTGCAGGCCTGGCCGCCGGTGTTCGAATACACCTGCGTGTCGACGACGACGATGCGGATTGGCTTGTTCGTCGCCATGACGCGCGACAGGTTCTGGAAGCCGATGTCCATCATCGCACCGTCACCGCCCACGGCGAACAGCGGTGGGCAGAGCTTGAATTCTTCATCACTGAATTGCTGCCACTCGAAGTCGCCGAAGAAAGCTTCGTCGGTTTCCGCGTCGTAGCTGTCGTCGAGCAGTTTTTCGGCCCGGCGCATGCTGACGAAGCCATCCGCCATCTTGCGCATATGCCCTTCGAATATACCCACGGCCACGGACGGTGCATCCTGGAACAGGTGGTTGACCCATGGGAACGGGTAGGGATTGTAAGGGTAGGACGAGCCCCAGACCGAACTGCAGCCGGTCGAGTTCGAGAAACCGAGGCGGGCGCGCCCGCGGCCGCTGGGGCCTTCCTCGTAGCGCCACTTGAGGTCTTTCAACTCGTCGATGCTCTTGCGCAGCAGCAGCACCCGCTCCTTCTTTTCGCCGCTCAGGTGCAGGGACAGGTCCTCGTTATCCGCGGGAATCTCTGCCAGGTCGGTTTCCGAGACCAGCAGTTCGTGGGCCTTCTTGTCCAGTTCAATGATCATGCGGCCGAGGTTCTTGACGTGTGCTTCCACGCGCGGCCCCATGAAGGCATTGACGGTGGACAGCAGCAGGTGCAGCGTGGTCTTTTCGCCGCAACCCATGCAGGCGCCGTCACCGCCCATCATCGACAGGTAGTTGCTTTGCTTCAATAGCAATGACGGCATGACGCCGATGCCCTCGTCGAGCGAGGATATCTTGATGTACTGGTCGTCGGTTTCGGGCAGGTTGTTCCACACCTCCCAGTTCGCTTCCAGCGTGGCCTGGCGCTCTTCGGTCTGGCGCACGCTTAGCAGCGCGCCGTCGGCGCAGACGGCCACGCAGATGTCGCAGCCCTTGCAGGTTTCCGGGTTGACGGTGATCGAGAGCAGGCCGCCGGAGCCCTTCTTTTTGCTTTCGGGCAGATCGAAAAACGGCGCCGTCTTGGCCAGCGGAAAGTCGGCCAGGGCCGCATAGACCAGGTTGTATTCGGCGTCTATTTCCTCGCGCCGGGCCGCGTCCCAGTTGGACTTGTCGGCGACCGAGGCATAGGCCTGCGCCAGGACCGCGGCGAAATTCTTGAAAGTGCCGCTCGCGATCAGCTTGCGGCATTCGCGGCCGAGGTTCCTGATGGTTTGCGAGAACCTTGCCAGCGGCTTTTGCGGCGTGGCAATGGTCCTGACGGCGGCTTCCAGGACTTCCTCGACGCTCGAGACCACGCCCGGAATCGCGGAATCGGGGCATTGGGTCCAGCATTTGCCGCAGCCGGTGCACTTTTCCGCAATGAATTCAGGCACATTGAAACGCACCGCCGACATGTCGCGCATGCTCGAGGTGGCGGCCGGGATCGCGCTGATAGCCGTGAACGGATCGGCGATCGGATCCTGGCCGGTCTTGTACTGCACGCACACCTGGTTCCAGAAGTCCGCCTGGTTGCCGATGCCGGCGGTGGCCTGGATTCCGGCCATCGCGCGCGGAATCAGCGGCAGCAGTTCTTCGTGCCCCTGGTCTTCGTATTCGTCGGGCTCGAGAACCCGGACCTCGTCGAAACCGCGCGAAATGACGCGCATGTTGTCCTCGACGACGGCTTCGCCGAGATGACCGAACTTCTTGTTCAGCTGCTTGCGGATGCCTTCGAACAGGCGTTCGCGCGTCAGGCCGTAGTTGTCCATCAGGGGCGCGGCCCTGAAAAAGGCGCCCATGAAAGCGACGCCCTGCATGCGGAAACGCAGTTCCGCCTTGGAGGCCTCGGCCAGGGCGATATTGAAACCGTCCACCGCGTAGACCCTGAGTTTCATGTCGCGGATGGTCTTCTGCGCGGTCTTGGGGAAGCTGTTCCAGAGTTCTTCGCCCTCGAGTTCGCTCTGGATGATGAACACGCCACCCTCGCACAGGCCCGCCAGCGGGTTGGAGTGCTGGAATACGTGCGGGTCGGGCGAGAGTACGACATTGACGTTCTTGAGTTCGCAGTTGAGCCGCAGCGGCTCCTTCGAGAGCATCGCGTAGAACGTGGTCGGTTGGCCTTTCTTCTCGGAACCGTACTTTGGGTTGGCCTTGATGTTCAGCCCGAGCAGTTCGCCCGCGGTCATGGCCAGGTTTTTACCCATCGTGATCGCGCCCCAGCCGCCTACCGAGTGGATGCGCAGTTCCAGCGAGTCGTCGGGGTAAAGGTTCAGGTTCCCGCTCGACGTCAGCGCCAGTTCGGCGACGTGCGGATAGTCGACGAGGATCTTCTCCTGCCAGATCTGCATTTTCGGCTGGCGCGTGCCTTTGCGGATAAAGTCGATACCGAGGTAGAAGCGCCGCTGTTTGCGCCCGCCCTTGAGCATGTTGTCCACCGCGGCGACGATATCGCCGGGTTGCAGGTCGCGGCTGCCGAGGCCGAAACAACCGGAGTAGAAATCGGGCACCTGGTCGGCTTTCAGCGCAGCCAGGCCGGGGTAGGGCAACTCGTTGGAGCCGTTGGCCGCGCGGCCGTTTTCAACCGCCTGGCCCATCGCGGCCCGGATTTCCCGCAGCATCGGCAGTTCGACCGCCATCGGCTGGTCGGTGCGCTCCAGTACCACCACGGCCTTCTTGCCGGCCAGCATTTGTGAGACCAGGTCCGCGGGGAACGGTCGAAACATGACCATGTTCAGCACACCGACCTTGAGACCGCGCTCCTTGCGTAGATGGTCGGCGACCACCTCGGCGTTACAGACTACCGAGCCCTGGCCGACGATGACATAGTCGGCGTCATCGAGCCGGTAACCCATGATGCGGCGGTAACGGCGGCCGGTCAGCGTCTCGAAAGCGAGCATCGCCTCGTCTGCCAGCGCCGGCACGTGGTCGAAATAGAAGGGCCGCTGGGCGGCCACGCCCTGGGCGTAACTCTCCTGGTTTTGCACCACGCCGAGCATGGCCGGGTAATCGAAATTGTAAAGCTCCGGGATGCGCCTGCGCTTTTCGCCGAACACGGCCCGCTGCGCCGCCGTGGGGGTAGCGATGATATCGGCCGGGTCGCCGAGGTATTCCTTGATCAGTTCCCGTTCGGGCTGCAGGAACGACTCGATAACGTGGCTGGTGAGGAAGCCGTCCTGGGCGCAGATGCCCGGGTTCAGGGACATCTCGGCGATACGGTGCGCGATGAGGTTGAGATCGGCGACGGACTGCACGTCCTTGGCGAACAACTGGAAAAATCCGGTGTCGTCGACGGCGTGGTAGTCGTCGTGTCCGGCGTGCACGTTGAGCGAGTGCTTGGTCATCGCCCGGCAGGCCACGTTCAGGACATAGGTCAGGCGCTTGCCCACCGCCGCGTACAGCGACTCGTGCATGTAGGCGATACCCTGGCCACTGGAAAAGTTGGTCGAGCGCAGGCCGACCATGCTCATGCCCGCCGTGACGCCGGCCGCGGCGTGTTCGCCCTCGGGCTCGAAGAAAATCAGGCTGCGGCCGTTGACGTTCTTGTTGCCGCGCGCGACAGCCATGGCCCAGCCTTCGCCCATTTGCGTAGACGGCGTGATCGGGTAGGCGCCGGCCGCCTCGCTGGCGGCGGTTTCCATGGCTACGACGGCCGCGCTGCCGTCATCGGTTTTGAATATTCCGGGGTATTTCGCCTGCTGTTGGTCGCGGGCCTTCTTGCGGGGTTTCATACGGCTTTTCTCTCCAATTCCGGTGCGCGTTCGGCGAACTGCTGTCCTTCGACCCAGACGATCGCGCCGGTGGGACAACGCGAGATGGCATCCGGACTGGTCAGGTCGTTCTTGTCGTAATTGATCACGGCCAGGTTGTCGATCAATTCGATCACGCCGGGTTGCGCGTCAGCGACGCACCTGTTGCATGCATTGCAGGCCACGCTGCAGAGGTCAACGGCAGCGTCGCCGTGTAAAAGATTCTTGCACTGGACGATGAGTTTCTGTTCGATCGGCATCAACTGGAACAGATCCTTGGGGCAGGCGACGACGCAATCGTTGCAGGCCGTGCAGCGTTCAGGAATCACGACCGGCAGCTCGTCGTCGTTCATATAGATCGCGTCCAGCAGGCAGGCCGTTTCGCAATCGCCCAGGCCGAGACAGCCCCAGGTACAGGCCTTGCCGCCCCCGGCGACGGCCGCCGCCGCGGTGCAGCTGTCATAGCCGGAATAATCCGAATTGCGCACGGCCTCGTTGCGGCCGCCGGCGCACAGCAGGCGGGCCACGCGCTTGCTGGCTTCACCCGCTTCCACGCCCAGGTAGTCGGCCACTTCCTGGCGGTCGTCCGGGCCCATCACGGTGCAGCCGGACGGCTGTTGCGTGCCGCCCACCACGGCCTCCGCGAACGCGCGGCAGCCGGGTTGACCGCAGGCGCCGCAATTGGTGCCGGGAAGCAGTTGTTCGACCTCGTCGATACGGGGGTCCTCCCAGACTTTCAGCTTCCTGTTCGCCAGCGCGATCAGGAAACCGAAAAACAGCCCGACCCCACCGAGTATCAGGGCAGATTCGAGTATGAGCAGGCCATTCATCGCCGTGTCCCTTGCGCCGTTGAAGAATGGTCCATGTCGATGAGGATTCGCATATCGCTCAGGAGGCGGACAGGTCCGACAGGTTGGTCTGGCTCAACAGCCACGCGGACAATTTGCCGGCCGGGTCCGAGGCGGCGTCGCCCTGCAGTTCGGGCGGCACGGCGAGGGATTCCAGCAGCGCGTAGTCTTCGGCCTGTTGCGCCGGGCTGATGCCGCCGATGGCGCGCTTTCTCACCTCTTTGGGAAATGTGAGCGAGACAAAATGATCGTAGACGGTGGTGCCCGCCGACGGGTCATGGACAAAGCTGACGGCGGTCTCGGGCAGGTAGGCGGCGACGGCGATGCCCTTGTACGCGGCGAACGCGTCGAGGTTGGCGTCGGCAATCTCCTGTTGCACGAACACACCCGGCGAAATGACCCTCGACAGGGCCGCCGCCGGTGCATCGCCCAAAACGTTGAACACGATTTTCATATTGGCATCAAGCAGCGGTACGATCGCCGAAGGCGTGAAGTCTTCGCCCGGCACCTCGATCAGCATGCCCGGCGCCAGCGCCCGTTCCGAGCTGTTCCATTGCGCGTAGGGGAAGCCGGACAGGGTAATGGCGTGTTTGTCTTCCTTGTAGGCGCCGCTTTTCGCCAGGTCCACCACGCGGGCGGCCGCGAACGCGCGTCCGATGTGCGCGAGCCGGGCGCCGACTTGCTCGGCGAGCGCCTCGCCGGGCTTCGTCTCGAGTATGAAGAGGTCGTCGCCCTGGGCCAGCAGCGATTTCAGTACCTCGTGGGCGGTTCTGACCGGGCCCGCGGTCTCCGGCTCGATGTGGGCGCTGCGGCGGGTGAAGGAGGCGAAACGGCCGAAGTCGACCTTGCCCTGCGCGAACTTGCCGAGCGCGGCTGATTGATCCTCGCTGGATTCGCCCGCGCCCACCAGCAGCGCCTGTACCTGGTTGATGGTAACGGTCAGCGCCGATTGAAAAACGTCAATGCGCGGCCTGATGGCCTGCAGCGCCAGTTCCTTTCTTTCTTCAGACGGCATAGCGGTCGAACTCCTTATTCAGCCGGCGGACTTTTTCCTCAGCCGAAACCGGGCTCACGGCGCGGATTTCGTCATAGACCGGGCAGGTTTCATCGCGGAAGAACACGCCGAGGCGCAGCTTGTCGGTCCGCTCCGCCAGCGAGCGGGCCTGGTCGATGTCTTTCGGGTCGTGCTCGCGGCGCGCCTTGAACAGTTTTTCCAGGCTCGGTTCGTCAACGCCGTCCTTGTGTACCAGCAGTTCGGTGTTGTCCGGGTTCTTGACGTTGTCGGCAAAGACGTCCGCGGTGAATTTCGGGCAGCGCTGCAGGATGCGGACGAAGGAGAAGCCCTTGTGGGCATAGGCGACCTGCAGTGTCGCGTAGAGGTGCGCGGGCACCCAGTCGGCGGTTTGCGCGACGAACGATGCGTTGCTGATTCCCAGCGTCGCCTGCAGCGGATCCAGTGCCGGCAGCCACGAACCGCGTGGCGTGGTGAACGAATTATACCCCTGCGGCGTGGTCGGCGAGGTCTGCTTTTTGGTCAGTCCATAAATGTTGTTGTCCAGCATCAGCACCGTCAGGTTGGGGTTGTAGCGCGTGGCATGGATCCAGTGCCCGGCGCCGATGGAGGTGCAGTCGCCGTCACCCATGACCACGAATACGTCCAGCTCCGGCCGCGTCAGCTTGAGCCCCGTGGCGATGGTCAGCGCACGGCCGTGGATGCCGTGAAAACCATATGCGTTGACATAGTGCGGGAAGCGGCTGGAACAACCGATCCCGGAAATGAACGCCATCTTCTCGGGTCTGAGCTGTTCCTTGGCCAGCAGGCGCTTGACCGCGTTGAGGGCGCCGAAGTCGCCGCAACCGGCGCACCATTTGCCCGGGCGGGTCTGATAATCCTCCGCCGCCAGGCAGGGCGACGCGTCGTCCGCGACATCCAACAGGGAAATGGCAATGCTACTCATGGGACGCTCCTGCTTCGAGCTTGTTTACGATGGATTGATAGATATCCTTGGGCCGCAGCGGTTGCCCGGGTACGCTGGTCCAGCAGTCGATGTCGACCAGCGTGTGCGCCCTGAGCAACCAGGCGAGTTGCCCGTAGCGGCGCGTCTCCTCGTTGATATAGGGATCGCCCGGGGTGTCGGAGTAATTGATCTCGACCGTCATGACCTTGCCGAAACGGCTGAATATCTCCTTCAGCCCCGGTTCCAGCGGCGACAGGAAAGTGAGTTGGCAGGAAGATACCTTGCGGCCTTCCTTGCGGGCCCTTTCCACGGCTTCCTCGATGGCGCCCTGGGTCGAACCCCAGCCCACCACCAGCAGGTCCCCGTCCTCGTCACCGAATACCGACGGCGGCATCAGCGTGGACTGCAGAACCGCCAGCTTGCGGCTGCGCATCTTTATGCCGCGCTCGTTACTTTCCGGGTCGTAGGAAACACGGCTGTCCTCGTCGTGCGCGAGCCCGGTCACGGTGTGCTGGCCGCCGGGCGTGCCGGGTATGAAGCGCCGTGAGAGGCCTGTTTCCGGGTCCCAGTCATAGGGCCGCAGGCCTTCCGGCACCGGTGACAGGTCCGGCGGCTCCTGTTGCCAGCGCGCATCGAATTCCGGCCGCGTGAATTGCTGCACGCCGGTCGCGAGGTTGGCATCGGTCAGGACGATGGCGACGCAACGAAAGGTCTCGGCGATGCGCCGCGCCGTGATCATCGAGTGAAAACATTCCTCGATCGAGCGCGGTGCGATGACGACGCGCGGTGCGTCGCCCGGTTGTGCGTAGAGTGAGGCCAGCAGGTCGGACTGTTCGACCTTGGTCGGCAGGCCGGTCGAGGGCCCGCCGCGTTGCACCACCAGCACGACCAACGGAATTTCGACCATGATGGCCAGGGCCAGGAATTCGGTCTTCAACGCCAGCCCGGGCCCGGACGTAACCGTCAGTGACACCTTGCCGCCATAGGAGGCGCCCAGCGCGGCGCCGGCGGCCGCGATCTCGTCTTCGGCCTGGTGCACCATGCCGCCGTAATTCTCGAAGATATCCGCGAGTTCATGCGACACCGACGTGGCCGGCGTAATCGGGTACATGGCGCAGAATTCGATACCGGCGGCAATGGCCCCCAGGGCCGCGGCCTGGTTGCCGTTCATCACCACCCGCTTTTCTTCCGCGGCCTTGGACTCGATTTGGAATTGGAAGTCCAGGTTTTCCCGTGCCCAGGCCATGCCGTGCTTGACCAGCTTGACGTTGACCTCGGTCACTTCCGCGGGTTTGAAACGAAAAATATGGGCGACCTGGCGTTCGATGATCTCGAGATCGCGCTGGTAGATTTCGGCGAGCAGGCCCAGGGCGAACATGTTCTTGCCGTGTTGGGCGTTGTCGACGATCTTGAGCGTTTCTTCTTCGATGGGGACCGGGATGAAACGGTAGTTTTTCGAGGACATCTCCTCCATGGCCTGCCGGTAAGCCTCCCGCACGGCCTCATCCTCGTGGTTTTCCCACATGCTTTCGTGCAGGATGATGCAGTTATCGTCGAATGAGTCGAGGCGATGACGCGACAGGCACACCTGTTCGTTGAAGGCGATGGCCAGTTTCGACTGGTCGCCCCAGTTGGTCACCCGGTCGGTACCGAAGCGGATAATGTTGCCCGAGGTGCTGGTCACGGTGTGGTGCGGCGGTTCGATCTCGGCGGGGATGATTTCCACGGTCCAGACGCCATTACCCATCTTGGCGCACGTCAGCCCGAATATCTGCGCGCACTTTTGCGCGCCTTCACCAGAATTGGTAATGATCTCGACGGTGTGCTCGGGCACCGCGATGACCTTGGTTTTGCTGATAGCCGTCCTGTTCAATTCCGTTTACTCCCAGTGCCCGGAAGCCGAAACAAGCATTCCCGTCTCCGCGCTGAAGATTTCGATATCTCAAGTTATGAATAGCCCAAGCGAATAGTAGACCAAACAGCGCCTTTTCAAATTGATATTTGTCAATTAAATGCGCATTGAAAACCTAGCCCGGATATTGCACCAGCATCCCGGATGCTGCTGCAGAACAGGTGCGGCTGGGCGCCGGGCTGGACTGAGAGCCATAGCGAAAGCTATGGCTGGAGGGAAGCCCAAGCCCAGGTGTGCCTGGACAAGGCAGGGCCGGGATAGAGCGCTGGCCGGTTACAAAGTGTACCCTGGAATAAATTTGATAAATCGTCATTTTACATTGTAAATTCATAAGTTTATGGTGAGGCCAGAGGCCGGCTGGTGCAATATCTGGGCTAGCCGTGTTTGCCTGCCGGCAGCCTTGATAACAACGATAACGTGGGTCCGTTAAAGATGAGACACGGCAAATTCGCCCGCGTTCGCAGCGGGCAGCTCATCACTGCATCGTCCGGCCCTCGGCGTGTCGCGTATCAGGGGGATGGCGCGGCGGCCGATAATTGTTTAGTATAGTATTACAAATACAGAGAGTTTATCTAAAAAAATGTATCGCTTTGGGGGTCATTGAACCAGCGTGATGAAAGGTTTTGTGCGTCGTCTCGTTCGATCCGGTTAACCATGGCCGGAGCGCTGTGGCGGTTGTCGCAAATTATTTCAGGCATAAAGTAATAGAGGAGTGTATTACGGCATACGCGAGCACAAACACAGTTCTGTGACCGAATGTGAGATCGACGATTGAGGGCACTAAGATGAATAGAAAGCGAAGCGCGTTGAAGTGTGGTTTGGTTTGGCTGGTCTTGAGCGGCGTGACGAGTATGGCGTTCGCGCAGGAAGGACAGCAAGAGCAACAACAGGCTCGGGGAGGAGTCCTTGAAGAAGTCATTGTCACTGCGCAAAAGCGGGCTGAGAGCCTGCAGGATGTGCCGATCGCAATCACCGCGATCACGGGCGAGGTCTTGAGGCAGGATGGTGTTGCCAGCCTGCACGATATCAATGAGAAGATCCCCAACCTGGTTTTCTCGGCGTTCAGTCCCGGGCAACCCGAAATCGCGATCCGGGGAATCGGCACCAAGGAGGATGGCGCCGCAGCCAGCGATTCGGTCGTGGTTTCCATCGATGACGTCTATATCGCGACACGCACGGCCCAGGTCTTCGATATCTTCGACCTCGAGCGCATCGAGGTCCTGCGCGGGCCGCAGGGAACCCTGTACGGGAAAAACTCGATCGGCGGTTCGATTAACTTCGTGACCTCCAAACCATCCGAAGAATTCCGCCTGCGGCTGCGCCAAACGGTTGGGGATTTCGGGCGCCTGGACAGCGGCGGGCTCATTTCCGGCCCGATCAGCGACAACCTGTTGGCCAAACTGTCTTTCAGCCGCAGGAAGTTCGACGGCTACCTGCGCAACCTTCTCATAGACAAGCGGCAGGGCGAAGCGGATACCCTCGCTGTGCGCGGACAACTGTTATGGAAAGCGTCCGATAACGTGGAGGTCCTGTTCGGCGGAGACTGGTCGGACGATGATCTCGGCGCCACCAACCGCGAACCGGTCGGCAGCGCGGGCCCATTGCACAACTGCGGTTGTGCCTCCGATCCGGTTGCCGTCAATATCGCCCTGGGCGGGGCCGGTGACGGCCACACGACGCTGGCTGAAACAGAGGGCTTTACCGACCGGCAGGTCAAAGGCCTCAACGCCAAGCTGACTTGGGATATAAACAACGACATGCAGTTCGTGTCGATTACCTCCTACCGCGAAAGCGATTTTGACTGGCTGGAAGATTCGGAAGGCTTGCCGCCGTCGCCCCCTGTCGACCTGACGGGCGCGTCGGGCGACCCGACGCCCGGTCTGCTGGCGCCTCCGGAAGTCGGCTTCACTTTCGACATTAACGACTCGGCGATCGAAGACACCGAGCAATTTACGCAGGAAGCCAGGCTCAGCGGTAGCAGCGCAGGCGGTCTCGTCTGGGTAGGGGGTGTGTTTTACAGCCTGGAGCATATCAAGCGCTCGGAACGGTTTGCATTCACCGCACTGGGTGGGCCGGGGCTCGACAACCTGTCCGATTACCAGGCGAACCAGGAAAACCATTCGACTTCCTGGGCGGCGTACGGGCAGGTGACCTGGCCCGTTACCGAGCGCCTGGACATCACGGGTGGCGCACGCTATTCCTACGAGAGGAAAAGGATACTGGTCAGCAATGTTCGTTTCAGCGGCATCGGCTTGCTGTTGCAGGCATTTGACCCGGCGCGGGCTATCGACAGCTGGGACAACCTTTCCGGAAGGTTGGCCGTCAACTTCGACGTCAACGACGATGTGATGGTGTACGGCAGCATTTCCACGGGCTTCAAGTCGGGTGGGTTTACCGGCGCCGCGACCACCCAGGAAAGGGCGACGACGCCGTTTGACGAAGAAACCGCCGTCAGCTACGAAACCGGCCTGAAAGGCCTGTGGGCGGATCGACGCCTGCAGACCAACCTCGCGGTCTTTTACACCGACTACAAGGATCTGCAGGTCACGCGCTTTTTCCAGCCACAGGGCGGCACGCTGGGCGAGTTCATCACCGAGAACGCGGGTAAGGCGGAGATCAAGGGCCTGGAACTGGAGTTCGTGGGCCTGCTGTCTGATTACTGGGAACTGGGCGGCAACGTGGCGTTACTCCATGCGAAATACACCAAGTTCAGTGGCACCCCCGACGTGACCGGCGGCGGCGACTTTACCGGAAATACCATGCGCCAGGCGCCGAAAAAGAGTCTGTATTTGTATACGACCTATACCATTCCGCTGGGCGATGTGGGCCAGCTTGCGGCGAAGGTCGATTACGCGTATCAGGACAAGGTATTCTTCGACCCCAATAACAACCCGATCACGGTCGCGCCCAGCTATCATCTGTGGAACGCACGACTGGCCTGGACCAGTCCTGACGGCAGCTGGGAAGTGGCCGGCTGGGTCAAGAACATCGGTGACAAGGATTACATACACCATGTCTTTTCCCAGCGCGGCAGCCGCATTGCGTTTGCCCGCTTTGGGCCTCCGCGGCGTTACGGTGTGACGGTTACGTATAATTTTGGTCAGCAATAATCCAGGGGATGTGTCGGCCGCCCTCGCAAGCCATGCGAAGGGCGGCCAGCGCTTCCCTGCACTGACGATCTGAGCATCCACAGCGGAACCGGCTTACATGACAGCAGATTCACTGGCCCGTATACGGGCACGTTGCGACGAGGAGCCGTTTCGCAAACTGATGGGCATCGAGGTCCTCGATATCGGGCCCGGGCACGCGAAGGTGGCGATGCAATTTGAACCCCGGATGCAGAACATCTTCGGCATGCTCCACGGCGGGGCCGTGTTTTCCCTGCTGGACGAAGCGTTTCAGCTCGCCTGCAATGCCCGCGGCGAGGTCGCGGTTGCGCAACAGGTCAACACCTATTTCGTCGCCGCCGCCCGGCCGGGCGCCCGCCTGGTCGCGGAGGCCAGGGAACTCAACGCGACCCGAAAAACGGCGCTGTATGATATCCGCGTCACCGACGCGGCCGACGACCGCCTGCTGGCCAGCGCGCAGGCGCTGGCCTACCGCAAGGGCGGGGACTTGCCGCTGGACGAGGACGGCAAGCTCAAGTAGCCGGAGCGCAATCGTTCAATCACCCTCGAACACCGGCTTTTGCTTGTTGACGAAGGCCTCGTAGGCACGTGTGAAGTCCCGCGTCTGCATGCAGATCGCCTGCGCTTCCGCTTCGATCTCCAGGGCCTCGTCGATACCGACGCTCCATTCCTGGTGCAGGCATTTCTTGGTCATGGCGTGGGCGAAGGTCGGGCCGTCAGCCAGCCGCGTGGCGGCCTGCCGGGCCATGCCGAGCGCCTCGCCCGGTTTGCCCACGGCGTTGAAGAAGCCCCACTCAAGCCCTTCCCGGGCGCTCATCGAACGGCCGGTGAACAGCAATTCGGCCGCGCGCCCCTGGCCGATGATTCGCGGCAAAATCGCGCAGGCGCCCATGTCGCAGCCGGCGAGACCGACGCGGGTGAACAGGAACGCCGTTTTGCAGTCCTCGGCGCCATAGCGCAGGTCGCTGGCCATCGCGAGGATCGCGCCGGCGCCGGCGCAGACGCCCTCGACGGCGGCGATCACGGGTTGCGGGCAGTGCCGCATTGCACTGACCAGGCTGCCGGTCATGCGGGTGAATTCGAGCAGGCTGGGCATGTCCATCTGCGTCAGCGGCGCGATGATCTCGTGGACGTCGCCACCGGAACAGAAATTGCCGCCGGCACCGGTGATGACGACCACATTGACGTCTTCCGTGTGGCCCAGTTGCTGGAAGGTGTCGCGCAATTCCGCGTAGCTCTCGAAGGTGAGGGGGTTCTTGCGCTGCGGCCGGTTGAGCGTGACCAGGGCGATGCCGTCCCCGACCTCCCAGTCAAAGTGCTGCGGCCTGAAATCAGCGCCTTTCAATTTATACATACGCCGTGTTCCTGTTACTGGATGGGCAGTCCGCGTCCCGGCCTGCCGCTAAAACAATCCTTCGATCTGTCTGCGCTCGTTGACCCTGATGCTTTCCGAAGAAGGCGTGCGCGGCAATCCCGGCATCGTCATGATTTCCCCGCAGATCACGACCACGAATTCGGCCCCCGCGGCCAGGCGTATTTCCCTGATCGGAACGTCGTGGCCGCTCGGTGCGTTCAGCAGCAGCGGGTCGGTCGAAAAGCTGTACTGGGTCTTGGCCATGCACACCGGGAAGTGGCCGTAGCCCTCGTCCTGGTACTGGGCGAATTTGGCGCGCACCTTCTTGTCCGCGATGATGTCTTCCGCGCCGTACAGCGTACGGGCGATATGTCGGGCCTTCTCCCAGAGACTCATCTCGGCTTCGTAAAGCGTACGGAATTGCGATTGCTGGCGGTCAATCATTTCCAGCACCCTTGACGCCAGTGCCTCGGCGCCCTCACCGCCATGTTCCCAGTGCGAACTGACCGTGCACTCGATATCGAATGACGCGCAAAACTCCCTGATCAGTTCGTATTCCGCCTCGGTGTCGGAAACGAAACGGTTGATCGCGACGGTGACCGGGACACCGAACTGACCGATATTGCGTATGTGTCGGCCGAGGTTTTTGCAACCGGCCCGCAGGGCCTCCAGGTTCTCTCGCAGAAGGTCCTCCCTGGCAACGCCGCCATGCATCTTGAGGGCCTTGGTGGTCACCACCAGCACCACTGCGTCCGGGTGCAGCCCGGCTTTAGCGCACTTGATATCGAAGAATTTCTCAGCCCCCAGGTCGGCGCCGAAACCGGCTTCGGTCACGACGTAGTCGGCCAGTTTCAGGGCCGTCCTGGTGGCCACGACCGAGTTGCAGCCGTGGGCGATATTGGCGAACGGCCCGCCGTGCATGATGGCCGGGTTGTTTTCCAGCGTCTGCACCAGGTTGGGTTGGAAGGCGTCGCGCAGCAGGGCCGTCATGGCCCCCCCGACCTTCAGTTGGCTCACCGTGACGGGTTCGAGCTTGCGCGTGTAGCCGATAACCATGTTGTCGAGGCGCGCCTCCAGGTCGGCGAGGTCCGTCGCCAGGCAGAAAACCGCCATGACCTCCGAGGCGACCGTGATATCGAATCCCGCCTGCCGCGGGATGCCGTTGCCGGGGCCGCCCAGACCGGTGGTGATGTCCCGCAGGGCGCGGTCGTTCATGTCAACCGCCCGCCGCCAGGTGATTCGGCGCGGGTCGAGATCGAGCGTGTTGTCCCAGTGTATGTGGTTGTCGATCACCGCGCTCAGAAGGTTGTTGGCCGCGCCGATCGCATGAAAGTCGCCGGTAAAGTGCAGGTTGATGTCGGTCATCGGCACCACCTGGGCGTAGCCGCCGCCGGCGGCGCCGCCTTTCATGCCGAAGCACGGGCCCAGGCTGGGTTCGCGCAGGCAGATGATCGCCCGCTTGCCGAGTCTGCAGAGGCCGTCGCCGAGGCCGACCGTGGTCGTGGTTTTGCCTTCGCCGGCGGGGGTCGGCGAAACCGCGGTCACCAGAATGAGCTTGCCGTCCGGCCGCTCCTCGAGCCCTTCCATGAAGCTGTACCGGATCTTGGCCTTGTCGTGGCCATAGGGGATCAGGTCGCCGTCGTCCATGCCCAACGCCGCGGCGATGCTCTGTATGGGTTTTTTCGCTGCTGCCTGCGCAATCAGCAGGTCGGACGGTATGTCGCTCATGCTTGTTTTCCGGTTATTTTCCTGCGGCAAAGTCTAACATCCGCAAGACCCTGCCGGTAAGCGCCGTCATTGACGGCCAAGGCAGCATCAGCTTTCGGGCCGCCGCCCTTTGCATTCAACGCCCATGGAGGTTACAGCCCGGTCAGTGGGCGCCGCTGCAACGCCGGCGCAGGTCGGTCAGGTCATCGCCGCGCAGTTCGCGTAGCGCATGTCTGACGTAATGGGGGATGGCTTTCTTCCGCCACAGCGGCACGAGGTCGGTATTGTTCACCGGCCTGACGGCTTCGCTCATGATGCGCCCGGTTTCTTCGATGACATCGTCGCCGAGCTTTTTGCCCCTGAGGAACTCCCCGGCGGCCTCGCACCAGACCGGCCTCGAAGCCAGGGCGCCCAGTACGAGGCGGGCCTCGCTGACCGAGCCGTCCGGCTCCGTCTTCACGGCCGCGGCCACGGACAGGACCGGGAAGTCGATCGAGCCGCGGCGGCGCAGCTTCCAGTAGGTGCTTTTCCAGCCGTCGGCCGGTGTCAGCAGCACCTCCGCGAGGATCTCATCCGGGCGGCGTGCGCTGTAGTCGATACCGTCGTCAAGATAGAACTCGCTCAGCGGCAGCAGCCGCTCGCCCGCCGCTGAGACCAGCCGCACCCGGGCGCCGAGGGCCAGCAGGGCGGGCGCGGTATCGGTGGATGAAACGGCCCGGCACTGGGAGCTCTTGGTCACGGCCCAGCATATTTCCCCGCCAGTTTTCAGGCAGTTGTCGACCGACTGACGCCAGTGTTCGCTCTGGTTGTAGTAGCTGCAGCGCGTGTCGAGGCAAAGGTTGCCGCCGAGACTGGCCATGTTGCGCAACTGGGGGCTCGCCACCAGCCCGGCAGCCCGCCACAGTGCGGTGTATTGTTCACGGATGACCGTATTGTTGACGATCGCGCTGAGCTTGAGACCGGCGCCGAGTTTCGCGCCCGAGTTCCCGGAAGGCTTCACGGCAGCCTCGCTCAGGGACCCGATCCGGCCAAGCGCAATCAGCGTGACCGGTGTCTGCTGACGGCGTTTCATATTGGGCAAGAGGTCCGTGCCCCCTGCCAGCAGCATGGCGCCCGGTCCGCTGTCGGACAGTATCCGCGCGGCCTCCCCGAGTTCTGAGGGCGCATGGAATTCGAAATGCGGCAACCTCAGCACGTTCAGCCTCCGCTCCCGCCGACCTGGTCCATGCGGTGCATTTTCGCCGCGTGTTTGCGCTCGGGCATCACGCTCGCCTTGCCGTCGCCGCCTTCGGCGGGCGGCACCACGAAGACCGGTTGCGGCCACTCGACGGCGGGGAAAGCGTCCGGGCCCGTGCGTGGGTCCTTGCCGGCGGCTTTTCTCTCCAGCGCCCTCAATACCTTGTCCGCGCTGATCGGCACCTCGTCGATGCGTACACCGACGGCGTCGTAAACGGCGTTGGCGATGGCGGGCACGACCGGCAGCAACGGGCCCTGGCCCACTTCCTTGGCACCGAACGGCCCGTTGGGATCGGCGCTCTCGACGATATCGACGAAGACTTCGGGCATGTCGTTGGCTGTCAGCGTCTTGTAGTCCAATACCGACGGCCCCTGGTGCACCAGCGCGTTTGAGAGTCGCGGCGGCAGGCGCGTGGCAGCCTGCTCCTCCATCAGCGCTTCACCGATACCCATGTAGACACCGCCGATGACCTGGCCCCGAACCGAAACGGGGTTGAGGGAACGGCCGATATCGTGGGCGAGATAGACGCGGGAAACCGCAACGGCGCCGGTTTCGGTGTCGACCTCGACTTCCGCGACCGCCGCCGAATAGGAGTAGGTCGGCGAAGGCCCGACCCCGGCGCCCGGGTAGCGGCCCGCTTGCCGGGGGGGCGTGTAGGAGCCCGCCGTAACGACCGTGCCGTGCATTTCCTCCGCGCAGACCACGGCTTCCTGGAAAGTCATGCCTTGTTCGGGGTCGCTGCCGTCGAAGACGCGGGCCTCGGCGAAACAGACGTTGCCTTGCGGGCAGCCCAGCTTCGCGGCCACCGCCGCGCCGATCAGCTCAAGGGCGCGGCCGGCCGCCTCGATGGCGGCGTTGCCCATCATCAGCGTCACGCGGCTGGAATAGGAACCGAGGTCGACCGGGGCCAGGCTGGTATCGCCGGTGACGCAGCGGACATCGAGGGTCGGGATGCCCAGGACCTCCGCGACCAGGCTGACGAGTACGTCATCGGAACCCTGGCCGACGTCGGTACAGCCGCAATAGACCGTGACGCCGCCGCTGCGGTCCAGCTTGAGCTGGACACCGCTGTGCGGCATCTTGTTCCAGTATATCGCGGTGCCGGCGCCGCTCATGTAGGCCCCGCAGGCCAGGCCGACTCCCCGGCCGGCGGGCAGTTGCCGGTGTTTGTGCTGCCAATCCGCGCGTTTGACGACCTTTTCGATGCATTCGCGCATGCCGATCGCGCCGATCGAGAGGTAATTGCAGGTCAGCGAATCGGCGGGCGCGATCAGTTTCAGCCGTAGCTCGGCCGGGTCTATTTGCAGCTTTTCGGCGATCTTGTCGAGTTGGACTTCCTGGCCGAAGCGCGGCTGCGGCGTGCCGTGGCCGCGTTTGGGCCCGCACGGGGGCTTGTTGGTGAATACCCGGCAGGCGCCGAAACTGTAACGGGGCAGTTGGTAGGGCAAAGGCTGCAGCACCGCGCTGTAGAACGTGCTGGCGATACCGTGGGAGCCGTACGCGCCGCCGTCCAGCAAGGTCTCGAGGCGCATGCCGGTGAGGCTGCCGTCACGGTTGACGCCGGTGCGCAGCTTCATGATGGTCGGGTGGCGGCCGCGGTGGCAATAAAAGACCTCTTCCCGGGTCAGGCAGATCTTCACCGGCCGGCCGAGCCGCAGGGAAGCGCGGGTAACGACGATCTCGTGGTTGAACGGATCGCACTTGCCGCCAAAGCCGCCGCCATTGGGGCAGGCGACGACGCGGATGTGCGCCGCCGGCATCTCCAGCGCCTTGGTCAGCGCGCGGTGCAGGTAATGGGGGTTCTGGGTGCTGGAATACAGGGTCACGCGGCCGTCGGGGTCGGCGGCGGCCACCGAGGCGTGCTGCTCGATGGCCATGTGGGTGTTGCCGGCATAGCTGAAGGTATCTTCGAAGACGTAATCGGCCGCCTCGAGGGCTGCCTCGACGTCGCCGAAGGCATAGGACAAGCGCCGGTGGATGTTGTTTTCCTCGCCGTAATCCTGGATCGGCGCGTCGCAGGCCTGCAGCGCTTCACTGGCCGTGGCCACGGTCTCCAGCGGCTGGTAATCGACTTCAATCAAGGCCAGGGCTGCTTCTGCGGTGCGCTCGTCGTCGGCGATCACGGCGGCGAGCGGGTCGCCGACGTAGCGGACCTTGTCGCGGCACAGCGGCCGTTCGTCCTGGCTGACCGGCATGATGCCGTATTCGACCGGAAAATCCTCGCCCGTCAGCACCAGCCTGACGCCGGGGAGGGCGCGCGCGCGCCCGGCGTCCAGCCTTTCGATCAGGGCGTGTGGAACGCTGGAACGCAGCAGTTTGCAATGCAGCATGCGCGGCAACGTGATGTCGTCGGCAAACACGGTCTGGCCGGTGACCTTGGCGAGCGCATCGACACGCAGGCGCGGTTTGCCGACGATTCTGAAATCATCCGTGGGCTTCATGGGCCGTTTTCCCTGCCGCCGTTGCCGTTGGCGCGCATGCGCGCGGCCGCGGTTTCGATCGCCTCCACGATTTGCTGGTAACCGGTGCAGCGGCACAGGTTGCCCGACAGGGCTTCGCGGATTTCCGTTGCCGCGGGCTCGGGCTGCTCTGCCAGCAGCGCCTTGGCGGTCATCAGCACGCCGGGGGTGCAATAGCCGCATTGCAGCCCGCCGTTTTCAGCCAGGGCCTGCTGCAAGGGGTGCAGGCCGTCGGCGCCGGCCAGGCCCTCCACGGTATCGACGCGGGCGTCCTGGCACTGGGCGGCGAGTTGCAGGCAAGCCATGACCGGCACGCCGTCCAGCAGCACGGTGCAGGCGCCGCACTCACCGAGTTCGCAGCCGTGTTTGGTCCCGGTCAGCCGCAAGTCTTCGCGCAGCACCTCGAGCAACGTCCGCGACGGTTCGGTGAGCACCTCCTGCGTGCTGCCGTTGACCTCGAATTTGAGCCTTATCTTGTTTGCCGCTTTCATCTCAGAGTATGCTTTTCCAGAGCGAGCGCATGTCCTCGGGGATCGGCAGCACGCAGTGCTTGTCCAGGTCCATGAACACCTTGGTGATCCGGGCCGAAAAGCAGAGCCTGGAGTCATGTTTGCGGCGAATCTCGTAATCGAACGTCGCGGACGTGTTGCCGACCTTGTTGATCGCCAGCTTGACCAGCGCGATGTCACCGTAGCGCAGTGACGCGGTAAATTTCGACTCGATCGCCACGGTCGGAAATCCGCGGCGCCGTTCATTGATCAGTTGTGGGTAGGAGACGCTGGCCGCGTCGTCGAAAAAGTCCTCGAAGGCTTTGTGACAGAGATGGAAGAACTGCGGGTAATAAACGATCCCGGCGCCGTCGACGTCGTCAAAGCGTATTTTCAGAAGGCTGGTAAATGCCATTGCGCGTGCCCGGGCCGCCATTGGGTCAATCGAGTTTGCGGCAGACACGCGCAGAGGTCAACTCGGCGCCGATCAGGCCAGGTCGCAGTTCAGTGCGAGCCGCTGCGAGGGCTGGAAGCCGCAACTTTGCAGAAAGCCGAGCAGATCGAAATTGTCCCATTCGACCTCGGAGCGGACCGTCTCCACCTGCAGCGTCGCCAGGTTGGTGAGCAATTGCGATAACAGGGCGTGGCCGACCCTTTGCGCGCGAAAGGCCCTGGCAACGCCGAGGGTGTCGATGACGGCCTCGGAGGCCGTTCGCCCGAATTCGCCGAAGTCGAGCCGCGCCATCATGAAACCCGCGATGCAGCCGTCGATCTCCGCCACCAGTGAAATACGCAGACCGGACTCGTACAGCACTTCGCTGAACTTGCGCTGGTAGAAGGCGCGCCGGTCGCGGCCGGTAATGTCGCGGTCGGTTTTGACCACCGCGTCCAGGTCGTCGCTTCGCAGCGTGCGCACCAGCACCTGGTCGCGCGACAGCCTGGTGAAGTCGTCGCCTGTGATTTTGCCGTAGTCGACCTCGACTGAAAGCGCCTCGTCGTCGCGGGCGCGGGTCCGGTTGGATTCTTTTGTGGTCATGGGCGGTTCCTTCAGAATCGAACATCCCGGGTTGAGCGTTCGAGTATCAGCCTCGGCGCCAATTCGAACCCGGTGTCGGCAAAGAAATTGAGCAGAGCGGGCTGATTCCAGACGGCCTGGGTGCGCAATTCGTGTGCGCCGCGTGTCCGTAATTCGCTCAGCAATTCGGCCAGCAGAGCGTGGCCGATCCCGTGGCCCTGGCTGCCCGGCTCCACGGCCAGCGCGTCGAGAACCGCAGTCAGTTGATCGGTGCCGAATTCGCCCTGCAGCAGGTGACAGCTGGCAAAACCGACCAGTGTGTCCCCGTCGCTGGCCGTCATCGAGACGAAGGCATCCGGAGCGCTCTTTTGCGCGGCGAAGCGCCGGGCGAAGAAATCGGCCCTGCGGCTGCCATTCGTGGCGCTGTCGAGCTCGATGATGGCGGCCACATCGGCGTCAGCCAGCGCTGCCGCGTCGAGCAGATTGCAGGTCGTCATGTTTTCAGCCGTGCAGCGTGTCGTATTTCATCTGCAGCTCGTCCCGGCTCTCGACGAAATCGGGATTGGGGACGATGCATTCTTCGACCGGGCACACCAGCTGGCATTGCGGCGTGTCGAATTCACCAACGCATTCCGTACAACGCAGCGCGTCGATGACGTACGGGTCGCCTTCGCTGATGGCCTCGTTAGGGCATTCCAGTATGCATGCATCGCAAACTTCACAGTTGTCTTTGATCATCAATGCCATAATAGGTACTCCTTCTCGTTTCAGGAGGCAATTGCCAGGGAATCCATTTGCTTGAGCTTTTCATAGCGGTAGGCGCCCCACAATGCGGCGCCGATGGCGCCGGCGTAAATCGAATCCGGGTGGCTGCGTGCTTCGACGTCGATTTTCTGCTTGACCAGCGACTCGTTCAGGGCCGCCATCAGCCCGTCGTCCAGCGCCAGCCCGCCGGTCGCCAGCGCGACGCCGCCGGTGACCTTGATGACACGCAGCAGTTTCGCCAGGCGGCCCGCCATCGAAAGATGGATACCCTTGAGGATATTGGGTGCCGTGATGCCGCGTGAGACCATGTTGATGACGTCCGTTTCCGCCAGCACCGCGCAGATGCTCGACACCACCTCGGGGTCATCCGCCTGCTTGGAAAGGCCGCCGATTTCATCCTGCGCGATGCCGAGATAGCGGGAGATGTTTTCCAGGAACTGGCCCGACCCGGACGCACACTGGCTGGTCATGCGGTAGCCGAGCACCTTGCCGCGCCCGTCCATCTTCACGGCGCGCCCGTGCAGGGCGCCGATGTCGAGGACCGCGCGGGCCTCCGGTTCGAGGTAGATGGCGCCGCGGGCGTGCGTGGTCATGGAATAAAAATGCCCGGTGCGAAACGGGATGGTTTCGCCGTCACCGGTGGTGGCGACGTACTGCACCTCGTCACGCTCGAGACCGGCCTCGGCCAGGATCTCGTCGTAGCCCTTTGCGGCAAGGTCGAAGGGATCGCGCTGCCGGATCCGGTCGGCGCGCCGCGCCAGCCATTCGACCTTGTCGCCCTCGATGCTGAAGAGCACGGTCTTGACCGTGCCGGTACCCAGATCGACGCCTGCTGTGATTGTCATTTCAAGCCTCCACGGCACGGCGCGCGAATTCCGCTGCGCCCAGTGCGCCCGTGTAAATGGAATCGGGATCGATGTTGATCTTCACATCGCCGTAGTTTTCCTGCACCAGTTTTTTCAGTTCGCGCACGGCGGCCTCGTTCTTGGCGACACCGCCGGTAAACGTAAATTCGTTGGTGACGCCGCCGGACCTGGAAATAATGGACATGGCCCGCAGCACGATGGAGCGGTGCAGACCCGCCAGGATGTCCGCGCGGCTTTCGCCCAGGGCCAGGCGGTCGCGCAATTCCGCGCCGGCAAAGACGGTGCAGGTCGAGTTGATGCGTATGGTCTTGCTGGCCTTCATCGCGATCGGGCCGAGTTCGTGCAGGCCGATGTTCATCTCGTCGGCGATGTAACCGAGGTAGCGGCCGCAGCCCGCGGCGCAGCGGTCGTTCATCTGAAAATTGACGACGATGCCGTTGGCGTCCACCTGGATTCCCTTGGTGTCCTGGCCGCCGATGTCCAGCACCGTACGCGTATCCGGATACATCAGGTGCGCGCCGAGCCCGTGGCACAGTATTTCCGAGCGGATGTGCTCTTTCGGAAACGGCAGCCGCACGCGGCCGTAGCCGGTGCCGACCACGAAGGTTTCCTCGAGTTCGATGGCGAGGTTCTCCTTGACCACGTCACGGATCACTTCCTGTTCCACCGGCAGGTCCGCCATTTCGTTCATGACACGGTCCAGGGCGCGCAGGAACGTGGTTACCAGTTCCTCGTTGGGCGGCCGGTTTTCGACCTCGATGATGGACTTGTCGTAGATGTTGATCATCACGTCGAAAGAGAGGCCGGCTTCCTCGGCCACTTCTTCCGCCTTGTGCATGTACACGGAACCGGCCAGGTCACGGAAAAAATCGGACTTGCGGTCGACACCGGGGGCATAGAGATTGACCAACTGGTCGCGCATGCGCTTGAACACTTCGACCAGCGCCTCGCTGAGCGCGTCGCCGATATCGGCGTGCCTGACGTCCGCCGCGTTGTGCAGGCAGGTCATCTGCAAGTCGTCGAGCTGGTTCAGAAACAGCTCCAGGCGGAAGTTGCGTTCCAGCGCCGTCACCAGTTCGTCGACGTGCTGCTCCATGCCGGGAACCCCGACCAGAGCGCGCCGGCACAGCTCCAGGCGGGTGCTGACCACGGCCTCGAGCTTGGAAACCTGGCTGGCCGTGTCGTAATTCGAACGCGAATTGGTGATGCCGCGGCCCAGGACGTCGCCGCTGGCGTCCATCATGACCGCCTTGGTGGTCGTGGACCCGAGGTCGATACCGATAAAACACTTCATGCGTGCATTCCTCGCTGGTTGCTGTCAGGCCGCAGTGCGGGCGCCCTGGCGTTTTTGCTCGATCATCTGGAAGTAGCTCTCCAGCCGGTTCTTGACGTTGGCGGCGGAAAAGTAGCGCGGATCGACCAGGTCCGTCTCGATGAAAGCGCCGGGCTTGCCTGTGCGCTTCTCGACTTCCCGCATCATCATCAACTGCCCGGCCGAGAAACTGTTGCAGCTCTTGATGGAGTTGATCAAAAGACCGTCCGCCTCGTATTCGTTGACATAGTTCGTCAGCATCTCGACGCGCTGCGCCAGGTTGCGGTTGGTATAGCAGCCGAGGCAGTAATCGGCGAGGGTCTCGAGCGGGTGTTCCGGGTCGTGCCGGAAGCCGAGGTCGTAGACGCCGCCGACCTTGGTGTAGGTGCTGGCCACGACGACGGCGCCCTCTTCGTAGAACATTTTCCAGAACTCGCGGAAGTTGGTCCAGTTGGGCGGCCCTTCCACGACCAGCCGGTAACGCTCCTCGGCGAGGTCGCCGTCCGGCGTGATCGGGCCCTTGCCCTGGCGCAGCCGCTCCTCGATTTCCTCGCGCAACAGCTTGTAGTAGGTGACTGCCTGCTCGGTGCCCCTGAAGGCGGTGAAGATCGGGCCGATGTAATAGACGCCGCCAAAATAGGCGTCGATCGGTGACGGCCGGTTCTTGGCGCTTTGCAGCACCCAGACGAAATCGTCCTCGGCACGGGCCGAGTTGCGCAAATATTCGCGCAGGCGGTCGATGTCGAACTTGACGCCGCTGACCTTTTCCAGCGCCGGGATCACGTTCTCCTTGAGTTGCTTGACGACGTAGTCGCGCATGTTCTGCGTGATGACGCCGTCACCCTCGTACGGCACGTGCAGCATCGCCGTCTCGCAACCGTATTCGTGGCGCAGCAGTTCGAACCACTTCATAAAGGTGAAACAGCCGGTGTAGGACAACAGCAGCAGGTTCGGCGGCGGCATCGGTTTGCCGTTCGGCGCGATACTGCCGCGTGACATCGAGCCGATGTCCGCCTTGACATAGGTGCACACGTCCTCGGAATGGCCCTGTTTCTCCGCCTGCATGACCATGGCGCCGCTCTTCTTGCGCATGCCGTTGTTGATCGCATTGATCTCTGGCAGGTTGTTGAGCATGTCGAAACACATGACCAGCTCGTTGAGGTTGCCGGGAACGAACGTGGCGGAAATCTTCTTGCCGCTTTCCTGGGTGCTGGTGAGCGCGTCGTAATTATCCGCGATCATCTTTTTCTGCAGCAGCATCGATGAATCTTTGATGACTTCACTTGCTTTCGTGTTCATGGCGTCCTAACTCCAGAGTTTGATCGAGTCGGCAAAAGTACCCGCCTGTTCGCGGATGGGCTGCATCTGGCCGGAATTTTCCGCGTACTTGAAGGAAATGTAGGGTATGTCGTGTTCGTCCATGCGGTCGGCCAGCATCGGGCGTTCCAGCAGCGCCGGGTCGCAGAAACTGGGCGCCGTGAATATCACACCCTCCGCGCCGGTCTTTCTGACGGTGGCAAGCAGGTAAGCGCCGACGTCTTCCTCGCGCTCGGAATATTTTGCCGCGGTGTCGGCGGAGGCGTGCAGGAAGGCGGCCGAGAGGTTGGCGAGCGGATCGCCGTCGAGCGGCACTTCGTCCAGCAGCCAGCGGTTGATCAGCATGTAGTCGTCATCGACGATGTAGCAGCCGGCCATCTCGATCGAGCGGATCAGGTTCAGCGGCGGTTGTTCGCAGAAGGCGCCGTTGATGACGATGCGGCAGTTGTCCCTGACCGGCCGTTCCTCGGCCTCGGCGGCCGCTAGGTAGTCGGCGAGCAATTGGTTGTGCTCCTCCACCGGCAGCACCATGCCGGCCCGCATCAGCAGGTAGACCTCAACGGACGGCGCCTTCGCGGGCTGCTGTGCGCGGAAGTCGTAGACGGCGTTGATCAGGCGGCGGTTTTCATTGTAAAGGGCGGTGGAGGCGCGCAGCGCCTCGTCCGTGATCGTGACGCCGCCCAGTTTTTCCAGGCCCCGTTTAAGTTCCCTGAGTTCCTCGATGTAGTATTCCCCGCCGATGTCGTCCTGGTAATTCTGCGGCACGTCGAAATAGCGCACGTAGGTGTCCGGAAACATCAGTTTCCACATGCCCGACAGGTTGCGGATGACATCGCAGATGCTCGGGAAAAGCATGCCGTCGACGAAGTCCAGCCGCTTGGTCAGCCCCAGTTCGATCGTGGAGCGGGGGATGCGGCAGATGTAACTCTGGTAGTAAGCGTCGCCGTGGATCACTTCCAGCTGGTCGCCGCCGCCGAGAATGCCCAGCGGCAGCATGCCGGCAGCATGAATGATCTCGCGCGGCACGTACACCGGCATGTACCCGACGACCTTGCGTTTCGGGTCGGCTTCTTTCCAGGCGCGGGCGCTGCCGAAATCCAGGTCGTCGTAGAGTTGCTGGCAGCGTGCAATGATTTCACTTGTAGACATGCTTGATTCCACCTTCGGTTCGCATCAGTTGTTGTTCCAGTTGGCCTTGCGCTTTTCGACGAAGGCGTTCAGGCCCTCGAGCGCATCGTGGCTCGCCATCAGTTCATCGATGTAGAGCCTTTCCACGCGGGCAATCCTGTCCTTGAAACGTTCCGCGTATTGCAGGCGCGCGGCGCGCACGGCGTAACGCAGCGAACTGGCGCTCAGCGGCTCGATGTGCGTCTTGTACCAGTCCAGCGCGGCCTGTTCCGGGTCGTCACTGAGGTCCTGAACCAGCCCGGCCTCGAGGGCTTCGCCGGCGCCGAGGCTGCGGCCCGTGAACAGCAGGTCCTCCGCCAGGGGCTGGCCGATCCGTTCCGGCAGCAGACAGGAGGCGGCAGGGGCAAATACGGCCAGCTTGATTTCCGGCTGGCCGAAGCAGGCATTGCCGGCGGCAAAGATCTGGCTGGCCGCAGACACCAACTCGAGCCCGCCGCCGAGGCATTGTCCCCGCACCGCCGCCAGGATCGGCAGCGGCGCCGCGATCATCTTCAGCAGCAGAGCGTGCAGGTTCGCGAGCATATCCGCACACTTGTCGGGCAGGTGCTCCTCGACACTCGCGCCGAAGCTGAAATGGGGGCCCTCCGCGTCCAGCAGGATGCAACCCAGGGCGGGCGAGGGCAGGTGGTCGCTCAGCGCCTGGTCAAGCGCCCGGATCATGGCCGCGTCGATCAGGTTGGGCTTGGGTCGGGCGAGACGCAGGCGCAACAGGCGCCCGTCCTGTTCCAGCCAGGCCTTGAGCGGTGTGCTGGCTTGCGCTGCGTTCATGTTCAGTCCGTATTCCCGGGCATCAGGCTCTCGGTCAGCTCGGGTGACCACGGCGTACCCTTGGCGAGCGCCTGGCGCAGGGCGACGAAATCGATCTCACGGCCTGTTTCCCGCGTGCCTTCGTTGAAGGCGCGAAACCCGGCCCTGGCTTCGGTCATCATGTTCAGCGCCAGCCACGCGCGCGAGTCCTCGTGGTTCTGGTTCCAGGCCTGGAGCTTGGGTTTGCGCAGTTGTTCGAGGCTCTTGGTCAGGCAGTCCGGGAAGGTCAGCAGCAGCTTGCTGCACATCGCCTCCACCGCCTCGTCCAGCAGCGACAGGTCGACGGTACCGCTTTTCAGCAGCGCCTTGCCGGCGGCAAGGGCTTCACCGCTCTTGAATTCACCGTGCACGATGCGCCCGTACTCATCGAGGAAGCGGTCCGTGACGACCAGCGGGTTGGCGATGTAATCGCCGTCGATCCTGAGCGCCGGCACCAGGCCGGAGGCGATGCCCAGGCGGTAGGCCTTGTGGGCCGAAAACGGTTCGCACAGGGTGCCTGAAACCATCGCCTGCTCGGCGCCGATCATGACCGGCAGAAAATCGGTGGAGCCGCCGATCGCGGCCGAGCCGTGCTTGGGGCCGGCCTGGCCGAAATTGGCCAGGTCCTGCGCAATGGTGAAGTCGCAGGCCATGCCGATTTCCTGTCCGCCGCCGATACGCATGCCGTTGACGCGGCAAATCACGGGTTTGTCGCAGGTCAGAATGGTGGTCACCATGTCGTTGAAAAGCCGCATGTATTGGCGGTACTCCTGCGGATTGCCGGCGTAGTACTCGGCGTATTCCTTGGTATTGCCGCCAGTGCAGAAGGCGCGGTCGCCGGCGCCGGTGAAGACCACGCTGGCGACGTCGCGGGCATTGGAAGCGGCGCGAAAGGCCAGGATGACGCTCTTGACCATCCCGGTGGTATAGGAATTGTACTGGCCGGGATTGTTCAAGGTGATCCAGGCGTTGTAAAGCCCGCTGACTTCCTCGCCCTGCGGCGATCTCGCCGGCCGCTTTTCAAACAGCACGCCGGCGTCCAGTTCGGCGTCAACGAGGTTATGGTCGAACAGTTCGGCGGGGGCGGTTTGCGCAGAAACTTCAACGGTATTAGGCATTTCTGATTATTCCTTGCATGCGAATACATCAATAATAAATGTATTATAATGCTGTTTTAGGTAAATATCTAGTAACTAATCTTCATTTAGTGGTAATATAATGCATATTCCCGATGAGAGCACAGGAATGAATCAGCATAGTTTGTCCATTGCATTGAGCGGCAGCGGGGGCTCGGGCGTCATGACCACCGGCAGCCTCCTGCTCGAGGCCGCAAGCCAGGCGGGCTGGTATGGCATCATGACGCGTTCCGCGGGGCCGCAGATCCGTGGCGGCGAGGCGGCCGCGATGCTGCGGTTTGCGGGTGAGCCGTTGGAGTCCCACGACGATACTTTCGACCTGGTGGTTGCGCTCGATCCGGGCAGCACCAAGCGCTTCGTCGCGGAGATTCCGTTGCACGGCACGAGCCTCGTGGTCTTCGACCAGCACGGCGGCCGGCACAGTGAATCGTTGCCTATGAGCGCGCCCCGCCAGGTCGATTTTCCAATGAAGGAACTGGCCAAGGGTGTGCCGGGCGGTCGGGCGAACATGATTGCGCTGGGTGCGATCGCGAAGATGACCGGCCTGCCGCTGGACTCGATCTATGCCGCGCTGGAAAAACAGTTGCGGCGCAAGGGGGCGGAAGCCCTGCAGGCCAGCCGCGAAGGCGCGCGGGTCGGTTTCGAGGCCGCCTCGGAGTTGCCGGGCGTCGACGGACCGCCCGCGAAGGACCGCAGCAGCAAAGAGCGCTGGAGCATCACCGGCAACGAAGCCGCGGGCCTCGGCGCCCTCTACGGCGGCGTGCGGTTCGTGGCCGCCTATCCGATCACGCCCGCCACGGAAGTGCTCGAATGGCTGGCGACGGCCCTGCCAAAGGTCGGTGGCGCGCTGGTCCAGGCGGAAGACGAGCTGGCTTCGATCAACCAGGTGATCGGTGCCTCTTTCGGCGGCGTGCCGGCGATGACGGCGACCTCGGGTCCCGGCCTGGCGCTGATGACCGAGGCCATCGATCTGTCGTTGTGTTCGGAAGTGCCGGTGGTGGTGCTGGACGTGATGCGTTGCGGCCCATCGACCGGCATTGCCACCAAAAGCGAGCAGACCGATCTGAACATTGCCTTGAATGGTTTGCACGGCGACGCGCCCCACCTGGTGCTGGCGCCGACCTCGGTCGCGGACTGCAAGTTCACGATGCAGTGGGCCGTGCACCTGGCGGAGTCGCTGCAGGCGCCCGCCATCGTGTTGTCGGACCAGTCACTGGGGCAGACACGGGCGATACTGGACAAGCCGGCGCAGCTTGCTTTCCTGACCCGGCGGCTGGTCGCTGAAGCGCCTGCGGAAACTTATCAGCGCTACGCCATCAACGATTCCGGGATCTCGCCGATGGCGATACCTGGCCAGGCCGGCGGTCAATATACCGCGGACGGGCTGGAGCACACCGAGAGCGGCGCCCCGTCGAGCATGTTCGAGGACCACCTCGCGCAACTGGATAAGCGGCAGCGAAAAATCAGCGATTACGACTACGGCGAGCATTGGGCCGACCTCGAGGGCAGCGGTGACACACTGGTGATCACCTGGGGCTCCACTTGCGGGCCCGTACGCGAAGCCCTGGCGCGGCTGCGTGCCGAAGGCGCGGCCGTGCGTTTGCTCGCCGTTCGCCTGCTGGCACCGGAGCAGCCGCGGGCAATGGCCGCAGCGTTTGAAGGCGTCAAACGGATCCTGGTGGTGGAGCAGAGTCACTCGAGGCAGTTTTACCGCTACCTGCGCGCGGCTTACGATCTGCCCGGCGAGGTCAGGGTATTCAACCGTCCGGGCCCACTGCCGTTTCGCCCGGCGGAAATCATCGCACAATTGTCAGAGTGGTGTGGAGGTGTCAAGGGATGAACACAAAGGCAGGCGGGCGTCTCGAGGCGCGCGAATACAAGTCCGGGGTCAAGCCGGTATGGTGCCCGGGTTGCGGCGACTACAGCGTCCTTGGCGCACTGACGAAGGCCTTGTCGGGCCTGGGGCTGGCGGCGGAAGACATTGCCCTGGTTTCCGGCATCGGCTGTTCGTCGCGCATGCCCACCTATCTCAATACTTACGGCTTCCACGGCGTCCATGGCCGCGCGCTGGCACTGGCGACCGGCTTGAAGGTGGCGCGCCCGGACCTGACCGTGATCGCGGTCGGTGGCGACGGCGACGGCTTTTCCATCGGCGGCAACCACTTCGTGCACACCTGCCGCCGGAATCCCGATATGACCTATATCGTCATGGACAACCAGGTCTACGGCATGACCAAGGGCCAGGCGTCGCCGACGACGGAACCCAACTGGGAGCGCGGCAAGCTGACCCCCAACGGACCCGGCATCAACCCGTTCCAGCCGCTGGTGATCGCGCTGGCGTCGGGCGCCAATTTTATTGCGCGTTGCTCCAGTTCGGATCAGAACGGCACCGCGAGAACCATCACGGAAGCCGTGCGCCATCCGGGCTTTTCGATGGTGCAGGTGCTCAGCCCCTGCGTCACCTTCCGCCCCGAGCAGCGGGAGTGGAAAAGCATGGTGCAGCCGGCGCCGGTCGAGCCGACTTCCGACCCGGCGCGCGCGGCGAGGCGCCTCTTGACGGATGAAGGCCTGTTTACCGGCATACTCTACCGCGGCGAGCGCGCGCCGTACCAGCCGCCGCTCCGGTGCAGCATCGACGAGGTCTCGGAACTCGAGGAGGAATTCAGGATATGAGCGATCGGAGCCCGGACAGCGTAAACGTCATCGAGACCACGCAAGAGTTGCTGGCTTATTCGTTGGCGCTGGAAAAAGAAGCGGTCGAACGCTTCACCGATCTGGCGGAGCAGATGGAGGTGCACAACAATCCGGAAGTCGCCGAACTGTTCCACAAGCTGGCAGCCATCGAGGGCAAACACGTGGACAACGTGAAGCGCGTCGCGCAGGGCCAGCAGTTGCCGGAGATGTTCGCCTGGGAGTTCGACTGGCACGGTCAGGGGCAGTCGCCGGAAGGCGGGTCGATGGCCGACGCCCATTATTTGATGCAGCCGTGGCACGCGATCGATCTCGCGCTCAAGGGCGAACAGCGCGCGGTGGATTTTTTCCGGCGCGTCGCGGAGACCGCCAAGGACGAGGCCGTCGCTCAACTCGCGCGGACACTGCTCGCCGAGGAGGAGGAGCACGTGCGCCTGCTGCAACAGTGGCAGCAGCGGTACCCGCGGCCTGCCCGCGGTTGGGACGAGGACCCGGACCCGCCGATGTTGCAGGAATAAGCCAGGAACAAGGGATAGCAGAAGGAGGATACGATGACTCGAATGATAAGCCGTTGGGAGATGAAGGCTGCCGGGGAGCCGCTGGTCAAGGCGCAGGCGCCCGCGGATGAACTGGCGGACAACGAAGTGTTGGTCGAGGTGGCCGGCTGTGGCGTCTGCCATACCGACCTCGGTTTCTACTACGACGGGGTGCGCACCCGGCACCCGCTGCCGCTGACACTGGGTCACGAGATTTCGGGCCGGGTGGTTGCCTGCGGGGCGGCTTCCGCGGCCCTGCAGGACGCCGCGGTGATCGTGCCGGCGGTCATGCCTTGCGGAGAGTGCGATGCCTGTGAGCGCGGCATGGGCAACATCTGCAGCAAACAACTGATGCCCGGCAATGACATGCACGGCGGCTTCGCCAGTCATATCATCGTACCCGCACACGGCCTCTGCCGGGTCGACGAGGGGCGTCTCGCCGCCGCCGGCCTGGAACTGGCCGAAATCTCGGTGCTCGCCGACGCGGTCACCACGCCTTACCAGTCGGCCGTGCAACTGGAAGTGGCGCCGGGCGACCTGGCGATCGTCACCGGTGTCGGCGGTGTCGGCGGCTATGCCGTGCAGATCGCCAGCGCCATGGGCGCCCGCGTGGTGGCCATTGACGTGGTACAGGACAAGCTGGACAAGCTGCGCGATTATGGCGCCGCGCTGACGCTGAATTCAGCAGCCTTGGACGCACGGGAACTGAAAAAGGCGGTCAAGGCCTTTGCCGCCGACAACGGCCTCAGGCAAACGGAATGGAAAATTTTCGAATGCTCCGGTACCGCCGCCGGTCAACTGACCGCCTATGGTTTGCTGACCCACGGCGCCAGACTGGCTGTGGTCGGCTTCACGATGGACAAGGTCGAAGTGCGTCTGTCCAACCTGATGGCTTTTCACGCGCAGGCATTGGGTAACTGGGGTTGTCTGCCGGAATACTATCCCGCCGCGCTGGATCTCGTGCTGGACGGCAAGATTTCGATGCGGCCGTTTATACGCCGTTTTCCGCTGGACGAGATCAATGACGTATTCGTGCGAGCACACGAGCACCGGATCGAGCAACGGCCGGTGATGGTGCCGTAGGCGGCGGCATGTCAATGGCGGCAAAGCGCAAAGAGGCCCCGGATGCCCTGCTGGGCGCCGTTGGCTGCAAGGTGAGGGCGCTGCGGGCCGGGCGCGGCATGACGCGCAAGATGCTGGCCGCGGACTCCGACGTGTCCGAGCGCTACCTCGCCCAGTTGGAACAGGGGCAGGGCAACATGTCCATCGGCTTGTTGCAGCGCGTGGCGGCCGCGCTGCGCACGGACGCGGGCGAGTTGCTGCGCGCTTCGAAGGAGGTCACGGCGGAGCAGGTGCTGATCGATGAACTGGTCCGGCAACTTTCTCCGGAGGACCAGCACCGCGCCCTGCAGTTGCTGTACAAGAACTTTGCCGCCGGGCGTGAGCGAAATCGTGTCGCCCTGGTCGGCATGCGCGGCGCCGGCAAGACCAGCCTCGGTTCGAGGCTTGCAGCCCGCCTCGATGTGCCATTCGTGCAGTTGGTCACCGAAATCGAGAAACTGGGCGGGATGGCGGTGGGCGAGATACTGTCGCTGTCAGGGCAGGACGGCTACCGTCGCCTCGAGGAGCGGGCGCTGTTGGACGTGCTGGCGAATTCCGGGCAATGTGTCATCGAGACCGGCGGCAGCATTGTTTCGGAGTCGGCTTTGTTCAATATTCTCTTGACCTCCTGCCACGTCGTCTGGGTCAAGGCCCTGCCGGAGGAACACATGCAGCGCGTGATCGACCAGGGCGACCTGCGGCCGCTGCGCAGCAATGACGATGCGATGGCGGACCTGCGCCGCATACTCAGCGCCCGTGAACCGTTCTACGCGCAGGCGCACAGCGTGGTCGATACTTCCGGCAGCACGCTCGACGAAAGTTTCCGAAAATTGCTCGGGGTCCTGCCCGAAAACTGCAGGCGGGCATAGAAAAGCGGCCTCAAGGCGGGTTAAACTACCTTCAGGTCAGGGAAAATGACCGCTTTACGGCGCGTCGGACGCGCCAGGTGGGGGATGATTGTGGCCCCGTAGCAGGAAATAACCGGGGGAGACTTCCGTAATGAAAGTTGAAACCAGCAGCGTACTCGGTCACCTGATCGACATAAAGGCGGAGTTCTTCGTCGCGGAGCTGAAATCGGGGCCGGAGGGATTCGTTTCCGAGAAAATGATCGGTATGGACAAGGTCCGTGTCGGTCAGGTCGGCTCCTATCTGATGGTCAAGCAGACCGATTACGAAATCCTGACCATGGTCGAGCGCATGTGGCGCGAATACGACCACAACGGCATGGAGATCTACATGCTCAGGCTCACGCCGCTGGGAGAATTCAGCCGCAGCGGCCACTTCGAGCGCGGTATCAACCATTACCCGACCGTTGGCGCCGAGTTGCGCCCGGTTTCGAACTGGAACCTGGAAAAGATATTCTCCGACTACAGCGAAGAGTACTACAAGGTCGGCAAGCTGAGTTCCTTCGAAGCCATCGACGTGTATTTCGACGCTTCGAATTTCTTCGGCCGGCACGGGGCCATCCTCGGCCAGACCGGCTCGGGCAAATCCTGGACCGTCACCAGCCTGATCCAGTCGGCGCTGCGCTATATGCCCAAAGCCCACATCATCATCATGGACATGCACGGCGAGTACGGGGACAAGAAAAACAACATGCAGATCACCTCGCCGTTCCCGCCGAGCAAGGTACGATGCCTGGACGCGCTGGATCTCGAAATTCCCTACTGGCTGCTGACCTACGCCGATCTGGCCGAACTCCTGATCAACAAGGAGGACATCGATGCCTCGGTGCAGTTGTCCTACCTGCGCGGCGTTCTCAACAAACTCAAGAAAGATGCCAACAAGCACCTCAATATCGGCCATATCACCGTCGATTCGCCGGTGTATTTCTCCCTCGAGAAGCTGCGTGACGAGTTTCTGGACGAAAACGAGAAGATTACCGATTTCGGCCGCACCAAGGGGCCGCTTTACGGCAAGTTCGACCAGTTCCTCGTGCGCCTGGAAAGCTTGATGAACGACGGCCGCTACGATTTCATGTTGAAGCCCAAGCAGCGTACGTCTACGGAGACGCTGGCGGACCTGATGCGGGATTTCGTCGGTCTCGGAGACCCGAAAGCGAACGTGACCGTGCTGAACCTGAGCGCCGTACCCTACGACGTGGCGCCGACGGTGACGGCGCTGATCGGGCGGCTGGCCTTCGAATTCAACTTCTGGAACCCGCAGTGCCTCGAATTCCCGCTTTGGCTGGTATGCGAGGAAGCACACGAGTACATCCCGCGCGAAGAGCACTCGAGATTCAAGGAAGCACGCCGCAGCATGGAGCGAATCGCCAAGGCCGGGCGCAAGTACGGGGTCGGTTTGTGCGTGGTCAGCCAGCGCCCCCAGGAGGTTTCCGAGACCGTGCTGGCGCAGTGCGGCACCTACCTTTGCATGCACCTATCCAACCCCGACGACCAGGAGTACGTGCGCTCGATGGTGCCGGATTCCGCCCGCGGCGTGTTCGCCGCGCTGACCGCGCTGGCGCGTGGTGAGGTCGTCGCGATGGGTTCCGCCGTGCCGATGCCGGTGCGCTTCCGTGTCAGTTTGCCCAATCCGCCGCCCAATTCCAGGGACGTCGATTACGCCGAGAAGTGGAACAAGGGTGGCGAGGAAATCGACGTCGAAGCGCTGGTTTCAAACTGGCACCGCCAAATACGATAGGGCCGAACCCCGCCTCGCGGGCGCCGGGGCTCGGACCAGAGCCCGAATCGCCGCGCGGCAATGCCGCTGAGCATGGGCCGGCCGGGCAGGGAGGCGCTGATGATTGAACTTTATACCGCCGCGACGCCAAACGGTTACAAGGTATCGGTGGCGCTCGAGGAACTGGAACTGGCGTACCGGGTGCATAGCGTCAACCTGGCGGCCGGCGAGCAGAAGCGGCCGGACTTTCTGAAGATTTGCCCCAACGGGCGCATCCCGGCCATCGTCGATGGCGATGCAGGTGATTTTGCCGTCTTCGAGTCCGGCGCGATCCTGATCTACCTGGCCGAGAAATGCGGCCGCCTGTTGCCCGCCGATCTAAAGGGGCGCTCGCTGGTGCTGCAATGGCTGATGTTCCAGATGGGCGGCATCGGGCCGATGATGGGGCAGGCCAACGTGTTTTTCCGCTACCTGCCGGAAAAAATCCCGCTCGCGATCGAACGTTACCAGAAAGAGGTAAGACGCCTTTTTTCGGTCCTGGACGGCCAGCTCCGGCACAACGAGTACCTGGCCGGCGACTACAGCATCGCCGACATCGCCAACTGGTGCTGGGTGCGCCGCCATGCCTGGTCAGGTGTCTCCGTTGACGGTCTGTCCGCCCTGCAGCGCTGGCTCGCGGCCATCGCTGCGCGGCCGGCCGCGCAGCGCGGCATCAAGGTGCCGGAGCCGGTTAAAAAAGACCCGGCGGCAGCTGTTGAAGATGGGCGCAAAATGCTGGTTTAGATAAGCGCCAGGCAGCGCCGCCACGCCTGGCGCGGAACCCGCGCAAGAGGCCGCCGCGCCCAGTTTCCGGGGACGCGCAATTCCGCCCCGGTCCGTTCCTGTCCGCCTGGACGCGTTCGCGTTCCCGCCCTCCCGGCTGCCACCGGGAATTGACCCTGCCAATTTGTTTCAGGGCACGAAAATATTTGTCATTTGTGTTCAAATGTGATACAAAAACACAAAATACATATTGATAATATGTATCATAATAGCGGAGAACGCGAATGAGCGAGACCAGCATTCCTGAACAGGCAGCCGCCGGCGGGTCCGTGAGCCGGAAGGTCCCCCTGAAAACCGAAGACAGCGCCAGGCCCATGACCGGCAACGAGGCCATTGCCCGGGGCGCCTGGGAAGCCGGATGCCGCGTTGCCGCCGCTTACCCCGGCACGCCGAGCACGGAAATCCTGGAGTCCCTGGCCACCTATCCGACCGAGGACGTGCACGCGCAATGGTCGACCAACGAAAAGACCGCCATGGACGTTGCCTACGGCGCTTCCTACGGCGGGGTGCGGGCGTTTTGCGCGATGAAACACGTCGGCCTGAACGTCGCGGCCGATGCGCTGATGACCGAAGCCTACCTCGGCGTCAACGGCGGTCTTGCGATCGCGGTTTGCGACGACCCGGGAATCCATTCTTCACAGAACGAACAGGACACGCGGCTGTTCGGCAAGCTGGCCAATGTGCCGGTGCTCGAACCCTCCGACGCGCAGGAAGCGCTGGAATTCACCCGCTGGGCCTTCGAGCTTTCCGAGCAATTCGACACGCCGGTCATCGTACGCAGCACGACGCGGCTTTCACACACCCGCAGTTCGGTCCTGCTGGGTGAACGGCGGGAAGTCGAATCCAGGGGGTTCGTCGAGCGGCCCGAAAATGTCGCCTTGCCGATCACGGCGCGCAAGCGCCACCCGCTGGTCATCGAGCGTGAACTGGAGATGGAAAAGTATTTCAGCGCGTCGGACAAGACGCGTTGGCTGCAGGCTCGAAGCGGCAACGGCAACAAGGCGGCCGAAGCTGTAGGCGTAATCACCGCGGGCATCGCCTATAGCTATGTCAGGGAAGTGCTGCCGGCAGTCAGCGTGCTGAAACTGCCGGCCTCGTACCCGCTGGCCCGCGACAAGGTACGGGAGTTTTGCGCCGCCCATGACCGCATCATCATCGTCGAGGAGTTGGAGCCGTTCCTGGAAACGGAAATCAGCGCGATGGGGATCAGCGTGGAAGGCAAGGTGTTTTTCCCGCGTGCCGGCGAACTGTCGCCGGAACTGGTCTATGACGGTTTTGCCAAGGCGGGCCTGCTGGAACCCAAAAACCGGGACAACGGTCTTGAAATCGAGGAACTCGTACGTCCGCCGGTGCTGTGCGCCGGTTGCCCGCACACCGGAGGCTATATGGCGCTGCGGGCACTCAACGCGCGTGTCGCGGGTGACATCGGCTGTTACACACTGGCGGCGATGCAGCCATTGCAGGCCATGCACACCTGTGTTTCGATGGGTTCGAGCATCGGCACGGCGGCAGGCCTGGCACTGGCCGGAACCGAAACCAGGCCCATCGTGGCCACGATCGGTGACTCGACCTTCCTGCACGGCGGCATCCCGGCGCTGATCAACGCGGTGTACAACAGCGCGGATATCACCGTGCTGCTGCTCAACAACAGCACCACGGCGATGACTGGCGGCCAGGACCATCCCGGCACCGGCCGGACGCTGCGCGGCGATGCAACCCACAAGGTGAACTATGCCGACATCTGCCGGTCCGCCGGTGTCGAGTCGCTGGTCGAGGTCGACTCATACGATCTGGGTGTGCTCTACAAGGCCCTGCGTGAGGCGACCGAGTATCGCGGCGTGTCCGTGGTTATCGCCAACCGCCCCTGCGTGCTCGACCCGGTCAAGATCAAGGGGCCGGCCTTCCAGGTTCGCGCCGACGGCTGCACCGCCTGCCAGTCCTGTATGAACCTGGGGTGCCCGGCGCTCTCCTGGAGCGATGAAATGCTCGACGGTCACCACAAGATCCAGATCGACGAGAGCCTGTGTATCGGTTGCACGCTGTGCGTGCAGATATGCCCCAGTGACTGTATTCGTCCGGCCGCGGAGCTGAGGCCGTCATGAACGCCGTTGCCGCCCGGCCGACCAACGTGCTGATCGTCGGTGTCGGCGGCCAGGGCGTGATCATGGTGTCGAAGATCCTGGCCCGTCTGAGCCAGATGCAGGGGCTCGAGGTCAAGCAAAGCGAAGTGCACGGGATGGCGAAGCGTGGCGGCTCGGTCTTCAGTCACATCCGCTTCGGCAAAGAGGTCTGGTCGCCGACCATTCCGCTGGGCGAAGCCGATGTCGTGCTGGGACTGGAGTGGGCCGAGGGCCTGCGCTGGCTGCGATTCCTGCAACCGCAGAGCGGCACCTTCATTTCGGATACGATGAAAATCGTACCGCCCTTTTCCTGCCGCGACCGGCACCACGATGCGCGCAAGGCCTATACCCATACCACCGTCGCCAGCATTGTCGCACAGGTGCCGAAGGCGTTCGCGCCCGATGCGACCGGCATGGCGAGGGCCCTGGGTAACGAGCGGGTCGCCAACACGATCCTGCTTGGCGTGCTTTCCACGGTGATGGATTTCCCGGTGGAGAACTGGCGCAAGGTCCTGCCCGAATTCGTCCCGCCGAAAACGCTGGAAACCAATATCAAGGCCTTCGAGGCCGGCCGCGCATGGGCCGCCGAGCCGCACTTGCCCGAAGCCGACGAGGCGCCACCGGCGGTGCATGAGCCGCAATTGCGCCGTAAGGTCGATCTCGAGATCGAGGCCGCCTGGTGCAAGAGTTGCGATATCTGCGTCAAGATGTGCCCGGAGCGCTGTTTGGCGCTCGACGACCACCAGATTGCCTTCCTGGCGCGGCCCGACGACTGCACGGGCTGCCATGTCTGCGAATGGTTGTGCCCTGATTTCGCTATCACCGTCAATGTCGAGGCCGTACCGCTGGAGACCCCGGCCGCTGCGGCAGTCGCGGAGGAGAGAGCCTGATGTCAGCAACACTCAGGAGCCTGCAGGGGAATAAAGCCTGCGCACTGGGCGCGGTCGCGGCCGGCTGCCGGTTTTTTGCCGGTTACCCGATCACGCCGTCGTCCGAAATCGCCGAGAACCTGTCGCGGGAGTTGCCGTTGGTCGACGGTGTGTTCATACAGATGGAGGATGAAATCGCCTCGATGGCGGCCGTGCTCGGCGCCTCGCTGGGGGGTGTGAAGTCGATGACCGCGACCAGCGGCCCCGGGTTTTCGCTGAAGCAGGAGAACCTCGGTTACGCCGCTTTGGCGGAGGTGCCCTGCGTCATCGCCAACGTCATGCGCGGCGGGCCCAGCACGGGGATGCCGACGCGCCCGTCGCAGGGCGACATCATGCAGTCCCGCTGGGGCACGCACGGCGACCACCCGGTCATCGTGCTGGCGCCTGCGTCCGTCGAAGAGGTTTACCGGCAGACGGTCAGGGCTTTCAACCTCGCGGAAGAATTCCGCGTCCCGGTCGTGGTCCTCTACGACGAGGCCATCGGCCACCTGGTCGACACGGTCGAACTGCCGCCGCCGGGGACGCTGGACATCTGCGAGCGGAAATGGGCCGAGGGCCCCGCCGAAGGCTTCGAGCCCTACCGGGCCGGCGAAGACGGTGTTCCGCCGATGCCGCGGCCGGGCGACGGCTACCGCACCCATACCACGGGATTGACGCACAAGGAAAACGGCTTTCCGACCCAGGTGCCGGCTGAAGTCACGCGGGTCACCAAGCGGCTGCTGGAGAAAATCGAACGGCGGCGGGACGAGATCGAACAATTCGAAAACGTGCATTGCGACGACGCCGAAATCCTCGTGGTCGCGATCGGTATCGCAGCGCGAGCCAGTGAGCGCGCGGTCAACATGGCGCGCCAGCGCGGCATCAAGGCGGGCCTGTTGCGGCCGGTCACGCTGTGGCCGTTTCCCGAAAATGAGCTGCGTAGGCTGGCCGCGGGGGCGGGGCACGTGCTGGTGCCGGAAATGAACGCCGGGCAGTTGATCCTGGAAGTGCAAAGGCTGTGTCCGGACTCGGTCAGGGTGACCGGTCTGAATCGTTTCGACGGCGAACCCACGCGCCCGGACGAGGTATTGGCAAAAATCGAGGAATTGAGCAATGAGTGAAACGGCAACGGCGCCGGCCACCAGGCGCGCGGACAAGTTCGAAATACGCGATTACCTGCGTCTCGATATGTTCCCGCATTTCCTTTGCCCGGGCTGCGGGCACGGGATCGCCCTGCGGGCGCTGTTGTGGGCCATATACGAGTTGGACATCGAAAAGGATCAGCTGGCCGTCGTCAGCGGCATCGGTTGTTCGGGCCGCCTGAGCGCCTATATCGACGCCAATACCTTCCATACCACCCACGGCCGGCCGCTGGCTTTCGCCGCCGGGCTGAAGCTGGCGCGGCCGGACCTGCACGTGATCGTGATCACGGGCGACGGGGATTGCCTCGCCATCGGCGGCAACCACCTGATTCACGCCTGCCGGCGCAACCTCGACCTGACCTGCATCATGCTGAACAACGAGGTCTACGGCATGACCGGCGGACAGGTCTCGCCCACCACCAGCCAGGGCCGCTACACCACGACGACCCCGAACGGCAACCGCGAACCCGGCTTCGATGCCTGTGCGCTGGCCAAGGGAGCGGGCGCGAGCTTCGTCGGCCGTGAGGTCACGCTGCAGACGACCGCGCTCAAGAACCTGATGCGCGAAGGCATCGCGCACCCGGGCTTTTCCTTTGTCGAGGTCATTTCCGATTGCACCGAGATCTACGGGCGCAAGAACGAACTCGGGTCTTCGCCGGAAATGGTGCTGAGCCAAAAACGCAGCGTGCTGCCGACATTCGACCCCACGGCGGTCGACCGGCCGTTCAGGGCCGGCGACTGGAAGACGGGTATATTGGCGCGGGAAGAGCGGCCAGAATACTACGCCGCCTGGCGTGAACACTGCCAGCGGCAACTCGCGGAAAAAGGCGGGCGAGCCTCATGAGCGCCGCAGAAGAATTCGAAATACGGCTCAGCGGCACCGGCGGCCAGGGTCTCGGCCTGGCCGGCAAGATGCTGGGCGCTGCCCTGAGCAGCGACGGTTTGCACGTGGCCCAGTCACAGAGTTACGAACCGACCTCGCGCGGCGGCATGAGCCGCTCCGACCTCGTGGTCAGCCGCGGTACGGCGGACTATCCGCTGGCGACCGCGCTGGATTACCTGTTGATCCTCGACCAAAGGGCGGTGGCGATCTCGGCGGGCATGGTCAAGGATTCGGCCCTCGTGATCATCGACGAGGAACTGGTGCCCGAGCCGCCGCGGGGGAAATTCGACGTGCGCCCGCTGCCATTGGCGCAGACGGCGCTCGGCCTGGGTAACCTGCGCGTCACCAACGTCGTCAGCCTTGGCGCGATCGTCGCGCTGACCGGTATCTGCAGCATCGACACGCTGGAAGCGGCAATCCAGCGAAACACACCCGCAAAGTACGCGCAAATGAACCTCGATGCGGTGCGCGCGGGCTTCGAACTGGCCAACGAAAAAGCGCCGGCTGAACTGCCGGAGACGGCGTAAAATCAGGATCATTTCATGATCGGCCTGGACCCCGGGCCGCCGCGTCTTGCATATCAGCGTAATCCACTTCTATCGGGGGAACCCACGTCATCAGAGCAAGGGAGCCGTTGGCGGTATCAGCTGTTCAGGATGACCGGAATGCTGCGGCCTTGCTGCACTGACGTGACGGTGCGGCGGCCGTATGCCGCAGGAGCAGCTGATCCACCTGCGAAGACGCTTCATTTGCGGGCCGGGGCGCGTTAACATGCACGCTTTTGAGCTTCCCGGGAGGAGCGCATGCAGTCCGTGTCCACGTTGCGCGCGAATCTGGCGCTTGGCTTTGTATTTGTGTTTTCCGTACCGGTTGCGGCGGCCGCGCCGGTCCCGCAGGAGCCAAGTGTGCTCGAAACCGTGCAGGTTACGGCAACGCGTATTCCGGCCGCGGTCGAGAGCATTCCGGCCTCGATCAGCGTGATCACGGCCGAGGACCTGGCGAGCCGCGGTGCCAACGACCTGCGCAGCGCCCTGTCGCTCGCCGCCGGTGTCGAAATCGCGCCGAGCGGCGATGCGGGCCCCGCGACGTCGGTGCCGGGCCTGTGGGGGCTGAAGGAGTTCGACGCGTTTTTGCTGGTGGTCGATGGCGTGCCCCGGGGGGGCGCGTTCAACCCCGACCTGGCGACCCTGGTATTGTCCGACATCGACCGGATCGAAGTGCTGCGGGGGGCCGCCCCCGTGATGTTCGGGGCGACCTCCTTCGTCGGTGTCATCCACGTGATTCACAAGGCGGCTGGCGAGGCGGAGTCGCTGGTGAGAGCGGGCTATGGTTCCTTCGGCAGCGCGAATGTTACGGCGTCCCTGCCGTTGCCGGCCGCCGGAGCCTACCGTCATTCACTGACGCTCGACGGTGAGCACCGCGGTTTTTCGGGTCCGCGCACCGGCCTCGACCGCGGCCATGTGCTTTATCGCGGCGCCATCGAAACCGGTACCGGCAGGATGCGCCTGGATTTCGACCTGACGCGGCTGCGCCAGGACCCAGGCAGCCCACACTTGAGGGAGGGCGCGGTGTTGGCGCCGGACCTGCCGCTGGACGCCAATTACAACCCGGCCGACGCACATGTCGACGAGGACCGTTACCAGCTGACCGCGGGATACGAGCGGTCGATCGGCGCCGGTGAAACGTCCACGACGCTGTCGGTCACGCGCAGCAACCACGACATCGTCCGCGGCTTCCTCGACGAGGAGTACAGCGACGACGGGTCGACGCCCAATGCCGCCGGCTTCGTCCAGGACCGCGATATCACCGACCTTTATTTCGACACGCACTACGGCCGCGTTTTCGATAATGGCGCGACCCTGACGGTCGGTCTCGACTACCTGTACGGCAAAGGCGAGCAGGAAAGCGGCCTGTTCGACTACTACGTCTCGAAGCGGGGCGGTGACGCGCCGGCCAGCAGCAGCCTGCCCGTCGCGGAACACGTCGACCTCGAGGACCGGCGCAATTTCGCCGGTGCTTACCTGCAGTTGAACCTGCCGCTGTCAGCGGACGTGAGCCTGCTGGCCGGCGCGCGCCTGAACCGCACCCGGGAAAAACGCAGCGCCGAAGGCGATACCGAAACGCGGACACGCACGCGTCCCGGCGGCGCTATCGGCATCAACTGGAAAATGTGGGAGCAGGGCGATAACAGGCTGTTGCTGTACGCGGACTACCGCAACACGTTCAAGCCCGCGGCAATCGACTTCGGCCCCGAAGCGGAGGCCGATATCCTGGCCCCGGAAACCGCCCGCAGCTACGAAGCCGGGCTCAGGGGCCAGTGGCTGGACGGACGCGTGAACGCGGAAATCAGCGTCTTCGACATGCGTTTCAACAACCTGGTGGTGAAGCAGTCGGTCAATGGCCGCCCGGCGCTGGCGAATGCCGGTAAAGAGCACTTCAAAGGGGCGGAGTTCGAAATGCGCTACCAGTTCGCGCCGAACCTGTCGCTGGCGGCGACGTATGCTTGGCACCAGGCGCGTTTTGGCGATTACGTGCAAACCTTCGACGGCGTGCCGACGCAGCTTGCGGGTCACGACCTGGAAATGTCGCCGCGCCGGCTGGCGGGGCTGGGGCTGGTGTACCGGCAGCCGCAAGGCCTGTACGGCTCACTGGTGGCCAACTATGTCGGCAGCCGTTACTACAACAAGCGCAACACGGCCAAAGCCGGGTCCTACACCACGCTGGATGCGTCGCTCGGACAGCGCGTCGGTCACTGGGACATCGGTATGCGCGGTCACAACCTGACCGACAGGCGTCCGGCCGTATCCGAAAGCGAACTCGGCGAGAGCCAGTACTACCGCCTGCCGGCGCGCAGCTACGAGATCGTTCTGACGCGGTTATTCTAGATGCCCGGATATTGCACCAGCCGCCCACTGGCCTCACCATAAACTGATGAATTTACAAAGTAAAATGACGATTTATTAAATTTATTCCAGGGTACACTTTGTAACCGGCCAGCGCTCTATCCCGGCCCTGCCTTGTCCAGGCACATCTGGGCTTGGGCTTCCCTCCAGCCATAGCTTTGGCTATGGCTCTCAGTCCAGCCCGGCGCCCAGCCGCACCTGTTCTGCAGCAGCATCCGGGATGCTGCTGCAATATCCGGGCTAGTTGTTATTTACAGCAATATTATATACTTGTAGAACCTTTCCAGGTAAAGTCTCAATTTATTTGACTGGTTTGCTCGTATTAATGGGACGGCAGCCGCCATCCCCCCATTCAGCATGCGTGATTCTACGTCTAAACCGAAGCAGTCATCCGCCGGCGTATGATTGCGGTTCAAAAACACACGCTTGGTTACCAGTCTTGCCGAAATTCACTTCTATCCCGCTTATTGTCAGCGCATCGGCTTATTCCCGGTGATCATCGCCTTGACGAGGTTTTCCCGATGCAGGTAGGAGGAAACAACAGCTCCCGTGACGTGCAGGATGACCAGCATCAGGGTCAGGTTGGCGAAGGTTTCGTGCATTGCTTCCCAGAAGCCGTCTTCGTCATTTTTGGCGAAACCCCGTTCGCCGGCGTCGTCGCCCTCCTCGGCCCAGGTTGTCGCATACGGTAGCGGCAGCGCAGAGACCCCGGCGTTTGCCTGCAAGGATGCCAGCGGCCCGGCGTGATTCTTGACCGCGTAGACCTCCAGGCCGGTGTAAACCGTCAGTGACACGCACGCTAGCAGCAGCAGGATCATGGCGCCGCCGGCCGGGTTGTGACCGAGATAATGCTCGACTTCGCCGCGGCGCAGCCCCTGCAGGTATCGGGCGATCACGGCCGGGCGGAAGACGAAATCGCGGAAGCGCGCGTGGCGCGTGCCCACGAACCCCCACAGCAGCCTGAAAAGCACCACCGCGCCAACCACGTAGCCGGCCCAGACGTGCAGAGTCAGAAAATCCTCTTCCGTGAAATAGGCGACAAAAAAGCCCGCTACCAGGGTCCAATGGCCGAGGCGGACAATGGGATCCCAAACCCGAACCCAATCTGATTTTGGCTGATTCATATCAAAACGCTCACCGGAATGCGGACGAACAATATCCGCCGAAGCGCCAGTTGGTACAATACGTCATTTGGCGGGTAGCCGCTGGCACCGCGCCGCGACCATGCTTAGGAGCAGTCATATGTCCGATGACATACCCGGCCCGGGATGGGTCGCCGCAGGCATCGCGCTATTCGGACTGATTTTCGTCTTGATTGCCGTGGACCTCCTGCAGGACTACAGGGAGGGAATCAACGCGCTGCATATCGTCATGGAATCCGGTGTTTTGCTTTCGGCTGCGCTGGGCATTGCGCTGCTGCTGCAGCGCGTTTACCGGGCCAGACGCTCGGTCCGCTCGCTGCAGCGTGACCTCGAGAGCGTGCGCCGCGACGCGCAGAAGTGGCAGGCGGACAGCCGCATCCTGCTCGAGGGACTGGGGGCGGCCATCCAGCGGCAGTTTTCCCGTTGGCAATTGTCCGCGGCGGAGTCGGCTGTGGCCCTGTTGTTGCTCAAGGGCCTGAGCCTGAAGGAAATTGCGGCCGTGCGCATGACCAGCGAGAGGACGGTGCGCGAACAGGCGCGCAATGTCTACCGCAAGGCCGGGTTATCCGGTCGTCCGGCCCTGTCGGCTTTTTTCCTCGAAGACCTGTTGTTGCCTGTCCGTGACAGCGAGTGATCCGGCAGGCGGCGGCGTAATGCCGCCGCCCGTTGCGGTGCAAGTCGTCGTTAATGGACCCGGTGCGACGCCCGGGTCTTGCATGCGAAGGCCTTGCGGGCGGCTCCGGGCCACCCCGGCCTTGAGGGACGGGGTGGCGGAGTCTAAAGGGGAGGGCCGATCGGCGGCGATCGGATCGGCCACGGCCGCTTTATTCGAGCAAATCACCGCGCGCCGGGGGCAAACGCGGCATTTCCAGCGTCGGGAACGGGCCGTCGAGCGCCTTCAGGAAGGCGACGATATCCGCCGTGTCGTCGACGCTGAGGTCCTTGTTCAACTGCGTGGAGGCCATCACGCGCACCGCTTCATCGAGCGAGGCGACCCGCCCATTGTGAAAATAGGGAGCGGTGTAGCTGAGGTTGCGCAACCCCGGCACACGCCAGACATGGGAAAAGGCCGCGTCGCCGGTCGTCTCGGCGCGCCCCTGGTCAGCCGTCAGGTCATACTTCTCGCTGTAAGGGCTGCCGGGAAATGCCGGAAAACGCTGAAAGAACCCGAACCCGGTCGGCAATGCCGGCCCGCTGAAGTTGGGCCCGGAATGACAGGAGGTACAGCCGGTACTGGCGAACTTCTCCATGCCGCGCTGCTGCTGTGTCGACAGGGCGTTGTGGTCGCCTTTGACATAGCGGTCGTAGGGTGACGCCGGTGTGATCAAGGTGCGCTCGAAGCTCGCGATCGCCGCGGAGATCGAGTCGGCATCGATCTTGGCTTGCGGGCCATAGGCGGCCTTGAAGTAGGACAGGTAGCCGGGAATCTCGCGTATGCGTTCAGCGGCCGCGTCCACGGAAGCCATTCCCATCTCGATCGGATTGGCCGGAGGCCCCTTGGCCTGCTCCTGCAGCGTTTTTGCGCGTCCGTCCCAGAATTGCACGGAAAGAAAAGCGGCGTTCCAGACGGTGGGCGCGTTGCGGCTCCCCAGTTGCCCCTTGACACCGAAAGAGGTCGGGCGGCTGTCGTCGCCGCCCTCCATCAGATTGTGGCAACTGTTGCACGATACCGTGCCCGTGGAGGACATGCGCGGATCGAAGTAAAGCATCCGCCCCAACTCGATCTGGGCGGGCGTGTCGCTGTCTGCCCCCGGAGCCTGGTCCGGCAGGGCTTGCCAGTTGTTTGCCAGGCCAGGGCTCGCGAGGACGAACAGCAATACTGCGCCGAACGCGAACTGGCGGCGGCGGGGGAAGCGGGGATGACGGTTCATGGGCATGCTCCTTGATGGCTTGCAAATGTTGCGTCCATTATGCGCGCCAAATCGCTGCGGAGTCTTTACGTCATTTGACGTATTTCCGGGCATTCGGGCGTATCAACGCCATTGCCCCGGCAAGCCGGCGGGGCGCACTGAGATGGCGGTGCTGCAACGGGCCGGAAAGGGACAGCCGGATAGCCGACCGGGTCAGCGCAATTCTGCCAGCAGGCCCTCCGTCAGGGAAAGCGCCTGCTTCAGGTAGGCGCCGCCGAACAAATTGAAATGGTTCAGCACGTGGTACAACTGGTAAAGCGTACGGCGAACCCGGTATCCGGAATCCAGCGGCCAGGCTGCCTGGTAGGCGGCATAGAACTCATGCGGAAACCCGCCGAACAATTCCGTCATCGCGAGTTCCGCCTCGCGGTCGCCGTAGTAGACGGCCGGGTCGTAGATCACCGGCTGCCCGTCGCCGAGGTAGGCATAGTTGCCGGACCACAAATCGCCGTGCAGCAATGAGGCCCCGGGCCGGTAGTCCGTGAACAGCTTCGGAAAGGATTCCAGCAGCTCCTGTCCGCGCGAGGCGAGCCGCTCGCCGGCGCCATTGGCAGTGGCCAGTTCGAGCTGGTAACCCAGGCGCTGTTCGCGCCAGAAGTCCAGCCAGTCTTCCTGTTCGGTGTTCTTCTGCGCGGTGGAACCGATGGTGTTGTCCAGGCGCCAACCGAAACGCGGTTGTGTCACGCGATGCAGAGCCGCAAGGCCCTCGCCGAGCCGGGCGGGTCGCGGCGGGCCGCCCAGTTCCAAATCCTCTAGAACCAGCCAGGCGGCTTCGCCGCTACGGCCCCAGCACACCGGTTCCGGGGCGTAAAGTGCTTGCGCGCGGCGCAACTCCAGCAAGCCCTGTGCCTCGGCGGCAAACATGTCCAGCCTATCGCCGCTGTTGAGCTTGACGAAGTAGCGGTTACCGCCGTGGGAGACCCGCATGGCCTGGTTGATGCAGCCGCCCGCCACGCTGCCGAGTGGTCGACAGCGGGCCCGGCGACCGGTGGCGGCCGCGAGGTCCCCGGCAATGGCTTGCATGAGATCCATGGCGGGCATTTTCAGTCTCCTGCAGGGTGTAATCAACCGTGAGATCGTCCGCTTGAAGGTGTTACCATGCAGGCTGGCCAAACCGTGAGGCAACCGTTACAGGCGAATTACCGTGGAGCTTTCAGAACTGCAGGACATGGACAGTTATCTCTGTCCGACGCCGACGATCGACAGCGACAGCGAGCCGGTACTCGAATTCGTCGCCGCCAACAGCCCGGCGGGCGCCAGCGCCGGAGACCGGGCCGTGGCGCTCTACTACGCGGTCCGCGACCAGATCCGCTACGACCCTTATACCTTCAGTTATGACCTCGACGACTACAGGGCCAGTCATACGCTTGCAGCCGGCCGCGGCTGGTGCGTGAAAAAGGCCATACTCTACGCTGCGTGCTGCCGCGCCGCCGGGATCCCCGCCCGGCTCGGCTACGCCGACGTCCGCAATCACCTGTCCACCGAGAATCTGAGGCGCGTGATGGGCACCGACATTTTCTACTGGCACGGTTACACGGACGTCTGCCTCGATGGGCAGTGGATCAAGGCCACGCCGGTGTTCAACCGCGAACTATGCGCGAAGTTCCGCCTGCGGCCACTGGAGTTCGACGGCCGCAGCGACTCGATTTACCACCCCTATGACCTCGACGGCAGGCAGCACATGGAGTACCTGCACTACCACGGCGTCTTTGCCGACCTGCCGTTCGCATCCATGATGAGTGCATTGAAACAGCGCTATCCGCGTCTGCGCGAACTGACCCGCGGCGGCGGCCCTGTATGGCAGGGCTGAGCGCTTTGGCGCCGGCCCAATCCCCGGTGGACGCCTAAATCAGGTTCACCAGCACGTACAGCGCCATGAAAATCACGATAAGCGAGGCGATCGTGTAAAACGTGGCGCGGACCTCGTGGTTCTGTTTGGTCGCGTAGGCCACCGCGTGCGCCAGCCGGGCAGTCACGAAACCGTACATGAGCCAGTTGGCCAGGACCGGGGATGGTCCGGCGGCGACGAACAGCAGGCCGCAGGCCCAAAACGCCGGGATGTTTTCCAGGTCGTTGCGATGCATACGCCGGGAGCGGTCCACGTAGTCGTTGACTTCGAGTTGCTCGGGCCGCGGGTTCTTGTTGAGCGGGGTCACCCTGAGATCCTCCGGGCTCGCGAGGCCGGAGTCGCTCTTGAGCATGCGGTAAACCGTCATCCAGCCCTGCGCCATGATTTTCAGGACCATGATGGCGGCGGTGATCATGTAGGTGACGAACACCGGGTTTTCAGTGCTGAACGCGTTCATGGAGATTCCTCGTGTGGAGCTCGGTCGGGCAATCTGATCGTGGCCGACCCATGCCGGTTCCATTATGCAACACGATGGCACTGCCGGTCATTTCCAGCGCCCCTTGCCTTCGCGCTTTGCCTGTGCTTCCAGTGCCTTCAGTTCCTCCGGCGCATCGGCGCGAGTCCGTGCGGCGCCGTTCAGAAGGACGACGCCTGACAGGTCTGTCTCATCCAGACGGCATACGAAGGAGCGCGAGTCGTAGCGCTTGCAGCCAACTTCACGATTGCTGATAAAACCACTCATTTCCGTTGCAAACGGCTCGCCCTCGCCCTCGATGCCGTATAGCGGAATAATTTCATTGTGGATTTCCAGCGTGCCTGTATCGAGGACGGTTGGGATGCCGCTGATCGTATCCACGGGTCCCGGCTTGGCGGAAGCCGCCGCGGGCTGATCCGGTTCGGCGGCAGGAGTCTGCCGCCGCGGTGATGCTGCTTCCAATTGGTCCAGTGCCGTTCTGGCCGTGTCGAGCCCGGGATCATAATCCAGAGCCCGGGAATAGGCGGCCCTGGCGGCCGATGACTGCCCCTGGGCTGCCAATGCCTCACCCCGGAGCAGGTGCAGGGCGGCCAATTCCCGTGCCGGAAAACCGAATGATGCCGCATCCATGCCGCCGACGTCGATGGCCTGCTCGGCATAGCGCCGGGCCTGGCTGTATAGTTTGCGATCCATCGCGGTCATTGCCCAATCACGGTACTGAAACATGATTTGCTGCATGTAACTCAATGCGGCTGCGTTGTAGCGGTCAATCCGCAGCACCTGCTGTAGTCGGTCAACGGCCGAGGCCCCGGCCGGGCTGGTCAGTTTCTTTTGCCGGATAAGATTTTCCGCCTGCTCCAGCAGTTCATCGACGATGTGATCGTCGGCTGCGCCGGACCCGGCTTCGCGCCGGTCTGCGCCGTGGGCCTTGTCCAGGCTGGCGGCACCGAGCAGCGCCTGCACGCCGCCTGCACCCTCAGCCGGTCTGGGGTTCTGTACCGCGGCCGGCGTGGCATTTTGTGCAAAAGGTACCGGTACGCTGATTCTGCCACTGGCAAGCGGCAGCACCAGGGTCATGTTTTCGTCGAGAACCGCTCCAGGGAAAAAGACCTCGCCACGCACGGTTTGATCACGCCGCAAATGGACCGGGCCGAGGGGATGCCGAAGCGGCACCTGGGCACGGTCTGAGCGTTTGAACCGTCCCTGTGCATCGTGTAGTTCGAAAGTACGGGCGGGATCGATGGCAAGGTCCGCCATTGCGTTGTCCAGGTTGAGCCGCAGGCCAACGTCGAGCACCAGCCCCTTGTCCGCGTCCCGAATCGCATAAATACTGACCGCGATCCTGCCGTGGGTGTTTGGACCCGCAATCGGGGGCGGCAGCCGGACCGGGGGCTGACCGGGAGTCAGGTTGAGTCTCAGCGCCCCGGCGTCCGTGAACAGCACCAGTTCGAATGCACCATGCCGGGTTGGTACCAGGAATACCAGCTTTCCTTCGGCGGGTTCGCCGGCGTAGTAGGTTTCAACCGCCGGCTGCCGATCTTTTGCAGGGGTGGAGAGAGGCCGGTATTGGTAGCCCCCGTCTTCGATCAACGATGTCAAACTGGCGATATTGGTTTCCATGGGCTGCAGGTCCAAGCGGTTGGTGAACTGGAAACCGACCGTCATGTATTGCCAACCGGCGGGAGCCACTTTGCCGGCATGCTCACTGGAATAATGCAGGGCGCTTACCGCCATCTCCGCGTCGCCCTTCCTGACCGGTCCGGCAACGAATTTCGTCCGCACCTTTGGCGGATTGCCGATCAGGTAGATGCCGAATCCGCCCTGGTTGGACACGTGACGCAGTTCGGCGCTTTTCAACAAGCGGTCAGGCACCGCGAAGACCACCTCGAACGGTCTTTTTTCGCCCTTGTTCAATATCAATGGGCCCCAGAACGGATCCGGCGTATCCGCGCTGATGGGGTCCGCCGATACCATCTCGGTGCCGTCGATGCGCAGTTTGAAGGCCTTTTCGACCGGCGGTATGCTGATGCCCTTGGCGGAATTCCTGTTGCTGATTGTGCCGATCACGTCCAGGTAGAGTCTATCTTCAGGCGCTGGTTGGCCAAGCACCGATGCGCGAATCGTGATGGACTCCACCTTCATCGACAGCACCCTGTTCTCGCCTTGCCTGTCGACAGTGATGGCTGCTGGCGCCGGGCCGGGCCGGAAAAGCGCCAGAGCCATCGCCGCCAATGCACCCAATCGCAGGTCGTTGAAACGCTTCATGTCAATTCCTGTCCATCAATTCGACGGCTTTTCGTCCGCATGGACGGTGACGTCGAAACGGTCGATCTGGCTTTCCGAGGTACGCGTGGGTGCGATGGCCTCGTCTGGGATTATGGGGTTATCGCCGCCGCGTATGGGTCTGCCCGTCGCTTCAGATGCCAACCTGGCCGCGACCACTCGGTGATGACCGTGTGTCACGATATTGCCTTTTTTGCCGCCGAATTCGATCAGGTCGCCCGAGTCGATCATTTCCTGCCAACGGAAATTGCCGTTGATCATGTCGCGGGCGATTTGATTGACCGTGCCCTCATAAATATCGGTCTGGCTGGAACCGTAGCCGCGCATCAGGGTCCTGACACGTGCCGTGTCGCCTTCCACCAGTTCCCCGACATTGGGGTTGCGCAGCGGTGTGCCGTCTTCACGCACGAAACGAGGCGCCTGTTCACGGCGTACTTGCAGTTCCGCTTCGCCTTCGGCCCGGAGGCGGTTTGCTTCTTGCTGGGCCTCGAGGTATTCCCGCTGGTAGGCTTCGTAGTCGAACTCACTGGTCTGACCTTCCTCGGAAGCGGTCGGATCGAACTCCTCGACCTCGACCGGGCCCTCGTCGGAGGCGGTCGGATCGAACTCCTCGACCTCGACCGGGCCCTCGTCGGAGGCGGTGGGGTCGAATTCCTCGACCTCGACCGGGCCCTCGTCGGAGGAGGTCGGATCGAACTCCTCCACCTCGACCGGGCCCTCGTCGGAGGCGGTCGGGTCGAACTCCTCGACCTCGACCGGGCCCTCGTCGGAGGCGGTCGGATCGAACTCCTCCACCTCGACCGGGCCCTCGTCGGAGGCGGTCGGATCGAACTCCTCGACCTCGACCGGGCCTTCGTCAGAGACGGCCGGCTCGGATGTCGTGCTTTCCGGAGCGCCTTCTTCGGGCGCCGTGGGGTCGAACTCCTCGACGCGCGGGCCGGGTGTTTCACCGGCCGCGGTCTCCTCGACCGGCCGCGCGCCGCCAGCTCCACCGCCCCAGCGTGCCTTGGCGTAAGCACCTCCCGCAATTGAGACCGCCACACCGACGACAATACATTCGACGAATTGTCCGGCCCGGGCAGCAGCGCCGCCCGAGCCGGCAAACGCGTTTTGCAGTGCGCAGAACGCCGCCAGAAATGCACCCATGCCAATCCTGGGCACCAGTACGCTGCCCGCAGCGCCCACGGCGATCCCCGTCACGATGCACTTACCCATCTCAGCGAGACCGCGGCCGCCGAGGCCAACGGCCTGGAAAAACGCGCAGAATACCGCGCTCATTTCGGTGAGCTGCGCAAAATTGATACCGGCATACTCGGTCGTGGCCTGTCCCTGGCCGTCGCCACCCATGCCGAGCGTCTCACCGCTGCTGGGATCGACGCGCCACCAGGCAAACGTCTTGCGGCCTGACAATGTGGGGGGCCGGGCAGGTGCAAGCACCCGGTAGCCCTTGTCCAGGTCGCGCTGTATTGCCTCGCGCGTATCGTCCGCCAAAGAGAGAGAATCCACCCCCTCCGGATCCAGCCAGACAAGGGGGATACCTTCCTGCGCTGCCGCAGCGGTTACGGAATGTGCGTTTACGACGTCGCCCCCGCCCAGCATCTCGTATTCGAGCAGCGTGTCCAGCACACCCTGGCGCAGCCGTAATTGTGCGCGCCGTAACGGGTCGGCCGCCGATGACGGCGGCTCGCTAATAGCCAGGTGATTGAACATGACGTCGTATTGCTTGACTACGACCGGCTCGCCTTGTCGGACCGCGGCCCTCTGCTGCATGGCTACGACCTGTGGTTCCGCGGCATAAGCGGACAACGGCGCATCTTTTGCCAGCGTTACGGATTCCAGCAGCGAATAACGCGTGTAAAGATATTCCAGCAACGCAAACGGATAGACCGACAGCGCGTGGTCCAGAATTTCACGTTGGTTGCTGGGCGGTTGATCATACACGTAGCCAAGAGCCAGAAAATGGGCACTGCGATTGGCCAACTCGTGATCAAGGTAGCGCGCCTCGATGTAAGCGTTGGTGATCCGTCCGCCGCTGGCCATGATCTCGAGGCTACTGACGAACTGACTGCGCAAATCAGATTCGATTTGCATTTCGCTTCCATCCTGCTGCTCGTGCCGCCGTGCCAACACCCTGGTCAGGGACTTGCCTGTACCGTCCGGCTTCAGCAACCTGACCGTCAGTGTCACCCGTGACAAGTGCGAGGCGGGCGCCGTCTTTGGCGGCGCTTTCGAATCCAGACCGCCCAGCGCTTTTTCAAGGGCTCCAAATCCGGAACTGACGGGCTTGCGCACACTCTCGGCCCGCTTGATATCCGCGTCGGTACTGACGGCGTCGCCGCTCAGGTCGAATGGCTGACCCGGAACGGCCTGTCCGTTGACCGTGATGGAGGGCCACACGGTATCGAAGCGATCGAGCATGCCGGGGTCGTCGGCGAGTGCGGCGGCACCGGGTTTTTCGAGCTGTGGCGTGAGCAGGACCGTGATTCGGTCCACCGTGCTTGTCAGCGGAACTGTCTGATCGAGGACGGTCGTGCCGTGATCGCCCTGCGGGCCTGTTTTTTCCACGTCGATGACCAGTTGCATCCGATAGGACAGGGCCCCGGTATCGAGGTCATCGACAACACGTTGAGCCTCGGTCCAGCGCTGGCCGATCTCGGACCGCGCAAAACTGGGGTCGAGGTCACGCCATTGCCCGTCGATCGCGACCTGCACCCAGCAGTGATTGACGTCGAGCGATGCGAGCGCGTTCGGTTCGGCCCGGTCCGCGAGGTCGATGCCGCCATGCTGTAACTGTTCGGAAAGGAGCGCCACATCCTGATTCAGACCGGTGTCGAGCGTCGCGACAAAGCTGCGCAAGCCTGCCCGCAGGTTACGCCGAATAGTGGTCAGCTGCTCTCCCGGCAGACCCGACCGGTCCAGGCTTTCAAGGCGCCGCTCGAGGTTCGGCACGGTCGCCGCCGGTCGCCGGCCGCCGGAGGAAATCAGCTCATCCAGCTGCTGCCGGTTGAGATGGCCTGTCGCGAAGCGTGCGGTGTAACCGGCAGCGCGCAGCAGTGCGGCCAGCAACAGGCTTTGATCGAACGCATTGCCCGCGCTCGACATCAGCGTTCCGGGCGGCATGCGCAGTACGCCGGCGTAGGCCTGATAGGCGATTTTGTCGCGAACGAAGTGAAACAGCGCCGTCACGTCGGGACCGATCCGGGTGGCCAGTGTCTTGGCGTCGAAATCGGAGGTGTCGAGTGTTTTGCGCTTTTGCGCCAACTGGCGATAGTACATCGCCAGGGCTTGCCGACTCCGGGAATAATCTTGCAGACCGGGGTGACTCCGGAGCGCCTCGCCGGGACGGGCGAAAGATTCGCTGGAAAAAAGTACGAAGCTGCATGCCAGGGCATACAGCATGACCCTCATGGAACGCGCCGCAGACGGTCGGAATTGCGCCCGCAGTGCCCGTGGGAGTTTACGCAAGCATCGCTTCACGACGGTCTTCGCTCGCGACGAAGCCGGCGTTCATCATTGTCCACATGCCCGGCTCATTTTGGCGCTACCCAGCCGGAGTTGGCCAGCGCTGAAGGCTTGAGTATCTGACCTTTTGCAAAGCCGCCGCCTGTTGCCATCACCGCGCGCCCGAACTTTTCCTGCACGTCGACCAGGCGCACGGAACCGACGGCGGTCATGTCGCTGCCCAGCGATTCACCGGTGTCCGGGTCGACCAACTCTTCACCAGGTTGGTAGACCGTAAAAACATCACCGCGGGCGGCCCCGTTGCGCTTGCCGGTGTCCGTGTAGATCTTGTTGCCGTTCACACGTATGAGCTTGCCCTGGAAGGGGATGCCTTCGGAGCGGTCGACGATCTCATTGACCGCCTTGGTGATCACAACCTCGGCTGCCCCGGCATAGTTTTCCGAAGAAGATGAATTGCCACCGGTACATACACCGGCAAAACAGGCGCTGCCCGATGAAGATTTACCCTTCGCTTCGCCTTCGACGCTGACCGAGTCGAGCACTTCACCGGTCGAGGTGTCCACGATGCGGATAATCAGCCCGATCTTGGTCGTTGAGCCGCCGGATTTGAGGCGAACCCCCATAACGCTGATACCGCCGCCGCCTGACTTTGCGCCTTCCCCAAACTCGGTAATCGTGCCGATGATCAGCAACTGAGCCGGCACCACTTTACCCAGTTGCGCGCTCTTCAGTGCGACCGCTGCACGGTCGCTGGAGGCGAGGTCCTGCTCGTTCATGACTTCCCAAAGGTTGATCCGTTCCAACACGACGAACCGGTGCGTGTCGACCAGCGCGTTGGTCAGCATTTCGGTCAGGCCATTGCCGACGGTGGCATTCGTGACCTTGTTTTCGAACTCGGCGACCGCGAGCGTTTTCTTGATAAAGCGCTTATCGGCAGCCTGTGTGCTTGCAGCGGCGAGCATTGACAACAGGACGACGACGAGAAGTCTGGAACTAAGGGCACAGAGGGGTTTCACCGATGGCATTGCATTCTCTCCTTATACTTGCCAAGGGAACGGGATTCTTCTTAGAAAATAGCACAAATGATTCATATTTTCGAAAATCTGACTGGGAACTTTGGTTTAGCCCCGCTCGCGCTCGAGCAGCGCGGCCTTGCGTTCGGTACCCCAGCGGTAACCGCCGAGCCCGCCATCCGCCGCGACCACGCGGTGGCACGGGATCAGCAGCGCCAGCTTGTTGCGGGCGCAGGCCGAAGCGACCGCGCGCACCGCCTTGTCGCGGCCGAGGCGCCTGGCGACCTCGGAGTACGACAGGGTCTGGCCCAGCGGGATCTTGGCAAGGACCTTCCAGACGCTGGCCTGAAACGCCGTGCCCTGCACGTCCAGCGGCAGGTCCAGCGCCGCGCGCGGCAGCAATATGAAATCACGAACACGGTTGAACCAGTCGACCAGCCGATCCTCGTTATTCGAAAGCCGGGCTTTTGGAAAGGCCGCCCGCAGGTCTTCCAGCATCGCGCCCGGCTCTTCGCCGAAAGCCAGCCAGCAGATACCCTTGCGTGTCGCCGCCATCAGCATCCAGCCGAGGTCGGACAGGCCCATCCACCAGTCGATGGCCAGGTCGCCGCGGAGGCGGCCCGGCGAGACGCCGAGGCGTCTCGATGCGTTGTCGTAGGCGGCGGCCACCGAATCGAAGCCGGCCGCATAAACCGCGTCGAGCGTGGTTTTTTCGTGAGCCACATTTCGCGCCAGGCGATGCAGCGCCAGGGCTTGTGCATAGGCCTTCGGGCTGATGCCGAGACGGCGCCTGAACTGACGCTGCAGTTCCGATGCGCTGACCCCGAGCTGTCCAGCCAAATCGCCCAGTTTCGGGGCGGTCTCGCTGGTCTCGATGACCCGGCAGGCGCCAAGTAGCGCACGCGGCCAGTCGATGGGCTTCTTACGGCAGTTCATTGACGGCAGCCGGGTCGATGGAGTAGGGATGGACCGTCGCCAGGAACCCCGGTTGTTGCCGTACCCGCGCGATCCAGTTTTCGACATTGGGGTATTCGTGCATCGGCAGACCGGCCTCGTCGGCGAAACCGACGTAAGCATACATCGCCATGTCGGCGACCGTATAGCCGCAATCGACGAGAAAATCGCGTGATTCCAGCCAGCCTTCGAGAATCTGCAGGGTTTTCGTCGCGATTGCACGCTTACCGGCAAGCGCTTCTTCGCTGCGGCGTGCGGCCTTGCCGGTCAGCGCCCAGTGCCGGAGCGTGGCCACGCCGTTCTGGACGTAGTCCTCCTCGAAGAACATCCAGCGCGCGACCTGCGCCCTGAGCCACGGATCCTCGGGCAGGTAGGGCGTGCCCTGGGCCAGGTACAGCAGGATGGCGTTGGATTCGGGCAGCGTGCGGCCGTCCTCAAGTTCCAGCACCGGCACCGCGCCGGCCGGGTTGCGGGCCAGGAAGTCGGTGTTTCGGCCTTCGCCCTCGAAAATGCTGACCGGTATCGTCTCGCAGGGGATATCGAGGTGTGCGAGCAGCAGGCGCACCTTGTATGCGTTTTGCGAGGGCAGGTAATCGTAAAGCTTCAACATGTCGGGCACTCCTTAAGTGATCGGGTGCCTGGCATTGTGATCGCGTTGGCGGAAACCGTCTTCCGGAATCTTGCGCTACAGCCGCATACGTCGACCGGTCAGGATTTCACTGGCCCGGTTCGAGACAGCGGCGCCGGCGCTCGAGGCTCGCATGCGGCCAGAATTCGTTACGGTCGTAGTACTCCGGCACCGCTGCCTGTTGCGGCGGAATGACGACCCAGGGCTGTTTCGAAGCGGTGAAGATGTGTATATCGGGCGGCAGTCGGTGGGCTTCATCGAGCGTACCGACACGGACGAAGGCGATCTTCTCGCCGGCGCCCGCGTAATGACTCCAGAGGGCGATACGGCATACCGGGCAGCGCCATATCTGCTGGCCATTGCCGCTGTTGGATGGCGTCGGGACCATTTCGGGCTTTCCCTCGAGCAGCGTCACACGGTCGCTTTCGATCATCGCGTTGAGGGCGAAGGACGCACCGGTTTCGCGCTGGCACCAGCGGCAATGGCAGCAGTGCACGAACAGCGGCGGGGATTCCATGCGGTAGCGCACACTGCCGCAGGTGCAGCCACCGCTGAATGTTTTGGTGTTAACGCTCACGGCATGAGCTCTCTCCAACGTGTTGGTCGACAGGACCCGCTGCATGGGTTTTGGCATACCGCTTGCAGCGGCCCTGTTTCAGGTTAGCAGGAATCCGGCTGGCACACACGCCGTGGACCGCCTGAGTTCTCATACCCTATTCGAGCTTGCTCCTGACCTTCTGTTCCAGTTCCTCGATTTCGTGCTTGCGGCCAGCGTCCGCCACCGCCCTGCCGGGGCGTGCCGGCGCGGCCGCGGCAGCCTTCAGGTAGTTTTCGGCTTCCTGGTAACGCTTCTGGTCGGCCAGGTAAGCCGCGTAGAAATAGTTCGCATCGATACCCTGCGGGTCCATTTCCAGCCCCTTGCGCAGGTCTTTCCCGGCCAGTTCGTCATCACCGCCCAGGAGCCCGGGAATCTGGTAGAGCAGGGCGCCGAGTGAGGTGTAGGCGGCGCCATCGAGGGCCTTGGGATCGAGTTCGAGCGCTTTTTCCAACTCCTTGCGGGCGTGCTTGACGCGCTTCATGGCGCCAAAGGGCCCCGAGTCGCCGGCCCAGGTGGAATAGATGATACCCGCCCATATGTGCGCTTCCGCGTTCGCCGGCTGTGAGGCCACGACCTCGTCGGCCTGTTTCGCAAGATCTTTATAGCCGTCCTTGCGTTGTCTTTCCGGCAATTGGTAACGCACCTCGGCCCACCGTTTCTGCAACTTGATGACGCTGTCGTTCATGGCGGCCGGGGCCTGTGCGCCGAGCAGTAAACCGGCGGCAAGCGTCAGCGTAATGATCGTATTTTTCATGCTTTTGACTCCTTTTGCATGTGGCTGTATTTCCTGATGAGCGGCAACTGCGACTTCAGCGAGCGGTCGACGAGCGCCGGAAACAACTGGTTCAAACGGGCAAAGAATTTTTCCGGGAAGCCCAGTACGCGATCGCCGCGCGGTCTCGAAAGGGCCCCGCAAACGGCTCGGGCAACGCGTTCGGGCTGATCGTAGCGGACTTTCAATGCCTCGTTGAGTTGGTCCACGGCGCCCGCGTTCATCGCCGTGCGCGTCGCCCGCGGCGAGATCCAGGCGACCCTTACGGGGCCGTCAGCCAGTTCCCGCCTGAGCGACTCGGTATAACCGTGCAGGCCGAATTTACTGGCGCTGTAGAGCGAAAAACCCGCGAAGCCGATATGACCGAAAACGGAACCCATATTGACGATGACCGGCGACCGGCCCCGCTGCAGCAGCGGCAGCAATGTGCGGGTCAGAAGGATCGGTGCGGTCAGGTTGACGGCAAGCACGCGCTCCACCTGCTCGTCGCTGACCGCGTCCTGCAGGCCGAAGGCGTTGATGCCGGCACAATTGACCAGGGCGTCGAGCGTGCCCCAGTCATCACCGACGCGGCGTGCGACAAGGGCGCGGTCGGCCGCGTTCAGCAAATCCGCCGCGACGTGTCGCTGGCCCAGGTCGGCGCCCAGTTGACGCAGGCTGTCGGCCGCAATGTCGACCATCAGCACATCGGCGCCTGCTTCGGCGAGGTGCCTGGACAACACCCGGCCGATGCCGCCGGAGGCGCCGGTCAATACGATTCTTTTGCCCGCAAGCGGATGGCTTGTACTCTTCGCCGTCATGCCGCCGCCTGATTCCGGTCGGCGGACAGGGACCGGAAAATGTCACCATAGAGCCGATACATGACCCGCGCCGTGTACACCACGGCTTCCCTGTCGGCAGGATCGTCCAGCCTGTCCATCAGTCGCTGGTAGTGCTCCATGTGTTGTTGATCCAGGGAGCCGTGGGAGCTGAGGTACTTAAAGCCGCCGTCGGCTATGCCCGTGGCTTTTTGCAGCGCTTCGGCCGCCCTCGTTGCGAGCGCGGCGCTGGTGCCCTCGAGCACCAGCACCATGCCGAAAAAGCCGGCCGGGTTGCGGCGCAGGACGGTGTCCCAGGCGAAGGCCACCATGATATCGGTGGCCAGGGACGGCAAACCGCGGCGAACCGCATCGCTGTTGCCGCCGCACACGCGGATGTCGTCCAGAATCCATTGTTCATGGCCGGTTTCTTCGCTGATGTAGTCGGCGACGCCCTCGCGCAGCCACTGCAGCCGTTCGGGCAGGCGCGCACCGCACGCCATCAGCAGCGGCACCGTGTATTTGACGTGGTGGTACGCCTCGCGCAGGAATGCAATGTACGTTTCCACGCCAATACGTCCTTCCAGCGCTTCCCCGATGATGGGTATGGCCATGAATTGCTGCCGCTCCGGGGCAACGCGTTTGGTCAGCTCTGAGTAAAATGACATTGTTGTCCTTTATTTTTGGCAAGAGACACGGCGGCCGCTGGTTTGCCGCAACGGTCCTCGATTTGTGCCCGCATGGATTCGATCAGGTCGTGATTGAATTCTCCCGCGCCCTCACGGCGAATTCGTCCATTGGCCGTGGCCAGGCCGTTTTCGGCACACATGCGTTCGACACGGCGCCAGGCGCCGATTCTGGCGTAGTCGGGTAAGCGGGCATTGCATTGCCGGACGGCCAATTCGGCATCCGCCCCCGGCGCGGTCACGAGCAGGGCGCCGAGTGCCGGCCAGGCGTCACCCAGCACCATCGCCTGTAAGACGCCGGGTTCGTAAAGCAGTTCGGATTCCACCCATTCCGGTGATATATTGCGCCCGAAACCGGTGATCAGCAGGTTCTTGCTTCTGCCGCTGATGTGGAGAAAACCGTCTGCATCGAAATGGCCGATGTCGCCGCTGTCCAGCCACTCGGGAATGTCGCACGAAGAGCCCAGAATGCCGAGGTAACCGGGCTGCCGGATTTCGATGTGGCCGCTCGGGGATACACGGACTTCGCGACCGGGCAGCGGCACACCGACACTGCCGGGGCAGTCTTTGCCCGGCACATTGAGACTGACCACGGAGCCGCATTCGCTGAGGCCGTAGCCCTCGTATACCGGCAGCCCCAGCGCCCTTGCGGCTTCGACGAGAGCGGCCGGCGTGCGCGCCCCGCCGACCGCGACGAAACGCAGGCCGCTCAGCCGCTGGCCCGTGCGCGTCAATTCGATCACCAGCGATTTCAGCATCTGTGGCAGCAGGATCAGGCTTTGCGGCTGGTACCGGTAGAGGCACTCGAGCAGGCAGGCGGGGTCGAACGATGAGCTGCCGTTCCAGCCCAGTTCATGCAACGGCGGGACGACGAGTTCGGCGCCGCGCAACAGTGCACCATAGGCACCGGCGACGTTTTCGAGCAAGACCGCCAGCGGCAGCACGCAGAGGTGACGCTGGACCGACACGGCGCGGGTGGCTTCGGCGATCGAGGCGGCCACGGCGTCAAGGGCCGCGGCCCGTAAGCAGATCCCCTTCGGCTCCGCCGTCGTGCCGGAGGTAAATGTAACCTTGGTCACGCCGGCCGGCATGGCGGCGCCGGTGGCAGGGCGGAGGCTAAGCGACAGCGTCTGCGTCAGGCGGACCGTCGGCCGGAAGCCCGGCAGCGGGGCCGAATCGGTAACGAGCGCATCGGCAGCAGCGGCCTCGAGTGTGTTTTGCAATTGCCGCGGCGTGAAAAAAGCCGGCAAAGGAATCAGTGTGACACCGGCCAGGCGCGCAGCCAGGTCCGTGATCAGCCATTCGGGGCTGTTATCGGCCAGCAGGGCCAGACACCGGACGCCGCATTGACGCAGCAGCCGGTTGCGGTAGCGCACCTTGCGGAGAAACTCGTCTGCGCGGTAATGGCCTGCGCCGCTATGTATCAAAGGGTGCATGCCGTGGTTACGGATGACGTCGAACACAGACATTGTGAATGCGCTCAGCTACATGCGGCGATGGCGATGGCCGTCCTGCGCGAGGCCTGGAACCGGGCCAGGCCGTCACGCACGGGTATCGCAACGACATGCGGCTGGTATGAGTAGTAGCTTCCCCAGTCGTTGCGGTCGCCACTGACCCGTTCCGGCCGCGCGGCGCCGAGGTCGTAAACCGGTACACCCGCGCGTTGGAACATCTGGCGCAGGGAGCGTGTCAACGAGAACGTCACCCAGTGGATGCCGTAATGCCGCAGCCACTCGCCGATGAGCGTGATCATCGAGTAGGTCTGCGCCACCGACGAGATGGCCAGGTTGCCGATTTCCACGATATTGGCCCGGCAGGTCGGTCCCGCGTGGTCCGCGATCACGCATTCGATGGGCCGGCGCAGGTACCGCTCGAGAAACAGGGTTTGGCGCCGCGCTGAACGCAGACCCAGCGCACCCAGCAGGTGTTCCTGCTCGTCATGCAGCACGATGATGGACGGGTAGAAGCAACTCAGTTTTGCCTCGAACGCGCGCGCGTAGGCCTCGGCGATGTAATTTTCGACACTTGCGCGCGAGCGTGCCGTGGATTCGATGAGGTGCAGGTGAAAATGCCCGCATGGGGATTCATGCAACCACGTTTCTTCATCGATATGCGCCAGGCTCAGTCCTGCCACGACCTGGGGTAGGTCTCGCAATTCGCTCATCTGCTGCGCTTCCTGCTTGGTCCGCGCAGAGTATGCAGCAGCGCCGGTTAAGCGAGTATTAAAATTCTTTAAAATAAAAATTTGCCAAACGGTCCGGCATTGCCCCTTGCGCGTCACCTCCGCCGGCTGAACTGAACCCCGTCCGCGCGGGTCACCGGTACCATCCGCCAACCGCCTGTAACGGCTTCTGACTTCCCGAATTATTGATCCAGACCGCCAACGCGGCGTTGGCGGCTGCCTCGTTCGGCTCGAATTCACGCAATCTCGCCCTGAAAGAACCGTGATCCCGGAGCAATATCACGTGCTTCAGCTCCAACACGGCAAAGTCGTTCACCAGCGTCCGGCCCCGGTTTTCCCCCGCCGTGACGTTCGATACCATGCCAAAGCCGAGCAGGGCAACATTCGCGAACAGTTCCGTACCGGGTTGAACGGCAGGGGCGTACGCAACCGACAGAAATCCGGCGGCGCGCTTGACGGTCAGTATGCCGGCGGTCTCATCCGCAATACCCGGCACGGCGCCGCGGGTCCAATTGCGCCACTCCCTGCCGTTGAGCAGGACCGCCGGCGTGTACACGACGCCGACTCCGCCTTCTGTGGCATAGCGGCGTTGGCGCAGACCGAACCCGTGTCGGGAAAATGGGTCGCGCCAGCCGATGTAGTTCCAGTAGTCGACATGGAAAGCCACCGGCACAAACTGTTTCCAAAGCCCCGGGTTCCGTCCAAGTCCACTCAACCAGCGGTCTGCGGGTGGGCAGCTGCTACAGCCCTGGGAGGTGTAAAGTTCAAGCAGGGCGACCTTTTCCGGGCCGCTTCGAAGCGCCGGTGGCGAACCGTCAGCGGCTGCATACAGTGTTTGGGCCAGCAGAACGACGAATAGAAATATCCGTGCGCGTGGCAGGTTGGTCGAATGTCGCGTCATGAGTGGGTTCCCGGTAACCGTCAAGCAGAGCTATCTCTAAAAACCCGCATGCCGTGTGACGGACCTGGGTTCAGATGGCTTCCAGTATACAGACCCGGTTTTCAGTGATCCGCTGGCATCCCGAACGCAGCGGCGCAGCACGCCGCCACGGGCGGCGATATGTGGCCGGCCCAGTGATGTCAGTCCAGTCTTATGATTTTGCCACCCGGCGGGAGACCATCCCCGTCGACGGAACGGCCGTATTCAATCGACAGGCTCGAGGGGCCTTCCTGGGAAAACACGAACAGCGGTTCCGCCTGGTCGGCAGCGTCGACAAATTCGCAGAGGTTGGTGCCCCGGTCCGGGTCAGTCTGCCCCTTGCATAACAGGTCTCCCAGCGTGTCGCCTTGCAGGTTCCTGACCAGGTAGCGCACTTGCCCGTCCTGCTGGATATCGGGCAGGGCCTTGACGATGTCGTCCAACTCGATCTCGAATGCGCCCGGGAAATATGCCGCGAGATTGCCAAGCGGCGTGCCACTGTCGGGGTTTTCGCTGATGGCCCAGCGGCCGGCCAGGTCAATCAGTGTCTGTTCCCCCGCTGGGCCGACGCGAAAGGTGGCATAACCATACACGGATTTCTTGAATTCGGTAAACAGGCCATCATTGACCTTGACTTGCAACGAGCCCGGGCGGTCCGCGAGCACGCTGATATAGCCTGCCGGCAGCATCTCCGGTAACGCCCCGGTCGGAGGACAGCCAATGCAATCGCCACCGCGCAAACGCAGGATCTTGGTAAAAAATGTGTTTTCGACCATGTGACTGCCGCTGTACAACCATTCGGGGGCGCCCGATACATCGTAGCCCAGTGGAAAAATGCCCGTTGCCGCGCCCTGTCTTGCCACCAACAAACCCTGATTTGCCAGTTGCGGGTTGTCATACAGGCCGGTTTCCGGTTTCGGGCTGTTGCTGGCTTCACAACCTACGTTCTGCGGGCATACGAGGTCGACGGTCCGCAGCAGGGTCGCGTCGTCGTAATGGATTTCGATATCCAGCGTAGCGCCCGATGGTGCGGTCTCGCGGGCGGCGCCGCTCATGTCGATCAGGGAACGGTAAGGTGTCTCGGTGTCGTTGCAGGTTACGTGGACCACGATGATTTCATAGCTGATCACGGCTCTGCTGCCGTCGAAGGAGTCGATCACCGGCTTTTGTTCACCGGGATGGCAGTCGTTCGGCCAACTGCCGCTGACCTCGATGATAAAGGGGCCGTCGCCAGGGTGGCGGGGGTGGAGTTGTAACTGTGTTTCGGAAAAATCCGCCATGGCGGCAACGGGCAACAGTCCCGCCAAAAGCAATCTGGTCAGTCGTTTCAAAGTGCCAGGGTACATCGTAAGCGCCTCCATTTGAACGATCCGCTTGTCGCCTGTTGAACGGGCAATCAGCCAGAGCCAAGCGGGTAACGATATTTTTAAACAGTTGTCCGCGGCCGGCAATTGAACCCACTTCGTTTTGTCGGGGCAACTGAACGCCTGACCGATTGAGGCAGGATGCATGCAACAATACGGCCCCGACGCGTCTGTTGTCGCCAAATATCGTGTGTCGGGCTCCGCCTGCCGCAAGCCATCGGCGAAGCGGGCCCCGCCGTGCTATCGTGCCGTTGGTTTCTGGGAGCCAGGATATGTCGCCTCGAATTTCCCGTCGTGGTCTGTTGCGGTTGTGCGTCATGGGCGGCGCCGGCTTGACACTGGGCCTGCGGTACATAAGCCGGGCCAGCGCGGCCGGCGGCAGCGCGGTGCTCCATCCCCTGGTGCAGATCACTCCCGGCGGCAAGATCAACCTGTTCGCCCAGAACCCGGAAATGGGGCAGGGCGTAAAAACCAGTCTGCCGATGATACTGGCCGAGGAACTCGATGTACGGCTGGCCGACGTCAGCGTAAGACAGGCGGACTGGCTGCCCGGTCAGGACCTGCAGTTTTCGGGCGGCAGTCTCAGTGTCCGTCTCAACTACAAGGCGTTGCGCCAGGCCGGGGCTGCCGCACGGCAAATGTTGTTGCGGGCCGCCGCGGCGCGCTGGCAGTTGCCGCTGGCGTCATTGACGACTGCCGACGGCCGGGTCCGTGATGCTTCTGGCCGCCGTGTGGCCGCCTACGGCGAACTCGCGGCGGACGCCGCGCGTCTGCAGCCACCGACCGATCCGACGCTCAAGTCGGAGCGGGATTTCCGGGTCATCGGCAAATCACACAGCGACGTGGATCTGCGTCGAATCATCAGCGGGCAACCGCTGTTCGGGCTGGACCTGGAGTTGCCCGGAATGCTTTACGCGGTAGTCCGACGTTGTCCCGTCAGCGATGGTCAGCTGCGGTCCTTCAACAAGGGGTCGGCCCTGGGCTTGCCGGGGGTGCGCGCCGTGTATGCGCTTTCCAACCAGCAGCACGGCGGGCGCATCATCCAGCCGAACAACCCCAATTTTGTCTCCGGCGTTGCCGTGCTCGCGGACAGCACGTGGGCGGCAATACGCGCTGCGCGGGCGCTCGAGGTCGAGTGGCGCTATCCGGAGCAGCTCGAAAACACCGACGCCTTGTACGAGCGCTTTCATGCCGGGCTCGAAAGCGCCGCGGTCCGGGTGCGGCGCGATGGTGGCCCCGAGAGACTGTTGGGTGCTCAAGACGATATTTTTACAGCCATTTACCAGGTGCCTTTGCTTGCGCACGCGCCAATGGAGCCGATGAACTGCAGCGCCCGCTTCCACGATGGGAAGATCGAAATCTGGGCACCGACGCAAAACCCGGGCGACCTGGCGCAGGCCGTGGGCAAGGCGCTTAAACTCGGTCCGGAGGCGGTGGTGATACACGTCCTCAGATCAGGCGGGGCTTTCGGCCGCCGCTACTATTCCGATTTCGCCATCGACACGGCATTGCTCGCCAGCATGGTGAAGCGCCCGGTCAAGGTGGTCTGGACACGCGAAGACGACCTGCGCCATGACTATTTCCGCCCGGCCGGTGTTCACCGCATACGGGCCGCACTGGACAAGCGGGGGCGCATCAGCGCCTGGCATCACAAGCTGGCGGGGCACTCCCGGGCGGCATTCCTGCAGCGTGAAGACCCGCCGGCAGACACCGAACTGGACCCGTATACGTTTCCGGCCGGATTGGTCCCGAACCTGCTGTTCGAGCACGTGCATATTCCGTCGCGTATTCCGCTGGGCCAGTGGCGGGCCGTCTCGGCGTCGAGCAACGTGTTCGTGATTGGCAGCGCGATCGACGAACTGGCCCACCGTGCCGGCGCCGACCCGCTGGAGTTCCTGCTGCAGTTACTCGGGGAGCGTGACCAGGTTCGGGTTACCGAGCGCTTCAGCCTGGATGTAGGCCGGCTCAGGCGCGTTATTCGCCAAGCGGCGACAGCGGCCGGTTGGCACGGTCCGCACGGCTGGCGTGACGGCGAGAAGCGGTGCGGCCGCGGTATCGCCGCCTGCTACGACCAGGGCGCCTGGGTCGCGCAGGTCGCGCAGGTCAGTATCAACGCGGACCGTCTCCAGGTTGACCGAATCGTCGCCGCGGTGGATTGCGGCCGGGTGATCAATCCGCAGGGCGCCCGTGCCCAGGTCGAGGGCTCGATACTCGACGGGCTGAGCGTGGCCCTGATGGGGGAAATAACCCTACGCGACGGTGTCGTCGGGCAGAGTAATTTTCACGATTACCCTTTGTTGCGCATCGACCAGGCGCCGCGGATCGAAATCCTTTTCGCCGACAGCGGCAAAGAGCCGAGGGGCCTGGGGGAGCCGGCGTTGCCGCCGGTGGCGGCAGCCGTTTGCAATGCCGTTTTCGCCGCTACCGGGAAGAGAATCAGGCAGCTCCCGCTGACAAAGGCGTTCAAAGTATGACGCCGGCCAGGCGGCCGGGTTATTCATTGTCATCGACCTGGCTTATGGTAACTGTCCGGCATTACCCGGCTGTTGGAGACAGTATGCCTCGACGCAACCTTGCCTTCCTGGTGATTTGCGGCCTGTTGCTCAGCGCTTACGTGCAGGCCGATTACCGTGAGCGGCTGGCGGCCGCAAAGGCGCGCTGCGAGACGATACCTGCGCGGAAGTCACACACCGCCCTGTGGTTCAATCCAGAGGGTTACCGCTCGTATTACGAACGTTCCATGTGTTACCAGGAACTGGCGCTGCATTTCCGCCAACCCCAGTTCTGCCAACGGGTGCGTCAGCGCCGTTCCCTGTTCGGGTCGAGTTGGGGATACAGTGAGCAGCAGTGCGGCAAGTTGGTGCGACAGGCGATCTCGCAGGATGCAGCCTCGATCGAAAAGCTTCGCGATATTTATATTCACAACCCGGTCCAACTCATCGGGGTGAAGCTACGGCAGGACGGCAATGGCCGGGACCTCGACGTGCTGCCGGTCTTCTCCGCGGGCGCACGGCAGGCCTACCGGTTCTCGGTCTTTATCGTCGATGCGCGGGGCCAAAGACACCGTCTTATCGAACAGGCATTCAGCCTGGGGCAGGCCAAACCCTCGATCGTTTTGTTCGTAAAACGCGGGAAGGTCATGCGCGCCGCGCCGGGCTTTTCTCCGTCAGCGCCGAAATTATGGGTGTTCGAGTTGGAGTTGGTGCTGCCTGCCGGGCGCGGCCAGGCCTTGTGGCCCCCTGCCTGGCTGGAAAATCGCTGGCCGCGCGCGCAGCGCGTGCAGGCAGTGGAAATGCGTCAGGCCGTCGATCGCTGGCGGCCGGCGGAGCCATGACCGAGAAAAGAGCGGCCGCGGCGGCCCATTTTCAGACTGTCAGGCAGACATCCACCGCGGCGCGGAGCGCCAGCGCGTTTCGTGCTTCCGATCACCCATGTCAGCGGTTTGGCTGGCAAGCCCTGCACAGCCGCTGCAAAGCTCGATAACGGGCAGAAAGACGGGGGTGGTAAGGGACAATATCAATCCCTGAGGCGCCAGGCCTCAAGCGCATACCGCGAGCGGCCTGGGCTCAGGCGGTTTTGGCCAGTTCCCGGTGTACGGGCGTCGAGACCTCTTCGATCAGTTCACCCGCCAGCCTGTGCGACGTATGCGTGCAAATATCACCAAGTGAAACGATTCCGACGACACGCTTTTGGTGATCCAGCACTGGCAGGCGGCGGATTCGCTGGGCTTGCATGATGACCGCGGCCTGCTTGATGGTATCTTCGGCGTTGCACCAGGTTGGATCGGCCGTCATTACATCGGCGGCCTTCAACTGGCTCGGGGGATGGTCACCGGCGATGCCCTTCATGACGATATCGCGATCAGTGACCAGACCTTCCAGCTTTCCATCCGTGCCCACGAGGACACAGCCTATGTCATGCTCCTGCATGAGCCTGGCTACCGTTTCCAGGGTATCTGCCCGGTCCACCATCTGCACCTTGTTTGCCATGATTTCACTGACGTTCATGTCAACCTCTCTGCTCTGCAATGGCCATGTATGCAGCATCAATTTAGCGTCTTTTGCCTATGAAGTATTTGACGTACATCATCTGCCGGGCACAATTACCGCAAAATTTCCGGCCAGGCGCTTTACCGGGTAGCGGCGCTGGACGTCAGTTTCTCGGCCGTCCCGGGCAGGGATTCGTCTGCGCGAGTGCTTCGACTTGCCTGAGCATGTGTTCGTAATGGGAGCCTCGCCAATAGATGTTCATGCAATCCTGACACTGCCAGAATTCATGGAAGCGCCGCAATATATTTGAATCGATTTTTCCCATGATCGAGGCCTTGTCGACCGGTTTGATCTGGCCGTTGCATTCCATGCAGCGCGTGAAGGGTTTTATTTGCCGGAAGAGGTCCAGCGCAAACAGGATTTCGAGTAGTTGTTCCTTGGGCAGGTCGTGCCGCAGCCAGTAACCGTGCGTGACACGGTTCTGTTTCAGGATCCCGAGATCGCGGGTCAGGATGATACGCTGCTGGCGGATGGATAGATCAATAATCGCCTCGTCTTTCCAACCGCGGTCGTAGGCCGCATCGAAGCCCAGCATTCGCAGATACCGGGCCAGCTTGCCCAGGTGCACGTCCAGAATGAAACGCGTGTGGCGCAATGGCCTGGGGCGCAGGTGCGTCACCGGGCTGATATCCAGCCGCTCGAACAAGGGGTAGACGGCGACCCGCTCACCGCCCGTCAGCCGATGGGAAAAATCCACGGATTGACCGTCGACCAGGATCAGGTCGACGGCGGTATGGGGGACGCCCAGGGCCTGGATCGTATCCTTGATGGCAGGGCGGCCGTAAAAAGGCGAATAAAAACTGGCTTGCTTCTGGTTTGCGGGCAGGAAATCATTCAATTCGGCGTAGAAGCGAAACTCGGCAAAGCGGATCGTGCTGGAATGATCGTCGGTTGTGGCCATTGAATGATCGTGTGGTAAGAAGCCTGCGGGAAGTGAAGTTTTTGCGTGATCAAACCCAGCGAAAGTCGAAGGCCCCGGTGCTGCTCGATTCCACGGGCGTGTCAGGTTTTCGGCCTTCGCTGTGCAACGTGTTTTTAACCACTCAATACCAGGCGCTCCGTTGGACCTCGATTTCACTCCGGTTGATAGTAAAAGTATAGAACGGTTCAATGGTGATATGCCTTGCAGTGCGCCCGCCGTACTCGCAAGGCACCCGGCACGCGGGGTAAAATGAGCCATTTCAAGGAATGGATCGATTATGTCCGAGCAACGCTTTACCGGCACCGACCAATATGTCGCCACCGAGGACCTGACAACGGCCGTCAACGCGGCGGTCACGCTCGGCCGGCCGATTCTGATCAAGGGCGAGCCGGGCACCGGCAAGACCCAGTTGGCGCAGGAGATCGCCCGCGGGTTGCAGCGGCCGTTGCTGGAATGGCATGTCAAGTCGACCACCAAGGCGCAACAGGGGTTGTACGAGTACGACGCCGTGGCCCGCCTGCGTGATTCCCAGCTCGGTGACGAACGGGTCCACGATATCGCCAACTACATCATCCGCGGGCCGCTGTGGGAGGCCTTCGAGCAGGATACCCAACCGGTGTTGTTGATCGACGAGATCGACAAGGCCGACATCGAGTTTCCGAACGACCTGTTGCGTGAACTCGACCGCATGGAGTTTTACGTCTACGAAACGAAGCAGACGATCGCGGCGAAGCACCGGCCGATCATCGTCATTACCAGCAACAACGAAAAGGAATTGCCGGACGCGTTTTTGCGGCGCTGCTTTTTTCACTACATCCGCTTTCCGGACAAGGAAACCATGGCGGATATCGTCGAAGTCCACTACCCGGGTCTGAAAAAGGCATTGCTGAGCGAGGCGCTGAACGCGTTTTACGAACTGCGCGACGTGCCGGGCCTGAAGAAAAAGCCTTCGACATCGGAACTGCTCGACTGGCTGAAACTGTTGCTGGCGGAGGACGTACCGCCCGAGGCGCTGGCGAGCGACGACCGGCGCAAAACCCTGCCGCCCCTGCACGGTGCGCTGCTGAAAAACGAGCAGGACGTGCACCTGTTCGAGCGCCTGATTTTCCTGAACCAGAGAAACGCCCGCTGAGGCAGGTGTAAAAGACCGATGCTGGTCAGTTTTTTCTTTCTCCTGCGCGCGGGTGGTCTGAAGGTATCGATCACGGAGTTCCTGACGCTGCTGGAATTGCTCGAAAAACGCGTCATTCGTTTCGACGTCGAGCAATTCTACTACCTGGCACGCGCCTGCCTGGTCAAGGACGAAGCCCTGTATGACCGTTTCGACCGCGTCTTTTCCGCCCACTTCAAGGGCGTTGAGGACCTGTTCGGCGAAGATGGGCACGATATACCCGAAGAATGGCTGCGCAAGCAGATGGAATTGGGTCTCAGCGAAGAGGAGAAAGCCCGGATTGAAGCGCTGGGCGGCTGGGAGAAGCTGATGGAGACGTTCAGGCAGCGCCTCGAAGAGCAGAACGAGCGCCACCAGGGCGGCAGCAAGTGGATCGGCACCGGTGGGACCTCGCCGTTCGGGGCCTATGGTTACAACCCGGAAGGCATACGCATCGGGCAGGATGGGTCGCGCCAACGCCGTGCGGTCAAGGTCTGGGACCGGCGTGAATTCAGAAACCTCGACGACACGGTGGAACTGGGCACGCGCAACTTCAAGGTCGCGCTGCGCCGGCTGCGGCGTTTTGCGCGCGAAGGCGCGGCCGAGGAGTTGGACCTGCCCGACACGATCGCGGCTACCGCCAAAAACGCGGGTTACCTGGACATCAGGATGGTGCCGGAGCGGCACAACGCCACCAAGGTCCTGCTGTTCCTCGATATCGGCGGATCCATGGATGACCACGTGCGCGTCTGCGAGGAACTGTTTTCGGCGGCCAGCAGCGAATTCAAACACCTGGAGTACTTTTATTTCCACAACTGCGTTTACGAGGGCGTCTGGAGGGACAACCGGCGGCGCTACACCGAGCGCACGCCCACGCTGGACGTGCTGCACAAGTACTCGGCCGACTACAAGCTGATCCTGGTGGGAGACGCGACGATGAGCCCGTACGAAATCACTTTCGCCGGCGGCAGCGTCGAGCACGTCAACCAGGAGGCGGGCGAAACCTGGATTAAACGCCTGCTCGAGACCTACCCGAAAGCCATCTGGCTCAACCCCGAGCCGACGGACCGCTGGGAGTACACACCTTCGATCCAGATACTCTCGCGGCTGATGGGGCAGCGAATGTACCCGCTGACCGTCAACGGGCTGGAGCAGGGCATGCGGGAATTGTCAGGCCAATAGTCTCCCGCTCCGGGGAAGCCCCGAATGCACATCGGTGTTTTTCCGCGCCGGGTATAGTCTGGCCATATCTATGATCCTGTCATATAATGACAGGATCATGGCAAAAACCACTGTCACGCCTCACCCACTCGCGCGACATCGCGGCTCGCGCGGCTGGTCACAGGCGCAACTGGCGCGTCGCACGGGGATACCGCGCACCTCTGTCAGCGCGATCGAATGCGAGCGCTTGGTCCCGTCCGTGGCCACGGCCCTGGCGCTGGCGCGAGCGCTGGAATGCACGGTTGAGGAACTGTTCGGCCCGCTGGCAGCGGGAACGGGCTCCGGGCAGCCGGAATGGGCCTGGGAGCCAGCGTCGGATCCGTGCCGGTACTGGGAGGCGGAGGTCGGTGGCCGGCAACTGCGCTACCCGGCACAGGCCTCGGTGCCGGGGGCCGCTCGGCACGACGGGATCTGGCGCAGCGGCGTTGCCGGGGAAAGGCATCCGGAGGCGGCCGGAAACACGCTGGTGCTGGCCTGTTGCGATCCCTCGGCGGGCTTGCTGGCAGCCGCATACCGCAAACGGAGCGGTTTTCGCCTGCTGCCGCTGCAGCGCGGCGGGGCGGCGGCATTGGACCTGCTCAGGCGCGGGCTGGTGCACGTGGCGGGGTTGCACCGCTCGACACCGGAGCAGCCCGACCGTAACCGTGAGACGGTTGCGCGCGTGCTCGGTGAAGAATATCGCCTGGTGCGGGCGGCCCGCTGGCAGGCCGGGGTGGCCGTGGCGCGGGATGGGAGCAGCCCTTCGCTGGCATCGCTCGCAGGGCGGTCGCTGTGCTGGGCCATGCGCGAACCGGGCGCGGCCGCGCGCGAATGCCTGGACGAACTGCTTGGCGGCGAGCCCGCCGGCGGCCGCATCGTGAGAGATCATGCGACGGTAGCGGCAACCGTCGAGGCCGGCTGGGCTGACGCCGGGGTTTGCGTGCGCCTGGTGGCCGAGGAAGCCGGGCTGAATTTTCTCACTGTGCACGACGAGTTGCTGGACTTTTGCTTTCCCCGGTCCCTGGCCGGCGATGCGCGGGTGCGGGCGCTGATCAGCCTGCTGCGCAGCCGCAGCCACCGGCGCATGGTCGGCGAGCTGCCCGGGTATGACGCGCACGGTATCGGCGAGGTTTCGGCGCCGTGAATTCCCGCTTGTTCAAATCTGCCGTCCTGGCACTGGCGCTGGCTGCGTCAGCGCCGGCGGCGACGGCCGCTGAACTGGCCGTGGCCGCTGCCTCCAATTTCAGTTATGCCCTGGATGAACTGGTGGCCGCATTCCACGCCGCCCACCCGGATGTCAAGGTCAACGTCAGCTACGGTTCCTCGGGTAATTTCTATGCACAGTTGCAGGCCGGCGCGCCCTACGACATCTTTCTGTCGGCGGATATGCGCTACCCGGAGCGGCTGGCCGCCGCCGGTTATGCGCTCGGCGGCAAGGTGTTTGCCTACGCGCAGGGGCGTATCGTCGTCTGGGTCCCCAACGCCTCGCCCGTGGACGTGTCGTCGCTGGGCATGCGGTCCCTGCTCGCGCCCGCCGTGCACAAGATCGCGATCGCCAATCCTGAACTCGCGCCGTACGGCGCAGCCGCGCTGGCCGCCCTCAAATCCTTCGCTGTTTACCGGCAGGCGAAACCGCGGCTTATCCTGGGGGAGAACATCGCCCAGACCGCCCAGTTCGTCGAGAGCGGCGCCGCGGATGTCGGCATCCTTGCAATGTCGCTGGCCCTGGGTCCGCATATGCGGGCGTCCGGCCATTTCTGGGCGATTCCACAGGAGGCGTACCCGGCCATAGAGCAGGGCGGTATCATCCTCAAGCGGACCGCCAACGCGTCCGCCGCCAGGACCCTGCGCGATTTCATGCAGACGCATGAGGGGCGCCTCATCCTGGACCGTTTCGGCTACGCACTGCCCACAGGCAGAGGCGACGGGTCATGGACTGGCAAGCCGTCTGGTTAAGCGTACGCCTGTCGGCCTGCACGACGCTCGTTCTGGTCGTGCTGGGTCTGCCGTTGGCCCATTGGCTGGCCAACAGCCGCTGGCGCGGCAAGTTTTTTGTCGAGGCCGTGGTCGCACTGCCGATCGTGTTGCCGCCAACCGTCCTGGGCTTCTATCTGCTGGTGGCCATGGGGCCGCTCAGCCCGCTGGGTCGCCTTTACGCTTCGGTGTTCGGCCATGGCCTGCCGTTTACATTCGGGGGACTGCTGCTGGCCTCGGTGGTCTACAGTATGCCGTTCGCGGTGCAGCCCTTCGCCGCGGCGCTGGCGACAGTGGACCGGCGCTTGCTCGAGGCCTCCTGGTGCCTGCGCGTGAGCAGGCTGGCGACCTTCTTTCGCGTCGCGCTGCCGCTCGCGTGGCCCGGCGTGCTCTCGGGCATGGTGTTGAGCTTTGCGCACACGATGGGCGAGTTCGGCGTGGTACTGATGATCGGCGGTAATATCGGCGGCGTTACGCGCACGGTATCGATTTCGATTTACGACCAGGTGCAGACGCTGAACTACACGGCAGCCAACCGGACGTCGCTGTTGCTGCTGGTATTTTCTTTTGGCGTGCTCGTCGTCACCTATGGCTTGCAACGCAGGGTTATTCTTCCATGGTCAGCACGCTGAGCGCCCGTTTCAGCAGGCGTTACCCGGGGGGCACGGTCATACGCGGCGACTTCGGTGGGTCTTCCGTACAGGGCCAGGGCGTGACGGTCCTGTTCGGGCCTTCCGGCTGCGGCAAGACCACGGTGTTGCGCTGCCTCGCGGGCCTGGAAATGCCGCAGGCCGGCCATATACGGCTGGGCGCAGAAACCTGGTTCGATTCCGGGCGGGGTATCGATCTGACACCGCAGCAACGCGGCGCCGGTTTCGTCTTCCAGGACTACGCGCTGTTTCCGCACCTCAGCGTGGCCGGCAATGTCGCTTACGGCCTGCCGGCCGCGGGGCGCCCGCGGCGCGTCGGTGAGATGCTGGAGCGATTCGACCTTGCCGCGGTCGCACAGCAGCGCCCGCCGCAGTTGTCCGGTGGCCAGCAGCAGCGCGTGGCGCTGGCGCGCGCTCTGGCGGGGCAGCCGAGCCTGCTGTTGCTGGACGAGCCTTTCTCGGCGCTGGACGCCGGGCTGCGCGACCGGCTGCGCGGCGAATTACGGGATTACCTGTCCGGCTGCGACATTCCCGTGTTGCTGGTGACCCACGACCGCGACGAGGCCATAGCACTGGGTGACGAGCTGGTCGTAATGAGCGCCGGCGCGGTGCGTCAGAGCGGGCCGGTGCTGGACGTGTTCAACCGGCCTGCGGACGCGGAGGTCGCGCGCATCGTACAGGTGGAGAACCTGCTGCCGGGCCGCGTCCTCGGGGTCAGCGACGAACTGGCAACGGTGGAGGTGGGCCGGGCCAGGCTGGTTGCGGTGGCGCCGGAGCAACTCAAGCAGGACGTGGTCGTCTGTATTCGCGGCGAGGAAGTGATCCTGCAACGCGACGACGGCATCGCCAGCAGTGTCCGCAACCGGCTGCGTGCCCGTGTCGTCAGTCTGCGGCCGGGCAGCCCCCTGACGCGGGTCGAACTGGATGGCGGGTTTCCGCTCTTTGCCTACGTGACCCAACCCGCCTGTGATGAGCTGGGACTTTGTCCGGGCATGGAGTTGACGGTGCTGATCAAGGCTCCAGCTATTCACCTGGTGGAGCGGGCCTGATACGCGGGCGCTGGTAGCTGCCCGCCGACGGCGACGCCGGGCCAGAACCTTGCCCTGCGGTCTGGAATCGGGCAACAATGGTGCCGCGGTCGATCGCCGGCGAGGTTGTGACCGCAGGTGGAGGGAGCATGAAAAACAAGACGATTTCAAAGACGGTCCATTGGCCGATCCTGTTGCTCGGCCTGGCGCTGGTGGCATGCGGCGCCCGGACCCAGACCGCGCGGGAACCGGCCGACCTGGTATTACTCAATGGCTATGTCTACACGGCGGATGCCGACCGCACCGTGGCACAGGCCGTGGCCGTCAAGGACGGCCTGATCAGCGCGGTCGGCGCCAACCGCGAGGTGGAGCGGCTCAAAGGCCCGCAGACGCGGGTTATCGACCTGGCCGGCCGCCTGCTGCTGCCGGGGTTGGAGGATGCGCATATTCATACCTTCGGCATCGTCGAACCGGATATGTGCAGCCTTCACAGCAAACCGATGAGCCTCGAGGAGATGGTCCCTTACCTGCGCGACTGCATCAGGCATTACCACCCGGCGCCGGGGGAGTGGCTGGCGGTGACGATGTGGAATTTCTCGGAGGGGAACCAGGTTTCCGAGGGGCTGCCGTCGCTGCGCGCAGCGCTTGACGCCGTCTCCACCAAGAACCCGATCATCCTGTGGGGCAACGACGGGCACCATGGCGCCGTCAACAGCCGGGCGTTGTCTATGGCGACCGACGCCAGCGGCCATGCGGTGGGCCTGGACGCGGGGACCCTCGCGACCACTTTTGCCGATTACCGTGACCTTGTTGGCGTTGACGACAATGGCGAGCCCAACGGCGAATTGAACGAGCAGGCCCGGCAACTCGTGTCGCCGCCGTCGGAGGACGATCCCGACAGACTTGGTCCGCTGTTGCCCGCGATCGGGCAGGTATTGGCGAGCAACGGTATTACGTCGGTGCAGGACGCCGCGTTGGACGTCGCGTTCCTGCCTTATCTGAAAGCGTTCGAGGAGTCCGGCGACATGCACTTCCGCATCCAGGTCGCGACCCGCCTCGACCCGCTCGACTATCGCGACCCCGTCAGCGGGGAATTCCGTCTCGATGACATGATGGAGATCCTGCGGCGCAACCGCGAAGCGTTCAGCCACTCCGTCCTGATCCACGCGACGGCGGCAAAGATTTTTGCCGACGGCGTTCTCGAGGGCAATCCCTACGCTGACCCGCCGACGCTGCCGAACGCTGCCGTGCTCAGGCCCTACCTGCAGCCGCGCTTCGACTACGACGCCAGCACCGGCAGCCTCAAGGTTACCGGTTATGTTGACACCGGCAGCGAGTTGTGCAGGCAAACCCGGGCGGAAAAGGACCGCTACCTGAAGCCCGCGGCGGTCGAGGCGTTCCGTGCGGAACATGGGTTCCACCCGGCACAGTGCACGGTCTCCCGTGGTGTGCTGCGCGACCCAGAAGCGTTCATCAGGGCCTACGTGCGGCGCCTCGATGCCGCCGGCTTTACGATCCACATCCACACCATCGGCGACCGCGCGGTACGCGTCGCGCTGGACGCGCTGGCGCAGGTCGTCAAGCCGGGCAGCGGTAATCCGCGGCGTCACACGCTGGCGCACCTGCAACTGGTCGACCCGGCCGATCAGCGCCGCATCGGCGAGATGGGGCTGTACCTGGCCTGGACTTACGCCTGGGCGCTGACGCTGCCGGCCTACGACATGACCGTGATGCCGTTTTTGGGCGATGTGACCGGCCCTGGCGGTCTCTATGACCCCGATAGCTACCGCATGCGCAACAGTTACCCCGTGCGCAGCACCATGGAGTACGGCGCTGTCCCGGTCGCCGGCAGTGATGCGCCGGTCGACGACCGCTCGCCGCGGCCGTTCGTCAACATGGCCGTCGGCGTGACGCGGCAGGGAGCCGACGGCGGCCAGCCGCTGAACGCCGCCGAGGCGCTCGATATTGACCAGATGATCGCGGCCTACACGATCAACGGCGCGCATGCCCTGAACCAGGAAAAGATCACCGGTTCCATCGAGGTGGGCAAGAAGGCCGATCTGGCCGTGCTGGACCGCAACATCGTCGATCTTTACAAATCGGGCCACGCGCGCGAAATCGCCGACACCAAGGTGGATATGACACTGTTCAACGGTGAAGTCATATACCGTCGGCGGTGACGCACAACCAGGTTCGTCGGTTGACAGGTTGTATGTGCATTGGCGTGGACTGCCGTGCGTCGGCGGCCATGCAGCCCTTGGCCTCCGGATCGGCAGCGCGTATACGGCATACTTCACGGAACATCTGCGTGATGACCTCGGGCGCAATCGAGTTGGGCCCGATCTCGTCAAAGATACGGTCGAGGGCCGTTTGAAATATAATTGCAGTGCTTCGGTCAATGATCTTTCGCGGTCGCCAAAGGTGTTGTATAAACTTAGGCGGGTGATACCGGGCATTTCGGACTGCAACATGCAATTTGTCAGGATAAATTATGCTAAATCAGAAAATTAGGGAAACTATAGAAAGTTTCAGAAAAGCTTTTCCGGCGGAGCTGTCCGCATTGATTGAACAGGGCGCGGGCGAGATCAGCGCACTCGATTTCATCGAGCGCGCAAAGAAACCGGGTGATCGCGCACCGGCGTTCGCGCTGACGAATCAACATGGCGCGGTCAAACGCCTTGACGATTATCTCGCAGAAGGGCCTTTGGTGTTGACGTTCTACAGGGGCCTGTGGTGTCCGTATTGCAACCTCCAGATTAAGGAGTATGCGGATCACCTGGGCGATATCGAAACGCAGGGCGCACAGCTCGTGGCAATCACTCCGGAAAAGCCAAACGCGCTTGAAATACTGACCGAAACCGGTGCTGCACAGGAGGTCCTCGATCTGGTGGTCTCTGAAGTTCCGTTCGATGTCCTGCAAGATGTGGGCAGCCGAATTGCCGAGGCATTCGGCCTTGTCTTTGAATTGCCGGAAGCCCATCGTAAGCTGCTGTCGATGCTCAATATCGATGTCACCGCCCTTAATGGTGATGATTCATTCACATTTCCTGACCCCGCCACTTACGTTGTGATGCCGGACGGAGTGATCGCATGGGCTTTCGTGCCGAACAATTATCGCAGACGCGCCGAGGTCGGGCAGATTGTCGAAGCGCTGCGGGCAGCGGCAGAAAACGGTTCGATCGTGAAATAGAAGACGTGTGCAGCCTCGTTGTCTGAAGCATAACCTTTACAGACCTGATCCCGGCATGGCCGATGCCGAATCAACTACGGATGCTGGCGTGAGACTGCGTGTGATTTTGGCGCCAAGGCAGGCTGCCGTGCGCTTCCGATCAGGCCGGCCAGACGCCTCAGCGGCCAGGTCAGTAACCGTACCGTGGCCCGCATTGTCGCAAGGACCCAGCGGGAAAATCTACACGGCCAGGCGCGCATCGCATCCAGCCCCGTGTAGATCGTCGGCAAAAAGACCAGGCTGACGACGGTCGAAAACAACAGCCCTCCTACGATGGCCCGCGCCATCGGAAAATAGGGCGGGCCGTCGCCGCCGACCTGGGTCGTGCCGAAGCACAGCGGGGCCAGCCCCAGCACCGTCGTGCCGACGGTCATCAGGATGGGCCGGAGGCGGTCGCGGCCGGCCCGAACCAGGGCCTCGTCGCGCTCCAGGCCTTCGAGGCGAAGCTGGTTGACGTGATCGATCAGCACGATGCCGTTGTTCACCACGACCCCGATCAGGATCAGGATCCCGATCATGCTCATCAGCGTGAACGTCGTGCCCGTGAGCAGGAAAAACCAGTAAACACCGACCACGGAAAACAGTATCGTGCAGATCATGCTGGCCGGATAGATCAGGGACTCGAACTGCGCCGCCAGCACCATGTAAATGATCGCGATGGCCAGCAGGATATTGAACACCATTTTTTGCATGGCCTTCTGGTCCTCGTCGAAGCCGCTGCCGAACTTCCACGCGTAACCGGGCGGCAGCTTGAGCAGTTCCATGCGCTGCTTGATGACTTCCCTGGCCTTGTCGGCGGTGATGCCGTCCAGTTGCGCGGTGACCCGCAGACCGGTCTGCCGGTTGATGTGCTTGATGCGCGTCGGCCCCGATTGCCGTGTGACGTCGACCAACGCCATCAGCGGCACCTGCACACCCGCTGCGTTGCGCAGCTTGAGGTCGCGCAAATCGGCGATGTTCTTGCGGTCCGCATCGCGGAACTGCAGGCGCACGGGGATTTCCCCGTCCTTACCCTTGAACTCGCGCAGGTTGACCCCGCGCAGTGCGATAGCGACCGTCGCGGCGATGTCCCGGGTCGAGAACCCGAGCATGTTGGCGCGTTCCCGGTTGATCCTGACCTGCAGTTCCTCGTCACCGATCGTGGCTTCGGAGACGACCCCGGTCAGACCGGGTGCGGCCGCAAGTACGCGCACGGCGTCCCGTGACAGTTGCTCGAGCACCTCGCTGGAGGATCCGGTCAGCGTAATGCCCAGCTTGTCTTTGCCGCCGCTGCGGTCGAAATTGAAATCGGGGTGGCCAATGGCCAGTTTCGGCATGCCGCCGAGGATGTCCTTGGCGATATCCTCGGAAGAGCGCTGCGCCATATCGTCGTCGGTGAGCAGGATCGAGGCCTGGGCCACGCCCTCCTCGTTGTAGTAGGTATAGACGGCGCGTATTTCAAAGCGCTTCTGGTTGTCATACAGATAATTCTCCACCTGGTCGACAGCCTGCTTGACCTTGTCGAGCGGATAATTGCCGTCGAGGTGGTAATCCAGGAACAGGTTGCGAGTCTGGTCCCGCGGGAACATGTCCGTTTCGACCACGCTCAGCGGTATGGCGACGGAGCCCAGTGCCAGCAAGACGGCCAGCGCGGCCCACCAGCGGTGGCGCATATTCCAACGCAGAAGCCTTACGTAGCGCGTTTTCAGGCGCTCGATCAGGCCCGCCGGCCTTGGTTTGGGTACCGGCAGGCGTGCGGCCACCAGCGGGATAATGGTTTGCGCGATCAGGAGCGAGATCGACAACGAGACCACGATGGCCAAGGCGACGTGCGTCAGGAAAATCGAAATCTGGTCTTTTTCGCCGAAAATGATGGGCAGAAAGACCGCGGCGCTGGTCAGCGTGCCCGCGGCCACGGCCAGCCCGACGCTGCGAACGCCGCGTAAAACGGCGCCCTCGGGATCATCGGGGCTGCGGGAGCGCTCCGTCTGGATGCTTTCGCTGATGACCACCGAGTTGTCCACCAGCATGCCGACGGCCAGCATCAGGCCCATCATCGAGAGAATGTTCAGCGACAGGCCAAGAAAATACATGATGCCGAGCGTGATCGTGATGGCGACCGGAACCGACAGCGAGACCAACAAGGTCGTGGCCATGTTGCGGAGGAAGAAATACAGCACGAACAGGGACAGGAGAGCCCCCAGCAGCCCCGCCTTGAGCAATTCGCTGAGGGATTCCGTCACCCCCTTGGCCTGGTCTTCCAGGAAGAACAGCCTGATACCGTGCATTTCCCTGGTCTTGGAAATGCGGTCGACCTCGTCCATGACGCGGCGGCCGACGTCGACCAGGTTGGCGCCGTTTTCCTTGTAGACGCTGACGCCGATGGCGTACTTGCGGTCGAGGTGCCGGGCGTAGTTTCGGCGCTTGCTGTCATAGCGTACGTCGGCGATATCACGCAGACGCAGCCCGCCGTCGGTGATCACCAGGTTGCGGATTTCATCGAGGCTGGTGAACTCGCCCCGGGGGTTGACCGTGTAACGGGTGCCGTTGTCGCGTATCAGCCCGGCCGAGGCGGAAAAATTCACCTGCTCGAGCCGGTGCTGTAGAGCGGCCAGGTCGATACCGTGTTCGACGACCCGGCCCGCGTCCAGTTCGATGCGGATTTCCCTGGGCTCGATGCCCTGGAACTCGACGCGCGCCACCCCGGGGATCCTTTCCAGCGGGCGCACCAGGCGCCGCATCAGCATGTCGTACGCGGTCGAGAGGTCGCGGTCGCTGGAGATACGCAGGGTCAGCAAGGGTTGATCGGTAAAGTTGAATTTGAGGACATTGATGCGCTGGATATCCCCGGGCAGGCTGTTACGGATCGCCTCCACGCGTTCACGGGCCTCCACGGCCTTGACGGCAACATCGGCGCCCCAGTCGAACTGGATCTCGAAGTGTGCGCCCGAGGAGGAGGAATTGGATTCCAGCCGCTTGATGCCGCTGAGCGTGGCGAGCACCTCCTCCACCGGCCGCGTGATCTCCCGCTCCACTTCCTTCGGTGTCGAGCCCTGGTACGGGATGTCCACGACGATAAACGGCACGTCCACCGCGGGAAAATATTCGAGCGGCAGCAGGCGGCTCGCGATCAGCCCGATCACGACCATCGACACGAACAGCATGATGATCGTTACCGGGCGCCTGATGGCAAAACGGGCAGGGGACATGGCTCAGCCCTGCGCGGCTGCGGCCGGGGCCGTTTCCACGGCCGGGTTCCGGCGCCGGTCCAGCAGGGAATACATGACCGGCACCACCAGCAACGTGAGCAGCGTCGAGGTCAGGAGGCCGCCGATCACGGTGATCGCCATCGGCGTGCGCATTTCGGCGCCTTCACCGAGACCGAACGCCATCGGCATCAGGCCCAGGATGGTGGTGAGCGTGGTCATCATGATCGGGCGCAGGCGCAGGCGCGCCGCCTCCCGGATCGCCTGCATGCGCTCCATGCCCCCCGCGCGCAGCTTGTTGATCAGATCGACCAGCACGATAGCGTTGTTGACCACGATGCCGGCCAGCATGATCAGCCCGATGAAGACGATGATGCTCAGACGCGTTTGCGTCAGCCACAGCGCCAGGGCGACGCCGACGGCCGCCAGTGGTATCGAAAACAGGATCACGAAGGGGTGCAGCAGCGATTCGAACTGGGAGGCCATGACCAGGTAGACCAGGAAAACGGCCAGGCCCAGGGCGAACAGCAACGAGTTGAACGAGGCCCGCATTTCCTCGCTTTGCCCGCGTATCCGCAATGACTGTCCGTACGGCAGGGACAAGCCGCTGAGCAGGCGCTGCGCTTCAGATACCGCGGAACCGAGGTCGCCATGGGCGAGGTTGACCCGTATCAGCGCGATGCGCTCCTGGCCGCTGCGGCGGATTTCCGAAGGCCCTTCGCCGACCCGGATGTCGGCAACGGCGGAGAGCGGCACCGGCCGTTCGCTTTTGGGGTTGATGATCAATTCGCGCACGGCGTCGATGGACTGCCTCTGTTTTTCCGCGGCGCGCACGAGGACATCGATTTTCCGGTCCCGCCAACTGTAGCGCGTGGCCACCCGGCCGCGCAGTTTGCCCACCACCTGGTCGGATATCTGCTTTACCGTCAGACCCAGTGCCGCGGCGCGCTCCTGGTCGAAGAATATCTGGATCTCCGGGTGACCGTGCTCGACGCTGGATTCGATGTCGGCGAAGCGGTCGGAAGTGTGCAGGCGTTCGACCACGGCATCGCTGGTGCGGCGCAGGTCGGAAAGGTCATAGCCCTGTATCTCGATTTCCAGCGGCTTGTCGAAACTGAGCAGTTCCGGCGTCGTGAACGTTGCCTCGAGGCCGGCGAAATGCCGCACCTTCTGACGCAGCGCCGTGATCAGCGAAGACTGGTCCGCGGCCGCCGCCGCTGGCTTCATGACGACCAGCATGCGAGCGATATTTTCACCGCTTTCCGTCGGGTTGGCGTCGATGCGGTTACCGGAGCCCGCCACGCCGTAGACCAATTGCACCTGTGGGTCCCTGGAGGCTGATTCCTGCAGCGCGCTCTGGATTTGATCGGTACCCTCGAGGGGGGTGCCCGGCGCGGCTTCCAGCATGACGTCGAACCGTCCCTGCTGCAGTTGCGGGACCAGTTCCGTCCCGGTATTTTTCAACAGCAGGGCGGACAGCAACAGCAGCGCGGCAGCCAAGGTCAGGGTCACTGCCCGGTGCCCGAGCGCCCAGGCCAGCAGGCGGTCGTAGCGCTGTTGCAGCCGGGCGGAAGGTTTACGGGAACCGCCTTCCGGGGCCTTGCCGCCGTTACCACGCACGGAAGCCATCATCGGGATCAGCGTCATCGCCACGCCCAGGGAGATGAGCAGCGCAAAGGCTACGGTCAGCGCCTGGTCGCGGAACAATTGGCCGGCCACGCCCTTGACGAAGGCCAGCGGCAGGAACACGGCGACCGTCGTCAGCGTCGAGGCGATCACCGCGCCGCCGACTTCGCTGGCGCCCTTGCGCGCCGCGTCAATCAGGGTGTCCCCGGCGTGGCGGTAGCGGGAAATGTTTTCCAGCACGACGATCGCGTTGTCGACCAGCAAACCGGTCGCCAGCGCGATGCCCCCGAGGGACATGATGTTCAGGGAGATGCCGGCCTGGCCCATCAGGAAGAAAGTGGCGATGATGGATACCGGGATCGACAGCCCGATTGTCAAAGTGAACCACCAGTTACGCAGGAACAGGAAGATGACCAGCACGGCCAACAGGCCGCCGAGCAAGGCGGCATTGACCACTTCGCTGATGGCGTGTTCGATAAAGACCGACTGGTCATCGACCTTTTGCATTTTCATTCCGGGCGGCAGTTTTTTCTCGAGGCTGGCGACCCGTTCATCGACGCCCCTAGACACGTGCACGGTATTGGCGTCACCCTCCTTGTAGATCGCGACTTCCACGGCCTCGCGGCCGTTCATGCGGATAATGGCCTGTCGCTCGCTGTAACCGGCGGTTACGTTGGCGATATCCCGCAGGCGGATGGGGTTGGCGGCCCCGGGGACGACGATCATCGCCGCCATCTCGTCGACCGACTGGAACTGGTTCATCGTGCGGACCAGGTACCGCTGCTGTCCCTCTTCCAGGCGCCCGGCGGACAGGTTGAGGTTTTCCGCCGCCAGCCGGCCTGTAAGCTCCTCCAGCGAGAGGCCGAGCCTGGCCATCTTCTGCTGGTCGATCTGAATCTGGATTTCGTCTTCCAGGCCACCGGAAACCTTGACTGCGGCCACACCGTCGACCGGTTCGATCGCTTTCCTGATTTCTTCGTCGGCATATCGCCGCAGCATTTTCAGCCTGGTCTCGTTGGTGGCCGCCCCGCCGTCGCCAATGAACAGCCCATAGCGCATGACGGGATCGGTGGCGGGGTTGAAACGCAACAGCAGCGGTCGTTTGACTTCCAGCGGTAACTGCAGCAATTCGAGTTTTTCCCGCACATCCAGAGCGGCCCGGTCCATGTCGGTGCCCCAGGCGAATTCCAGCAATACGTCGGATTGCCCGGCTCGCGAGACGGACTTGATGGATATGACGTTTTTGACGACGCCGACCGCTTCTTCCACCGGCCGGGTCAGCAGCGTTTCGATTTCCTCGGGCGCGGCGCCCTGGTACTCCGTGCGCACCGTCAGGGTCGGGTAGGAGAGGTCCGGCAACAGGTTGACCGGCAGGCTCTTGAGCGAAATGAGGCCGAACAGCACCAGCGTGACGGCCAGCATCGAAATCGCGACATGGCGGCGTGTGGCGATCTCCACCAGCTTCAGCGTTTTCATGCGAATCCAGGCTGCTGGATCAGGTGCGGGGCTGGGCCTGCGGCAGACCCACGATTTCCACGCGGGCGCCATCGCTCAAGCTGCCCTTGCCGGCGGTGACGACCCGTTCCCCGGGACTCAATCCTTTGACGACCTCCACCAGGCCGTTACGCTCGTAACCCAGCGTGATTGGCTGCAATGCGGCGTTGTTGTCATCCTTGACGACGAAGACATGGCTGTTTTCGTCTTCGGTGACAATTGCGCTGCGGGGTATCAGCGGAACGTTCTTGCGTTGGTCGTAGAGAATGTCGACACGGCCGAACAGGCCGGGCTTGAGCAGATGTTGGGGGTCATCGATCTCGGCGGTAACGCGAAACGTACCGGTCGCCGGGTCCACCACGGGGCTGATCCTGGTCACCTCGCCATGGAAAGTCTTGTCCGGCAGGGCGCCCAGGTTCACGCTGACGGTAAGGCCCTTGTGCAAAACCCGCAATTCGCGCTCGGGAACGTGCAGCACGGCCAGCAGCGGGTCGTAACTGTTGATGCGGAAAACTGGCTGGTGGACCGTCACCAGGTTGCCGACGCGAACGAGGCGCTCGCCGACATAGCCCGAGATCGGCGCCTTGATGCTGGTATGATGCAAATCCAGTTCCGCCAGTTCGACGGATGCCTTTTGTGCCTCGTAGTCCGCCCGCGCGCGCTCGAAATCGTCGGCGCTCACCAGTTGCTTCCGGTACAGTTCGCGCTTGCGCTGGTAATCCATCTCGAGCCGCTTGAGCAGCGCGTCGCCGCGCTCGAGTTCCAGTCGATAGCGGTCGGTCTCGACCTTGGCCAGTACGGTTCCGGCCTTGACGAAATCCCCTTCCTCCGCGTGCAGTTCGAGCACCACGCCCGTTATCTGGGATACGACCGTGGCCTGCTTGTCCGACTCGATCGTGGTCGTGCCGGAGTAGAAAGCGGCGATATCACCATTCTTGACGGTTGCAACCTCGACAGGGATGGCTGCTGCCTGGTCTTTTTCCGGGGTCTCTTCCTTGCCGTTGGCCGAGCCCATGCAGCCCTGGAGGCCGACGCCGACCAGCACCAGCAAAAGCAATAGTCCTGATTTTTTCATGCTCGATACCCGCTTGTTCATGGACGGAAATTATACTGCGGTGTTATATATATGTAATACACTAACACAGTGTAAATGCGACCCCATATGCCAAAGGTCATGTCAACGTGTTCAATGGTAGTGATGCAATTTTCGGGCCACCAAGAAGGTGAACCGAAATAACTCGTTCAAGAAAACGAAGTGGAGCGGGATTTGGTTACGCAGGGAGGGTATCGCGGGCGTCAATACGGGCGACGCGGTGCGTGCAGCCCACGACCGGGTTGGTCAGGATCACTATCTTTTGGTTTGGCTTGCTATCGTTCCGCCCGTCCGCGGCTCTTGGCGGGCGGTCGGAGTGCACTGGTGCAGAGGGGAAGGCAGAAAAGCCGACGGGGAACCACTGCGCCTGGCGGTGGTTCCCCGTGGCCTCGAACGCGCGCTTTCAGAAGGCGTAGCTGAGGTTGACGCCCCACATGCGCGGGTGTCCGTAGTACTCCTCGATCAGGCCAAACAGGCCGCCGTTGCTGACGGTGCCGGACAGGTCGAAGGTCTGCACCAGGTAGTGCTTGTCCGTCAGGTTCTTGACGAAGAAGCGCATGCTCCACTGGTCATCCTTGAAATAGTAGGTCGCCGATGCGTTGCTGACGACGTAACTGCTGCCGGTCGATGCCGGCAGGTTGGTCAGCGCGAAGTAATGCTTGGCGCGGTAGTTGGCGTCCACCTGCAGCGCCAGCCTGCCGGAGCCGACGCCGAACTCGTAACGCGCCAGGCCGTTCAGGTTCCATTTCGGGGTCTGCACCGGTTTGACCTTGGCTCCCGGGAAGATCGCGGGCACGTCGACGACACCGTCACCATTGGTGTCGGCGCCGACCGTCAGGCCGGGTACATCGGTGACCTCGGGGTCGATATAGGCAGCGCCGAACTGCAGGTTGAGACCTTCGACCGGCGCGGCGGTCGCTTCCAGTTCAAAGCCCTTGACCTTGGCCTGGGCGTTCAGGGTTGCCGTGTCCAGGCCGATGATGGAAAAGGCCTGGTAGTTCTGGTAGTCATAGTAGTAGGCGGAACCGTTGATACGCAGGCGCTTGCCCGCGCTGTCCCACTTGAAGCCCGCCTCGTAGGCGTCCAGCTTCTCCGGGTCGTAGGTCATGAACGCGTCCGTGAGGGCGAATTCGCTGGGCAGCAGCGGTGCGTTGTACCCACCCGATTTGACACCCCGGTTCCAGCTCGTATACAGCAGCAGGCTGTCGCTCGGCTGGTAGTTGAGCTGCACCCGCGCGGCCCAGTTGCTGTCGTTGCGGCTGTTGGAATACGGCGACTCCGGTATGGCGTCGAACAGATCCGTCGCATTCGGGTCCTGGCCGCTGCGGGAGGTATCCGGGAACCACGTAATGTAATTATGGTAGAAATGCGATTTCTTTTCCTTGATCCAGCGCACGCCGCCGATCACTGTGAATTGGTCGGTCAGCGAGTATTCGAGCTGGCCGAACAGCGACCAGGTCTTGGTGTCGGTCGAATAAGGATTGCGCACACCATTGATGCCGAGATCGTCGACGGTCAGGCCAATGGCCTCCGGACCGAAAAAGCCGACACTCGCCAGCGAGTTGAACAGCCCGCGGGTGATGCCGCCGTTGGAGTCGTCCACGTTGAGTTTCATATAGTAGAAACCACCGACCCACTTCAGCCGGTCGCTCTCGCCGTTGATGCGCAGTTCCTGCGAGAACTGTTTTGCATCGGTGGTCAGGAAGAACTGGAAGTAGTCCACCGGGGACGCGTCCGAGTCTTCGATGTAGTCGCGCTTGACCGTCTGGTAGTCGGTGATGCTGGTCAGCTGGCCGAATCCGAGATCGTAGTGGATCGTGCCGCTGTAACCGCGGGTGTCGAGCCGGTTGTGCCCCGGCGTGTCGTAGTCGCCCGCGAAGTCATTGTGATCGGTGTCCACATAACCGCCCAGGTCGGGGTTGGGCACGCCGGGCGTGGCCTCGCCGGTCGGATAGATGGCTGATTGGTACTCGAAGAAACCCGTGCGGATGTCCTGGTGGCCGTAGCGCGCGTTCAGCAGCAGGTCCAGCTTGTCGTTCGGGCGGAACAGCACCTGGAAGCGGCCTGCCGATTCATTGGCGTTGTTGAGCTTGGACTGCGGCATCAGCCGGTTCTTGACATAGCCCTCACCCTGGTGCGTTGCGAACGAGGCGCGTATAGCCACCGTGTCCGAGAGCTGCGTGCCGTAGGCGCCCTGTACTTTCATCCGGTTGAAACGGCCGAAGGTGAGGCTGCCGTAGCCGTTGGTGCCGTCGAAATTCGGCTTCACCGTGATGTAGTGGACGAGGCCGCCCGTCGCGTTGCGTCCGAACAGGGTGCCCTGCGGTCCGCGCAGGAGCTCGACGTGGTCGATGTCGAACAGCAGGAAGCCCGCGCCGGACATCTGGCTGATGTAGACCTCGTCGACATAGATCGCCACGGGGCTTTCGACGTTGGTGGTAAAGTCGTTATTGGCGACGCCGCGAATGCCGATGGCGTAGTTGGCCTCGCCGTTCGGCTGCATCGTGCTGACGCCCGCGGACATCGCGGTAATTTCCTGTGCGTTGGTCAAGCCCAGCGCCCGAATCTGATCTCCCGAGAGCGTGGTCATGGAAATACCGACGTCCTGGACATTCTGTTCGCGTTTCTGCGCGGTCACCGTGATCTCTTCCATCAGGTCGGCGCTTTTCCGCTGCTGCGCCATGGCGACGCCGTTCGCCACGGGTACAGCCATGACGACGGTCACCAGGGAGCGCAGGAACCACCCCATGAGGATGTTCTTTGCCTTGATTTTTTTCTGTAACATTGTGATTTCCTCCAGCATGTTAGTTTCCCCACAATCAAATATTGATGCACATAGACTTGCTTTCGGTGTAAGAATACACCGCTTCCTTGCCCAATTCCCGCCCCCATCCGGACTGCTTGTAACCGCCGAACGGCATGACCGGGTCGAGGACGTTGTGACAATTCACCCAAACCGTGCCGGCCCGCAATTTCGGTGCCAGGCGGTGCACCCTACTGATGTCTTTCGTCCAGATGCTGGCGGCCAGGCCGTAGCTGCTCTGGTTTGCGGCGGCGGCGATTTCATCCAGGTCGTCGAACGCCTCGGCGACCAGGACCGGCCCGAAGATCTCTTCGCGCACGATCGACATGGCGGAATCCACGTTCGTGAAAACGGTCGGTTCGACATAGTAACCCTTGGTGTCCATCGCGCGCCCACCGGTTATGGCTTCCGCACCATCGGCGAGGCCCTGGGAGACATAGGCCATGACGCGATCGCGCTGGGTTGCCGATACCAGCGGCCCCACCTCGGTGGCCGGATCCAACCCGGGGCCGACCTTGAGACCGGCTGCAGCGTTGCTGACGCCCTCCACGATTTCGTCGAAACGGCTGGAGTGCACGAACAGGCGCGAGCCGGCGCAGCAGGTCTGTCCGTGGTTGAAGAAGATGGCGCTGGCGGCGCCGGCGATGGCCATCTTGGCGTCCACGTCATCGAAAACGATGGTCGGCGACTTGCCGCCGAGTTCCAGCGTGACTTTTTTCATGTTGCCGGCGGCCGCGCGCGCGATCAAGCGGCCGACTTCGGTTGACCCGGTAAAGGTCACCTTGTCCACGTCCGGGTGCGCGGACAGGGCCGCGCCGGCGGTATCGCCAAAGCCTGTCACGATGTTGACCACGCCGTCCGGAAAGCCGGCTTCCTTGATCAGTTGCCCCAGGTAAAGCGCGCTGAGCGGTGTTTCTTCCGCGGGTTTGAGTACCACGGTGCAGCCGGCCGCGAGCGCTGGGCCCAGTTTCCACGAGGCCAGCAGGAACGGAAAATTCCAGGCGATGATCGCGCCGACGACACCGACGGGTTCGCGCAAGGAGTAACCGACGAAGGTGTGATCGGGCAGCAGGGAGCCCGACATCGGCAGGGTTTGGCCCTCGAGCTTCGATGGCCAGCCGGCCATGTAACGGTAGACCTCGACCGCGAGTTTGATGTCCACGTGGCGGGCGATCACCACCGATTTGCCGTTGTCCAGCGCTTCGATTTCGGCGATCGTGTCGGCGTGTTCCTCGATCAGGTCCGCCAGTTTGTGCAGCAGCCGTTCACGCTCCATCGGGCGCATGCGGCTCCATTCCGAGTCTTCGAATGCCTGCCGGGCCGCGCTCACGGCCTGGTCGATATCCTCTGCCTGCCCCTTGGCGGCCGTGGCGATTACCCGGTCGCTCGAGGGATCGGTGACCTCGAACGTCTGGCCTGAATTCGCATCGACCCATTGTCCGCCGATGAAAAGCTTCTTCTCAGAAGCCAGGAATGCCTCGACCTCGCCGGAGATCAATCCGGGATCATTGGCCAGGCCGCTCACTTGAGACTCTGCTGAAACGCTCATCCGCTGTTTCCTTTTCCGTGCCAATACTTGCGTAACTATCACACAAGCAAGCGGACAGTGGAATTGAACCTCTGTCTAATCGGTTAATACCAAAGTAGCAAGGCGTCGCCATCCGGCCCTGAACCGCCGGCGGGCGAGTGCGACTCAAATTCGCCGTTTGTCAACGACCCCGCCAGCGTTCACGGCTGGGGCTTTGCCGGGGCAGGGCCGGTAAAGGATGCCGTCAGCGCTGCCCGTATCGTGCCGGCTTCGTCACCATAGGCGCCCATCTTCCTGTACGCGGCGACTTCGTCGGCCGTGTAGGGTTTGAAATTTTCGGGAAGATGCCGCGCGTCGAAACGTTTCAACATCCAGTTGACCACCTCGCTCAAGGGCGCGTCGGCGAGCGGTGACCCGGCCACACCCGGCACGCGTATCAGGTACTGGCGGCCGCCAGGGACCGACAGGAAGCGGGCGACGACGTCTTTGAGCGCGGGCACGGCATTGGCGGTGCCCTGGCCGCTAGCGCGGTGGCAGCCCTGGCAATTCAGCATCCACAACGTTTCCGGCGGGGGGCGCGTCGGCGTACCGGCGGCCACCGCCCAATGCGGCGCTGCAAGAACGACCAGCAGGACCACCAGCGGGCGGAACAGCGGGGAGGGCGGGTCAGTGCGCATCGAGCACCGCGACCCGGGTGCGCAATTCCTTGGCGGGCACGGCCCTGTCGCCGGCGAACCTCGCGCGGATGGCGGCGACCTCCGCGGCGCTCAGCACCTGCTTTGCCGTGGCGCGGCCGAAGTCGGTTGCGATGTACTGCACCACCCGCGCGACTTCGGCATCGCTCAGGTCCTGGGCGGGCATGGCGCCGACGTAGCTGACACCGTCGATGCTGATGTTGGCCACCAGGCCCTCGGTCAGGACCATCGTGACGTAATCACGGCCTTCCTTGCTGGCCACGATCAAAGCGAGCCGGTTCTTCAGCGGCGGGAAAACGCCCGGGATGCCGTTGCCGTCGAGCTGGTGGCAGACGGCACAGCGCTGATACAGCGCCTTGCCGGTGTCAGCCGCTTGCGCGCAGGCCGTGGCGGTCACCAGGCTGGCGGCGATGATGCAGGCCCCGGGCAGCCGCCGCATCAGGCGACACCGATGATGACCGACGTGGAGCACGTGTAAACGGCGCTCTGGGTACCCAGGCACCAGTTCAGGTCGTTGTTCTGTTGTGGCCGGTAGGCCGGGCGCTCGCCTTCATTGCGGTTGCACAGGCACCGCCCGCAGGAGGTCTTGCCGCAGCAGTCATTGTAGGAAATCACATAGTCCTTGTTGTCGGCGGGGTTATGGCAGGTGCCGATCCACGTCAGGGGCGATTGTTGCGAGCCGGGCGGGCAGGTGCTTTGGGTACCGCCGCAGCAACTGCACAGGAAGCCGTCAATCGCGCAATAACGCCAGTAATCGCAATGGGTCGGGTCGCCCGGGTCCATCGGGTTGCCGGTGCTCTGCGGCGCCACGCCCGGATAGCTGTTCTTTTCTGACGCGCCCCTTGCAACCGGCAGCAGCGGCAGCGCGGCAGCGCCGACGACGGCGCTGCCGAGCTTGGCCAGGAAACTGCGCCGGGACGAACGCTGAGCAACGCGCCGACTGGTCTTTGTGAAGAATTTGTCCAGTTTATTCATAATATATTCAACTCTTTATAGTATATTATTACAGCGATTACTTATTTGGTATAGACAACCATTGGCGTCGCGGCGTCCCCGACCGAGATGCTGCGCTGGAAGTCTCCGTTGTCGGCCCGGTAAACATCCAGGAACATGTTGGCGTTGGTAACGACCAAATAGGCCGGTTTGCTGCGGGTGACGGCGATCGAGATACCGTGTGCGCGCAACTCGATGCGCCGTGCAAGCCGGCCGCGCCCGGGATCGAATACCCAGACCTCGCTGCCGCCGTCCTTGTGCGACGCGTCCTTGCCGTTGGGCTGCATCAGCACGAAAAGCTGCTTGTCGCCGCCGGCGACCACCTGCCAACCGGAGGGGCGCCAGTTTTCAGCGGCCAGTTTCGCCGGCACCATCTGCCAGTCGTCCAGTATCTTCGGCGTTTCCGCCCGAAAATCCACCGGTTGCACGCGTCCGTGGAAGCTGGGGAAGTAGGTGATGCCGCCGATGACCGCGTTCTTGACAAAGAGCGGGTCCTTGTCGATGTCGATGAAGACCTTGCTGCGGGAAGAGACGGTCACGGCGCCAGCCGCGGACAGGGCGTAACTCGCCAGCGTGCCGTCGTTGCACAACGTCGAAAAACCGCGTTTTCCCGTGGGAAATATAAAGTTGCAGCCGGGCGTCGGAACTTCTCCGAGCACCTTGCGGTTCACCAGGTCGATGACGGTGACCGATGCGGCCGGTGTGAAGTTCATCACCAGCCCCATGCGTTCCTCGTCGGTCAGCTGGAAGGTGTTCTTCTGGGTGACGATCTGCTCGCGCTTGGTCGGAAGGATGACTTCGCCGACCGGCAGCAACGATTGCGGGTCGGTGATGACGACCGTATCGGTGCGCACACCGTAGGTGCCTCGCGAGTAAAACGACTGCGCCGAATAAAGCTCATGCCGTGAGCGGGCGTACTGAAAAGAGGCGAAGCCACTGGCGCCCACGATGCCTTTGAAGTTGTGGTTGTCGGCCGCCACGTCGACGATCAGCACCTTGCCGTCCAGGATCGAGTAAAAATTGAAGTCGTAGGCAAAGACCCAGGTATCCGGATAGTCCTTGGGCAGCGTTTGGCTGCGGGGGATCGTCTCAATGGGCAAATCGCCCGCGGCCGTGTCCAGGCAGCACAAAATGACGATAATGGATGTTATCAGGATACGAATCATGTTGGACTCCATAGCCGCGTTATTTTTCCGCCAGCGCGAGAATTTAGCATATTCGCGCCTGCGCTTGCTTTTCAGTTTTTTCTGTCACCAGCCCCTAGTGGGCCTGTTGCCATTCCCGCTCTCGCAGTTCCTTGCGCCGGATCTTGCCGCTGACCGTTTTCGGAAGCGCATCCACGAACTCGATTTTTCGCGGGTATTTGTAGGGGGCCGTCATGGACTTGACGTACTGCTGCAGTTCGGTGGCCAGCGCGTCGCTGGCGGAATGCCCTGCCGACAGCACCACGAAAGCCTTGACCACTTCGCCGCGTGTTTCGTCGGGGCTCGAAACCACGGCTGACTCGGCCACCGCGTCGTGTTCGAGCAATATGCTCTCGACTTCGAATGGCCCGATCCGGTAGCCGGATGAGATGATGACGTCATCGGCACGGCCAACGAACCAGAAATAGCCGTCTTCGTCGACACAGGCGCGGTCCCCGGTGATGTACCAATCGCCGCGGAAGGTCGCCGCGGTCGCCTCGGGGGCTTTTCGATAAGCCTTGAACAGACCGACCGGGCGTTCGGGCTTGACTCGAATCGCGATATCGCCTTCCACGTTCGGCGGTTTCGGCTCACCGTCGTGGCCGATGACCGCCAGGTCGAATCCCGGGCTGGGCTTGCCCATCGACCCGGGCTTGATCTCCATGCCCGGGAAGTTACCGCACAAAAGCACGGTTTCGGTTTGCCCGTAACCATCGCGGACCGTGATGCCCGTGTGCTCACGCCAGGTATCGATGACCTCCGGGTTGAGCGGCTCGCCCGCGGCCACACAGTGCCGCAGGGACGCGGGACGGAACCCGTCCAGGTCTTGCTGCACCAGCATGCGGTAAATGGTGGGTGCGCCGCACATCGTGGTGATGGGGTAGCGCTGGAGTAATTCGAGCGTGCGTCGCGGATTGAAGTCCGCGTCGTCGACGAATACACACGAGCCGCAAATGAAGGGCCCGAAGAAACTGCTCCATGCGGCTTTGGCCCAACCGGTGTCGGAAATGTTCCAGTGCAGGTCATCCGGTTTTTGGTCGAGCCAGAACCTGCCCGTGATGGTATGGGCGATGCCGTAAGACGCTTGCGTGTGCACGGTCATCTTGGGCTTGCCGGTGGTGCCGGAGGTAAAAAAACAGAGCGCTTCGTCGCTCGAGAGCGTGTCCGCAGTGGCTTCCGCGGCAGCCTCTGTCTGCAACAGTTGCCGATAGGGGGTCCAGCCCTGCGCTTCGGCGCCGGCGAGGACCTTGACGCGCAGTCCCGGGCAGTTTTGTGCCACCGCCTCGATCTTGGTCCGGTTGTCGGCATCTGCGATCACGCAGCACGCAGCGGCTGCGTTGATGCGGTACTCGAGGTCAGAGGCCGACAACTGGGCCGTGGCCGGCGATACGACCGCGCCCATGCGCAGACACGCGGTGACGGTCTCCCACCATGCCAGTTTGCGGCCGAGGAGAACGATGACCGTGTCGCCTTTGCCCAGGCCGAGTTGCCCAAGGCCGGTGGCTATTCGCTTCGAGACCAGCGACAGGTCCCGGTAACTGACGCGTTTTTCCTCGTCGCCGTGGAGCCAGTGTATGGCAGGGGCGCTCGGGTCTTCCCTGGTGTCGATGACGTCCCTGGCGAAATTGAAACTTGCCGGAACCGGCAGTTCGAAGCTTGTCTTTATCCGCTCGTAATTCGATTTGTCGGCGCTCACGTCCGTCATCTCCCGTCATCCCGCCCAGCCGCAGCAGGGCGGACCCAAACCAATCGCAGCTTACATCATAACCGCAGAGCTCGTTTCTCGTTATAATGCAAAAGTAGGTGGATACCTAAGTATCATTCCAGGGCCGTGGAGCATGTTTACTTCTCTCCAGACACGACAGGCGAGCGCGAGCCAGCAGGGAATCCGGATGGCCGCGACGCGGGAAAAGGACCCTGCGGCCGCGCTGGCCGACATCGCCCGCCAACTGCAGTCCACGGATGCAGCGCTCACGTACCTGTTCTGCGCCTCCCGCTATTGTAACCACGAACTCGAAAGAGGCTTGAGAAAATACCCCAACCTGGGCCTGGTCGTTGGCTGCAGTTCCGAGGGGGAATTTTCCCACCTGGGTTACCTGAACGATTCGATGTGTGCGGTAACGCTGCCGCGGAGGCTATTCTCGGTCGCGATGGCGCCGATCGAGAACGTCACGGACTTCCGCCTGCAGGATGCGTCGCACATCGTCAATGAACTGAGGGGCTCGATGGGGTCGCGGCTGGGCAGCGCCACTCCGTCGAACATGCTGGCGATACTGCTGGCCAACGGCCAGGCGCAGAACGAGGAAAGGCTGTGCGCGGCGCTCGGCGCGGAACTCAGCGGCATCCCGCTGGTCGGCGGGACCGCCGGCGACAACTGGATTCGAGACCAGGACGTGCGCAAACTCAACAGCCGGGTCTTGGTGAACGGTCATTTCCGCAACGATTGCGCGGTTATCGCGCTGATACACAGCAAGCTCAAATTCAAGACGTTTCTGCACAGCCACTACAAACCGACCGAGCGGCGCGGCGTCATAACGGCCATGTCTTCCGATCACCGCACGGTCAGTGAAATCGATGGGCGCCCGGCGACCGAGGCGTACGCGGCCCTTTGCGGGCTGCAGCAGCGGGATCCATCGCTGTCCGACTTCTCACGCTGGCCGGCGATCGTCAAGATCGGAGGACAGGCCTTTCCGCGGGGGCCCATGGACGCGACACCGAGCGGTGGCATGCGTTTCGCCTGCGCCATGGACGAAGGCGTCGTTTTCAGTATCGCCGAGCCCGGCGACATGGTCGAGATGCTGAGAAGCTTCTTCGATGAGATCAGGAAACAGATGGGCATGCCGTCACTGATCCTGGGCTTCAATTGCGCCGCGCGGCAGTTCGAGATGGACCAACTCGGAATCAGGGACGAGATTGCCGAACTCATGCAGAACAACAACGTGCTTGGCTTTTCCACGCTGGGCGAGCAGTACAACACGATCCACGTCAACAACTCGTTTACCTGCGTGGCATTCGGGTACGGTTTGAATGTCTGAGCCGACCGCTGCCGGACCAGCGGCCGCCGACATCCAGTCACTGGTGGCGGAAAACCAACGCCTGACCAAGACCGTGCGGGCACTGATGAAGCGCGCCGAACGCGACATCGACCAGCAGGCGGATGCCTTCACGCTGTTTCAAACCGCGGCAAAGCTGGAAGAAGCGATCAGGGCCAGAACCAAAGAACTCGAAAACGTCAACCGCCGCCTGACCCGCGAACTGGACGTCAGGCAGCAGATCGAAGAAGCGTTGCGGCAGGCCAAGGAACAGGCGGAGCAGGCCGACAAGCTCAAGTCCAAGTTCCTGGCGGCCGCCAGTCACGATCTGCGCCAGCCTTTGAGTTCGGCGCTGTTGTTCCTCGAGGCCATCGAGGGTTCCAATCTGCCGGCGAAAGAACGCGGCTTTTTGAACAAGACGAAGGTCGCGCTGGGATCGTTGAACAACCTGCTGGCGTCCCTGCTGGATATCACCAAGCTCGACAGCGGCATGATCGACCCCCAGATCAGCCATTTCCCCCTGGCCGAAGTGCTGGACCCCCTGGCCGACGAATACACGGAGTTGTCGCAAAGCTCGCCGTTGGCGCTGAGGTATGTGCGTTCGTCGTCTGTGGTGCGTTCCGACCGGCACCTGCTGGAAACCGTTATCCGCAATCTCGTGACCAACGCGATTCGGTACACGCCGGGCGGAAAGGTCCTGATCGGTTGCCGCCGGCTGGCGCAAAAGGTCAGGATCTGTGTCTACGACACCGGTATCGGTATCCCGCCCGCTGAGCTCAAGCGCGTGTTCGAAGCCTACTACCAGAGTTCGGCGCCGGGCATCACGCAGGCGACCGGGATGGGGCTGGGGTTGTCCATCGTCGACCGTGTCGCGGCGTTGTTGTCGCTGGAACTGAAAGTCAGTTCCGAGCCGGGGCGGGGTTCGATGTTCGCGGTCGACGTGCCGCTGGGGGACAGCCGGAAAATCGTCGAGACGCCTTATCTCAACGCCAGCGCGGAAGCATTGCGCGATCGCGTCGTCGTCATCATCGATGACAGTTCCGACGTACTCAACAGCATGCGGGCGAATATCGAGCGCTGGGGTTGCAGGGGGATTTTCGCCACCGACGCCTCGCAGGCCCTGGTCGAATTGATCTCGCTCGACCTCGAACCCGACGTCATCATATCGGATTATCACCTGGCCAACGGTGACAACGGGCTCTCGGTGATCGAGCAGATTCGCCAGGAGTTCAGCGACGCTGTCTACAGCGTGCTGATGACCAGCGACGTCGACCCGAGAATCCGGCAACTGGCGGTGGCGAAGGGGCACACCTACATGACGAAACCCCTCAACCTGGCGAAGCTCAGGGCGCTGATCAGCCAGGCCTGACCAGGTCCGCTCAGTCGGTCATCCCCGGTTCGTTGCCGGGCAGCAGTACGTCCTTGGCCAGCATGGCAGCCTGAACGCGGTTGCTGACACCCAGTTTGCGCAGTATCGCCGAGACGTGCGCCTTGACCGTGATTTCGGTAATCGACAGCTCGTTGGCGATTTCCTTGTTGGATTTTCCTTCCGCCATCAGCTTCAGAACGATTTGCTGGCGCGCGGTGAGGGAGGTTTGTTCGCCGTCGGCGCTTTCCTTCTGCGGTTGGGCCGGCCGCCGCAGCCAGTTGGCGGACACGGCCGATACCGGCAGGAACACGCTGCCCGCCATTACCAACTGCAGCGCATGCCGCATCGTCTTCCGGTCGGACGACTTGGGCAGGTAGCCGCTGGCGCCGTGTTCGATGGCCTCGCGCATCGTGGCGGGGTCCTCGATCGCGGAGACGATGACGACCGGCGTAATGGGACTGAGGTCGTGAATCAAAGTCAGGCAGGTGAACCCCATTGCCCCCGGCAGTTTCAGGTCGAGCAGGACCAGGTCCGCGCCGTCGTCCTCGCGGATGACGCCGAGTACATCCTCCTGCGAGGCGCAGGTAACGATGCCGGCGGCGGGAAAGATATCCCTGACCACGAGTTCCAGCGCATCGCGGTAAAGCGGGTGATCGTCGGCGATGACAATCCTCAGGGCCGCTTCCCTGACTTCCTCGCTGTCGTTGTCGTTGTGCGAAGCGGACACCATCAGACCCGGTGAACGATCTCCCAAGTTAGTGCGCTGCATCGACGCGCTCGGAATCGAGAGTGTGCTTCTGATCCCAAAGTGCTACTTTGGTAGCATATACAAGTTCACACCATACCATTGACCAAGCGACAATTAGAAGCAATTGCGCATAATAATCAAGGTCCGGATCCTTGCAGAACGGCTGATGCGACATGTCTGAGTTGAGCTACGTGAACGGGGTTACCGACAAGCCCCTTCTTTTCAATACCATCGGCAACCTGCTGCGCGGGGCCGCGGCGAAATACGGGGACAAGACAGCCATTGTCGTCCGGCACCAGGGAATCCGCCTCAGTTATGCGCAACTGGATGAGCGTGTCAGCCGGGTGGCGGCCAACCTGATTTCTCACGGCATCGGCACCGGTGACCGCGTGGGTATCTGGTCGCCGAACAGGCTCGAGTGGGTCCTGGTGCAGTTTGCCACGGCCAGGATCGGCGCCATACTGGTCAACATCAACCCGGCGTACAGGCTGGCGGAACTCGAGTATGTGCTCAACAAGGTGGGCTGCAAGGCGCTGGTGTTGGCCGAGCAGTTCAAGGCCAGCGATTATGTCGGTATGCTGGCGAAACTGGCGCCGGAGATCGATGCCTGTGAGCCGGGTAATCTGCGCGCCGACAGCGTGCCGGACCTGCGCACGGTGATCTGCCTGTCGGAAAAGGAAATGCCGGGAATGTACCGGTTCGCGGAATGCGAACGTGACCCCGAGCCGGCGTCAAGCGAGCGGCTGTTATCACTGGCTCGGGAGTTGCAGCCGGATGATGCGATCAACATCCAGTTCACCAGCGGCACCACCGGTTTTCCGAAGGGCGCGACGCTGACGCATTTCAATATTCTCAACAACGGCTACTTTGTCGCTGAAGGGATGCGTTTCACCGAGCGGGACCGCCTTTGCATACCGGTGCCCCTGTACCATTGCTTCGGCATGGTGATGGGCGTGCTCGGCTGTGTCAGCCATGGCGCGACGATGGTGTTCCCGGACGAGGCGTTCGAGCCGGGAAGCGTGCTGGAAGCGGTCGGGGCGGAACGGTGTACGGCGCTTTATGGCGTGCCGACCATGTTTATCGCCGAGCTGGCACACCCGCAGTTCGAGGATTACGACCTGTCCAGCCTGCGCACCGGCATCATGGCCGGCGCGCCGTGCCCGGCAGAAACCATGACGCGGGTCATGAACGAAATGCACATGACCGACGTGACCATTGCCTACGGCATGACCGAGACCAGCCCGGTCAGTTTCCAGACTTCGGTGGACGACCCGGTGGACAAGCGTGTCAAGACGGTCGGTCGCGTGCACCCGCACGTGGAGGTCAAGATCGTCGATGAGGCGGGGCGCGCGGTGCCCGTGGGCACGCGCGGCGAGCTCTGCACCCGCGGTTATTCCGTTATGTTGGGTTACTGGCAGGACGAGGAAAGGACCCGGGAAACCATCGATGCGGCGGGTTGGGTGCATACCGGCGACCTGGCGGTCATCGATGAGCTCGGTTACTGCGACATCGTCGGCCGCGTCAAGGACATGATCATCCGCGGCGGTGAAAATATCTACCCGCGGGAAATCGAGGAATTCCTGCTGCGGCACCCCAAGATCAAGGACGTTTCGGTGTTCGGGATCCCGGATGAAAAATACGGTGAGCAGGTCATTGCCTGGGTGCAGACCGAAAGCGGCGAAACCCTGGACGAAGCCGGCGTCAAGTCCTTTTGCAACGGCCAGATCGCGCACTTCAAGATACCGCACATTGTCGAATTCGTGGACGCCTTTCCGATGACCGTCACCGGAAAAATTCAGAAATTCGTCATGCGCGAGCAGATGATCGCCCGCGCCGGAGTGGGTGACAACACTGCCTAGCGGCCGGTTGGAGCCGCGGCGAGGCCGCTTGGCCCGCCTTCAGGACGAGGCAAGGAATCGTTTCTAAGGCTGCGCTTCGCTGGCGCTCGCGGCCCCACCGTAGCCGCCGAGTATTCGCGGCGACGTTAACGCCGGAAGCCCAGATCCACGCTGAAGAACCGGGGCTTCATCCCGCTCAACGGCTCTCTGAGCTTATCCAGTTCGGCGGCCGGCGCGTGGATTTCCAGCCGCGCGAGATCGGATATTTTCAGGGCTTCGCGCAGCAGCGGCCCGACATTCTCGAGGTGGGCCAAAAGCGCTTCGGCGTCGCGGTAGCCCTCGCGGCAGTGGACCAGGTCGCCGGAGAAGCAAAAGCTGTAGAACATGCAGCCGGGTTCGGTCAGGGTTTTTTCGACAAAGGCCTCACAGCCTTCCCGAAAGGCTTGCAAGCGGCCCTCATGGACTTTGAAGTACGGCACGATGGTGCAGCAGGTGTCGGTCTGGGGCATGGACTTTCCTCTTGTTCCGGTAGCCATTGATAACGAGCGCAGCGCAAGCGTACGGCCATCCCGGGGCGCAATGCAAACCCGCAGCCTCAGGGCGCTCGCTCGCTGATTCGCCGCTGGGCACCCAGCCAGCCCGCAAGGCCCAGCCAAGTGAGCAAAGCACCCAGCGCCAGGCAGGCCGCGGCCGGCAGCCAATTGAAGAACCCTTGATCGATCATGGCCTCTTGCGGCAATAGCGGCGGGTAGAGGACCCGCACCCGCTCGCCCTCCTCGTAGGCCGGGGGGTTGGAGCCGATGTTACCGCGGAAGCGGGCTTTGGAGCCATCCGGCAGTGAAAAGACCACGTCCGGGTAGTACGTGTAGGAAGAGCCGTCGCCGCCGGCGTTGTATTCGCGGTGGAGCGCGACGACCCGGCCTGCGGCGGCCGCCGAGCCCGCCAGCCGCTGCTGCATGGCGTGGCCCAGGTAGAGGCCGAGGCCGATCAGAAGAAGACCTGCCGCGATCATCCCGGGCAGCCATTTGCGGTTTTTCCGGTCGCTTTCCGCGAGGCGTTCCAGCACCTGCTCTCTGCCCATGAGCGGCATCGTGGCAAGTCTTTCCTCGCGGCGCGTCTTTATACGCGCCCGGAATTGGTCTGTCGCTTCCCATTCGCTGCGCGGCTTGACGATTTTCTTCAGCTTTACAGCGGCATAGGCCGCCAGCAGCAGCGCGATCAGGAACGTGTACGGATTCAGTTCGAGGCCTTTGATGCCGACGCCCAGCAGGATGATGCCGGGCAGGCCAAGCAACAGCGCGATCAGCGGCCACGCATAACCGGTGATGCGGGCCGTTCGGGGGTCGCGCGGCAGCACCAGGATCGTTACCTCGCGACCCGGAACCTTGTTGGCGAGGTAACTCGAACTGCTGTCGCTGTCGGCCGTGATGCGTTGGCCTTCCGCGTTTACATACTCGATCACCGGCGCGTACTGTTCGCTTCGATTCCTGCCGCCGCGGGCCTTGACCCTGACGGCGACGATGGTGCCGTTAAAGCGCATTGCCCGTAGCCTCCACCAGGCGAAATCAGCGACGATGGCGAGCGCAATGGCGAGCAGCAATACACCGCCGAAGGTCAGACCCAGCGTATTGAAAGCTCGCAAACCGTTGTAAACCAGTTCAAACACGTCAATCGCAGCTTATCGGGAAAAACACCCTGTGAACGCGGCGCCGCTGTTTTTCATGTGGCTTGTCGATGGCTATTTCCGCTCCGTCGCGGGTCGATATTGATCTTGCCGAAGTCACCCCGGATATGCGGCAGCCGCAGCAGGCGCTCGTCCATGACCCGGTACCATAGCCACGGCACGTAGGCCGCCAGGTACATGCCGAAATAGCCTGTCGGCAACTGCGGGATACCGTCGTGGTTACGCAGGGCCTGGTAACGGCGTGCGGGGCAGGCGTGGTGGTCGGAGTGGCGTTCGAGATGGAACATGACGAGGTTGCTGAAAATGTAGTTGCAATTCCAGGAATGCCGGGGCCGGCAGGGCAGGTAGTTCCCGTCGGCGCCTTTTTCGCGCAGCAAGCCGTAGTGTTCGACATAATTGGCGCAGGTCAGCTGGAACCAGGCCCAGAAATTGTGCAGCGCAAGGAAGGGCAACACCGTCCAGCCGCCGAAGAAGACCAGCCCGCCCTGGAAAACCAGGCTGACGGCATAGGATTGCAGGATTTCATTGCGATGGTTGAAAAAGCCGTGGCCGGATGCGTGCAAACGGGCCGCTTCGAGGCGCCAGGCGCGCCGCGCTGCGCCCGGTATTTCGCGGAGCATGAAACGGTACACCGATTCTCCCATGCGCGCGCTGGCCGGATCCTCCGGCGTAGCGACCAGGCGATGGTGGCCGCGGTTGTGCTCGACGCCAAAATGGCCGTATGCCGGCACCGCCAGGGCGAGCCGCGCCAGCAATCGCTCGAACGCGGACTTCTTGTGCCCCAGTTCGTGCGCCGTATTGATGCAAAGCCCGCTGTATATTCCCGCCGTGAAGGCCAGCGCGATGACCGCGAGCGGGCTCAGGGAGTGAATGGCGATAAACCAGACCACCAGCGCCAGCACGAGGAAGTGCAGCGGTACCGTCAGCCATGTCAGCACACGGTAATAACGGTCTTCTTCGAGTTGCGGAACGATTTCCTCAGGTGGGTTGTTGGGGTCGGCGCCGATCAGCCAGTCGAGCACGGGTGAGACGACGTAGGCCAGCAGCAACGGGGCGGCAAACGCCCATTCCGATCCGCTCAGGATGTAAATGCCTATACCCGACAAGGGCATCAGGGGCCATAGCACCGACAGGATCCACAACCAGCGTTTGCGGTCCCGGTACGCGATCAGCCCTTTCACAGGGTCGTTGATGCAGTAGCTAGCGATGCTCGATGTCCCCTCATCGTGCCCGGCGCCCGGCGGAGCCGGTCTGAAAAAATGTTACATCAGCGGTGCCTGTTATGCCAAATACGGGACCCCGGTTGGCCGCCGCATGCGCCGTCGCGGGGTTTTGGACCGAGGTTCATGCCGGTCGCGAAAGGGACTATCATGATGATCCCGTGCGTTGCCCAAAACCGGAGGAACGACATGCCGCATCTGGAACCGTTACCGCGTGACGCGGTCCCCGAATTCAAAGAGCGTTTCGAGCACTATGAGAAGACCCGGGGCTTCGTCCCCAACAGCATCCTGACCATGCAGCGCCGGCCGGCGATCGCGGCGGCGTTCATGCAGCTGAACCAGGCGGTGCTGTATGAAGGAACGGTGCCGGAAGAACTGAAAATGCTGGTCAGCCTCGTCGCCAGCCAGGCCGCGGGCTGCCGTTACTGCCAGGCACACATGGCCAATCTTTCCGCCATCTATCAGGCTGCGGACGAAAAGATCGCGGCGGTGTGGGAATTTCAGGAGAGCGGGCTCTTTTCCGATGCCGAGCGTGCAGCGCTGCAACTGGCGGTCAATGCCTCGATCGTGCCGAACCAGGCCAGCCAGCAGGATTTCGACGAACTCGCCCGCCACTTCGACGCAGGGCAGATCGTAGAAATCGTCGCGACGATCGCGCTTTTCGGTTACCTCAACCGGTGGAACGACACCATGGCGACCCGCTTGGAAGAATACCCGGCCGCCGTGGCGCGCCGGGCCATCGGGCCCGCCGGCTGGGATCCCGGCAAGCACGGCTGAAGGGGCCGCTCAGGGCCGCAGGCTGAATTGGGCGAAACCGTCATCCATGATTTTTATGAAGCGTATATTGCCGCTGGCGAGCGCGCGTGCTTTGGGCGTGCTCCTGAAGTAGATCAGCGCGCGGCCGGTCGTGGCCGCAAACTTCCAGTTGCCGTCCGGCGAAGGGTCGAGCGCCGGTCGCGACAGAAAATAGGCGGCGATGGCGTCGCGGTTCTTGTCCGGCGCATCGATCACGGTGGTCGAACCGTCGAGCGCGGGAAAATGACCGCCGCCCCCGGCGCGATAGCTGTTGGTGACGACGAGAAATTTCTGCGCGGGATCGATCGGCTCGTCCCCGTATTGCAGGTTGCGTATGCGGCCCTCGCCCGGTTTCGGTCCCCCCGCCGCCGGCTTCCAGGCCGGCCGCGTGACATCGATCTCATAGGTCACGCCGTCGATGACGTCGAAGTTGTAGCCGGGGACCTTTTCATTGACAAGCCATTGCCCATCCGTGGATTGGGGGTCGATCGTGTTGAAGACCGCTGCCGACTTTTCCAGCCACGCCCGCACCTGGCGGCCTGTCAACAGCACGATTTTCAGGTCGTTCGGATAGATGTAGAGATCGGCGACATGGCGCAGCGCGATGGGGCCGGCCGGCACCTGTGTGTAGTAGTCCGGACCGGCCCCACCGCCCGTCTTGAACGGCGATGCTGCCGCGAGCAGGGGCAGGTCCGCGTATGCGGTGCCGCGGATGATTTTGTGCGCGTACCACAGCTGCGCGTTGTTGACGAGTTGGACGGAAGGGTCGTCCTCGACCATCGCGAAGTAGCTGTTGATGGCGATGGGCGTGACGCCGACTTTTTTCGCCATGTACCTGCGGGTCGCGCGGTGGTCGGCGGCAACGGCGTTCGTGATCGCTTTCACCGGCTCGACCAGCGGGACGATGTCGCCATGCTCGCGGCGGTAAATCGGCCTGGCCTCGGCGTGCCCGCCGATGACTCGCCAGCGGCCGTGCTCCGTCTTCAGTTGCAGGTCGACGACACCCAGGTGGCTGCCCCAGAAGCCGGCCATGACGGCCGGCACGCCGAAGACCGTGCCCCGCCGGTTGTCGATGCCGGCAAAGGCGTTGAATATCTCGTCGCCGGGAAATACGCGGTGCGAGTGGCCAAAAAGGATGGCGTCGATGCCGCCGACCTTCGCCAGGTAATAGACCGCGTTTTCGTCCATTCCGCGGCGCTTGTCGTCATACATGCCGCTGTGGGCAACGGCGATGACGACATCGGCGCCGCGGGCGCGCATTTCCGGAACGTAGCGCCGTGCGCTGTCGACGATGTCCCTCGCTTCCACCAGTCCCGAGAGCTTGTCACGGTCCCAGTCCATGATCTGCGGCGGCACCAAGCCGATATAGCCGATATTCAGGCGCTGTCGGTTGCCTGCGTCGTCGACGACCGTTTTCGGCAGAATCACATAGGGGCGGAAATACGGTTGGTCGTCGCCCTCGTCGGCATCACCATCCGCGACCACGATATTGGCGGATATATAGGGAAAATCGGCGCCGCGCAGCGCCTTGAGCAGGAAGTCCAGGCCGTAATTGAGGTCGTGGTTGCCGATGTTGCCCACGTCATAACCCAGCAAATTCATGGCCTTGAACGCGGGGTGGACTTCCCCGTACCTCAGTACGCGGCCGCGGGCGGCATAATCGCCCATCGGGTTGCCCTGCAGCAGGTCGCCGTTGTCGACCAGCACGCTGTTGGCCACTTCCCTGCGCGCGGCCGCGATCAGGGCGGCGGTTCGGTCGAGCCCGGCCGTGGCGCTCACTCGGTCCCGGTAATAGTCGTAGCCCACGAGGTGCATGTGCAGGTCGGTGGTTTCCAGCACCCGCAGCCGCACCTCCGCCGGCAGCGCCCGGCTGCAGGTGAACAGCAGGACGGCGCCCAACAGGCAGCGAAGCGCTCGCGGCCATGCCGCGGGGGGCGAGGCGGGCAGGTTATTGCCGCGCCAGATTGTACTGTCCGTCGATTCGGTCATGGCGGGCCAATTAAACCAGAAATGACGCCGGAAAGGTTAAACTAAGCGCCGCTGGAAGCACCTAATGAACCAGGGCGCCGGAGACGCGGTGCCCGGATTTAGATCAGCAGAGGGTATCGTCGAGGTTATGAAAGAACTCCGCGACATAGAGTTTCCCGAAAAGGACTTGCCGCTGCGCAATGACGTCAGCTTGTTGGGCGGCCTCCTCGGCGAGTCGCTGGTGGAGCAGCACGGCGAGGAATTCCTGCAGCAGGTGGAAACGGTGCGCAGGGCGGCCATCCTCAGAAGGGAAGGCGACCATGCCAGCGCTGAGCGGCTCGAGCGCACGCTGGCCACGCTCGACCTTGAAAGCGTCAGGTGCATCACCAAGGCCTTTTCCAGCTACCTGAGACTGGTCAATCTGGCTGAGAAAACCCACCGTATCCGCCGCCGCCGCGAGTACCAGAAAACAGGTACGGCTTCACAGCGGGGGAGCCTCGACCAGGTCATCGCGGCGCTGGCGGAGGCCGGCGTCGAAGCCGGCAGCGTGCGCGGCGCGCTGGACCGGATGAGGATACAACCGGTCTTCACGGCCCATCCGACCGAGGCCACGCGGCGCAGTTTCCTGGAAAAGGAGTACTCCATCCTGCAGCGCTTGGTGGAGCGCCTCAATCCCGACCTGACACCGCAGGAAGAACGGCAGGTTCTGGACCGGATCCGCGATGCCATCAACTCGGCCTGGCAGACCAGCACCGTGCCGAGCGTCAAACCGACCGTGGGCGACGAACTGGATAACGTGATGTTCTACCTGACGAGCATCCTGTACCGCGTCGTGCCGCCGTTTTACGCCGCCCTCGAAGAGGCTTTCCACGGCGCGTACGGCGAGCAGTCGCCGCTGTCCGGTTGTGCCCGGCTGCTGCGCTTCGGCTCGTGGGTCGGCGGCGATATGGACGGCAATCCGAATGTCGGCGCCGACACGATATTGGCCACCCTGGCGATCCAACGGCAGGCGATTATCCGTTGCTACCGGCATGAGTTGAAACGGCTGGCCCGCTACCTCAGCCAGACCCGGGGACAGGCCGAATTCAGCCCGGCGGTCCTGCAACGGCTGGCGGATTACAAGGCGCGGCTGCCGGCCATCGCGGATGCAATCCCGGCCAGGCACCGGGAAATGCCGTACCGCTGCCTGCTCAGGCTGATCCTGGCGCGGCTCGAAGCCACGCAGACGGAATCCGCCCACGCCTACCGCGATGCCGGCGCCTTCGCCGCTGATATTGAAGTGATCGCCGAGAGCCTCGATCAGAACAAGGGGCGCCACGCCGGCCTTTTCGGGGTAAGACGTCTGCAGCAACGAATTACGTGCTTCGGCTTTCACCTGGCCACGCTCGACACACGCCAGGACGCGCTGGTGCACCGCGAGGTCATCGGTGAACTGCTGGGGCGCAGGGATTGGGCTGAGTCGAGCCCCGGCCAGCGCGAACGGGTGCTCACCAAATGGCTCGATCGAGACCCGCCCGGCAGCGCGCCCGGCATGGATCGGGACGGGGAGGCGTCGGCACAGGCGCGTTCCTCCGTCGCCGTTTTCGCCGCCATCGCCGAGGCGCGCAAGCGCTACGGCGAGGACGCCACCGGTCCGTTCATCATCAGTATGACCAAGGGCCCCGACGACGTGCTGAGCGTGTTATTGCTGGCGCGGATCGGCGGCCTCGGAGGCGAGTACGGCGTTCCATTGGACGTGGCGCCGCTGCTGGAAACGGTGGACGACCTCGAGGCCGGTCCGGATATATTCGCTGACCTGCTGCAAAACCCTGTTTATCGCCGTCATCTCGAAAGTCGCGGTAGCCGGCAGGTCATCATGATCGGTTATTCCGACAGCAACAAGGACAGCGGTATCGCGGCCGCGCGCTGGAGCCTGTACGAGGCACAGGCAAAATTGGTCGAATGCGGACACCGCCACGGCGTCTACGTGGAGTTTTTCCATGGCCGCGGGGGCACGGTCAGCCGCGGCGGCGGCAACATGGTCAAGGGCGTGGAAGGTGCGCCGGCCGGGAGCCTGCAGGGCCGACTGCGCGTGACCGAGCAGGGCGAGGCGATCAACCAGAAGTACGGCATGCGGCCCCTGGCCCTGCGCAACCTCGAATTGATGACCGGCGCCGTGCTCAGACACGGTTTGATCGACACCGGCCAGTATCCGGACAAGGCCTCGCGGACCGTCATGGCGGACATGGCGTCTTGGGCGCGGCAGACATACCAGAAAATGGTCTATGAGACCCCGGAATTCATCCCGTTCTACCGCAGCGCGACGCCCATCGACGTCATCGAGCGGCTGCGTATCGGCTCGCGGCCCGCCTCCAGGCGCAGCGGCGAGGGTATCGAGAACCTGCGGGCCATCCCGTGGGTGTTTGCCTGGGCGCAGATGCGTGTCGGTTTTCCGGGCGTCTACGGCGTCGGCGGCGCGCTGGCACAGGCCGTGGAGAAATATGGTATCGAACGTCTGCGCGCCATGCAGTCGGGCTGGAGCTTTTTCCAGGGCCTGATCAGCGACGTGGAAATGGTACTCGCCAAGTCCGACCTGGAGATCGGGCGCCGCTACGCGGCGCTGGCGCCGGCGTCAGCGGCCGCTGTCTTCGAACGCATAACGGAAGACTTCGACCTGGCCCGGCGCCATATCCTCGAGATCAAGCAGAGCGGTGAACTGTTGGCCGGCCAGCGCGCGTTGCAACGCAATATCCGCCTGCGCAATCCCTATGTCGACCCGATGCATATCCTGCAGATCGAACTGCTGCGGCGGTGGCGGGCCGGCGGCCGCGAGGACGAATCGATGCTGAACACGCTCAAGGCCACCGTCAACGGCATCGCGCTGGCGATCCAGAATACCGGATAAATGCCTGTTCTGCTTCACGGGACGGCGGTTACCCGTCTATGGGACAGGCCCGGGCCGTCCTGCTCGCTCGGCATCCGTTGCCGACGGAAGCCCGGTCCCGCAGACGGGTATTCGCCGCCCTTGGCGATGACGCGGCGAAACCCATAGCCATGGCCGGCGTGAGCGCCGCCTCGCGGGTAAACGGGCCGGTAACCCGGCCTGCGCGAACACGCGTGCCGGAACCGACCGCTGGTCTGATTTAATAGGTTGATAAATTAATATAATATAGTAGCTTAAGACTTTAATTTAAGAATTAACGTTAATAATCTGTCAGCCAGCTTGCCGTAGGGCGGCGCGAGGTATTTCAAACTGCTGAAAGAGGCCTGGTAGAACACCGGCCGCAATTTCGAGAACGTCAGGAATCCCTCCTGGGCGTGGTACTGGCCCATGCCGCTGGCGCCGACGCCGCCGAAGGGCAGGTCGTGCTGGGAAGTGTGCAGCAGCACGTCGTTGAAGCAGACGCCGCCGGACATGACGTGGTCGAGGTAAAAGTCCTGCAGTTTTCGATCCCGGGTGAAGGCGTAAAATGCCAGCGGCCGCGGGTGCCGGTTGATATGTGCGATCACCTCGCCCTTGTCCCGGTACGGCATCACCGGCATCACCGGGCCGAAGATCTCGCGTTGCATCAACGCCATGTCCTGCGTGACATTCAGCACGAGGCAGGGGGGAATCTTGCGCAGCTTCGCGGACGCTTTCTGCCCGGCTGCCAGGTTGACCAGCGTGGCACCGCCCCGCTCGGCATCGTCGAGGCTGTGCATGATCCGCTTCCAGGACTTGTCGTCGATGATGGACGTGTAGTCCGGGCTCTCGATGTCGGGGCAGTGCCTGGCGACCCATTGTCGGGCAGCCCGGACGAATTCGTCGAGACGGTCCTCGGCTACGAACAGGTAATCGACATCGACGCAGACCTGACCGGCATTGAACAGCTTGGCGAACATGATGCGTTCGACGGCTTTTTCCAGCGGGTAATCGGCGGCGATCACGGCTGGCGACTTGCCGCCCAGTTCGAGTGTCACCGGCGTCAGGTTGGCGGCTGCGGACGCCATGACCGCCTTGCCGGTCGCGCTGGAGCCGGTGAAAAGCAGGTGGTCGAAAGGCAGCTGCGAAAACTGCCTGCCGATGTCACCGGTTTCTTCAAAAAAGTATAGTTTCTCCGGCGGCAGGTACTCACCCGCCAGCCGGCGCAGCAGGCGCGACAGGTGAATCGAGTTTTCCGACATCTTCACCATCGCACGGTTACCGGCGGCAAAAATGGAGGTCAGCGGCGTGAATGCGAGCTGCACCGGGAAATTCCACGGTACGATAACGCCGACCACGCCGAGCGGCTGCGGTATCACCCGGTTGCGGGCGCCGGGGTAAAGGCTGAAATCTATTTCCCGCTTTTGCGTCCGCATCCACCGTTTCAGGTGCTTGAGCGTGAACTTGATGCCGTCCAAAACGACGATAACTTCCGCCAGCAGGGTTTCGTGGCGGGAGCGGTTGCCATAATCCAGCGAGATGGCCGCGGCGATGGCCTCGCGATTGTCGCTGAGCAGCCTTTGCAGCGCCAGCAGGTCACGCCTGCGCTGCGCCAGGCCCGGGTTGGGGGCCGCGAGATAGGCGCGCCGCTGCCGTTCGAGGCAGGCGCGCAACACGCCGCTCGCCTTTTCCCGGTCCTCGCTTCCGGGCTCGACCATAAGACTGCTCCCGCTTGCTCCGATCAGAGCATTTGACGTTGCAAGTCTATCAGGTAATCGATGTCGTCCTCGGTGTTGAAGAAATGGGCGCTGATACGCAGGTTGCCGATTCCGCCAAGCGCCCGCATTGAAATCTTGACCGGTCTCATACAGCGCCCGGGCGCTGCGCATCGCTGAAAGAAAGCCTTGTCCTTGTCGTAATCACCCGTCGTGTAAGTAATCAGGCCGTGCCGTTTGGCGGGGTCGGTGGGGCAGGTGACCTGGCAGCCTATTTCCTGCAGCCGCTCTATGGTGTACGTGCCGAGTCGCCGGACCCTTTCCTCCACGTTGGCGATGCCGATCTTTTCATAGAACTTCAGGGTCGCGACCCAGCCGAACAGCGCCGGCCCGATCGTTACGTCCTGGGAAAAACGGTTGGCGTTATTGACCGGTGGGTATTGCCAACTCTCGATGATGTCGTGGTCCTTGTCGGCAAACGGGATGACGCCCGGAATGTCGGCCCAGATGTAATTGCGAAAACGCGCGTCGATCTGGTCCATCACGGCCCGCTTGATATAGAAAATGCCGGCGCCTTCGGGTCCGCACTGCCACTTGTAGGCGCCGGAGATGAGGATATCGACGTCGTCGTCCTTGACGTCGATATCGACGGCGCCGAGCGTTTGCATCGCGTCGTCCAGCACCAGCGCGCCTTGGGCGTGGGCGATGCGGCAGACCTCTTTCATGTCGAAGGTAAAACCGCAAAACGCGGTGGTGCGATCGACGATGACCATGCGCGTCGCGCCGTCGACCATCTTCTCGAGGTCTTCCATCAGGATTTCACCGGCGACGTTCTTGACCACGCGGATCTCGATTCCGTAGCGGCGCTTGAGGTCCTGCAGGATATACGGGATGGAGGGGTAGGAAAGATCCGTGATGACGACGTTGTCACCCGCGCGCCATTCGAACATGTTGTACAGGATCAGGTTGGCCGTGATGGCAGGGCGATAGGTGTTGGTGACTTCATCCTTGTCGGCGTTGATGAAACGGGCGCCACGGCTGATGCTTTCGTCCCATGCCGCCAACAGGAACGGATGGGTGGCGACATCGGCCGTCGGGATGTCTTCCATGCGCCCGTATTCGACGAAGTTGTAGAAATCGCGAACCGCCTGCAGCCAGTAATTGCCCGGGATCATCTGGTCTGCCGCGTTCAGGTAAACCCAGTGATCCAGCAATTTGAATTCCCGGCGAATTTCATCGATATGGTCGTCTATGTAGTTATTGCTCATATGCTTAAACACTCTTTCTCGTTTACGAATTGCTTTCTCCCGCATCGCCGCGGGTTCGATCTGGCTGAACTAAAAATTGTCGCTTCTCTACGGTCTCGCCGGCGGCCACGCTCGCCGCCGCGCCGGTTACTGGGTCCAGGTCAAGGGCGAACCACCAAATATCATGTGATGCGTGTATATGAACGCCATGTATACGAGCGTGCTGAACAGCAGCAGCGCCAGGTCCCGCATGTGCGACACTTGCTCCGGTTTTTGCCACTCGCCGTCCCGCCGGTTCAGCAGCAAGCCCTCGATCACGGCCCACAGGGTCAGACCGCCGAAGAGAAGGATGGACCTCGCGTCGCCGTTGGCGGCGAGGTGGCCGATGCCCCAGAGACAGACACCCGTCAACTGTGGATGACGCAGCAGGCGTTTGAAGTTGTTAGCCGGGTAGGGCGCCAGGAACAGGACGAAACCTGCCCATACCAGCACGTAAGCCGCGTGACCGCCCCAGGCGGGCGGCATGAAGATTTCCGTCGCCGCCGCCGATTTCCAGCCCGTGATGATCAGGTACAAGGCCAGGGCCATGACCAGCGCGAAGAGCCCTTTCCACGGATACTCGCCCAGCCGCTTGACCATCGAATTTCTGAAATCGACCGCAACGGCGGGAACGAAGTGAACGATGCTCCACAAAAGCACACCCAACGCCAGCTTGGTCATGTCAACCACCTCCCGCTGTCAATCGCGCATCCAACCCGCGGCACGCGGGCCCCTTGCGCGTGCTCACAGGATAACATTCTGACTTTAAAGTGGAATGATACAGGTCAAGACCACGGCCGGGGAAGGGGTGTTTTAGGCCGGACATCCAAATTTCTGCCCGGCGGTCACGCGCGCGGCAGGCCGGGTGGCGCGGCCCGCTCCGCACCGCGGCTGGTAATGGCCCCAGCCGGGTCAGGAAGCACGACGACGATTGCCAGGCAAAGCAAAAAAATGGTCCTCGGGCTTGTTTTTGCGGCGGATAAAGCCGACCATCTGCGGGTTTGTCCTCATCGGTCCGGAACATGGTCAGCAAAGCAGGCAAGGCGCCGCTTCGAACCAACCGCATACTCGAAGGCGTGCGCTATGAAATCCGAGGTGAACTGGCGGCGCGCGCGCTGGAACTTGAGCACATGGGTTACGAGATCATCTCGCTGAATATAGGCAACCCGGGCCTGTTCGGCTACCGCACGCCCGAAACCATGCGCCTGGCCATGATCGAGAACCTTGGCCAAAGCGAGGCCTATTGCCACCAGAAAGGCATTTTCCCGGCGCGCGAGGCCGTCGTCATGCAGCAACAGGGCAGGGGCATCCTCGATGTCAGCGCCGACGACGTGTTCATCGGCAACGGCGTCAGTGAATGCATCGACCTGGCCCTGCGGGCGCTTTTAAACAGTGGTGACGAGGTGCTGATACCGAGTCCGGATTACCCCTTGTGGAGCGCGTCGGTGGCGCTCAACCACGGCACGCCGGTGTACTACAATTGCCGCCCTGAAAACGGCTTCCAGCCGGACCCGGACGAGATCGGGCAACTGCTCACCGCGCGCACGCGCGCCATCGTCGTGATCAACCCGAACAACCCGACCGGCGCCGTCTATGACCGCGCCCTGCTGGAGGCTATCGCGCGGATCGCGGAGCGCAATCGCCTGGTGGTCTTCAGCGATGAAATCTATGACCAGATGCTCTATGGCGAAACACGGCACACGCCGATGGCCACGCTGGTTGGCGACACGTTGTGTGCGACCTTCAACGGGTTGTCCAAGATCTACCGCGCCTGCGGCTACCGTGTCGGCTGGATCGTGTTCAGCGGCGACCGGGAAAATGCCGCGGGTTACCTGCACGCGGTGGAACTGCTGGCCTCGCTGCGGTTGTGTGCCAACGTGCCGGGTCAGTGGGCCGTGCAGACGGCGCTGGGCGGTTATCAGAGCATCTCGGACTTGACCGCACCCGGCGGGCGCCTGTTCCAGGCCCGCCAGGCCATCATCGACGGCGTGGCGCGCAGCCGCTTCCTGTCGTTGTGCGAACCGGCCGGCGCCATGTATGCCTTTCCCGCGGTGGATACGGCGCTGATCAAGGATTTCAACGACCAGGATTTCGCCATGCAGTTGCTGGAGAACAAGCATGTTCTGGTCGCGCCCGGGTCGAGTTTCAACGTGCCCTACCGCAACCACTTCCGTTTGACGACGCTGGCCACCGAGCGCAGGACGGAGGAGGTTTTCGAGCGCATCGAGGACGTGCTGGAATCGATGGCGGCACGCCAATCGTGAGTTGCATTGTCGCCGTATTCCGGGATTCAGCCGCGTTCTCCGCCGGCCTTTCAGTGCGAGTTGCCGGGTTGGCGCCGCCGGGGTGCCCGCATTGCCGGAGGCGGTGAATTCACGGGCTGGATGCCGCTTTCTGATTATCTCAGCAGGCTGTCCTTGCTGGCGCGGCGGTTGATGGGGCTTTGCCCTTGCTGTTCCTGGTCACGGGCGGCTTGGCAGGTGACGCAGAGGCGCACGCCGGGCACGGCGGCGCGCCTGGCGGCCGGTATCGGCTCATCACAGGCCTCGCAACGGGAGCGCCCCGCGCCGCGCGGCAATTCGCTGCGCGCGCGCAGGACCGCGTCTTCCACGGTTGCATCGATCTGTTCCTGTACCGCTCCGTCGCTGCTCCAGCCGCCGGCCATGGTCCGCTCCTGTCATCAACGAGACTTCGTTCATTTTACCCCCGGCGCGGCCGCCCCGGCCAGCCCGGCGGTTTCCTCGCCACCAGTTGCGCGACGCTACGCTCGGGGTTTGGCCGAACGCCTTCAAAGTAGTGGATGATTTCCCAGTTCGGGAAAGAGGCGGCCAGTTCGCCCGGCCGCAACAGGAACTCCGGGTTGTGGGGGTGCCCGTAGCGGGGTTGTTCCGCAGTAAAGGTCTCGTAGATGACGAGGCCGCCGCCGGCAATGGCGCGGCGCAGGGCGGGAAATAGCGGGCGGTGCAGATAGCGAAAGCAGATGATGGCGGAGAATTGGCGGCCGGAGAACGGGTCAGCGCCTTCCTGTTCGAGGTCCACGCGCCAGGTTTCACCCTCGAGTCCGGCTGCCGAGAGGGATTTTCTTACGCTTTTCAGTGCGCTCTCGGAGAGGTCGGCAAACACCACCCGGTGACCTTGCGCGGCGAGAGCGAGCCCGTTGCGCCCGTCGCCGCACGCCAGGTCGAGTACCGGCAGGGCCTGGTCGGTGGTGGCCAGCAACGCCTGGTGCCGCAGCAGCAGCGTGGAGGTTTCAGCCCTTGATGTCACGGCTCGAGTTGATGACGCGGCGATGATAGAGGGAATAGTAGCGCACGGCGCCCGGGGCATGCGATATCACCGCAGAAATGACGATGACCAGCACAACGAGGGTGCGGTCCCAGGCCGGGACCGCACCGATCAGCACCAGCAGAACGAGCTTCAGCGTTACCGCGAGGCCCCGGATCTGGACCAGCCAGAGACGGTTGGAAATGACGTCCAGCAACATCATCAGCGCGCCGCTGAGCAGCGCCAGGTGCCAGTAGTTGAGCCACAGCGACCGCTCGAGCCCCAGCAAAACCCCGCCGCCGACACCCGCGACCCCGAGCAGGTGCAGTGTACGCAGTGAAATCTTGCTCCAGCGCTTGATCGTCGGCCGTTTCATCGCATGTCGTTAATCAGGATGTTGTATTGACGAATAACAATTCGTGAGTAATTTGGCAACTATACTTTTTTCGTGAAAACAGCGGGATGCCGATGATGACATGACCCTGATGTCGCCTGATGAACCGCCATTCCCGGACATCATTGCGGGTCAGAACCCGAGCTTACCAAGCATCGCCCTGGCCGCGTGCGCCGGCGTGGCCCGACGTTGCAGGACCGCTTCCATGACGTCGTTCGTACGCTCTCCCGGCGCAGCCGCGAGCGAGCGTTCCAGCTGTTCCGCCGCTTCCCGACGGATACGTGCCTGCAACATCTGCCGGCAACGTTGCTCCATGTGATCTTGCTGCCCGAGGAATTCCTGGTGAGCCTGCAGCGCGGATCGCAGGGCGTCCACGCCTTCTCCGCTGAGGCCGCTGACCGGCAGCACCGGGGCGGCCCAGTACCCGGGTCCGTCGTCTTCGCCCCGGCGCAGGTGTACCGCGTTCCTGATGTCGTGCAGGGTCTTTTCCGCCCCGGCAAGATCGGACTTGGTCACCGCATGTATGTGCGCGACCTCGAGCAAGCCCGACTTCATCGCCTGGATTTCGTCACCGAGGCCGGGAGACGACACCGCGACGATCGTGTGGGCCGCCTGCATGATATCGAGTTGGTTCTGGCCGGTGCCGACCGTCTCGACGATGATCGTTTCAAACCCGCAGGCGTCGAACAGGTCGGCCGCACGGAATGCAGCCAGCGGCAAGCCGCCGCCACTGTGCCGTGTTGCCAGACTGCGAATGAAGACACGCGCTTCGGCTTCCAGCGCCTGCATGCGGATGCGGTCCCCGAGCAGGGCGCCGCCGCTGGCCGGGCTGGACGGGTCACAGGCGATGACGGCGGTTTTCCCGGAGGCGGGCGCCAGCATTACCGCGAGCCGGCCGATGAGGGTCGATTTGCCCGCCCCGGCGGGGCCGGTGATGCCGATGATTCTCGCTTTGCCGCCAAGCGGGAACAGCGCTTCGTGCAGCTCGAGGGACTCGGCGGAGCCCGATTCAGAGATGCTGAGCAAGCGTGCGACGGCGCTCGTGTCACCGTCCAGGGCGGCCCGAACCAGGTCTTTCAAAATCTGCGCCCGGCTTTCATTGCGCGGCGCTTCCCGTCGCGCTGGCGGCGTCGAGTATTTCGTCCAGCACTTCCTTATCGCCAATCTGGTTGGCCATCAGCAGGATCAGCCGGGCGTTGATGGCCTGGCTTTCCTCGGGGCTCAGGCCATCATGCAGGGCGATCAGCCTGGCGTAAAAGTCGTCCGGGTCCGTGATGTTCGGCTCGGTTTGCATTTTCGTACTCATGCCGTCTCCCTCCGTCAGGCTGCCTGCATCGTGGCGCGGGCCAACGCTTCACGTACCGCCTCGGGGTCGAATTCACGCCAGCGCGCAACCAGGTGCTGGTCGGGCCTGAAAAGATAATAGGTGCCCGCGCGGCCGTCGAGTTTTTTCCGCAAAAGGCCGCTGTGGTCCAGCAATTGATTTGACTCCGCGGCGCCGCCGCTGACGACGGTCAGGGTTCGCACAGGTATGGCGTCCGTTTCCAGCGCCTCGCTGCCTGCGGGCGGCCCATCGCCGTCGCCAGAGAAATAGACCCCGACGAAACCGTCGCCCAGGAGCTTCAAAAACCAGGTCCGTCGACCGTTCACGGTAACCGGCGCGTCGAGCGACGGTGAGCCGGGTACCATGTGGCTGTCGAAACGACCCGAGTCGGCGGTGTTGAGCGCCGAGTTCCTGAGGATGGTCGGCGTGGACAGGCGGCCGCTGTTGACGAAACGGCGGGCGAAGGGATAACGGCTGGCGAGTTCAAGCGTGGCGTCGCGGAACACGCGGCTGGCCGGGGTTTTCGGGGTGATGAAATTGGTGGTGCCGGCGGAGATGTGCAGGTTTTCCCTGGCCGCGTCGATGCGTTCGTCATTGTACGACTCCAGCAGTGCCGCCGGTGCCTTTTCCTGCAGCACTAAAGCCAGCTTCCAGCCCAGGTTGTCCACGTCCTGCAAGCCGCTGTTGGCGCCGCGCGCGCCGAAGGGCACGACGATGTGGGCCGCGTCACCGGCAAACAGCACGCGCCCGTGTACGAGGCGCGTCATGCGACGGCAGGAAAAGCGGTAGATGCTGACCCATTCGAAGTCGAACTCGAAATCCTCGCCCATCATCGCGCGAATGCGCCGGGCCACGTTCTCCGGCTTGCTTTCCTCCTCCCTGTCGATATCCCTGCCGAGTTGAAAATCGAGCCGCCAGACGTCATCCGGCTGCTTGTGCAGCAGGGCCGAGTGACCGCGGTTGAACGGCGGGTCGAACCAGAACCAGCGCTCGGTCGGAAAATCCGCCTTCATCCTGATATCGGCGATCAGGAAATTGTCCTCGAAGGTCTCGCCGACGAACTCCAGGTCGAGCATCGAGCGCAGGCGGCTGTTGCTGCCGTCCGCGGCGACCAGGTAGTCACATTCGAGTTCGTAGTCGCCATCCTGGGTGTGCACCGAGACGATAACCGCGTCACCGGTTTGTTCGACGGCCGTCACCTCGCTCTGCCAGCGGATGGCCGTGTGTTCGCGCTCATCGATGACGTCGATCAGGAATTCCTCGGCGTAGTACTGTTGCAGGTTGATGAAACCCGGGAATTGCTGGTCTGTCTCCTCCAGCACGTTGAAACCGTAGACCGGCTCCGGGCTGTCACCGAAAAACACCTTGCCGTTGTTCCAGGTGACGCCTTTTTCCAGCATGCGCTCGCCGCAACCGAGCCGGTCGGCCACTTCCAGCGCGCGTTTGGCCCAGCAGATCGCTCGCGAACCGACGCTGACCTTGTTGTCATCGTCGAGGATGACGTTTTCGATGCCGCGCTGGTCGAGGTCCAGGCCCATGGCCATGCCGATGGGCCCGGCGCCGACGATGATCACCGGGAAACGCTTACGCCCGGGGCTGTCCAGTTCCGCGGGTCTGATGAAGGGATAGGTTTGACGTACACCCTGCACAGCGCTGTTCCTATTGCCCGCCCTCGAGTTGGTTCCACATCTCGGCGTCGCGTTCCGCGGTCCAGATGCGCGGGTCGGTAATACCGCCCGCCTCGTCGTAAGCGCGGCTGACGTCGAAAGGCAGGCAATGGTCGAAGATGACCCAGTGGCCGAAATCGGGCTTCAGCCTGGCGTAAGTGTTGGCGTAAATTTCCTTGAGGTCGAGCCCTGCCCGGCGGCCTTCCTTGACCGATTCGAACATCGTGGTCAGGAACGCGCGGGTTCCATCGATGGCCTCGGCGCAGGTTTCCGGCGTCGTCAGCGCATCGCCGCGGCCCGGAACCAGCGCCGCCGGGCCCAGTTCCGCCAGGCGTTCCAGCGTCTGCGGCCAGTCGCTGAGGTAGGCGTCACCGGTATAGGGCGTCGCCCCGTATTCAACCAGGTCGCCGCTGAACAGCACCCTCTCCTTTGGCATCCAGATAACCGTGTCGCCCTTGGAGTGCCCGCGGCCCAGTTGCAATAGCCGGACTTCGCGCCCGCCCATCCAGACCGTCATCTCGCCCTTGAACGCCATGGTCGGCCAGGTCAGGCCGGGGATGGAGTCGACCCCCCTGAACAGCCGCGGGAACCGTTCGGATTCGGATTTGAAGTCCTGTTCGCCACGCTCGACGATCAGGTCATAGGTGTCCTGGCTGACGATGATTTCGTCCGCGCCGTAAGCGGAGGCGCCGAGCACGCGGGCGGCGTGGTAATGGCTCAGGGCGACGTACTTGATCGGTTTGTCGGTGACGCTGCGGATTTTTGCGATCACGTCGCGCGCCATCAGCGGTGTGGCCTGTGCATCGAGCACCATGACGGCATCGTCGCCGATGACGACCCCCGTGTTCGGGTCACCTTCGGCGGTGTAGGCGTAAATGCCGTCGGCGAGTTCGGTAAAGGAGACCTGCTTGTCTTCGAGGTCGGCCTGGGAAGCAAATTTTTTGGTCATAGCATTTCCATTGTTCAAATGCCGGCCCGGGGCCGGTCGTGGGTTGCCGCTTGGATGATGCCAAAACGGCCTGAAAAAAGCAGTCCTTCATGGCTGGCACGAGAACGGCCGACAACCGCCGCCCGTCGCGGACCCGTGGCCAAGGGACGCTATTTCGAACGCTTGTCGACGATGCGCACGGCCTTGCCCTGCGAGCGCTCGATCTCTCCTTCGCTGCGCAGTTCGACGCTGGAGCTGACGCCAATGAAGGACTTGATATTATGGACCAGTTTGGCGGCAATGACGGAACGGTCTTCGGCCGTGCAATCGCTCATGTAGCGCTTGAGTTCCACCAGCACGCGCAGCCGGTCCATGTGATTGGCGGTGTAAAGTTCGATCTGGTAGTGCGGCGAGCACTCCGGCAGCTTGAGGATTTCCTCCTCGATCTGGCTCGGGAACACGTTGACCCCGCGGATGATCATCATGTCGTCCGAACGACCGGTGATCTTGTCCATGCGCCGCATGCTGCGCGCGCTGCCGGGCAGAAGCCGCGTGAGGTCGCGCGTGCGGTAACGCACGACAGGCAACGCTTCCTTCGTCAGCGACGTGAATACCAGTTCCCCCGATTCGCCGTCGGGCAATACTTCGCCGCTCGAGGGATCGACGATCTCCGGGTAGAAGTGATCTTCCCAGATATGGGGCCCGTCTTTGGTCTCCAGGCACTCGCAGGCCACGCCCGGGCCAATGACCTCGGAGAGGCCGTAGAGATCGATTGCATCGAGGCCGCAGCGCGCTTCGATTTCCGCGCGCATGGCATCGGTCCAGGGTTCCGCGCCGAACATACCGACGCGCAGGGATGATGTCCTGGGGTCGATGCCCTGGCGTTCGAATTCGTCGGCCAGATTGAGCATGTAGGAAGGCGTCGACATGATAATGCCGGGTTTGAAATCCTGGATTAACTGCACCTGCCGTTCGGTCTGCCCGCCCGACATGGGAATGACGGTCGCCCCCAGCCTTTCCGCGCCGTAATGCGCCCCGAGCCCGCCGGTAAACAAGCCATAGCCATAGGCGACGTGGACGATATCCTGCTTGGTGCCGCCCGCGCCCCGGATCGAGCGGGCCATGACGTCGGACCAGATGTCGATGTCGTTTTGCGTGTATCCCACGACCGTCGGTTTGCCCGTGGTGCCGCTGGACGCGTGGATGCGCACAATGGCATCCATGGGCACCGCGAACAGATCGAACGGGTAGTTTTCGCGCAGATCCTGCTTGGCCGTCAGCGGGAAATGCCGCAGGTCCTCCAGCGTTTTCAGCTCCGACGGGTGCGCGCCCACCTCGTCGAAACGCCTGCGGTAATGGGCGACGTTGTCATAGGCGTGCTTCAGGCTCCACTGCAAGCGTTCCAGCTGCAGGGCCCGCAATTCATCCTGGCTGGCTTTTTCGATCGGCTCCAGCCGGGAATGATCGATCGTATTCATGGTATTTCCTCCACAGGCCCGATTTCGGACTGTATCCACTGTCGGTCGAATGACTCAATTTCGGCAAAGGCCCGGTGGCTCCGGTCGGTCACGGAGAACCACCAGGCAAATACCAGGTTGGCGAGCATGGCGAACAGCGTAGGGTACAGGTACGGAAAGACGGGTTTTTCGAAGCCCAGCATCTCCACCCAGACGGTCGGGCCCAGTATGACCAGCAGCAGCGACGTCGCCAGGCCGGCATAGCCCCCAGCCAGCGCGCCGCGCGTCGTAAACCGTGACCAGTACATCGACAGGAACATCACCGGAAAATTTACACTGGCGGCAATGGCCAGTGCAATCAGTGCAAGAACCGCGACGTTCTCGCCTTCCAGCAGGATCGCCAGCGCCATCGTGCTCAAACCGATTAGAAATGTCGTAATGCGGGAGATTTTCAGTTCCATCTTGCGGTGACTGGCGCCCTGGCGGATCACGTTGGCATAAAGGTCGTGCGACACGGCCGTTGCGGCCGACAGGGTCAGCCCCGAGACGACAGCCAGGATCGTGGCGAAGGCGACGGCTGAAATGAAACCGAGAAAGAGGTTGCCGCCGATGACCTTGGACAGGTGTACGACCGACATGTTGGCGCCGCCGACAAGGCTGCCATCGGCGTTCAGGAATTCCGGGTTTTTGCTGACATAGACGACCGCGCCCAGTCCGAGAATGAATATCAGGCTTTGGAAGTAGCCGATGAAGCCGATGGCGTAGGCAACCGAACGCCGGGCCTGGCGGGCGTCTGGAACCGTGAAAAAACGCATCAGCACGTGCGGCAGTCCGGCGGTGCCGAAGACGAAGGCCAGCGCAACCGAGATGCTGGTGATGATGTCGGTGAACATGATCCCGGGCGCCATGATCGCGGCGCCTTTGGCATGTACGTCGGTGCTTGCGCTGACGAGGTTGCCGAAGTCCCAATGCATCAGCGTCATGACGCCAAATCCTATGATGGTGCCACCGGTCAGCAGCAAGACCGCCTTGACCGTCTGGATCCAGGTCGTCGCCAGCATGCCGCCAAAGGTCACGTAGAGGGTCATCAGCACACCCACGAGGATGACCGCGAACGCGTAGGGAAGGCCGAACAGCACCTGGATCAGCGCACCCGCCCCGACCATTTGCGCCAGCAGGTAGGAGATGGCCACGGCCAGTGAGCCGATGGCTGACATGGTGAGGACAGGCTTGCGCTCGAGGCGAAAGGCCACGACGTCGGAAAAAGTGTACTGGCCCAGGTTTCTGAGTCTTTCGGCGATCAACAGCAGGATGACCGACCAACCCATGGTGCCGCCGATGATGAACAGCATGGCGTCCATGCCGGTGCTGTATACCAGTGCGGTGACGCCCAGGAACGTGGCCGCCGACATGAAATCACCGGCGATGGCCAGGCCGTTTTGCATACCGCCGATATTCCTGCCGGCAGCGTAAAAATCGGAGCGTGTCTTGGTCCGTCTTGACGCCCACACGGTGATGGCCAGCGTGATGCTCACGAACAGGAAAAACATGATGATCGCGTTGGCGTTCACCGCTCTTTCCTGTCGGCGACGGCTCGCCTGATGTCCTTTTCCAGCGGCTCGAAAAAATTGTTGGCGAGCCACACGTAAACCAGCGTCAGCGTGAAAATCAGGGCCAGGATCGCATAGCCCAGGGCGATACCGACCGGCACCGGGCTGGTGCTGATCAGCGGGGCGGCCAGCACGCCGGGCGCATAGATCGACAACAGGCTGAAAACCAGGTACAAACCCAGCAGCAGCAACATGAACGAAGCGGTTACCCAGCGGCGCACCCGCACCAGCTTCTGGAAGTCCCGGTTCTTGAGTATCTCCTTGTCGGTTTCAGACAGCATTCAGGCTGCATCCCAGGGCCGCTGAGCGGGCGGGCTGGTTATACACGCTTGTTGTCGGTTTACGCATCGCTTGGTGTCGGCCTCGACCTTCGCGCACCCACCGTTCAGCGGCCCTGGCGCTTGAGCGCGAGCGAGCGCAGCAGGCCGGCGCGGACCCTCGCGGCGTTCGTCAACGGCTCGCGCCGGTACTGGGCGACTTCCGCGGCGCTGAACGGGACGAAGTCGGCCGGCAGTTGCGCGGCACTGAAATTGCGCAAAATCCAGTTGAGCACGGCCGCCACCTCCGCGTCCGTCAGCGGCGACTGCGATGTGCCCGGCACCCGCACCAGGTATTCACGACCGCCTTTTACGCCCAGGAATTGGCCGACCTCGTTTTTCAGGGCCGGGACCTTGGCGGGCGTGCCGGCGCCGTCGGCCAGGTGACACCCCTGGCAGTAGAGCGTGTAATTGACCCGGGCCGTATAGTGGTCCGCTGCGCCAGCCCCAAGGCTGAACAGCAGCAAGCCGCTGGCAACGAGGTTCGCGGGCCCGCGGCCTCGCATCAGGATTTCTCGACAGCCAGGCCGAGCACCACCGCGGTCGAGCAATGGTACGGAATATCCGCCTTGGACCCCGCGCACCAGTTGATATCATTGGATTTGGGCGGTTGGTAAACCGGGCGGTCGCCTTCGTTGCGATTGCAGAGGCAGCGGCCGCAGCTGGATTTACCGCAACAGTCATTGTAGGAGATGATGTAATCCTTGCCATCGACGGGGTTGGTACAGGTGCCGATCCAGGTGATCGGGGAGGGTGTGGTGCCGGGCGGGCAGGTGTTGTAGGTTCCGCCGCAGCAGTCACACAAAAAGCCGTCGATGGCGCAATAGCGCCAGTAGTCGCAACTATGTGGATCGCCGCTCTCCGCCGGCGCTGGCGCGCGTGCGCTGTGATCGGCCCTTGCAACGGGCAACAGCGGGATGGATGCGCCGCCGAGGATCAAGGTGCCGACCCGGGCGATGAAGCCGCGGCGCGAACTTTTCCGGGCGATCGAACGGGCAGAATTTTCGGAAAACTTATCCAGCCATCTCATGGTGGTACTCCAGTTTCATTGCATACGAATTGCGGACGGGCGGTCATACGGCGTCCTGTTCCTCTTGCCGCTCGCGGTTTTGCAGGTATTCCTGGATCGAAGCCACGCCCTGTTCCTTCGCCTCGAACAGGCTTTCGATGTGTTCCCTGCTGTTGACCAGGCCGCGGGCACAGAGCACACCGCCTTCGTCGATCAGTGCGCCGAAAGGCAATTTGGCGACCTGCATGGTCATCCCGAGTTGTGGCGACAACACGTACGGCCAGTCATCCAGGCCCTGGTGCTCGAGCCACTCCCGGTGCTCCTTTTCGTCGCCGTCACTGGCGAGCACGATGTCCAGCCAGTTGGCTTCACGCTTGCGTATCGAGCGCAGCGCCGGCAGCAGCGTCTTGCAGACAGGGCAGGTGGGCGAAAGGAAAAACAGCAACGTGCTTTTGCCGTCGCTGCGCTCGCCGCCGATTTTCACCGGTTTTCCGTTCAGCGCCTGCAATTCGAACTGCGGCGCCAACTCTCCGGTCTTGAGGCCCGGGCCCGCCATCAACGCGCCGGCCGGCGCGACGCGCTCGTAGAGAACGCCAATTTGCCGCACCAGCGCGAATACCACCGCCACCAGGGCGAGCAGCAGTACCCACAGCACGATGTTGGAGATGATGAGTGTATTGATCATGTATTGTCCCGCAACCAGGCCAGGCGCGAGGCCTGCACCGTCAATTGATTGAAACCGAGATAGAGGCCCGCACTGACGAGGACGCCGAATGCGATCGTCAGCCAATCCAGCCAGTTCAACACGCGGCTGGCCGGGGCTGTGACCGCGAGCAGCAGTGCCAGCGCCGCGAGGAACAGGTTCCTGAGCACCAGCCAGCCTGAGATGGGCTGCCTGGAAGCCGGGCCGTTACAGCCGCAATCGATATCGGTCCTGCCGCGATAAAGGTTGATGCCGATGGCCGCCGCGTAGAGTATGAGCAGACCCGTCAGGATAGCGAAGCCGGCAACGCGGGTGGCCGCACCCAGCACCATCACCGCGGCCAGCAGTTCCAGCGTGATCAACGCCCATGCGGCGGGCGCCAGCAGGATCCGGGGCAGCAGCCGATAAGCCTGCAGGGAGGCCCTGAAAACAGCGGGCGCGCGCAGCTTGTGCACCGCGGCGACGGCGAACAGCAGCGCCATGCAGTAACTGACGATATGGGTGAAAACCGGATCCACGTTGCGCTATGGGCCCGTTTCAGGGTGTCTGCATGATCGTCGGCGTGAAGCCGATTTCCGGAATGTGGCGCAGTGCTTTGCCGCTGGTGGCGTCATATACGTCGAGACCCGGATTGGCGATAAATATCGCGAACAGCAGGGGTTTCGCGTCTTTGCTTACCTGGATGGAAGTGGCTGGCCTCTCGAGTTTGATCTTGCGCAGACGCTGGTGGGTGTCGAGGTCGTAAACCCAGACGTCCTCGCCTGGATCCTTGTGGCTGTCAGCGCCGCCCTGGTGGACCAGCGCGTATAACTGCCCGTCGTTCCGGTGGACGGCGAGGTGCTGGATGCCGCCGGGCCGCCAGTCGTCCCGGCGCTCCGCATCGTTGAGCAAGGACCAGCGCTCACGTGGCCGCGGTTGCGGTCCGCTCACGTCGACCGGGTAAACGTCGCCGTTGAACGAGACAAATATCCACTGGTTGTTCCAGCGGACCGCTTTCTCGGTCACGGGGTCCTTCTGCGCGTCAAAGAAGGGCGGGCTGCGGTGCTGGCCGGTGATCTCGCCCTGGTCGTTGAGGCTGAGCGTCAGCAGGCCGCCATCGCCGCACAGCATCATGAAGCTGCGTTTTCCGGTCGGCATGACCAGCGCGCAGCCTGCGGTGTCGGTTTCCGCGACGAAGCGGCGTTCCCTGACATCGACCACGCTGACCGATTGCGCCGGCGTGAAGTTGTAGACGATCAGGAAGCGGTCGTCGTCGGTCAGCGCGGCGTAATTATTGGTCGGCATGGCCGAGAATCGCTTGGCGGGAATGACCACCTCGCCGGTGGGTTTGAGTTCCCGCGGATCGTAAAACGTGATCACGTCCGTACGTTTACCCCGGGTTCCCCTGGAAAAATAGGTTTCCGGAGAATAAATCTGCGAATAGTCGGATGGCAGCACCACGCCGGCAAAACTGCTGCCGGTGCTGAGCATACCCAGAAACCGGCCCGTGTCACCATCGACCAGGTAGGCTTTGCCGTCCGCCATGTGATGAAACACGATGTCATCGATCCAGACCCAGTGCGGACTGGGCCGGGCGGGCAGAACCGTTGCGGCGGGCGGCGCCTGCTCGGCTTTTACCTCGGCCTGGCCGCTTGGCGCAAGGAACAGCATGCAGATGCAGAACAACAGTTTTTTCGTCATGCGGGGGGAACCTTTGTCAATTTTGCTTTAAGCATAAAACAATTGTCGCTAAATTTGAAACCAATCGGCATGCCGCCGCCAGCAGGTTAGGTTTCCCCGCCGGCCACGGCGATGGCCTGGCCGGTCACGGCGCCGGAATCCGGGTGGCACAGCCACATCACGGCGGCGGCCACTTCGCGCGGCTGGATCAGCCTGCCCTGGGGGTTGTTCTGCAGCAGCGTGTCCAATGCCTGCTGTTTCTGCATGCCGGTGGCCGCCATGATCTTGTCCAGTGATCGCGCCAGCATGCCGGTTTCGCAAAAGCCGGGACAGACCGCGTTGACGGTTATGCCTTTTTTCGCCGTCTCGACCGCCAGCGACCGCGTCAGGCCGAGCACGCCGTGCTTGGCGGCGCAGTAGGCGCTGGCGTAGGCGAAGCCTTTTTGTGCCGCGGTGCTGGCGATGTTGACGATGCGCCCAAAGCCGGCGTCGAGCATGCTGCCGATCACCGCGCGCGAGCACAGGTACGTGCCGGTCAGGTTGACCGCGAGCATGCGTTGCCAGAGGTCGTCGGCCATTTTTGCAAAGGCACACGATTCCGCCGCGCCGGCGTTGTTGATCAGGATGGATACCGGCCCGAGGCTATCGGCGGCGGCGGCGAAGCCGCTCTTGACGGCGTCGGCATCGGTGATATCCACCTGCCGGGCCCGTGCTCCGAGGCGCTCGGCGGTCGCCGTCAACCGGCCCCGGTCGCGTCCCATCAACGTCACCCGCATGCCGCTGGCGCAGAGCGCTTCTGCGATGCCTGCACCGAGACCGCCGGCGCCGCCGGTCACGACCGCATGCTGGCGGCTGTAATACGAAGTCATTGTCTCACTCATCAAAAGATCCTTGGTTACCGTGACGCCCGTTGTGCGTGGTTGCCCGCACGATCAGGAAGCCGCTCAGGGATATTGCGCCGGCCGCCAATACACCGGCCACCGTTGGCAGCATCGTGTCGTTGTAAAACAGCCCGACCAGGTAGCCCAGCAGCGAGGCGAATGTAATCTGCAAAAAGCCGAACACGGAAGACGCCCGCCCCGCCGCTTCCGGCAATGCGGTAATCGCGCCCATCTGGCTTACCGACAGGCTCAGTCCGCCAGCCATGAAAACCAGGAAAAATGCCAACAATATCGGCCCCAGGCGGTAGACGTCAAAAAGGACCAGCGACACCAGCAGGACCGCGGCCAGCAGCGCGACGCCCTGGCCCATCGCCAGCACCCGCACGACGCCCAGTGGCCCCACCAGCCTCGAGCTCATCATCGCGCCCGCGATATAACCGAAGACCACCGTCATGAAAGTGTAGCCGAAATGCTCCGGCGCCACGCCCAGGCGGTCGATCAGCAGAAACGACGAGGTCGATATGTAACAAAACATGGCCGCATAGGTGGCACCGCCGCAGAGCGTGTAGCCGACGAAGCCCGCGTTTCCCATGCACAGGCGGAACTGGCCGAAAAGACTGCTGAGCCGGACACGGCCCCGGCCGATCGTTTTGCAGGATTCATCCAGCCGGCTGACCCCGAGCATGGTCAGGCCGCCGAGGACGAAGAGCAGGACAAAGTGCGAGCGCCAGTTGAAAACATACAGCAGCCAGCTGCCGAAGACTGGTGCGATGGCAGGCACCAGCGCCATCGCCCCGGCAATGGAGGCCATGATCCGTGCGGCATCGGAGGCCCGGTGGCTGTCCGCGACGATGGCGCGCGCCAGCACCGGCGCGCTCGCAGCGCCCAGGCCCTGTACGAAACGCGCCCCGATCAGCGTCGTGATCCCCGGCGCAAATATACAAACCGCGGTGGCCGCGGAATACAGCGCGAGGCCTGCGTAAAGAACCGGTTTGCGGCCGTGAACATCCGAGATGCCGCCGTAGAAGAGCTGACCGATGGCGAAACCGAACAGAAATACGCTCAGCGTGAGCTGACCCTGGCTGATGTCCGCCCCGAGACTGTCGATCAGCTGTGGAATCGCGGGCAGATAGAGATCCGTTGAAACCGCCATCATCGCGACGAGCACGGTCAGGGTCACCCGCTGCAGCAGCAGTCCCTGTGGTGGGTTGTCCCGCTCCCGGTCAGGCATGGCGGCTACGAAACGACGTACATGGTCAGAATTTCTGCCGTCAGGGCCGGCTTTTTTCGCCCTTCGATCTCGACCTGCACCGACCGCTTGCACAGCCATTGACCCGGTTTTCTGCGCTCTACCTGCAGGATCGTCTGCTGCGTGCGCACCCGGTCCCCGACCCTGACCGGCTGCAGATAACGCACCTTGTCGGAGCCGTAGTTGATTGCCATGACCAGGCCTTCCGGCAGGATCATGTGCTGCTGGTTCAGGTGTGACAGCAGTGACAGCGTCAGGAAGCCGTGCGCGATCGTGCCCCCGAACGGCGTTTTGGCCGCCCTGGCCGGGTCGACGTGGATAAATTGAAAATCTTCGGTGGCGCGCGCAAACCCATCGACCCGCGACTGTTCGATCTGCAGCCAGTCCGACGGCTCCAACTCGGTCCCGGCGGCGGCGGCGAATTCTTCCGGCGTTACGGTCCTACCCATTGCTCGACGTTCTTCTCACGTTTTTTTCCGGCGCCGCGCCGGTGCACGCAGCGGGCGTTGTGAAAATCGATTATGCCCATAACTGGCCCCCGCGTGTCCAGCGCGGCGTGCCATGGCACCAGCTGCAATGCCCTGATATACCTGCCCGCCAGCGGCCGCTGCGGCAAGCTTTCCTGGGCGCCTTCAGCGCTGACGCGGGCTGTCTCCCGGTTCGAGACGGTTCCTGAGGTCCACGCTCGGCCGGCCGTCGTGGCAACCGAGGTTGACGCCGGCGAATTGCTGGCGGCCGTTGCCGGAGGTGCCGCGTTCATGGTGCGGGTATTGCGCGGGCAGCTGGCGGGGGAGGATCCGGTGCGAGGGTAAGGCCTCGCGCGGGCCTGCTGGGGCTGACAATACCGTGAAATGGCGTGCTTTTGGTTCTATCATAGGCAATGACGCTTGGCGCCACCCATTGCTGTCTGACAATTAAGTAAACGATTTTAAGGGGTTAGGGTATCTCATCAGGGACAACAAAGAACTTCCGTGTCTTGCTCATCGATGATTCCGCCGAGGATCAGCCGATGTTCGAGCGGGAGTTGAAAAAAGCCCGGCCCGAGCTGTATCTCAAGCGGGTTTGGACGGAGCAGGATGCAAGCAGCCTGCTCGAACAGGAACGCTGGGATTGCGTCCTGTGCGGCACGCATGTCCCCGGCGTCAGCGCGTACCGCGTACTCGACATGGTGCGGGAAAACGGCTTGTACGTGCCCGTCATCACCGGTTCGAGCGTGTATAGCAAGGAAGAGGCCATCGATATCATCAGGGCGGGGGCGAATGATTTCGTATCCAACGATAACCTGGCCCACCTGAACCCGGCCATCGAGAAAGCCATCCAGGATGTTGCAACCCAGCGCGAACGGGATCAGGCGGAGCGCAACCTGAAGCGGAGCGAAGAACGTTTTCGCGGTCTGTTCGAGAACTCGGAAATCGCCATCTGGAACGAGGACCTGACAGCCGTTTACGCGAGCCTGGAGCAACTGCGGGCCATTGGGGTGGCGGATCTGCGGCGGCATCTGCGGGCCAATGACAAGCAAGCTGCCCGCGACCTGGCTGGCCAGGTCAGGGTGCTGGAGGTCAATCCGGCCACTCTGAAACTGTTCGGCGCCAAATCCCAGGCGGAATTTATCGCCAACCGGAAAGCGATTTATCGGCCCGGCTCGTTGTCGACGTTCATCGATATCCTGTGCGCAATCTGGGACGGCCAACGGCAATTTCGTGCGCAGGTGACCTACCAGGGCTTCGATCAAAGGGTGATCGAAGCGATCGTTTCGTTTCCGCTTCCGGACACGGCCGAGGGCTACGCCAGCGTGCCGATCAGCATCATTGACGTGACTGAACGCGCGCAGAACGTAAGGGCGCTTCAAGCGAGCGAGAAACTGTTGCACCAATCGCAGCAGGTCGCGCGGCTGGGCAGTTACAGCCTCGATATCAGGGCAGGCACCTTTACCTGCACCGAAGCGCTCGAAGACATCCTCGGGCTGGCCAGGAAGCCACGGCACGAGCACACGTTCGCCGAATGGGTGGCCTGTCTGCACCCCCATTACCGCAAGGAGGTTACCGCGTACTTCGAACAAGACGTATTGGCAAAGCGCGCCCGTTTCGAGCGCGATTACAAGATCGTCCGGCAAAATGACGGCGCGGTTCGCTGGGTGCAGGGCCTCGGCACGCTGGAATTCGATGATGACGGCGAGCCGGTGCGGATGGCCGGCGTCATCCAGGACATTACCGAGCGCAAGGAAGCGGAAATCGCGATGCGCAACCTGGCCAGCACATTTTCGGCGATGACGGGGGAGGAATTCTATGAAATTGTCGCCGAACACCTGGTGCTGGCGCTGAACGTCGAGCACGCCTTCGTCGGTATCGTTGACGCGACCGAAAGTGTGGTCAAGGTCGTCGGCGGTTATTCGAGGGGCCAGCCCATGGAACGCGGTATCGAGTTCGAACTGGCAGGCTCGCCGTGCGAGAGAACATTGGCGCTGGACGCCAGCTGGTTTCCCGCCGGGGTCAGGGACGCGTTCCCGGCAAGCCCGGTTCTGGCCGAGTGGGGCGTTGAAGGCTACATCGCCAAGCCGCTGCTCGACATGGGCGGGAAAGCCATCGGCGTGCTGGTGGTCATGCACGGGCAGGCCATCGGCAATGCCGACGCGGTGGAGACCCTGCTGCAGATATTCGCGGACCGTGTCGCGCTGGAACTGGAGCGTACACGCACCGAGGAAGAACTGCGTCGTTACGAGTCCATGGTATCCAGTTCGACGGACCTGTTCGCCCTAATCGACCGCCAATACCGGTTCAGGGCCGCCAACCCGGCCTTCCTGGACGCCTTCGAGGTGAGCCGCGAGCAGTTGTACGGGCGCACGGTCGATTTGGTCTATGGCGAGGAGCGCTTCGCGAACGTGATCAAGCCCTGGGCCGACCGCTGTCTTGCCGGCGAGGTCGTGCGCAACCAGTTCTGGTACACGTTCCCTTCCGGGCAACGCCGTTACATGGACATCGTTTATTACCCCTACGTTTCGCCGGATAAAGGCATTGACGGCTATGTCGTGACGGCCCGGGACCTGACCGCACGGCGTCATATCGAGGAAAAGCTGCATGTCAGCGAAGAGAAGTTCTCCAAGGCGTTTCATTCCCACGCGACGCCGATGCAGATACTCGACCTTGAGACCGGTGAGCGGCTGGAGATCAACCGGAAATGCCTCGAACTGTACGAAGTCGACAGCCGCGAGGCCCTGAACGAAAGCATATTCAGCGACAACAAGTGGATCGACTCACAGCGGCAATCGGAGTCCGTTCAGCAATTGCTGCGGGACGGTTTCCTGCACAATTATCCGGTCGATGTCTTCGATCGCTCGGGGCAACCCAGGCACCTGCTGGCGAACGCGGCGCTGCTGGATATCGGTGACGGCAAGTCGGCCATCATTTCCTACAGCGACGTAACGGCGCAGAAACAGAGCGAAGCCCTGTTGGAGCACCAGGCCCGGCTGGCCGACGGTTTGCGAAGCCTTACCAGGACGCCGCGGGAACAGGACGAGAAAGCCTGGCTCCAGCGCAGCCTGGAACTGGCCGAGGAACTGACGGGCAGCTGCGTATCTTTTATCCACTTCGTCGATGACGAGCAGCGGAATCTGGAACTGGTCGCCTGGTCCAGACGGACGCTCGATCATTTTTGCCAGGCGGACCACGATAAGCACTACCCGCTCGCTGAGGCGGGAGTATGGGCGGATGCATTCCGCCAGAGGGCACCGGTCATCATCAACGACTACGGCGCCTGCAAGTACGAACGCGCCCTGCCCGAAGGCCACGCCGACATCGAGCGACTGGTCAGTCTGCCGGTCGTCGATGGCGACAAGGTGTCGATGCTGATCGGTGTCGGCAACAAGGCCGATGCGTACACGAACCGGGACGTCGAAACGCTGCAAGCGATCGCCAACGAGGTCTGGCACATCGTGCAGCACCGCCGCGCTGAAAATGAAATACATCGTTTCAGCCGGGTGCTGGAAGAATCGTTGAACGAAATTTACATCTTCGACAGCAAGACGTATCGCTTCAGCATGGTTAACCGCGGCGCACGCGCGAACCTCGGTTATTCCATGGCGGAACTGGCGGCCATGACGCCGATGGATATCTCCGAAAGACCCGACCGGGAGCCTTTTGAGGCGACACTGGAACCGTTGCTTTCCGGCAAGAAAAAGCAACTCACGATCACGACGCTGCACCGGAGAAAGGATGGGAGTCTCTATAACATTGAAATCAAGCTGCAATTGACGGGCGACGACCCACCGGTATTCGTCGCCATGGCGCAGGACATCGACGAACGCCTCGCCATGCAGAGCGAGATGCACAAGCTGGCGCAGGCCGTCGAACAAAGCCCGGAGAGCATTGTCATCACGAATGTCAATGCCGAAATCGAGTATGTCAACAGGGCCTATGTCGAGGCGTCCGGCTATTCCGAGGAAGAGTTGCTGGGCAAGAATCCGAGCATCTTGAAATCGGGCAAGACACCGCCGGAAACCTACCAGGATCTCTGGGCGGCGCTGACGCAGGGCCGTCCCTGGGAAGGCGAGTTCGTCAACCGCCGCAAGGATGGCAGCGAGTATGTTGAACGGGCGCACATCGTGCCGCTCACCCAGCCGGACGGCAGTGTCAGCCATTACGTCGAAATCAAACAGGACGTCACCGAGAAGAAGAAACTGACGAAGGAGCTCGAGGCCCACCGTCATCACCTGGAGGAGTTGGTGGACGAGCGCACGGTGCAGTTGGCGGAGGCGCGGCAGCGGGCGGAGGAGGCGAACCGGGCGAAGAGCGCGTTTCTGGCCAACATGAGCCACGAGATCCGCACGCCGATGAACGCGATCCTGGGTTTGACGCACCTGCTGCAGCAGAGCGGTCCGAGCGCGGAGCAGGCGCTGCGCTTGAGCAAGATCGAGACCTCGGCGACGCACCTGTTGTCGATCATCAACGATGTGCTGGACTTGTCGAAGATCGAGGCGGGCAAGCTGGCGCTGGAGCGGACGGATTTTCATTTGCTGGGCCTGTTCGACCAGATCCAGTCGTTGTTCCGGGAGCAGTTGGCGGGCAAGGGTTTGACGCTGGAGCTGGATTGCGAGGGGGCGCCGACGTGGTTGCGCGGGGACGTGACGCGTTTGCGCCAGGCGCTGATCAACTACGTCGGCAACGCGGTGAAGTTTACCGGCGAGGGTGGCATCTGGCTGCGGGTGCGGCAGTTGGGGGAGCGCGATGGCGAGGTGGAGTTGCGGTTCGAGGTGGAAGACAGCGGCATCGGGATCGCCGCGGAGAAGCAGCAGCATTTGTTCCGGGCGTTTGAGCAGGCGGACGTATCGACGACGCGGAAGTATGGGGGCACGGGTCTGGGCTTGGCGATCACGCGGCGGCTGGTGGAGTTGATGGGGGGCGAGGTGGGGGTGGAGAGCGTGCTGGGCGAGGGCAGCCGGTTCTGGTTCAGGCTGTGGTTGCAGCGGGGCCGGGGGGAGCCGGAGACGGTGCGCTCGGTGCGGTCGGAGGACGTGGAGGCGCGGCTGCGGGCGGAATATGCGGGCACGCGGGTGTTGTTGGTGGAGGACAATGCGATCAACCGGGAGGTGGCGGTGTCGTTGTTGAGCGCGGTGGGCTTGGAGGTGGACACGGCGCGGGACGGGGAGGAGGCGCTGGCGCGGGTGGTGGCGGCGGACTATGCGCTGGTGCTGATGGATGTGCAGATGCCGCGCAAGGACGGGTTGCAGGCGACGCGGGAGCTACGGGCGCTGGCGGGTTACGAGGATTTACCGGTGCTGGCGATGACGGCGAATGTATTTGCGGAGGACCGGGCGGCGTGCATGGCGGCGGGGATGAATGATTTTGTGGGCAAGCCGGTGGAGCCGGGGAGTTTGTATGCGACGCTGCTGAAGTGGTTGCCGGGGCCGGTGCGGGGGGCGGTGGTGGCGCAGGCTGAAGCGAGGCGGGAGGAAGCGCAGATGGAGAACGGGGGCGAGGGGCCGGTGGACGTGACGGCGCTGGCGGCGGTGTTTGGGGATGACGAGGCGGCGCGGCTGGGGCTGTTGCGGAAGTTTGCGCGGCAGGCGGAGGCGATCGTGGACGAATTCGAGGCGGCGTGCGGGGCACGGGACGCGGAGCAGGTGCGGTTTCAGGCGCACAAGCTGAAGTCGTCGGCGCGGACGGTGGGGGCGAACGAACTGGCGGAGGTGTGTTTTACGCTGGAGCAGGCGGGGCGGGCCTCGGACTGGGAGCGGATCGATGCCGAGGGCGGGATGATGCGGGCGCAGATGCAGCGCGTGAAGGCCTGGGTGGAGGCCTTGTAAGCCGACCGCAAGCCTATATTTTCCATCACAAAATCCCCGTAGTTTTGCTGCTAAGGCCTGTCACTTTATACAGTGGACAATCGACTCCCGCTGCCCCAAGCTGGCCATGGGATTCTAAAGATGATCATGGATGGCAGATGAAGGGAATCATGAATAATGCAAGGGATGCCTGGTGGATCTCTGGTGACCGAGCGGGTGGCATCGCTTTGTGTCATGATTTGGTCCGGTGACCGTAGGGATATGGGCACCGGATCATTACACGCGACTTGCCAGCGAGTGATTTGATCAGCAAGGCGGGAGAAATCCAGCCTGGACCCAGGTACAGAATACCGGCCGCTGTGCGGGACCTCCCGCTCAAGCGGGCTTGACGGGTCGTAGATTACTTGGGCACTAAATTGAACGGGGGTTAGTATCATGCGCGCTACCGACACGGACTCCGCCAAGGGCAGAATCAAGCAAACAGACCGTCTGCCCGCCTTCGATACTTTCCGCGAACAGGCGTCGGCCCTGGAATTGGTTCGGCGCTCGCTATTCGGGGCGCCGGTATACACGGTTGTGTCGCTCATCATGCTGGCGGGCACGCCCATGCTGATGGACTTTGGCGTCTGGTCCGTTGTTGAGATAGTCGCCCTGGTCATGCTGGGCGTGGTCAGGGTCTGGTTCGCACTGGGCTTTCCCGAGCGCTACAAGAAGGTCGGAGAAAGGGCCGTGTTTCAGTTCAGCGTGCTGACGGCCCTGCAGAGCCTGACGCTGGGTGTGCTTTCGGGAATCGTGATCTGGCAATACTGGGCCACCGAGGAAGTCGTGTTGACCATCGTTCTGGCTGCCGGCTGTATCGCGGCGGGCACCAGCGCCCTGTCGGTGCGCCGCAGCGCCCACTTCATATTCCTTGCCTGTGTGCTGGCGCCTTTCGGCATCGCGGTGCTGCTGGTCGGGGGCCTGGCGAAGGCCCTGCTCATTATCGGCTTCTTGAGCTTGATGGCCTTCCTGGTGCAGGACGGAGGTCAGGCCAAGCAGGCGCATATCCAGCGGCTGAAGGCCTTTTACGACGCGCAGATTACCCGTCGCCGGTCGGCGCTGGAAATCGAGGCCAAGAAAGAATTCATTCGTGAAATCGGGCACGAGCTTCGTACCCCCGTCAATTCCATCATCGGCATGGCCGCGTTGCTGCTGGACGAAAACCTCAGCAGGCGCCCGCGCGAGATCGCGGAGACCATTCGCAAGAAAGGCAACGAGTTACTGGGCCTGGTCGGCAATGTGCCGGGCGCCATCCCCAGCAGCCATGAAAAAGAGGACAACCGTCTCGGCTCCCTGGACCTGAGCCAGTGCATCACCCGGGTGATCGACCTGTACGCGCCCGAGGCGAAGGAAAAAGGCGTCGAACTGAAGGCGTGCCTGGACGAACTGCCTTCGAGTGTCATTTCCTGCGATGAAGACAAGCTGGAACAGGTGCTCGCCAACCTGCTGGCCAACGCGGTGCAATTTACCGAGAAGGGCTCGATTACACTCGATACGGCCTGCGAATGTCTCGACGATGGTTTCCTGCAAATCGCCTTTACGATCAGCGACACCGGTATCGGTATCCCGGCGGAGAGGCTGGAAACCGTGTTCGATCCGTTCAGCCCGTCCGGCGCGAAGTCGAGCGGCCGCTTCGGCGGCGGCGGCCTCGGTTTGCCGCTGTGCAAGGGCCTGGTCGAATTGCTGGGTGGCACCATCGCCATCGACAGCAAGGCCGGGGAAGGCACCCGGGTGACCTTCACGATACGCGTGGAACTCGACCCGCTGAACCTGGAATCGCCGCAGGCGAAGTGGGAGCTGGCCAGGGCCAGCAGGCACAAGAACACGCCCGACCCGGACCTGGCCCGGCGCTATCCGCACGAGGTGCTGGTCGTGGACGACGACGACATCCACCGCCAGATCGTCTGCGTGCAACTGCAGAAAATGGGCTACACTCCGACCGAGGCGGCCGACGGCGAGGAAGCGATCGCTGCCGTGATGCAGGGCGAGTTCGATCTGATTTTCATGGACCTGCGCATGCCGCACATGAACGGAGTGGAGTCCAGCCGCTGGATCCGCGAGCGTTTCGACGGTGGACGCGGCGTTCGTATCATCGCGCTGACCGGCGATGCAACCATCGAAGCGCGCGAGCGGTGTATGTTGGCCGGCATGGATAATTTCATTACCAAACCGGTGCAGGTCAAGGACCTGGAGGCTATTCTGCGGCACAGCGTCGGGGAAGACGAATCATCCGCGCACGCGGCAGCAGACTCCGGTCTTTCTCTGGTCAAATAATCTCGTTCGGCCGCGCCTTGTTTGCGCGGTGACCCTGACCCCCCGTCTTGCGCGGCAGATTTTCGCCGCCGAAGGCAGTTGCGTTCGCACACCTGCACGGAAGATGCGCTGCCGCTGGAAAGGAGAACACCCGGGACCCGGAAGCGGCCACGTAATGGGGGGGAAGGGTGACCGCCCGCCGGGCCCGAGTGTTTGCTAAAGACTGTCCTTGACCGCCGTGCGGACCATTTTCACGGGCGCCTGGGAATCTGGGCCTGTGAGCAAGCTGTGAGGAGTCCGGCGACGCAGGCACACATGCTATTTCTTCCAGCAAGCCACGTGCCCGGCAGGGCCCTGGGCGCCGGTTTGGTCCAGCGTCATGACGTTGCAGGCAACACCGTTTTCCGTGTCCGCCGCCTGGCCGCCCTGCGCCGTGGCGGTCATCGTGTAGCTGCTGGCGTCGGCCGTGATGGTGTAGCTGTAGTATTCCGTGTCGTCCGGGTTGATGGCCGTGTTGTAGGAGGTGTGGTCCGCCCGCCAGATTTCTTCGCGGTTGGCCCAGTCCAGCAACGTCGTTTGCGCATCGGCGCGGTGGCCCTTGCGAATAAAGCTGATATACGACGGGTAGCTCAGGGTCAGCAGGATCGCGACGATCGCGGCCACGATCATCAGTTCGATCAGCGAAAACCCGTGGCTCCTGTTCATCATGACGGCCCCTCCAGGGTGCGCACTCAACCCGTCGCTCCGCTGACGGCGCTGCCTTTGCCATTGCTTGCGCTGCTTCATGGGCAGGTATCGCCCTGGTTCACGATCGTGATATCGGCCGTGGTGTTGGCGGCCAGGTTGGTGAAACTCAGCACGGTCTTCTCGCCGGCAATACCCAGGTCCGGGTTCGCCAGCACGCCGTCGTCGACCACCTGCACGGAACTGACGTCCGCGCCCGAGTAGCAGACCTGCCGGTTCAGCACGGTGCTCGAATTGCCCGTGACCTTGAGCGCGTTGTAGTCGGTTATCGTGACCGTCCCGGTCGCCAGCCCGGCATAGGTTTCCAGGTCACAGGTATAGGCCTTTTGCGCGGTGTGGCCGCTGGTGATCGTGATGATCTCGCAGTCAATATCCGGTGAATGCTGCCTGACGCGGACCGTTTCCACGTTGATCTGGCTGGTGCCGGCGTTGATGTTGCCCTGTACCAGGATGCCGGACGCGGGCGGGGTGCCGCCGATGACGACCTTGACCGGGATGTCGGCGGCCTCTTCCAGTTCGTCGTCCGGGTCGATCGGGTTGGTGTCGGTCAGACCGGTGTTGGAATGCTCGATACTGGCCGTTACCGTGGTCTCGACGTCGAAATGGTCCTGGGCGATCGAAACGCCGCCGCGGCTGAAGCTGGACTTGTCGATGTCGCTGATCGGCGAATTGGTCACGTTGATGGCGCTGGAAGCCCGTGTCCAATTGGCCAGCGAGGTCGTATCGACATCGTAGAAAGGCAGGATTTCCAGCCACGACGGGTCCTCTGATGTATCGCAGTAGTCCGCGTAGGCGCCTTCGCCGCCAGCCTGCAGGCAAAGGATCTTCTTCAGCAGGTCGCTGCCGATGTAATCGACGTAGATGCCGCGCGCCATCGCGGGTTTGATGACGCCGAGGTTGGCCAGGAAAATGCCGCCGGCGCCGGAGGTGTACGTGACGTCCGGCACCACGCCCGGGTAGGTGTCCGGGTCGATGGCGCTGGAAAAACCGGTCACGAAATCGATGACCGACGTGCTGTAGTCGCTGTTGTAATTGCTCGGGTAGGCCGCGGGGACGTTGTCCAGGTTCTGCAGCGCCATGTCGGTGGTCAGCCGGAATATACCGTCCTTCCTGACGAAGCGGCAGGCCTCCATGTAATCGTCGCCTTCTGTCGCCAGTTCCTTGACGCCGTTGACGATGTGGTAATGCGCGTGATCGCCGTGGAACTGGAAGTCACCGGCGTCGCCGCTGAATGCAGGGCGCCAGGGGTCGTACTTGATGGCGCCGCCGTCGGCGTCGTGATGATCCTGACAGCACTCGCCGCACAGGGACGGCTGGCCGGACTCGTTGCCGGAAACACTGCCGGTGCGCTTGGTGACCTCATTGCCGAGACCGTAGTCCGTGCCGTTCCAGACGGTGGGCTCGCGGCCGGTGCCCGTGCCGGTGTCCATCGTGCAAAGACAGTTGAGCACCTTGAACTCTTCGCGTCTTTGCAGGTAGGCGGAGTTGTTGGACTGTAAGAACGTGACCACGTCGAAGGACGTGATGACGTTGTTGCCCTGGTTGACGATCTCCGGTTCGGGCGTGGTCGAGCCCTTGATTTTCTCCGAACCCAGCGCAATTTCGACGACCCCCGGAAAGTCGCTGGCGACATACGGCACCTTGGGCGGTGTGTTCGAATCCACTCTGGCCAGCACCCGGCCAGTGTTGAAAATCGACGTGTCGTCGATCACGTCGGTGAGTTCGATGTGTTGCGTTGCGCCCTGGCCGTCGGTCCAGCTGACCGTGATTGCAACCTTCTTCAGATCGGGACGCGAATTGGTGCCGCTGGCGACGTAGGCGGATGTCGTGCCGTCCGCGTCTTGCGTGTAGTTCTCGACGGCCCAGGTGAGCGTGAACTGCATATCGCCGACGTTCACGGTACTGCCGGCCGTGCAGTTGGTCAAATCGTCGAATCCCGCCTGCTCTACGGAGCAGGCGTTCGCGCCGGTGGCGCCCATGGTGTAAAACGACTGCATGGTCTCGATTTGCTGCTCCGCCAGGTTCATGGCCAGGGTGCGCTGCTTGGCCACGGCGCTGTACCGGGTCAGCTTGCCCTGCAGGTTGGCCAGGGCGGCGAGGCCGATGGAAATGATCAGCAGGGCGATCAGGATTTCCATCAGCGTAAAGCCTCGGTTCCGGCGCCGGTCACATGTCCTTTGGGTAAGCATTATGGTTTCACCCCGTTCAGCGTCAGTTCGACGTCAACTGGTCCGACCAGCTGCCCGATAGGTTGCCCAGTATGATCAGCGGATGGATATTCTTGACGATGTCTTCGATATAAACGACGGTGAAGCTGCCGTTGAAAATCGGCGCCCCTGGATCATTGACGATCGCGCCGTAGATGATCGGCCCGCCGGTCAGAGAAACCGATATCGAGCCCGACGTCTGCTCGGCGGGCGGCACGGTCGGGTCGGTGATGACCAGCACGCCGTAAAATATCGAGTTGGAATTCAGCTTGACGCCGCCGGTGGCCACCAGCGCCAGCGGCCCGGTCGCGGAGCCGGCCTCCTTGCCTGACAGGTCGCAGTAGCCGTCGACCCAGATCAGCCCGCGGTCGGAAGTGTCGATCGAGGAGCAGTCTGACAGCACCTGGTCGGCCGCATCACGCACCTGGGGGTACTCGCTGCGCGCGACGCCGAAGTAATACTCGAAAATATCGTCCGGGTAGGCCGGATCGTTGTCGACGACGTCGAAGAACTTGCGCGGCGGCTCCGTACTTTGCGTGTGGCTAAGTGCGCCGTCGGCTTGCTTGTCGGGGCAGACACAAGAGTCGCAGGTGTTGTACGTAATGCCCTCGCTGTCGGTCCATGAGCGCCAGAAACTGCTGTCGCGGCTGTCCAGGTATTCCTGCAGTTCGCAGGTCGCGATGCTGCCGCTGCCGCTCTCCTCGATGTATACGTAGTTGCGCGACCAGATGGACACCGGCACGCCGATACCGCCCGCGTTGGGGTTGGCGACGATGTTGACCGTGCCCGTAGGATTGACCGCGTTGTAGGTCATGATCGGAACCGTTGGCGGCCCGCCGCCGGGTTCGACATTGGCCAGCGTCTGCATGACCACGGCTTCGGCGGTACCGTCGTCCGATACGCCTGTGGAGATCACGCGGATGGCGACATTGATGCTGGTCGGCGAGCCGGATTGGTCGCACTTGGCGTAAGTGGTCGGATCCGAGGCGTCGAACTTTTCCTGGTCGTAGTCCATCACGCACAAAAGCGCCTGCACCTTGTAGTCGGTAGCGTCGATCGGTTGCGGCGGATCGGAGTCGTCGTACTGCGTGATCAGCGACTGCAGGGGCAGGTAGGTGTCCGCCGTTGCGGCGCTCGCGTCGCGGACGTAGTAAAAGACGTTCTCCCGGTTGAAGCCGTCCGCGCGGCCATCCGCCTCCAGCGACGCGGCCGAGCAGGGCAGGGTGGTGGCGTCGGCGCTGCAGGGCAACCAGTGCTTGCTGCCGCCTGCTGTCGCCAGCCAGCCACCCGTATCGGTCGAACTGATGTCCCTGATGTTGCGCGCGAAAAAGCGCATCGCGTGACTGATGCCGGCTTCCGCCGCGTGGTGGGCCAGCTTCGCACGCCGGTCGTTGGCGGAGATGGCCTGCTCATAAGACGTCACGCGGGCATTGAAGAACAGCATCGTCGACATGACCACCAGGATCAGTATGACCATCAACAGTGCCGCGCCCTGGCTCTTGTGCATCATGCCGTGGCCCACGCCTATACCGTCAGGTACTGGTTTCTGATCTGAACCTCGTTGACAATCGATCGGCTGACATTGTTGTTGCCGCGCAACGAGGCGTTGATGGTGATGCGAATCTCCTCCAGCCCAACCTGGATGGTATGGCCATTGCTCAGGTTTTCCGCGACGTCGGTAAGTTGATCGTTGCGAGCGAACTCGAGGCCGGTGATGGTGACCAGCAGCGGGTCGGTGATGTCCTTCCAGCCCGTGTCGGCGATCGACGTATCACAGGTCGCGCTGGCGGCAAAATTTGCGGCGACGCGCCCGATCGCGTCGACGACCCTGAGGCGGTAGACGACGTTCCTGGCGTTGCCGTCGAGATCGTCGTAGCTGACCTGCAGGCAGGTGGCGTTCCCGTTCGCATCCAGCGAGCCCATCGCGATGCCGCTCGACACGGTCTGCGTGGACAGAAACCGTGCGAGCGCATCGTCATCGTAGCCGGCGCGCCGAATGTCCCGGGATATGAGTTGGATGGCGGAGCGCATCTGCTGGGTCAACTGGATCATGTTGATCGAGCGGCCGTTCGATTCGAAAACATTGGCTTCGATCTTGATCGTGACCGTGGCGACGATGAGCACGATGACCAGAGACACCATCAGCTCAACCAGGGTGAACCCGCTGGCGCGGGCGGGAATGCGCCGGGGAGCGCAATGGCCACTGAACGCAAACTGCCGGCCGGACCCGATTACCGGCGGCAGCCCAAAAGCAGTTCGGCCTGGCTCGTGGACTTGTGGCTGGCGAGTGTGCGAGTGTGGGTTCTGCTGCGGGCGTTTTGGCCGGGACCGTGCGTACGCGGAAGCAATCATGTTGAATCTGCGACGGCGTCTAGATGCATGTCTGGAACCCGACCAGTTTCTCGCCGGCGGGGCTGCACGCCCTGACGCTGCCAGTGGCGTTGACACTGATGTTGACCTTGAAGGATTCAGCCGTGTCCTGAATTTGCATGCTGACCGACTTGGAAGGGTCGGTCAGGATGCCGCGCACCGGGTCGAAGCTCACGGTACCGTCGGTAAACGCCGCATTCAAACCGTCGAACTGGGCGTAGGTCGTATTTGAGAGTACCGTGGGTACCGAATCGATCAGGCACTCGGGTGTCGTGGCCATGCAGTCGCAGGTAACGTCCTTGCCGCTGACCGCGCCGATACACCAGTTCGCGCCGGATTTCTTGTAGTTGATCGTGATGTAATCGTTGCGTTTGACCGATTCCATTTTGACATTCTCGAAAAACGTCGTTATCAATTCGGCTGCGCCGGCCACGCTGCGCTTGGTAATGAACTCGGAATAGGACGGCACGCTGAGCGTCAACAGAATCGCGATTACCGACAATGCGACCAGTAGCTCATTGAGTGTCACGCCGGCCTGGTATTTCGCTGTTTTCATCGATGTTCCCTTGTATCGTCTTCCCTGGATGGTCACCCGACGCTTGCGTCGCTTTGCTGGTGGCTTGGAATGAACGCACCGGGTGCCGAGCTTTATAGCCGTGTGGATAAATGTGCGCTTTGGGGGCCGCGTGGTCTACTGTAGAAAATGACAGGCTTACCCTGAAAATTTGCGAGTATGGGCACTGCGTCGCGCGCGGCTTGCAATTGCTTTTATTTAACGGTGATAATCAATGGCATCCGTACCCCAGCAAAGTGCGTATTTCGCGGTATGCCGTCAACAGGACTGAAGCTGTTACTCAGTGTAACCAATGAAACTGAAATTCAGATTTTTCAAACAATTTAACTGTTCCCACGTTTGGAAAAAGGACGTCACCTATCGCCAGCTCAAAAAAGACGACGACAAGATTTTGTGGGTTTGCGAGAAGTGCAATAAACACCTCGAGCGGTACCGCTGGAATCCGCCCGAATAAGGCTGGCCACGGCGCGCTATCGAAAGGCGGCGGCCGCGTTCGATCAAGACACTGCGAAATATGCCGAAGCGCCGTGAATCAATTCCCTATGAACTCACGGCGCCGGCATAGCGGGCACGAAAGTCAAATCCATATGAACTTCAGTGCGATGTCTTGAAGAACTTCCGTCGTTGCTGGGTCTGAATTGCGTGGCTTACTCCACGGCTGCATCATCCGCCGGTTGGATGTTTTCCGGCACTGGCAATTTTTACAGCGTTGCCGGGTAAAAATACGAGACCGGTATTGCGTTCAGGCGACGAAGCCGTGTTTGATCGCGTACTGGATCAGCTCGGAATTGGTTTTTATGCCCAGGTCCTCCATGATCTGGTACTTGTGAAATGCGACCGTCCTTGGCGTGATATTGAGGATCGAGGCGACTTCCTTCATCGTGTGGCCTTCCGCCAGCAACTGCAGGACTTCGCGCTGGCGCAGGCTCAGTGATCCATGGATCTTTTCGCCGCCGGGGTTCTTGATGAACGAAGAGATCATACCGCGGGCAATCTTGGGGGTGACGTAATTGCTGCCTTCCATGACAACGTCGATCGCCTGGAACAGCTCAGACGCCGCGGAATTCTTGAGTAAGTACCCGTTTGCGCCGATACGGAACGCCTCGGTGACCATGTCCGGGTCCTCGTTGACGGTGAGAAAGATCAGTTTGATGCCAGGCAGCCGTTTCTTGAGCTTCTCGCCGGCGTCGAATCCGTTCAAGTTGGGCATCGAAATGTCCAGTACGACCACGTCCGGCTCCAGCTTGGCGACCATCTTCAGCATTTCCCTGCCGTCCGACGCCGTGCCGACGATTTCACACTTGGGTTCGAGCAGGTTGGTAAACGCCTCCAGCAACAGCGTGTGGTCGTCGGCAAGGAACACTCGTGTTCGCCGCATTGAGTAAACCCTTCAATCCGTGAAAAAAACAATTCAGCTGTCGAACATTTTAGCTTATTAACGAGGGCAATACACGGGAATGAGGCGGAATCCAGGCAGGCACGCTGTATCCCGGCCGGGGAACGGCTATACTCGAAATAAGATCGATGACTACCTCCCGACCCGAACATGCGGAGTACGCGACGTTGAGGCAAGATACGGCAGGCACGGGGCGATCCCCGGGTCACCTGCTCGTGGCCGACGACGATCCGGTGGTGCAGGCTGTTACGGAACGGCTCTTGCAAAGCGCCGGTTATACCGCCGAGGCCGTGGCTGACGGGCGTGCGGTACTTGCTGCGCTCAAGGGCGGTAATTTCGACCTTGTTATCATGGACTGTTCGATGCCGGTCATGGACGGGTTCGAGGCCGCCCGTGCGATCCGTAACGACAAGTCGGGCCAGATTGACGTGGAGATACCGATCATTGCACTGACGGCGCTGGCGCTTGACGATGACCCGGAGCGCTGCCTCGAGGCGGGCATGAACGAATTTGTCGCCAAGCCGGTGGACCGTGAACGTTTGCTGGCTGCGATCGAGCGCAGCCTTCTCAGCGAGCGTTCGCCCACGGCCCGGACGCGTTTAGAGGACGGGCCCGGGCAGGGTTTCGGGGACGCTGGTTTCATGGACGGGCTGATCGACAGGTTTTTGCAGCGGTTGCCCGCCGTGCAGAAAGAGATCCAGGCCGCGCTGGAGCATGACGATCGGGCAGAACTTCAACGGCTTGCGCATCGGCTGCGCGGTGCTGCGGACCTGCTCAATGCCAGGTCGCTGTCGGCGCGGGCCGCAAAGCTCGAACATCTGGCCCGAACCGGCCCCGCAGGGGGTATTCGGGATGCGGCCTCGCGGCTGCTGGACGAAATGGGGAAAGTGTCCATGATCGAATGCGAATGACGACGGAGTTTTCTTTTCTGCCCGCGTGGTGTAGCTGCCGCGCCGGCGCTGACTGCGAGATAACACTATGCAAAACACAAAACACCTGTTCCTGAGCGCGCTGATCCTGATGCTGGTTAGCGCTTGTGCCACCAGCCCGACCGGCCGCCGTCAGCTCATGCTCGTGTCAGAGCAATCGGCCATCGTGGCTTCGCGCGAGGCTTATTTGACGACGGTCAAGGACCTGAACCAGTCGGGCAAAATCGATCACGACCCTGCGATCAATAAACGCATCGATACCATTACCGGCAGACTCGTCACCGAGGCGATCAAGATGCGCCCAGAAACGGCCAAGTGGGACTGGAGCGTGGTGGTCATCGACGAACCCGAAACGGTCAACGCGTGGTGCATGGCGGGCGGCCGCATGGCCGTGTACACGGGCCTTTTGCAAAAGGTCAAGCCGACGGATGACGAGCTGGCGCAGGTCATGGGGCACGAGATTTCGCACGCCCTGGCCAACCATACCGCCGAGAAAATGTCGATGCAGATGGCGACGGGTCTCGGCGTGGCGGCGGTCGGCGCAGTGGCGGACAATAGCAAGATCGCGCTTACCGGCGCCGCGCTGGCGGCAATGCTGGCGGTCAATCTGCCCAACAGCCGTGCGGCCGAGAAGGAGGCCGACCGGATCGGGATTGAACTGGCAGCGCGGGCGGGCTACGATCCGGCGGCCGCCGTGAGTCTGTGGCGTAAAATGGCCGCGGCCTCCAAAGGCGGTCCGCCGCAGTTCCTCAGCACCCACCCGGACCCTGAGAACCGCCAGCAACGCCTGGCCAAGCTCGTGCCGGTGATGAAAAGGTATTACTCGCCCGGCGCCAAGCATCCGGTACACCCACTGAAACAGTGAGCGCCCGTCAAGGCGACGAGAAAATCCAACGACGGTGGCCACGGTCCCATTATTCCGGGATGGTGCCCGATGGCGTACACCCATATACTGTGAATCTGGCTCGCCATGCTGGCAGCGGACCGGCGAATATCCGACCCTGACTTTTATGACGATAAAGTATATGACTGAGACTGTTTGCGCGGGACGCGATGCCGCGCGTCGGGCCGTATCCCGCCAACACTCCACTGCCTTTCGTCGCGCTGTGTGCCTGGCGGTCTTGCTGGCGCTGGCGCTGTGCATGTTGCCGGCACATGCACAGTTGTCCAAGGACACAGCGCCCCCGGAGTCGTCTGAGTCTGCGCCCACGTGGCAGCCGCCCGACCTCGCCAACCTGCCGGTCGACTGGTGGAAGACATTCGAAACACTGTCGCCGGATATCGCCAACCAGCGTCTCAAGGCGTTTCTGGCCGCCATCGAGGATAGAATCAAGGGGCTCGGGCCCGACGACCTGGTGACCGCGCACAACAGCCTCGCCAACCTGAAAAACCTGGTCGAACTGCTGGATGTTGCCGCGCAGGGGCCCTCCGGGACACAGTTTGAACCGGTCCTTTCCAAGGAAAGCTACAGCCTCGATGAACTGCTGGCCTTGCGGGCGCAGTGGCGCGGCCTCGAAAAGCAGGTCGCCCAGATCAACCTCGAAATGGACCAGACGAGGCGCCAGGTCGAGTTGTTGCGGCAACGGCGTGACGGCATGCTTCGCGTTTACAACGCCAAGGCGGTCGAGTCGCCGGGCCGTATTTTGTCCGGCCTGAACCTGGTTTCGGTGCAGATCGAATACCAACTCGCACTCAAGCGCTCCGAAAATCTGCAGAAACAACTGGAGAAGTTCCAGCAGCAAAAAGAGCGGGTGAACGCACAATTGACGTTCGCTCACGACCACCTCAATGCCAACGGTCTGACGCTGAAGGGTCTGGAGGCAGCGGTCGCCAACGCCCAGGCCCGTGTCACCGAAATGACGGAGAAAATGGCCGCGGCGCAGAAGCGTTTGCTGGACGCGATATCGGGGAATGAGGTCAGTTCCAGCCTCGAACTGCTGCGCAAGCAGCAAGTGACACGCATTTCGACCGAAATGGCGCTGGACGAACTGCAGCAGGCCGTGGCCCGTACGCGCCTGGAATGGTACCGTCTGCGGTCCGGCGTGCGGGAGTTCCGTCTCGACTCCACGTCGACTTCCGAGCAGCAAAGACGCCAAAGCGAGGAAATCCTCAGCCAGGTCGAAGTGTGGGCCGCCACCAGCCAGACGACGCTGGTGACCTCGCCGGCCGACGACAGCCTGAATACGGCGAAGAACCTAGAGATAGCGCGCTCGGTGGCGCGTGACACGCTGGAACTGATCGAAAAGGTCCGGGATACCAGTGACGATCTCGGCCTCCTGCGTGACGTGCTTTCGAGCGAATTGGTGAACACGCAAAGCGGTCTCAGCAAGGCCTGGCTGCGGCTTGTCCTGGTGAGCGGTTCCATTTGGAACAACCTGTCCGACCTGCTTGATTTCCACCTGTTCAGCATTGGCAGCGCGTCGGTGTCGCTGGGCGGCATCATCCAGATGCTGCTGATCATGGTGCTGGCGTTTTTGATCTCCTGGTTTATCCGCCATCTGCTGGGACGGGTGTCGGGGCGTCAGCGGTTCGGCAGCAGTCCAGCGATTTACACACTTAGCCGGGTATTGCACTACATCATTATCCTGGTCGGCACGCTGGCGGCCCTTGGCTCTATCGGCATGGACTTTTCCAACTTCGCGTTGATCGCCGGAGCGCTGTCGGTCGGCATCGGTTTTGGCTTGCAGGCGATCGTCAATAACTTCGTCTCCGGCCTGATCCTGTTGTTCGAAGGCTCGCTCAGGATCGGCGATTACATCGAGCTGGACAGTAACAGCGGCATGCGGCTGGCCGGTGTCGTCAGGGAGATCAACACGAGGGCGACGGTCGTCAACACCAACGACAGCGTCGACGTCGTCGTGCCCAATTCGGAGTTGGTCACGTCGAAGCTGACCAACTGGACATTGCGGGAGTCATTTGCCCGTGTGCACATCCCGTTCGGGGTCGCCTACGGGTCCGACAAGGAGAAGGTCAAGGAACTGGCCCTGGAGGCGGCCACCGAGATGGATTTCGTCCTGTTGAACATGCCGGGGCGCGAACCGGCCGTCATGCTGATGAGTTTCGGTGACAGCGCACTGGAATTCGAGTTGCGGGCCTGGGTCAGCCGGCAGGGCGTACGCCGGCCCTTCCGCGTGCGCTCGAGTTTCCTGTGGGCGCTCGAGACGCGTTTCCGTGAAGCGGGAATCAAGATACCGTTCCCGCAGCGGGATATTCATGTCGTGCAGGACGAAGACGAGCTTCCGCCGGCCCCGCAGGATCAGGAAGCTGAGGATGAGGAAGGTCTCCCGCCGGCCCCTGAGGATGAGGAAAGCGCCCCGCCTGAGACCGCGGAACCGCAGCGGCCATCCGCGTAACCGTATTCCGGCGCCGAGCCGGCAAATGCTTACTCGCCGCGAAAGCCGCCGCTCGCTGCCGCCATGAAACTTGACCTGCCGGGATTTGTCAGAGAAATTATGAAATTACAACAACAGGGTATTGCGGGGCATAATTTAAACCAGACTGATAGAGGAGAACTTTGCGATGAATAAACAACTGCCCGCAGTGGTCTTGATGCTCTCTTTCGGTGTTCTCGCCGGCGTGCCTGCCTGGGCCAAAAGCGAGATGCCCGCTGTCAACAACGAAGGTATGCAATTGGTGGGGGATTCAGACCTGGCGACTGTTTATGCGGACACGGATGCCGATCTGGGCGCGTACAAACGTATCTGGCTGGAAGATGCCACGGTCGCCTTCAAGAAGAACTGGAAACGGGACCAAAACCGCACCAATCCTTTCAAGGTGGATAACAAGGACATGGACCGGATACGAAAGGACATGGCTTCGATATTTCGGGAAGTCCTGACCAAGGAACTCACCGCCGCCGGCTACCAGATGGCCACGGGACCGGGCGACGACGTCCTCAAGATCGTACCGGCCATTGTCGATCTGGACATCGTTGCGCCGGACGTGGATAAAACGACGACGAGCCACAGCTTCTCCGAGTCGGCCGGTGAAATGACGCTGCATCTGGATCTGTACGACTCCGTCACCGGCGACAAGATCGTGACGGCCACCGACCGCAAACGCGATTACCGCAAGGGCTACTTCGAGTGGCGGACTTCCGTCAGCAACCGCGCCGACGCGAGGCGCCTGATGAAGGGCTGGGCGAAAGCGATCCGTAACATGCTCGACGAGGCGCGAAAGACCGTCAAGAAGGCGGCTCCTGGAGAGGCAACCGGGTCCTGACGGACCGTGGTGCTGTCGGGGGGGCGGGATATGAGGAGGCCTCCCGCGGACCTCAGCCCGGGCTTTTCACATAGGCCGCCGAATTCTTGCCGACCTTGGCGATGAGTTCCGTGCGGGCGCCCAGACGCTGCGCAGCCAGCGCCTGGTTGTTGCCCTTGCCGCCGCCAAAACGGTTCATGGCCGCGCCGCTGATGGTTTCACCGGGCCGCGGGAATGCGTCGACGCGGGCGACGGTGCCCAGGTTGACCGAACTGATTATGGCGGTGGAGACGGGTTCAGCCACGGGCCTGGTACCTGGCCAGACATTCGCGCAAAAGCCTGAAAAAACCACCGCTGTCGAGTTGGTACAGCCATGTGGCGTTCTTTGGCCGGTTCGTCACTTCCCAGAAATCGACGACGGTGTGGCCGAGCGTTAACGCCGATGAGGTTTCTACTTCCACGTTGCACGGTTTACTCCTGAAAAGGCCGGGTTTCAGCAGGTAGGCGATGGTGCACGGGTCGTGCAACGGGGCTCCCTCGATACCGTATTTATGTACGTCGCGGCGTTTGCAGTATTCGAGCATGCCGACAACCGCGTCTGTGACCCGTGAACGCAATGCGCGCAGTGATTCCACGCGGGCCGGCGTTGCCAGCGCCTGCTGAGTGACGTCGAGCGGAGCGATGGTAAGCGGGCGGCCGCATCGCAGAACGATTTGCGCAGCTTCGGGGTCCACCAGCATATTGAATTCGGCCGCCGGGGATGTATGGCCCCCTTCGCGCATCGCGCCGCCCATGAGCACGATCTGGCGCACCGAGGCGAGAATCCCCGGCCGGCGCTCGATGGCTGCGGCAATATTGGTCAGCGGTCCGGTCGGCACCAATGTAACCGAGTCCGGTGCCGCCACGGCCAGGGTCTCAACGATGAAGTCTACGGCGTGTCGCCGCTGTAACCGCAGCGTCGGTTCGTACACCTCGATGCCGTCGATACCGGTTTTGCCATGAACGCTTTCTGCGGTAATGAGCCGGCGCTTGAGCGGTTTGTCGCAGCCGGCGAATACCGGTATGTCCGTGCGGCCCGCCAGTTCGCAGATGATGCGCGCATTGCGTTGTGTCAGCGCTAGCGGCACATTGCCGGCCACCGTGGTAATTCCGAGGATGGAAAAGGCCTCGGGGCAGGCCAGCGCCAGCAACAGCATGACGGCATCGTCCTGGCCGGGGTCGCAATCGATGATCAGCTTTTGTCGTTCCATTTTCTGCTACCCGCCAGCCCGACTGCGAAAAAGACGGCTCGCCAGTTGATCATGGTCGCCACGGCCCCGCCAAGAAGGATCCCGAGGGCACCGCCGATGGCTATGCCGAAGGAACAGACAGAACGAACAGCACGAAAGCCTCGTTTTGATGCGTACGCCGCGGACCAGTTAAAATACGCTCGTCGTTCATCTCGTCTCAGTCCCGTTGCCCGGCCATTCTGACAAGCCGAGAACAGCGGCGCCGTGCCGCGCGGTTGCGCCGCTGGCGGAACGGACAAAACCCAGCGCGGATACAGCGGGCCGCGGTGCTGCTGATATCTGCCTGGGATTGCCATAAAATGCGGTGATCGTACCTTCCGGGCGGGGCTCAGGGAAGCGAAAGCGCAACCGCTTTCATTATTTGCGTCGAGCGTTTGCGCCGTGCGACCAGGTTCGACGGGCCGGGAACAACAGCCCATCGGGAGGGGTGCGCCCCGCCGGCGAAGGCTGGATACGGCACCCGCCGACGCTATTTTGGATAAATCAGAAATAATTATACCTATATATATTAAGTATTTATTAAACTAATTTAAAGTAAGACCTCATTTTTGAAAGCACGGAAAAACAACATGGATAAATTGCAGAACCTTACCTATGACGAAATCAGTGTCGGCCAGACCGCGGACTATTCCAAGCAGGTCGGCGATGACGACATCCGGATGTTCGCGGCGGTTTCGGGCGATGTGAACCCGGTGCACCTGGACGAAGCGTTCGCCGCGGGCACGATGTTTGGCGGGCGTATCGCCCACGGTATGCTGACCGGAGCGGTGATTTCGGCCGCGCTGGCCATGGAGTTGCCCGGTCCCGGCACGATATACCTGGGCCAGACCATGCGCTTTCTGCGCCCGGTGAGAATCGGCGACCGCATCAGCGTGCATCTGGAGGTCACCGGCAAGCGAGACGACAAGAAAATCGTCACGCTGGCCTGCGAGGTGACCAATCAGGACGGCAAGCCGGTCGTCACCGGTGAGGCGCAGGTCATGCCCGCGCGTGAGAAACTCGTGATCGACCGGCCCGGGCTACCGCATTTCGAAGAGGTGCGATAGCATCCCCTCCGACGGCGGGGCTACAGCCGCATACCGCCATCGACCTCGATATTGCGGCCGTTGACGAAATCGTTTTCGACGATGTACTGCACGGTGTGGGCGATTTCGTCAGGCTCGCCGATGCGGCCGATCGGGATCATCGCGGACAGTTTCGCCAGTGCCTCCGGCTTCATCGAGCGAACCATTTCGGTGCCGATGAAGCCGGGCGAAATCGCATTGACGCGAATACCGTAGCGGGCCAGTTCCTTGGCCCAGGTGACCGCGAGGGCCGCGACACCGGCCTTGGCGGCGCTGTAGTTGCTCTGGCCCATATTGCCGCTGTGTGAGATGCTGGAAATATTGACGATCAGCCCGGGTTCATCGGCCACCGCCATCAGCTCGGCCGCGGCCCGGCCGCACAGGAACACCCCGGTCAAATTGACGTCGATCACGGCCTGCCAGTTGGCCAGGGTCATCTTTGACACGACTTCGCCGTCCTTGACCTTGATCATCAAGGCGTCACGGGTGATGCCGGCGTTGTTGACCAGTACGTTGAGACCGCCAAAATGCTCCTTGATGGCGGCAAAAGCCTGCTCCACGGCCTTCTCCCGGCTGACGTCGCAGCCAAGGACAAGGCAGTCATCGGCCGGCAGTCCGAGCGATGACTGCAGAGCTTCCATCGGCTCGGTCATGTAGTCGAGCAGCGCCAGTCTCGCGCCCTGGCCGGCCAGCCGCCTGGCCATTGCGCTGCCCAGTCCGCCGCCGGCTCCGGTGATCGCGACGATTGCTCCTTTTAGTTCCATGGCTGTTCCTTTGATTGCTGATTTCTGAATGGGAAATTAATCCGGGCATTTTAACGAAAAAGCCGGCCGTTGTGCGTCCGTTTACGAACTTTCTTGCTGGCATTCCCGGCCGCCATTGCGTCATCGTTTGCGACCGGCGGTCCTTGCAATGCAAGCAATCCATTATTCGTACCGGTGGCGCGGGTCAACCGCGCTCATGGAACCGATGGTTCATCCGGATTACCGGTTTTGCGCTGTCCTGAAAGCAGATAGAAAACCGTGCCGAGGAGAGAGAAAACGGCCGTGTAGAGCCACGCGCTGGCGGCGGCGAAAGTAACCAGCCACAGGCACAACGAAAAAGCCAGTACCGGCACGATGTAACCGCCTCGAAGCCGGAACTGTTGCGTACTCGTTTGCAGTGTTCGTTCCAGTGCCGGCAGGGCGGCGACACTGAGCATGTAGGTCAGAAGACGTACGACGGTGCTGACCACGGCCAGCCACACGAACGTGCCGCTCCAGGCCAGGCTAAGCGCCACGGCGGTGTAGAAGAGGATGGAATTGGCAGGCGTATGGAAGCGCGGGTGAATCCGGCCGAACCACCGCGGCATCGATCCCATGCGGGCCAGGGCGTAGGTCATGCGCGGCGCCGAGAGCACCGAGGCGGAGCAGTTGCCGCCGATCGAAAACACGGCGCCAAAAGTCAGCACGGCGGCACCTGAAGTTCCCATGACAAGGGCGGCCACGTCGGCCAGCGGGGTCCTGCTGTGGCCCAGGTCCGGGATTACCGACATCGAAATCCACTGGATCAGGAAGTACAGCCCGGTGATGACCAGTACCGTCACGGTCAGCGCGTGCGGTATGTCACGGCGCGGATCGCGCGCCTCCCCCGCGGGCACGACGGCACTCTCAAACCCGACAAAGGCATAGAGCAGGACCAGCACCGTTTCACCGAACGTGTTCCATTCAGGTAATGTCGCGTGGATCAGCAAGCCCGGCTCGATATGCGGCAGACCCAGCAGTATCAGCAAGAGCAACGGCGCCAGCTTGAAGACCGAGAACAGGTATACGAGCAGCATGCTCCTGCGCACACCCACGATATTGGAAACGGCGAGCAGCACCAATATCAGCGTGACGGCCGTTTGATGCGCAAAGCCGGCCGCTAGCGGCGCCCAGAACCAGCCGGCGTAGATGACCATCAGCTTGGTATTGGCCGCGAGCGCAGCGACGCGGCTGATATAGGTCAGCCAGCCGGTCTGGAAGCCGACGAAGGGCCCGAAGGCCTGGCCTGCGTATTGGATAGGCCCGCCGGTATCGCTGATGAAGCTGGCGGCGCGGGAAAAACTCAGCACCACGGTCATGATCAGTGCGGCGCAGAACAAAAACAGCCAGGGACTGAAACTGCCGCTTTTGAGCGCGGCGATCGCGGGAAGTGCGAATATACCGGCGCCAATGACGCCGTTCAGCGTAATGGCGGCAAAGCCGAGCTTGCTGATATCGCGGTCGAGGGCAACCTGTCTATTCGGCATTGTTCTGGTCCTGTCGGCCGGCGGGCTGGTTGTGCTTTTGCCGGATACTAACACCCCAGGCTGGACCGGGGCGATGGCGCGGATTTGTGCCGGTCGACCGGGGCGGGGAATTACTGCTCGGTCAGGCGCAGCAGGAAGGCGTATTCGCGTGCGATTTCCCTGAAACGCCGATAGCGTCCGGAAACGCCGCCATGGCCCGCGTCCATGTCGGTGTGGAGGATCAGCAGGTTTTTGTTGGTGCGCAGCTCCCTGATTCGCGCCACCCACTTGGCGGGTTCCCAGTATTGCACCTGTGAATCATGCAAGCCGGCGGTGACCATCAGGTTGGGATAGGGCTGTGCCTTGACCTGGTCGTAAGGCGAGTAGGACAGCATGTAGTGATAGTGTTTCTTGTTTCCGGGGTCACCCCACTCGTCGTACTCGCCGCAGGTCAGCGGAATCGACTCGTCCAGCATGGTTGTCACCACGTCGACGAACGGCACGGCGGCGATGGCGCCGTGGAACAGGTGCGGAGCGATATTGAGCACAGCTGCGACCAGCAGGCCACCGGCGCTGGCGCCCACGGCGTAACAGTGGTCCGGGTCGATCAGTGTTTGCGCCCCTAGGTAGCAAGTTACATCGATAAAGTCATAAAATGTATTGTTTTTATTTAATTTCTTACCATCTGCATACCAGTTTCTTCCCATTTCTTCGCCGCCGCGTACATGGGCGATGACGTAGACAAAGCCGCGATCGAGCAGGCTGATGACGGAGCCCCGGAACACCGGATCGACGCTGTGGCCGTAGGCGCCATAGGCATAGATCAGGGCCGGCGCGGTTCCGTCCAGCGGCCTGTCCCGGCGCCGAACCAGCGATACCGGTATGTTGACGCCGTCACGCGCCTCGACCCAGAGCCGTTCACCGATATACTCGCCGGGTTCGTAGCCGCGGACCTGTTCCTGTTTGAGCAGGCGGGTTACACCGCTTTCGAGGTCGAGTTCGAGTGTCTGCGTCGGTGTGACGAGGCTGGAGTAACCGTAGCGGACCTTGCTGGTGCGGGTACCGGCGTTATACGCCGGCCACATGGTATACACCGCCTCACTGGCTTCGACATAGCGGTCCGTGCTGCCGTCACGGGCCAGGATGCGTAGCCGGCGCAGGCCGTCAAGGCGCTCGCCGAGCAACAGCCAGTCATCGAATGCCTGTATGCTTTCCACCAACGCGTCGTCACGGGCCCGGGTCAGCGGCTGCCACTTGGCGGTGTCGGCCGCGTCTTCGAGCGAGGTGCGGAACACTCGAAAATTCTCGGCTTCCAGGTTGCTGCGAACATAGAAGTGGTCGCCGGCGTGATCGATTTCGTATTCGTGGCCGGGGTGCCGCGGCAGAAACGGCCGGAACGGATCGAGCGGTTTCGACGCCGCCAGCAGTTGGAATTCCGAGCATTCGTTGGCATGGTGGAGGAGGAAAATGTAGTCGCGTGAGCGGCTGCGCGCGAGAGAGCTGTAAAATCCGGGGTCGGATTCCTCGTAAACCAGCACGTCGCTGTCCGGGTCGGCGCCGAGTTCATGCCGCATGACGCGGTAGGCCAGCAGAGTTTGCGGGTGCTTTTCCAGGTAGAAGAGATAACGCCCGTCAGCAGACCAGGCCATTGACGCAGCCGCGCCGGTGACGATGTCGCCGCCGAACTCCCGGGTTTCGAGATCGAGTACGCGGATTTCGTAGAGCCCGCGGCTCACGGTGTCTTCGGCGATGGCGACGTAGCGCCCGTCATCACTGACTTCGAAACCGCCCAGTGCGTAGTATTCCTGCCCCTTGGCGCGTTGGTTGCAGTCCAGCATTATCTCCTCGGGGGCCGTCATGTTGTCTTTGCGCCGGGCATGAATCGCATACTCCATTCCCGCCTCGAAGCGGCTGTAATACCAGTACCCGTTAAGCGGGTAGGGCACACTGCTTTCGTCCGGATCGAGCCTCGCGGTCATCTCTTCGAACAACTCGTTCTGCAGGTCCAGTGTCGGTGCCATGACCTTGTCGAAGTGGGCATTTTCCTTCTTCAGATGGGCCAGCACGTCGTTTGCTTTGCGCGCATCGTCGCGCAGCCAGTAATAGTCGTCGACGCGGGTGTGACCATGCGCTGTGATCGGGTGAGGGCGCTTTTTGGTGCCGGGGGAGTGGGTCATCGTCTGTGATTTTCATCCTGCCTGGTGCACACTGGGGGCAAGAACGGCCTTGTGTCAACCGAATGGAACCCGTGTCGATTCCGGGGGTCGCAGGCTCTGTGCCAATGACCGTCTTTGTTCCCGGGCAACGTCCGGGATTGGCCGGGCAAGCCGTATTGTCGGGGAAGAGAACTCATGATCCATGCTTATGGTCCCGTAACTGATGCTGCATTGTAAAGCGCACCGGTCCATCGCCGATATACCTGCAAAAACGTGGGACGGCCTGTTTGCAAGCGGCAACCCGTTCGTCAGTCATGCCTTTCTGCTGGCATTGGAGACCAGCGGCTGCGCCGGGTCCGCCAGCGGCTGGCATCCGCGGCACATGCTGGTGTCGGACGATCGCGGTGCCGTGGCCGCGATGCCGCTGTACCGCAAGGATCATTCCTACGGCGAGTTCGTGTTCGACTGGGGCTGGGCCGAGGCGTTCGCGCGCCATGGTCTCGAGTATTATCCGAAACTGGTCACGGCCGTACCGTACTCTCCGGTATCGGGTCCGCGGATCGGGATCGCCCGGGGCTTCGAGCGTGCGCCGCTGTACAAGGCTTTGCACCGGGCCGTACGCGATTTGATCGAAGCGGAGCACTATTCGAGCTGGCACCTGTTATTCGCGGATGAACGCCAGCGCCGCGATTTGCGGGGCGTGTTCGATAGCTCGTCACTGCTGCGCCGCGAAGCGGTGCAGTTTCACTGGTTCAACCGGGCCTACCGGTCCTTCGACGACTTCCTGGCCTCCCTGCGCTCTTCACGGCGCAAGAACATACGGCGTGAGCGCCGCAGGGTCGAAGAGCAGGGAATCATGCTGAAGCGCAAAACAGGGAGAGATATCAGCGATGACGAATGGGGCGGATTTTTCGCCTGCTACCAGGATACTTATCGCAAGCGCAGCGGTCACGACGGCTACCTGAACCAGGCATTCTTCGCGCAGCTGCGTGCAGGCCTGGCGGACAAGCTGCTGATGGTGATCGCGAGGTCCGCCGATGACGGGCGCATGCTGGCCAGCTCACTTTTTTTGCACGACGAGCGTCGTTTGTACGGCCGTTACTGGGGTGCGCTCGAGGATGTCAGCTGCCTGCACTTCGAGGCCTGCCTGTACCAGGGTATCGAGTTCTGTATCGAACGGGGATTGAGCGAGTTCGACCCGGGAACCCAGGGCGAGCACAAACTGTTGCGGGGTTTCGAGCCGATCAAGAGCGTGTCGTTTCACTGGATCGCGGACGCGCGGTTCGCGCAGGCGATTGGTGATTTTCTCGACCGCGAGATACCGGCGACCGACGCCTACCGGCAACAGGCCGCCGCCTTCCTGCCTTACAGGAAGACCGGTGGTGCTTCAGACCAGTGATAGCAGTGGCGGTGCCGCGAAATGGCGCGGTGCGGGTCTGAATACCTGCCGATCAGCGTAGAAGCGGTCGTCTTGTGCCTCGTCATGCCACCAACCCGGCACGCCGGCGAGCGGCAGCGGTGACAATCGGGAAGGGCTGTTCAGCAAGTCACCGCTCATAAGGGCGGCGGCCAGGCGTTCGTCCAACAAGCGCAGGAGCTGCGAGCGGTCCAGCGCCATCATCGCTCCGGTGAGCTGGACCAGAAGTGCGTTCGCGGTCATGGATTTGTAGGGCGACAGGCACTTTTCCAGCAGGGCATGACCGCAGATGCACAGATCCACTGACTGGCGCCAGCGGGACTTGCTGGCGCTGAATGCCTCGCGCCACGAGCGCTGCGCCAAAAGCCCAAGCAGTGTCGTGTCGGCCGAAAAAACGACAGCACCGCATTCGTCGAACAGGGTCAGTGCGTCGCGCACGGGGCCCCGCTGCGAGCCGCCGCAGGCCATCATCGCCTCGTGATGCAGGGCGTTCATGGCGCTCTTGATGCGCGGGAAGCGTGCCCAGACCAGAGCGTTGAAGAGATCGTGCCAACTGCCGGGGCGGGTCGCGACCCGCCCGCTTTCCCAGATTTGCTGCTCATACGGGGTCGCGTCCAGGCGGTCTGCCTCGACAAAGCGAAGAGGCCGACCCGCGCCGTTGACGGCCGCTGGCTCCAGCAGCGCATCGAGTTGTTCGCAGGAGGGAAATGCAGCCGCGCCGAGCCGCTCGAAGCAGGTGAGATAATCCTCCCAGCAAGGTAATTCGCGCCGAATGCGGGAGTGCCAGGCCACCGCGTCAAAGGGTGTGCTTGATCGCGTCGCCGAGTATCTCCAGAGCGGTGTGTCCGCAAGGCGGTAAGTCCGCGTCCGTTGCCTTCAGCGGCGTGGTGCGCTGTCCCCACCTGACCAGGCCCGCGGCGCGCGTCAGGCCGGCGCCGAAGGCCGCCAGCAGGATGTTGTCGCCGGCCTTGACCCGGCCGGCCTCCAGGGCTTCGACCAGCGCCACGGGGATGGTTGCCGCCGAGGTGTTGCCATATTTGTCGATATTGACTTCGACCTTCGCCATGTCCACGGACAGGTGCCTTGCCAGCGCTTCGATAATGCGCAGATTGGCCTGGTGGGGGATGATCATGTCGATGTCGCCGTCCCGGATGCCGAGCTTGGCGAGCACGATCCTGGTCTCCTTCGCCATACCCTTGACGGCGCGGCGGAATATCTCGCGGCCATCGAAATTGACGTCAAATACCGCATAGTTGTCGCAAAAGCGGTTGCCGGCGGTGCCGAAATTGGGCACCTCGAGCACGTGCGCCGCGTCACCTTCACAGCCGAGGTGGGAATACAAGAGCCCGGTTTCGGCTGCGGACGGCTCCAGCAGGACGGCGCCGGCGGCGTCACCAAACAACACCGCCGTGCTGCGCCGCGACCAGTTGAGAAACCAGGTGATGCGCTCGGAGCCAATGACCAGGGCTTTGCGGTAGGTTCCGGCGCGTATCATTGCGGTGGCGACGCTGAGGCCGTAAATGAAGCCGGAGCAACCGGCGTTGAGGTCGAAGACGGCCGCGTTGACAGCGCCCATTTTACGCTGCACGTGGGCGGCCGTGCTCGGAATGACCGTGTCCGGCGTGCACGTCGCGACGATCAGCAGGTCGACATCTTCGGCCTGCGCGTCCGCTGCCGCCAGCGCGCGCCTTGCCGCGACTTGCGCCAAATCACTGTTCGCCACGTGCGAAACCCTGCGTTCCCTGATGCCGCTGCGGCTTTGGATCCATGCATCGTTCGTGTCGATGACGGTCGCGATTTGGTCGTTGCTCAAAACGGCGGGCGGGAGGCATTTGCCCCAGCCGGTAATGGCTGCGTATCCAGACAAGTTCGTTACCCCGGGTTGCGTGCGGACGGGCCGCGTCGGATTTTGCCATATTCTCGTCACATTCATATTAGCATCCAGGCCGCATCGCCGCACCGCGACAGGGCGTGGCGGCCGCTGCTGCCCTTGATTTGCCGGCTCGACAGCCGCACATGATAGGGGACTGTTCAGCAACCAGGGCGGTGCGCAGAGGTTACTATGAGTTCTTCTACAAGGGTTGTTTGTCCCGAATGCGGCGCCGTTAACCGTGTGCCGTCCGAGCGCCTCGGCGCCGGTCCCAAGTGTGGCAAATGTCACGCAAAAATTTTTTCCGCCCGGCCGATGGTGCTGACGGCGAATAGTTTTCAGCGCCAGATCAGCTACAGCGATATTCCCGTCATGGTGGATTTCTGGGCGCCGTGGTGCGGCCCTTGCAGGATGATGGCCCCGGAGTTCGACAAGGCTGCCGCCGCGCTCGAACCCCGTGTCCGGTTGGCAAAGCTCAATACCGAGGATGAACAGGGGCTGGCGGCCCGGTTCAATATCCGCAGTATTCCGACAATGGTCCTGTTCAGTGGCGGCAGGGAAATCGCGCGCCAATCGGGGGCGATGTCCGGCCGGCAGATCGAACAGTGGGTTGGCCAGCAGATCGCACGGGCGGCGTGAGCCAGGAAACGGCCGGCCGCCGGCACCGCGGGGCTAGAATACGTGGGCGGCTTGCAGCGGTCAGGGCCGGCAAAATTCCTGTAAGATGATGCGCGCCGCGCCGACCCCGGCGGTTGAACAACGGCAGCAGAAGAATATGGAGATACGATGACGGTCAGGAAGGGGTTCATTATCGCGGCCACGGCGGCGCTGTTGTTGCTGCTGGCCTGGTCCGCGTGGTGGCCGCCCGCGGCCTGGTTGTTTCTGTTATTGGGCCCGTTGCTGGCGCTGGGTGTGTGGGACATGATACAGAAGCGCCACACGGTCCTGCGGCTCTACCCGGTAATCGGCCACGGGCGCTATCTGTTCGAGTCGGTGCGCCGGGAAATCCAGCAATACTTCGTGGAGTCCGACACCGATGGCCGTCCGATCAGCCGTGAATTCCGCTCGCTGGTTTATCAACGGTCGAAAGGCGTCCGGGATACGCGTCCGTTCGGCACCATATTCGATGTCTACCGCGACGGTTATGAGTGGATCAACCATTCACTCGCACCCAGGCAAATAAGCAACCGCGACCCGCGGGTCGTGTTCGGTGACAAGAACTGTTCGCAACCCTACGCGGCCTCGCCGCTGAACATCTCGGCGATGAGCTTCGGCGCTCTGAGCAAGAACGCGATCATGGCCCTGAACAAAGGCGCGCGAATGGGCGGTTTCGCGCACAACACCGGTGAAGGCGGATTGAGCCCCTATCATCTCGAGTACGGCGCGGATGTCATCTGGCAGATCGGTACCGCGTATTTCGGCTGCCGTGACGAAAGCGGCGGTTTTGATGCCGAAAAGTTCCGCCAAAACGCCATACGCCCCGAAGTAAAAATGATCGAGATCAAGCTGTCCCAGGGCGCCAAGCCCGGGCACGGCGGAATCCTTCCCGCGGCCAAGCTGACCGAGGAGATCGCGGCGATCCGGCACGTGCCGCTGGGCCAGGACGTCGTCTCCCCGCCGGCTCACACGGCCTTTGATTCACCGCTCGGACTGTTGCAGTTCGTCGTGCGTTTGCGGGAGCTGTCCGGAGGCAAGCCGGTCGGATTCAAATTGTGCGTCGGCAACAAGAGCGAGTTCCTGGGGATTTGCAAGGCGATGCTGGAAAGCGGAATCACACCCGACTTCGTCACGGTCGACGGATCGGAAGGGGGTACCGGCGCCGCTCCCATAGAATTCACCAATTCCGTCGGTATGCCGCTGAGAGATGGGCTGGTATTCGTCAACCGGGCGCTGACCGGTATCGGTTTGCGCAACGACATCCGCGTGATTGCCTCCGGTAAAGCCATTTCGGCCTTCCACATGATCAGGTTGCTGGCGCTGGGCGCCGACACCGTCAATGCCGCGCGCGCGATGATGTTCGCGCTGGGTTGTCTGCAATCCCGCAGTTGCAATACCGACAAGTGTCCGACCGGCATCGCGACACAGGACCCGGCGCGTTACAAGGCGTTGGATATCGAAAGCAAGGGTGAGCGCGTTTACAGGTACCATGCGGCGATGATCGAGAACCTGCTGGAAGTGCTGGCTGCGGCCGGCCTGGAAAAATTCGAGCAACTGGCGCCGCACCATATACTCAAGCGCGTCGAAGGGACGCTGGTCAGGAATTACGATGAAATGTACCCGCCGATCCCGCACCGATGTCTTCTGACCGACGAAAACATACCGGACGACTGGCGGGCCGACTGGAGCCTGGCCAAGGCGCACGTTTGGACCTTCTGAAGCAGGCGTTGCCGCTTGCGCGCCCCGGTTCACCGGGCGCGTTGAAGCGGTGGGCGCCAGGACCGGATCGTGGCGCTTGTTGACCCGGGTCATTTGCCGCTCATGGTCGATGCGCTATAAGTGAGACATGGCCAAACGGTCCGAATCAGGGACGCGTCCGGGATGGGTAGGCGAACTGTTGAAAGCGGAAGCTTACCCGCACGCTGCGGCGGACATTCAATTGATCGAGACCCACATTTCGTGGGTTTTTTTATGCGCCGATTATGCTTACAAGATCAAAAAGCCGGTCGACCTGGGATTTGTCGATTTTTCGACGCTTGAGCGGCGCCGGTTCTTTTGCGACGAGGAGTTGCGGCTGAACCGGCGCTACGCGAGCGACTTGTACCTGGCTGTCGTGCCGCTCGGAATGGTGGGCGGCAAGCCGCGTATCGGGGTCAGCCCCGCGTTCGAATATGCGGTCAAGATGCGGCGCTTTGCGGCGTCCGCCAGGCTGGATCGTCGGCTCGAGGCGGGCAAGTTGGATGCCGGGGATTTGCGTGCGTTGGCAGCCCGGTTGGCGGCGTTTTATGCCACTTTGCCGGCCGAAGATGTGAACACACCGGAGAGCGCCGCCGCGCGCGCGGTCAGCCCGGCGGTAGAGAATTTTCTCTACCTCGATGGCTCGCACATCAGCGCCAGGTCGCGCCGGCGGATCGCCGCCATCAAAGCGTGGACGCAGGAGCAGGCCGAAAGATTACAGGCGCTCTTCAGGCAACGTGCGGTGCAGGGCTTCGTGAAGGAGTGCCACGGGGACCTGCACCTGGCCAACCTGGTGGACCTGGGTGGCCGTATCTGCCCCTTCGACAGCCTGGAATTCAGCCCGGAACTGCGCCGGATCGATCAGGTCAGCGACGTTGCATTCCTCGTCATGGACCTGATGGCGCGCGCCAGGATCGATCTCGCCTTCGCCTTTCTCGGCCGCTGGCTCGAGGCCAGCGGCGATTATGGCGGCCTGGAGACGATCCGCTTTTATCTCGTTTACCGGTGCATGGTGCGTTTGAAAGTGGCCGCCATCCAGAGCCGGCAGTTGCACGAGAGCGCATGCGGTGAGCACGCCATCAAGGCCCGCCAGTACCTTGCCCTGGCCGAGGCGCTGATGCAGCGTCCGGCAACTCCCCGGCTCGTGATCATGCACGGCTTTTCCGGTTCGGGGAAAACCTACACCAGCAACGATCTCGTCACTGGCTTGCCGGCCGTACGCGTGCGCAGCGACCTCGAGCGCAAGAGAATTTCAGGGCAACCTTTGCGCCAACACGCGGCCAGTGATGTCGGCTCTGGCCTGTACGCGGATTCGGTGACGGAAAGGACTTACCTTGCGCTGGAGAGGCACTGCGAAACCGGTCTCAGGGCGGGTTTCAACGTAATCGCGGATGCGACGTTTCTGCAACGCGCGTGGCGCAGGCGTTTTGTCGCCATGGCCAGACGCGCCGGAGCCAGCCCGGTCATCGTCGATTGCAGCGCACCCCTGGAAGAGATGAAGCGGCGCATCCGGGAGCGGGCTCGGCGCGGCAGCGATGAGTCGGACGCGGACCTCGCCGTGCTGCAACACCAACTCGATCATCACGATCCGCTCGATTCACGGGAGCGTCGCATCGCCGTGGCCGGCGCGGAAGAACTGCTGCCCTGATCGCAGGGCCGGTCGAGCGCTAACCCGGCCAGTTTTCGCCGAACAGCCTTGCCAGGTTTCCGCCCAGTATTTTTCGAACCCGCGCCTCGCTGTGACCCCGCTGCAGCAGCAGTTCCATCAACGTGGCGAAGCGCCGCGCCGTGTTGAGGTCGGCGGCAAACAGGTACCCTGTTTCGGATTCGTACGGCGCTGCAATACCCCGATCTTTCCTTGCGCGCGTCAGCTTGCGAAATCTTGCGATAAATTCCGGCGTCAGGTGCGTGGGCGAAACGACACCGTCCGTTCCGACCGAGACGTGATCTTCGCCGGCGATCTTGACGGCGTATTCGAGATGTCGGATGACGTCGGCGGCGGCGGGCTGCTTGCCCTTGGACAGATAAGGCATGATGAATATGCCGACCACGCCGCCGCCGGCCGCGACAGCGCGTATTTCCTCGTCGGTGCGGTGCCGGGGATGGGCGGCCAGCGCGTAGCATCCCGTGTGGGTGAAACAGACCGGCTGCTTCGAGGCCGTAATGGCGTCCATGGCGGTGCGCCGGCCGCAATGGCTCAGGTCGACGACTATGCCCTGTTCGTTCATCTTGGCGAGCGCGTCGAAACCGGTTTTGCTGAGACCGGCGTTGGCCGGTTCCATGCAGCCGTCGCCCAACAGGTTGCGGCGGTTATAGGTCGGTTGGATGACGCGTATACCCAGCCGCTGGAGGGACTCGATGCGGTCGATGTCGTCTTCGAACGCAACACCGTCCTGCAGTCCGTAAATCAGGCCCGTCAGGTGCGTTTGCTTGGCCAATTTCAGATCGGAGGCGCTGCGGACCGGGCACAGGACGTCCGGGTTGGCGGCGATCTGTCCGTCCCAGTGCGTGACATCGCGAACGATTTTCTCGAAGGCTTGCAGGGGCGGCATAGCGCCGACCTCCCCCAGCGTAAGATGGATCGCCGTCAGACCTGACAGCCTGATGTCCTCCAGTTCGGCAGTGGTGAGTGTCTTGCGGTTGTCTTCCGAGTCGCTGCCTGGAAAGCCGAGTCCGTCGATGATCATACTGTCTTCATATATCCTGCTGTAATCGGCCCAGACCCGCCCGCTGCCGGCAATGAATGCGAGCGCGACGCCAGCAGCGGCATCGTTCAAAAAATCACGGCGTGTCAGTGTCATCTGCTGTTCGCCCGCTGACGCATTTCCGGCCATTTTACATTTTCGCGGGTGGGCTTGCCGTTTTCGTGTTGTGCTGTCTCTCAGGTATGGCCCAGGCATGCTACCATCCCTGGCGTTGGCGGCATGCCGCGTGCATGGCGCAGTCTCGGGCGGGTTTCCGGGACCGCGCCGGGATCGCGCTCGTCAAAGAGCCGGAGCGGGGAGGGTGGTTTTGAAAAAAGTGCTCAACGTGGGTGGCAACAACAAGGCGATTGCGTTGCCTGGGCAGTACGACGGGTTCGAGCAGGTCCTGCTGGATATCGACCCGCGGGGACGGCCCGATATCGTTTGCGATGCGCGCGAACTGACACGGCTCGAAGGCCGACAGTTCGACGCCGTATATTGTTCACATAACCTCGAACACTACTACCGGCATGAGGTACCCCGGGTGCTCGAAGGATTCATGCACGTACTTACTGCGGATGGCTTTGCCCATATCCGGGTGCCTGACATCCCGGCCGTCATGCGCCACAGTGTCGACAAGGGGCTGGATCTTGAAGACGTGCTCTATCACTCCGACCTCGGTCCTGTCACGGTTGTGGATGTGCTCTATGGATTCGGCGCAGAAATCGAGCGCAGCGGACAGGATTTCTATGCCCACAAGACGGGGTTTTCCGCGAAAACGCTGTACGGGAGCCTTCTGGCCGCGGGCTTCGTTAGAATTTACTGCGCGCTCGGAAACTTCGAAATCAATGCCGTCGCGTTCAAGCGCGAGCCCGATCAGGCTTGCCGTGAACGATTCAAGCTGCCCTAGCCCGGATATTGCACCAGCATCCCGGATGCTGCTGCAGAACAGGTGCGGCTGGGCGTCGGGCTGGACTGAGAGCCATAGCCAAAGCTATAGGGCCAGAAAAGGTTTGCCAGATCGCCGCGCCGGGAACACATTTTGCCCACGACAAGGAACGATGAACGACTGGTATTATGAATACCAAAGTGAAGAGAGACGCAGTAGTGGACAAAATGGGACCCGTCCCTGCGGGTTGCGGCTCCAAATGGCCCCATGCGTCGTTGCCCGTCGTTTATTCGGAACCACCAAACGACACTCCGGGCATCTTGCCTGGAACCATTTGGGGCGGCAACGCGGTGACCTGGCAAACCTTTTCTGGCCCTGTTGGAGGGAAGCCCAAGCCCAGGTGTGCCTGGACAAGGCAGGGCCGGGATAGATTGCTGGCTGGTTACAAAGTGTACCCTGGAATAAATTTGATAAATCGTCATTTTACTTTGTAAATTCATCAGTTTATGGTGAGGCCAGTGGCCGGCTGGTGCAATATCCGGGCTAGCTGCCGCTCGCGAATAACCGGGACGGTTTCAGCCGGGATAGCTGTAACCGAACATTTCGATTTCCCTTGCCCAATGCCTGGCTACCAGGGCGATGCCGTCATCATCGTAATATTCGCCCAGGGGTCTGCGTGCAGTCGCGTTCCTGTGCGGCAGGGGCCGGGGCGGGATGCCGATCTGGCGGCAGACATTCGCCCAATCGTCCTCGAGGTTTTCGAAACGGCCGACGAAGTTTACGAGTAATCTTTTGGAAGTATCACATAACATATTGAGTTGATACGAATTACGACGTGATATTTGCATAAGTACGAAGTCGGCGAACGTGCCCAGGGCACGAACGCGCCGGTGCCTGCCGTGATGCGGCTGGCTCAAAATATATTCGTATTCGGAAACCAGCCGTTCCCACGGGTTGCGCACGAAGGCAAATTTGAAATAACGCTCGAACTGCGCTGCCGGCATGCGGCGTTTCACACTCAGAATATCCGCGTGCAGGGGGAACTTGTAGGCGTGGTAGTCCCATTCCAGCCGGGCGCGGCTTTTCAGGCGGGCCGGGAGGCCGCTCGGCGCCGGAATACACAGCGGGCGCAGGATTTGCTGCATGCTGCTGCTGGCAGTCTTGCGCACCTGCGGGAATATGAATTCGTGGCTGTCGGAAATGAGCATAAGGGAGGCCCGCCATTGGCTGGTGTATTATGCTGAGCCAGCGATGAGAGCGTCAATGACCATGCGGAGAAGACGGTGGCGGGGGTTGTTGACCCTGTCGGCGGTATGCGGGTTGTTGCCTGGCTGCAAGGGGCCGGCGCCTGCTGACGGTGCCCCTGGTCCGGTTGCAGAGTGTTACGTGATCTACGATGCGGGCAGCAGTGGTACGCGTCTGCACATCATCCAGCGCTCCGCGGGCGGATGGGTCAGTCACGCCGGACCCAGGGCGGGAGCGCTCGCGGACCCGGCTCGCGGCATCCGCGGCAAAACGATGCAGGATGCCGAGTCCGTTACCGACGCCATCGTCGCGCTGCTCGAGGCCATACGTCATCCCGGTCCCCAAAACAGCGGCGGTGCGCCCGGGTGGCCCGCCTTTGACTGGCGCCAGCGCTGTGACGTCAGGGCATTGGCTGTCTATGCGACCGGCGGCATGCGGCTTGCGGAACAACGCAATCCCCGCGCCGCCGCGCTGTTGTGGGCCATGCTGAAACGCAAGCTCGGCCACAGGACCCGCGCGCCGGTCAGCGCCAGGACGCTGTCCGGTTTCGAGGAGGGCTTGTACGCATGGCTGAGCATTCGCGCAACGCAGCGCGATGCCGATTTCGGCAGCGTGGACATGGGCGGTGCGTCGGTGCAGATCACGTTCCCCTGCACGGCCTGCAAGGGCTCCGTCCCGGTCCGCGTGGGCCGCGACACGGTATCGATTGTCAGCGTTTCCTTTCTCGGCCTCGGTCAGGATGAGGCCTGGAGGAAATACGGGCAGCGGCCTGCCTGCCGGCGCGGCGCCGGCCGCGGCAACCCGGATTGGAACGGGGACCTCTGTACCCGTGGTATCGCCCTGACCGATGGCGGGAAAGACCTGTCGAAAATTCCGCTTCGACGCTCCGATGCGCACCGCTGGTTCCTCGGGGGCGCGTTGCAGTATCTGCGGCCGGCCGACGTCGAACGCTATTGCCGTGACGGCGGCAACGGCGGTTTCCAACCCGAACGGGCTTGCTTCAGGACCCTGTACCAGTTGCATTTTCTGCAAGCGCTCGGGATATCCGCCGACGCCGCTCGGGTCCATGACGACTGGACCCTGGGGGCCGCGATCTGCGCGGCCAGCCAATGCCTTGCGGCAATGCGGCAATAGCTCGCGCTCAACAGAATACCGCGAGCGTGCGCTCGAGACAGGTCAGCGTGGCGGGTGTCCTGCCGCGGAATTCACCGTCAGGTCCCAGCAGCATCCCCCTGGGTTCGAGGATACGGACACGGCGCGCCTGCCGCACGGTCACTTCGGGAAAATCGACGTGGCGGCCGTCATAAACCGTCGGGAAAAGTCTCAGCAGGCGGAGCCTGGGCAGGTCCCGAACGAGGGTCACGTCGAAACGGCCGTTGTCGAGCCGTGCGCCCGGTGCGATTTTGAAATGCGTACCGGTAAAACGCGTATTGGATATCGTCAGCAAGATGTTCCTTTGCCTGATTTCTTCGTCTCCGATCCTGACCACGAGGGGGTATGGCTTGAGCTTGATCGTCTGCCACAGCGTGGCCAGCGTGTAGGCGGCACTGCCGACGGCCTTGATTCGCTGCGCCGTTTGGCCGGCATAGACGGCAAAGCCCATGCCGACGACGTTGAGGAAACAGTAGTTGCAGTCCGCGGCTTCAACCCGACCGACATCGATTTTCCGGCTGTTTCCGCGTTGCAGCAGTTGCATGGCCGCAGGCCAGTCGAATGGCCCGAGCCCGAGGTCCCGGGCAAAGGCGTTGCCGGTTCCGACCGGCAGCACACCCAGTGGAACGCGGCGATGCGGGGGCTGGGACCAGAGTCCGTTGAGAACTTCCGAGACCGTGCCGTCGCCGCCCGCGGCGACGACGCCGTCGTAATCGGCAAGATCGGCGCCGGCAACCAGATGGACGCCGTCGCCGGGGCGGGCGGTGGATAAAAACGTGGTTGTGATACCGAGGTTATCGAAGTGTCGGCGAATGTCCGCGAGCACCTTCGCCGCACGCCCGCAGGCGGCGCCCGGGTTGTAAATGACCAGTAGTTTCAACGGTCCCGTGCTCCCGAATGCGGCGTAGTTCCCCGCCATTGTAGGGCAGGTGCCCGCGGCGTTCATCAATTTGCACGCAGTTGTCGTTGCAAGCGGCTGTTTTTGGTATCCTTTCACGATCAAGGCAGGGAAATCTCAATTATTTTTTCGTGATGGCAGTGATGACGACACATTTCAGCCGTAAATTGCATATGGCATTTGCCGCGATGCTGCTCATCACGTTGGCGCTGGCCTGGTATTTCTATGACAGCGTGAAATGGTTCGAATACGACGTCGAGCGCATCACCATCGCCAACTCCGTTCTGAATGGATACCGTTCGCTATCCGCTTACGCCAACGACAAGTTCAGGCTGATCGAAGTCAGCGCCCGACAGGGAGAAATTACGGACCTGTCCCGCTGGCGCGACCTCGACAGCAACATGCGCACGACGGTGGGGAGCATTCGCCAGTCGCTGCTCGAGGAAGGCGAGTTGCGGGCGGTTGGCCACGGCAACGAGGACCTCGCCAGCCTGGATGAACTCAATGCCATCGTCGAGCAGCTGGTCCGCTCGGGTGAGATCATCAGGCAGGCGCTGGAGAGCGGGCAAGTCGCCATCGCGCGGGCGGAGGTCGTTAGCCTCGGCAACAAGGGGACAAAGGAGTTTTTTAACGAACTGACGTCGCAGACGCTGGAAAACAGGATCAAGGCACTCAGTGACGCCAACGCCGAGGCCATATCGCTGGCGCATTACATCACCGGAGTGCTGCCGTTGTTCATGATGGCGCTGGCGGGATTCACCGCGCTGATCGCCTGGCTTTTCTCGCGTGGTCTGACGCGTTCCGTCAACAGTCTCTATTACGGGGCGCAGTCGTTCACAAACGGTGATCTGAGTCACCGTATACCGCAGTTGCAGGAAAAGGAATTCAACCGCCTCGGTGCTGCTTTCAACACCATGGCGCGGCAACTGGCGGAGCACCGCGCGGAGATGCACGATTCCAATGTGCGGCTCGAAGCCATCGTCGAAGAACGCACGCGGGCGCTCAAAGACAGCAACGAAGTCCTGGCGGCGGTGGATGAAAACCGTCGCAAACTGCTGGCGGACATCAGCCATGAGTTTCGAACCCCGTTGACCGTGATCCGCGGTGAAGCTGAAATTGCACTGCGCGGCAAGATGCGGACGCGGGCGGAATACCAGGAAACCTTAGCGCGCATCATGGAGCAGGCCGACCAGACCACGCGGCTGGTTGACGACTTGCTGTTCATCGCCCGGGCGGACGCGGGTGAGCCGCGGCTGAAAATACGGCCGTTGTCGATTGGCAGCGTGCTGGGCGCGGTCTGCGATGATTTCGACGCCAGGGCCAGCCAGAGAAATATCCGTATCAAGCGGAACCTGACCGACAACATGACGACCGTCATGGGTGACGATGGCCGTCTTCGGCAGGTGTTTTCCATTCTCATCGACAATGCGTTGCGTTATTCGGACAACGACAGTATCGTCGAGATCGAGTTGGAACGAACCGCCAAGGAAGTCGTGATCCGTGTTCGGGACAACGGGATTGGCCTGACCGACAGCGAAGTGCGGCAAGCCTTTCAGCGATTTTTCCGCGGCGGCAAGGCGCAGGGGCACGCCAGGGGCACCGGCCTGGGTCTGCCGGTCGCCAAGGCCATCGTCGAAGCTCACAAGGGCAGCATCACCTTGCGCGGCAAGCCGGGTGAGGGTGCGCTTGCCCAGGTCGTACTGCCCGCCGAAGACAAACTGAAGTCAGTGGCATGAGAATCCTGATTGTTGAAGATGAGGCGAGGATTGCGGACTTTCTGGACCGCGGCCTGCGTGCCGAAGGGCATTTTTGTGTCGTTGCCGGCGACGGCGAGGCCGGCTTGTCCCTGGCCCTGAAAGGGGATTTTGACCTGGTACTGCTGGACCTGATGTTACCCGGCATGCATGGTCGCGAAGTCTGCCAACAGCTGCGGATGAACCATATCAACACGCCGTTGATCATTCTCTCTGCCATGGACAGCCTGGATGACGTCATTGCGGGGCTGCGAATGGGCGCCGACGACTACATGACCAAGCCGTTTTCATTCGAGGAATTGCTGGCTCGGATAGAGACGGTCATGCGGCGCAGTTCGGTGGTGGCGAGCGAGGAGCAGGTCCTCAGCGTGGGGCCGCTTAAATTTGACCGCGGCTCATTGCGGTTTTCGGTTGCGGGCAAGGATGTCAAGATGACGGCCAAGGAACTGGCTATCATGGAGTTGCTGATGAGTCACCCGGGCACCCTGTTCAGCCGTGAGCGGATACTCAGCAACGTCTGGGGCCTGAACATGGATCCCCTGACCAACGTGGTCGATGTTTACGTCGGTAAATTGCGCAAAAAGATCGACAATGGCAGCTCGAGGTCGATGATAGAAACCGTGCGCGGTATGGGCTACCGCCTGAATTGTGACGCCTCCTGATCCAGGCGGATTCCGCTTTTTGCCTGATTTTTATTAAAAACGCGTCTTGTTTTCATTAACAACAGCTTTAATTTCATTAAATATTTAAACTGTCTTCATCTTTACTTCAATATCAGTTTAATGATTTTGGATAGGATTAACACGTGGTCTTTGTTTACCCGTTCAGTTTACCCCTTGCTGACTTCCCAAGTAAACCGAAGGCCCTGTGAGAACCTGATAACCGTTTATTGTTTTCATCGGGTGGCGAAGAAAGCTTGAAACGGTCGTCGGGGTGCTGCCAGACGGGTTGCCACGGAGCATCCGAATGACAGGCAAGGACGCTGGTCATAAAGTGTTCCGAACCCGGGTTTTGGCAGGAGTAATACTCATCACCGCTTCCCAGGGACGCCGGAGCGGTGATTTTTTTTTGCCGCGGCACCGCCGTGACGGCGAGCGCTCAATCCCTGATGTCGTATAGCAACCGGTCTGCCATGATGCTGGCCTCGCCCCGGTAGGCCCGGCCGGCATACTCGATACTGGCCGCTGCCAGCTTGATGTGCGTCGGCAGCGGCTGCAGTTCGAGTTGCAGGCTGCCGTTGTAGAATTCCGCGCCGCTGCCGACCAGCGCCCGATTCACGTCATCGATCGATAAGTGAACCGTGCAATTGGCGAGCAGACGGGGGTTTTGCCGGAACACGGCCTCCAGCGGCGTCGGCCTGGTCGTGACCGAGAGGACATAGCCTGACCAGTTGCTGGTATAGGTATGGCCCTTCGCCTCCAGGTCTGCCAGCAAGCTGCTGGCCTGCGCCGGCGGCAAGATCTGGGCAGCGAACGGCGCATGCCAGTCGCGGATGCAACTGTTCAGGGTCCGCGGGGCTGCTTCCGGGGTGAAAGCCAGATGCCCTTTCAGGCTCAGTTTTGCGCCCAGGGTCAGGTCGAGTTGCAGGCGTCTGAAGCCGTCCTCGGCCCTGAAATTGGCAAAGCTGACCTGGAACGGGCCTTGCAGCGCGGCTTGCACGCGGGTGGTCGCGACCAGCGCGCCTTCGGGCAGCCCCGCTATTTCGGCTTTGACCGCTTCACAGCTCGATTTTTCGAAACCCGCCTCGATCTCGCAGCTGCGTTTGAGTTGTTCCCACAGCGCTTCGCAGTCCTGCTTTGCGGTTTCCGCCGCGGAGATACACTTGGAGCGTTCGACTTGGTACTTGATGTTCTGACGTCGGCGCGCCGCTTCGCAGATGGGGTCGGTCGCCTGCGAAACACAACGGTTATTCAGTGGATTACGAAACAGGCACTTCGAACAGTCGCGCGTGTCGCGCATGCGCTTACACTGGGTCAGCGAGACGGCGCATTCGGGGGCCGGCGGGCAGGTTGTCTGGCCGCAGGTGATTCCCTCGCTGGCGAACGGCTTTAGTGAGGCGGTGCTGATGATCGGATCCAGCTTGCCCGTATCGATATCGACTTCCAGTTGCTGGTCCGCCAGCGACGTGGACAGGGCGCGCTCGAGAAAAGACCGGTCGACCTCGATCAGGGCGATACCCGGTTTTTGCTTCTGGATCGTATAACCTGCGAGCCTGGCGTTGAAAATTTCGCGTAATTCGTCAAAAGTGGTGACTTGGCTCTTCTCGTCCGCCGAGGGTGCGGCGCCTTCCGCCGCCAGCTTTGTGATTGACTGAGTATGTAATATGCAGCCGGACTCTTTTTCCACGACCAGGACCTCCCAGCGGTGCGCGCCGGGATGCCCCGTAACCTTCGAGGACCAGGTCCGCCAACGCTTACTGGGGCCCACCGGGAGTTCTTCCACCGCCAGCGGCTCGCCATCCTCGAACCAGTAGTGGATTATCGTCAGCGGCCGCTTGGCCCCCGAGATCTCCGAATAAAAGAAGTGCACGTCATCCGCGGATTTCGCGTGATGGACGAGGCCGACAGGCTCGTGGTTTTTAATCTCCCGGGTGAATCCGGCGCGCGAGACCCTCACGTCAGCGGGACAGTTGCTGAAATCCGGGATAAAGCCCAGGTCGAGCGCGACCGTCGTCGCGCGCTTTTCGATGAGCACGGCACTGCTCTTGACGATGAATACGCCGTCGAGTTGCTTGCTCTGACGAGTCTCGGCATTGCCCAGCCCAGGCAGGGCGACGCCTACTTCCAGTGTGCCGAGCGGTACCGCCCGCAGGGGAATGACATTCTGGTCGTGCAGGACCAGCGGCTCAAAGAGGTCGCCATTCAAGCGAGCGAGCAAGTCGGCCTGCAAAGCCGGTTGCGGACCGGTGCGGGCCGTATTTTCCCAGGTAAACTCGCCCGCCCGTATGTTCAATTGTTGGAAATGGGGAATCCATTCCAGGCGATCGCCGCTGTAATCGAAGACGACGTCGCCAGCGGCCGCGGCGGAGACACTGTTGCCGGCTTTATCCGCGACGCGCAAAGCCGCCTGCAGAGTGACGGCCTGCTGACCGAAGTTTACCTTGATGTCCTCCAGATCGAAGCCTGCAACCGCCTTCGCCCTGGCCATGATCACGCGCCTAATTTCGCGGGCCAGCTTCTGGTTATCCAGTTTGACGACGGCGTCCACCTTTTTCAGACGTTGTGTCTCGGCCTGCGCAATGGCCAGGCGCCGGCTCTGCTCCGGTGTCGGCTTGTTGAAACCCGGCAGCGGCGGCAGAGCGCTGCAGGCGAACAGGCACAGGGTGACAGCGGCCAGACAGGCCAGGCGCTTGCAGAGAGCCATGTTGTTGCGAATGCCCATGGCGTGATTGTGCGCAGTGGTCTGCGCAAAATCAATGCACCGGGTCATCTTGCCGGCCATTTCCCGGTTCACCGCCGGCGCGGCCGCCGCGCCGCGCGCCGGAGAACCGCTATTTCCAGCCGCGGGCCACGGCAGCGAGTACCCGGATTCAACGCACCCCGGCGCCGTGAAGGGCGGGCCGGCCGAACCCGGGTGTCTATCCGCCCCACGATCGTTGCAGGTCGCCTGTCACTCCCGGTTCGCGGGCGGATCTCACCAGCCCGAAAGTCGCCAAGTCATTACGGGCTTGTGGTCGCCGCCGGCAAGGCCGCACACCGCTCTGCATCGATCGATGGTACCCTTTTCCAGTCAATTATCGGTTGCGCGGGGACCGGCGTGCCCGGGTCATTTATAATTGGGTCTGCGACCGCGAAGGGGTAGCCCGCATGACTGAACCAGGACAGAAGATATCGACAGCGCGGGTGGCTGTGCAGACGGTTTTTCTTTGCGGCTTTCTGCTGGCGGTGAGCAGCCTGCCGTCGCTGGCGGAAGAGGCCGGTGCGCGGGATTTGGTGCGGGCGGCCATGGACCACTGGCGGGGGCAGTCCTCCTATTCGGAAATGACCATGGTCATTCACCGGCCGGGCTGGGAGCGCTCGATGTCGATACGCGCCTGGAGCAAGGGCGACAAACAATCGCTGGTCAGGGTGACGGCGCCGAAAAAGGACGCCGGCAACGCGACATTGATGGATGCTCACGGCATGTGGACCTATTCACCGAAAATCAACCGCATCATCAAGATACCCGCATCGATGATGAGCCAGGGGTGGCTGGGAAGCGATTTCTCCAACAAGGATGTCAGCAAGTCGACCGATATCCTCGATGAATATGATCATCGCCTGCTGCGAACCGAGGCAACGGGCGGGCACACCGTGTATACCGTCGAGGCGATTCCCCATGAAAATGCGGCCGTCGTGTGGGGCCGGGAAGTACTCATGATACGCGATGATTACGTGCTGCTCGAAGAACAGTACTGGGACCAGGACAACCGACTCGTCAAGCGCATGCGTGCCACCGAGATCCGGCCGATGGGCGGGCGGGCGGTGGCCAGCATACTGCGCATGGGAAAGGTGGACAAAGCGGATGAGTGGACCGAGATCAGGGTCAACGACATACGCTTCAACGTGGCGATGCCGGGCAACCTCTTTACCCTGTCAAACCTGCGAAACCCGCGTCAATGAGCCACCCGGGGGCGCTCAGCCTAAGGCTCGCCTGGCGCAACATCTGGCGTCAGAAGCGGCGCACGTGGCTGACGGCGCTGGCCATGATTTTTTCCAACGTGCTGCTGGTTTTCATGATTTCCCTGCAACTGGGTTCTTACGACATGATGATCGACAACAGCCTGCGCTTCTTCAGCGGCCAGTTGCAGATCCAGCACAACGGTTACCACGAGGATCAGCAAATGCGCCAGCAGGTCGCTGACATCGCCTCGCTGGCTTCGCGTTTGCGGGCGCGCTTTCCAGCGGCGGATTTTGCAGCCCGAGCAGAAGCCTACGTTCTGGTCTCCGGCCAGCACCGCTCCTTCGGCATTCAAATGGTCGGCGTGGAGCCCGACCGTGAGCCGGGCGTCTCATCGATTCCCGGCCTGCTCGTCCGGGGAAGATACCTGCAGCGGGCGGACTCGCCGGAAATCGTCATAGGCGGCACCGTGGCGCAGAACCTCCAGGTCACGACCGGCGACGAACTGACCTTTCTGGGCAGCGGCAGGGACGGATCGTTCGCCGCCGGCGCCGTGCGCGTGGTCGGGATTTTCGCCACCGGCAACAAGGACCTGGACCGCGGCCTGGCGGAAGTCCCGTTGGCCTATTTCCAGGATATTTTCACCATGCGCGGCGGCGGTCACGTCATCGCCGTTACCGTGGCCGATCTCGGCCGGGTGCCCGCGATGAAAGCCGCGTTGCGATCGGAATTGGCCGGACAGCCGGAGTTGACCGTGCTGGACTGGAACGCGCTGATGCCTGGGCTCAGACAGGCGATACAGGCCGACATGACCAGCGCCTGGTTCATGTACGGCGTCCTGATCGTGCTGGTCGCTTTCAGCGTGCTCAATACACAATTGATGTCCGTGCTGGAGCGGACGCGCGAATTCGGCGTCATCATGGCTTTGGGCGTCAAACCCGGGCGCATGGCGTCGCTGGTGATGCTGGAAACCGCGCTGATGGCGCTGCTGGGTCTGTTGCTCGGCATCGTTCTGGGCGTGGCGGTAACGGCTTACTTCGCCCACGCCGGTTTTTCCTATCCCGGCATGCGTGAAATGGCGGACAAGTTCAATCTCCCGGGAGCCATGTTCCCACGCATCAGCGGCCTCTCGGTTATGACCGGACCGCTGGTGGTCTTCCTGTTTTGCCTGCTGGCGGCCGGCTACCCGGCCTTGAAGCTTTACCGCTTGAGGCCGGTCGACGCCATGAGGGCGGCCTGATGGCGCTGCGGGCCGGCATGTACCTCCGATTGTCCTGGCGCAACCTGTGGCGCAATTACCGGCGCACACTGATCATGGCGCTGGCGATCACGGTCGGCGTTTGGGCCATCATATTCATGACAGCCTTGTTGCGCGGCATGGTCGACAACATGATCAGGGAAGGGATCGAGACGCTGCCTGGCCAGGTGCAAATCCATGCGCGCGGCTACCGCGCCGACCCCTCCGTCAGCCACAGCCTGACGGCGCCGGACCAGCGCCTGTTGGCGGTGCTGAACGGTCCGCTGGTGAAGGCCTGGGCCAGCCGGGTGAAAGTGCCGGCAATGATTTCGAGCGAATACGCCAACCGCGGCGTGGACCTTTTGGGTGTCGACCCGGCCGGCGAAATGGCCCTCGGGTTCAAACCCGGGGATGTCATCGCGGGGCGTTTTCTCGACGGTGTCGAAGATGACGGTATCGTGATCGGCGAAAAATTGATGCAACGCCTCAAGACCCGGGTCGGCAAGCGCCTGGTGCTGATGAGCCAGAGCCCCGATAACGTGATCGTCGACCGCGGTTTCAGGGTCGTGGGCGTATTTCATACCGACCTGGAAAAGCGCGAGGAAAGCAGCGTCTACGCCGGCCGCCAAACGGTGCAGAAGATGCTCGGAACAGGTAGCGAGATTTCCGAGATCGCCGTTCTCGGATATGACTATCGGCAGCCGGATGCGCTGGTGCGCGGCCTGCGCCGGGCGTTGCCGCAGACGGTGGAAGTGTTGCCCTGGCAGCAACTCGATCCGTACCTGGCCAGCATGCTCAAAGTCATGGATGGCTTCGTGCTGGTGTGGATGGTGGTGGTTTTCCTGGCCCTGTCGTTCGGTCTGGTCAACACGCTGATGATGGCGGTATTCGAGCGCGTTCGGGAAATCGGCCTGATGCAGGCACTGGGAATGCGGCCATCGGCGATTCTCGGCCAATTCCTCATCGAGGCGCTGCTGCTGCTGGGCCTGGGGCTGCTGGCCGGCAACGGTCTGGCCATTGCGAGCATCATGCCATTGCGCGACGGTATCGACGTCTCGTCCGTCGCGAAAGGGCTGGAAATGATGGGCGCGACCAGCGTGCTGTATCCGGTGCTGCATTGGCGTGACCTGTTGCTGGCAAACACCGTGGTGATCGGGCTGGGCCTGATTACGAGCCTGCTGCCGGCCTGGCGAGCGGCCCAGTACCGCCCGGTCGAAGCGATCGCAAGGCGCTCCTGAAATGGCGGACAACGGCTCGGACATGGACCGCAAGACGCGAATTGACCGCGGAACCGGCCGATGGATTGCAACGATGAGGAACCCGCATGCCCACCATTGAGTGCGTCGAGTTGTGCAAGTATTACCACCAGGGAGATTCGGTGATCAAGGCACTGGACCATGTCACCCTGGCGTTCGAAGAGGGCGAGTTCGTTTGTCTGTCGGGCCCATCCGGATCCGGCAAAACCACCTTGCTGAACGCTATCGGCGGCCTGGACGCGCTGGACAGCGGGCGCTTGTCGCTCGACGGCGAGCGCGTGGACCTGATGAGCAAGTCGGCATTGGCCGATTTGAGGCTGTACAAGATCGGGTTCGTATTTCAGGCCTATAACCTGATCCCCGTCCTCAGCGCCCGGGAAAATGTCGAGTTCGTCATGCAGGTGCAGGGCGTGGCCGCCGCTGAGCGGCGTAAGCGGGCAATGGACGTTCTCGCCGAGGTCGGCCTGGAGGGAATGGAGGAACGGCGCCCGGCGCAGCTGTCGGGTGGTCAACAGCAACGCGTGGCGGTGGCGCGCGCCATCGTCGGCCACCCCAAGTTGGTGCTGGCGGACGAGCCGACCGCGAATCTCGATTCGGTCAGCCTGGAACGCCTGATGGCGCATTTTCGTGAGCTCAACCGCGTACACGGCATCACTTTCCTGATGGCGACCCACGATGAGCGGGTCATGGCCTGGGCAGGAAGGCGCATTCGCATGGAAGACGGTCGTATCATCGGTGACACGTTACAGGCGACAAGCTGACCTTGGCGGCAGGCTGGTGGCCTGCGTCTTGTTGGCGCTGGCGCTGCCCGCTCATGGCCAGACCGAGGCAACCGGGCCGGCCGCGTGGTCCTTTGGCGGTCATGTCAAGCTCCGCGGCCTGTACACACGCATTCCCGCGGACAGTCTCTTGCGCAGCGGCAGCGGCAGATACCTGGCCGCGGAGCAGTTGCAGGGGCGATTCAAGCTGTCGCTGAGACAGGAGCGCTGGGATCTGGACCTTCACGCGCAGGTGCTCGCGAGCCGCGCGGACGAAGCGGCCGGTTTGCCGTCCGTTTTTGCCGCCGCCAACTTTCTGCCCAATGACAAGCGGCGCTGGTTCGACCTGACCCGGCAGTGGTCTGCCGGCGGCCGGAACAGCGCGCAGATACGCCTGGATCGCGCCAGCGTGGGCTACAGCAGCGAGCGGCTGGTGCTGCGTATTGGACGTCAGGCGCTGTCATGGGGCAATGGTCTGCTGTTTACGCCGATGGACATATTCAATCCCTTTGATCCGGCCGCGATCGACCGCGAGTACAAAAACGGTGACGACATGCTGTACACGCAGTGGTTGCAGGCGAACGGTAATGACCTGCAGGCTGTCGGCGTGATACGCCGGGATCCTGAAACCGGCCACGTCAGCCGCGCGCAGTCTTCGCTGGCGTTCAAATACCACGGTTTCATCGCCGCCAACGAATTCGACCTGCTGCTGGCGGAGCATTACGACGACCGCGTCATCGGCCTCGGCATCAGCGCCGATGCCGCCGGGGCCGTGTGGCGCAGCGACCTGGTCTGGACCGCGACGCGACAGGGCTCGGAATTTTCCGCAATGGCCGGCGTGACCTATTCCTGGGCCGCCTGGCGGCGCAACTGGTCGGGCGTGCTGGAATATTTTTACAACGGGTTCGGTCTGGCCGGCGGCGATTACAGCGCCGCGGTGCTCGCATCGCGCCCGCAACTGCAGCGGCGCCTGGCGAGAGGGGAACTGTACAACCTCGGCCGGCACTACCTCGGCGGGTCGGTCGCCATCGAGGTCACGCCGCTGTTGAACGTCGGCCCGAATGTTTTCGTCAACCTGGACGACCCTTCGGCCCTGGGGCAACTGGTCGTGAGGTATGAGTGGCTGCAAAACGTGCAGCTGATCGCGGCGCTGAGCGTGCCGATCGGGCCGGCGGGTACCGAGTTCGGCGGGCCGGCCGGTGACGTGAAAGGTCAGTACATCGCCACCGGTCCCTCCGTGTTCGCACAGCTGGCGTGGTATTTCTGACGGGCCCCGGCCAGAGGTTCATTTTGCAGTAGAATTTCGCCGATTTTTAGCCTATGGTTTTACCACTTGCTGCTAATAACTCCATGGCCATTCCTGACAGGAATGGCCAGCTACCGACAGAAACGGAAACTATGATCAAACTCAACGCCACCCCCCCGCTTTTACCTGCGCGCGGCCTGTTGCGCTTACTGCCAGCACGCCTCTGCACCCTTGTTCTTTTGAGCGCCTTGCTGGCCGCCTGCGCCGAGACACCGACGCAACCGGCCGCAACGGACGGGCATATTGCCGCCAGCGGCCAGGGACTCGAGGCGGCCAGCAGTCTCTACGAAGCCCGTGAATACGACAAAGCGCTCCGACAATTCGACCGTGTCATCGCCGCGCCTGGGCCGAGCGCGAATTCGAAGCGGCTGGCCTACCTGGGCAAGGCCTTGATTTATCTGAGTAACGACGAGAAGTGGCACAACCTCGACAAGGCCAAGCTGGCGATCAGCGACGCGGCAAAAATCAAGCCGGCTGGCGGCGAGCAGTTCGCGGCGGAAGCCAATATGGTGCGTGATGCCGTGATGGCGCTGGCGGGTTCACAGTCCGCCTATGACGCCCTGCAAACAAAAACGGGGGGTGCAGGCGGCGAGATCGCGCAACTGAAAAAACAGCGCGACGCACTGGTCGCGGAACGCGACGCGCTGCTGAAAGAACAGGCGTCGCTGAACCAGGCGCTCGAAAAGTTGAAGGAGCTGACGCTGAAGAACTAGGCCGCGCCGCGTTTGCGCCCAACGTGGATGCCGATATAGCTCAGTAATTGCTCGGTGTCCATGGTTTCGAGTTGAATCGAGTTGAGCAACAGCATCGGCGTCGGCGGCAGGGTACTGGAATTCGCCACCTGCTCCATGAAGGCCGAAACCCGGTCCATGTCCGAATGCTGGCCCACCAGGACCAGGCCGAATTCCCTGTCCTCGAGCCACTCGCTCGCTTGTTCGATATCGGCTGTTTGCAACAGTTCGTACGCGGCTTCCGCGTGATTCTCGTTCAGCAGATCGACGATGGCCGAGCCTTCTTCGATGACCAGAACGCCCTTGTCGAGGGTCAGTTCCGGCAGCAGTTTCCTGATCGCGTTGGGCAGGTCGGACTTGTCCACCGGTTTGGTCAGGTAGTCGTCCGCGCCCATGGCCAGGCCCAGTTCGCGCTCGCTCAACATGGACTGCATGATGATCGGTATGTTGGCCGTGGCAGGAATTGCACGCAGCTTTTCCAGCACCTGCCAGCCATCCATTTCCGGCATGATGACGTCCAGCACGATGATGTCCGGATGTTGTTCCCGGGCCAGCTTGATGCCGTCCGCGCCGCTGCTGGCCGTTAGTACCGAGTAGCCGCGTTTGGCCAGGATGCGCTGGGACAGCTCCAGCGAGGAAGCGTCGTCGTCGATGACCAGGACCCGCGCCAGCCCGTCCTGGTCGGCCGCCGGCGTCTCTCTGGAGGGCTGTGCTTGCGCCGCCTCCGCACTGGACTCCGCCGCGATCGCCGGCACCACGAAGGTGAAGGTGGTGCCTTCACCCGGCGTGCTTTCGACTTCGATCCGGCCTTGCATCAACTCGGCGAACTTCTTGCAGATGGAGAGCCCGAGACCCGTACCGCCGAATTCGCGCGTGGTGGAATCGTCGGCCTGGGTGAACTCGTCGAAGACCTTGTCCAGTTGTTGCGGTGTCATCCCGATGCCGGTGTCGCTGACGGAGACGGCTACCAGGTCGGTTTCATCTTCAGCGAAGCGCCGTGCCCGAACCGTGATGGTGCCGTTACGGGTGAACTTGGCCGCGTTGCTGAGCAGGTTCATCAGGATTTGCCGGAACTTGGTGACGTCCGTGCGGATGGCCGTGTCGTCGACCTCGATGACCGTCTTGAGTTCGTTGTCGTAATTGTCGATGAGCGGTTGCACCGTGCTGGTTACCCCGGAAATCAGCTGTTCCAGGTCGGTATCTTCGTTGTAGACGACCATCTTGCCGGACTCGACCTTGGCCAGGTCCAGCACTTCGTTGATCAGGCCGAGCAGGTGTTTGCCCGCAGCGTGAATTTTGCCGAGGTCGGCGCTGAGTTCCTTCGGCTCCGGTTCAACCTCGTCCTCGAGGTCCTCCAGCAACATTTCGCTGTAGCCGATGATGGCGTTCATCGGGGTTCGCAGTTCGTGGCTCATATTGGCCAGGAACCCGCTCTTGGCCTGGTTGGCCTCATCGGCTCTCTCCTTTTCCCGGTTGGCTTCTTCGAGCGCAACCTGGAGTTTCTGCGCCATCGCATTGAATGCGAGCCCGAGTTCGCTCAGGTCGCCCTTGCCGACGACCCGGACCCGGTGCGAGAGGTTGCCGGCACTCCATTCGCGGGTGCCGCGGCGCAATTGCGACAGCGCAACTTGTGTATAACGTATCAGCAAGGTCGTCAGCACCACCGCGATGGCGGCGCTGAGTAAGAACACCAGCAGGGAGACCTTGTGCACCAGCGCCTGCGCCTCGTCGATGGCCTGGTTCAGGCGGGAGGCAATGGTCCGTAAGAGGAAGCCGTCATGGGTCAGGCGTTTTGCCGCGTCATTGAAATCGCTGGAAAACGCCACCAGGGTGTAAAGCTGCACGGACCGTTGCTCCGCGTCCGCGCGATTGATCAGCATCTTCCACTGGTTGACGATCTCTTCGGCCTTGTCGACGCCTGTCAGCCGGGGTGCGACCGTGCTGCCGGCGACCTGGCGCAGGGAGCGTATGGCGGTACCGGTCGCGAGGATGCCCTTGAGCAGTTTCTTCTGTTCTTCGGCCGACAGCGCTTTCTTGTCCTGCGCCGAGGTTACCGCGTCGAGTACCTGCAGGCGCGTGTTCAATTCTTTCATCTGCTGGGCGATGTCGCTGACGAGGTACTGGGCACGTATCACCGATTGCAATTGGTTGACTTTCTTGCGCGTGACCTGGTTGGACCAAAGGAAGACGACGACCGTGAAAAAGAAAAAGACCAGTATGACTGACGAAGTCAACGTAATCCGTTTGCTGAGATTCATTGTTTACCCCTCGTTGGTTTCGCCCGCGCGAGTCAAGCTCAGAGCAGGGCCTCGATTTTAGCCAGCAGTCTTTTCAGGTCGATCGGCTTGGTGTCGTAATCGTCGCAGCCGGCCTCGATCGCTTTTTGCCGGTCACCTTCCATGGCGTGCGCCGTCAGCGCGATGATCTTCAGCGTGGCGGTGGCGGTGTTTTCGCGCAATTCGCGGGTCGCGGTCCAGCCGTCCTTGACGGGCAGACTCATGTCCATCAGCACCAGGTCCGGCATCAGCGCGGTCGCCTTGTCGATACCCTGCTGGCCGTCGACGGCGACTTCGACGTCGTAGCCCTTGCGTTGCAGGCGCCGGCTGAGCATGTCCCGGTTCATTTCATTGTCTTCGACGATCAATAACCTGGCCATTGTTTCCTCTTGCATTCGTGTGCTTTCCGTTCTTACTCGGCTGCGACCAGCGACAGGATGTGCTCCCGTGCGGCCCGCGATGCCGACGTGAATCGTATGATGTAGCGATTTTTCCCGTTGCTGCGCGCGGGTTCCTCTATGACCGTCGTCACCTTGCTGAATATCTGGTCATTTTCGGCACCGGGGTATCCGTTCACCCGCATGCGCAGGTTGGACATCGCTTCCAGCCTGGCCCGGGTCGCCAGGTGGGCAATGCGCCCCGCGGCCGCGACCAGATGTCCGTCGACCTGCTCATCGGCGATCGCTTTACCGGAGAGGCGGTTGAACGTAACCGGCAGGGCCTCGCGCAGCGGCCTGGCCACCACTTCAGCGGTGTCGAGCCTCAGATGATAGGGGTCGCCAATGGCGCTTATCTCATGGATCATGAGGCGGCCCCTGATTCCTTTCGCCTCGATCTCCAGCGAACGCGGGGTGTCAATTTCCGGCTGCAGCGCCTTGACGGTGTATTCGGATGCCATGACCTGTCCGCCAACGGTGAAAGACTCGATTCTGGCGGTGAGATTGACGTGGTGGCCGACGACGCCGTATTTCGAACGCGACTCCGAGCCGATGTTGCCGACGACTACTTCACCGGTATTGAGCGCGATTCCCATTTCGATATCCGGCAGGCCCCAACGATCGTTGTTTTGGTTGACCTCGTGCATGGCCCGCTGCATCTCGAGGGCGCAGGCGACAGCGTGCTCCGCATGCCTGTCGTTGGCAACGGGGGCGCCGAATATGGCGAGGATCGCGTCGCCGAGGAATTCATCGATGACACCGTTGTATTTCTGGATCAGCGGCGTCATGACGCCGAAGTAGTTGTTCAGCATCTTGACGCAATCCTGCGGATCCAGTTGCTGGCTGAGCATGCTGAAGCCGCGGATATCGGTCATCATGATCGTGACTTCGCGCTTGCCGCCGCCCATCTGCATGCCGTCGTCCGATTCGAGTATCTGTGCCACCACCTCGTCGGACAGGTAGCGCCCGAAGACCTTGCGAATGAAGGTATAGCTCTTCTCCAGCTGCCGTTGGTAGGCCAACTCCTTATCGTGCCAGGCCTTGCGCTCCAGGCAGGCGTTCACACGCGCCCACAGCAGGTTGGGGCTGACGGGTTTGGTCAGGATATCGAAGGCCCCGGCCTCGATACAGCGCGCGGCGGCTTCGCGGTCGCTGAGACCGGTGATGATAATGACCGGGATCGTGCGCAGGGCCTTGTCCGTGTGCATCTCGCGCAATACGTCGAAACCGTTCATGTCAGGCATGAACAGATCCAGCAGGATGAGGTCGGGCGCCGCGCGCCTGATCGTTTCCAGCGCCTGGCGGCCGGATGCCGCGCTGCTGGTCGTGTGCGCCTGCCGAGTCAGCTGATGGATCAGCAGGTTGCGACTGCTGTCATTGTCATCGACGACCAGGATATGCCCGCTGAGGGTGTCGTTGCGTTCTTCCGCGGAACGTTCGAAGCTGTCGAAAACGGAGTGGATGTCAACGTTGAGTGCTGCTGCGGAACCCTGGTCAAAACCCTGTTCGCCCTTGAACAGCGTATCGACGATCAACAGCAGTTTGCTGGCGTCCGCCAGTTGGTTTTCTATGTAGCTGCGCGCCTCCTCGCTGAGCTGTTCGCCGTCCTCCAGGTCTTCCAGGATGATTTCGGAGTAGCCCGCGATCGCGCCGACGCTATTGCGCAGGTCGTGCCGGTAGCGGCTGCGGATGCGTTCCTGTTCCGCGGCATCCACTTGCTTCGTTTCGGCGGCCAGCATGGCGTCGACCAGTTCGCGTGTCTGCCCGGCGGCTTGCTCGATCTTCTCGAGGTCCGCCGCGCAGTCTTTGTCACCGAGGTGCTCCTTGAGTAATTCCAGGTGACCTTCGACGGACAGCAGCGGCGCCAGCAGTTCCTGCCTCAGTATCTCGAGGCGCGCGACGTCCCTGCGTGATTGTTGCCGGTCGCGTTTCAAGCCAGTCCCTGCTGGATGACCCACACGTAAGCGATTTTGCACAAGATATGCAATGCCTGGTCGACGTGAATCGAGTACCAGCGCTCGCATTTGCCGAAGTCGATGATCGAATGCAGGAGCGTTTCGACGAGCCCCAGCGCCAGGCTGCCCGAGATCAGGAACACGGTGCCGCCATGTATCAGCGCGTGTGCGAATAACCAGTAATACCACCCTGGAAAGCCTTTGCCCGCGGTCTTGTGGATTTCCGCGTGACGGCTCTTTGATCGCGCCATGATGTCGCGCTGGAAGACAAAATCGCCAAGGGCGTGGCCGACGAGGAATTGGAAGAATAGTGTCATGGTCGTCTCCTGGCGGATTAGCCCGCCGGTACCGAAACCGTCGGGTTCTCCTGCGGTGTGTCGGACAACTTGCGCGCCATGTGGGAGGACAGCACGTTGTCGACGACCCGCTTGATGTTCGGATATTTACTGCAAAGGTTCTTGAGTTCCTGTTGGTTCCAGCGCAGGCACAGGCACGCGTCGGTGCCGGTCACGGTTGCCGAAGCGGGACAATCAAGGCGAAAACTGACCTCGCCGATTACGCTGCCTTCGCTGACGACGACGCTGTGGCCGTCCGGCAATTCGGCCTTCGCCCGGCCGCTGACCAGGTAGAAAATATCCCGCAGGCGCTGCCCGGCCACCGTGTACACGTGGCCGGCGCCGTTGAGTTCCCAGGCGGAAATATTCAGCAACTGGTTGAATTCGACGCGGTTCAGATCGGAAAACTCGTGCTCATAAAGGAACTGCTCCCTCTGGTCGAACTTTATCCGGGAATTACTCCAGGCCATGTATACGAGCATGAAGCCGTTGATGCTGACCAGTGATAGCTCGGAACCGATATCCAGCCACAACGGTTCGGCCGGGAACAGCCAGTAGTAGACGGCGTACGCGCTCGATGACAAGACGATCAGAAATCGCAGCTTCTGTATGCTGGTCATTGCGAAGGCGAGCAGCGAGGCCGCAAAGGCAAAGGCATATAGCAGGTAAAAGATCAGTTCTGTCGTCTCTTTGCTCATCGTTATCGCCCGTTGACGTACGCGGGATTTCGCCGGTCGCTCTTCACATGAGAATAATTCTCGTCCCAATGGGAGAATGATAGCCCAAATTTGTTACCTTGGTTGAGCGTGTTCGTCACCGCGCCAGTCCCGGATGGCGCCGCCTCGCCGTGGCTATTGCCGAGGAACGCGTAGTAAGATTGACGTCGGGGACCCATCCGAGGCAGCCAGGAAATCAGGATAGCGAAGCAATGAAGCGTCTGATATTCAAAGAAGATCACGAGATGTTCCGCGATGCCGTTCGGCGCTTCATGCGCAGCGAAATCGCACCGCACGTCGAACAGTGGCGGGAGCAGGGCATCTGTGACCCGGCGGCGTTTTTACGCGCCGGAGAACAGGGACTGCTGTGCATGTGGGCCGACGAAAAATACGGCGGCGCCGGAATCACCGATTTCCGCTTCGAACAAATCGTCATCGAGGAAACCATCCGCTTTGGGGACATTGGCCTGTTCCTGACGCTCCACAGCCGCCTGGTCGGCCCCTACATCGGCCGCCTGGGCAGCGAGGAACTCAAGCAGCGCCTGTTGCCAAAATGCATCAGCGGCGAGACGATCCTCGGTATCGCCATGACGGAACCGGGGGCGGGCAGCGATCTTGCCGGCATCCAGACCCGGGCGCAACGCGACGGTGAAGACTGGATAGTGAATGGTTCCAAGACGTTCATTTCCAACGGCATCAACGGCGGGGCCTTCGTCGTTGCCGCGCGCACGAGCGCGGACAAACCCCGCGGCATCGGCCTGTTCGTTGTCGAGGCCGATATGCCGGGTTTCAGCCGGGGAAGGAACCTGAAAAAAATGGGACTGAAGACGCAGGATACGGCGGAGCTGTTCTTCGAGGACGTACGCGTGCCGGCGGCGAACGTGCTGGGGGATCCGTCCGCAGGTTTTTACAACCTGATGCACCACCTGGCCGAGGAGCGGCTGATCAGTGCGGCGCAGGAAGTGACGCATGCGCAGGTGGCATTCGACCTGACAAAGGACTATATCCTCGAACGCAAGGCCTTTGGCAAGCCCATTGCCGCGTTTCAGAATACGCGCTTCAAAATGGCTGAACTACGCGCCAGCCTCGATATCATGCAAACCTTCGTCGATCAGTGCGTGCTGCTGCACAACCGGGGGGAATTGAATGCGGAACTGGCGGCCGAAGCCAAGCTGTGTGCCAGCGAACTGGAATCGAGGGTCATGGACGAGTGCGTGCAACTGCACGGCGGCGCCGGCTACATGAGCGAATACCGCATTTCGCATATGTTCACGGACGCGCGCGTGTCGCGGATTTATGCCGGCAGTTCCGAAATCATGAAAGAGATCATCGCGCGCAGCATCGGCCTGGATGAACGCAAATTGGGTCATTGAGGGAAGGGCCGGGAATCCATGAGAAACATGCCGTTGCCAGTATGGCGGCTGATGCTGGCGTACGCGCTGATGATGGCGGGCTCCTCGCTGATGGTCCTGATCGCCGGCATCATCGGCACGCAGTTTGCCCCGTCACCGGGTTTGGCGACCCTGCCGATCGCGCTGGCGGTCGTCGGCCTGGCCTCCTCGACGCTGCCGACCGGACGCCTGCTCGACCGTTTTGGCCGCAGGCGCGTATTCGTGGCTTATGGTCTGTTGGCGGTCAGCGCCGCCCTGCTGGCATCATTCAGCCTGGTCCGCGCCAGCTTTGGTGGCTTTTGCCTGGCTGCATCGATGATGGGCTGGGCCACGGCGGCAGGCCACCAGTACCGCTTCGCCGCACTGGAACTGGTGCCGGCCGAGCAGGCGCCAAAGGCCACGTCGATATTATTGCTCGGCGGAATCCTGGCCGCCTTCGTCGGGCCTGAAATTGCCGTGCGGGGCCGCGCCCTGCTGGTAACCGAATACGCCGGGTCTTTCCTGCTGCTGGCGGTCGCCTATGGCGCCGGCATCGTGCTGGTCAGCCTGTACCGCGACCCGGGCTTGGCGGGCGGCAACAAGCTCAGGGGCGGGCGGCCGCTGGCAGTGATCGTCAGGTCTCCGCTGGTCGTTCTGGCGATCGCCGCCTCCGCCCTCGGATACGGGGTCATGAGCCTGGTCATGACGGCGGGCCCCGTGAGCATGCACGCGTATTCGCACCACAGTCTCGGGGCGACCAAGGTGGTGTTGCAATCTCATATCGCCGGCATGTACCTGCCGTCGCTGGTCTACCCATGGCTGTTCAGCAAGTTGCGTTTTCGCGGTATGTTGTGGAGCGGGTTGGCTGCATTTGCCGTTTGTCTCACCGTCGCGTCCGTTGATACCACGGTGCTGCATTACTGGCTGACGATGGTGTTACTGGGTGTCGGCTGGAATTTTCTCTTCCTCAGCGGCACCAACCTGCTGGCGCATGGCTACCGGCCCGAAGAGCGCTTCAAAATCCAGTCCCTCAACGATTTCCTGGTATTTTCAGTGCAGGCCGCCGCCAGCCTCAGTTCCGGCTGGATCCTGTTTCATTTCGGCTGGCAGGGGATGATCGATGCCGCCGTGCCTCTGCTGCTGGCATTCGCGCTGCTGTTGGGGCTGGGCGGCGGTCTGCGGGATCGGGCCCTGGCGCAATGAGAGCTGCCGTCCCGCTGTGCGCGTAGGTACCCCTGGACGCGGCCGCCGGCCCACTTTTGCTGTGCCGGTTGTATACTGGAGCGAGGCGGCCTCCACTCGCATAAGCGGCCGCCGGGATGAGGACATGAGCGACCGCTTTGTCAGTATCGAAAGCCGGCCCGGACAACTGCTGGTCAAGCTCAGCGGTTGCTGGGTGTTCAGTCACGTGACCGAACTCGAGGCGGCCGCGGCTGGCGTGCAGCCCGGCGAAGGTGATCGCGTGACGTTCCAGTGCGCCGGGGTCGAGGACATGGACATTGCCGGCGCCTGGGTGCTGTACGACCGGACCCGGCAGTTACGGGCGCAAGGGTTCAAAGCCGGGTTCGGCGGCGTCAGGGCTGCCCACGTCAAGTTTCTGCAAAACATCATCGACACCGCCGCGATCCGCGAATACCAGCGTCCACAACGGCCTGCGGAGAAGCCGAACCGCATCGCCGGGGCGATCGAGGCCCTTGGGCGTAATGTCGTCGTGCAGGTCGAGGACCTAGGCCGGATCACGCGTTCCATCGCCGACGGCGCCAAGCGGCCGTCGCTCTACCTCGTCGGCGAGGTCATTAAGCAGGTTTACCGTACCGGCGTTCAGGCGATTCCGGTGGTGGTCGTGATCACGTTCCTGATCGGCATCGTGCTCGCATACCAGTCGTCGGGACAATTGGAACAGTTCGGCGCCAAGGTTTTCGTGGTCGACCTGGTCAGTATCTCCGTCATGCGTGAAATGGGCGTCTTGCTGGCGGCCGTCATGGTGGCCGGCCGTTCCGGCAGCGCGTTTGCGGCCGAACTCGGTGTCATGCAACTCAACGAGGAAGTGGATGCCATGCGCGTGCTGGGGCTCAACCCGAACCAGATGCTGATCGTCCCCCGGATCCTGGGACTGATGATAGCCCTGCCTATCCTGACACTGTTCGCCGACGCGGCCGGCCTCGCCGGCGGTGCGCTGGTGGCGGTCGGGTCGGCGGGTATCAACGGCTTGCAATTCATGGAGCGCGTGGTGCACAGCACGGACCTGGCGGATTTCTATGTCGGCTTGAGCAAGGCGCCGGTATTCGCGCTGCTGATCGCCACGGTCAGCACGCTGAGGGGCATACAGGTCAGGACCTCGGCCGAGGAACTCGGCCAGCGCACGACGATGGCGGTGGTCCAGTCGATCTTTCTGATCATCGTCGCGGATGCATTCTTTGCCACGATGTTTACCCGCATGGGGGTGTGATGGACAGCGTCATCGAAGTCAGGGATTTGGTCAACCGCTTTGGCGAGCAACTGGTCCACGACCGCCTGAACCTCGACGTGCAACGGGACGAGATTCTCGGTGTCGTCGGCGGGTCGGGTACGGGCAAATCGGTACTCTTGCGCAGCATATTGGGGCTGCACAAACCCGACGGCGGAACGGTCACCGTGTTGGGTCAGGAAATTCGCTACCAACAACCCGGTCCGACCCGCTGCTGGGGTGTGCTTTTCCAGGCCGGCGCCTTGTTGTCCGACTTGACGGTCCAGCAAAACGTGGAGTTGCCGATCGCCCTGCATTCGGACATGCCGCTGGAGACCCGCCACGAGCTCGCCAGCCTCAAGCTGTTGATGTCGGGGCTGGAACTTTCGGTGGCCGACAAGTACCCGGCCGAACTGTCCGGCGGCATGCGCAAGCGCGTCGCCCTGGCGCGGGCCCTGGCGCTGGAGCCGAAAATCCTCTTTCTCGACGAGCCGACGGCCGGTCTGGACCCGATCGGAGCGACCGAATTTGATGAATTGATTACCTATCTGCATGATAATCTTGAACTGACGATCATGATGATTACGCACGATATGGACAGCCTGTTCGGGATTTGTGACCGCATTGCGGTGCTGGTCGAAGGCTCGGTGATCGTCGGGACCATGGATGAAATACTGGAATCACGGCACCCGTGGGTCCGGCGTTACTTCGGCGTGCCGCGGGCGTTGCGTGCCCGCCAGGCCGCGCGGCGGGCAGCACAGGATGGCTAACCGCAATTTCATCGTCGGGCTGTTCGTCAGCGTCGGGCTGGTAACGCTCGTATTGACGACGATCTGGCTGACCGGCCGCAACAGCGGCGGGCGCATGACCGGGTACTCGTTGTACTTCGACAAGGGCGTCAGCGGGCTCACGCTGGGCGGTCCGGTCTATTATCTGGGCGTGGAAGTGGGCGAAGTTGCCGCGATGACGATCGTGCCCGGAGACCCGACCCAGGTCCGGGTCGACATCGAGATACTCGAAAGCACGCCGATCGATTCCGGCACCTGGGCGACTCTGGCCCTGCAGGGGATTACGGGGGTAGCCGTCATCAAGCTGAGCGGTACGCCCGGCCAACATGAACCGCTGCCCAAGCCCAAGCCCGGGGAAAGACCCGTGATCGCGGTCCGGGACACCGGTTTCAGCGCGCTGATGTCAAAGGCGCCGCAAATTATCGACAGGCTCGACCAGGTTCTGGCCCAACTCGGGGAACTGCTGAGCGCCGAGAACCAGGCCAGGGTCAGCAGGGCCCTGGACGACATCGCCGCCCTCAGCGGCGCCCTGTCCGACCAAAGGAGCGAGATCAGCCGCATGCCGACCGAGATCAACGACACCTTGCGCGAACTGAGAGCAACGCTGGAGCAGTTGCGTTCAACGGCGGGCCGCGCGGCGCCTGAATTAGATGCGGTGCTGAAGAACCTGGAGCAGACTACTGCCAGCCTTGAAAAAATGGCGCTGCGCATGGAGTCCTGGGCTGCCGGCAATGACAGCGACATGAATGCCTTTTTCCGCGATGGGCTGGGCCAGGTGCCGGCGCTCGTTGCCGATACACGCGCTGCGCTGCGTGAGATCGAGAAGTTGGTAAGGGAGCTGCGCGCGGACCCGTCCAGGCTCATCTACCAGCCGCCCAGTGAAGACATCGAAACGGAGCATTAGGTCATGTCGTTCAGCATTGCGAGAGCGAGTTTGAAAGCGGGCCTGCTGTCGCTGGCCCTCGCGGTCAGCGGTTGCACCGGCCTGATTCACAACAATCGGCCTGCAATGCATACCTGGCTGCTGCGCCCGTACCTGCCGACGGCGGCGGAACCTGCGGGCGAGTCCACCCGCGTGAACCTCTCGGTGAGCGCCATTCCCGGCCTCGACAGTGAGCGGATCCTGACATTTTCCAGCGATTCCGAGCTGAATCATCTCGCAGCCGCGCGCTGGCCGGACAATTTGCCTGAATTGACGGCTTCGCTGGTGACCAGGACGCTGCAAGGTTCCGGCCGTTTCGATGTCGTGACCGTTCGCGGCGGGAAGATGGCTGCGGACTGCGACCTGCACCTGCTGATCGAGAAGTTTTATGCCGTTATCGGACCTTCCGGGCGTGCGTCCGCCGTCCGCGTCGCCATGAATGGCCGATACGCCTGTCGGGGCGGCCGTCCAGGGGATTTCGACCTGGACTCGAGCGCGGCCGTCGGCGACATGCGCATGGCGGCGATCGTGGCGGCCTTCCAGCGCGCCGTCGACGATGTCCTGGCGCAATTGCTGGGCACCCTGGAAAGCCGCGCACAGGGAACGGAGAGCGGCTAGCTGGTGCCGCCTGGTCGATTCACGCGGGGCCCGGCTGCACTTTGCCCGGCAGAAAAGGGCCCGCGGCGAGTGCCAGCAAAGCCATACTCCAAACAGTAACGGCCCCGGTCGGCAGGTCAAACAATGCCGACAGCGTAATGCCGACGGTGAAAGCCACGGCGCCCAGCAGGTAGCCTGCGAAAAGGCGCCTGGTGCCTTGCATGTGCCGCGTCGCCAACGCCGGTATGATCAGGCTGGAAAACACCAGGTAGACCCCCACGAGCTGAACGGAAGCGGTCACGGCGAAGGCGAAAATGATATAGAAGCCCCGGTGGCCAAAGCGCTTGTGCCACTTGAACCAGATCGTCAGCAACAGTGCGTACAGCCCGACGATGGGCGTGAGCATCTTCCAGGTGGACCAGAGTATCTGACCGACCAGCAAGTCCTTGAGGTGTTCGGCGCCATGCGGGTTTTGTGCCAGCAGCAGGATGCTGCCTGTGGCGGCGAGCACGAACAGGATGCCGATCAGGGGCTCCTGCGAATGCGGCCAGCGTTTCTCCGACCAGTTCAAGCCGATGGAAGCCAGCAGTGCTGCGGTGACGGCGAAGACCTGCACCAGCCAGACGTTATCCTCCCAGCCCAGCACGCCGGCCAGGAGGACCCCGAGGCCGGCGATCTGGGCGATGGCGAGGTCGATAAAGATGATTCCGCGTTTGAGTACTTCCTGCCCCAGCGGTACATGTGTGCTCAGTACCAGCATGCCCGCGAGGATCGCAGGTGCGAGTATCGACCAATCGAGTAGTTCCGTATTCATCGGCATTGCCTCATTGCGACCGCGCGTTCAACAGGCGGTCGAGGATGTCGTCCATCCAGCTGAAAAGATCGGTGGCCTTGTCACTGCCGCCAACCGTGAGCGGCAGCATCACCGCCGGGATGCCGGTTCGTTGCGACAGCCATGCGGAGGCTTTGGGACTCTGGAAGGGCGCCCGGATGATGAAATCGGCGCCGTGGTTGCCGAATTGTTCCAACAGCTTGGACAGGTGCCCGGCCGTGGGCGGCACGCCGGGTACCGGTTCCAGATTGGCGACTTCGGTCATGCCGAGCCAGCTTTCCAGGTAGACCCACGACTTGTGATGCGTGATCACGCGCTTGCCCCTGAGTGGCGCGGCGCGTTTCTCCCAGCCGGCGATGGCTGCCTTCCAGCGTTGCTTGAAGTCTTCGAGGCTCTTGCGGTAGCTGTTGGCGTCTTTCGGGTCCAGTTTCGACATGCGCTCGGTCAGCGCGTCGGCGATCAAGAGGATGTTGTACGGGTTGGTTTGTACATGCGGATTGCCTTGGGGGTGGACGTCGCCCTGCGAACGGTCGACGTTGGCGGGGACTTCCAGCCGCTTCACGTACCTGCTGGTCTGAAAATAGCCGTCCGCGCCGGGGACGACCTGCCGGTTGTTGCCTTTTCTGAGCAGCATCGGCAACCAGCCGATCTCCAGTTGGGCGCCGCTGCAGATAAGCAGGTCGGCGCGCCTGATCTTGGCGATCAAACTGGGTCGCGCCTGGATGTAGTGCGGATCCTGCAGGGCATTGGTGGCGCTGTCGGCCTCGACCAGCTTGCCGCCGATTTCCTTGGCCAGGGCGACCCACTCGGGCTCGCAGGCGAAAATCGTGAGTTTGGCTTGGGCCGCCAGCGGCATTGCAACCAGCAGCACCGTTATCAATAATTTTTTCATCTGGATCGTTCCTTCTTCAAAACGTATGCGCGCCGTGTGCACCGATACTGAAAATATATTGCAGACCCCACTGGTCGTCGTTTTCGAGACCGGCCTCGTCCCGCGTGTATTGCAACCTGAGCCGGCTGAATTCGCTGTTGGACCAGTCGGTCATGATGCTGTAGCGGCGCGGGTCACTGCCCATGGGCCCGAGACCGGTGCCGGCAAATTCCTGCCCGGGATTGCCGCCGGACAACGCGTCCCAGCGCAGACCGAAGCGCCAGCGCGGAAACGGCTGCCAGACGGCTTGCGCGTACCAGCCCCGCTGTTTCCTGTCGTAGGGCAAAACGGCGCTGTCGCCGAGTGCGTAGTCACCGTCTTCCTTGCGCCAAAGGTACTCGGCCTGGAATTTGAAATTGCGCTGGTGGTTGTTGCCGTTGGGCGCCCATTTCCAGACCAGCTCGGCCATCGCCAGGTCGGTATGCCCGGTAAACAGCAGCGGCTCGTCCTCGTTGCCGGAAGGCCGTGACGCCGCACTGGCTCTGAGGTAGGAAAGGCCGGTCTGCCAACTGTTGCTGAATCCGACGTCACCGCCGAGACGGGCGTGAAAGGCGTAACTGCCGTAGCCCGAATGCCTGGCGCCGCCGCTGGGGTAATTATCGCCCCGGTCGACTTCGCCGCTGAGTTCCAGGTACAAGGCAGTCGGCGCGAGCCATCTCAACTGCACGCCGTCGGCGATGTACTGACCCCCGAGGAACGCCTGGTAGGGCAGGGGCTGATCGATAAAGTCCCAGGTATGGGCGTGCTGGTCATTCAGGTAGCCGATGCCGGCAAAGTGCCGTCCCAAACGTATCGACAGGCCCGCCGGCATTCCCAGGGTTTGGATCCATGCTTCTTCGATGTCGACCGAGGTGTCACCGTTCTCGATCGCGACGGGCATCGTCAGCCAGGCCGTAAACTTGTCGTCGACGTTGGCGGAAAAATTAAGTTCGGTCTCGCCCACGGAGAAGCCTTCCGGCACCGGGCCGGCTTCACCGCCCAGCGGGAAGCCCGGGATCGCGTAATTGTCCGGGTCGTTCTTGTAGTTCCAGGCCTGGCCCTGGAATATTACCCCGATGTCGGGGTTGAAGGCGCTGGTGCCGCGGTCCTGCGCGGAGGGGCCGGACGGCGGGGCCGCCTGGGCCATGGCCTCGGCGTTGGCCTGCCCGGCGGCGGCGCTTTCAACCGCGGCGACTTTCTGTTCCGCCGCGTTCAGACGTTGCTCGAGCTGGTCTATACGCGCCTCGTATTCCGATCGCATCGCGGCCAACTCGGCGCGCAGGGCTTCGATCTCGGCCGCACTGGCTGGTTTGCCGCCATCCCCTGCCCACACCGGCAGGCTGGCGGCCAATAGGCATGTCGCAAACATGCAAGAGAAAAGTGTACGCATTGGCTTGTCTCCAAAACAGTCGTTCAGGGATCATCGGCCGGCTCGTAGCCGGCCATTTTCAAACAACGGGTTTCAGATCGGGGAGGGCGGCGCCCGCGCGGGGGTGCGATAGAAAACGAGGAGTGTCAGGCGATCGGTCCGCGGCCTTTGATTCAGTACCGCGGGCGGCGGCGCCAGGAAGAGCATAGCTGTCACCGGCATCGACGCATTGGACGCATTACCGTGCGATATGCACAAAACGCAGGTGGTCGCACCCGACGACACATGATTGGCGGCATGGGCGGACAGCAGGGCACTGCTGCAAACGAGCAGCAATGCCAGCAGGCATTTGAAAAGCCGGAGTCGTCTATTCATCTTGGTTCAGAACCGTATCCCTACAGCATACCACAAGGGCATGAGCCGCGGCGTGCTAGAATTCGCCCTGATCGTCTCAACACGTCCGGGTTCACGGCCATGCAGAAAAATATCAACAATCTCGGTCTGCAGAAGTCCCTATGCACGCATATCATGGCGGAAATCCGGGATACCGTGAGACAGACCGACAGCATGCGTTTTCGCCGCAACCTGGAGCGTATCGGCGAAATCATGGCTTACGAAATCAGCAAAACGCTGACCTACACCCGCAGACAGGTAAAAACGCCATTGGGCATCGCCGATTGTTCCGTGCTTGCCGAGCAGCCGGTGCTGGCGACGATATTGCGCGCCGGTCTGCCTTTCCACCAGGGCTTTCTCAATTATTTCGACGGCGCCGAAAACGCGTTCGTGTCCGCCTACCGCGTACATCATGAGAACGACGATGCGTTTGAGGTTGAGGTCGAGTACCTGGCCAGCCCTGACATCGCGGGCAAAACCGTGATCCTGTGTGACCCGATGCTGGCCACCGGTTCTTCGATGGTGTTGGCGTACCGGGCATTGATGGAACGCGGTACGCCCGCCCGGACGCACGTCGCCACCGTGATCGCCAGCGAAGAGGGCATTCGCTGCGTGCAGGAGAACCTGCCACCGGAAACGATCATCTGGGCTGGTGGCGTGGATCCGGATCTGACACCGCGAGCCTACATCGTGCCGGGGCTGGGCGACGCCGGCGACCTGGCATACGGGGCCAAGGAGTGAGCGGTGCGTTTCGGTGAAGCGCCGGAAACCGGTCCAGCGCGGGCCGCGCTCAGCCGCGATCCCCGACGATGTAGAGAGACAGGATTTCGGCGATCAGGGCCGGGCGCGTTTCGTTTTCGATCTCGATGCTGACGCTGCTCCTGACCAGGAACTGGCGGCCCGGTCTTTCGCTGATGCTGTCAATCCGGGTCCTCGCCCGAACCCGGGAATTGACCTTGACGGGTTGCAGGAATCGCACTTTATCCGAGCCATAATTGATTCCCATGACCGTGCCGTAGGGGATGGGCATGTGCTGGCCCATCAGGTAGGAAAGCAGGGACAGGGTCAAAAAGCCGTGGGCAATCGTGGAGCCAAAGGGACTCGCTGCGGCCCTGTCGGGATCGACGTGGATAAACTGACGGTCGTTGGTGGCGTCCGCGAAACGGTCGATCCGCGCCTGGTCGATCAGCAGCCAGCCGGACGGCTCGAGTTCCTTGCCTTCGCAGCTTTTGAAATCCTCCAGTGACATGTTGCCTTCGATCATTTGACTGTCCTAGTCCAGGCCTTGTTCGAGGCCGGGTGTGCGTGCCGAGTTCATACCGCCGTCAAGCGGAATGATAGCACCGCTGATGTAGGCTCCGCCCGTGCCGCACAGGCACAGGATCAGGCCGGCGACGTCATCGGCTTTGCCGAGCCTGCCCAGCGGCACCGCCCTGGTGACCGCGTTCGTGCGTTTTTCGCTGTCGCTAAAGAAGGCCGTCATGCGGCTCGGGAAAGGGCCGGGTGCGATGGCGTTGACGGCAATGTGCCACGGCGCCAGTTCGTTGCTGAGAATGCGCGTCAGATGATGCAGGGCGGCCTTGCTGGCGGAATAGGAGTAGGCGGGGTAGCCATGCGGCACCCAGCCCATGATCGAGCCGATGTTGATCACCCTGGACGGTTCCCCGGGAGCAGCCGCGGCGGCCAGCAGCGGTGTCAGCGCACGAGTCAGCGTAAACGGCGCGGTGACATTCAGGGTCATGACGTCGCTCCAGGCCTGCCACGGAAAATGTTCGTAATCCGCGCCCCAGCTGCGGCCCGAGTTGTTCACCAGGATATCCAGCCCGGTCTCATTCCCGGTGATGAAATTGGACAGCGACAGCACGCCTTCCTCTGCGGACAGGTCAGCGCCGAATGGGATTACCTCGCCGGCCAGCCCGCCGAGCCTGGCTGCGGCCTCGCGGCAGGTGTCCAGCTTGCGCGAGGCGATGTATACCCTGGCGCCGGCGGCAACCAAAGCATGGGTAATCATGTAACCGAGACCAGCGGCGCCGCCCGTGACCAGCGCGACCTTGTCCCTGAGACCGAAAAGCGAGCCGGTGTATTGTTCGATCGAGGTCAAGTCTTGCTCCTTGCCAATTCCGCCGTTAATCTGGATTCCTGCAACCGCCGCTGTCGCCGTGGCCGGGCGCACTTGGCCCTGGCCGGCCCGGCCGACCCGGCTTCACTGCTGCCGCCATCGACAACCCGGAAGGTCTGGAGACGGCCAATCGGCGCGCCGTACTGCCTGCGATCCCGGAGCTGTCGCAGGGTTCTTGCAAACGGTCAGGTGTCGTCGGAATGATCTGAATTTATCACAGCGCCGGGGACTTTGTAAGCTCATGGCGGGCTTGCCGTCCAGGGCGGAGGTTGGCTATTGTAAGCGCTTATGAATTACGTTCCGTCCGCTGCAAGACGATGCCTGCCCTTGGGGCCGGTGGTGTTCGTGCTCGCTTTGAGCGCCTACAAAGCGGTCACGCTCGCAGGCAGCATGATGGCCAGCTGGCAGGGTATGGCGGAGTTGTGGTTGCTGGATTTTTCCTACATTGCCGTGCTGCTGGCGGTGGCAATACTGGCGGGCCGGGCAAATAATGGCTGGTTGCGTTCGCTGGCGCTGCTGGTGCTGTCGGCACTGACGTTCTACTACCTTGTCGACACCTTTGTCGTGCTGGCGCTGGATCAGCACGCCACCCTGGGCGATATCGGGCGCTACACGGTCGAGTGGGGCGTGGTTGCCAGTTTTTTCGATCTGCGGACGCTGTTGGCAGTGATCCTGTTCCTGCTCTCGTTTGCGTTGTTTTTTCCGTTCACCGCACGCGCCAGGGGGCTGAGTTCCGGCTCCTTGGCCCTGTTGCTCCTAAGCGGCATCGCCGCGGCCTCGTACAGCCCACAACCGTTATTGCGTTACGCGGCGCTGGACCCGGCCGCGGTGGCGCAACGGTATTTACGCCCGGTGCCCAGGCGGCCGGGCCAACAGGACAGGTATACGGCCCGGCAGATTGCCTATTACGCCAGCCTTGGGCAGGACCCGGTCAAGGCGCCCGCCTCCAGACCGGATATCGTCCTGGTGATCGTCGAATCCCTGTCGTCGATCAACTCGCGCAAGGTATCCGGTGTCGGCGACCTGCTCGGGCGCTTTGATCGGATCGCCGACGACGGCTTGTTGTTCCGGAATTTCTTCGCCAATCACCAGGCCTCGGAAGGCGGCATCATTTCATTGCTGAGCGGCGTGCCGCCGATCCATTACCCGACGGCGACCCAGTACATGTTCGACGAGTTCGCCCATCAGCCGTCGGCCCTTGGGGCCTATCGGCAACAGGGCTATTACACGGAGTTCCTGACCAATGCGGAACTCTCTTTCATCGGCCTTAACCGCTACCTGGAGGGCCTGGGCGTGGACCGCGGCCGCGGCCGCGACGAGGTCGAATCGATGCGCAAAGCCAGGAGGGTCGTACAGGATGCGCCGCCAGACGACCTGCTGTACGCCGAGGCGCTGTCGACGCTGCGTGGTTTGACCGCGAAGCGGCGGCCGTTCCTGCTGGTCCTGGCCACGACCAGCACGCACCTGCCGTATACCAACCCGGTCGGCGGTCCCGATACCGCCGCGGCCGTCTGGGACTGGAGCCTCGAGCAATTGGCGCTGTTCTATGGCCGCTTGCGCCGCAGCGGTTATTTCGACCACGGGATCTTGCTGATCACGGGTGATCACCGGCAGATGCGGCCGTTGACCCGGCGGGAATTTGCCAGATACGGCGACAGCGCACGGGCGCGCGTGCCGTTACTCGTGATTGGCAAGGGCTATCCTCACGGTGCCGTTGACGATCGCTTTTTTCAACAGGCCGACCTGCTCAGGGACCTGGACAGGGTTCGCGACCCCGGGGCCGAGTTGTCGCCACACCCGATCTGGGTTGAGCGCTACAACCGCAAGTACGGCCATATCGGGCTGATCGACAGTCTCGGGGTCTTCGACGAGGGCGACAACGGCCGCCGCGAATATCATTTGCAGGTACCGGGCAACCGGGTTGTTTGGCTCGACGGCAGACCGGCGTTCGCCAGGATTGTCGAGACCCGGATCCAGGAACAGCGCAGCGCGCACCAGTTTCACCGCGGCCAGCCCGGGGTGGCTTACTGAGAAGCCGGCGTATAGGGGATTCTTATGCAGATCGTCAGGCCGTGCGGCTCGGTTCTGCGCAGCTTGATCGAGTGCTCGGCGCCGTACAGCGTTTGCAGGCGCTCGCGCGTGTTGCTGAGGCCCACGCCCCCGCTTTCGGTGATGCGGCCATCGACCAGGTCACAGCCTGGGCCGTCGTCGCTCAGCTCCAGCAGCAACTCATCGGCGAACACCCGGGCGGATATCTTGAGGTGGCCGCCGTCTTCCGAACGCGCGATGCCGTACTTGATGGCATTTTCGATCAGCGGCTGCAGCAAGAGACTCGGTATCAGGGCATCCCGGGCGGCATCGTCGATATCCAGTTCCAGCGAGAGGCGCTCCTCGAAGCGGACTTTCTCGATGTCGAGGTAGAGTTGCAGTGCCTCGAGCTCTTTCGCCAGCGTGATTCTTTGCAGCGGATCGTTGTCCAGTGAAAACCGCAGGAAACTCGACAGCCGCGTGACCATGTGATTCGCCAGTTCCGTGTTGCGCTCGAGTATCAGCGTGGAAATGGCGTTTAGCGTGTTGAACAGGAAATGGGGATTGAGCTGGTAGCGCAGCATCTTCAGCTGCGCTTCGTGGGCCATGGCGGCGGACTTCAGGGCGCTTTCTCGCAATTCCTGGAAAGCCTGGTAGGACTTGATGCCGACGTAAAGCGCGCTCCACGCCAGCATGATCGCGATACTGCCCGCGTAGCTTTCGACGAACGAGACCTTTTCATAAATCTTCGCCGCGTCGCCCATTTTCGCGGCCCAGGCGAGCATGTCCGGCGCCGCTTCGATCCAGCCGTAGTAGATAGCGCCGCGGGCCTTTATCCAAAGGAAACCCGCGAGACCGCTGCCGGCGAGAATAGCAGCCGCCTGCAGCCACAGGGGGCGCTTCCAAAGTGCCCGGTACAGGTAGCGCAGGCCCAGTGAGATGAGCATGCCGATGATGGTGATGACCGCGACGTAGGCAGCGTAATTCGGCGGAATTTCATCCAGCATCGTGCGCGTATAGAGATATTTGCCGATAATACCCCATACCGCCCAGCCGAGCAGGTGAAAGGTCCAGAACATGTTCGGCTGGCGAATTAACGGTGTTTTTGTTTTCACGTGGCGATTCTACACGCTCCGCCGCCGGCGGTGGCGCGGTTTATCCCCGGCTCGATGCGCTTGGTCTCAATTCGAACGCTGCGGTCCAGCGGGTGGCGGGTTATAATCCGCGTCTTCCGGACTGGTTGCAGGGCAGTATGAAGATTCTCGTTACCGGCGGTGCCGGCTTTATCGGCTCGGCCGTCATCCGCTTCCTGATACGCCACACCGATTGCGAGGTGGTTAATCTGGACAAGCTCACCTACGCCGGCAACCTGGAGTCGCTGGCGCCGGTGGCCGAATCCGCGCGCTACCGTTTCGAGCAGGCTGATATCAGTGAGCGGGCGGCGCTGGACCGCGTTTTTACGGCGCACAAGCCGGACGCGGTCATGCATCTGGCGGCTGAGAGTCACGTGGACCGCTCCATCGACGGCCCCGGTGATTTCATCCAGACCAACCTGGTTGGAACCTACACGCTGCTGGAAGCAGGCAGGGCCTACTGGAGCGGCTTGCCGGCAACGGCCCGCGGGCAGTTTCGTTTTCTGCACGTATCCACCGACGAGGTATACGGCGACTTGTCCCCCGACGATGAATCCTTCCGCGAAGATACGCCGTATGATCCCAGTTCGCCTTACGCGGCCACCAAGGCCGGCTCGGACCACCTCGTCAGGGCCTGGGGCCGTACCTTCGGTTTCCCGGTGCTGGTGACCAATTGCTCCAACAATTACGGGCCTTACCAGTTTCCCGAGAAGCTGATACCGCACATGATCCTCAATGCCCTGGCTGGGCGGCCGCTGCCGGTATATGGGGACGGCCGGCAAGTTCGTGACTGGCTGTACGTGGATGACCACGCCCGCGCCCTGTACCGCGTTCTCAGCGACGGTGCCATTGGAGCGACCTATAACATCGGCGGTATGAACGAAAAAAGGAACATCGACGTCGTCCGCGGAATTTGCCGGATCATGGACGAAATGGTCCGAGAGAAGCCGCGGGGCGCCGGGCGCTTCGAAGACCTGATCACCTTCGTAAGCGACCGGCCCGGCCACGATCAGCGCTATGCGATCGACGCCGGCAAGATCGCGACGGAGCTCGGCTGGGCGCCCGCGGAAAACTTCGAATCCGGTATTCGCAAGACCGTGGAGTGGTACCTGCAAAACCGGGAATGGTGGCAACGGGTCGTGGATGGCAGCTACCGCCTGGAGCGGATTGGAACGGGTACCGCCTGAAGGCGGTCCGGGAGCTGGCGCGAAACGCTAAGCGCCCGGCCGCGCGTCCGGGGGAAGTTCCTCGCACATCACCCGCGGCGCTGAACCGACAATCAGCGGATCGGGCTCGGTGACGACGTCGCGGTTCTTATCCGGGTAATCGAGGTGGCAGAGGAAATGCTGCATGCAATTGAGCCTGGCCCGCTTTTTGTCGTCTGAATTGATGATGATCCAGGGGCACGTGGCCGTATCGGTATAAAAGAACATAGCCTCCGTGGCACGTTTGTAGGCCCCCCACAAGTTCACCGCAGCCTCGTCGATCGGGCTCATTTTCCATTGCTTGAGGGGATCTTTCTTGCGCGCCGCGAAACGCAATTTCTGCTCTTTGCGCGTCACCGAGATGTAGTACTTGAAAAGACGAGTGCCTGAATCGACCAGCATGCGTTCGAAGTCGGGGCACTGATGCATGAATTCCATGTATTCGGCCGTCGTGCAAAAACCCATGACCCGCTCGACACCCGCCCGGTTGTACCAGGAACGGTCCAAAAACAACATTTCCCCGCGGTTCGGCAGGTGCGCCACGTAACGTTGGAAATACCATTGCCCTCTTTCGTATTCGTTCGGCTTTTCAAGTGCCACGACCTTGGCGCTGCGGGGGTTGAGGTGTTCGGTGAACCGCTTGATGGTGCCGCCTTTGCCGGCCGCGTCGCGGCCTTCGAAGATCAGGATGATCTTCTGGCCGGTCGTTTTTACCCAACTCTGTACTTTCAGCAGTTCGATCTGCAATTTGCGCTTTTCCCTGAGATAGGTTTTGCGCTGAATTCTGTCCTTGTACGGGTAGAGGCCTTCCTTGAACAGCCTACCGATGACGGAGGGGTCTTCCTGCATGCGCTTGATGGCCTTCGAGGAATAGGTGCCGGCCAGGTAGTTTTCCTGCGCCGGCGCGACCATGCCTGTTTCATCCCCTTGGCGGCTGCCGGCTTCGTCTCCGCGTTGCCGCGAGCTGCTGGAATTGCTCTGGTCGTTAACGTTTTTCAAACCCGGGCCCATGTCATTTCGGTTGCTAGCATAATGCCTTGCCGGGGCGAATGAAAATTGCCGCAGCCCCTTGGTTTGCAGCCTGCAAGAACAGCATCCGGTTCAGTCCGGCCTGACGCGGTAAACGACGCCCATGCCGCTTTTGTCGATTTCCAGCAACGAACGCCGCCAGCGCGAATTCCAGCCCGGCACCTGAGTAATCGTTCCCGGCCGGCCGAAATAAATAATGTAATCCAGGTTCGCCGGCCGCGGGCGCGCGCCGAGGCGGCGAGCGACATGGGCGCTGTGCGGCAACAAATGGTACTTGGCGCGCAGCAGGTAGTAATCGACGCTGTCCGGGCCGCCCAGAATCAGGATTCGGGCAGGGCTCTTTGCCAGCACCTTTTGCTTCAGGTGTTCGATGTAGCGGTGAATCTGGCCGTCGAGGTCGACGGCGGCACGCTGCTCCGCGCTTAATTTCACGACCTGCAGCGACAGCCGGCTTTGCCGCACGTTGTTGACGGTCCAGCGTAAATCCAGCAGCATCCAGGCCACGAAGAACATTGCAATCGCCGCACGTAGCCAGGCCGAGGGTCGTTTCGGTAATGCGCCGGGCAGACACAGCAGCAGCAGCGCCAGCAGCAGCCAGGCGCCGATGAGCAACGGCAGCGGCAGAGGCTGCCTGTCAGCGCCGCCCTTGAGAAAATTGATCGACTGCTGCGACCATTCCTCGAAACGGCTCCAGCCCTGCCAGGCCAGCCGCAGCCGCAACGCCAGCGAAGCCGGCTCCAGCGTGGCTGCGCCGAGCCGTACGGATTGCCCGCCCGGAGATTGCAGCAGGAAGCCCAACTCGCTGATCCTGCCCCGCCACTGCCGCAGTGTGGACAGGTCGAGCACGGCTGTCCCGCGCCCCGTCAGGTCTTCCCGCTGGACGTTTTCGTCACCCTCCAGGCGCCAGAAAAATGCCGCTTGCTGACCGGGCGCGGACGGTAACCAGGTGTACTCGATGGCCGGGTAATCCCGGGCCTCGATGCGCACGGGCCCGCTGGTCAGCAGCGCGTAGCCGTTGGCGAACTGGTCAACGAGCATGTGCCCTTGCGCGGCTTTGCCGTGGCCGAAGGCATAGCCGAAGTCGGCCGCGGCGAAGTGTTTCGGCGCGGGCGCCGAATTCGGCAGGCCACGTGAGAGGACGTAGACTGCACCGCCCGCGACGACAAGCGCGGCCGCAACGGCCGTGGCGGCCAGCCGCAGTACCGGTATCCGGCCGTTATCGGCGGCGCTTGCGCTTGCCCGCGGCCAGCCATCGTCGAGCCGGGAGCGGACGATGACGAAGATGGTAAAAAGCAGGGGCGGCACGAAATGCAGCAGCAAACGGTTGATCGCCGTATAGGTGTCGGCCCACAGGCCTTCGTCGGTCATGCCGAAGATGAACAACTGCATGGCGATGACAAGGCCAATGAAGGCGAGGCCGGTGCGGCGGGCCTGGTCCGAATCGGGCCGCAACGGTCTTTGCACCGCCAGCGCCAGGCCTGCCAGCAGCGCGAACGCGAACAGGTTCCAGCTGCCCAGGATGAAAAAGTTCTCAGCGTAAGGCTTCCACAGGTCGTGGGGCTCGATCCTGAAACTGCCGATGAACGGCAGCAGCAGGCGCCCGTCGACGAAGCCGATGGTTCCGATCAGGGGTATGTCCAGGTGACTGACCCCGAAGGCGGCGCACAGCGCGGTGATCAGCAGCAACAACAGGATCAGAATCAGCGTGATGCGCAGCCGCGCATTCGCCAGCAGCAACACGACGAGGGCGGACAGGAACCAGACGACGCCCTCGTTCTTGACCATGGCCGACATCGCCAGCATCAGCAAGCCGGGCACGATCAGTACGGAACCGCGTGTGCCCGAGCGTCGCGCCATGCTGCCGCGAAGCACGCAGATGAAGCCGAGACCGCAAAAGCCCGCCATCCACAGATCGGCATAACCTGCAAGCGCGATATGCGTACCGAACAAAGGGATGGAGTACAGCAGGTAGCAGGCGAGCGCGCCCGCGGCGATGCCGAGGCCGTATTGCCTTAACTGGCCATAAAGGGCCATGCCGATGGCGAGGCCGGCGAACAGCGTCGGCACATTGACCAGGGTTTCGCTCCAGCGTCCCAGGCTCAGCGCGGCCCAGTACGGGATCACCGAAGGAAACAGCGGGTAGATCCACGCCTGTATGGTGTAGTTGTCGGCCGTCCGCGCCAGGGCCCATTGTGCAGGGCTGACCACGTCTGTCATGGCGCCGGCCATGAACCACGCCTTGGCGCGATAAACCCATGCCAGCCAGGCGTCCCAGGGATAAAGCGGCTGTGTGAATACTTCGATGCAGACGAAGGCCAGGTGCAGTGAAATCCAGGCCAGCAGCAGCGCCAACAGGGCTTTTTGCCTGCGGTCAAGGCGCTGTTCGGCCAGACGCTGGCGGCGCGCCGGGCCGCGTGTCGCCAGGTACAGGGCCACGGCCCCGGCTGCCGCGAAGCAGCCCAGAAAAGCCATGACGGCGAGCCAGGCAACGTGGCCGGCTACCGCCTTACAGGCCAGGACGGAGAAATAGAGAACGGCATAGCCGAGGAAGAAGCCATAACCGAGTTGACTCCACCGGTTGCCGCCGTGATCGAAGCGCGTGCCGGCGTATGCCAGCCACAACGCTCCGCCCATCCAGGGCAGGAGCAGTCCTGCATACAGCGTCAGCAGGCCCAACGGGCCGCCCAGGCCGGCTTCGGCATCCAGTGGCGACGGCTATCAGGGCGACTTTGCATCGCCGTTTGCGCCGGATGCCGTCGTTCCCGCTTGTCGCTTTCGCGTTGCCTGCAGGTCCGAATCCAGCAGGGCGACCCTCTGTATCAGTCGTTGCAGCTTGATGGCGTTGCGTGAGCGTTCAATGTCCATGACCAGGATCTTGATGATGAGAACCACGATGGCCAGGGTCAGCGCCAGTACCGGCGGGTAGGCGATGCCGAGAAAGTGTGCGATGTCGTCGAACAGTGCCGGAAATACGCCAAGCAGCGCAAAAATGATGGCTGCAGCCATCCACCACAGGCCGTAACGGACGTGCAGGTGGTCCCTGCGGATCAGGATCACGATCGTGATCGCCGCCGCGATGCCGATGATGCCTGTTATTAATGTAACCATTTAGTAACCCCCGGGAAGTGCGCATTATAAATCAGGCCTGCGCGGTTTGCTCAATCGCCCCCGGCCCTGTGGGTCAGACCGCGCTTGGTGAAACTCAGAAGCAGCGTGTGAGCCATGTAATAGGTGACCGATGCCCATGAGTGGAATACCCGGGAAATTCCGTGCTGCCTGGGCAGCATGTTCACTTCGACATCCTGTATGCGTATACCGGTCGCCTGCAACATCGCCAGCACACCGACGTCCTGGTACTCGAGCAGCGTGGCCTGCCAGGAGGCCAGCCTGCGGATAGCGCGGCGGTCATAAACACGGAACCCCGAAGTCAGGTCCTCCAGACGCAGGCCGGAGACTTTTTTCATCAGCAGCCAGGCGATTTTGCGCAGCCGCGAACCGCGCCGGGTGCAGGCGCCGATCGTGACGTCGGCCTCGCCGCGGATAACGGGGGCAAGCAGGTCCGGCAGTGATTGGGGTCTGTGTTGGCCATCGGCATCGATGGTTATCGCGTATTCAAACCCATGGCGCAGTGCGTAGCGCAGACCCGTCTGCGTTGCGCCCCAGGCGCCAAGTCGCAGAGGCAGCGGAACGATGATCGCGCCGGCGCGGCGAGCCTCGTTGGCGGTATCGTCGTTGCTGGCGTCGTCGACCACGACCACCGGAAAATTGCAGACCTCGCGCAGGCCGGCGATAACCCTGGCGATATCCCTGGCCTCGTTGTGAGCCGGGATCACGACGACGCTGCGGGGCAGGTTCATACCGGGCTTTGCGGGGGGCTGATCGATCATCGGATGCTCGCGTCTTTTTGGTTCGCCGCCGTTTGCCGTAAAGTGTCGTGGTAAATGCGAACCAATTGCTCCGCGCCGCGGCCGATATCGAACCGGCGCATGAACCTGGTGCGGCCATTGTCGCCCAGTCTGGCCAGTTTGCCCCTGTCGCCGGCGAGGTCCGCGAATACGTCGGCCAGGGCCTGCGCGTCGGCCGGGGGCAGCTTGATGCCGGTGACGCCGTCTTCGACGACCCACCCCATCCCGGAACCCGGCACGTCGCTGACCACGGTGGCCTTGCCGAGATACATCGCTTCCAGCAGAACCAGGCCAAAGGCCTCGGTGCGCTCGATCGAGGGCAGGCACAGGCAGTCGCAGCCCCGCATATGCCGCAGCAGTTCCGCATCGCCCAGATGAGCGTAAAACCGCACCCGCCCATCGACACCAAGACGCGCGGCCAGTGAGCGTAGTTCGGCGGCCTGGTCACCGTTGCCTATGAAATCGACACGCATGCCGTCGAACAGCGCGCTCGCCTCGATGAGGTAATGAAAGCCCTTGTAGTAGGTTTGCCGGCCCACCGCGAGAACGCGCAACAAGGAACCGTCACGGCGGTCATCGCCGGACCGAAGGCGCCGATCGGCCTGGGTTTGATCCGCTGCCAGAAACGCATCCAGCCGCGCCGTGTCCACGCCCAGGGGTACGACGTGACACTTACCGCGCCACGGCCGCAGCGGTACGCTGGCTTCGAGGTAGGGCGGGGATGTGACTATGATGGCGCTCGCCCGGCGCAACAGCGACTGCTCGAACGGTTGGTAAAGCCTGTAAAAAAAGCGCATGCCCCAACCCTGGGCCGCAGTGATGACATCGGCGTGCCAATGGAGCACCCATGGGCACCTGCGCGCGGCAGGCAGGGTGAGCACCCAAAAAGCCGACGGGTTCGGCAGATGCAGGTGCAGGATGTCGGGCTTGAAGCGCCTGATCAGCCGGCGCAGGTGCAGCGGGAATGTCGGGCTCAGCGGTGTAAACAGCAACCGGCCCCAGACCGCGGTCCTGACGACCCGGAAAGATTGATCACCGCTGGCAATGGTTTCGCTCTTGCTCCGGAGTGACAACGCGTGTCGATGCACCAGCGCGGCACACCCCACCCCCTGGCGCTGCAGGGCGGTCATGGCATCGCGCATGTAATTCTCCAGCCCGCCGGAAAATGGCGAAAAATATTTACCGATATGCAGGATGTTCAACGCTACGGCCGCAGGCACCCGGACCCGGGAATGTTAACACGCCGGGACAGCCTTCAATCAATCCGCGTCGAATTCGTCGGCATGCAGGAATGCGGCATGTTTCGGGGCTTTCCGGGTTCGGCTCCATTCCTCGACCATTGCCGGCGCCACTTCATGCAATTTTTCCAGTGCGCCGGGACGCTCGACGTTGGCGACAAGCTCGAGGCGATGACCATTCGGGTCACGGAAGTAAATGGATTTGAATATATGGTGATCGGTCGGGCCGATGACCTCGAGGCCCTCGGCTTCGATATGGGCCTTGGCCGCCAGCAGCGCGTCCATGTCCTCGACCTCGAAAGCGATGTGCTGCACCCAGTCCGGCGTATTTTCATCCCGGCCCATGGGGGGTGAATTCGGAACCTCGAAAAAAGCCAGGACATTGCCCTGACCGGCGTCCAGGAATATGTGCATGTACGGATCCGGCGCCTTGGTGCTCGGGACCTGGTCTTCGGAAATGGCCAGGACGAGGTCCATGTTCATGACCCGCTTGTAAAATTCCGCGGTTTCTTTCGCGTCATTGCAGCGGTACGCCACGTGATGAATCTTGCAGATTTTCATGTTTGCTTCCTCGCGCTGCTTGCAGTGGCGGCCGGTGCTCACCGGGCCGCTTATTATGATAGGGCATAAGTTCGTCCGGCCGCCAGCCTGCGCCGGCCGGCCGCAATCGAGCGGCGCCGGATTCAGCCGCTGCCTTCCTTGTCAATTATGCCGCGGCGCAACTGGTCCCGCTCCATTGATTCGAACAGCGCGGTGAAGTTGCCCTCGCCGAAGCCTTCGTCCTTCTTGCGCTGGATAAACTCGAAGAACACGGGGCCGATCAGCGTTTCGGAGAAAATCTGCAGCAGCAGGCGCGGATCCCCGTCCTGCGTCGAACCGTCCAGCAATATGCCCCGCCGTTGCAGTTCCTCCACCGGCTCGCCGTGGCCGGGCAGGCGTTCTTCCAGCATTTCATAGTAAGTGGCCGGCGGCGGTGTCATAAAGGGCAGGCCCTTGGCCTCGAGCGCATCCCAGCATGCGATCAGGTCATCGCAGATCAGGGCGATATGCTGGATGCCCTCGCCGTTGTAGGCCATCAGGAACTCTTCGATCTGGCCGGTGCCCGCGGACGCCTCCTCGTTCAGCGGGATGCGGATCTTGCCGTCGGGCGCGGTCATGGCCTTGGAGTGAAGACCGGTGTATTCACCCTTGATGTCGAAATAGCGGATTTCCCGAAAGTTGAAGATGCGCTGGTAAAAGTCGGCCCAAAACGCCATGCGTCCCCGATAGACGTTGTGCGTCAGGTGATCGATCATCTTGAATCCGCAGCCGCGGGGATGGCGTTCGGTATCCTCGAAAAACCGGAAGTCGATATCGTAAAAACTCTGCCTGTGACCGTAGCGGTCGATCAAGTACAGGGGCGCTCCGCCGATGCCCTTGATGGCCGGCAAGCGCAGTTCCATCGGCCCGGTCGGAATGTCGATCGGCTGCGCACCCAGTTCGAGCGCGCGGGCGTAGGCGCTGTGAGCGTCCTTGACACGGAAGGCCATGCCGCACGCGCAGGGGCCATGTTCTTCCGCAAAGTAGGCGGCATGGCTGTGCGGCTCGTTGTTGAGGATAAAATTGATTTCGCCCTGGCGGTAAAGGATGACTTCCTTGGAACGGTGTTTCGCTACCGCCGTGAATCCCAACAGGTCAAAGACGGGTTCGAGTACTCCGGGTTTGGGCGATGCGAATTCGACGAATTCGAAACCGTCCAATCCCATCGGGTTGTCAAAAAGGTCAGCCATCGTATACTCCTGCGCCGCGCGAACCGCCCTGGTGTGACGGGGCTATTGCCGAATTCGCCGCCCGGGATGTCTGGGCAGCTTGATCGTTAGCCCTATATTATCCTCCACGCGCATTGAATATGTGTTTCGTAATTGACAGTATCGACCCGGTGCTGAAACAATAGTTTCAGATCGATATGAAAATTGATGGGGATCATTCGAATGGACTTATCCGCCGCGGATTGCAAGCTGCTCGGGGCACTGCAAACGGACACCCGGATCAGCCAGATTGACCTGGCGGACCGTTCCGGACTGTCGCGTACGTCGGTCTGGCGACGCATCCGCGAATTGGAGGAGCGGGGTATCATCGACGCCCAGGTGGCGATTTTGAACCCGGAAGCGCTGGGATTGCAGATCCACGTGTTGCTGTCTGTCACCATGGTTGAGCATTCGGACGCAATCCGCCATTCGTTCGAGGCGCATGTGCAAGAACTGTCCGAAGTGATGGAGTGCTTTTCGGTTTCAGGTGAGCGCGACTATATCTTGCAGATCATTTCGCGGGACATGCGCTCGTATAACGATTTCCTCAACACCCAAATCCTGCATCATCCCAGCGTGCTTTCCGCCAGCTCGAGTTTTGCCCTGCGCCGGGTGAAGTACACGACCGCGCTGCCGCTGCAAGTTGGTTGACGGGGCGTACCGGGACCGCTAAAAGCGGCAGTGGGGACGCCCCCGGCAGCGGCGGTGCCGGCAGCTAACGGCACGGCAAATACATGTATTCATATGGTATATTAGCGTCGTTCGATGTAGAATATAGCCGCTGCCAGCTTGCAGCGTGTGATTGAGTGTTTATTCGGTTCGGTTGTTTTGCTTCCCATCCAGATATACCCCGGTCCCGTTCTGCTACAGCACAGTCGCCGTCGAAAGACGGTTCATCAACTATATATAGTGAGTTAATTACAATGTCAGACAAGATCACTGGTACCGTAAAATGGTTCAATGACGAAAAGGGTTTCGGCTTCATCTCCCGCGAGGGTGAGCGCGATGTTTTCGTGCATTTCCGTCAAATCGTCGGAGAAGGCCGCAAGACCCTCAAAGAGGGACAGCAGGTCGAGTTTACTGTCGGCGAGGGTCTGAAAGGACCGCAGGCAGAGAACGTTACACCGCTGTAGCGCTTTGCAAGAAAGCCCGGCCAGGCACGCGGCCTGGCCGGGCTTTTTTTATGGCTGGCGGCCCTGGCGCTCCGGCGCGGGCTAGCCCGGATATTGCACCAGCCGGCCACTGGCCTCACCATAAACTGATGAATTCACAAAGTAGAATGACGATTTATCAAATTTATTCCAGGGTACACATTGTAACTGGCCAGCGATCTATCCCGGCCCTGCCTTGTCCAGGCACACTTGGGCTTGGGCTTCCCTCCAACAGGGCCAGAAAAGGCTTGCCAGATCGCCGCGCCGGGAACACATTTTGCCCACGACAAGGAACGATGAACGACTGGTATTATGAATACCAAAGTGAAGAGAGACGCAGTAGTGGACAAAATGGGACCCGTCCCTGCGGGTTGCGGCTCCAAATGGCCCCATGCGTCGTTGCCCGTCGTTTATTTGGAACCACCAAACGACACTCCGGGCATCTTGCCTGGAACCATTTGGGGCGGCAACGCGGTGACCTGGCAAGCCTTTTCTGGCCCTATAGCTTTGGCTATGGCTCTCAGTCCAGCCCGGCGCCCAGCCGCACCTGTTCTGCAGCAGCATCCGGGATGCTGCTGCAATATCCGGGCTAGTTGAGACCGCGGCGCTCCAGCAACGGTTCGATATAGGGACCGCGGCCCGTGAATGCCTTGAATTGAGCCATGGGGTCCTCGGAATTGCCCCTGGAGAGCACGGTTTTGCGGAAAAAGTCGCCGTTGGCGTGCGTCAAACCGCCGTGTTGCTTGAACCACTCGAATGAGTCCACGTCCAGTACTTCACTCCAGATGTAGGCATAGTAGCCGGCCGAATACCCGCCCATGATGTGAGAGAAATAAGTGCTGCGGTACCGCGGCGGGACCGCGTTGAGCGCCACACCGGCATTTTTGAGCGCATCCGCTTCAAAGGCCAGCACGCCGTCGGTACCGGGCACCTGTTCCGGGGACAGTTGGTGCCAGGCCTGGTCCAGCAATGCCGCGGCCAGGTATTCCGTCGTGGCGTAACCCTGGTTGAATTTCTGTGTCGCAAGTATCTTGTCCATCAATTCCTTGGGCAGCGGCTGACCGGTTTTGTAATGAACCGCGTAGTTGGCCAGAACCTCCGGCCAGGTGGCCCAGTTCTCGTTGAACTGGGACGGGAATTCGACAAAGTCGCGGGGTACGTTGGTGCCAGCGAGGGACGGGTACTCGACGTTCGAGAACATGCCGTGCAGGGCATGCCCGAACTCGTGAAACATCGTCTTGACTTCGTCGAAAGTCAGCAGCACGGGTTCGCCCTCTGGCGGCTTGGTGATATTCAGGTGATTGGCGACGACCGGGTGCTTGCCAAGAAGCTTGGATTGCGTGACGTAGGCGTTCATCCAGGCGCCGCCATTCTTGGACGGGCGCGCAAAGTAATCCATGATGAACAGGGCCAGCGGGCTGCCGTCGGCGTCGAAGACCTCGAATACGCGCACATCGGGGTTGTATACCGGCAGGTCATGGCGCTCCTTGAAGGTCAGTCCATAGAGCCGGTTGGCGGCAAAGAAGACGCCTTTTTGCAGCACGTTGTTCATTTCAAAATACGGTTTCATTTGGGCTTCGTCGAAGTCATAGCGTTGCTTGCGCAGTTTTTCGGCGTAGAAGTTCCAGTCCCAGGACTGCAGCTGGAAATCCTTGCCGTCGGCGTCGATGACTTTTTGCAGGTCGGCCGCCTCGCTTCTGGCGTTGGCCACTGCCGGCGGCGTCAGCTTGGCGAGCATGTCGTTGACGGCGGTGGTCGTGTGCGCGGTCTGGTTTTCAAGACGGTAAGCCGCGTGGTTTTTGTAACCCAGCAATTGCGCGCGCTGCGCACGTAGCTCGATGATCCGGGCGAGGGTCGCGCGGTTGTCGTAAGGGCCGCCGTGGCTGCCACGCGCCAGGGAGGCTTCCATGATTCGTTGACGCAGGGCGCGGTCCTTCAGGTTGGTCAATGGCGGTTGCTGCGTCGTGTTGAGCAGCGCGATCAGGTATTTTCCCTGCATGTCTCTTTTCTTGGCCGCCGTTGCCGCGGCGTTGATATTGGCCTCGGACATCCCGTCGAGCTTGGCCCGGTCATCGACCTCGACGGCCGAGGCGTTGACCTCATTCAGCACATTCTGGCTGAAGGTGGTCTTGAGACTGGCCAGTTCGGTATTCATGGCCTTCAGTTTTTCCTTGTCTTCGGCAGACAGCTTGGCGCCGGCGCGAACGAAATTCCTGTAGGTTTCCTCCACCAGGCGGTGCGTTTCGGGGTCCAGGCCGAGACTGTCACGCTGCTCGTACAGCGCCTGGATCCGTGCGAAAAGCTCGCTGTTCAGAAATATCTCGTCCTGGTGCGCGGCAAGCTTGGGCGCCATTTCGCTGCGTATCTTCTCCATTTCGTCGTTGGTGTCGGCAGCGGACAAGTTGAAGAATACGGCCGATACACGATCCAGCAGCTGGCCCGAGCGCTCGAGGGGGACCAGCGTATTGTCGATCGTCGGGGCCTCGGTCTGCTCCGCGATCGCCTTGATTTCCGCCAGGTGATCCGCCATCCCGCGCTCGAACGCCGGCGCGTAGTCGGTGATCTTGATCTTGTCGAACTCGGGGTAGTTGAAAAACAGCGGACTGGGCTTGAAAAACGGGTTGACGTGCTCGGTGGGTGCCTGCATTGCGGCTTGTTCCTTGGTCGTTGCCCGGCTCTTGTCGTTGCCCGGCTTGCCGTTCTCGTTTTCCGATTGTGAGCATGCGAATGTACTCAGGGCCAGCGCTGAAGCAAGCGCCAGCGGCAGTGTGTGTTTCATTGCTTGGGTTCCTCTGTGTGCTTCCAGGTAAAGGCGAATTTTACCACTATTAAAAAGGCGGCGCGCTCATGCAGCTTCCCCGTCAGCAGGGATATGGCATAGCTGCCGGGGTCGCGGCATGTGCGGCGGAGGCGGCGCGCAAGGCGGGTGCCAGCGGGGGGCCGGACCATGGCGGTGCAGGGTGATGGCTGCCCGTTGTCACTGCCGCCGCACCGTTCGTCACTCGCTGCGGAGGAGGTTCCTGAGGTCGGATACGACGGCCTCCGTGTTGCTGGTGTCCTTGATCAACAGACGGATGCGGCCTTTGGCGTCAAAGACGAACACGATGGGCGTATGCATGACGTTGTAACCGTCGCCGTTGTCACCGGCTTGCATCGAGGCGTACACGCCGTACATTTTCCGCAGCTTGGCGAGGGCCTCGTCCGGGCCCGTAAGGCCGATCAACCAGGGCCCGAAAGCCGCGGTATAACGCCGCAAGGCTGCCGGGGTGTCACGTCCAGGATCGACCGTGACGAAAGCGACCCTGATTTTGCTCGAGTCGGGCCCCAGCGCCAGCATCGCGGCCTTCAACTGAGCCAACGTGGTCGGGCACACATCCGGACAATGCGTAAACCCGAAAAACAGCAGCAACGGCTTGCCCTGGAGGTCCTTTGCGGTGACCGTCTTGCCATCGGTCCCGGTCAGAGTGAAGGCGAGGTCCGGCATCATGCCGGTCACGTCGCTGCCGTACCAATGCGGTGACTGGCGGCAGGCGCCGGCCAACAGGCCCAGCGCCAGGATCAAAGCAATATTCAATGCGCGCATGTTCGAAAGTCCGGGATCGGGGCGTGTACCATAAACCAGCGCAGCGGCGGAGTGAAGACCGCGGCCCGGAATCAGCGGCCCAGCGGACGGGCTTTTGCGTGTTTTGCGGCGGATAAAGATTTGATGAAACTAAGGCGCAGGGTCAACAAAATGCGCGAAAACCCCAAAATCTCTGATAAACTGGTCTGCCCAGCTTCCATTATTGGACAATCTTATGTTTGAAAAGCACAGAAACGGCAAACAGGAACCATTGAGCGAAACGGCTGCGGAACCGCAGCCCGGCAAGGCTGCGCCCGCGAGCCAGCCCGCCAGTAATGCCAGGGTCGCATACATTGGCCCGGGTATTCATATCAACGGTGATATTAGCGGTGAAGAGAATCTGCTTATCGAAGGCAAGGTCGACGGTAAGGTTCGTGTCGAAGCGCACCAGGTGGAGATTGGCCGCAGCGGCCTGGTCAAAGCCGATATCAGCGCCAAGGTCATCAAGATCGCGGGCAAGGTGCGTGGTGATATAAAGGGCACGGAGAAGGTCGTCATTTCGAGCAGTGGCAACGTGCAGGGCAATATCGTCGCACCGCGGATGACGCTCGAGGACGGCGCCATATTCAAAGGCAGCATTGACATGGATCCCGGGGACGCGGCGAAATCCACGGCCGGCGCCCCGGCTGTGAAAGCAACGGACAAGGTTGCGGAAAAGCCGGCCGATCCGGCGCAGATAGCGAAATCGGAAAAAGGTAAGCAGAGCAGCAGTTATTCACTGAACGGCAGCTAGGTCAGCCGACAGTATCCGATGCCGGTCGCACCGTCGAACAGAGCCGTTGCCTCCACGCCGGGCAGCAGCTTGCTGCACGCCGCGGCGGCCGGGCTGCGGACCCAGCAATCGCTGCTATTCCCGGAACTGCTCAAGAAGGTCGAGCCGGAGCAGCGTTTGACGGTGTTCGAGGCCGGTTCGGCGCTGCCGGAGACGGTCGAGTTTTTTTCCCGATTCAGGTGTCGTCTGCATTGTGCCTCGATGTTTACCGACCCGATTCTGGAGAGGCAGTCCGAGGCGCTGGATAAAGACGCACTGGCGGCCAGGTTGACGGCTGCGCTAAGGATTCCCGCCGGCACCCGTTTCGACATCTGCTTGTTCTGGGATCTCCCAAACTATCTTGACGACAGCCTGTTGCGCGCATTTGACCAGGCCATACGGCCGTTCATCCGGCCCGGGACGCGCGCCCACGCGTTTACGCTGCGCACGCTCGACACATCGCTCGTGAACCAGCGCTATGGCGTGGAGCAAACCCATATGTTCAGGGTCCGCCCGTCCCGGCACCCGCAGCAACGCTGCTATCCAAAAACACAGGCCACGCTGGTCAACCTCCTGCCCAGCTTCGACGTCAACCAGGGGATGTTGTTGCCGGATGGCAGGCTGGAAGTGTTGTTGACCGCGAACGGCGAGGCTGTCTGAGCCGGTCTGGGAGCGGTGAGTCCGGCAGTGGTGTTCGGCACGGCCTGACCCGCCCCGGCGCTATTTGGGAGCGCGCTTGAACTTATCCCAGAAGGTCTTTTTCACGATGTCGGTGAATTCACCGGCGTCGAGGAACGTGCCGTGGCCCTCGGGGCAGGACTCATAGATGATATGGGGCTGCTCAGCGTCGAATTCCTGCTCCATTTTGGTACCGCACTGCGGGCAATCGTAGTCACGCATGGCGTTGTATTTTTTGCCGACACCCGCGCTGCCGCTGTCTATGATGTAATCGGCCATCCAGATATCGTCGCGTAAGTCGCGCAATTCATCGGGTTGAAACCAGAGCCCGCCACAAGAGGTGCAGCGATCCACTTCGATCCTCTTGTATGAGACCAACTCCATTTCACCCTCGCACTTTGGACATTTCATAAACACCGCACCTCTGTATTGTTTACCGGACGAAAACGCATTGTAGGCGTAAAAGTTGAAGCCGGTCAAAAAAAACGGACCGCGTTTGCAATGATTGAGCGAGGCCCCGGCCAGCATACCGCCGCAAAGCCCGCTTGCGCGCCGATGACGGCCCTCGTTCGCGGGCTGAGGGATGCTTTCCGTGCAGACGATGTGCCTGCCGGGCGTCGGTACCGGTGACAAGCCGGCGTGGCCTTTTGTCGCGGCAGGGCCGCTGCCGGCCCGGCTCCGGTCCGAGCGGGTGGGAAATGGGAACCGTATGGCCTAAGATAAAGAGCGGAAGGTCAGTGGATCAACGCAGGAGACAGGTTATGAAACATATCAAGAATGGCATCGTGCTGACAGTGATTTTATTGGTGCTGGGGGCATGCGCATCTACACCGGGAAGCAAGGGCTGGTACCAGGACTGGAAAAAATGCGCTGCGGTCGGCGTGGCCGCCGGGCTCGCTGCCGGGGCCACTGATGACAAGGATGCCGCCCTCGCCGGCGCTGCCGGCGGTGCCGTCGTCGGCGGCGTGATCTGTGCCGTGGGTGATACCGATGGCGACGGAGTCCGGAACTACAGGGACAAGTGCCCGGGCACGCCCGCCGGTGGCGTGGTCGACAGCAACGGTTGCGAAATCGACAGCGACGGCGACGGCGTGGTGGACCGGCTCGATGACTGCGCGGGTACGCCGAAGGGTGTCGCCGTGGACGAACACGGGTGTGAGCCCGACGCCGACGCCGACGGTGTCCCGGACCGCCTCGATCGTTGCCCGGGCACGGCCGCAGGCGCGGCCGTCGACGAGCACGGATGTGAGCCCGACACGGACGGCGACGGAGTTGTCGATCGCCTGGACAAGTGCCCCGGCACCGCGCAGGGCACGCCGGTTGATGATAACGGTTGCGAACTGCCGAGCGCCTACGAGTTGAAAGGCGTCAATTTTGCCTTTGATTCCGCCGCGCTGACACCCGATTCCAGCGCCACGCTGGATGCAGCGGTCAAGATATTGAAACGTCATCCCGACCTCAAGGTGGAGATTGCCGGGCATACCGACAGTATCGGTACCGCCGCGTATAACCTGGGACTGTCGAAGCGCCGGGCCCAAAGCGTCGCGGACTACCTGGTCGCGCACGGGGTCGACCGTGCGAACCTGACCGTGAAAGGTTACGGTGAAACCGAACCGCTCGCCGATAACGCCACCGCCGAGGGGCGGGCTGCAAACCGGCGTGTCGAGTTGCGGCATTAACGCCTAAACCGCTGACCGCACCCCGGCTGCTTCGCGGCCGGGGTGCGGTTTTGCCCGCTCGGCTCAGCGCAGGCGCGACAGCAGCCGCGGGTACCAGATCGCCTGTGACAGGCCGCGTGTCGCCATGAAGATCAGTACCGCGGCCCATAGCCCGGCAAAACCGTACGCCAGCGTCAGCGGCTGCAATACCAGCAGGTAAACGGCAAATGCAATGGCCATCGTGCCGAGCATTGCAGGGGCTGCCGTGGCGCCGATGTAGACACCGTCGAACTGGTAGCAGGCAACCGCCACCAGCGGCAGGACGGTCACGATAGGCATGATCGTCGCCACCGCATCCCGTACCGCGCCGATATTGGTAAGCACTGCCGTGATGGCCTCCCCGGCCAGCCCGAAGCCGACGGAATAGACCATGCTGGCCAATAAAGCCCAGACTCCCGTCAGTCGGACCCAGCGGCGAAAGTCCCCGACATTGTCGTTGCCCCATGCGGAACCGGCCAGGGCTTCCGCCGCGTGGGCGAAGCCGTCCAGCCCGAGGGAAATCAACATGAGGTACTGCAGGACGACGTGGCTCGCTGCCATTTCGATCTCGCCCAACTGACCGGCGACGCGCATGATCAGGGAGAAGGCCAGCATCAACAGGATCGTGCGCACAAAGATGAAGCCGTTGAGGGCGATCAGGTGTTTGAAAGCCGAGAACAGCCAGACCTGCGTGTCCTTGAGGCCGTTGAGCAGAGACGACAGTGAAAAGACGCTCAGCAGCAGCCAGATACCGACCGCCGTGGCCAGCCATTGGGCGATGAGGGTTCCCAGGGCGACACCCTTAACGCCCATGCCGAGGGCGACGACGAAGACGACGCTGAGGACGGCGTTCGTGATGTTCAAAACCAGTTGCTGCACCAGCACGGCACGCGCCCTGGCAAGTCCGAAAAGCACGCCGGCCACGGTGTAATTCAACAGCGAGGCCGGTGTCGACCATATGCGGACATCGTAATACCCCGAGGTCAGCGCAGCGACCGGGGACGGTGGGTCGAGGGCTTGCAACGCGACTTTCAGTAATGGATTCCTGAAAGCGAGCAGTAACAGGCCCAGGCCCAGGGCCAGCGCCATGCTGCGCCAAACCAGTGCGATCAATGGTGCGGGATCGCCTTGCCCGCGAGCTTGCGCCACGACGCCCGTGGTGCCCATGCGCAGGAAGCCGAACGCCCACAGGATGAAATTGAAGATCACGCTGCCCAGGCCGATCGCCGCCAGGTAAACCGCCCCGGGGAGGTGACCGATGGCCCATGTATCCACGAGCCCGACCAGCGGCGCCGAGGAATTGGCCAGGATCGCCGGCAGCGCGATCGCGGCGATGGCACGGTGCGGCTTGGCTGGAAAGGGGGTTCGTCGTTGTTTCGGCATCGCTTCGGCTGATTGCGGAGGCGATATGATAACGGTCGCGAAAGCCAGCGGGTAAAATTTTTGAAATTTATGCTGGCCGTAGCCGGTCTGAAACAGCGAACGAACGGAAACCTTGACCAGGGACATTGTGATCATGCTCATCAAACGCACAGCCGATATACGAGAGTCAGAAGTGACACCGGAGCGTGTTTATCTGAAACGCCGGGAATTTATGAAAATCTCCGCGCTTGCGGGCGCCGCGGTCCTGACCTGCGGCCGCGCCCTGGCAGGCGGCAAGGTCCTCGTCGCGCATCCCGAGGACGCAAAGACCAGGCAACTGGATGACGTAATCGCGGGGCCGTTCAGCAGCGATCAGCCGGCCAATAGCTGGACGGATATCACCACGTACAATAATTACTACGAGTTCGGAACGGCCAAGGACGACCCGTCGCGCAATGCCGCCGATTTCAAGCCGCTGCCCTGGACCGTCAAGGTGGGCGGGGAATGCGACCGGCCGGGGACCTATCATTTCGAAGACCTCGTTTCCCCTTACCAGCTGGAGGAACGGATTTACCGATTGCGCTGCGTCGAGGCCTGGTCGATGGTGGTGCCCTGGGTGGGTTTGCCGCTGGCCAGTTTGCTGAAACGCTTTGAACCGACTTCCGCTGCCAGGTTCGTTCAGTTCAAGACCCTTTATGATCCAGCCCGCATGCCCGGTCAGAGGCGGCGAATCCTGGACTGGCCCTACCGGGAAGGACTGACGATCGCGGAAGCCATGCACCCGCTGACGCTGATGGCCGTGGGATTGTACGGCCGCACGTTACCGAATCAGAACGGCGCGCCCATGCGCCTGGTCGTGCCGTGGAAATACGGATTCAAGAGCATCAAGGCGATTACGGAAATCAATTTTGTCGAAAAGCAGCCGCGCACCAGCTGGCAAATGGCTGCGCCTGACGAGTACGGCTTTTACGCCAACGTCAATCCGCACGTGGATCACCCGCGCTGGAGCCAGGCCAGGGAACGGGTCATCGGCGCCAACCTTTTTGCACCCAAGAAGCCGACGCTGATGTTCAACGGCTACGGGGAGCAGGTGGCGTCGCTTTACACGGGGCTCGATCTGCGCAAGAATTTTTGACCGCGCCGTTCAGAGCGCCGCATGAAGCCGGGATCCAAGCCCTTCTTCCGGGTCACCAAGCCGTTGCTGTTCGTGGCGGGGCTGGCGCCGTTGACCTACCTGGCCATGCGTACTTTCAATGTCGCGGGTCTGACGCTCGGGACCAACCCGGTCGAGGAATTGCTGCACCAACTGGGGCTGTGGGGTCTGAAATTTCTGCTGCTGACGCTCGCGGTCACGCCGGTGCGGCGCTGGACCGGTTGGCACTGGCTGATTCGCTATCGCCGCATGCTCGGCCTGTATGCCTTTTTTTACCTCCTGCTGCATTTTCTGACCTACGCGATTCTCGACCAGAGCCTCGACGCAAGGGCCATTTTGGCAGACATCGTTAAACGCCCCTATATCACGCTGGGTATGGCGGGGCTGCTGCTGCTCGTGCCGCTTGCGATCACTTCGACCAGGAACATGATGCGGAGGCTTGGCAGCCGCTGGCAGACATTGCACCGCCTGGTTTATGTCGTCGCGGTGTTCGGCGTCTGGCATTTCTATTGGCAGGTCAAGCTGGACACGCTGCAGCCGACCGTGTACGGAATAATTCTGGCGGCGCTATTGGCGACGCGTCTTTATTATCGCCGGCAGCGGCGTTAGTCCACCCACGGGTCCACATCCAGTCGGCCTATTACCGCACCGGTCCTTATGTTCAGCACCACTGTAAAGTCAGCGTTGCGGTCATGCGCGGGGACAAAGCCAAGGACACCGATATCATCGCCGTGGCTGCGTACGAACCGATCGATTCGTTTTTCAGCACCGGGCCTGGATTTTCGCAGTCGTGTCAGCGGCTTCTCCGCTTTCGTAACCGCCTTTTGGCGCGCGGCATAGAGGCTCCAGAATGCCGGCCGGTACTGAAGGTCGGGTTTTCCTTCCATGAGGATTTCCCTCAGCAGCCGTTGGTACAGGGGGCCCTGCGGAGGCATGTTGGCATAAAGCAATATGGGACCGCGGAAGGGCTTTTGCAGGAACTTTGGGTCCGTTATGGCTGCTGGATCGATTTCCGGCTTGGCCAGGATTTCGAACCTGTCGACGGTAAATACCATGAAATACGGGCGTTCCCGATAAAGCATCAGCGTCGCCCAGCCAAAGGCGGCGAGTTGGATAAGGATGATAACGGTGATATCCAGCGCCAGATATTTCTTGCCTTTCCGGTAAACCAGCCAGGTCAGCAGGGGCCCTGCCAGCGCCGCCGTGATCAGCAGCAGCAACGAGAACCTTACGGCCCCGGCAAAACGCAGGAACGGTGCAGGATACCAAGCGTAAAAAACCAACACGCCGATCAGGAGCAGTGGCGGCAGACTGATCCAAAGATGGTACAAGGCTGGTTTTGATCTTCGCATACGCTTACGCCATTCCTCGGTTGCCTGCGCCGACCCCGGCAGTCGCAACCCCGTCACTGTTGCGGGGATAATAACGCAGTTCGCCAGCGACGCGCCGCCCGGTCTCAGCAGCAGGCGGGTTGCGTTAATACCCCGACCTGGGCCAGGGCAGCGCGAAGCTGGGACCAGCGTTGCTCGAGCGTGCCGGTGTAGCCGACCGAGACCCGTACGAGCCCCGGCGAGATTCGTGCCGCGGCCATGTCGGTTTCGGTCATTTCACTCGAAGTGCTGCTGGCCGGGCAGGACATGAGCGTGTCGAAGTAACCGAGGCTTACGGCGACATAGCCAAAGTGGTAACGGTTTTGCAGCAGGTCCAGCAATTCGTCAGCGCGAGCGGCGCTGCCGAGGTCGAGCGTGAAGATGCCGCCGTAGCCGAAAGCAGCGTTGTGCATTTTTGCCAGCAAGGCATGGTCCGGGTGCCCGCTCAACCCCGGGTAGTTGACCGCGACACCGGCTGAATCGAGGCGTTCGGCGAGAACCTGCGCCCGCTCCGAATGTGCCTGCATGCGCAGCGCCAGGTGCGGGATTCTCAGGCTGATGTGGAATGCGACCTCGGGGTCCATTGTCGGGCCCAGAAGCATGAGCGTGCCGCCATGCAGGTCCATCAGTTGCTGGATAAAGGATTCGTTGGCGCAAACGGCGCCCGCGATATGGTCGGAGGCGCCGTTGATGAATTTCGTCAGGCTGTGCACGACGACGTCCGCACCCAGCAGCCTCGGGGTCAGCACCAGGGGGCTGAAGGTATTGTCCACGACCAGTTTGAGCCCGTGGCGCCGGGCGATCCGGCTCAGGGCAGGGATGTCGGCGACCCGCAGCGTCGGGTTGGCCAGGCTCTCGACGTAAATGGCCCGGGTGCGCTCGTTGATGGCGGCTTCGACCGCACCGAGGCGTCCGGTGTCGACGAAGCTGGTCGTGATACCGGCCTTTTTGGGCAACAGGTCGTGCATCAACGCATAGCTGCCGCCATAGATCGTGCTCGATGAGACGATATGGTCGCCGGCATCGCAAAGTTGCAGGATCACCGCGGCGATGGCCGACATGCCGCTCGCGGTGCAATAGGCCGCCTCCGTCCCCTCCAGCGCCGCAAGCTGCCTGCCGAGATTGAACACGGTCGGATTGAAGTGCCTGCCGTAAAGGTAACAGCCCCCCTGCAGCGGGCTTTTTTGTCCGTTGAACAGTTCCGGCATCGTGCGCGACTGCATGACGGTAAATGTCGTGCTTGTCTCCACCGACATGTTGACACCACCGTGTTCGCCAAATTCATGACGCAAGTCGGCCAGGGCTTGCAGGGGGTCATACGCGCTCATGTCCGGCTCTCCTTTTTGTAATAGTATTCTGATTTGGTGTTCTATTCTAAAATAAAATGTAGAAGCACTTGCTATTACCGAAGTAAATTTGGAGATGAGCGATGAAGGATGGTCTTGATCGAATCGACTGCGAAATACTCGGCCTGCTGCAGAATAATGCTCGGATATCAAACAAGGAGATCGCCCGCAAGGTCGGGCTGGCCGAGTCCACCTGCCTGGTCAGAATACGCATGCTGAGACAATCCGGCGCGATCCGGGGTTTTCGGACACAGGTTGACGCGGCCGCGCTGGGTTACCGCCTGCAGGCACTGATCGCCGTCAAGCTGAAGCGGCACTTCAAGCCGGATGTCGAAGCATTTCGCCGGCACGTGCTGCAATTGCCCGAAGTGATGCAGTTTTATCACGTGGCCGGCCCCGTCGACTTCCTGTTGCATGTCTGGACCCGCGATTCCGACCACTTGCGCGAGCTCGCGCTCACGGCGTTCACGGCCCGCCGGGAGGTCGCGCATATCGAGACCGAGCTGATTTTCGAGCACGTCGAGAATAACCGGCCGCTTTCCTCTAAAATGCACCGGGTCGACAACCTCGGCTGAAGCGGGATTTAACAACGGGGGTGAGAACATGCAGTCCGCGGCGACGTGGGTATTTATTATCTACCTGGCGGTCCTGCTGGCTTTGGCGCTGTGGAGCCGGGGCGCGACGCACGACCTCAAAGGGTATTTCATAGCCGACAAGAAACTTCCGCCGTGGGTGGTGGCATTCAGCACCAACGCGACCGGCGAAAGCGGCTGGCTCTTGCTCGGTCTGACCGGCATGGGTTATGCCGTCGGCGCGCATGCGTTTTGGGTCGTGGCCGGCGAGGTTATCGGCATCACGCTGTCGTGGTCGCTGATGGCGCGGCGCCTGAAGCATCTTGCCGATGAGGCCGACTGCATCACCGTGCCCGATGTGCTGGCCGCACGGTTTGACGATGAAGGCAACTGGCTGCGCGGAATCAGCGCCTGCATCATCCTGGTCATGGTCGGTGCTTACGTGGCGGCCCAGATGGTCGCCAGCGGCAAGGCCTTCAGTGCGTTTGCGGGTATGAATTACGCATCGGCCGTAATCCTCGGCGCGGTGGTCATCATTGGTTACACGCTGATCGGCGGTTACAAGGCCGTCGCCTGGACCGACCTGGTGCAGGGAGTCCTGATGTGGCTGGGTTTGATCGTATTGCCGATATGGGGCGTTCACGCGGCCGGCGGCTGGGACACGATGCTCCTTGCCATGCGCGCCCAGGACGCAGCGCTGCTGAGCCCCTGGGGGCCGCACGGCCCGGGGGCGGTCGCGTTGGTGAGCATCGCCAGCTTCCTGGCGATCGGGGTGCCGTTCCTGGGGGTGCCGCAGTTGATGGTGCGGTTCATGTCCGCGCGCTCCGAGGAAAGTCTGCCAGCAGCCATGGCCATTTCGATATTCGTCATCCTCTGTTTCGATACGGGCGCGGTCGTCACCGGCATGGCGGGCCGCGCGCTGTTTCCCGCCTTGAGCGATGCCGAAACCATCTTGCCGGTGATGGTGAACGCGCTGTTTCCGCCCGTGCTCGTCGGTGTCATGATGGTCGTTGTCCTGGCGGCCATCATGTCCACCGTCGACAGCTTGCTGATCCTGGCTTCCTCGGCGGCCGTGCGTGACGTGCTGCAGAAAATCTGCGGTGTTGGCAAGGATGAGAAGGCGCTGGCCGCTTACGGCAAGTGGTTGACGCTGTTGATCGGCGTGATTGGCGTTGTCTTTGCCCTGGACCAGGCGCCGCTGATTTTCTGGTTCGTGCTGTTCGCGTGGTCCGGTCTCGGCGCCGCCTTCGGACCCGTGTTGCTGTGTGCGTTATGGTATCCGCCGACGAATTGGTACGGGGCGACATCAGGCATGCTGAGCGGTTTTTTGACGACGATGGTGTGGGTCCTGGTGTTCAAGCCGCTGACGCATGATCTGCTCGAGATCATTCCCGGATTCCTGGTCGGGTTGGTCGTTACCGTCCTCGTCAGCAAAATGACGGCGGCGGGGTCGCAACGGGGGGGCGGAATCCAGGCTGGTTGATCAGACCGGCCCCGGCGCCGCCGCCGCTGCGGCAGGGGGTTCAGTACCTGTGGCCCTTGCGGCAAAGTGTCTATAGCCGCATTGGCAAAGTGTCTATAGCCGGATTGGCAAGGTGTCTATAGCCGGATTGGCAAAGTGTCTATAGCCAAATTGGCAAAGTGTCTATAGCCAAATTGGCAAAGTGTCTATAGCCAAATTGGCAGAGTGTCTATAGCCAGGATGGCATGGTATCTGCAGCCATTCCCACTTGATTTATCAACCGTAATAACCTACAGATAAGTGGTTAAAGGAACCGTTTAACGGCCCTCTTTTCAAATAGCAACGGAGAAAGCAATGATCGGATACGTGACCGTTGGTACCAACGACCTGGAGCGGGCCGTTGAATTTTACGATGCACTGTTCGCGGTGCTCGGTGCACAGCGTTTCATGGAAGAACCCGACACCTTCGTGGCCTGGAGTGTCGCGCCGGAGCAACCGGGCTTTGCCGTGACCAGGCCTTTTGACGGCAAGCCGGCAACCTTTGGCAACGGCACGATGGTCGCGCTGGCGGTCGACAGCCCGGAAAAAGTCGGCAACGTCCATCGACGGGCGATTGCACTCGGTGCGCAGGACGAGGGCGCTCCCGGCCCCCGGATGGAAGGTTTTTACGCGGGGTACTTCAGGGACCTGGACGGCAATAAACTGAACGTCTTTTGCCATACGCCTGTGGATGATTGATGCGGCTACGGTTCATTGCTGCGCTCCAGCGCTGCAGGCAGAAGCGCCTCGATGCTCTCCATGACGTCGAGGCGGTCGATCATGTCATGGATATAGTCCAGCTCGTCGGTATCCAGGATCAGAACCTTGCTGAGCGTGTAACGATCGAGCCAGTCCTCGTACAGGGCCTGTAGCCGCCTCAGGTAGGCGAGTGGAATATCCTGCTCCATTTCGCGCCCGCGCAGGCGGATTCGGCGGCGCAGCGTGCGGAGCGAGCAGCGCAGGTAAATCATCAGATCGGGCGGCCGGATGGCATCGACGATGACCTCGTAGAAAGCACGATAGGTCTTCCAGTCACGGCCGGTAAAGGTGCGCATCTGGTGCAATGCCGCCGCAAAGACCTCAGCGTCCTCGTATATCGTCCGGTCGAGGACGGCGACGCCGGGGCGGTCCGATAGCTGCTGGTGCATGCGAAACTTGTTGCTCAGAAAGTAGAGCTGGGAATGGAAAGCCCAGCGCCGCATGTCGCGATAGAAATCGGCCAGATAGGGGTTGTGATCGTTCGGTTCGTAAAACGGCCGGATGCCGTAGGTGCGGCTGAGGAAATCCACCAGGGATGACTTCCCGGTGCCTATGTTCCCGGCGATGGCAATGGTTTTGCCGGGGGCTGTCATTGCATGGCCGCGCCCAGTTCGACCACGACGCGGGCGAATTCCTCGACGTCCTGCTCACGGGTCCGCCAGTTCGAGAACGCCGGTCTGAATATCGTCCGCGGACCAAACTTCGACGTGCCGACGAGGAAGCGGCCATCCGCCAGCACCGCCTCGCCGAGGCGTTGGTTGAGGCCGTCCAGGGCAGCGTCGTCCAGACCGCCCGGGTTGAACCTGAAGGCCACGATATTGAGATTGACCGGCGCCATCAATTCGAGCTGCGCGTGGCCTTCGATCTGGCGCACGAAATGCTGGGCGATATCCAGGCAGTGTTCGACGATTTGCCGGTGGCCTTCGCGTCCGTACGCCTTGAGCGCGGCCCAGACCGCGAAGCTGCGCGCCCGGCGCGTGCTCTCGGGCCCGATGGCGCCCAGCGTCGGCCGCGGGTCGTCCTCGGGGGGCAGGTAATCGGCGGTGTAGCGAAAAGCCTTCGCCATCAGGCCGCGGTCACGGACGAAAGCGTAGCCCGAGTCACAGGGCACGTTGAGCCACTTGTGCCCGTCGACGGTCACCGAATCCGCCTGTTCGACGGACTCGACCAGATGAGCGGTCCGCGGGGAAAGCCGGGCAAACAATCCGAAAGCGCCGTCGACGTGGACCCAGCAGTTGTGACGCCGTGCCAACTGCATGATCTCATCCACCGGGTCGAATTCACCGCTGTTGACCTCACCCGCGTTGATGATGACCACGGCCGGTTCGCCGCCCAGGGCTTCGAGCGCGGCGCCCATGGCCGGCAGGTCGACGCGGCCGAATTCGTCACGGCGAAATTGGCGGACGTTGTCCCGTCCGACGCCGAGGAGGGCCATGACCTTGAGCGTGCTGGCGTGCACGAACCCGGAGGTCAGCACCGGCATCAGCGGCAGTCCTGCGAGCCCGGCGGCGGATACATCCAGGCCGTGTTCTTCTCCCCACCATTGGCGTGCGCTGGCAAGACAGACGAAGTTGGCCATGCTGGCTCCGGTAACCATCACCCCGGCCATGGCGGCGGGCAGGCCGAACAGTTCCTTCAGCCAGTCGAGCGCCTGAATCTCCATGTGCACGCCCACCGGAGAAATTACCCAGGTATATGGCAGGGTTTCGTAGGCCGTGGCGAGCAGGTCGGCGGCCAGCGAAGCGGGCGTGCTGCCGCCGATGATGAAATGAAAGCATTTCGGCCCGCCGGTATTGCCGCCTGCCCGGCGGTTCATCTCCAGCAATTTGGCGATGCTGCGTTGCGCCCCGCATCCCGTCTCCGGCAAGGGCCCGGCCAGTTCCCGCAAGGCGGCTTCGGCGCCGCTTGCCAGTGCGGGTCGCTCGTCGGTGCCGCGAATGATGTCGGCCAGCGAAACCTGCAGCTGTTCGACGAGGTCATTGAGTTCCGCGCGAAAAACGCTGCCGATCCCATTTGTGTCCATCAATTTACCCTTGTGCCGCGGAATTTGAAATAATGCCCTGATGGTAACGTCAGAAGATGATCGTTCACAATGGGCGAGCGCTGGAAGCGAAGCGAATGCGTAGAACAATAGCGCGGTTGCGAGCCGCCTCGAAAGTGCTCGAACCGGGTGCGGGCGAGCGTGCGGAGTTGACCCTTGCGGCCACGGCTTACGCCGAGTCCTTTCTCTCTCGCCTGTCGGAATTACCGGCGTTTGTCGCCGAATCACGCCGCAGCCTGCCCTTAGAAGAGCCCTTTGCCGAGGGACCGGGCAAAATCGGGGACTTGCTGCAAACGCTCGCGGCTGCGGTCGATTCAGAGGGCGTCAACGCGGCCTCGGGCGGACTGATGGGTTATATCCCCGGCGGGGGTCTTTACCCGTCCGCGCTGGGGGATTTTCTTGCCGACGTCAGCAACCGTTATGCCGGTGTTTCGTTCGCCTCACCGGGCGCGGCGAAACTGGAACAGAGCCTGGTGGAGTGGATGTGCGGCGTCGTCGGCCTGCCGGCGGCAGCCGGCGGTGACCTGACCTCCGGGGGCAGTATCGCCAATCTGACCGCCATTGTTACCGCCAGAGAGACGATGGGCGTGCGCGCCCGCGACGTGGAAAACAGCTGCGTCTATACGACCGCGGACGTGCATCACTGTATCGACAAGGCCCTGCGCACGGCCGGTCTTGGCGATTGCCGCCGGCGTCGGGTCGAAATGGATCGCGATTACCGCATGGACGTCGCCGACCTGCAGCGCCAGGTCGAGCGGGACAAGGCTTGCGGGCACCGTCCCTGGCTGGTCGTCGCCTCGGCGGGCACCACGGATACCGGCGCGGTCGATCCCCTCGCGGCCATCGCTGAACTCGCGCGCAAGCACGACCTTTGGCTGCACGTCGATGCCGCTTACGGCGGCTTCTTCATGTTGTGCGAGGAGGGCAGGGAGTCGCTGGCCGGGCTGCGCGAGGCCCACTCTCTCGTTCTGGATCCGCACAAAAGCCTGTTTTTGCCCTATGGTTCCGGCGCGGTGCTGGTCCGCGACGTGAATTGGCTGGCCCGGGCGCAGACTTACCAGGCCGACTATATGCAGGACGTGGAGCAGATCGAAGGCGAACACTCACCGGCTGATTTGTCGCTGGAACTGACACGGCCATTCCGCGGATTGCGGATGTGGCTGCCCTTGCGGCTGTTCGGCGTCGCGGCGTTCCGGTCCGCTTTGGCTGAGAAAATCTGGCTGGCGCGCTATTTCCATGCGCAGTTGCGCAACAGACCCGGTTGGGAGTTGGGTCCATACCCCGACCTGTCGGTGGTGACCTACCGCTATGTCCCGGCGCGCGGCGACGCAGACGCATTCAACCGGCGCCTGATCAAGGCGGTGCAGGCCGACGGCAGGGTTTTCATCACCTCGACGAGGATGGACGGCCACTTCGTGTTGCGCCTGGCGGTGCTGAGCTTTCGCACCCACATCGAACAGGTGGACTACCTGCTGGAGTTATTGGACAGGCTGGTGATGGAATCTGGGGCAAACGTGACCTGAGCACGCGCCGACGCGGCGGGTGGGCGGCGGTCGGCGGGGGTAGCGGCCTATTCCGGCACCTGCACCGCCTCGGTGGCCGGCAGCAGTGAAATACCGGCCTTGTCGATGCTGCCCCTGAAGCTGGCGAGATCGCCCGCCATGTAGGCGTTCACCCTGGCGGTCGCTTCCCTGAGCGCGGTTTCGGCCTCGGCCAGGTAAGCGAGGGCCGTCTTCGAAGGTGCGCCGTCACTCGAATCGACGAAATAAGCCGCCGTGTCGATTTTCGACGAGACCTTGTCGTCACTGTAGGTGATGCCCTTGGTGTCTTCCGGTACGCGGTACAGTATTTCGAGTTCGTCCAGACCCGTCTTGATCTCATCGGCCCGTTGCTTCAATTGGCTGAGCTTATCGCTTTCACGCTCCTCCAGTTGCCTGTCGATCAGCTTGCCCAGGGTCGCCACGTCCGCGCGCGCACTGATGATCTGCCGCAGTGCAGTGTTGGCGGCCGCGTGCATCTTCAGCAACCTGACGCGGGTCTGGTAGTTGGCCTCGAGTTCTTTCATCGGATACGGGCTGCGCGGGTCCTTGACGACTTCGACTTCACGCTGGGCGCTTGCCTTACCCAGTGTCAGCGTGATCGTGTAGCGGCCGGGCAGTATTTCGGGTCCGGGCGGCAGGCTGTCGTCGCCGTCTTTTTTGGCCTTCTCCTCATCGACCGGACGGATGCCGTCACGCTGCATGCCCCAGACCAGGCGGTTGACCCCCTGGAATACCGGGCTCTGGTAGCTGCGGATGATCTTGCCGGAGGAATCCTTGACCGTGACCGCGACCCTGGGTGCGGGTGCGGCCTTTTCGTTATCGGGCTTAGCCTGCTTCTGCTGCTCCCGCTCGGCAATTTTCCTGGCGCGTTCGGCCCTGGGGTCCGGCAGCGGCAGGTCCCCGCCGCTGGCCATGAAAGTCAGCATGACGCCGTAGGGCTCGTTTTCGCCCCTGAATTCTCCCGATCCGGTAAACCGGCTCGAAGGGGTCTCATTGGGGGTGTACTGTTGGCCCTGCGTCGCCGAAAGTATCGTCAGCCGCTGTTTGAAATCCGCCGCGCTCAGGTGACGCAGGCCGCTGTAGTCGTCGATCACGTAGGCGGCGCGTCCGTGCGTGCCCAGCACGAGGTCGTTCTCGCGTGGCTGGATCGCCATATCCATAACGGAAACCGTTGGCAAGCCCGCTTTGAAACGGGTCCATTGGCTGCCGCCGTCCACCGAGAAATACAGGCCGAATTCGGTGCCGACGAACAACAGGTCCGGATCGTCCATGTCTTGCAGCACCGACAGCGCGTATCCATTCAGGTCCTGTGTCGGCAGTCGCTTCCAGCGCTTGCCGTAGTCGTCGACCCGGTAGACGTAGGTCGACATGTCGGAGCGGCGGTGGTCGTCGAAGACGACGAAGGCGGTGCCGGCCTGGTGCGGTGACGGGGCGATCATCGGCACCCAGGCCCCTGCGGCGACGCCGCGTGCCTTTTCGTCGATTCGCGTCCAGTTTTCACCCCCGTCCCGGGTCACGTGTACGCGCCCGTCATCGCTGCCGACCCAGAGGACGCCTTGCTCGAGCGTGCTCGGCGCGATGCTGACGATGGTGGTGTAGTTTTCCGCCGCCGTGACGTCGGCGGTCAGACCGCCGCTGTCGGTAAAAGTCTGCATTTTCGGGTCGTTGCTGGTGAGGTCGCCGCTGATGGTCTCCCAGGTCAGGCCGCGGTCGCGTGAGCGGTGCACGTACTGGCTGCCGAAATAGATCGTGCCGGGATCGAACGGGTCGATGGCCAACGCGGCGTTCCAGTTGAAACGGAGCTTGACGCCCGGCTTGGGCGGGTCGGGCATGATCATTCGCTGCTCGCCGGTATCGAGATTCCAGCGGAACAGGTAGCCGCCCTGCGACATGGCGTAGCCGCTGCGGGAATTTGTCGGGTCGGGGAGGGCGTCGAAGCCGTCACCGAAACCGATTTCCTGCCAGTGGGCGTTGCGTATCCCGGCGTTTTCCCAGACTTCAGCGGGGCCGCGCCAGGAGCCGTTGTCCTGCAGGCCGCCGTATACGTGGTAAGGGCGATCGTCATCGACCGCGATGTGATAAAACTGCGCCAGCGGCAGGTTGCGGACGAAACGAAATGTCTGGCCCTTGTCGTGACTGATCGCCAGGCCGCCGTCGTTGCCGAAGATCAGGTGATCGGGATCGTTGGGGTTGATCCAGTAGGCGTGGTTGTCGATGTGTATCGTGTTGCCCGGCGCGCAGCAGTCAATTACCGGGTTATAGGTAAACGTCTTGCCGCCGTCGATGGAGACACGCACGCGGCTGCCGATGTTATAGACGATATTCTGGTTTTCAGGGTCGACGGCCAGTTCGGTGTAATAGAAAGGCCGGACTGCAACGTCGTAGTCCTCGTTGACGGCGGTCCAGCTTTCGCCGCCGTCGTCGCTGCGCAAAAGGGCGCTCTTTTCCGCCTCTACCAGCGCGTATACGCGTTCCGGGTTGGATGGCGAGAGCGCAAACACCATGCGGCCCAGCTCACCGGCGGGCAAACCGTCTTCCCGGGTTTTGCGCTGCCAGCTGGCGCCGCCGTCCTTGCTGATGTACATGCCGGAACCCGGCCCCCCGGATTTGAAGTAGTAGGGCCAGCGCCGGAACTGCCACATGGCGGCGTACAGCTTGTTGGGATTGGCCGGGTCGAGCTTGATGTCGGTGGCGCCGGTCGAGTCGTTGACGTAAAGAATTTTTTGCCAGCTTTTGCCGCCATCGTTGGTTTTGAAGACGCCGCGCTCCTCGTTCGGCCCCCACAGCGTTCCCAGCGCGGCCACGTACGCAACGTCCGGGTCATCCGGGTCCAGGGCAATCCGGTTGATGCGCTCACTGGCGGCCAGCCCCATGCGCTGCCAGGTCCTGCCGCCGTCAATGGATTTGAAGATGCCTGCGCCAATGGACGTCGAGTTGCGGACATTGCCTTCGCCCGTGCCGACCCAGATGATATCCGGGTTCGACTGGTTGATGGCGACGGCGCCGATCGAGGCGACCGGCTGGTCATCGAAAACGGGCCTCCAGGTCAGGCCGCCGTTGTCCGACATCCAGACGCCGCCGGTGGAGGCGCCGACAACGAGGCGGTTGGGGTCCGAGGCCACGGCATCGATGGCCGCGATACGCCCGCTCATCGCAGCCGGACCGATGGCGCGCGCCTTCATTCCCGCCAACAGGCCGGGGTCGAAGCCGGCCCAGGCAGGGCTGCACAAGAGTGCCAGCGCGGCCGCCAGCGGGGCCAGAAACGTGGTGGAAAGGCGCCAGCCGGCGGTGTCGTTGTTCATGGTCCGTGTTCCGTTAGAAAGTCAGCCGGGATAGGGTCAGCGCTGAGGCGCATTTTGTCAAATGTCATGGCTCATTCAACGGCGATCCGCTGCCGGAGCCGCCCCCGGCAGCGCTCTGCCGCGAGCGGCGGGAGCTAGTCCGCGTTTTGCAGGTAACCGAGCATGGTGCCGGCGTCACTGACGGCAAAAGGGTCCTCCGGGCAATTATCCTGCTTGCCCTCCTCGCTGAACATCTTCACGATTTGGCCGTCATCGACAAACATCGAATAACGCCACGAGCGCAGGCCGAAACCCAGGTTGTCCTTGCGCACCAGCATACCCATCAGGCGTGTGAAATCGCCGCTGCCGTCCGGCAGCAGCTTGACGTTCTCGATACCAAGGTGGCGGCCCCACTGGTACATCGTAAAGGCGTCATTTACGCTCAGGCAGTAGACCTCGTCGACTCCGGCCTGTCGAAACTCCTGGTAGAGGCTTTCGTAGCCGGGCAGGTGGGTACCGGAGCAGGTCGGTGTGAATGCACCGGGCAGGGCAAACAGTACAATTTTCTTGCCGGTGAAGATGTTATCCGCCGTCACGTCCTGCCAGCGAAAGGGATTGCTGCCGGCAATGCTGGCGTCGCGAACTCGGGTCTTGAAGGTTACATTGGGTATTCGCAGGCTCATTCTGGATCTCCTTGATCATGTTCCGGTCGTTTGCTGTTTGAGAAATTTGCTTCATGGGTATTGTCGTGCAAGAATAACTATATGTGAAATCAATTGTAACTATCCGTTTAATAGAAAATGTATATACGATGGTGGCGCAGAACCTCGTTGCAATTACAGCCGACCGGTGGGTAGTATCCGCCCGTGATGAGTCCGGCGGATGACAATGCACCCGGAGGCCCCGTTGCCAAGGCTGCGGTTCCCGCGTCTGGCGTGCCGCTGTGCGACCTGCACCGGCATCTCGACGGAGCCATTCGCCTGCTGACGATACTGGAGGTCGCCGCACAGCACGGTATCCGCTTACCGGCAAACGATGTCGAAGGCTTGAAACCGTGGGTGCACGTGGACGGGCGTGCGCCGGGGCTGATGGCGTTTATCTCCCGCTTCAGGTACCTCGTCGAAATCCTCGTCGATGCGCAGGTTTGCAGGCGGGTCGCCTACGAGTGCGTGCTGGACGCGGGCCAGGAGGGGATTGATTACGTCGAGTTGCGGTTCAGCCCGTGGTTCATGGCGCAACGGCATGGACTGGTTCCGCAGGAAGTCGTCGAGGCGTGCCTGGACGGCATCAGCGCGGGAGCGCGGGACAGCGGCGTACGGGTCAACGCCATCGGGATATTGAGCCGCACCTACGGCGCTGCAGCCTGCCGTCGCGAACTGGATGCGATCCTCGCCCGCCGGGACGGTTTCGTCGCGTTGGACCTGGCCGGTGACGAGAGCAGGTTTCCGGCCAGCCTCTTCAAAAGCCATTTCAAGCGGGCGCGCGACGCCGGTCTGCACGTTACCGTACACGCAGGCGAGGCCGAAGGTCCCGAGAGCGTCTGGTCCGCCATCAGGGACCTGGGCGCCGAGCGCATTGGCCACGGATTCCGTTCGATCGAGGACCCCGCCCTGGTCGATTACCTGGTCGCGCAGGACATCGGCCTGGAATGCTGTCCGACGTCCAACCTGCATATCTCGGCGATACCGTCCTACGCCGCCCACCCCATCGCGAAGCTGGCGCAGCGGGGGGTCAGGTTCTGTCTGAACACCGATGACCCCGGGATCAGCGCGATCGACATTCAGCATGAATACCGGGTCGCCGCACCGGCGGCCGGTTTGTCGAAGGATGCGATTTTGCGCTCGCAACGGCACGGCCTGGACATGGCTTTTCTGAGTGCGGCCGAAAAAGCCCGTCTGCGCCAGGCCGCACAGGCCCGGCCGGCCGGGCCTGGCTGAACAGCGCCCCGGGGCCATGGGGCCAGGCTTCCCGCCCGCCGGCAACGTGTCGGTGCCGAATCAGTGCGCCCGCAACACGCTCAGCGGTGCGTGCGCAACGACATTGCGCGTGGCCAGCAGGCCGCTGCCCCCGACGATCAGCAAACCCAGCAGCGGCCCGCTCAGCCAGATGGCCGGGTTGAAGTGATAGGGCAGGTCGAAAACGTTAACTGCCAGGTGCCAGGCGATCAGGCCGGCGCCGCTGGAAGCCAGCAGGCCGGCCAACAGGCCGATGGCCGCAAATTCCGCGGCGACCCCTGCGAAGACTCGCCTGCGCGATGCGCCGAGGGTTCGCAGTATCGCACTTTCGAAGCGTCGTTCGTCACGGCTCGAAAGCAGCGCTGCCCACAGCACGGCGAGGCCGGCCAGAAGCGTGAACAAAAACACCGTTTCGACCGCCAGGGACGCCTTGTTCATGACGTCCCGTACCTGCGACAGGATGGCATCGAGGTCAATGACCGTGACACTCGGAAAGGCCCGCATCAGGTCCACGGCCTTGTGTTTGTCCCCGGGGGCGAGGTACACGCTGCTTATATACGTCGCCGGAAACCCTTGCAGCGTGGCGGGTGTGAATTCCATGAAAAAATTGGGTGTGAAACTATCCCATTCCACGCTCCTGAAACTGGTGACGGTAGCGCTGACGGACTCGCCGGCGATGTCGAAGCTTATTTCGTCACCGAGACCGATGCCCAGTTCCCGGCCGAAATCTTCCTCGACCGAGATTTCGTGCGCCGCCGTGTCCGCCTGCCACCAGCGGCCGGCGGTCAGGCGGTTGCCGGCCGGCAGTACCCCGGTGTAGCTGAGGTTGGATTCCCGCCTGGCCCAGCGCTCGCCCCTGGGGTCTTCGAAACGCAGTTGCCTGACGTCCTTGCCGTTGATGGCCATCATGCGCGCCCTGACCAATGGCACGAAATGCGGAATGGGCAAGCCGTTCGCGTTGAAAAAGTCCCGTAATTTCGGCACCTCGGACGGCTGGACATTGATCATGAACTGATTGGGTGTATCGGCGGGGAGGCTTGCGCGCCAACTGTCCATCAGGTCGTTTCTGGCCAAGGTCAGCAGGATCAGCACCATCAGGCCCAATCCGAAAGCGACGACCTGGATGACGCTATCGCGGGCGCGCCGGCTGAGATTGGCCAGACCGTAACGCCACGAAACCCCGACCATGCCCCTGAAACTCGCGCTCAGTTTAACCAGCAACAGCCCGGCGAGCCCCAGGATGATCAGCATCGCGGCCATGCCGGCGGCCAGGCTGAGGACCAGCCTCGGATCCCCAAGCAACCACTGCAGCAGAACCAGGATCGCCGCGGCGCCGGCCACGTAGCTGACGCCGTAGCGCAGCGGCGGCGGCTCGACGTCCTGCCGCAGCACGCGTAAAACCGGGGTCCTGCTCATTTGGATCAGCTCCGGCAGCGCGAACCCGCTGACGATCACGACGGCGGTCACGAGGCCCAACACCATGGGCGCGGGGCCGGGCGGCGGCAATGCCTGCGCCAGCAGGTCGCGGGCGATAAGAGCCAATAATTGCTGGGCGAGGTAACCCAGTAGCGTCCCTGCGATGGCTGCCATGAGGGCCAGCAAGAGCAATTGCAACAGGCTCAGCCTGAGAATCTGGGCCTGTTGGCTGCCGAGGCATTTGAACAAGGCCACGCGGTCTCGGTGGCGTACGGCGTAACGCCGTGTCGTCATGGCCACCGCAATGGCCGCCAGCAACACGCTGATGATCGAGGCCAGGTTCAGGAAGCGCCCCGCACGCTCCATGGCTGAACGTATCTGCGGGTTGGTGTCTTCGATGTCGCTGAGTCGCTCAGCCGCGCTCAGCCGGGCTTTCAGGACCGGCTTGAAGGCGCGTACCTCGCTGCGGGATCCAGCAAACAGCTGCCGGTAACTGACACGGCTGCCGGGCTGCACGAGGCCGGTTCGCTCGAGATCGGCGATGTTGATCAGCAGTGTCGGGGCCAGATCGACGAAACGCCAGCCCGCGTCCGGGCTGAAGTTCAGCACGCGTGTGATTTTCAAGCGGGTGTTGCCGAGCGTGATCGCGGTGCCCGTGTTGGCGTCCAAACGGGCCAACAGGCGCGGGCTGGCCCAGGCCTCGCCGGGAAGAGGGATCCCCGCTGTTGCCGTTGGCTTGGCCAGGAGCCTGGCGGCGACCCGGAGCTTCCCGCGCAGCGGGTAAGCGGCAGACACCGCCTGCACTGCCGAGAGCGTGTTGCGCTGCCCGGCAAACACGACGCTGGGCAGCGAAACCATCGTCGCGGTCTCGAGCCCGGCCCGGTGAGCCAGTTCCAGGTAGGCAGAGGGCAGCGGCCGGCTCGAACCCAGTCTCAGGTCCGCGGCCAGGGACTCGGCGGCCCTCAGCTTGACAGCCTGGCCGACCCGGTCGGTCAGGAAGGCAACCCCTGTCATGGCCGTAACCGCGATGGTCAGAGCGGCCCACAGCAGCGCCAGTTCGCCCGACTTCCAGTCGCGCAGCAACAGGCGCCATGCCAGCGGCAGCGTTTTCACGCGGCAGCCTCCTGCAGGCGGCCGTTATCCATCGTAACCACGCGGGCACAGCGCCTGGCGATACGAAGGTCATGGCTGACCAGCACCAGCGTGGTGCGGTATTGCCGGTTCATATCGAAGAGAATGTCGATGATCGTGTCGCCGGTGCGCTGATCGAGGTTGCCGGTCGGTTCATCAGCGAACAGCACGGTGGGCCGGGTGACGAAGGCCCGCGCGATCGCGACGCGTTGTTTTTCGCCGCCGGACAATTGCCGGGGATAATGACCCGTGCGCGCACCGAGACCCACGTGTTGCAACGCATCGAGGGCGGCGAGCCGGGGCTGTGCATGCGTCGATAATTCGAGCGGCAGCATGACGTTTTCCAGCGCGGTCAGTGCCGGTATCAGGTGGAACGATTGGAAAACGAACCCCACCTCGTTGGCCCTTACCGCGGCCCGGCCGTCTTCGTCCAGCGCGGTCAGTTCGAACCGGTCGAGCCACACTCTGCCCGAGGACGGCAGGTCGAGACCGGCGAGGAGGCCGAGCAGGGTCGACTTGCCGGCCCCGGATACACCGGTAACGGCAATGCTCTCGCCATGACTGACTTGCAGGCTGACCTGGTCTAAGATGGTCAGCGCGCCGGCCGGACTGCTGACCGTCTTGCTGAGGTTTTCGGCTTTGAGCGCGTACTCGTTGCTGCCAGGATTGTGTGAATTCATGCGACTCATTCTAGCGTTTCTGTTGCTGGCCGTTGTATATTTTCCGCGCCCGCTCGCGGCCGCGGAACCCCCGCTGCTGCTGGTGCTCGGTGACAGCCTGAGCGCTGCCCGCGGCATGGACCTCGATCGAGGCTGGGTGCACCTGCTGAAGCTCAGGCTGGAGAAATGCCATCTGCAATACCGGATACTCAATGCCAGCATCAGCGGCGATACGACCCAGGGCGGTCTCACGCGGTTGCCACGGCTGCTGGAGAAATACCAGCCTGCGATCGTCATCATCGAACTGGGCGCCAATGACGGCCTAAGGGGCATTGACCCGGGTGTCAGCCGCGCCAACCTGGCGGCGCTGGTCCGCCAGAGCCAGGCGAGCGGCGCGCGGGTATTGCTGGCCGGTATCAGGCTGCCGCCGAACTATGGCCCTGCCTACACCTCCGAATTCGAATCGATGTATGCCGATATCGCCGGTGAATACGGCACCATGCTTGTGCCGTTCTTCATGCAAGGCGTCGCCCTGGACCCGACCCTGATGCAAGCGGACAACCTCCATCCCAATGAACGAGGGCAGGCGCTGCTGCTGGCGAACGTATGGAAAGTACTGAGCCCGGCGCTGCGGCGGTAAACCGGTGATGGTATTTCGCAAATTGGCCCATGCGCTGAAAGGACTGCTGGCTCTGCTGGCGATCACGGTCAATACGATCGTCCTGAGCAGCGTCATCGTCATCCTGGCGCTGTTCAAACTGTTGTTGCCGCAAGGCGCGGCCAGGCGTGCAGTGACGCATTTCTCGTCGATCCTTGGTGAGCTCTGGGTCGCCATTAACCGGTTCGTCCTCGGCTTTTACCGCAAGCTGCGCTGGGGCATCAGCCTGCCGTCCGCCGGGTTGGACCACGGCGGCCGTTACCTGGTGTTCTGCAACCACCAGTCATGGGTCGACATCATGGTGCTGCAGTTCTGCCTGAACCGTAAGGCGCCGTTTATGCGGTTCTTGTTGAAACAGGAACTGATTTGGGTCCCGTTCCTCGGCCTGGCCTGGTGGGCCCTTGATATGGCGTTTTTGCGCCGGTATTCCCGCGAGGCGCTGATCAGGAACCCGTCTTTGCGTGGGAAGGATCTGGAGAATGCGGCGCGCGCCTGCGAGAAACTGAAGCACATCCCGGTGTCGATGATGGCATTTCCGGAAGGCACCCGCTTTACGCCCGCCAAGCAACGGCAGCAGAAATCCCCGTACCGGCACCTGCTGCGACCGCGCCACGGCGGTATCGGCCAGGTCCTGTATTCTTTCGGTGACAGCATGCAGGATTTGATCGATGTCACCATTTTTTACCCCGACGGCGTGCCAACTTTCTGGCAGTTCATTTCCGGCCAGGTGGGCACGATACGGGTGCGGGCCCGCTTGCGCCGAATCGATGCGGAAGTGCTGGGCAGGGATTTTCGCAGCGACAAGAAGGCCAAGCAAAAGCTGAAGGCATGGCTGGAACGCATCTGGACAGAGAAGGACCGTGAACTCGATTCCTTTATCGGCGAACGGAACCCCGGCGAGGCGAGGGATGGCGAGCCCAATCGCGGCGCCCGGAAATAAAACAGGCGGTCCGAAGACCGCCTGTCCATAGCCTCACGCAATTTTACCTGCGTCACAGAAGAAGGGGGGGACTGTGTCGAGGCTACATCACTAGCATAATGTCAATTTATTTTTTTTCAAGACAATTTTTCAAATAGCTGATGTCCATGGTTTATTGAAACTCAAATCAGCTTTTTCCCCCGGTTTTCCGCCGCGCCTCCGGTTCCAGCCCCAGGCGTTTGTGCATAATGGGGCTGGTGGTCGTGTATTGCAGGAATACCCGCTTGTCGGGATCGATGTGCTTTTGCACGCCGAACGCGGCCAGCGCCGCCTCGTGGAAACCGCTCAGGATGAGCTTCTTTTTGCCCGGGTAGGTGTTGATGTCGCCGACCGCGAATATGCCCGGGACACTGGTTTGAAACTGTTCCGTGTCGACGCGGACCTGGCGCTTTTCGATCTCCAGGCTCCACTCGGCGATGGGGCCGAGGTTGGGGGAAAGCCCCCAGAACACATAGACGTCGTCAGCCGGCAGGTCGTGGACGCCGCCGGTGTCGTCAGCGACGCGCAGGCCGCGGAATTCGCCTGCATCCGAGATGATCTCGCGGACCATACCGTGAAATTCGGTCAGGTCCCCCGAGGCGGCGAGTTTACGCATCCGTTTTACCGAGGCGGGCTGGGCCCTGTACTCGGTCCGGCGGTGTATCAGTGTCAGGCTGGCGGCCTTGTCGTACAGCTCGAGGGTCCAGTCCAGGGCCGAATCGCCACCGCCGAGTATGATGATGTTCTTGCCCGCGACCAGCGTTGCATCCCCGATCTGGTAGTGAATGTTCTTGTCCTTGAACGCGTCGGCCCCCGGCGTGCGGAGCGTGCGCGGCTGGAACGCTCCGAGCCCGGCGGCGATGATCACCGTGGCCGTGTCGAATTCGGTTCCGCTGGTCGTGACCAGTCTGAAGCGCCCGTCCTCCTGGCGTTGTAGTTGCGTAACGGCCTGCGCCAAATGGAATTGCGGCTTGAAGGGTTTGATCTGTTCCAGCAGGCGGTCGATCAGTTCCTGGGCCCCGATCACGGGATAAGCGGGGATGTCGTAGATCGGCTTGTCAGGATACAGCTCCGAGCACTGCCCGCCTACCCGCGGCAGGGAATCGACGACGTGGGCGTGGATATCGAGCAGGCCGAGTTCGAAAACCTGGAACAGACCGGCGGGACCGGCACCGATGATGACGACATCTGTTGATATGGGCATGCAGCACTCCTTCGGGTTTGTATGACGCGGCGCGGTTTGTCGACGGGCGCGGCAGACGTTGCGCGGTCCGGCCCGATCTACGGCTCCGCAGCTTTCGTTTTCCTTTGTGCAGTATGCGTCCCGTGTGGTTAAAATCAAGCGTACAAATGGCGATTTCCTGGATGGGAACATGGCGCAGGAACGTAAAATCCGGTTGCAAGCTTCCTGGCTCACACGGCTGGAGCCGGAGTTCGAACAGGATTACATGCAGGCGCTGCGCGAGTTCCTGTTGCGCCGCAAACGGCACCGGGCGGTTATTTATCCGCCGGGTGACAAGATATTCAATGCCCTGAACTCGACGCCGTTCGACCGCGTGCGCGTCGTGATCCTGGGGCAGGACCCTTATCACGGGCCGGGCCAGGCCCACGGCCTGTGCTTTTCCGTTCCTCCGGGCGTCAGGATCCCGCCGTCGCTGGGCAATATATTCCAGGAGATCCAGTCGGATTTAGGTATCGAAGCGCCGGCCCACGGCTGTCTGCAATCGTGGGCCGCGCAGGGGGTGCTGCTGCTCAATGCCGTTCTGACCGTGGAGCGTGGCCAGGCGGGCTCCCATCAGGGTCAGGGCTGGGAGAATTTCACCGACAGGGTGGTGCAGCTACTGAATGACGAGCGCCGGCACCTGGTTTTCATGCTGTGGGGCAGCTACGCGCAGAAAAAAGGGGCTGTCATCGACCCGCGCAAGCACCTGGTTCTGAAGGCGCCGCACCCGTCACCGTTGTCCGCGCACCGCGGATTCCTGGGTTGCCGCCATTTTTCGCGGGCCAATCATTACTTGCAGCAACACGGACTCGAACCGATCGATTGGTCGTTGCCGCCGATGGCGGCGGACCAGGCCAGCGCCTGAGCCATTTATAGGCGGTCGGTGTACTGACACCGGCAGCTTGCGCAGCCTCTCGGGGACGTAAACCGTCGACAACGATTCTCCGCACCAGCAAGGCTCGACCTTTAGGTGTTAAACGTGCATTCTTATGGATGTTCATCTGGGTCTCTCCATGGCATCTGGTTGTAGGAACCATTAGCCTCGGGCATGAGGCCCGGATGAACAACCTACCGAAAGATCACAGCTAGCAATTGCTGCTATTTCTTATGCCATACACCGTCAGTGTCGCGAATGTAATTGCCGGGCAGGGTCTTCTCGATCGCCTTCATGCCGCCGACCTTCTCGACCTCGGAGAGCGGCACCCCCTGCTGCCTGGCGATCTCCATGTAGCCGGCCTTGCGCTGTGCGTTCACGTCCTCCACCAAGGCCTTGACGGCCGGCGGGACGCCTTCCCTGACCAGGCCCAGGTAGCCGTTGGCCTGTTCGCCGATCCAGCCTTCCGCCTTGGGCTGGGTCAGCGGTGACGCCGCCACCGCCGTCGCCGTCAGCACACCGACCAGCCATACCGCCAGCAGCGCAGGCAGGAACCGCGCCGGCCATCCGATCCGTTTCGTGTCGCTTCTGTTCATCGTCTTCACTCCGTGCGCGCCTGCGCTCAGAAATTGTTCTCATCGAGCAACGCTTCCACCTGCCGTTCGACCTTGATCAGGATCTCGTGCTTGATATTGATGTTCATATTGATCTCGATGGGTTTGTCGGGTGCCTCCAGCTTCACGGTGGGCGTGCAGGCGGTGCCCAGCGTCAGGCAGACCATGCCGGTAAGCAAAATCCTCAGGACATCAGAATGCCGTTTCATCGCTCAATTATCTCCAATCCTTTTACCCGCATAGCATACGCCGATCTTCGCGTCCGTGTGGCGGAAGCGGCGCTTTGGTCCCAGGCGCCGCCGTCGACACCTGCTGACAGTTTAGCAGGATCGGCTGACCGCGCGCTGAACGGCCGGGCGGCCGTCAGTGCTGTTTGAGCTGCTTGAGGACGGCCTGCTCGAAATCCCCGCTCAGGAACAGGGCTTCGAATAACTGCGGCAGCGCGCCGTTGATATCCAGGTTGAAGAGGATCGCGTGACCCGAGTAAAGATCGGGGTTGCGGCCCTCCAGGCGTGCGGTAATCCTGAAATTGCCGCTTGACTGATAGTCTATGCGGCCGGAAAGACTCTTGAACTCGAAGTTTTCCAGCGCCTGCAGCCCGATATTGCCGGCCGCGCCGCCCGGCTTCTTGTAGGCCAGGCGGCCGGGCGCGGTGGATTGAAAGGTGCCGCCCTTTACATGCAGGCCATCCTGGTTGGCGCCGACGGGCAGCGTGAGATCGAGTCTGCCGCTGCCCCCGAGGCCATTGATGTCGGCCAGCGCCAGCAGGCGGCCGAGGTCGATGTCGTGCAACTGCACCTGCGTATCCTCGAGCCCGCGCGGCGAAAATTTGAGCTGTGAGAGCGCCAGCCGGCCGCCCAGAACCTGCGCCCCGACATTCGCGATTTCGAACGATGCACTCTTTTCCGCACCCAGCCGCGCCGTCATCTGCGCCTGCAGGTTTTGCAGGTCCAGGCCGCCGGCGAGCGTCACCTCGCTCGCCGACAGCGGACCGTTGAGCAAGGTTTCACGTCCGTTGCCGCGGCTGTCGAAACGGGCATCGACTTGGAAGTTGCCATCGCTGGCCTTGCTGTTCTGCAGCTTCAGGGCGAGTTGCCGCCCCTGCAGCGACAAACCGGCTGTGATGTACCGGCCAACGTCGATCTCGGCCTGGACGTCGATAGCGCCCTTTTGCAGCAGCAGGCCGCCCGGGGGCTGAATTTGCAACGCCTGCAGCAGTTGCGCGACAGTCGCCGCGTCGATACTGGCCGTGGGCAGCTTGACATGAAACCGCCCCGCCTGCGCATCGCCCGTGAATTCAAATGCCGCCAGCGGTGCGCTATTGAGCAAGAGGTTGCCGCGGCCCGCGACACGGGTCCCGTTCGTCAGCCGGTACTGGGCATCGAAATCGAGCCCCGAAGTGTGCATCCCTTCGAGCGCGAGTTTGAACCCGCTGCTGCGTGTCTTCAGTTGCCCGTCCAGAGCGGGAAGGTCGAGGTCTTGCCAGCTCACGGCAACGATTTTTGCCGACGCGGCCAGGGATTCGGCGCGGGCAGCCTGCAAGCGGGCGGAGCCGGTGGACCGCACCCGGCCGGCCGTCACCCGCAGCGTTGTCGCAAGCCCGAGGCCGTCCGCCGCGATCGTCGTCGTTCCGTTGCTGTAGCTGAACGGTGCATCCAGCGTCCAGTTCAGACCGAGCGTGCCGGCTGTCGCCGCGGCGTCGACATGAGCCGAATCGATGTCGCCGAGCCGGAAGCCCGAAGTCTTGAGCTCCAGTTTTTGCTTCGCCGAGGTGTAAGCCACGTCCAGATCGGCCTCGAGGACGGGGGCCGACGCTGGCGGCGAGCGCTGCATTTCCGGCCTCCGGATTTCGGCCGCGATGCTGCACAGCGCCTGTACCGCCCCGTCGCTCTTCAGGCTGAAACCCGGCAGCAGTCGATCCAGCAGCGCAGCTTCCCGTAGACCCAGCTGAAGTTGGCCGGTACGCAATGAGAGGCTTTGCACGACCTGGGTGTCTGTGCCGGAAAAGCTTCCGGCAAGCTCGAATTTGCCACGCAGCTGTTGTACCAGGCCGGTGCTCAGCGCGCTTATGAACGGCTCGGCCCACGACGCGTCGGAGCGCCCGGCGTCGAGCGACAGCCGCAGACGTGTCGTGGCGGGTTGCTGCCGGCGTTGCTGCACAAAGTCGGCCACGGCCCAGGCGTCCTCTCCGGCGGCAGCGGGAAGCCGCAGGCTGCCGCTGACACCGTCCGGGCCTGTTTCCACTTGCAGCCGTCCGTTGTAGCGGGCATCCCGGGTGACGCTGACCTCCGCTTGCAAGCGGTTGCGTCCGTCCCCTAGCGGCGCCAGCGTCAATTGCTTCAATTCCAGCGCGGGTAAATTGCCTGACGCAGCCTGCACACGCACGTGTATCAGTCCAACCCGCAGGCGCGGTAGCGACGGGACCGGGGCCAGCAGCGGCAAGTTCAGGTCAGCGGGGCCGAATGCCCCCGCGGCCGCGGGGCGGTTCCGTGGATGGAAATCGATCCACGCTTCGGCGGCGGCCGTACCGAGGCCACGATATTCGAGCCGCAGGTTTTTCGCGGTCAGCGACAGCTCACCGGCGTTGGTGGCGCCATGCAAGCGCAATTCGTGCACGGAGATCGCGGACAGCCCCGGGTAACCGGTTTCCAGTGTATCCAGCCGCCACCCGTCCGGCAGTTGGCGTGCGGCCACCGCGCCCAGCCAGGCGGGGCTGCTGGCATACAGCAAGAGCAGCACAACCGCCGTGAGCAGCAATGCTATGCGGACCGGTTTCATCTCTCCGGGTGCGCGCTCACGGCTGCGTCGCCTTCGGCTTCGGGGAAGTTACAGGTCCACCCGCGCAAGCTTCTCGTCAATGGGCATCCAGGCCGCATGTTGGTCGAGGAAGACGTTCGCCTGCGGGCGACGGTCGAGTTCGCCGTTGAGACAGCCCAGGGCCACGTGTATTTCACCCGGCCATCTCTGCGAGCGGAAAAACATGCTGCTGCCGCAGGTCCTGCAGAAGCCGCGGGTGGCGCCGGGCGAGGACTGGTACCACCGCAGTTGCGAGTTGTCGGCGTTGAATGTCACCTGGTCCCGGTCGAAACCGGCCCACGTAACGTAGCCGGCCCCATGCTCCTTGCGGCACATGTTGCAGTGGCAGTGCGCGCACCATTTGCTCGGTAGAGCTACGCTGAAATCGACCGCACCGCACAAGCAGCTTCCACTCAGTGTTTTGTTAGCCGTGCCCATGTCTCCCTGCTCACGATTGCATGATGATCCAGCCGAGCCTGAACCATAGCGCGAACAGCACGAGGCTGCCAACCACAAACACGGCAAAGCGGTGGATCACACGGTTGTACGTCAGGTGAATGAGAGCATGCACGTAACGCAGAATGACATAGGTCCAGGCCAGCACCACCATGGGCCAGTCCTGGATCATCAACATCAGCGTCAGCAGGATGGCGGTATAGAACAGGACCGGTGTCTCGTATTGATTGGCGTGATTGTCCGATGCCCGGGCGGAGTCAACGAACACCTGGCTCGAGTGCAGCCGAATGTCCGTTTCCTGCGGGTCGATGTGTTTGCGGTTGATTTCATTGACGCGCTTGCGGCCCATGACGTACATGACGATGAAGCTCAGCAGGACTTGCGCCAACAGCGGCAAAAGCAGGGGTTTGAAATACATGTAAGGTCCCGAAGCTGAAACAGGTCGTTCCATTCTAGCAGACGACGCAGCACAGCAGCGGACCCGGACACAGGCCGGGCACATGGTCGCAAATTCCCGGCCGGGTAACTTACCAGTCGTATCTGCGCCCGTGGTAATAACGCCGGTGACGCCAGGGCGGCTCGTACAGGGCCGCGTCGATGATCGACCACAGGTGCACGAGCCAGCCCAGCAGAATAATCCAGAGCAATATGGACATCACGAACATGAAGCCGGCCAATATCCAGCGGCCTTGCAGTAACTGTCCCAGTCCGGGAATGAAAAAGCTGCACAAGGCTGCGATGACATTGCCTGAAGAACCCTGACCCATGGCTACCTCCTTTGATGGTTTATGCAGGATCATGCATGAAGCGTGCCAACCAGGCATGTCAGGCGGAAGGCCAGTCACCGCTGGGACCGGGGTTCGGGCAGAGCCGACCGGTTGGTGAAATGCGCCAAGTTTGTGCGTAAACAGGCCGCTAAACAGACTGCGGTTTGGTCTGCTCTGGCGTATAATATCGGGCTGTTTACAATCTCCAAGCACAAGGAATTCAAAGCATGTCCTATCAGCATATCAAGTTCCCGGAAAGCGGTGAAAAACTCACGGTCAAGAATGACGCCCTGGTGGTGCCCGACAACCCGATCCTGGGTTTCATCGAAGGCGACGGCATCGGCCCCGATATCACCCGTGCCTCGATGCGCGTCTGGGACGCCGCGGTGGAAAAGGCCTATGGCGGCAAGCGCAAAGTCCATTGGGCCGAACTGTACCTCGGTGAGAAAGCCGCCGGTATTTATGACGGCAACTATTTTCCGGCGGAGACTCTCGACGCGGTCCGTGAACTGATCGTTTCGATCAAGGGACCGCTGACGACACCCGTTGGCGGCGGCTTTCGGTCGCTCAACGTGTCGTTGCGTCAGGCGATGGACCTGTATGCCTGCGTGCGGCCCGTCGAGTATTTCACCGGCGTCCCGTCGCCCATGCGCCACCCGGAGAAGGTCAATGCCGTGATCTTCCGTGAAAACACCGAGGACGTGTACGCCGGTATCGAATACGCCTCGGGTACACCGGAGAACAAGAAACTGGCCAAGTTCTTACGCGAGGAGATGGGCGCTGAATTCTTTGAAGACGCCGGGATCGGCATCAAGCCGATTTCCCCTTTCGCCTCCAAGCGCCTGGTGCGCAAGGCCATTCGTTACGCCATCGACAACTCCCTGCCGAGCGTCACACTGGTGCACAAGGGCAACATCCAGAAGTTCACCGAAGGCGCGTTCCGCAAATGGGGCTACGAGGTGGCGGCCGAGGAGTTTCCCGAGCACACGATTACCGAGGCGGATCTGTGGGACAAGCACAACGGTAAATGCCCCGAGGGCAAGGTCATCATCAAGGACCGCATCGCGGACATCATCTTCCAGTTGATGCAGTTGCGGCCGGATGAATTCAGCGTGCTTGCCACGACCAACCTGAATGGTGATTACCTTTCGGACGCCATCGCGGCCGAAGTCGGCGGCATGGGGGTCGCCCCGGGTGCCAACATGGCGGACCATATCGCCGTTTTCGAGGCCACCCACGGCACCGCGCCGAAGTACGCGAACCTGGACAAGGTCAACCCGAGCTCATTGATGTTTTCTGGCACGATGATGTTCGAATACATCGGTTGGAGAGAGGTATCGGACCTGATCAAGGACGCTTTCCGCGCCACCATCGCCCAGAAAATCGTCACCTACGACTTTGCCCGGCAGATGGAAGGCGCGACCCAGGTATCGACTTCCGGTTTCGCCGACGCCCTGATCAAGAACCTTTAAGCAATCAACCGGTCAGGGGGCAGCCGTGACCGTCGGTATTTTCGGCTGCTCCGGCGCGTGCCTGTCCCTTACTTCCCCGCGGGAGAAATGCAGGGCCGTCGCCGCTTTGTGGGCCAGGGCGGAGCAATACGACTTTGTTTTTGACCCACAGGCGGCCGTCGTTCCAATAGATGCCGCGGGGCGGCCGGACAAACCGGGGCTGGTGGCGCCTTCCGCCCTCAGGCGGCGGCGCCCCGGCAGCGCCGCCGGCCGCGCGGCGCTGGTCCATGCCATCGCGCACATAGAATTCAATGCCATCAATCTGGCGCTGGACGCGGTCCACCGCTTCCGCGACATGCCGCGGCAGTATTATATCGACTGGGTCTCCGTGGCGGCGGACGAGGCCCGGCACTTCCAACTGTTGCAAAAGCGTCTGGGCGAGATCGGTCACGCCTATGGCGATTTTCCGGCGCACGGCGGCCTTTGGGAGATGGCCCGGCAGACGGCGGCTGACTGCATGTATCGCATGGCCCTGGTGCCGCGGGTTTTGGAGGCGCGGGGCCTGGACGTGACCCCCGGCATGATCGAGCGTCTGGAGAGCGCCGGCGACGACGAGACCGCCCGGCTGCTAAAGGTCATACTCGCCGAAGAGGTGCGCCACGTCGACATCGGCAGTCACTGGTTTCGCCTGTGCTGCGCCCAGCGCGGACTGGATCCCGAGGCCACTTTCCTGGCGCTGCTGGCGGCGCACCGTGGCGCGGCATTGCAAGGGCCTTTCAACCTGGCGGCGCGCGTGCAGGCGGGATTCACGCAGCGCGAGCTGGATGCCATGGAGCGGCTGCGGGACGGTCTTAGGGGCGCAAGGCGTAATGGCCGGCGCGCACGCTGAGCACGCTGGCCTGGTGGTACCAGTCACCGAGGACATAGCGGCGCGCCGTTTCCGTGCCGCTGCGAAATTCGTGCACGGCCGGCCTGTGGGTGTGCCCGTGGATCATCCTGGTAACGCCGTAGCGTGACATTTCGGCCTCGACCGCGGCCTGGTTGACGTCCATGATTTCCGCGGCCGTCACTTGCTTGTAGTCATCGCTGGCGGCGCGCGCCTCGTCCGCCAGAACGCTGCGTGCGCGAAGCGGCCGGGCGAGAAAAGCACGCTGCCAGGCCGGGTTCCTGACCCGTTTACGAAAACGCTGGTAAGCGGTGTCGTCGGTGCAGAGGCTGTCACCGTGCAACAGCAGGACCCGCTCGCCGTACAGGTCGATCACGTGTGGCTGCGGCAGCAGTGTCATGGCCGCCCGCCGGGCATAGTCCGCACCGAGTAAAAAATCCCGGTTGCCGTGCATGAAATAGCAGTCGACCCGCGCGGCAGCCAGTGCGCTGAGCGCTGCGGCAACCTGCCCGGAACAAGCGCAGTCGGCATCGTCGCCGAGCCAGTACTCGAACAGGTCACCGAGTATGTACAGCGCTTCGGCGTGACGGGCCTGCCGTTGCAGAAACTCGATAAACAGTGCGGTGGTTTCGGGCCTGCGGTCGTCGAGGTGCAGATCGGAAATGAACAGTGTCGTCATTGGCCGTGGAGTATTTCAGCCGACTCGATCAGGACGGGTTCCTTGGGCGCGTCGTTCTCGTCGGTGGGGACAAAGCGGATATCGTCAACCACGTCCATGCCCTCGACAACCTTGCCGAACACGGCGTAACCCCAGGTGCGGGAATTGTCCTTGCCCGTATAGTCGAGGCTGGGGTTGACTTCCACATTGATGAAAAATTGCGCCGTGGCGGAATTCACGTCGTTGGTTCGGGCCATGGCGACGGCGCCGCGCTCGTTCTTGAGCCCGTTGTCCGCCTCGTTAATGATCGGTTCGCGCGTGGGCTTGGGTTCCATGTCGGCTGTCAGGCCGCCGCCCTGGATCATGAAATAGCTGATAACGCGGTGAAAAATGGTACCGCTGTAGAAACCGTCATTAACGTACTGGAGAAAATTGGCGACGGTTTTGGGCGCCTCGCGGGGAAACAGTTCCAGTGTAATGTTGCCGTGATTGGTGTGCAGCACGACACGAGGATTGGTTGCTGCCGCGGGCTCGTCCAGGGCTTGGGCGGCGGGCGCGGTCATGGCCAGGAACACGGTCAGGCTCACGGCGCCGATGATCGAAAGCTTCATTTTGTCGTCTCCGTTTCGCGATGCCCGGCGGCCGGGCGTGAGGGTCATCATACGCGGGTGATCCGCGGGTATAAAGCGGGGTGCAATGCCGCCGTCCGCGAGCGTCGGCCGAAGCGGGTTCCGGGCGCCCGCACGGGCCAATTTCAGGGTCCTTTTGTGTTATAATCCGAAGCCGCGGCGCCAATCTCTCGGCCGGTCCGAGATCCAGTAAAGCGAGATAATTAAAACACTTATATAACAATAAATTATAGATACTTCCGGAGAATATACATCTAATGGCTGAGCTCGCCAAAGAAGTCCTGCAGGTAAGCCTGGAAGACGAAATGCGCCAGTCCTACATGGACTATGCCATGAGCGTCATTGTCGGGCGGGCGTTACCGGACGTGCGGGACGGTCTGAAACCGGTTCACCGGCGCGTGCTTTACGCCATGGCCGAGCTCGGCAACGACTGGAACAAGGCGTACAAGAAATCCGCTCGCGTCGTCGGTGACGTCATCGGTAAATACCACCCGCATGGTGACGCCGCTGTTTACGACACGATCGTGCGCATGGCCCAGCCGTTCGCAATGCGTTACATGCTGGTGGACGGGCAGGGCAACTTCGGCTCGGTCGACGGCGATGCGCCGGCAGCCATGCGCTACACCGAAGTGCGGATGTCCAGGCTGGCGCACGAACTACTCGCCGACCTGGACAAGGAAACCGTGGACTTCGGTCCCAACTACGACGAGTCGGAATCGGAACCGCTGGTTCTGCCGACCCGCATCCCCAGCCTGCTCGTCAACGGTTCGGCCGGTATTGCGGTGGGCATGGCGACCAACATTCCGCCGCACAACCTGGGCGAAGTCATTGATGCGGCCATCGCGCTGGTCGAGGACCCGGACATCGATGTCGACGGCCTCATGCAGTACATGCCCGGGCCGGATTTCCCGACAGCGGGTCTGATCAACGGCGCGCAAGGTATCTACGACGCTTACCACACCGGTCGCGGCATCATCTATCTCCGCGCCAAGACACACGTCGAAACCAATGACAGTGGCAAGGCGTCGCTCATCGTCACCGAGCTGCCGTACCAGGTGAACAAGGCGCGTCTGCTGGAAAAAATTGCCGAGCTGGTCAAGGACAAGAAGCTGGAAGGCATCACCGCTTTGCGCGACGAGTCGGACAAGGAAGGCATGCGCGTCGTGATCGAATTGCGCCGCGGCGAAGTGCCCGAGGTCGTTCTCAACAACCTGTACAAGCACACCGCCATGCAGAACGTCTTCGGCATCAACATGGTGGCGCTGGTTGACGGCCAGCCGCGGCTGTTGAACCTGAAGGAAGTGCTGCAGGCGTTTATCGGGCATCGCAGGGAAGTGGTGACGCGGCGCACGTTATTCGAACTGCGCAAGGCCCGGAACCGGGCTCACGTGCTGGAAGGCTTGACGGTTGCGCTGGTCAATCTCGATGAACTGATAGCGCTGATCAAGTCGTCGCCGACGCCCACGGATGCGAAAGAGCGGCTGCTTGACCGCTTGTGGCAACCGGGCCTGGTGCGGGACATGCTCGGGCAGGGCGGCGCGGACACGTCACGGCCGGAGAACCTCGAACCTCGGTACGGTTTGACCGATAAGGGTTACCAGTTGTCCCCGGCACAGGCGCAGGAAATCCTCAATATGCGTCTGCACCGGCTCACCGGCCTGGAGCAGGAGAAACTGACCACCGAGTACGTCGAGATTCTCGGTTCCATCAAGGAGTTGCTGGAGATTCTCTCCGAACCGGCGCGCCTGATGAGCGTCATCCGCGAGGAGTTTGAAAGTGTGCGTGAGCAGTACGCCGATCCCCGCCGCACGGTCATCCTGGACAAGAAGCTGGATCTCAGCCTCGAAGACCTTATCACCGAGGAAGACGTGGTGGTGACACTGTCGCATGGGGGTTATGCAAAATCGCAGTCCCTGGACCGCTACCAGGCACAGCGGCGAGGCGGCAAAGGCAAGTCGGCGACGAGGGTCAAGGAAGAAGACTTTATCGACGAAATATTCGTTGCCAATACCCATGACACGCTGCTGTGCTTTACCTCCCGCGGCAAAATTTACTGGCTGAAGGTGTACGAGTTGCCGCAGTCCAGCCATGTAAGCCGGGGCAAGCCCATCGTCAACCTGCTGCCGCTGGAGAAAGACGAGCGTGTCAACGCCGTACTGCCGGTGCGCGAATATTCCGAAGACCGTTTCGTGTTTTTCGCAACGCGCAACGGCATCGTCAAGAAAACGCCGCTGACAGCTTACCGCAATCAGCGTGCGAACGGGATCTGGGCCATCAACCTCGATCAGGACGACGAATTGGTCAACGTCGAGATTACCGCCGGTGACAGCGATATCATGCTGTTCGCCAATTCAGGCAAGTGCATTCGATTCGCCGAGAGCGACGTCAGCACCGTGGGCCGCACGGCACGCGGTGTGATCGGTATCCGTTTGCAGCCGGGCCAGCGCGTCGTGTCGATGCTGGTTCTGGGGGAGGGGGATATCCTGACCGCAACCCAGCGCGGCTACGGCAAACGTTCGCAGCCCGGCGAACACCACCGACAGGGCCGGGGCGGCCAGGGCGTCATTGGCATCCGGACCTCCGAGCGCAACGGCGACCTCATCGCCGCCTTGCAGGTAACGGACGACGACGACATCATGTTGATCTCAGACGGCGGCACGCTGGTCAGAACCCATGCCGACGAGATTTCGACGCTGGGCCGCAATACCCAGGGGGTGACGCTGATCCGGCTGGATGAAGACGAAAACCTGGTGGCCGTGGCCAAGATCCAGTCCGAAGAAGAAGCGGAAGAAGACTAGGCTGGAACCGCCGCCGATGTCGCGGCGGTTCCAGGGTTGTCGGCAATCAGAGCGCGGCGAGTACCGATTCCGCGGAACTTACGCGGAACTCCCCGGGCGCCTCGACCAGAAGCTGCGTGACGACACCGTCGTCGGCAACCAGGGCGAAGCGTTGGCAGCGGGTACCCATGCCAAACGCGGAAGCGTCCATTTCCAGTCCCAGCGCCGCCGTAAATTCCCCGTTTCCATCGGCCAGCATGTCGATGCCTTCGGCATTTGCATCCTTGCCCCAGGCGTGCATGACGAACACGTCGTTGACCGCCATGCAGGCGACGGCGTCCACGTCCTTGTCGGCAAATTCGTCCCGGTGCTCGATGAAGCCGGGCAGGTGCTTGGCAGAGCAGGTAGGCGTGAAGGCGCCGGGCACCGCGAACAGTACGACTTTGCGCCCGCCGAAATAATCTTCCGTGGACACCGGCTGCGGGCCCTGATCCGTCATTTGGGTTAGGACCGTTGTGGGAATTCGGTCACCGACTTTTATGCTCATACAAAATCCTCCTAGATTTCAGCTTTTCAGTTTCAACGTGTGTGCTGGCCCGGGTTCAGGCCGCGACAGCGTCCGCGATCGCATCACATAACGTTTCCGGATTGACCGGCTTGGTGATGTAGGCGATGGCCCCTTGGCGCATACCCCAGACGCGGTCGGCCTCTTCGGACCGGATACTGACGAAAATGATCGGAATCGTCTTTGTCGACTCGCTGCGGGTCAGTTTTCGTGCGGTTTGGAAGCCGTTCATACCGGGCATGACGACATCCATCAATATAACATCGGGCTGCTCCTGGCGGGCTGCCGCGATCGCCTTGTCGCCGTCCGGCGCTGTCAGCGCGACGTGGCCCCATTGTTCAACGAGCTGTTTCAGCGCCAGAACATGGGCTGGAGAATCGTCGACTATCAGCACTTTAGCCATACAGATATTTGCCCAAATCCGCCCATGGATCACCCTGCCGGTGAATTATGCACCATGTGAGCCGTAAATTGCAGCTACAGCGGTCAAGACAGGTCGACGACAATCCGGCCGACTGAGCGGCCCGCGATCAGGCTGTCGAATGCATCGGCAAGGTTTTCCAGGCTGACCTCCCGGTTGACGATGGCGTCCAGACAGCGCGGTCTCCAGTCACCGGACAGCCGCGCCCAGAGGGTTTTCCTGATAGCCATGGGCGCGTTGTTGGAACTGATACCGATCAGGCTGACGCCGCGCAAGATCAGCGGCAGGTTGGTCGCATGCAGGCCGACCCCGCCGGCCATGCCGCAAACGGCAATATTGCCCCACAGCCCAATGACGCGGCTGATACCGGCCAACATGTCCCCGCCGACGTTATCGATGCAGCCGGCCCAGCGCACGGAACCCAGCGGTTGTTCTTCCCAGTGCAGCTCGTGGCGCGAAATACACTGGCTGGCGCCGAGGGTTTCGAGGTAGTCGAACTGATCCGTTTTCCCGCTGATGGCGTGCACTTCGTAGCCGGCGTTGCTGAGGATGTCGATGGCAAAACTGCCGACGCCGCCGCTGGCGCCGGTGATGACGATCGGACCCATTTGCGGCGTCTGGCCCAGGGCTTCCATGCGGTAGAGCGAAATGGCCGCGGTGAAACCCGCAGTGCCGATGCCCATTGCCTCGCGGGTGCTCAGGCCTTCGGGCAGCGGGACGACGTGCGCGCTGTCGAGGCGCAGGTATTGGCTGTAGCCGCCGTCGCGTGTCTCGGACAGGCTGCAACCGGTGACCAGGACCTTGTCGCCCGGCGAAAATGACCCGCAACGGGAATCGATCACTTCCCCGGCGACGTCGATACCTCCGGTCAGGGGAAACTTTTTCAGAATCCTGCCCTTGCCGGTGGCGGCCAGCGCATCCTTGTAATTGATGCCCGACCACTCGCAGCGGATGGTGACGTCACCTTCGCTGAGGTCGTCTATGCCGACATCCTCGATTCCCGCGCGGTAGCCCTCCGCATCGTCGTGGATACGAAAGGCCCTGAATTTTTTTGCCATGGCGGTCATATCAGTTGCCTCGGTGAATGGCCCGTTTGGCCACATTCAGGGCCGCTTCATGCACCGCCTCGGACAGGGTCGGATGCGCATGCACGATCATTGCAAGGTCTTCCGCGGCGCCGTGAAATTCCATGGCGACGACGCATTCGGCGATCAGCTCGGAGGCGCTGGGGCCGATAATATGCGCACCGAGTATTTCGTCGCTGGCTTCATCGGCCAGGATCTTTACCATCCCGGCCGCGTGGCCCAGCGCCATTCCCCTGCCGGAGGCTGCGAATGGAAAGGTACCGGCACGGTAGGCCGTTCCACTTTCCTGCAACTGCTGCTCGGTCTTGCCAACCCAGGCGATTTCCGGATCCGTGTAAATGACCCAGGGCACCGTATCGAAATGTATATGGGCAGCGCGGCCGGCGATCAGCTCCGCCACCGCAATGCCCTCTTCGGAGGCTTTGTGCGCGAGCATCGGGCCGCGCACGCAATCGCCGACCGCCCAGACGCCGTCGGCGGAGGTCTGGGAGCGCTCGTTGACGCTGATCTGCCCGTGCTCGTTGAGTTCGACCCCGCTGTCATCGGCCAGAAGCCCCTCGGTGTAGGGCTTGCGGCCAACGGCCACCAGCAGCCGGTCAAAGCAGAGCTCGCCTTCGTCCTTGTCGCCATCCAGTGTGACCTTGACCTCACCCCCGGCGATTTCCGCGGATTTGACTTTCGTGTCGAGACGTATATCCAGCCCCTGCTTCTTAAATTCCCGCGCCGCTTGCTTGGCGATGTCCTGGTCGGCCGCGGGAAGGAAATCGGGCAAAGCCTCGAGCAAGGTCACTTCGGCGCCGAGACGCCGCCACACCGAGCCGAGTTCCAGGCCGACGACCCCGGCGCCAATGACGCCGAGGCGTTGCGGAACCGAGGTCATGGCCAGCGCGCCGACATTGTCGATGATGTATTCTCCGTCGTATTCCACGTTGGGGATGGCGCTCGGTACGGAGCCGCTTGCCAGGATCACGTTGTCTGCCTGCAGCTGTTGCGTGTCCCCGGACCCGTGCGCCGTGAACTCGACCTGACGCCCGGCCAGCAGTTTTCCCCGGCCGTGATACTGGCGGATCTTATTGGCCTTGAACAATTGCGCGACGCCCTTGTTCAGTTGCGTGACGACCGCGTCCTTGCGCTGCACCATCTTTTCCACGTCGATACTGACGTCGGAGGCGGTAATGCCGTGGTCGGCGAATTCATGGGTGAGGTGTTGGTAGTGCTTGGAACTGTCCAGCAGCGCTTTCGACGGTATGCAGCCCACATTCAGGCAAGTGCCGCCGAGCGCGGCTTTGCCATCGCTGTCGCTGTACCTGTCGATACACGCCGTTTGGAGCCCCAGTTGCGCCGCGCGAATGGCGGCGACATAACCGCCTGGACCTCCACCGATTACTATAACGTCGAACTTTTCACTCATGATTTTTTGTCCTGCAACCCCTGTAATGGCTAGTCTAGATATCCAGCAACATTCGCGCCGGGTCCTCCAGCGCTTCCTTGACCGCGACCAGGAACTGCACGGCGTCCTTACCGTCGATCAGGCGATGGTCGTAGCTCAGCGCGACGTACATCATGGGCCGCACCTGCACTTCGCCGTCAACGACCATCGGCCGCTCCTGGATGGCGTGCATGCCGAGGATGGCGCTTTGCGGCGGGTTCAAAAGCGGCGTTGAAAGCAGCGAGCCGAAAGTGCCGCCGTTGGTGATCGTGAAGGTGCCGCCCTGCAAGTCTTCAAGCGCGATGGAACCGTCTCTCGCGCTGGCGGCATATTCCCGGATTCCGTTCTCGATGCCGGCCAGCGTCATCGCCTGCGCGTCGCGCAAGACCGGTACCAGCAGTCCGCGTTCGGTCGAGACCGCGATGCCGATATCCTGGTAGCCGTGATAGACGATCTCGTCTTCCTCCAGTGAGGCGTTGACGATCGGATGCCTGTCGAGGGCCTCGCAAACCGCGCGTACGAAAAAGGACATCAGCCCGAGCTTGACGCCGTGCGTCTGTTCGAATTGCCGCTTGTATTTGCTGCGCAGATCCAGCACCGACTGGAGGTCGATCTCGTTGAACGTGGTCAGGATCGCGGCCGTGTTCTGTGCCGCTTTCATGCGCTCGGCGATGCGGGCACGCAGGCGCGTCATTTTGACCCGTTCTTGCGGCCGCCTGTCGCTTGACGGTCCCTGGCGAACCTGCCTGAGTACATCGCCCTTGGTAATGCGTCCGCCGCGCCCGCTGCCGCTCAGTTGGCTGACGTCGGCATGCTCCTCCTGCGCCAGCCGGCGGGCGGCCGGGCTGAGAACGGGTTCCGATTTCGACTTCGATTCGGCCACTTCTTCCTCGGGTTCCGTCTCGCCATCCTCGGGCTCCGTCTCGCCACCCTCGGGTTCTGTCTCGCCATCCTCGGGCTCCGTCTCGTCCTCCTCGGGCTCTGTCTCACCCTCTTCGGGCTTCGCCTCATCGTCTTCGGGCTCCGCCGCATCGGCTTCGGCCTCCGAGGCGGGCTCCCCGGTCTTGTCCGCTGCTTCCTCGTCCGCGTCCTCAGCGGGCTCTTCCGCCTCCTCGAGTACGCCGAGCACTTCGCCGCTGGTGACGGTCTCACCCGTTTCGCGGCTGATCTTCTGCAGCACGCCGTCGATCGGGGAGGGCACTTCGAGTACGACCTTGTCCGTCTCCAAATCGAGCAGGTTTTCGTCGCGCCCGACTTTGTCGCCGGGCTTTTTGTGCCACGCAGCGACCGTTGCGTCGGTAACGGATTCGGGCAAGCCCGGGACTTTGATCTCTGTACTCATCGTTCTCCTTTCTCGGCAGCCCCCGGATCGGGGTTGGCGCCAATCATTGTTTGAAACCGGCGCCGGCGGTAATGGCCTCGGCCACCAGGGCCTTTTGCTCTTCCACGTGCAGTCGGTGGTAGCCGGTCGCCGGTGAGGCGGAACTGGGCCGGCCCACGTAATAAAGTGTCTGCTCCGCGTCGATGGCGGCGATCAGGTTGTGCCTGCTCTGATACCAGGCGCCCTGGTTCTGCGGTTCTTCCTGGCACCAGGCCACTTCCGTCGCCTGCGGGTAACGGTCCAGTTTTTCACGCAGGCTGGCATGTGGTATCGGGTAGAGCTGCTCAATCCGTATGACGGCGATGTCCTCCTGGCCCGACTCCTCGAGCGCCGCGGCCAGATCGTAATAGACCTTGCCGGAGCACAGGATAACGCGTTTGACCTTGTCCTTGTCTTCGATCGTCGGATCGTCGATGCATTCCTGGAAGGCGCCGTCGCTGAGTTCCTCCAGGGTCGACGTGGACGCCTTGTTGCGCAGCAGGCTCTTGGGCGTCAGGACGATCAGCGGTTTACGCGTATGCATCAGCATTTGCCGGCGTATCAGGTGAAACATCTGGGCCGGCGTCGTAGGAATGCAAACCTGGATGTTCAGATTCGAGCACAGCTGCATGAAGCGCTCCAGGCGAGCGCTGGAATGCTCCGGGCCTTGTCCCTCGTAGCCGTGCGGCAGGAACAGCACCAGACCGCACATGCGGCCCCACTTGGCCTCGCCCGAGGTGATGAACTGATCGATGACGACCTGCGCGCCATTCGCAAAGTCACCGAATTGTGCTTCCCAGATGACCAGGGTGCGCGGTGAGGCGGAAGCGTAGCCGTACTCGAAACCGGCAACGGCTGCTTCCGACAGCAGTGAGTCGATGATTTCCACGCTGACGTCAGGGTCGATTTCGGCCAACGGCGTGATGACGGCGCCGTCGGCCTGGTTGTGCAGCTGCGCGTGACGGTGAAAAAAGGCGCCGCGGGCCGAATCCTGTCCGACCAGGCGCAGGCGTGTACCGTGGCTGATTAGGCTGGCATAAGCCGCGGTTTCGCAGAAACCCCAGTCCAGGGGCAATTCGCCCGCGGCCATCTTGCGCCGGTTGTCATTGATCTTCCGTACCCTGGAATGGAGTTCGAAGCCGTCCGGCAGGCGGGTCATGCGTTCCGTCAGTTGCTTGAGCTTGTCGAGGTCGAAACGGGTATCGACGGGCCCATCGGTTTCGATGCGGTGGTCGTAATCGTGCCAGTTGGCCGCATTGGGGTTACCCGGGAGCGTCGAATCCACGTTGGCGACCTGTTCGCCCTCGTCCAGCTTGTGCCGGTATGCGTCCATCATCTGGCGCGGGGTCTCCTTGTCGATGATTTTGCGCGCGATGAGGTCATCAGCGAATTTCTGCCGCGTCGTCGGCATGTTGCGGATAATCTTGTACATCAATGGCTGCGTCGCGGCCGGTTCGTCGGCTTCGTTGTGGCCGTGGCGCCGGTAGCAAACGAGGTCGATGACGACGTCGCGCTTGAACTGCTGGCGGAAGTCACAGGCGATTTTCATGACATGGTGAACGGCTTCGGGGTCGTCCGCGTTGACGTGAAAAATCGGCGCGTGCACCATTTTGGCAATGGCCGTGCAATAGGCCGTCGAGCGCAGGTCCGCGGGCTCGCTGGTGGTAAACCCGATCTGGTTGTTGACGATGATATGCAATGTGCCGCCCACCGCGAACCCCCGCACCTCGGACATCTGGAACAATTCCATGACCACGCCCTGTCCCGAAAAGGCGGCGTCACCATGGACCAGTATGGGCATGACCGCTTTGCGGCTCTTGTCGCCGCGCCGGGTTTGTCGCGCCCGCACCGAACCCAGCACCACCGGGTCGACGATTTCCAGGTGCGACGGGTTGAACGCCAGCGCCATGTGCATGGCGCCGCCGCTGGTCTGGATATCCGAGGCGAAGCCGAGGTGGTATTTGACGTCGCCCGGGCGATCCGGGTCGGTGTCCGTGTTTTTGCCTTCGAATTCATCGAACAATATCGACGGTGATTTGCCGAGGATGTTCACCAGCACGTTGAGCCGGCCGCGGTGGGCCATGCCGATCACGACCTCCTGCACGCCATTCTTGCCGCCGTGGAGCATGGTTTCATGCAACAGCGGTATGAGGCTGTCACCGCCTTCGAGGGAGAAACGTTTTTGCCCGACGTAGCGTGAATGCAGATACTTCTCCAGGCCCTCCGCCGCGGTCAGCATCTGCAGGATTCGCACGCGCTCCTCATCGCCGATGTCATAAAAGCCCTGCGAACCTTCCAGTCGCTGGCGCAGCCAGTCGCGCTTGGCCGTATCGACGATATGCATGTATTCGATGCCAATGCTCTTGCAGTAGACGCGTTGGCATAATTCGATGATTGCGGCCAACGTCATGCGGTCCGGCGCCGCCAGGGCCCCGGTGTCGAACTCCTTGTCCAGGTCCGATTCGTCGAGGTCGTGAAATGCCAGCTGCAGGTCCGGAGCCGGTTCGTGATGGGGTCTGCCCAGGGGGTCGAGCCGGGCGATCTCGTGACCGCGTATGCGGTACGAGTTGATCAGGCGCGATACACCTGCCTGCTTGTGCTCGGTCTGCTCGACGGCGCGGCCGTTCGTGCTGCGGCGCGCGGCGATGCCTCGAAACCGTTCAGCGACGGCCAGGCGCCCCGTTTCCGCCCGCCCACCGGCCCCGTCGCCCGGGCCTTCGAGCCCGGCAAAATACTTTTGCCATTGCGCGGGAACGCTACCAGGGTCTTCCAGCCAGCTTTCGTACCAGCTCTCGATATAGGGCGCATTGCCGCCGAAAAGGTGCGAGGACCGGTTTAACTGCTGGATTGTTGAGCTCACGATATGACGTTGTCCAAGTTTAACAGTGAGCCGACCATTATAACCTGCCGAGAGGCTTCTTGGCATCATGTTCCGTCACGCTCTGCCCGGACCGCACACGGAAGTCGCACTGCATTACAGGGAAAAGTGGCCCTGGTTGATCAGTTCGGTAAGCACGTCGAGTTCCCGGCGATCGAGCATGTCGAGGCTGAGCCTCGGCTGCTCCCATTCGCACAGGGCTGCGGCCAGTTCGACGCTGCATTCGTGGGGCTGGCCGGCGGCCAGCAGCCGGGCGCCTGTCCTGGTTTCGATCCAGGTCAGTCGGGTCCACGGGTTGCGCAACAAGCGCTGGCCGTTTTTGATGGCGTCGAAGACCCGGCCCGCGGCCACGGAATGCGGGGGTTCGGCCGGCTCGTGGGCGAGCCTGAATCGGCTGAGAAAAGCGGCCAGAAACGTATTGGTTTCTTCGTCGTCGCGAATACTGGCCCGCATCAGTTCGCGCAGCCCGGCCAGGGCTTGTGAGGTGACTTCGCCGGCGCGCCCGGGCGCCTGCAGGTCCGGGTCGGCGTAGAAACCGCCTTGATCATCGGCTTGCGCTAGCCATTCGCCGCGGGCCTGCAAAAGATCGGCGGCGGATGGCGCGCGCGCGCCGATCGACCAGGTCATGCACGGCTCCAGGGCGAGGCCGTAATGGGCCACCCGCGGGGGCAGGTACAGCAGGTCGCCGGGCTCCAGCAGCCACTCCTGCTCGGCGTTGAAGTTTCGCAGCACCTTCAGCGCACAGCCGGGCAACAGCGCGGGATCGAAATGGGCGGCGATCTGCCAGCGCCGTTTGCCCTCGGCCTGCAGCAGAAAGACGTCGTATTCATCGGCGTGCGGCCCGACCGAACCCCCGGTCGCAGCGAAGGATATCATCAGGTCGTCGAGACGCCACTGCGGTATGAAATCGAACTGTTGCATCAATGCCTGCAGCGGCCCGTAGTGTTTTTCGGCGTCTTGCACCAGCAGCGTCCAGTTACTGTCCGGCAAGCGCGAAAAATTGGCCTCGCTGAAGGGCCCGTGATAGACCTCCCAGTCCGCGGCCTCCATGCTGCCCTTGACCAGGCGGGATTCAGCCGCTTCCTCGCAGGCCAGGCCGGCCAGGTCGTCGCGGTCAAGCAAGGGTTTGAAGCCCGGAAAGGCCTGGCGCATCAGGCAGGGCTGTTTCTGCCAGTATTCGGCAAGAAAGGTCTTTGGGTTCATCAAGCCAGGCAAGGCGGCGGCTCAGCGCGGTTTTTTCCTGCCGGGCGATTGCAGCAAATGTTTCTCTTCGGGGTCGGCGTCAATCCCGGCCCGCGCCGCCATGGCGGCCGCATTCCCGGTATAGCCGGCGGGCTGCAGTTCGAGCAACTGACGCCGTGCGGACTCGGGGATATCCAGCTGCCGGATGAATTCGTGCAGCGTCTCCGCGTCGATGCGCCTGCCGCGCGTCAGGGTCTTGAGTTGTTCGTACGGGTTGGCGATGCCATGCAACCGCATGACGGTCTGGATCGGTTCAGCCAGTACTTCCCAGCTGTCTTCCAGGTCCGCTGCCAGCCGGGCCTTGTTGACCCTGATCTTGCCCAGGCCCTTGAGCAGCGACGCGTATGCGATCAGCGAATGCCCGGCCGCGGTGCCGATCGCGCGCAACACCGTCGAGTCGGTGAGGTCGCGCTGCCAGCGGGAGACCGGGAGCTTCGATGCGAAATGCGCAAAGAGGGCGTTGGCGAGCCCCAAGTTGCCCTCGGCATTTTCGAAGTCGATGGGGTTGATCTTGTGCGGCATAGTCGACGACCCGACTTCCCCGTCCGCCGGTTGTTGGCTGAAGTAGCCGATGGAGATGTAGCCCCAGATATCCCGGCACAGATCGATCAGTATGGTGTTGTAGCGGCTCAGCGTTTGAAAGCTCTCCGCCATCCAGTCGTGCGGCTCGATCTGGGTTGTCCACGGATTCCAGTCCAACCCCAGGGACGCCACGAAACGGCGTGAAAACTCGGGCCAGTCGAGCTGCGGACAGGCGACCATGTGAGCGTTGAAATTCCCCACCGCGCCGTTGATCTTGCCGAATATGGCCTGTCGTTCGTACAAGGTCTTTTGCCGCAGGAGACGCGCAACGACGTTCGCGAATTCCTTTCCCAGCGTCGTCGGTGATGCGCTTTGGCCGTGCGTGCGCGACAGCATCGCTACGTCTGCGTTCTGGGCCGCGATGGCCGTCAATGCCTGTTCCAGTTGCGTGAATACCGGCAGGAACACTTCGTCGCGCGCGGTTTTCATCATCAGGGCGTAGGCGAGGTTGTTGATGTCCTCCGAGGTGCAGGCAAAATGCAGGAATTCGGCCTTGCCCTGCAGTTCCCGCTGCCGTGAAAAGCACTCCTTGAGATAGTATTCGACGGCCTTGACATCGTGGTTCGTGGTCGCTTCGATCGCCTTGATGCGGCTGGCGTCTTCGCTATCGAAATCTTCAAGCAGCTTTTCCAGGCAGGCGTTGGCCTCGGGGCTGAGGGCTTCGATTTGCGGAAGTTCCGCGTGCGCCGCCAGCGCCTGGAACCAGCGTACTTCGATGATGACCCGGTGGCGGATCAGGCCGTACTCACTGAAAATCCCGCGCAATCCGGCGGTTTTTTCCGCGTAGCGTCCGTCGACGGATGAGACGGCGGTCAGGGACGAAAACTGCATAATTCTCGGCTCTCTTGGTCAACACGGCATTATAACCCCGGTATCCCCGCATTTTCCCATTCCGGCGGAAATTCCCCGCTGCTTCGGCGCGGCGCCAAAGACGCAAAAATACCGCTGGATCCAGGCCCGGTTTTTCCCTCTGCACACGGCTCCGGCGCTATAATACAGGCTGAATTTTCAGATGGAGAAAGGTCATGACCAAAACCCGTACAGAAAGAGACACGATGGGTGAGCTCGAGGTGCCGGCGGACGCGCTCTGGGGCGCACAGACGCAACGCGCGGTGAACAATTTTCCGATCAGCGGCCTGACCATGCCGAGGGGATTTATCCGGGCGCTGGGACTGATCAAATCCGCCGCCGCGGCGGTCAACCACGACCTGGGCTTGCTCGATGACGAGATTTGCGACGCGATCACCGCGGCTGCCGCCAAGGTCACCGCCGGCGAGGTCGATGATCATTTTCCAATCGATATATTTCAGACCGGTTCCGGAACCAGCACCAACATGAACGCGAACGAGGTGATTGCGCACCTCGCGGGCGCGGCGGGCACCCAGGTACACCCCAACGATCACGTCAACATGGGACAAAGCTCCAATGACGTGATCCCGACGACCATCCAGGTCAGCGCCTGCCTCGAGACCAGCGAACAATTGCTGCCGGCCCTGCGCCACCTGGTGTCCGTGCTGGACGAGAAGTCCAACAGCCTGGCGGATACGGTCAAAACCGGCCGTACCCACCTGATGGATGCGATGCCGGTCACGTTCGGCCAGGAACTGTCAGGCTGGGCGGCGCAGATTCGTTCCAACATCGCACGCATCGAGTCGGCCTTGACGCGCTTGCGGCAATTACCCCAGGGCGGCAGCGCCGTCGGCACGGGGATCAACGCCCATCCAGAGTTCGGACCGCGTATCGCGGCCGCGTTGAGCCGCTCTGCCGGCTTTGATTTCGAATCGGCCGAGAACTATTTCGAAGGCATCAGTTCGCAGGATGCGGCGGTGGAATTGTCGGGTCAGCTCAAGACCCTGGCGGCGAGCCTGACGAAGATCGCGAATGATCTGCGGTTGATGAACTCCGGGCCGCTGGCCGGGATCGGTGATATCGCCCTGCCGGCCTTGCAGCCGGGCTCATCCATTATGCCTGGCAAGGTCAACCCGGTAATCCCCGAAGCGGTCTGCATGGTTTGCGCGCAGGTGATCGGCAACGACCTGACCGTCACCATCGGTGGGCAGGCGGGTAACTTCCAGCTCAACGTCATGTTGCCGGTGATTGCGCATAACCTGCTGCAGAGCATCGCGATCCTGGCAAGTTCGAGCCGCCTGCTGGCGGATTCCGCGATCAGCGGCTTTACCGTCAACGAGGACAGGGTCAATGAAGCCCTCGAGCGTAACCCGATACTGGTAACCGCGCTGAACCCCGTAATCGGTTACGAAGTGGGTGCGGCGACGGCCAAGCAGGCCTACAAGGAGGGCCGGCCCATACGCGAGGTCGCGAGAGAAACCACGGAGTTGTCGGACGAGGACCTGGAGCGTTTGCTGGATCCGCTCGACCTGACCAGGGGCGGTATCAAGCATTGATGAGTCGCCTGCCCCGGTGAGGTCGACCGGACCCGGTTGAGGCCCTGCACACGTATGGCGGCCGCCGGCCGCCGGCCGCGGCACTTCAGGACCCGCACCAGCAGGTCGTCATGGTCCGCGCTCAAGCGCAAACGCAGCGCGGCCGGTGAAGGGCTGTCCGCGGCTGCGTCCCGGCGGAAGACAAAGGCCATGTTATGTCCGCGCTTCGCAGCCAGTTGCAGGGTACGTATTTGACCGAAGCTGAGGCTTTGCGGCCAGACGAGCACGGCTCCGGCCGGTATATGGCACAGCGCCTGCCGGCAGGCCCACAACGACTCCCGCTGGCTGCGGCTGCGCACCAGCAACAGTTTTTCCAGCGCCAGGCCATGGCCGCGCAGAGCGGGCGGGTAGGGTATCCATGGCGGGTCGATCATGGCTACCCAGCGTTGCGCTGCCCCAAGTTGTGCCAGCGCCGGCAGCAACAGGCTCAGTTCACCGCAGCCGCCGACCGCGTGAATGATTTCAGTCAGCGCGCCCTGCGGCCAGCCATGGCCGGGCAGGGCGTCGTCGAGGCCGGTGTGGCCGGTAGCGAGGGCGGGCATCGTATGCCCGGCTTGCCGGCCGCGCCACAACAGTGGATGCGGTGTTTGTCCGGTATCCGTCACAAGCGGGAACGGATGACGCCGACACCGAGGCCCTCGATCACCAGAGCCTGCCTGCGGAGGTCGATCCGGATAGGCTGGAACTCCGGGTTGTCGGGCAGGAGGCTGACCTGGTGGCCGCTGCGTTCGAAACGCTTGACGGTAACCTCGTCGTCCAGGCGTGCCACCACGATCTGGCCGTTGCGGGCTTCCGGCGTGCGGTGCACGGCCAGCAGATCGCCATCGAGGATGCCCGCGTCATGCATGCTGTCGCCTTCGACGCGCAGCAGGTAGTGCGGCCGCGGTGAAAACAGCGACAGGTCCAGGCGGTATTCGTGCTCGATGTTTTCCTCCGCCAGGATCGGGCTGCCGGCGGCAACCCGCCCGACCAGCGGTATCGGTCGCCGCCGCCCGCCGGTCACGGCCAGGTTGCTCCGAGCCAGAGCGGTCAGCACGATGCCGCGTGAGCGCCCGGCGCCGATACGGAGCATTTGCTTGCCTTCCAGTGCCCGCAGGTGACTTTCCGCGGCATTCGGGGAACGAAACCCGAAATGTGCGGATAGCTCACTTCTTGTCGGAGGAAATCCTTCAGAATCAATATGATTAGATATAAAAGTGAGAATTTCCTTTTGTCTTTTCGTCAGCATCTTGACGGACATGGGTACGTGATCCGGTTATGATTACTGTAAATATATACAGTAAAAATACGGCCTGCAAGTATCAGGCGGGCAATTCGAGCGCCATGGTCAGGAAGCGGTTGAGTTCAGCCGCGCTACGGAACGCGCTGATGGTGGCGTCCACCAGCACGGCCGACCGGGCCAGTTCCGTGCCAGCGCGTTGCATCACAAAAAAGGTTTTGCGCTTGAGGTCTTCGAGGTGGCGGCTGTCGGTTCCGTATCCGCGCGGGGGGCGCTGCAGCGCTTCGCCCTGGATGCCGCCTGCCCGGCGGACGGCCGCGGAATGACGCAATTTTTCCCAGGCGGCCGGGTTATCGGCGATGAACGCCCTGATCGTGCCCAGTTGCCTGGCGGGCGGCCGCCAGATACCACCGCCGATACGGATGCCGTCGATGGCGAATTCAACGTAGAAGCCGGGGGCGTGCGCATCGCGGCCTGCAACATGCCGGAAATGGCAGGCTGCGTGGGTCTTGTACGGGGTTTTGTCCTTGAGAAAGCGCGTATCACGGTAAATGCGGAACATGGAACCGCCGTTGGGGCGGGGATCGGCCGTGTAACTCGATGAAATGGATTTCAGTCCCGGCGCAATGGCGCTGATGAACCTGCCCATCGGCAGCAGCACCGAGTCGCGGTAACGGCGCTTGTTGGCATTGAACCAGGGGCGGTTGTTATTCGCTGTCAGTTCCTCGAAGAAACTGAAAAAATCCTCCGGAAACCCTTCGAACAAAGGCATCGGCCGTGATCGGCTCGCCGCTTGCCAGGGCCGGCCTAAAATGGGTACCGGTAAAAATAGTACGGGTATGGGTAGTACCAGTAGTACGGGCTGAACGGGATAAAGGGCTCTCTGTAAATGACTTCGCGGCGCTTGGGCCAGAGACTGATGAAGTCAGCATTGACCACGGGGTAGGTATAGTCGTAGTTTCCCACCTTGCGTCTGTCGATGCGGACCAGGGTTCCGGTGACCGTGACTTCACGTCCCTTGACGAACACTTCCGGGTCATAAAATCCGGCTTTACAGGCGATGAACCGGCCGCTGGCCTCGTCGGATTCGACTGGCCGCATGGAACTCTGCAATTGCCGAGACAGGATCTCGAAACAGGTATGGTCGGCTTCGGGGTGCGTTTCCAGTAACACGCCGCCCCACCGCACCCGGGTGCCGATATCCTTGTTGGCGGCGGCCTTCGGGTTGAGGTTGCTGTAGTCGCCCTGCAGTTGCACGGGCACGCTGGTGCAGGCCGATAACAGCAAGCCGCCGAGCGTGGCCAGGCTCAACATGCGTGTTTGAAATTTCATCGCTGTGCTCCGTCGTTTGTTACATCCTACCCCCGCATGGCAGGGAGTCAATGGCCCTACGATGCCGGCCGCGGGTGAAAACCCTTGATCAAGGCCTCCAGTTCGGCCTCATGGCCGCGGCGCGGCGAGTAACGGCATAGTGTGTACAATTCCGCGATCCGGTCAATTTCCCCGGCCTGTTGTCTTAATTGACTGCCGGCGATGGCCGCCAGTTCCTTCGGCGCCATCCACGGTGCAGCCCGTGCGCCGGCCTTGCGCAAGCGGGTGGAAAACACGCGCCACAGCCTGACGACCCGGTCCTGCTTGCGCGCGGCCCGGAACCGGCCGATTACCGGCAGCAGCAGGTAAAGCGCGAGGGTGATCAGGATGCTGACCGCGACCATCGCGGCAACCAGCTTGTTGGCGTCAAACAGGCCCCAGCCGAAACCGGTGAACAGCCTCGACTGCCTGTCGTGGTTGAAGGCGATGACCCAGTCGTTCCAGCCCCGCTGCAGCAGATCAAACGTGTTCCGCGCGTTGCGCAACCAGGCGAAGTCCAGCAGGTGGCGGCGCTGCGCCAGCAGGTCCAGCGCACCCTCCTCGACACGCCCGGGCGCGACCGCGGCGGTGGGGTCGATACGGGTCCAGCCGGCGCCCCTGACCCAGACCTCCGACCAGGCATGCGCATCGGATTGCCTGACCAGCAGGTAGGCGCCGAGTTCGTTGTACCAGCCGCCTTGGTAACCGGTAACGACGCGGGCCGGGATACCCGCCATGCGCATCATGACGGTAAACGCAGAGGCGTAGTGTTCGCAGAAACCCTTGCGTGTATCGAACAGGAACTCGTCGACCGTATTATTGCTGAGCAGGGGCGGGTTGAGCGTATAGCGGAAGTTTTCGCGGTTGAAGAACGCCAGCGCGCGCCGCACGATCGCGGAGTCGCTCTTTTCCTCGGCGCGCCACTTGGCCATCATCGCGGCGGTTCTCGGATTGAACCCCGGCGGCAGTTCGAGCGCCGCCCTGAGCAGGGTTTGTTTGATCTTCGGGCTGTCCGTGAAATTCGGGTCCGAGGCCACGGTGATATTGCGTAATTGGGTTACAGGCCGGTTCGACAGCAGTTCGTAGCTCATGCTCAAATGCGTATGCGGCGGCAGCACGGCAGGGTAATCCAGCGCGTACAGCCAGCGCTGCTCGGTCGGCTCGACCTGCATCGTGTAACGATAGATGGCCTTGTTTGGGTCCGGCTTGCGCATGGCCCGCAGGTTCCGACTCAGGTAGGATCTGCTCCACTCCTTGCCGTCGAAGTTCCAAAGCACGGGGCCGCGCCAGTAGAGTTCGCTGTGGCGGGGAATGGCGCCGTCGAACTGGACGCGGAATGCCGGTGAGTCGTCCATGAACAGGCTCTGGATGGAACCGGGCGACATGCTGTCTGACAACCCCGACCTCGAATCCAGCGCTTCTTCCGGCACGCCCCACAGCGGGCTGCCCCAGCGCGGGAACAACAGGAACAGGGCGATGCCGACCGGCAGGGCGAGCACCAGCATGCGGGCGCTGAAGCCGAGTTCCGCGAACATGCCGCGAGGCGGTCCCGGCGATTTGCCCAGCGGCCTCAGCGCTTCCCAGCGCTGCAGGTAGATCAATGCAATCAGCGCGGCGAGCAGGCAGGCGGTCATGTATAAAACCATCACCATGCCCTGTGTGAACAGGAATTGCGTTGCGCACAGGAACAGGCTGAGGCAGGCGATGATCCTGGCGTCGCGCGTGCGGAACGTTTCCAGCAGTTTCAGCGACAGCATCAGGGACAGCAGGGTAATGGCGGTTCGCCGGCCTACGAGCCCGCCATAGGTCAGAACCAGCACGGCCACGGCAATGGCCGTGGCCAGCACCCTGAGTACGATCGGGAGCGGGCGCCACTTGCGGAACTGGGCGAACAGACGCCACAGGATGGGCACAACGGTGAGCAGTATCAGCGCGAGGGTCATGCTGTGAAGCTGCGGCAGCAGACTGACGCCGAGGCAGGCTATCGTCCAACAGATGCCTTCGTTGCTGAGACCGTTGTAGAGCGCGGCCCGCTTTGCGCTGTCGCTGCTCATGGGTCGTAAAGCGCCAGCATTTCGAGGCAGGCCGAGCGATGGTCCGGCCCGGCGCCGGCGGGCAAGCCGCGGTCGGGCAACACCAGGCTGTAGGCCAGTTGCTCTTGCTCCGCCGCCAGCACCCATGCCGTCAGAACCGAAAGCCGCTTTTCGGCATCCAGCCCCTGCAGAGCATGCCAGTCCAGCACGCAGGCTTCATCCGACGGGGATTCCATTTCCAGGCTGTACAACTCGTCGTGACGCGCGCTGGCGCGCCATGCAATTCGCTGCAGCGAGTCTCCCAATTGATACTTGCGCAAACCGTGTACCTGGTCACCGTCACCTTTCCTGGCCAGGCCTGATTGCCCCTGCCCGATCCTGGGCAGGGGCGGCGCGTTGCGGGCTGGGGCCGGGTAGACCAGGCAGCGGCTGCTCGGGAACACCCAGGTCCAGGCTTTGAACAGGCCCAGTGGAAAGCGGGTTTCCAAACGAAACGGCAGCATCTCCAGCCAGCCGCGCCGGCTGCTGGCAAGATTCAACTCGATCACGCTGCTTGCCGCCGGGATGATGTCCGTGCAGACCTGCGGCTTGTCGAAACCGGCCTGCACGACGAACCGCCGTTGTTCCGTGGGGTTGGCGAGAAACACCCTGAAGCGGGCCGCCTGCCCGCAGAACACCGGCGCCGCGTGTACGTTCTCGATACGCAGGCCGGCGAGATTCCGGTAGGCGATAAATGTGGTCATCTGCGCAATCGTGGCCAGCAGGAAGACCAGCAGCAGGGCCATGTTGTTATTGAAATTGAGGCCTCCGAGGGCCATGAACACCAGCATCAGTCCGAACGCGAGGCCGAATTGCGTGGGCAGGACATAAACGTTCTGATAACGTACTTCGAACGGCAGCGCGGTGGGCGCGCGTTTGCGGCGGACGCGCTGCTTGATCCAGTCGTCGAGAAGATTCTTGCGCGGAACCAGGAAACGCCGTGGCCCGAGCGGCGGCGCGGCGGGTTGCTGAGCGCTCATGCCCGGCTCTTCCCTAGGGGATGTTGACCTGGCTCAGCAGCGCTGAAATTTGTTCATCGACCGGTTTTTCCACGCCCTGCGGCAGGCTCAGTCGGTGACGCGCCAGGGAGGGGAAAACGGCCTTGACATCGTCGGGTGTGACAAAATCCCGGCCGTGCAGGAAGGCATGCGCCTTGCAGCACTGCAACAGGACGATGCCGGCGCGCGGCGACAAGCCGGAAGCAAACCAGCGGCCATTGCGGGTTGCAGCCATCAGATCCTGCAGGTAATCGAGCAGGGCGCCGCCGGCGTGCACTTTCTGGCAATCCCGATTGAGCTGCATGATATCTTCCGGACTCATGTTGGCTTCGGTGTCGCGCAGCACGGCGGCCCGGTCGCGCGCCAACAGTAGTTGGCGTTCCACCTCGGGAACCGGAAAACCGAGGGAAATGCTCAACATGAACCTGTCGAGTTGCGAGTTCGGCAACGGGAAGGTGCCGACCAAATCGAGGGGGTTCTGGGTGGCGATGACGAAAAACGGCTGTGGCAGCTCGTGGGTCGCACCCTCGATGGTAACCTGGCCCTCGGCCATGGCTTCCAGCAGTGCGCTCTGGGATTTGGGGGTGGCCCGGTTGATCTCGTCCGCCAGTACCAGTTCCGCAAAAATGGGTCCGGGGTGGAATTCGAATTTCTTCTGGTCGCGGCGGTAGATCGACATGCCGAGAATGTCGGCCGGCAGCATGTCGCTGGTAAACTGTATGCGCTGGTAGCGTGCGCCGATGACCGTGGCCAGCGCATGGGCCAGCGTTGTTTTGCCGACGCCGGGCAAATCTTCGATCAGCAGGTGGCCGCGCGCCAGCAGGCAGCTGAAGGCCAGCTCAATTTGCGTTTCCTTGCCGAGGATGATCTGGTTGACTGTGGCGATTGCCTGGCGCAGCCGGTTAAGGCGCTCCGGTTGCGGGGCCGTCTTTTCCAGTGATATCTCGGTCATGTCCTCAGGACTCCGTCAGTTCGCTGGCCAGCGCCGCGCAAATCAGGTCGTTGTCGGAAAGGCCGCCAATGGCGTGAGTCGTGTAACGGACCTTGCAATAGCCATAGCCGGCGCAAAAATCCGGGTGGTGGCCCTGCGCCTCGGCCATGGCCGCCAGTGCGTTGACAAATTTCATCGTCGCCCGGAAACCATCAAAGCGGAAATCGCGCACGATGGATTGGCCGTCATCGTCGAGCCGCCAGCCGGGCAGATCTTCGAGTTCGGCCAGTACCTGTTCACGGCCAAGCGGTTGGACGCCGCCTTCGCATGGCCGGCAGCGGTCACGCTTCGATTCTTTCATATCAGGCTCCGTCGGTGTCTTCACGGTGTTTACAGTGTAGCCGGAAAGCGGCGGTCTGGCTTCCCACCCCGGCTCCGGTACCAGTGTACAACAGGTGAATAATATCGGTAAGCGGGATACAATCCGACGTTTGAATTCGGCTTCAGGGCAGTTCTCGGGATACACCGTCCATGCGCTCGCGGTATGCAAACAGCGACATCCAATAACACGGCATTGATGCTGCCCGGAGGTGGCGCCCGCGGTTCCTACCAGGTGGGCGTGCTCAAGGCCATCGGCGAGCTGCTCGGCGAAAGGAGCAACCCGTTCCCGGTCATCTGCGGCACCTCGGCCGGCGCGATCAATGCGGCGGTCCTGGCCAGCCATGCACATGAATATCTGCAGGGTATCGAGCGGCTCGAGCATTTCTGGCGCACGATGCGCTGCCCGCGCATCTACCGCACCGATGCCTGGTCGGTACTGAGCTCGGCCCTGCGTTGGTTCGTGACCCTGTTTTCCGGCGGGCTGATCGCCTGTGCGCCAAAAGCGCTCCTGGACAACAGTCCGCTGGAGGGCTTTCTCAGGCGCACCCTGCGCCTGGAAGGGATCCAGACGGCGCTGGAACAGGGGCACCTGCGTGGCGTGGCGGTTACCGCGGCGGGCTACAGCTGCGCGAGCGCCATCAGTTTTTATCAGGCGCAGGGTGACATACTGCCCTGGGACCGCCCCCGCCGCCGGGGCCAGCCCACGCGCTTGCAGGTCGAGCACCTGCTGGCTTCCGCCGCGCTGCCGGTGTTATTCCCGGCGCAACGCATCGGCCACGAATACTTTGGTGACGGCGGCATGCGCCTGACAGCGCCGTTGAGCCCGGCCATACACCTGGGTGCGAAGAAAATCCTGATCATAGGCACGCGTGACGAAAACCCCGATCTGCCGCCGACTCAGCCCGCGGCCTATCCCAAGCTGGGCGAGATCGGCGGTTACCTGCTGGATACGATCTTCATGGATACGCTCAACGCCGACCTGGCGCGCATGCGGCGTGTCAACCGGACCCTGAAACTGATTCCGGAAGCACAGCGCGACCAGACCAGTCTGGTCAATATAGACAGCCTCGTAATCAGGCCCAGCAAGGATTTGCGCTATGTGACCCGAGACCATGTCAAATCGATACCGCGCAGTGTGCAGCTGCTGTTGCGGTCCCTCGGCGGCTGGGGCAGGGACTGGCGCATGGCCAGCTATTTGCTGTTCGAGTCCGGCTACTGCGGGACGTTGATCGATTTGGGTTACGCGGACGGCATGGCGGCGGAGGATGACATCCGGCGCTTTTTCGCCGAGGGCTGAGCGGTGCTCGGCGGACCCGGCGCAGCGAGGGTTCGACCCGCCTATTGGTGGCGTGATTTACGGCCCGCTTTGCCGCGGGGGAATTCGTCGACGGCGATCACTGCGGCGATCGCTTTTTGCGCCAACTGCACGGCAACGGCCTGCTCCTCGGTCACGATGCCGCTCTCCCGGGCGCGGGCGACGAGCCTTTCGTAGTTTTCGAAGTTGACCGTTTGCCGCAAGGCGTTGCGGATTGCGCGCTCGGCGGCGGCGGCTTGCAGCACCAGGGGGAACGCCCGGTTTACCCGCCCGGTCGCGTCGTCACGGTCGGATATGAAAACACCCTCGAGCAAACGCTCGCGGGATTCATTTTCGTCCGTTAACAGCCGCGCGACGGCCTCGACATCGTGGTCGGAGGGCGGCGAGTACGGCAGGCCCAGGGGGAAAACCACGAGACGCAGCAAGCGGCCCAACAGCGGCAGGGGGAAATTGCGCAAAACACCCAGCAGGCTTTGCTGGATGCTATGCAGGCTGTCCGCCATGCCCCAGCGCAACAGCGGCAGGTCCTCCTGCGGGCAGCCGTCGTCCTGAAACCGTTTCAGCATGGCGCTGGCCAGGTACAGGTGCATGACGACGTCGGCCAGGCGCCCCGATAGCTTTTCCCTGAATTTGAACTTTCCACCCAGCGTCAGCAGCACCGCGTCAGCGATGAATGCAAAAGCGGCGCTCATGCGGTTCAGTTGCCGGAAGCAGTCGGCGTGCGCGCCGCGAACCGGAGCCGGGCTCATGCGGCCGGCCGTCAGCGCCAGCAACAGGCTGCGTACCAGGTTGCTGAGGGTATAACCGGCGTGCGCAAACAGGGCTTGGTCGAAATTGCGCCGCGCCTGGCCGTTGGCGGCGCCGCTCACGGCCGCCATCTCCTTGAGCAGCCAGGGATGTGCGCGGATCGCGCCCTGGCCGAATATGATCATCGAGCGCGTCAGGATATTTGCACCTTCGACGGTAATGGCGATTGGCAGTGTCTGCCAGGCGTGCGCCAGGTAGTTGTTGGGCCCCTGTATGATCGCCTTGCCGCCGTGAATATCCATGGCGTGCCGGATACATTCGCGGCTGCCCTCGGTCAGTTGGTACTTGACGATGGCCGACAGCACGGCCGGCTGTTCGCCTGCATCGAGCCCCACCAACGTCAACGTGCGGGCGGCATCCATGCGGTAGCTGATGCCGCCGATGCTGGCAAGGGCCTCCGCGACCCCGCCGAATTGAGCGATAGGCACGTCGAACTGGGAACGGATGCGGGCGTAGGCCCCGCTCAGCAGCGCTGCCATCTTACCGCCGGCGGCACCGAGCGCGGGCAGCGAGATTGCCCGGCCGGCGGCCAGGCTTTCCATCAGCATGCGCCAGCCCTGGCCGAGACGCTGCTGGCCGCCGATGACCCATTCCATTGGTATGAAAACATCCCTGCCGCGGGTCGGCCCGTTCATGAATACCGCGCCCACGGGCATGTGCCGGTTGCCGGTTTCAACACCGGGCGTCGAAGTGGGTATCAACGCGCAGGTAATGCCGAGTTCCTTGTCCCCGCCGAGCAGGCCCTCCGGGTCAAGCGCATTGAATGCCAGCCCCAGCAGCGTGGCGACCGGTGCCAGCGTGATATAACGCTTGTTCCAGTTGAGCCGCAAGCCGAGAACTTCGCGGCCATCGTGTGTACCCATGCAGACGATGCCGGTGTCCGGCATGGCGCCTGCGTCGGAGCCCGCCAGCGGCCCGGTCAGGGCAAAACACGGTATGTCCTCACCGCTGGCCAGCCGCGGCAGGTAGTACTGGCGCTGGTCGTCGCTGCCGTAACGCAGCAACAGCTCACCCGGACCCAGCGAATTGGGAACCATGACCGTGACGGCTGCCGTCAGGTTGCGGCTGGCGAGCTTCATGACGACCGCGGAGTGGGCCTGTGCCGAGAAACCAAGCCCCCCGTATTGCTCCGGTATGATCATGCTGAAAAATCCATTCTCGCGGATAAAGCGCCAGGCGGCCGCCGGCAGGTCCTTGCGCTGTTCGCAAATGTCCCAGTCGTCCAACATCAGGCACAGTTCCTCAACGGGGCCGTTGAGAAACTCCAGTTCCCTGGCGCTGAACTGCGGGGCGGGCAGGCGCAGCAACCGCCGCCACCGCGGCCTGCCGCTGAACAGGTCCGCATCCCACCAGACGGTACCCGCCTCGAGTGCCTCGCGCTCGGTTCTGGACAATTCGGGCACCACCTTGCGGTAAAAGCCGAACAGGCGGTCACTGATAAGCAGGCGCCGCAGCGGCTTGATCGCAAATCCCGCGAGACTGACCGTCATGATGCCGTAACTCCAGCGGAACCAGGCGGGCACCGTAAAAAAATGGCGCAACTCGGTAAAGGCAAAGGTCAGGCCGGCCAGTATCGCGATCGATATCAGCAGCGGGATGCGGTAATAGGCCAGAAGCAGCAGCGACAACACGAAAAGTGCCAAAAAGAGGGCAGTCATGATGTTCTCGCCTTCGCTGCTTGAAATCGGCTACCAGTTTAAAAGAATAAACCGGGCCAGAGAACCGTTTTGGAAGATTGAAAACCACTTTGGGTTCGCTCGCCCGTGCCGTTGAGGCGGCGGCGCCGCCGCCAGGGAGGCGAGCCCGCGGCGTTGCAAGCCGGCCCCTGCCAGCTTAAAATTGTCCCAATTTACCAGTCTTTCTTCTCTCGCTGATTCGTGCAGCGTAAATTTCATAAATACAAAAGTTTACGAGGATTTTCTAAGTGTCTGTTGAGCGCACCTTATCAATTATCAAGCCCGACGCCGTGGCGAAAAACATCATTGGCAAGATTTATACCCGTTTTGAAGACGCGGGTCTGAAGATCGTCGCGGCCAGAATGCTGCGCCTCGACCGCGAACGGGCCGAGGGCTTTTACGCCGTGCACCGCGAGCGCCCGTTTTTTGAAGACCTGGTCAAGTTCATGACCTCCGGGCCCGTCATGATCCAGGTGCTGGAGGCGGATGACGCCATAGCGCGCAATCGCAAAATCATGGGTGCGACCAATCCAGAGGAAGCGGCGGCGGGCACGATCCGCGCGGATTTCGCAGAGAGCATCCAGGCCAATGCCGTGCACGGCTCGGACGGGCCTGACACCGCAGCGACGGAGATCGCCTATTTTTTCGGCAAAGACGCCATTGCACCCTAGCCCGCATATTGCACCAGCCGGCCACTGGCCTCACCATAAACTGATGAATTTGCAAAATAAAATGACGATTTATCAAATTTATTCCAGGGTACACTTTGTAACCGGCCAGCGACCTATCCCGGCCCTGCCTTGTCCAGTCACGCCTGGGCCTGGGCTTCCCTCCAACAGGGCCAGAAAAGGCTTGCCAGGTCACCGCGTTGCCGCCCCAAATGGTTCCAGGCAAGATGCCCGGAGTGTCGTTTGGTGGTTCCAAATAAACGACGGGCAACGACGCATGGGGCCATTTGGAGCCGCAACCCGCAGGGACGGGTCCCATTTTGTCCACTACCGCGTCTCTCTTCACTTTGGTATTCATAATACCAGTCGTTCATCGTTCCTTGTCGTGGGCAAAATGTGTTCCCGGCGCGGCGATCTGGCAAACCTTTTCTGGCCCTATAGCTTTGGCTATGGCTCTCAGTCCAGCCCGGCGCCCAGCCGCACCCGTTCTGTGGCAGCATCCGGGATGCTGGTGCAATATGCGGGCTAGGCTGGCAACAGGCGGGCACGAAAACGGGCCGGGCGGACGCATCAACCTGCTCGATTTCGATGCGCGCGGCCTGCGCGAGTTTTTCACTGCACTCGATGAAAAGCCCTACCGGGCGGAACAGGTTCTGAAGTGGGTTTTTCACCAGGCGCAGCCGGACATCAGCAAGATGACAGACCTGGGGCTTTCGTTGCGCCGCAGGCTCGGTGAAATCGCCGAGATCGGGTTTCCAGAGATCATCAGCGAGCAGCGATCGGCGGACGGCACCTGCAAATGGTTGATGGGGCTGGCCGACGGTAACGCGGTCGAAACGGTGTTCATCCCCGAGCCCAAACGCGGCACCCTGTGTGTATCGTCGCAGGTCGGATGTGCGCTGAATTGCACATTTTGCGCGACCGGCGCACAGGGGTTTGCACGCAATTTGCGTAGCGCTGAAATCATCGGCCAGGTGTGGCTGGCGGCCCGGGCGCTGGGTCACGAGCGCAATGGCCAGCGGCAGATTACCAACGTCGTGATGATGGGTATGGGTGAGCCGTTGTTGAATTTCGAAAATGTCATCGGCGCCATGTCGCTGATGCGTGACGACCTCGGTTTTGGCCTGGCGGCCAAGCGCGTGACGCTGAGCACGGCGGGGTTGGTGCCGGGTATAGACCGTCTGCGCGAGACATTGGATGTGGCCCTGGCGGTGTCCCTGCACGCACCCGTCGACGACCTGCGCAGCCGGCTGGTGCCGCTGAACCGCAAATATCCGATTGCGGAACTGATGCGGGCGTGCCGGGACTACGTGTCGGAAAAGCACAAGCGCACCGTGACGTTCGAATATACGTTGATTGACGGCGTAAACGATCAGCCGGCGCACGCCCGCAAGCTGGTGAAGTTATTAAGAAGATTACCCAGCAAGCTGAATCTGATACCATTTAACCCGTTTCCGGGGACACAATACCGCTGTTCCGGCAGCGACACGATTGCCCGATTCCAGGAAATCGTCATGGACGGCGGTCTGATCGCGACGGTCAGGAAGACCCGCGGCGAGGACATCGATGCAGCCTGTGGGCAGTTGACGGGGCAGTTTTTCGATCGCACCCGCCGCAGTGAACGGATTAGGATGAAGATCAGGGATACCAGGCAATGAAACATGCCTCGCAGATGAAAAGGACTTCCGCCGGGCCGCTGCCATGGCGCATCGCGGCAGCGCTGATGGCACTGTTGTTGCTGGCGGCCTGTGCCAGCAACCGGCCCGAGGACCCTTACAAGAAGGACGACAAGCGCAAGGCCGCGGAAACCAACACTTCGCTCGGCGCCGCGTATATGAAGCGAGGCCAGTACGAGGTCGCACTCGGCAAGCTGAAGCTGGCCCTGGCGGATGACCCCAAGTACGCACCCGCCCACACCGTGATAGCGGTCCTGTACGAGCGCATTGGCGAGAGGGCCCTGGCCGGCAAGCATTATCGCAAAGCCTTCGACGCCGACCCCAAGAACGGCGACGTCAACAACAATTACGCGGTGTTCCTGTGCCAGTCGGGCAAAACCGATGCCGCCCTCGAGCACTTTGAGGCCGCCTTGAAGGACCCGTTCTACAGTTCGCCAAAAGTGGCGCTGACCAATGCAGGCTCGTGCGCATTGCAGGCGGGCAAAATCGATGCCGCCGAGACCTACCTGCGCCGGGCGTTGAAATACGACGATGCATTTCCCGATGCCCTGATCACGATGGCGCGCTTGAACTACCGGAAGAAGAATTACATGGGGGCGCGCGCATTCATGCAACGCTTCGAGGCGGTGGGGCCGGTCAGCGCATCCAGCCTGTTACTGGGCTTGCAAGTTGAAATGGCGCTGAACGACCGGGCGGGTGCCGATACCTATCTGGCCACGTTGTCCGACAAGTTCCCGGATTCGGATGAAACCGCCAAAGCGCAAGAGATTCTGCACAAATGACCGAGACGCAGGCAGAACTGATTCCGCGCTCCACCGGTGAACGGTTGCGCCAGCGCCGCAGGGCGAGAAAGTTCACGCTGGCTCAAGTAGCCGCCGCCATCCATTTCGATGAACAAGTGCTCAGGGATATCGAGGCCGACGGCACGGGTCACGTGGCCGCGATCTACCGCAAGGGATACATACGGGCCTACGCGCGCTACCTGGGCTTCACCGAAGCGGAGATCGAAGACATGCTGCGGGCGGAACAGGAGCGCCTGGCGGCGCTCGAGCCCAGCGTCCAGAGCGCGTTTTCCGAGCCGCCCAAACGGCGGCGGGAAGAACGTTGGCTGCGCGCTACCAGCTACGTGCTGGCATCGCTTCTGATCGGGACCCTCGCGTGGCAGTTCAGCCGCGAGGCGGTGCGCCTGTCGCAGGCCGGGGCCCAGTCCGACAAGGTTAGGCACGGTTCGACGGTGGAGCGGCAACAGAAAGAAGCCCGGGGTGATGCCGGCGAACCGGTCAATGCATCGATTGCGCCGCTGGGTGCTTTGCACGCCGCCAAGGGTGGAGGCAGCGATCCGGCGGAACAGGCCTGGGCATCGATTTCCGCACCGGCGCTGCCGCCGGGATACAACCGGCTGCGTGTCAGCGTATCGGCCGACAGCTGGGTCGAAATCACCGACGGCGACGGTAAGCCGCTGGAGATGGACCTGATCAGGGCGGGCAACGAGAAGGTCTACCAGGGACCGCAGCCGTACAAAATCCTGCTGGGGCGTGCGTCCGCGGTGCGGTTGTTCGTCAACGGCGAACGCGTGGACCTGGCGCCGTTTACCCGGGATAACGTGGCGCGGCTTTCCTGGCCCATCGAAGCCGGGCCGGAAGATCCAGAGGCCGGCCGGGACTGACATGCCAAAACCCATCCGTTCAATCCGGGGGATGAACGACATCCTGCCGGCCGAGATGCATTTCTGGCAGCGGTTGGAACGCATTGCCGCAGCCGTGTTCACGGCCTGTGGCTATGAGCCCATCCGCATACCGTTGCTGGAGAAGACCGAGGTATTTACCCGGGGTATCGGCGCCGCCACCGATGTCGTTGCAAAGGAAATGTATTCCTTTGCGGACCGCAATGGCGAATCGCTCAGCCTGCGGCCCGAAGGTACCGCGGGCATCGTCAGGGCGGCCCTGCAGAACGGCCTGTTGTATGGTCCCGTCTGCCGCTTGTGGTACCACGGCCCGATGTTCCGTTACGAGCGCCCGCAAAAGGGCCGCAGCCGCGAGTTCTACCAGATCGGCGCCGAGTTGTTCGGCGTGCCGGGCCCGCGGGCCGATGCCGAAGTGCTGGCAATGGGGACGCTGCTGTGGACCAGGCTCGGGCTCGGCGGCTTGCGCTTGGAACTGAACACGCTGGGCAACAGCGATGAACGCAGCCGCTACCGGGACGAGTTGCGCGAGTTTTTGCTCGATCACCGTTCCGAGCTCGACGAGGCCACGATTGAACGGGCGGAACGCAATCCGCTGCGGGTTCTGGACAGCAAGGACCCGGACGTCCAGCGGCTGCTGCGTGAGGCGCCGTTACTGCAGGCGCACCTCAGCGCCGAATCGGGCGAGCGCCATGACCGATTGAAGCGGTACCTGGATGAACTGGGCATCGCCTATTGCGAAAACCCCCGACTCGTGCGCGGGCTGGACTACTACAGCCATACGGTCTTCGAGTGGATTACCCGGGATTTGGGAGCGCAGGGCACGGTTTGCGCCGGCGGGCGTTATGACGGGCTCGTCGAGATACAGGGCGGCAAGCCGTGGCCGGGCATTGGTTTTGCCATGGGCGAAGAGCGGCTGGTTGAACTCTTGCGGCAAAAAGACGATATTGTGCCGCCGAACATACACGCCTACGTCGTCGCCGCCGGGGAAGGCTGCACTGAATCTGCGCTGAAACTGGCGTATGATTTGCGCGCCGCCGTGCCCGGTCTGGGTCTGATCAGTGACCTCAATGGCGGCAGTTTCAGGGCGCAGTTCAAGCGCGCAGACCGGAGCGGTGCGTTGTGGGCCCTGGTTCTGGGCGAAGACGAGATCGCCGCGAACCGGGTCACGGTGAAGTTTTTGCGCTCGAGCGAGGAACAGTGCTCGCTGCGCCGCGATGAGCTTGCGCCCTGGATCCGACGGCGTATCGAAAACCCGTGATTTTTTTCCGGGCGTGCCCGGGCCACTTTCAAACTGGATGGAATAGATAAAGCCAATGTCTGATTTGTATGATACCCACGAACAGGGTGAACGCGTAAAGAGCTGGCTGCGTGAAAACGGCAGCGCCATCGTTATGGGCCTGGTGCTGGCTTTCGGGTTGATGTTTGCCTTCAAGCAATATCAGGCCTGGCAGACCAGCAAGCGGCAGCAGGCCTCGGCCGAGTACCACGCGCTGTCGAGCCTCATCGACGAAGACAAGATGGACACGGCCGTATCCAATTACGAAGTCCTTAAAAGCGAATATCCGAAATCGGCCTATACCGCGATGGCGGCGATGCTGATGGCCAAGGCCCGTCTGCAGGCCGGGCAGCCGCAATTGGCGGCCAAGGCCCTGACCTACGCGATGGAACACGCCAAGCCCGAGCCGGTCAGGGTGATCGCCCGGGAACGGCTGGCGCGCATCGTGCTCTCCCAGGGCGATCCCGATAAAGCGCTGGGGTTGCTGGACGGCGCTCCTTCGGACAAGGGGTTCGAGGCGCAGTTCGCGGAAATCCGCGGCGATATTTACCTGAAAAAAGGTGAGACCGAGAAGGCCGTCAAGGCCTACCAGGAGGCCCTCGACCAGCTCGAGCAGGGCGTCGGCAACCGCCAATTCCTGCAGATGAAACTCTCCGCCCTGGATGCCGGCGCGGCCGCTAACGGGGGTGACATGTGAGGCGACGGCCGCTGCTGTTGCTGGCTGTCCTGCTGCTCGGCGGTTGCAGCTGGTTCAAGTCGAAAGACCCGGATGACCCGGCCGAGCTCGTCGACTTCGAGCCGACCCTGAAGGTCGGCAGAGTCTGGTCGACCAACGCCGGCGCGGGCCTCGACAAGGCCGGCAGGCAGATACGTCCTGTATTCCTGTCCGGCGCATTGTATACGGCCGACTACAAAGGACAATTGGTCGCCATTGACGCGAGCAATGGCAGGAAACTCTGGGATACCAGGACCAAGCTGCCTTTCATCGGCGGGCCCGGCGTCGGCCCCCAGCATGTTTACGTGGGTACCGAGGACGGCGAAGTTTACGCATTCGACGCCAAAAGCGGCACCCAGCTGTGGTCGGCCACCGTGACTTCCGAGGTGCTGGCGGCCCCCACCGAGCAGGACGGCATCGTCGTGGTCCGGTGCATCGATGGGCGCATTTTCGGACTCAATGCAGACACCGGGCGCCGTCTGTGGATATATGACCACAGTGTGCCGCTGTTGACGCTGCGGGGCAACGCGCCGCTGCTGATTCGGGCCGGCATCATATACGTCGGCTACGATGGTGGCCAGGTCGTGGCTCTGCGGCTCGCCGACGGCACGCTGATGTGGGAACAGACGCTGGTCAACCAGGAAGGCCGCACCGAACTGGAGCGGCTGGCGGATATTGACGGGCAACTGGTTTTCATTGCGTCCGACCTGCTGGTGGCGAGCTACAAGAACCGGCTCGCGTCGCTGGCGGCCGATTCCGGGCGCCTGTTGTGGTTCAAGGACATTTCTTCGGCCACCGGCGTCGCCGTGAGCCGGGTCCACCTCGCGATCAGCGACAAGGAGGGCGACGTCTGGTTGCTTGACCGGCGCAACGGAGCCGAATTCTGGAAACAGGATCAGTTGCTGCGGCGCGGACTGACCCGTCCGGTCTTCTACGGCGCCCTGGTGGTGGTCGGCGATGCCGAAGGCTACCTGCATTGGATCAACATCAGCGACGGGCATTTTGCCGCCCGCACGAAAGTCGGCGGTGACGGTTTCGCCGGACCGCCCCTGGTGGTGGGCGACACCCTCTACGTGATGACCAGGAAAGGCCGGCTGGAAGCGTTCAGGGCCGGCGCTGCGTTGAAACGATAAGCCCTGCCAGGACATGCTACCCGTCGTCGCGATCGTTGGCAGACCCAATGTCGGCAAGTCGACACTTTTCAACGCACTGACGCACAGCCGTGATGCGCTGGTCGCCGACATACCGGGCGTTACCCGTGACCGCCAGTACGGTATCAGCGAGGTCGGTGACAATCCCTGTGTCCTGATCGATACCGGCGGGCTGGTGGCCCGGGCCGAAGGCATCGATTACCTGACCGCGCGCCAGGTGCACCAGGCCATCGACGAAGCCCAACTGGTGATGTTCGTGCTCGATGCCCGTGACGGCCTGACGCTCGAAGACGAGGAAATCTGCCAGTTGTTGCGGCAGCACGACCGTCCCGTGCTGTTGGTCGGCAACAAGACCGATGGTACCGACGAGGACGTGGCGCTGGCGGAATTTTCAAGCCTCGGAATGGGCCAGGCCGTGGGCGTGTCGGCGGCGCACCGGCGCGGCCTGAAAACGCTGATGGCGGCGGCGGGCGCCCTGCTGCCGGAGGCCGCGGACCGCGCCGACGAGGAGTCCCCGGACGGGGCCGTCCGCGTCGCGATCGTCGGCCGGCCGAATGTCGGTAAATCGACCCTGGTCAACCAGTTGCTGGGAGAGGAACGGGTAATGGCGTACGATGAGCCCGGGACCACGCGGGACAGCATCAGCGTGTTTGCCGAATACGGGGGGCAACGCTTCGAACTGATCGACACGGCAGGAATGAGGCGCCGCTCCCGGGTCAGGGATGCGGTAGAAAAATTCAGCGTCATCAAAGCATTGCAGGCAATTGATCGGGCCCACGTCGTACTCCTGATGATCGATTCGGAGGAGGGTGTGACCGACCAGGACAGCACGCTGCTTGGACACATTCTGCAGCGCGGCCGGGCGCTGGTTATCGCCATCAACAAATGGGACCGCGCCGACGAGACGCAGCGCGAGTGGGTCTTGTCTGAGCTGGACCGGCGCCTGCATTATCTCAGCTGGGTTCGGCAAATTCGCCTGTCGGCGCTGCACGGCAGCGGCGTCAAAGCGCTGATGCAAGCGGTCAATGAAGCCTGGCGCAGTGCCACGCGCGAACTGCCGACGCCCGAGTTGACGCGGGTGCTGCTGAAGGCATGGCAGGCGCACCAGCCGCCCATGAGCCAGGGGCGGGCCTCACGTCTGCGCTTCGCCCACGCGGGCGGCAGCCTGCCACCCCGCATCATCATCCACGGCAACCGTACCGAGTCCATACCGGATACTTACAGGCGCTATCTCGAGAACACCTTCATCCGTCACTTCAAACTGCGCGGGACGCCCCTTGTTATCGAGTTCAGAAATGGCACCAACCCCTACCGCCACAAGCGCAACAAGCTGACATCGCGACAGCTGGCCAAGCGCAAACGCCTGAAAAAATTCACCGGCCGGAAAAGCCGCCGCTAAAATCACGCGGTCTCGCCGTGACCGCTCAGAGGATCCAGGACTGTAGATTGCGTTCGATCTGATGCGTGATCAGCGGGTCGTCCGGAACGACCTTCGAGGGCCAGAATCCGGCCAACTGGCCGTTGCGGTCGAACAGGTATTTCCAGAAATTCCAGCGCGGCGCCGCGTCGTCGCCGAATTCCTCCCGAATTTCCGTGAACAACGGGTGCGCGGAGAGCCCCATGACGTTGTATTTTCCCGTCAGCGGAAAGCCCACTTCGTACTCACTCTGGCAGAACTGGGCGATCTGCTCCTCGTCGCCCGGTTCCTGGTTGCCGAAGTCGTTGCAGGGCACACCGATGACCATGAGCCCGCTGTGACGGTAATCCTCCCAGATTTTCTGCAGGATCCCGTATTGCGGCGTGTATTCGCACTCCGAGGCAGTATTGACGAGCAGTATCGGCTGGCCCTGGTAGTTCCGCAGCGGCATGCTCGCGCCGTTGATCGAAACGAATACATATTCAAAAACATTCATAAATATCCCCCATTTCCCGCCAGCACCCATGCAGAAGCCTGGCACCGGCAGCGTTGCAATCCGTTACAATATACGCCGAAAAACAATCATGGAAAACCAACAATGAGCGAAGCCGGCAAGTCTGGGGGCGCAGAAATTCTCGACGGCCTCGAGGTCAGTGCGGCCCTGTTGGCGGCCGTGCGGGATGCGATCGATGGCCACGTCGAGGCCGGCGGCAGACGTCCCGGATTGGCGGTGGTGCTCGTGGGTTCCGACCCGGCATCGGCGATCTACGTGCGCGCCAAACGCAAGGATTGCGAGCGCGCAGGCATCCTTGCCCGTGACTTCGATTTACCCGCCGAGACGACCGAGCAGGCCTTGCTCGGGCTGATTGACGAGCTCAACGCCGATGCTGGCATCGACGGGATCCTGGTGCAGCTGCCATTGCCGCCGCACATCAACGAAGTCGCCGTGACCAACCGGATCAGCGCCGACAAGGACGTGGATGGTTTTCACGCCTTCAACGTCGGCAGGCTGGCTCTGCGTCAGCCCGGGCTGCGGCCCTGCACGGCCCGCGGGATCATGACCCTGCTGGGCTATTACGGTCTGCAGGTCAAGGGCAGGCATTGCGTCGTGGTCGGCGCTTCCAACATCGTCGGCAGGCCGATGGGGCTGGAACTGCTGTTCCAGGGCGCGACGGTCACGACCTGTCATCGCTTCACGCGCAACCTGGCGCATTTCGTGCGCCAGGCGGAAGTATTGATCGTGGCCGTCGGCAAGCGCGGTATCGTAGACGCAGACTGGGTCGCGGCAGGTACCGTGGTCATCGACGTCGGCATCAATCGTCTGCCCGACGGTAGGCTGGTGGGGGACATCGATTTTGCAGCGGCCTCGGCGAAAGCCGCCTGGATCACCCCGGTGCCGGGCGGTGTCGGTCCGATGACACGGGCGACGCTGATGCAGAACACCGCGGAAGCGGCCGGCATCGAAGTCGCCGTGCCGGTAAAAGCCCACGACCCCGCGGGCTAAAGTTCCCGCAATGCCACCGCCACCGGTTGCCGCGCCGCCCGCAGCGCCGGGAACAACCCGCCGACCAGGCCGATCAGCAGGGCCAGAACCAGGGCCCGGGATACCAGTGCGCCGTTGACATCGAAGGCGAATGTCATTGCGCTGAAACTGGCCCAGTTGAGCGTCGCCGCCTGGTAGCCGTCAAAGGCGAGCCAGGCCAGGCCCGCGCCGATCATGCCGCCGACCAGCGCCAGCAACAGTGACTCACTGAGGATGGCGGTCACGACCGGTCCGCTGCCGAAACCCAGCGCCCGCAGCGTTGCGATTTCCCGGGTCCTGCTGGAAACGGCGGTATACATGGTGTTGAGGGCGCCAAAAACTGCGCCCAGCCCCATGATGACCGCGATAATGGTGCCCAGGCCGGTTATCAGGTTATAGATCACACTCGACTGGGACGCGTAATAATCGGCCTCGCGCATCGCCTTCACGCTCAGCCGCGGATCGCTGGTGAGGCTGTCCTTGAAGCCATCGAAAGCCTCATTCGAGTCCAGTTTGACGCGCACCGATTGAAACGTGTTGCCGCGGCGATAAGCGTTTTGCAGAACGGTTGCGTCTGTCCAGATTTCAGATTCCGCCAGCCCCCCGCCGGATTCGAATACACCGACGACCGGCCAGCTTGCGCGCCCCAGTTGAATGCTGGAGCCGACATCGAGGCCCTTGAATTGCCGCTGTGCGCCCGTGCCGACGATGACCTCGTTGAGGCCCCATTGGAACATGCGCCCGGAAACCAGCCGGAAATTCTCGCGCAGGGCGGGGGCTTGCGGCCGCACCCCGCGCATCGGCACGTTCGCATCGGTGCCGGTCGAGCGCATGGGCAGATTGATGACCACGAAAAGTTCGGCGGAGGCCAATGGCCCCCCGGCATTACGGGCGACCCCCGGAGCCTCCGCGATCAGGCGGACATCATCGCCGCTGAGACCGCTCATCATCTCGGTGTCGGAACCGCTGCGCAAGACGATCGCGGTTTGGCTGCCCGCGGACTGGTGCATGGTGTGCAAGACGCCCTGGGCGATGGAGAGGACACCCACCATCACCGCGACCACACCCGCGATCCCCAGCATGGCGGCGACGGACGCGCCCATGCGCCGGGGCAGGGAACGCAGGCTGAATAGCGTAACCGCCCCGATTTGCGAAAGCGCATTAAACACGGTCCGGGCCCTGTGTTGCATTACCTGCGCAACGCATCGGCGATTTGCAGCCGGTGCGCCTGCAGTGCCGGCAGGATGCCCGCCAGGAACGCCATTGCGGCGATCAGGGCAAAACCAAACAGCAATTCAGGAACGGGCAGATAGAAAACCGGGAAGGAACCGTTGGTCGGATCACCCATCGATACCAGCAGCCATGCCGCTGCCAGGCCCAGCGTGCCGCCGACCAGGACCAGGAACAACGATTCTCCAAGCACCAGGGCCAGTACGCCGCGGTCGGTGAAGCCGATGGCCTTGAGCACGGCGAGTTCGCCGACGCGCTCGCGCACGGCGTAGGCCATGGTATTGCCCGTTACCAGCAACAGCGTGAAGAATACGGCCGCCATGATCGACGTGATAATAAAGGCAATGTTACCGACCTGGTTGGCGAACCCCTGGACGAAAGCGCCTTCCGGTTCCGTCTTGGTTTCCACCGGTGAATTGGCGAACTCGTTGTCGATGGCGCTGGCGACGGCGGCCGCCTTGTCCGGGTCCGTGACCCGAACCGTATACCAGCCGACCTGCCCCTGGCCGCGGGCGCGGGTTTCGTCGAAATAGTCGTAGCGGAAGAAGAACTGGCTGGTGTCGGTGCCCTTGTCGCGGCCGTCGTAGATGCCGACCAGTTCGAAGTCCCAGGTTCTGCCGCCGTCCTGCTTGGTCCAGATGGTCGCATTGATCGGGATCCGGTCGCCGATTTTCCAGCCGAAGCGTTGTGCCAGGTGGCGTCCGGCGATGGCGCCGTCACGGGTCGCGAGCCAGGCGGCCTTTTGCTGATCGTTGAGGATGTATTCGGGGAACATGTCGAGAAAGTCTTCCGGGACCACGGGCATCTGCGCGAAAAAATTCTTCGGTTCGCGGTAAATGCCGCCGAACCAGGTCGCGTGGGCCGCGTTGGCGACGCCGTCGATGCGCTCGATTTTTGCTTCGTAACTTTGCGGCAACAGCTGGATGATGGAGACCTTGTGGCGCACCACCAGCCGATCGGCGCCGGCCACTTCCACCCCCGCGTCGAAGGCCTGTCGGATCGCCGCCAGGTAACCGAAGAGGACAAAGGCGACGGTGATGGAAAGCAGCGTCAGGCCGGTGCGTAATTTCTTGCGCTTGAGGGCGCTGAAAATGAGGTATAAATATTTCATCGCGGGCCCGTCAGTCCACCGGCTCGGTGCTGAGGCGACCTTTGTTCAGGTACAGCGTTCTGCCGGCGCGTGCGGCCGCGTGGATATCGTGCGTGACCATGATGATGGTTTTGCCCTGCTCCGCATTGAGGGCCTGCAGCAGGTCCAGCACCTCGTCGCCCGACTTGCGGTCGAGGTCGCCGGTGGGCTCGTCACACAGCAGCAGCGTCGGGTCGGTCACGATGGCCCGCGCGATGCCGGTCCGCTGCTGCTCGCCGCCGGACATCTGGCGGGGATAGTGGCGGGCGCGATCGACCAGGCCGACGATGTCGAGCGCGATGGCCGCGCGGCGTTGGCGCTCCGCCCTGGATAGACGGGTCAGCAACAGCGGGAGTTCCACGTTCTTTTGCGCGGTCAGCACCGGGATCAGGTTATAGAACTGGAACACCAGTCCGATGTGGCGGGCGCGCCAGGCGGCCAGTTCGCGGCGTGAGAGCCGGTCGATCCGCCTGCCGGCGACCTCGACCGCACCCTCGGAGGGCAGGTCCAGCCCGCCGATCAGGTTCAACAGCGTTGATTTGCCCGAGCCGGACGGCCCCATCAGGGCCAGGAACTCGCCGTTGGGGATTTCCAGATCGAGGCCTCCCAGCACGTGGATTTCCTCGGTGCCGCGTTTGAACACCTTGTCGACGCCGCTGATTTTTACCAGGTTTTCGGATCCGTTCAATTCAGTCATCGCCTGTTTCCGTGACCCGCATGCCGTTTTCCAGACCCGTTGGCGGATTGACGATGACCCTGTCGCCGGCGGCCAAGCCGGAGCCAACCACCGCACCTGACTCGCGCTGCCCGAGAACGGCCACCGCGCGGCGTTCGGCCGCTCCGGCGGCCGCGAGCCAGACGTACGCCTTGCCGTCCCTGCGCTGGACCGCGCTCGAGGGGACCACGACAGCGGCGCCGGCAGGCGCTGCCGCGGCCTCGTCCTGGAAGGCGACCTTGACACCCATGTCCGGCAGAATCCTGGGGTCCAGCGCGTCGAAGCCGACACGGACTTCCACCGTGGCCTTTTGCCTGTCAGCGGTCGGTATGATCGCGATGACGTGGCAGGGGATCTTCCAGTCCGGGTAGGCGTCGAGCCTGGCGACGACTTTTTGTCCCGGCGTCACGCGGTTGATATAAGCCTCGTTGACGTCAATCTCGATTTCGAGCGAGTCCATGTCGACGATGGTGCCGATACCGGTTCGGGTGAAGCCGCCGCCCGCTGAGTTCGGCGATATCATTTCGCCGGGCTGGGCGTTCTTGGTTACGACGATACCGGCGAAGGGTGCGCGTATGACCGTGTCATCCAGTTGCTGGCGGTAAACCTGCAGTTCCTTTTCGGCAACCCTGACGGCGGCCTGTTTGCTTTCCAGTTGCGCTGCGAGCGCCTCGTAGGCGGCGCGGGTGCGGTCCAGGTCGGCGTCGCTCGCCAATTTGCGTTCGACCAGGCTTGCGGTCCTGTCGAAACTGGCGCGCGCATCGCGCAGCAGCGCCCTGGTTTCCTTGCCCGCGGTCCTGGCTGCTTCCAGCTTGGCTTCGGCCAGGGCGTAGCTGGCGGCGATATTGGCATCGTCCAACCGCGCCAGCACCTGGTCCTTCTTGACCTGCATGCCTTCCTCGATGAGCACATCCATCACCTTGCCGGTGAATTTCGAGGACACGGTCGCCTGCCGCCGGGCGGTGACGTAACCCGACGCGTTCAGGACCGTGTTGCCCGCCAGTGCGCTGTCTTCCCGGGCGATGGCGGTCGTGACCGCGATCGGTGCGGCCCCCCTTGTCAACCACCAGGCGCCGGCGAGGGCGACGGCAAGCAGCACGGCCACGGGGATGAGCCAGCGCCTCGATGGCGCCTGCTCGGCCCCCCGGTCGATTTTCAGTTGTTCCAGTTTACTGGATTGCATGGCGTGGGCAGCGTCCCCGGCTGAGCATTCAGGGCTTTTCCAGGATGGCGCAGACACCCATGCCACCCGCGGTACACACGGATATCAAGCCCCGACCGCTGCCCTTGTCGTCGAGCAATTGCGCCAGCGTTGCCAGTATCCTCGCACCGGTCGCTGCGAATGGATGACCCAGAGCCAGGCTGCTGCCATGGACGTTCAGACGGCTGCGGTCGATGCTGCCCAGCGGTTTCTCCAGCCCCAGGCGCTGGCTGCAGTACTGCGCCGATTCCCAGGCCTTCAGCGTACACAGCACCTGGGCGGCAAAGGCCTCGTGGATTTCGTAAAAATCAAAGTCCTGCAGGGCCAGGCCGCAACGCTGCAGCAACTCCGCCACGGCCACCGTCGGGGCCATCAACAGGCCCTCGTCGTTGACGAAATCGACCGCTGCCGCGCGTCCGCCCACGAGGTAGGCCTGTACCGGCAGAGCGTGCGCCTCGGCGAAAGCCTCGGAGCACAACAACACGGCGCCGGCGCCGTCGGTGAGCGGTGTGCTGTTGCCCGCGGTGAGTGTGCCTTCAGGACCCTTGTCGAACACGGTTTTGAGGCCCGCCAGTTGTTCCAGGCTGCTGTCCGCGCGCAGGTTGTTATCGCGGGTGACGCCGCCCCACGGCCGCACCAACTCGTCAAAAAATCCCTTGTCATAGGCGGATGCAGCCTTTTGATGGCTGGCGAGCGCCAGTTCGTCCTGGTCGCTGCGGCTTATTTGCCATTCCCGGGCCATGCGTTCGCAGTGCTGCCCCATCGAAAGGCCGGTGCGCGCCTCCCCGTTGGTGGGCGATACCGGCTTGAGCTCACCCGGCCTGAAGCCCTTCAGCGCGGCCAGTTTCTGTTGCAGGCTGCGGCCCTGGCTCAGGTGGACCAGGCGCCGGGCCATTTTGCGGCCAAAGACGATCGGCGGGTCCGAGGTCGTGTCGCTGCCCGCCGCGATACCGCATTCGATCTGCCCGCTGGCGATTTTTGCCGCCAGAATCAGGGCCGCCTGCAGGCTGGTGCCGCAGGCCTGCTGCAGCGTAACCGCCGGTGTCAGCGGAGACAGCTTGCTGGAAAGGACGGCTTCGCGCGCCAGGTTGAAGTCCTTGGCGTGGTTCATGACGGCGCCGGCCAGTACTTCGTCCGGCTGCGAGCCCTCCAGGCCAAAACGGTCGACGAGCCCGTCGATGGCGGCGGTCAGCATATCGAGGTTGCTTTTATCCGCGTAGGCGGTATTGGAACGGCAAAACGGTATGCGGCTGCCACCGGCGATGACGACTTTTTGCAGTGCTTCAGTCATGGCTGTTCTCCTGTTGCTGCAGGTAGTGCAGCGGCCCGCCGAGGAACGGGGCGAAACCGGTGCCGAAAACCATGCCGGCGTCGAGCAGGTCGGCGTCGCTTACAATGCCGTCCGCCAATGCCGCCTGGCAGGCTTCGAAATACGGCTGCATCAGTTCGCGGGACAGGTCGTCGAGCGCATAACGGCCGGCGTCGAACCCCGAGCGCTTGGGCTTGCCTTTTTCCCAGGTATAAAAACCCTTGCCGGTTTTGCGCCCGAGCGTGCCGTCAGCCACTTTCCTGCGCAGCAATTCGGCCTCCCTGGCGGCGTCGTCGCCGGCCAGCATGGTCAGCACCTTGAGGCATACATCCAGGCCGACGGTGTCGGCCAGTTCGACTGGCCCCATTGGCATACCAAAGCGCCTGGCGGCCTTATCCAGCACTTCGATCGGCAGCTGTTTCTCGAGGTGCATGCGCATCGCGTTGGACATGTAAGCGGACAGCACGCGATTGACGAGAAAGCCGGGGCTGCTCTTGACCGGCAGCGGAAACCGCTTGATACGGCCGCAGAAGGCGGCGGCCCGCATGATCTGTATCTTCTGGGTCTTGGCAGCGTGCACGACCTCCACCAAGGGCATCTTGGCCACCGGGTTGAAGAAATGTATTCCCACCAGCCGATTCGGTTTTGTCAGCACGGAAGACAGTTCGGTCAGCGGGATCGCGGAGGTGTTGGTAGCGATGACCGCATCCTCGCGCAGTTGCGGCTCAATGCTTTTGAACAGTTCCTGTTTGGCCTGCGTGTCCTCGAAAATCGCCTCGATGACGACGTCCGCCCGGGCCAGGCCCTTGCCCTCGATATCGGGAAGCAGGCGGCCGACGGCCGCCGCGACCTGGTGCGGGTCCTTCAGCTTCTTCCGGAACAGTGACTTGGCGCGCCCCAGGGCCGCTTCGACGTACTCCATCCCCCGGTCCTGCAGCGTGACCTCCAGTCCCTGCAGCGTGCACCACGCGGCGATGTCGCCGCCCATCACGCCGGCGCCGATCACGTGCACGCGCCGCACCGGGAATTCGCTCTGTCTGCCGATACCCTTGAGCCGTTCCATCAGCCTGAACACCCGGCGCAGATTTTTCGACGTGCTGCCGACCAGCAAGCGACCGACACGCTCGGCTTCCTCCGTCATCATCCGTTGCGGGTCGTCGCCGTAACGCTCCCACGCCTCAATCAGTTCATACGGGGCCGGATAGTGCCTGGGGTCGGCTCTGGCGGCGACCTTTTTGCGCATCATCCGCGCCAGCAGCGGCCGCACCGGCGCCAGGTTTTGCAAGCGGACGAGCTGACCCGGTTTACGGCTCCGGCGGCCTTTCAGGACGGCGCGCCGCGCCGCCCACCGCAGCGATCCGTGGGGACCCACCAATTCGTCCACCAGGCCCATCGCGCGGGCAGCCCTGGGGCGCAGGTTGCGGCCACCGAGCATCAGTGACAGGGCCTTGACCGCGCCGATTTGCTGGACGCTGCGCGCACTGCCGCCGAAACCGGGGTAGATGCCGAGATTGATTTCAGGATATCCCAGGCGCGTGTGCTCGACATCGCTGGCAACGCGATAGTCGAAGGTCAGCGCCAGTTCGAGCCCGCCGCCAAGGCAATGGCCGTCGATGCAAACGGCGGTCGGAAACGGCAACGCTTCGATGCGGTTGAACAAACGGTGTACGGCACGGATGGCTTCTGTCGCCGCGTCTGCGTCGTCGTACCCTTCGAACTCACGGACATCCGCGCCGACGATGAATGATCCGGGCTTGCCGGACTCCAGGACCAGCCCCGCGGGCGGGTTTGATTCCAGGTGGCTGACAATATCGGCCAGTTCGTTCAGGACCGCCTGTGAGAGGCTGTTGACCGGCTCGTCCGCACGGTCGAGGCGCAGCCACACCACGTTGTCGATATCGGTGGCAAGCGTGAAATTACGGTATTGTTGCGCGTTCATGGATTACCCCGCCTTATTGTCGGTCTGTCCAGTCTATGAAGATGAGGGCAAACGTTACACATGCAAGTTGCACCCGGCCCGTCACGGCAGCCGAAAGCCCGCCTGGCGCAACATTTTCGCGGTCTCGATGAGGGGCAGCCCGACAATGGCGCTCGGGTCTTCGTTTTGTACGCGTTCGAACAGACTGATGCCCAGCGCTTCGGACTTGAAAGAGCCGGCGCAGTCATAGGGTTGCTCGGCGCTGAGGTAACGATCGATTTCGGCGGTCTCGAGCCGGCGAAAGAAAACCCGGGTCGTGTCGGTGTATTGGGCCGAATAGCCCCGGTCGGGACAGACGACCGCGACGCAGGTCAGAAAATCGAGCCGGCGCCCGCTGAACGCCGCCAGTTGCGCCGCGGCCTTGTCGCGGTTTCCGGGCTTGCCGATGGTGCGGCCATCGAACACGGCGACCTGATCGGCGCCAATCACCGTCGCCCCGGCTCTTTTTGCGGCAATGGTGTGCGCCTTCTCCTTGGCCAGGCGGCTGACCAGGTCCGCCGCCGCCTCGGCTGGCCGCGGCGTTTCGTCGATATCCGGAGCCGCACAACTGAAGGGCAAGCCGAGCCTGGCGAGCAGCATCTTGCGGTAATGGCTGCCTGAAGCCAAAATTAATGGGTGAGGTGATGACTCGATATTCATTTATATAGTAAAATTGTTCGTTTACGTCGACTCGTTATGTTTTGCCCCGGCCAGACTGTGGCAATATTGGGGGCCGGGATTTTGAATGTGTGCCGGCGGGCGCACCGGGCACCGGGAATTGTGAAGCTATGTCACGGGAATATCCAGACTGGATTTCGCCCGAACGGGCAGCAGAAGGAAAACGGGTCTTCAGTGGCACGATACCATTATCCCGGATGCGGCGGCTGGCGCCGCTGCTGGCCTCAGCCGGCGGTGAGGCGAGTTTCAAAGCCATGTTCGGCCACGACGATGACCAGCGCGTTATCGTGGACCTGGAGGTGAGCGCCGCGTTACCGCTGGTTTGCCAGGCCAGCCTGGAAGTATACGAAGAAGTGGTGAAACGCCATTGCCTGTTGGTTGTCATAGAGCGCGATGACGAACAATACGAGCTCGCCGACAACTATGAAGCGGTCAGGACGCAGCACGGACGACTGGCGCTGGCGGCGATGGTGGAAGACGAGCTTTTGCTCGGTTTGCCGAGTTTTCCGCGCAAACCCGGGTTACGACCGGTCGAGTACACGAGCGAAGGTGACGGCGCCAGCGCAGACGAACCGCCGGACGGTCCCGCGAAAAATCCGTTTTCCGCTTTGCAGGACCTGCTGAAGCGGGAAGAACAGAACTGAAGAGACAATCGATCCAGGAGTAAAAGACGATGGCCGTACAAAAGAGCCGAAAAACCCCATCGCGGCGCGGCATGCGCCGTTCGCACGATGCCCTCAGGGCGCCGACCCTTTCGGTCGACCCGACCACGGGGGAGACGCATCTGCGCCACCACGTCAGCCCTGAAGGCTATTACAAGGGCAAAAAGGTCATTGATTCACCGGTCGTCGAATTCGACGACGAGGAATAAGCCGCGGCCGGGCGGGAAAGCGCCATGCTGCCCTGAAAGCCGGCGGCGCTGCCGGCAATCGGGCGTCGGCGTTGCGTCCCGCCTGCTGACAGGACATGAACAGCACCGAACAGGGCGTGCTTGCACTGGATGCTCACGGCGGGGATTTTGGCCCGGCCGTGACGGTCCCGGCGGCGCTGGACGTGTTGGCCGCGCAGCCCGGCACCGAGATCCTGTTGTGCGGTCTGCCGGATAAGTTGCGGCCGCTGCTGGATCAGAACCGGTCCGGCCGCGAGGCGGAATTGGAGCGCTTGCATGTCGTTGCCGCCACCCACGCGCTGGCATCCGACGCCAGCCCGGTGGCGGCCCTGCGCCGGGGCCAGGGCAGCAGCCTGTGGCTGGCGCTGGAGCAGTTGGCCGAGGGGCGCGCGAGTGCCTGTATCAGCGCCGGCAGTACCGCCGCGATACTGGCCCTTGGCGTCAAGCTCATTGGCCTGCTCGAAGGCATAGAGAGACCGGCCCTGATGTCGCGCATCCCGTCGGCGAGCGGTCACACGACCCTGCTGGATCTGGGCGCGAACCTGAAAGTCAGCGCATCCCAGTTGGTCCAGTTCGCCCTCATGGGCTCGCTGGTGTACGAAATACACGGCGCGGCGCGGCCGCGGGTCGCGTTGCTGAACGTCGGTCACGAAGACAGCAAGGGCGGGGCGCTGGTCAAGCAGGCGCACGCGGTGCTGAAAACCATGCCGATCAATTACACGGGTTTTATCGAAGGGCATGATATTTTCGCGGGCAAGGCCGACGTGGCGGTTTGCGACGGGTTTTCCGGCAACCTGATCCTGAAGTCGGGGGAAGGCCTGGCGAGGATGTTGCTCGGGCAACTGGACCTGGCTTTGCACGACGGGCTGCCGGCGCGGTTCGGCGCGTTGCTGGCGAAGCCCGCATTGAAGCGCTCACTGGCGCGCTTTGCGCCATCCAAGCATAATGGTGCGCCGTTGCTCGGTCTGAAGGGGGTTGTTATAAAGAGTCATGGCAACGCCGAGCGTGATGCCATGCGCTACGCCATACTCGAAGGAGCGCTGGAAGCGCAACGGCAGGTTCCGGCGCTGATCGAGACGATGATTCGAGACCACTTCAAAGAGGTAGACGTGTGAACTATTCAAGAATAATAGGTACGGGCAGCTACGCGCCGGAAAAAATCGTCACCAACGCGGACCTCGAAAAGATGGTCGAAACTTCTGACCAGTGGATCCGGGAGCGCACCGGCATACGTGAACGCCGCGTTGCGAGGCAGGATGAAACCTCCGGCGACATGGCCGAAGTGGCGGCCAGGCGGGCGCTCAAGGACGCCGGCGTCAAGGCTGGCGAAATCGACTTGCTGGTGCTGGGTACGACCACGCCTGACCTGGTATTTCCCAGTACCGCCTGCCTGTTGCAGGCGCGCCTCGGCCTGCCGGATTGTGGCGCCATGGACGTCAACGCGGCCTGCTCCGGTTTCATGTACGCGCTGTCGATCGCGGACAAGTACGTGCGCTGCGGCGATGCGAAAAAGGTCCTCGTTGTCGGCGTGGACAAACTGACCGCGATGCTGGACTGGAACGACCGCGGCACGGCCGTGCTGTTTGGTGACGGAGCCGGGGCGGTGGTGCTCGAGGTAGGCGAGGAGCCCGGCATTTTTTCGACTCATATCCACGCAGCCGGCCGCCACAGCGACCTGCTCAATGTGGAGGTGGGTGTCAGCACCGGCTTCAAGGCGGAAAGCAACGGCGGCGTCTATATCCAGATGAAAGGTAACGAAGTGTTCAAGGTCGCCGTGCGCACGCTGGGCCGAATCGTCGATGAGACGCTGGAACACAACCACATGAGCAAGGACGATCTGGACTGGCTGATTCCGCACCAGGCCAATTACCGAATCATCAGCGCGACGGCCAAGAAACTCGGCATGACCATGGAACAGGTTATCATCACGGTGGACCGGTACGGCAACACGTCGGCGGGTTCCGTGCCCATGGCACTGGACTACGCGGTCAAGTCCGGCAAGGTCAAGCGTGGTGACATGCTGTTGCTGGAGGCTTTCGGCGGCGGGTTTACCTGGGCGTCCGCGCTAATCAAGTACTGACGGACGCCCGCTGCGGCGTCCTCGCAAAGGGACAGCGATGAGTAAGACTGCATTTTTGTTTCCGGGACAGGGCTCCCAATCCGTCGGCATGATGTCCGAACTGGCCGCCGCCTTCGGCCAGGTCGGCGAAACCTTCGCGGAGGCGTCCACGGTGCTGGGTTACGACCTGTGGGCCGTGGTGGCGGAAGGCCCTGCCCGGAAACTCGACCAGACCGAGGTGACGCAACCGGCGATGCTGGCGGCTGGCGTCGCCACCTGGCGCTGCTGGCGGTCGGCGGGTGGTGCACAGCCGGACTTTTTGGCCGGCCACAGCCTCGGCGAATATGCCGCGCTGGTGGCGGCGGGCGTGATAGCGTTCAGCGACGCAGTTGCGATCGTGGCCGAACGCGGCCGCCTGATGCAGCAGGCGACGCCGCCGGGTACCGGTGCGATGGCCGCCGTCCTGGGGCTCGAAGACGCGGTGCTCAATCGCCTATGCAAGGAGGTCAGTAACGATGAAACCGTTGCCTGCGCCAATTTCAACGCGCCCGGGCAAATCGTCGTTTCGGGTGACAAAAAGGCCGTCGAGCGGGTCGCGGAACTGGCCAAAGCCGCCGGCGCCAAGCGGGTTTTGCCGTTGCCCGTCAGTGTGCCTTCCCATTGCGCGCTGATGAAGCCGGCCGCGGTCAGGCTGCAGGACGTACTGCGCGCGACCCATTTCGAGGAAGGCAGCGTGCCGGTGATACAGAACGCAGACGCGTGCGCCTACGTTGAAGTGGAGCAGATCAGGGAAGCGCTCGGGCGCCAATTATGGCAACCCGTGCGTTGGAGCGAAACCATCCGGTGCCTGGTGGATGCCGGCGTGAATCATTTTATCGAATGCGGCCCCGGCAAGGTGCTGGCGGGTCTGAACCGGCGCATTTCCAGGGAGTCCCGGGTCGATGCGCTGACATCGGCCGAGTCCTTACGGGCCGCGCTTGGCAGCGAGGGAGACGATGGCGAATAGTTTAGCGGATCAAATTGGACTGGTTACCGGCGCCAGCCGCGGTATTGGCGCGGCGATCGCCGCGCAACTGGCGGCGGCAGGGGTGCGGGTGTTCGGCACCGCGACCACCGCCGAAGGGGCGGTGGCGATCAGCGAGCGCGGCCCGGAGAACCTGACGGGGCTGCGGTTGGACGTCAACGACGCCGAAGGCGTCGCCGGCGCGCTGGCGGACATCGGGGCAGCGGCCGGAGCGCCGACGATCCTGGTAAACAATGCGGGTGTCACGCGGGACCAGTTGCTGATGCGGATGGCGGAATCGGACTGGGACATGGTGCTCAACACCAACCTGCGCTCCGTCTATCGGCTGTCGAAGGCGTGTCTCAGGGGCATGATGAAAGCCCGCCACGGCAGGATCATCAGCATCGCATCGGTGATCGGCTCGATGGGTAACGCAGGACAGGCGAACTATGCGGCGGCAAAAGCGGGCATGATGGGGTTTTCCCGTTCACTGGCGCGCGAGGTCGGCTCACGCAACATAACGGTCAACGTGGTCGCGCCGGGTTTTATCGACACCGACATGACCCGCGAACTGAACGAAGAGCAGCGCCAGGCGCTGTTGCAGGACATCCCGCTGGCCCGCCTCGGCAGCCCGGACGACATTGCCGCCGCGGTGTGTTTTCTGGCGTCGCCGTCGGCGTCGTACATCACGGGTCAGACCCTGCACGTCAATGGCGGGATGTACGTCACCTGAGTGAAACCCGATTTGTTTGGATCGTTGCCATCTCAGCATACGGCGGCGAATAGTAGTAAACTGGCAGACGGATGGTATTTTCTTTAAAATCGCATGTCTGTGTCACACTTGAAGGAATGATTAAGAAATGAGCAGCATTGAAGAACGCGTGCAGAAAATCGTGGTCGAGCAACTGGGCGTCAAGGAAGAGGAAGTGACCCCCAACGCTTCTTTCGTTGACGACCTCGGTGCGGATTCTCTTGACACCGTTGAACTGGTTATGGCACTTGAAGAAGAATTTGAGTGTGAGATTCCGGACGAAGAAGCAGAGAAAATCACCAGTGTTCAGCAGGCGATTGACTATATCAACTCGACCCAGAGCTGAACCTGAACCCATGAAATGAGCGCGCGCGGCCGGCACCTTGCCGGCCGTCGTCTATTTCAGTCAATCATAATCGAGGATTTTGCAGATGACGCAACGTCGCGTTGTTGTGAGTGGTATGGGGATTGTCTCGCCTGTCGGCAGCAGCATCGATTCTGCCTGGGACGCCATATGCAATGGCCGCAGCGGCATCGATCTGGTTAGCGAATTCGACGTGTCGCTGCTGAAGACACGGATCGCGGGCGAAGTGTCCGGTTTTGACGTCGAGAAATACCTGATGCCGCGGGACCAAAAGCGCCTGGACAAATTCGTGCATTACGGCTACGCGGCGGCTGTCGATGCCATGCAGGACGCTGGCCTCGGCCGCGAGGACGGGAACTACGACCCGGAGCGTTTCGGCTGTGCGCTCGGCTCGGGTATCGGCGGTCTCGAAACCATCGAGGCCACCACGGAAGCGTACCTCAATGGCGGTGCGCGCAAGGTCAGCCCGTTTTTTATACCCGGTTCGATCATCAACATGATCGGTGGTTTCTTGTCCATACAGTTCGATCTGAAGGGGCCGAACATCGCCATCGTCACGGCCTGCAGCACGGCCACCCACAATATCGGCACGGCGGCGCGGATGATCCAGTACGGAGACGCGGATATCATGCTGGCCGGTGGCGCCGAGTTCGCCACCACCCCGACGTCCATGAGCGGCTTTATCGCCGCGCGGGCGATGTCGACGCGCAACGACGCCCCGGCCGCGGCGAGCAGGCCGTGGGACGAAGAGCGGGATGGTTTCGTGTTGTCGAACGGCGCCGGCGTGCTGGTGGTCGAAGACCTCGAGCACGCCAAGCGGCGCGGCGCCAAAATTTACGGCGAGATCATCGGCTATGGGATGAGCGCCGATGCTTTCCACATGACCGCACCGCCCGAGGACGGCGACGGCGCCACGCGCTGCATGCAACTGGCCATACGTGATGCCGGGATCGCACCCGCGGAAGTCGACTACATCAACGCCCACGGAACGTCCACGCCGTTGGGGGATTTGGCCGAAACCATCGCCGTCAAGAACACTTTCGGCGATCACGCCTACAAGCTGGCGGTCAGCTCCACCAAATCCATGACCGGACACCTGCTGGGCGCCGCGGGCGGCGTCGAAGCCATCTTCACCTTGCTGGGAATACGCGACGGCATACTGCCGCCCACGATCAACCTGGAAAATCCGGGCGACGGCTGTGACCTGGACTTCGTTGCCAACGAGGCCCGCGAACAGAACATCGATATTGCGATTTCCAACTCGTTCGGCTTCGGCGGCACCAACGGCAGCCTGGTTTTTCGCAAATTCGTTGATTGAAACGGTTCGGCCGCCGTCCCTTGCACCGCTGTACGCTGGAAACTAAGCACGACCTCCAAAGTATCGCCGCGGCCAGGCCCGGTACCTATCCGTACCTGCTGGACAGTGGTTTGGACGGCCCGGCAGGCGGCTACGGCCTGCTTTTCCGCGGCAACGGCGAACACCTGTGCCTATTCGCAGACGGTAGCCTCGACGGCCCTGGCCGTGGCGGCGGTTTTCTGGAGCGTCTGCAGCAGTGGTACTTGCAGCGGAAAAGGGAGCCCGAGGCAGCGGGCGATTGTCCTTTTGCAGGCGGCTGGTTTCTGTACCTCGGTTATGAACTGGCGGCAGAGATCGAGCCGACCGTCGGTTTTCCGCAGGCCCCCGGCGGATTTCCCGCGGCTTTTGCCAGCCGTTGCCCGGGGGTCGTCTATCGCCGGCAAGGGGAGCGCGGCAGCTTGCACCTGGCGGCCGAAAGCAAGGCATTGCTCGACAAGATGCGCCGCGAACTGGAAACGCTGCCGCCGGCGCCGGCAACCGCCGACTCCCGGATCATTCGCGTGGTGGAAGAACCCGCCGGCGTATTCATGAACGCGGTGCGGCGTGTGCACCAGTACATACTCGACGGCGATGTATTCCAGGTCAACCTGTCACGCGGCTGGCTGGTCGATTACGACGAAACCATCGATGCGGACAGGCTTTACCGCCGCCTGCGCGAATGCAACCCCGCCCCGTTTGCCGGCCTCGCCCGCTGGGGCGGGCGGGTGCTGCTCAGTTCGTCGCCCGAGCGCCTCGTTCGTGTCCGCAACAACGTGGTCGAGACGAGGCCGATCGCCGGCACGCACCCGCGCGGCCGGGACGCCGCCGCAGACGCCGCGCTGCGCAGCCGCCTCGTGGCCGATCCCAAGGAACGCGCCGAACACATCATGCTGATCGACCTGGAACGCAACGACCTGGGCCGTGTTTGCCGCCCCGGCAGCGTGGAAGTCGACGAACTGATGGTTGTCGAAAGCTATCAACACGTTCATCATATCGTTTCCAATGTCCGCGGCCGGCTGCGCCCGGGCGCCACCCCGGTCGACGTCATTCGCGCCGTGTTTCCGGGCGGCACGATTACCGGTTGCCCCAAGGTGAGATGCATGGAAATCATCGCTGAACTCGAACAGAGCGGACGCGGTTATTACACCGGGTCCATGGGTTACCTCGGTGTGGACGGCGCGATGGATCTGAACATCCTGATACGCTCCATGATGGTGCACGGCAGGCAAGTCGGCTTTCGCACCGGGGCCGGCATCGTGGCCGACTCCGATGCCGGCGCCGAAGTGGCGGAAACGCGGGACAAGGCGCGCGGCCTGCTGCGGGCGCTGGCCGCACACGGCGGTGCGGGTCATGCTTGACTGCCTGGTCAACGGGGAGATTGCGGACCTGCTGCATGTGGGCAATCGCGCTCTCAACTATGGTGACGGCCTGTTCGAGACCCTCCTCGTTGAAAACGGCCGCCCGCGAGGCTGGCAGGCCCACATGGAACGCCTCGGTGACGGCTGTCGGCGGCTGGGGCTGGACATGCCGCCGCAGGCGCTGCTATTGCGGGAGGTCCAGACCGTGGGTGCGGGTGCGCCGAGGCGAGTGGTCAAAATCGTTCTGTTGCGCAGCGGAGATGCGCGCGGTTACGCGCCCGCCGCTGGCGCCTGTACCCGCGTCGTCAGCAGCCACGCATTCCCGGACGAGGCCGAGGCGTGGGCGTTGAACGGCGTCCGGACCAAAATTTGTTCGCTGCGCCTGGCGCTGCAGCCGGCGCTGGGCGGCATCAAGCATCTGAACCGGCTCGAGCAAGTGCTGGCCAGCGCAGAGATACGGGACCAGCGCGCCGAGGAAGGCATCATGCTGGATCACGAAGATCACGTCGTCAGCGCGATCTCGGCCAATGTTTTCCTGGTCGTGGACGGGCGGCTGCTGACCCCGCGGTTGGATCGCTGCGGTGTGCGCGGCGTGGTCCGGGGACAGATCCTGTCGGCCTTCGGCAGCCGTTGTGAACGGCGCCGCGTCCACGTTGAAATGCTGGCCGAAGCCGACGAGGTGTTTATCTGCAACTCGTTACGTGGCATTGTTCCGGTGACGATGATCGATGATCTTGAATATCCGCCCGGCCCGGTCACCCGGGAACTGCAGGACTGGTTCGTCAGCGGTGGGCGGCAGTGAGACGCGCCCCGGCGGTGGCTTTACTGGTCCTGCTGGCCGCGGTGCTGGCCGTGACCGAGGGCTGGCGCCAATACAGCCGTTTTCTGGACACGCCATTGCGCATCGGCAGCGGAGAAAACGTCTTGCTGGTCGAGCGGGGCGCGAGTCTGCACAGCGTGGCCGCGGAACTGGAGCGGCGCGGCGCGACCCGGCTGGACTGGCGCTGGCGGCTCCTGGGGCGCCTGCAACCGATGACCATCAAGGCCGGTGAATATGCACTCGCACCGGGCACGCGGCCGCCGCAGCTGCTGCGGCTGCTGGCGTCCGGCAAGGTGGTGCAGCACCACTTCACGATCGTCGAGGGCTGGACCGTGAGGCAACTGCTCGCGGCCTTGTCCGGAAACGACGCGCTGCTGCATTCAGTGCAAGGCAGCGGCGACCTGCGGGGCCTTGCCGGTCTCCCTGACGGGAACCCGGAAGGCTGGTTTTTGCCCGAGACCTACGTATTCGTGCACGGTGACAGCGACGTGAAGCTGCTGCGGCGCGCCTACCGGGGCATGCAGCGGGCGCTGGCGGACGCGTGGCAAGGCAGGGCGGCCGACCTGCCTTACGCCGGCCCCTACCAGTTGCTGACCATGGCCTCGATCATCGAAAAAGAGACTTCGCGCGGCAGCGAGCGTGCCGCTATTGCCGGCGTATTCGTCAGGCGCCTGCGGCAGCATTGGCGCCTGGAAACCGATCCGACGGTAATCTACGGCATGGGTGAGGCCTACAGCGGCAATATCCGCCGCCGGGACCTTGAAAAGGACACCCCCTACAACACCTACACGCGCCGGGGGTTGCCGCCCACGCCGATCGCGCTGCCGGGGGCAGCTTCACTGCAGGCGGCGGCGCACCCGGCAGACGGGGACGCCATGTTTTTTGTCGCCGACGGTCATGGCGGCCACACGTTCTCCAACTCGCTCGAAGAACACAACGCCGCGGTCCAAAGGATGCTGCGGGCGAGCCGCGACGCAGAACCGTCCGCAGCGAACGGGCGCGGGGATGACGAGCCATGAACAGGGGGCTTTTCATTACCCTGGAGGGCGGGGAAGGCGCGGGCAAGAGCACCCAGCACCGCCGCATCGCCTCGTGGCTTCGAGAGCGCGGCAGGGACGTCGTGGAGACCCGCGAACCGGGGGGAACCGCGATTGCCGAACAAATCCGGCGGATACTGCTGGACAGCCGCAACGCGGCTCTCGACCCGAAAGCCGAGTTGCTGCTGATGTTCGCCGCGCGCGCCCAATTGCTGGCCGAAGTGATACGCCCGGCGCTGGCGGCAGGTAAAGTCGTTCTCAGCGATCGTTTTACCGACGCCAGCTTTGCTTACCAGGGCGGCGGCCGCGAGTTGGGAGCAAAGAGCGTGGCGTTGCTGGAAAAACTGGTACACGCTGACCTGCAGCCGGATCTGACCCTTTTGTTCGACATGCCGGTCGGCCACGGCCTCACAAGGGTCGCCGGGCGCGGCGAGCCGGACCGCTTTGAACGTGAATCGCTGGATTTTTTCAAGCGTGTCAGGGAAGCTTACCTGGACCGGGCCCGGCATGACCCGGAACGGTTCGTCATCATCCATGCCGGGGGCGACGAAGGCGAGGTTTGGCGCGAGGTCAGGGAGGCGCTCGAGCAGCGTACGCAGCCGTGAGCCACGACCCGCCCGTCCTGCCGTGGCTGCAGGACCACTGGCAATTTTTCATCCGGCGCCTGGACGAGGACCGTTTACCGCACGCGCTGATGGTCGAAGGGCCCGCGGGGGGCGGCAAGCTGGAAATGGCCCGCGCCATGACCGCCAGGCTGTTGTGCACCCAGCCGCGCCCGAACGGGAACTGCGGGGTTTGCCGCTCCTGCCAGTTGCTCGCAGGCGGCGCGCACCCCGACCGGTTCGAAGTCACTTTTGAAGAGAACGGTAACGTCATCAGGGTCGATCAGATTCGCGCCATGATCGCGTCGCTGAACCTGACCACGACGATCAGCGGCAGAAAGGTCGTCTGCATCCACCCAGCGGACGCCATGAACCGATCATCGGCGAATGCATTGCTCAAAAGCCTGGAAGAGCCCAATGGCGACGCCACGCTGATTCTGGTCAGCAGTGACCCGGGCCGTCTGCCGGCGACCATCCGCAGCCGCTGCCAGTCCATCGTCGTCGCACTGCCCGAACGCGAGACCGCCGCAGCGTGGCTGGCGCAATCCTGCGACAGCCCCCGCCGGGATATCGACCTGGCTTTGGAGGCGGCTGGCGGCAGCGCCTTGCTTGCACAGCAATACCTGAACACGTCTGTACTCGAGGCTTACTTGCTGATTCGCGAGTCGTTGGCAAAATTGCTGCAACGCCCCGGCGCGGTGTCCCCGGTTTGCGCTGAATTGCAGGAGCACTTATCGGAAAACCTGTGGCGCTGGCTCTCGCTTTGTTGCAGCGAGGCCGTAAAATCCGTGCTCGCGGGCCGGGAGGCCGCCTGGCTGACGGGCGCCGCCGGCTTGCGGGCGGCCCCGTTGCTGGAATTACAGAAGAAGGCGGACGCGAATCGTCAATTGGCCGGCACCACCGTGCGCGGGGACTTACTTCTGCAGGATTGGCTGATAGAATGGGCCATGCAGGTGTGTTGATAACGCCGACACGAGGACGACGGGATGGCTCAACAGGGCATACTTTCATTATCGATCAAGGACCGGCAAACGCTGTACAGCGCGTATATGCCTTTTGTCATGGGCGGCGGCCTGTTCGTGCAGAGCACGAAGCGCTACGCCCTGGGGGACGAGGTCTTCCTGCTGTTGACGATCATGGAGCTGGAAGAACGCCTGCCGATCCCGGGCAAAGTCGTGTGGGTCACACCGCCGGCGGCGCAGGGCAACCGGCGCCCCGGCATCGGCGTTCAATTTGCCGATACGCCCGACGGCGCCCACGCCCGCACCATCATCGAATCACACCTGGCGCAACTCCTGAAGGGCGAGAAGCGCACACATACAATGTAGTAAAATCAATAATTTGTTTATATTAATTAATCTAATATATTAGATCGTGTCCATGACTGTATCCAGCAGGTTCTGCAAGGGTTCGCCGTGCTGGTAGAAATGCGGTGACAGGCGGATGGCGCCATCGCGTATCGCGCAGGTAACGCCACGCTCTTGCAGCAGCCGCAACACCGCGCTCGGGTCTCTTCCCGGCAACGTGAAACTGACGATACCGGAAAGGCGCTCGGTATCCATGGCGCGCACCGGCTCGATGCCGCTGTGCCCATCCAGCGCCTGGTAAAGCGCCGTGCTGTTGGCCTCGACGCAGGCCTCGACCCGCCCCATGCCGACCTCCCGCAGCAGCTTAACCGCGGCTATCAGCGCCGCCTGGCCCAGCAGGTTGGGGCTGCCGGCTTCGAATTTGCCGGCGCTGCGGCTGGGGCGCCAGTCGCTGCGGTCGAAATGGTAGGGGTCATCGACCATGTGCCAGCCGTGTTGGCTGACTTGGAGTTGCTCGCGGACCTCTCCCCGGCAATAGAACACCGCCACGCCTTCCGGCGCCAGCAGCCACTTGTGACCGTCAGCGGCCAGAAAATCGATGTGGCAGGACTCGACATCAAGCTGCAGGGCGCCCAGTTGCTGAATGGCGTCGACAAAGAACAGGACGCCGCTGTCACGGCAATGGCGGCCCAATTGCCCGAGCCGCAGGCGCAGACCGTCGGTCCATTGCACCGAGCTGACCGACAGCAGTCGTGTCTTGCTGTCCATGTGCGCCAACAGCGCCGCCTCGGGCGGTTCCCCGGCGCGGATATCGACTTCCCGTATTTCCACGCCGCGCTGCTCGAGCGCGAGCCAGGGCAGGCGGTTGGAAGGAAATTCCCCGAGCGGCAGGACGATGTTGTCGCCGGCTCGCCAGTCGATGCCGCCGGCGACGGTGCAAATACCCTCGGTCGTGTTCTTGAGCAGCGCGATGTCAGCGGCGGACGCGGCATTGAGCAACGCCGCCAACGCGGTCTTCAATTCACGTTCCCGCTTGAGCCAGCGGTCGTAGTGACGGGGGCCGGTGGCCGCGTTTTCCCGGGCAAAGTCGATGACGGCCTGGGCGACGGAGCGCGGCCACGGCGAGATACCGGCGTGATTGGCGTAATGCCCGTGCTCGAGTATCGGAAACTCGTCCAGGGGTAAGTGTGCGGCGGGGTCCATGTCCCTATAATGTAATGATTGTGGCCAGCACCGCAAATCCGGCTTCCAGGGACCGCGCGATCATTCACGTGGACATGGATGCCTTTTTCGCTTCGGTCGAGCAACTGGACCAGCCGCAATACCGTAACCGGCCGGTTATCGTGGGCGGCACCGGCAGGCGCGGCGTGGTCGCGGCCGCCAGCTACGAGGTGCGCCGCTACGGCGTGCATTCGGCGATGCCGATGAGCCAGGCCAGGCGCCTGTGCCCGCAGGCGGTCATCCTGCCCGTGCGCATGGCGCGCTACCGCGAGGTCTCCGCGCGGGTCTTCACGGTCTTTCACGCCTTCACGCCCCAGGTCGAGGGTCTTTCACTGGATGAGGCATTCCTCGATGTCAGCGCGAGCCTGGCGCTGTTCGGCAGCATCGAGACGATCGGCAGCCGGTTGCGCGCCGAGATTTTCGCCCGCACCGGCCTGCATGCTTCCGTCGGCATGGCGCACAACAAGTTCCTGGCCAAGCTCGCCTCGGATATCGGCAAACCGCGGGGTTTCGTCCACGTCGCGCCCGACGGTGTTCGCGATTTCCTCGAACCGATGCCGGTCGGCAGAATCTGGGGCATCGGCCGGCAGACGCTGTCGAAGCTGCGGCCACTGGGTATCCTGACGATCGGCCAGATGCTGCGGGCCGACCCGGTATTGCTGGGCCAGTTGCTGGGCCGGCGGCAAGCCGCGCACTTTCAGGCCCTGGCCCGGGGCGAAGACGAGCGCGAAGTGGTGCCCGCGCGGCCGGACAAGTCCATCAGCCGGGAGGTTACCTTCGAGCAGGACCTGACCAGCGAGGCGGACCTGCTGGCGGAACTGCAGCGGCAGGCCGAGTCGGTTTGCGAACGCCTGCGAAAGCGCCGCCTGCTGGCTCGCACGGTCCGGATCAAGATTCGCGACGCGCGCTTCCGCACCGCGACCCGCAGCCGCAGCCTGGCGGCGCCGACCTCGAGCACGCAAACCGTTTACAGGCAGGCGCGCGGCCTGTTGGCGACCTGGCTGGCCGAGCACCGCAACACGCCGGTTCGTTTGCTGGGTGTCGGCCTCACCGGCCTGGAGCAGGGCGTGGGGCGGGCCGGGCAGCATGATCCCCGTCGCCAGGTCACGCTGGACGAAACGCTGGACGCAATCAGGCGCAGGTATGGTGATGACAAGGCGACCCGTGCGCTGGCGTTGAAAAGGAAGCCGAGGTAATCTTCGCGCCGCCGCGAAGCCCGGTCATTCGTTCTCTGGCGCGGATGTCCGCTCTTTCAATTCACGGCGCAGTATCTTGCCGACGTTCGATTTCGGCAGGCTGTCGGTGAATTCGATGTAGCGCGGCCGCTTGTAACCGGTCAGATTGTCCTTGCAGTAGGCCCTGATGTCCTCCTCGGTCAGGTCCGGGTCCTTCCTGACGACGAAAAGCTTGACCACCTCGCCCGAATGCTCGTCCGGCACGCCGATGGCTGCGGCCTCGAGCACGCCCGGGTGCAGCATGACGGCGTCTTCGATTTCATTCGGGTAGACGTTGAAGCCCGAGACCAGGATCATATCCTTCTTGCGGTCGACGATTTTAAAATAACCGCCCGCGGTCATCCTCGCGATGTCGCCGGTGTGCAGCCAGCCGCCTTTATCGAACACCTCCGCGGTGGCCTCGGGCTGTTGCCAGTAGCCTTTCATGACCTGCGGCCCGCGCAGGCACAGCTCGCCGACCTCGCCGGGCTCCAGTATGTTGCCGTTCTCGTCCATGACGCAGGCGTCGGTCGAGGGTATCGGCAGGCCGATATAGCCGTTGTAGTCCTCCAGCGTGGTCGGGTTGATGCAGGCCGCGGGCGAGGTTTCCGTCAGGCCGTAGGCCTCGAGCAGGGTGACGCCCGTCACCCCTTTCCACTGCTCCGCCACCGCCCGCTGTAAGGCCATGCCGCCGGCCAGCGCCAGTTTCAGCGAGGAAAAGTCCAGGTCGGCGAATCCCGGCGTGTTGAGCAGTGCATTGAAAAGCGTGTTGACGCCGGTAATCGACGTGAACCTGTGCCGTCCGAGTTCCTTGACGAAGCCGTTCATGTCACGCGGGTCGGTAATCAGGACGTTGGTGCCGCCGAGATAGAGAAAAGTCAGGCAGTTGGCGGTCAGGGCGAAGATATGGTAGAGCGGCAGCGCCGTGATGATGGTTTCATGACCGGCCTCCAGCTGCGTGAACCACGCGCGCGCCTGCAGCAGGTTCGCGACGATGTTCCTGTGCGTGAGCATGGCGCCTTTCGCCACGCCGGTGGTGCCGCCGGTGTATTGCAGCAGCGCAACGTCCTCGAAGGCGAGACTAACCGGGCGCAGCGGCCGCTTTGCGCCGCTTTCGAGCACCTCCCCGAATTTTACGGCGCCAGGCAACGAATAGGACGGCACCTTTTTGCGAACGTACTTGAGGACAAAATCGACCAGCACCGACTTGGGGAAATCGAGCAAATCGCCCATCGCCGTCGTGATGATGAACTCCAGCGGGACGTCGTCCCGCACACGGGCCACGACATGCGCGAAATTTTCGATGACGACGATGGCGCGTGCGCCGGCGTCCAGCAGTTGGTGACGCAGTTCACGACCCGTGTACATCGGGTTGGTGTTGACCACGATCAGCCCCGCCCGCAAGGCCCCGAAAAGGGCAACGGGGTATTGCAGCACGTTGGGCAGCATCAGGGCGATGCGGTCACCCGGTATGAGACCCATTTCCTGCAGGCCAACGGCGAACTTCCGTGTCAGGAAATCGAGATCAGCGAAGGTGATTTCGCTGCCCATATTGTGAAATGCCACGCGCTCGGCATATTTTTCGCAACTTTGCTCCAGCAAATCCACGATGGAGCGGAACTCGCCCAGGTCGATGCTTGCCGGCACGCCCGGGGGATAATTCTTAAGCCAGGGTTTTTGCATGTTCGGTCCAGACCATTGCGAAACGGGGAAACCACGCCCAAGCCGCATTTTTACACGTTAGGAAATATCTTTCAGTAATTCGTTTGCCCCCCGGTGGTGCACTGTTTATTATCGGCACAACGTCATGCGGGCAGGACGCTTGATTATGGGCGAGCACAACATAGAACAACATGCCAGCGAGGCCACCCGTCAGGCGTTCATGAAGTCTCTGCTGGAAGAACTTCGGGCGCTCGAAATGATGCTCGAAAAGGGCATGCTGGAATCAGGCGTCCGCAGGATCGGCGCCGAGCAGGAGATGTTCCTGATCGACCGCGCGCATAGACCCGCGCTGAAGGCGCTGGACGTTCTCGACCTGCTGCAGGACGAGCGCTTCACGCATGAACTGGGGCTGTTCAACATCGAAGCCAACCTGTCGGTGCAGGAACTGAACGCCGGCAGCCTCAGCCGCATGGAGGCGGAAGCGCAGGAAGTCTACGCCATTGCGCGTCAGGCCGCGCACCGCTGCGGCAGTGAAATCGCGCTGGTGGGGATACTGCCGACGCTGACCAAGAAAAATCTCGGCCTCGACTCGATGGTGCCGACGCCGCGCTACCACGCGCTCAACAAGGCCATCATGGCGCTGCGCGGCAATGACCTGCAATTCACGATCAACGGCATCGACCAACTGGTCGTCAACCATGACAACCTGATGCTGGAGGCCTGCAATACGAGCTTCCAGGTCCATTTCCAGGTCGGCCCGGACGAGTTCGCGCACCTGTACAACATTGCCCAGGTCATCACGGCCCCGCTGTTGGCGGCCGCCGTCAACTCTCCGATCCTGCTGGGCAAGCGCCTCTGGCACGAAACCCGCATCTCGGTATTCGAGTATTCCGTCGATGCGCGTTCCGCGACGCACCAGACCCGCGGACTCAAACCGAGGGTGCATTTTGGTGAGCACTGGGTCGATAAAAGCGTTACGGAGATTTTCAAGGAGGATATCGCCCGCTTCCGGGTTATCCTGACCACGGAGACGGAAGACGATCCCCTGGCCATGGTCGAACAGGGCGTTGCACCCAAGTTGAAGGCACTGTGCCTGCATAACGGCACGGTCTACCGCTGGAACCGGGCCTGTTACGGTGTGCACGACGGGGTTCCCCACCTGCGCATCGAGAACCGCGTAATTCCTTCGGGACCGACGGTCGTCGACGAGATCGCCAACGCGGCATTTTTTTTCGGCATGATGTCGGGCATGGCCTCGAGGCACGAAGACGTGCGTGAACTGATGAGCTTCGACGACTGCAAGACCAATTTCATGGCCGCGGCGCGCGACGGCATCCGCGCCCAGCTGAGTTGGTTCGGCGATGTCCACGCACCGGCGCGGGAGCTGATCCTGGATGAATTGCTGCCGCTGGCGGAGGCGGGACTGGAGGCCTCGGGAATCGAGCGCAGAGATATCGACCGCTACCTGGGCATCCTCAGGGTGCGCGTAGAGAACCGCAGGACCGGCGCCCGCTGGGCGCTTGAGTCCCTCGCCAACATGGGTGAGGAAGGCACCTGCGACCAGCGGCTGCGTTGCCTGGTGGCCGACATGGTCAGCCAACAGGCCAGCGGCCGGCCGGTTGCGGAATGGGACCTGGCGGAATATTGTGACGCGATGGATTGGCGCGAAAGTTATCGCAAGGTAGCGCAATTCATGACCACCGACCTTTTCACGGTGCGCGAGGATGATATCGTGGATTTTGCGGCCACGTTGATGGACTGGCGCCACGTCCGCCACGTGCCGGTGGAGAATGACGAGGGGGAACTGGTCGGGCTGGTTTCGCACCGCGCGCTGCTGCGTTTGGTCGCCACCGGCAAGACCGGTGGCGATAACAAGGTCACGGTCGGGGAAATCATGACCCGGAACCCGGTGAGCGTGAACTCGGACGCGACCACGGTGGAAGCCATTCGCCTGATGCGGGAAAAACAGGTTGCCTGTTTACCCGTGCTCGAAGACGGCAAGCTGGTCGGGCTGATCACCGAGCATGACCTCCTGCTCGTATCTTCCATCCTGCTGGAGCAATACCTGGCTGACGACGAGTGAAGACGCTGGTGCTGGCCATTTCGCTCTGCCTGTTGCTGGGCTGCGGCAACAAGCCGACCACCGAGCAGAGAATCATCGCCCGTTTACAGGAGATGAAGGCGACCGCCGAAGCCGGACGGCACTTCGCTTTCATGGATTACCTCAGCGACGATTTCAGCGCGCAGCAGGGCAGCATGGATCGGCGCGCGTTTCACCGCTTCATGCTCTTCCAGCTCAACCGGAACCGGCGGCTAAAGGGCCGCTTTTTCCCGATTTTCGTCAGCCAGGCCGACGCGCGCCACGCCGAAGCGCATTTCAAACTGCTGGTAACCGGCGGCGAGGGTCTGTTGCCCGAGCGCGGCCAGCTGTACGAAGTCGAGACGAGGTGGGTGCTGAGCGGCGGTGACTGGCAATTGCGGCGGGCGGACTGGCAACCCGCGTTACGGCAATGAGCGCCGCGGGGTTGCAACGCCTGTTGCGGGAGGCCATGCAGTTGCAGCGGGACGGCGCGGTCCAGCAGGCCGGAGCACTGTACCGGGAGATACTCGCACGCAGCCCCGACAACCCGGACGCATTGCACCTCTACGGCCTGACCTGCCACCAACTGGGCCGGCACGACAAGGCGGTGGAGTACATTGCAAAGGCGGTGGAGCAGGTCCCGGACCAGCCCGTGCTGCGCAACAACCTGGCGGAGGCGATGTTCGCCGCCGGCGACGCGAAAGGCGCCATCCGGCAATTGCACAAGGCCTTGGCGCTGCGCCCGAGCTACGCCGGCGCACACCAGAACCTGGGTTCGATCCACTACCACATGGGCGCCCATGACGCGGCCCTGGAACACAGCCGCAAGGCCATCGAAATGGACCTGGGCAAAGCCTCCGCCTGGTTCAACCTGGGTCTCGTCTGGCTCGACCACGCGGACCTGGAGAAGGCCCGTGACGCCTTTCGCGAGGCCCTGCATATTGAGCCCGGCCATGCCCGGGCCGCCACCAGTTTGCTGTACGTGCTGAACCTGCTGCCCGGCACGCGGCCGGACGAAGTCGCCGCCGAAACCAGGCGCGTGAGTTCGCGCCTGTTCGCGGACGTGTCGCCGGGCCGGGCTTTTTCACCGGTGGGTGTGCGTATTCGCATCGGTTACGTTTCCACCGACTTTCGCGAACACGCCGTCAGCTATTTCTTCGAACCCATTCTGCGCCGCCACGACCCGGCGCGCTTTGAAACGTGGTGCTACTCGGACGTGGCGAACGCGGACGCGGTCACGAAGCGTCTGCGCCGCGCCGCCAACCATTGGCGCGACATCAATGGCCAGTCCGACGCAGCGGTGGCCCGGCAGGTCAGGCGCGACGGGATCGACGTGCTGGTCGACCTCGGCGGACACACGCGGCAGAATCGCCTCGGCGTGTTTGCGCGCAAACCGGCGGCCCGCCAGGTGAGTTATCTCGGTTTCCCCGCAACGACCGGTCTCGCCGCCATGGATTTCCGCATCGTCGACAACGTCACCGCACCGCCGGGCACACCCTTCCATGGCAGCGAGCGGCCGCTGCGTCTGCGCGCGGGCTTTGCCTGCTTCAGGCCGCCCGCCGGCGCGCCCGCCGTGACCGCTCCGCCCTGTATCGACCGCGGCCACGCGACCTTCGGCAGCCTGCACAAGCTGGAGAAGCTGAACGGCGCCGTGATCTCGCTGTGGGCCGAAATCCTGCAGCAGAACCCCGGCGCCCGGCTGCTGCTGGCGCGTGACCGCCTGGACGACTGGCAGCAGCGGCGCCTGGCGGCGGCCTTCGGCGCACACGGAATCCGGCGGGAGCGCCTGGCCTTCAGCCGCATCGATCACCCGCGGCAGAATTTTTTGCAATTGTTCGCCCACATCGACGTCTTGCTGGACACCTTCCCGTGGAGCGGTCACACGCTGGCCTGCTGCGCGCTGTGGATGGGCGTGCCGGTGGTAACGCTTCGCGGAGACCGGCCTGCCGGGCGCATGACGGCCAGCGTGCTGCATTCCCTGGGTCTCGACGAACTGGCGGCTCAGGACAGCGGCGCCTACGCACGTATCGCGGGCGAGCTCGGTGCCGACCGTGAGCGGCTGCAGCACTATCGGCAGGCGCTGCGGCCGCGCTTCGAAGCATCGGTGCTTCGCGACGAGGCCGGCTTCACGCGTGAACTGGAGGAGATGCTCATACGAATTTGCCGCTGATGCCGCCTTATCACTTTTTGAGAGGCCATCGATTACAATCCCGGTATGCCCTCCAAAAGCAGCAAAAGTGGCAGCACGGGAAACAGTGACGGCGCATTGCCGCCCCATTTCCACTCCGCGGTCCGCCGCTGGTTCGAGCAGGCGTTTGCCGCACCCACCGAAGTCCAGGCCGCTGCCTGGCCCCGGATCGCAGCTGCAGCGCGGGTCCTGATCGCCGCACCCACCGGCAGCGGCAAGACGCTGGCGGCCTTTCTGAACGCGATCAACGAACTGGTGCTCGAGGGCCGCGGCTCCGGCCTGGCCGATCATGTACACGTGCTTTACGTGTCGCCATTGAAGGCGCTGTCCAACGATATCGAAAAAAATCTGCGCGAGCCGCTGGCGGGTATCGCCGCGGAACTGGCCGCGGCCGGCGAAGCAGCTGTCGACATCCGCGCCGCCGTCAGGACCGGCGACACGCCGCCGGGCGAGCGCCAGAAAATGGCCAAGCGCCCGCCGCATATTCTCGTGACGACACCGGAATCGCTGTACCTGCTGCTGACATCGAACTCCGGCCGCAACATGCTCGGCGGCGTCAGGACGTTGATTGTCGATGAAATCCATGCGCTGGCGGGCAACAAGCGCGGCAGTCACCTGTCGCTGTCGCTGGCGCGGCTCGACGCCCTGTGTGCGCGGCCGCCGGCGCGGATCGGCCTGTCGGCCACGCAGAAGCCGATCGAGCGCATCGCCGACTACCTCGCGGGCGGTTTGCCGTGCAGCATCGTCGACAGCGGCCACCGGCGCCGCATGGACCTGGGGCTGGAGTTGCCCCCATCGCCGCTCGAGGCCGTCATGTCCAACGAGGTCTGGGAGGAAATCTACACGCGCCTCGAGGCCCTGGTCCGGGAACATGAAACCACCCTGATCTTCGTCAACACGCGAAGGCTGGCCGAGCGCGCCGCCCGCCACCTGGCCGAACGCCTCGGCGAGGAGGCCGTCAGCGCCCACCACGGCAGCCTCTCCCGCACGCACCGCCTGGAGGCGGAGCAGGCGCTCAAGGCGGGAAAACTCCGGGCGCTGGTAGCGACGGCCTCGCTGGAACTGGGGATCGACATCGGCCACGTCGACCTGGTCTGCCAACTCGGTTCACCGGGCAGCATCTCGGCGTTGCTGCAGCGCGTCGGCCGCTCGGGCCACCGCGTCGGCGAAACCCCAAAGGGACGTCTGTTTCCGCTCAGCCGCGACGACCTGGTCGAATGCGTCGCGCTGCAGAGGGCGTTGCAAAAGGGCGACCTGGACGCGGTCACGATCCCGCCGGCCCCGCTGGACGTGCTGGCGCAACAGGTGGTGGCCGAAGTGGCTGCGGGTGAGTGCGCGACGGATGCACTCCATGCCGTGGTGAAGCAGGCCTGGCCCTACCGCGACCTGAGCCGGGAAAGCTTCCTCGCCGTCGTGCGCATGCTGGCCGACGGCTACACCTCCCGCCGCGGTCATCACACCGCGCTGCTCTACTTCGATGCGATCAATGGCCGTGTGCGCGCCCGCCCCGGCGCGCGCCTCAGGGCGCTGCAGAACGGCGGTGTGATCCCGGATCACTTCGATTACGAGGTCGTGATGCTGCCGCAGGGGCACCGTGTCGGTACGCTGAACGAGGATTTCGCCTTCGAGAGCCTGCCCGGGGATATCTTTCAGCTCGGCAATACCTCCTACCGCATCCTCAAGATCGAACAGGGCAGGGTGCTGGTCGAGGATGCAAAAGGCCAGCCGCCGAACATCCCGTTCTGGTTCGGCGAGGCGCCGGGGCGCAGCGACGAGCTGTCGCTGGCGGTCTCGGAACTGCGTGAAGAAATAGAAGAACAGATTAAAAACCATAGTGATACAGAGATTATCGATAAACTGACTGAAGCAGGCGTCGCCCCTGCCGCGGCGCTGCAAATGGTCGTCTACCTGAAGGCGTCCGCCGAGGCGCTCGGCGGTCTGCCGACACAGGACAAGGTCGTGCTGGAGCGCTTCTTCGACGATGGCGGCGATATGCACCTGGTCGTGCACGCGCCCTTCGGCTCCCGGCTGATGCGGGCCTGGGGCCTGGCATTGCGCAAGCGTTTCTGCCGCCAGTTCAACTTCGAGTTGCAGGCCTCGGCGCTCGAAGACGCGTTGATCCTGTCACTGGGGGAGACGCACAGTTTCGAACTGGAGGACGTGCCCGCCTACCTCAAGCCAGAGACCGTCAGGGACGTATTGACCGAGGCCCTGCTGGACGCGCCGATGTTCGAGCTGCGCTGGCGCTGGAACGCGACCGTGGCGCTGGCGGTCGAGCGCATGCGCAACGGCAAAAAGCTGCCGCCGCAATGGCAGCGCAACCAGGCGGAAGACCTGGTCGCGGTCGTATTCCCGGACCAGATCGCCTGCCTGGAAAACATCCGCGGCGCGCGCGAGATACCCGATCACCCGCTGGTAGCGCAGACGATCGGGGATTGCCTGACCGGAACCATGGACATCGACGGGCTGGAAAGCCTGCTCGCAAGGATCCGCGCCGGGCAGGTGGAAATCCGCTGTCTCGACCTGGTGGGGCCGTCGCCGCTGTCACGTGAGATCATCAATGCCCGGCCGTACGCGTTCCTGGACGACGGCGAGGCCGAAAACCGCCGCACGCGCGCGATCCGCAACGACCCCGACGACCTCGCGTCCGCCGCCACGCTCAGCATCATCAGCGTCGAGGCCCGGGAGCAGGTCCGCGACGAGGCCTGGATTCGTCCCCGCGACGCCGACGAACTACATGACGGCTTGCTGCAACTGGGGTTTCTGACACGGGAGGAATACACCACCGGCAACGCCTCGAGCGGCGCCGCCGGCAACGCGGCGCGCTGGGGGGCCTGGTTCACCGCGCTGGCCGAGGAGCATCGGGTCTGCGCGCTCAGGACCGCGACCGACGAGCGCTACTGGGTGGCCGCCGAACGCCTGCCCGAGTGGCTGGCGGTCCACCCGCATAGCCATTTTTCACCCGACCCGATGGCATTGCTGCCGGATGGGCCCGAGCCGGAGCCTGGCGAGGCCCTCACCGGCCTGCTGCGCGGCCGCATGAGCGGCCTCGGGCCCGTCAGCCTGTCGCGGCTCGCCGGCGATTTCGGGATCGAGAAGAAACGCGTCGAGGGCGCCTTGCTGGCGCTGCAGACCGAGGGCTTCGCCGTGCGCATGCAGGGGCAGGGCGAGCCGCTGTGGTGCGAGCGGCGCTTGCTGGCGCGGATCCACCGCTACAGCCGCGAGGCGCGCCGGCGCGCGGTCAAGCCCGTCCCGCCCGGCGCATTCATGAACTTCCTGGTGCGCTGGCATGGCCTCGATGACGGTATCAACGACGTCGGCCAGGCGCTGGCGTTGCTCGAGGGCTGGTCAGCCCCGGCTGCGGTCTGGGAGCGCGACCTTCTGGGTGCCCGCAGCCAGCACTATTCGCCCGAAGCGCTCGATTCATTGTTCCTGAGCGGTGAGCTGGCCTGGTTCCGCCCCCCCGCCGGCGCGGAGACAGCGGAGACCATCGTCTCCGCCACGCCGTTGGCGATCGTTCCGCGCGCCGACACCGCCTGCTGGCTGCCGGCGCCGACTGCAGCGGAAGCGGTCAGCGAGGGCACAGCGTCCAGGATCCTGGACTTGCTGCAAAGCCGCGGCGCCATGTTCACCGGCGATCTCGAACGTGTGACCGGCCTGCTGCGGCCGCAACTTGAACAGGCCTTGAAAACGCTGATCGCCGCAGGCGCGGTGACTGCCGACGCGTTCTCACCGTTGCGCTGGCTGCTGCGCCCCGAGGCGCAAAAGCTGCGTCGGGCGCGCGCCGCGAAACGAGGCGGCGCCGCGGGCGCACCGGTCGGCCGCTGGAGCATCCCCGGCAGCGGCTTCGACGGTGGCCTGGAGAGTGGAACCGCCGCCGGCGAACAACAGCGCCTCGCCGTCATCTGCCGTGCGCTGTTGCGCCGCTACGGCGTCGTCTTCCGCGCGGCCGTGCAACGGGAAGCCCTGTTGCCGCCGTGGCGCGACCTGCTGGGCTACCTCAGGCGCATGGAGGACCGCGGAGAGGCCAGGGGCGGGCGCTTCGTCGACGGTTTCTCTGGCGAGCAATTCGCGCTGCCCGAATCGCTCGGCCTGCTGCGCCAGGCAGCGGAGCCCGGCGGCAAGCCTGTCTACACGGTCATCAGCGCCTGCGACCCGCTGAACCTCGGCGGCCTGATCACCCCGGGCGTCAGGACTCCGGCGCTGGCCGGTAATCGTATTCTGCTGCAAAACGGCGTGCCCGTGGCCCGGGCGCTGGGCGAGGACGTCGAGATTTTCAGCGGGGCCAGCGGGCAAACCCGTCAAGAGGCCGAGCGGCGGTTAAGCGTGGTCAAGGCTTGGAAGGGGGTGGGGTGAGAGCGATTGGGACGTACTTCTTCGGCTTACGCGCCACTTCTACCCGTTCCACTTAGCATTCCGGGAAAGAGAAACCTGTGGCCCGCGCCGGAAGCGGGAGCGCGGCCGTCGCTGGAGGCAGTCAGGTGTAATGCCTCAGCTCTTCTGCTCAGTATTATTTCTTGCAAAAAAGGTAGTTGGGATTCTTTGAAACCAATTCATATCGATGCCCGGATGCGATTTCACGAGCCAATCGATTTACTTCCCAGCGGCTACCATCAGCAGAGTCATCGAAAAGGAGGAATCCCCGGGAAACCAGGGCCCGATCAGCATTCTCAAAATCTCGTTTTGCGAACTCATAGGTATGATTCCCGTCAATGTAGCAAAAGCTGATCTGCCCACCGAGAGTGACTGGGCGGCCAAATACATCGACAGCCTCTTCATTTTCAAACCAGCGGCGGAAAAATTCATCAGAGAAACACTCGATGGTATAGGGAAGCCGGTCGCCTGTGAAAGTGCGCATGGAGCGAAGAAATGAGTCTTTTACATACGCTCGATAAATATCGTGAGTAACAACAGGCGAGTCACCAAGTGGTTCCCCAAGTTTCTGCCCTTCGAATTCCCACTTGTCACAAGTGAAAAGCGGAGTGGCCTTCGAGCGCTTGTCAAGCAGGTAGGACAAGACGACCGTCGATAGTCCACAAAACGAACCTATTTCCAGTATCGGATTGCCAGACGGCAAATTCGCTATCGCGTATTCCATTGCGCTGACGTTTCCCTGGTCCAACATTCCCGGCACAGCGAAGCGAATCCAAGCAAGAAACTCGTTGGCTTGTTCTCCGCCAGAATGTTTGCTTACCAGTGTGCGATCAATCCGGTTTGCCGAGTGGCGCAATGCGCTCGCAATTACGCCTCGAACGCCGGATTGGCGTAATTTGTATTTGATTTTTGAAACTTGAGTCATAATACCGGGCCTTGGTTACTGCTTGAAATTCGAGACGTTGCCAATCCGGTACCAGCGCCCGTCCCGCTTCTGGTACAGCTCGATCCACGCGCTGGTGAACTCAATAGCCCGCTTCTCATTGTCCGCCAGCACCTGTTCCCCGCGCACGTGCACCTGGGCGATTACCCAACCCAGCGTACCGTCGTCTGAAACAGTAACGAGCGGGTCGGCTACGTCCCGATACTCCTGGAAATCGGTGCGCTCGAGGTATGCAGCGAAACGCTTCCGCCTTTCGGCCATCGTCGGTCTGGTCACCTCACCCCGGCTGGCCACGACATAATCGGCCGATTCGTCCGCAAGGAGAAGATCGGCGCTGTTCTCCTCGTGAGCACGGATGGCCTTTTGATGCAGGGCCTTTAGCCGCGCGACGTCGCTCGCCGATGCAAGAACGGAAAACACCGTTGCCAACGCCAGTATGGCGATCCTAGCAATTCGTATTGGCCGAGACATTCGTGACCTCCTCTGTTTCGTACACCGGGCTTTCTCCCGCACTGTCTCTCGGGCCGGCATTGTAAAATTTTGAGCGGTCGACAAACAGCTCACTCGGGGGTATTCGGGTCGTAATGCAGGCCCACGAAGTAGGCGAGGCCAGCAAGCGCGAAGGGGGCGCCAACTAGGAGCATGAAATCCATTGTCCTCAGCTGGTCTTCGGTAAAGAACACGACCAGCGATATCGCGCCCATCAACACGAACGCCAACGAACCCAGCCGCCTGGCCAGTCTCCTCGAACTTTTCGCCGCTTGGCTCCTTTTCATTTTCGTGTCCCGGTAAACTTCGTTGTCAGGCTGCCTGCTGCGCCGGGGCCAAACAGTCGATGATCTGGCGGTTTCGAGGCTGACGCCGCGGGCGGGAGGTCTCAGGTGCGGGCATGGCCGTCACCCGCGCGTATCGCGCCAGTCGCGGTGTTCCACGTAGGCCGGGATCGGCAGCTTGGGGGCTTCACGTTCAATCATCCGCTCCGACAGCCACTGAAACCACTCCCAGCGCGTGTCCCGGCCGGTCTCCGACCGCACATCCTCGACCAGGCGGTGCAACTTCTTCCAGGAGTGCACGATGCTGCCGCTGTAAAAGTCATCGACAAGATCGAGCGAAGTCTCGCCGCGAAACACCAGTATGCCCAGGCTCTCCCACGTTCCCAACAGCGCCTGAAGCGAGATGAATCGGTCACCCAGGCGCTCCTCCAGTTCGCGTTTCGACAGACCCTCCGGTAGGGAGTCGAGCACCAGCAGTGCCTCGAGCATGCCCCTCGTCTGCAGCGAATTCATCAGTGCCAGGGCTGATTCGCGTCTGCGCTGGCCACGAATCTGGTGCACTTGGATGACTCCGAATACAACGGCAAATATCACCGCCATAGCCTCGGCAATGTTGGACAAGGCGCTGAGGTCCATCAATAATCTGGTTTCCGTTTTGATTTGGGCCTGCTCATAATAACGGAGAACCAGGCGCAACATAAACCTGCGGCATCGCGCCAATGCCTCAGCCCCTCGACCAGCCCCGAATACGCTCGATCTCGTCCTCATCGATGCCGATGGATTCGAGAAAATCCTGGTGGCCTTCGGGTGAGGTTTTTTCGAACTCGATGTGCCAGTTGCGCATGCCGTCCTCGTCGAGGCCGGCCGCGCGCAGCATATCCACCCAGGTTTCCCTGGAGATCACCCGGCTGTGTTTGACGGTGCTTTCGTTTTCCAGGAGTCTGAGGATGACTTGCTGCTGGTTCCTGAGCCGCTGGATTTCGTCGTTGATCGCGGACAGGCGGCCCTCCAACGCCCGGCCCAGTTCGTCACCTTCATTTCCCAGTAACGCGGCAATGGCTTCCAGCGGCAGACCGGCGCTGCGCAAAAGCACGATCCGGTCCATCCTTTTCAGGTCGTTCGCCGAGTACAGCCGGTAGTTTGCAACGCTCCTGCCGCTGGGGTGGAGCAGGCCGATCGTGTCGTAGTAGATCAGCGCGCTGCGGGACAGGGCGTAACGCTTTGCGACTTGGCCGATCGTGTACATCTCGGTGTCCGTGGTTGCGGGTATGCCGGAACGCGGCCGGCGGATGCACCGCCAGCCGCCTGGATTTCAATGGCCCTGCTGCGCCCGGATCGCCGCGATCTCGGCTTCGGGTATCTGCAGCCACTCGAGAAACGCCTGGTGCCCGGCAGGGTGCCGGCGCTCGAAAAGGCGGTGCCATTGTCGCATGGCCGCCTCGTCGAGGCCGATTTCCCGGAACATTGCCACCCATTTCTCCTTGCTCATACCTTGGTCGCTCATAGTGAGGCTCCTTGTGTCAGTTGATGATTCGCGCGGTTATCAGCACCGCCGGAATCCAGTCTGAACTATGAAGCCATAGTCGGGTCAAGCGTCTTCTTCGCGCTTGCGCGCCAGTGTCAATCCGTCGCCGAGCGGCAGCATGCTGATATCGACCCTGTCGTCGCCGTGCAGCTTTTCGTTGAGCGCCCGCAGAGCCAGCGTGTCCTCGTCCTGGTCGTCGGGATCGGCCACGGCGCCGTCCCACAGTACGTTGTCGATGGCCACCAGGCCGCCGGGTCGCAATAATTCAAGCACCAATTCGTAGTAGCGATCGTAATTGGTCTTGTCGGCGTCGATGAAGGCAAAATCGAAACTCGAAGCCTCGCTATCGTCGAGCAGCGTCTGCAAGGTCTCCGCGGCCGGCGAGAGATGCAGCTTGATGCGACCCTCAACCCCGGCCTTCCGCCAGTAACGGCGGGCCACGGCCGTGTATTCCTCGGAGATGTCGCAGGCGATGAGCTCGCCGTCATCCGGCAGCGCGCGGGCGACCGCCAGGCTGCTGTAACCGGTGAAGACCCCGACCTCGATGCAGCGGCGGGCGCCGAGCAGCCTGACCAGCAGCGCCATGAACTGACCCTGCTCGGGCGATATCTGCATCAGGTGCCCCGGCATCTGCGCGGTCTCCTCGCGCAGGGCCGCGAGCAACGGCGGTTCGCGCAGCGACATATCCAGCAGGTAGCGGTAAAGGCGTTCGGTGAGTTCGATGGTTCGGTTCGACATGGACGGATCCAAAAAACGCATAGTGTATCACCAGGAAAACCTGCGGCCGCGCGGGATCGAAGGATGCCGGCTGCGCGCGGTGAAAAAACACCGCACAATTTCCGTTCTCAACCCAATAGGTGCTATAAATGGACTTATGAATTCGAATGAGGATCAGAACTGGCACGCCGGTATCAAGTTGCTGCACTGGCTGGTGGCGGGCCTGATTTTCATTCAGATTCCTCTCGGCCTGCTCGCCGACGGCTGGCACCTGTCGCCGACGAAGCTCGACCTGTTCGTCTGGCATAAGTCGATCGGCCTATTGATTCTGGCACTGGTGCTGGTCCGAATCGCCGTTCGCACCGCAAACGGCGCACCCGCGCTGCCGCGGGATTTGCCCGCCTGGGAAGCGCTGGCGGCGCGGCTGACCCAGTTATTGCTCTATGCATTGCTGCTGTTCGTGCCGTTATCGGGGTGGGTCATCAACTCCGCCGCCAACATTCCTTTGCGGGTGTTCTGGTGGTTCGAACTGCCGGATATCACCCGTTCCGACAAGGGCCTGGCAGCTATCGCGAAGCACTGGCACCAGGGGTTGATCGTCCTCCTGTGCCTGCTGCTGGCCATGCACGTGGGTGCGGCGCTCAATCATCATTTTCGCAGGCGCAATGCCATTCTGAAGCGCATGCTGCCGGGGACCAGGCCATGAAAGCACTGCTCTTGTTTTTCGTCATGGCGGTCGGGTCGCCCGCCTTTGCCGATGGCAGTTGGGTCGCAGACCCGGGGGCCAGCCGTCTGCAGTTCGTCGTAAGCTACGAAGGCCAGGAAACCGTCGGCGAGTTCCATCAATTCAAAACGACCTTCAGCCTGCACCCGGACGATCCCGTTGCCGGGATATTGGACGTGCAAGTGGACATCGCCAGCGCGGACATGGACAGCGAGGACCTCAACGCCGAAATCCTCAAGCCGGAATGGTTCGCGGCCGACCGGTTCCCCCGCGCACGCTTCCACAGCGAGACGCTCCGATCCACGGGCGGCGATCAGTTCGTCGCCAGCGGGACGCTGGAATTGAAAGGCGTAAAGAAGGCGATCGACGTGCCGTTCAGTTGGTCGGCCGGCCACGGTGGCGGTCAGGCCCGCCTGGACGGGAAGCTGGTGCTTCAACGCACTGATTTTGACATCGGTGCCGGAGAGTGGGCGTCCGACGAGACGATCGCGACCGCGGTGAAAGTCCGGTTCCATCTTCAACTGGTGCCAGCCGGGGGCGACACGAGTGAATAAAATACGATTGGCGTTGGTATTCGCTTTGGTCGTCCTCCTGGCCGGCTGTGCGTCGCGGCCCAGGCCCGTTGCCAAGCCATCTGCCGCGGAACCGGTTCTCGACACCGCTGAGTACGAAAGGGCCGCCAAGGCTGGCCAGGATGTTTTTGCAATCGACCCGGGCGAGTCCGACGTCTGGATACTGGTCGACGCAGCGGGACCATTGGCGGGACTCGGCCACCGGCACGCCATTTCCAGCCGCGACCTGGAAGGATTTGCGCTGTTCTCGTCCGGGCGATCGAGCGCGGACCTGCGCTTGGCGCTGCAGGCGTTGAAAGTCGATGATCCCGCCGCCCGCCGCCACCTGGGGTTCGACGACACCATCTCGGAGGATGCGATCGCGGGCACCCGGGCGCACATGCTGGATTCGCTTCAGGCCGGCCGTTATCCGGCATTGTATGTCCACATCGGGGAGCTCAGAGCGGCAAAAGGTTCCACCACCGCGGTCGGCAGCCTTTACCTGCATGGCACCAGTAATGCGATCGAAGTACCCGTCGACGTCCGTCGCAACGACAAGGAACTGCACATCAGCGGTTCGTTTCAGGTACGCCAGACGGATTATGGCATTACGCCGTACAGCGCGCTGCACGGGGCATTACAGGTTGCGGACACGTTAGATGTCAGTTTCTCGCTGACGGGGCGCCGTTTCAGAGGTAAGTAAGGTGTACGCCCAGTTATTGCGGGCCTGCCGGCCCATCAACGAGAAGCCGTTGGCCTGGACACGGATCGACAAGCCGCGGGCAGGGGACGGCGAAGTGCTGGTCCGCGTCAGCGCCTGCGGCATCTGCCGCACCGACCTGCACGTGGTGGAAGGGGAGCTCGATCCCGCACGCTACCGGTTTCCGATCGTTCCGGGCCACCAGGTCGTCGGCACGGTCGAATCGTCCCCGGACCCGGCACGGCTGAAAACGGGCCAGCGCGTCGGCATTCCGTGGCTGCACTCAACCTGCGGGCGCTGCCGCTTCTGCCGCTCGGGACGCGAAAACCTGTGCGAGTCGCCTGAATTCACCGGCTGGACGCGCAACGGCGGGTTTGCCGAATTCGTCAGGGCGCCGGCGGATTTTGTCTATCCTCTGCCCGGGGAACTGAGCGATACCGAGGTTGCGCCGCTGTTGTGTGCCGGGATTATCGGCTACCGCTGCCTGCGCCAGTGCGGGATCGACGGCTGGAAAGGTGCGCGGCTCGGAATCTACGGTTTCGGCGCGGCCGGCCACATCGCGATCCAGATCGCGCGACACCGCGGCGCCGAGGTATATGTCTGCACGCGCGATCAGGAACGCCACCAGCAACTCGCCGGAGAACTCGGTGCGGCCTGGGTGGGCGGGACCTTCGATACGCCCCCGGTCAAGCTCGACGCCGCGATCATTTTCGCTCCGGCCGGCGAGATCGTACCCGCCGCGTTGGCGGCACTGGACCGGGGCGGCAGCCTGGTGCTGGGCGGTATCCACATGAGCCCGATTCCGGAAATCAGGTACGCCGATATTTACTGGGAGCGGCTGCTGCGCTCGGTGGCCAACAATACCCGCGAGGACGGCCGGGAGTTCATCGCCGAAGCGGCTGTCGCCGGTATCCACACTCACATCGAAATCTTTCCGATGAGCGAGGCCAACGAGGCCTTGCTGGCGCTGAAAGAGGACGCCATCAAGGGCGCCGGCGTGCTGATCCGGCAGGATTGAAGGCAGAGTGGCCTTCGGGGCCCTCGATTGAAGACCGGGATTCTTGCGGTATAATCCAACAGGCAAGTTCCGTATTCAGCCCTCGCCGCCGGCTGCGCCGTTGGCGGGTATTCCGGAGCAGACTATGGACGAACGCGAGCAAGCCCATAACCCCCGGAGTGAACAGGCTGTGGAGGCTTATGTTCACGACGGCCCCGAGCAATATTTGTGCAGAGCCCTCTGTGCAGGAATCCCGCTCCCTGCCCGCAGAAAACGTCAATGCGCTAGACCGGTGGCTGGCGAAGCAGCTGCTGCGGTACCTGAATTCCCCGGGCATCCGCATCAAGTTGTGGGACGGCTGCAGCGTTGCGCCGGATGCCGGTGACTCGCTCGGAAGCATACATTTCCGTGACCGCGGGGCGCTCTACCAGACGTTGCTCAATCCCGAACTGAAATGGGGCGATCTCTACGCCGCGGGGCGCGTGGGGGTCGACGGCGATCTTGCCGGTCTACTGGCAGCGGTGTACCGGGGCATGCAAAGGGGGACGCGATGGCGATGGCCCGAGCGGCTCAAGGGTGCGCTGTATAATCGCACGATTCGCAACACGCTGCGCAGGGCGGCCGACAACATCCACCACCACTACGACATCGGTAACGATTTTTACCGCCTGTGGCTGGATACCGAGGCGATGCAGTATACCTGTGCCTATTACCCCGAAGCGGGCATGGAACTGGAAGCGGCACAGGTCGCCAAGATGCGCCATGTTTGCCGCAAACTGCAACTGCAGCCGGGTGACCGGGTGGTCGAGGCCGGCTGCGGCTGGGGCGGTTTCGCACTTTACATGGCTCAGCACCACGATGTCGAAGTCACGGCCTACAACATCTCCCGCGAACAAGTGAAATATGCCCGCGAGAAAGCGCGGGCGCTGGGCCTGGCGGAGCGTGTGAATTACGTACTCGACGACTACCGCAACATCAGCGGAGCGTACGATGTCTTCGTCTCGATCGGTATGCTCGAGCACGTCGGCCCGCGCCATTACCCGGTACTTGGGCGGGTGATCGGGCAGTGCCTGCGACCGGGCGGCCGCGGCCTCATCCACAGCATCGGACGCAACCGCCCGAAACCGATCAACGCCTGGATAGAACGGCGGATTTTCCCCGGCGCCTACCCGCCGACGCTGCGGGAGATGATGGATATTTTCGAACCGGCGGGCATGTCGGTGCTGGATGTCGAGAACCTGAGGCTGCACTACGCGCGTACGCTGGACGCCTGGCTCGGGCGCTTCGAGCAACACGCCGACGAGGTCCGGGCCATGATGGACGAGCGCTTCGTGCGCTGCTGGCGGCTGTACCTGGCGGGTTCCAAGGCGGCCTTCACCACGGGGCAGCTGCAGCTTTTCCAGGTGCTGTTCACGCGGGAGGAGAACAACGCGCTGCCCCGGTCACGGGCGCACGTCTATGCCGATGCTTGATACGGACGTGCTCATCGTCGGCGGCGGCCCCGCCGGCTCCACGCTCGCATGGTCGCTGACGCGCGCCGGGCTGAAAGTGGTGGTCATGGACAAGGCGCAGTTTCCGCGCGACAAGGTTTGCGCCGGCTGGGTGACGCCGGCCGTCATACGGGAACTGGAACTCGACCTCGACGAATACGCCCGCGACCACGTACTGCAGCCGATTCACGCGTTTCGTACCGGCCAGATCGGCCAGCGCCCGGTAAGTTCCCACTTTCCGGGAGAGCCGGTCAGTTACGCCATTCGCCGCATCGAATTCGATCACTACCTGTTGCGCCGCTGCGGTGCGGAACTGCGCCTCGGGGAAAGCTTCGAGGGCATGCGGCGGGACGCTGGCCGCTGGATCGTCAACGACACGATCCGCGCCAGCCTGGTGGTCGGCGCGGGCGGGCATTTCTGTCCGGTAGCCCGCGCTATCGGCTCCAAGGGCGCCAGCGAGACGGCCGTGGCCGCGCAGGAAATCGAGTTCGAGATGAGCGACGAGCAGCTTGCCGCCTGCCCGACGGACGCAGCGACACCGGAACTGTATTTCACGCCGGACCTGAAGGGCTACGGCTGGGTGCTGCGCAAGGGCAACTACCTGAATATCGGCCTGGGCCGTGAGGACAAGCACGCCCTATCGGGGCATGTGAAGCGTTTTTGCGCCTACCTGGCCGACAACGGCCGGATCCCGCAGGACCTGCCGCGTAAGTTCAAGGGCCACGCCTACCTGCTCTATCAGCACGGCACCCGCGAACTGGTGCGGGACGGGGTGCTGCTCATCGGCGATGCGGCCGGGCTTGCCTACAGCCAAAGCGGCGAGGGCATTCGCCCGGCAGTGGAATCGGCGCTGCTGGCGGCGTCGGTCATCCTGGCCTGCGGCGGAGACTACTCGGCCGCGCGCCTGCAAACCTACGTGCGGGCGATCGAGCAAAGGTTCGGCAACCGCCGCCCGGCGGCTGCGGAGTCGCGCGCGCCGCAGCGGCTCAGGCAGGCACTGGCGCGCCTGCTGATGAAAAATCGCTGGTTCGCACGCAACCTGTTGCTCAGGCGCTGGTTCCTGCACGCGCAGGAACCGCCTCTAACGGCTTCAGCCGGCGGCCAATTGCCTTAAGACGTAATGCAGAATGCCGCCGTTGCGGTAGTACTCCACTTCCTTGGGCGTATCCAGCCGGACCCGCGCCTGGAACTGTTTGCTGTTGCCGTCGCCGTCCGTCGCGGTCACCGTGACCTGCCTGGCCGTGCCGTCGCCGAGCCCTTCGATGGTGTAGCTCTCGGTGCCGTCGAGCCCGAGGCTGTCGGCGCTTTCGCCGTCCATGAAATTCAGCGGCAGGACACCCATGCCGACCAGGTTGGAACGGTGGATACGCTCGAAGCTGACGCAGATGACGGCCTTGACGCCGAGCAACTGCACGCCCTTGGCCGCCCAGTCTCGGGATGAGCCGGTGCCATATTCCTTGCCGGCCAGCACGATCAGCGGCGTTCCCGCCTCCTGGTAACGCATCGAGGCATCGAAGATCGTCATTTGCTCGCCGCCGGGCTGAAAACGCGTCCAGCCGCCTTCGGTGCCGGGTGCGAGCTGGTTGCGCAGACGCACGTTGGCGAAGGTGCCGCGCATCATGACTTCGTGATTGCCGCGCCTGGAACCGTAGGAATTGAATTGCTCGCGCGGTATGCCGTGCGACTTGAGGTACTTGCCCGCCGGCGAATCCGGCGCGATCGCGCCCGCCGGCGATATGTGGTCGGTCGTGATCGAGTCACCCAGCCTGGCCAGGCAGCGCGCGTTCTCGATGTCGCCGATGGTCGGCGGATCCATCGTCATGCCGGCGAAATAGGGCGGGTTCTGGATATAGGTCGAATCCGCCTGCCAGTCGAACATGTTGCCCTCCGGCGTGTCGATGGCCCGCCACAATTCGTCGCCCTTGAACGCCTGGCTGTATTCCTTCTCGAACATGCCGGCGTTGACGCTGGCGGTGATGCATTCCTGGATTTCCTTGCTGGAGGGCCAGATGTCGCGCAGGTAGACTGGATTGCCGTCGCGGTCCTCGCCGAGCGGGTCCGAGGTGATATCGACGTTCATGTTGCCGGCCAGCGCGTAGGCCACGACCAGCGGCGGCGAGGCGAGGTAATTCATCTTCACGTCGGCGTGAATCCGGCCCTCGAAGTTGCGGTTGCCGGAAAGCACCGAGCAAGCCACCAGGTCATTTTCACGGACCGCCTTGCCGATCGGTTCCGGCAGCGGGCCGGAATTGCCGATGCAGGTGGTACAGCCGTAACCGACGATGTAGAAACCCAGCGCTTCGAGGTCGTCCATCAGGCCGGCCGCGTTCAGGTAATCGGTCACCACGCGCGACCCCGGGCCGAGCGAGGTCTTGACCCACGGTTTGGCGCGCAAGCCCTTGGCCGCGGCATTTCTGGCCAGCAGGCCCGCGCCCAGCATGACGGCGGGATTGGAGGTGTTGGTGCAGGAGGTGATGGCGGCGATGACGACCGCTCCGTCTTCCAGCTCGAATTCCTCGTCGTTGTACTCGACGCTGACGCTCGACGGACCCGCGCGGTTCTCGGTGAAGACCTGCACGTCGCGCTCGTAGGCTTCGCTGGCCTCGGTCAGCAGCACACGGTCCTGCGGCCGCTTGGGCCCGGCCAGGCTCGGCACCACGGTCGACATGTCCAGTTCCAGCGTGTCGGAATAGACTGCTTCCGGCGAATCAGCCTCGTGGAACATGCCCTGGCTGCGGGCATAGGTTTCGACCAGTGCGATCTGTTCTTCCGAGCGGCCGGTCAGGGTCAGGTAATTCAGGCTTTCGGCATCGATCGGGAAGATGCCGCAGGTGGCGCCGTATTCGGGCGCCATGTTGGCGATGGTCGCGCGGTCCGCCACCGGCAGACCGGCCAGCCCGTCACCGTAGAACTCGACGAATTTTCCGACCACGCCGAGTTCGCGCAGCATCTGCACCACGGTCAGTACCAGGTCGGTCGCGGTCGCGCCTTCCGGCAGCTTGCCGGTCAGCCTGAAGCCGACCACCTGGGGGATCAGCATCGTAATGGCCTGGCCGAGCATGGCCGCTTCGGCCTCGATGCCGCCGACGCCCCAGCCGAGGACGCCGATGCCGTTGATCATCGTCGTGTGCGAATCGGTGCCCACCACGGTGTCGGGGTAGGCCAGCAGTTCGCCGTCCCGCTCGGCGCCAAAGACCACGCGCGCCAGGTATTCGAGGTTGACCTGGTGAACGATGCCGGTGTTCGGCGGCACGACGCGGAAATTGCTGAAAGCGGACTGGCCCCAGCGCAGGAAACTGTAACGCTCGCGGTTGCGGTCGAATTCGATCCTGTTGTTTTCCTTGAGCGCGTCGAGGCTGCCATAGCGGTCGACCTGCACCGAATGGTCGATAACGAGTTCCGCCGGTGACAGCGGATTGATCAGTTCGGGCGCGCCGCCCAGGTTTTTCATGGCGTCGCGCATCGCCGCGAGGTCGACGATCGCCGGCACGCCCGTGAAATCCTGCAGGACCACGCGCGACGGCGTAAAGGCGATCTCCGTTTCCGGTTCCGCCTGCGCGTCCCATTGGGCCAGCGCCTCGATGTCCGAACGCGTGACATCGAGCCCGTTCTCGTTGCGCAGCAGGTTTTCCAGCAGGATTTTCAGCGAGTACGGCAGCCGCGTGATATCGAATTGCTCGTTGAGCGCCGAGAGGCTGTAGTAACTGTAATTCCGGTTATTGGCTGAGAACGTTTTCTTGACTGAAAAAGAGTCTTGCATGCTGGCCTCCCTTGACCTTTGTGAACCTTACAGGCGGTGCGGTTCTAACTGCGCTTCGGGCTGTTGTTAAACAGGGTATTATCGCCTATCCCAGGGCCATTTCCCAAATGTAATCTGGACCTATCCGGGCAACAGCGATTCTGCCTGCCGCAGCATTTTCTTGCGCCCGAACATCAGGCTGAAACGACCGCCGCCGAGTTGCCGCCAGAGCACCGCCGAGCGCAGACCGGCAAACAGCAGCGCGCGGATCCAGTTGACCGTCCTGGGCACTTGCAGATACTGCGGCTTGCCGTGCACCACGATCCGCGGATTGATCGTGCTGATGGTATTGCAATACAGCTTGGCAACCTCCTGGGCCTGCAGGTCACGCTTTTCGTAGTCCTCGAGGTCATCGCCCAGGCGGGTAATGGCCTGCAGCCCGCTGCCGACGGTTTCCTGCATCGCCCGGTCCTTCCGGAACCGTGTCTCGAGTTGCATGATCGAGATCGCGTAGCCGAGGCTCTCGATGTAGCGGCGGTCGCCGCCCAGCACCGCGATCAGGGTTTCTATGCCCAGGCGCAGGTTACCGGCCCCGCCGTACACGGCCTCGGTCGAATCGGCCTCGATGGCGAGCAGGGCGTCCAGGCAGGCGTTGGCACCGAACCCCGACCAGGTGCCGTGGTTGGCGGCCTGCCGCACCAGCTCGGTGGACTGGAACAGGCCGGCCAATGCCAGTGTGCGGTTCTTCATGGCGCCGTGACCGCCGGCGGTGCGTTGGTGCGGCCGATGATGCCGCCGCCCAGGCAGACGTCGCCGTCGTAGAGTACGACGGACTGGCCCGGCGTGACCGCGCGCTGCGGTGATTCGAAACGCAGCTGCAGGCTTGCGGCGCTGACGCCTTCGATCCGCACCGGCTGATCCGGCTGGCGGTAGCGGGTCTTGGCCGACAGGCGCGTACCGGCCCTGGGGGCTTCTCCGGAAACCCAGGCGAGTTGCCCGGCCTCGAGCCAGGTGGACATCAGCCACGGGTGCTCGTGACCCTGGCCGACGTAGAGAATGTTGTTGTCGGGGTCCTTGTGCAGCACGTACCAGGGCGCGTCCGCGTAGCCGTTGAGACCCCCGATGCCGAGTCCCTGGCGCTGTCCCAGCGTATGAAACATCAATCCGTCGTGCTCGCCGATTCGCCGGCCTTCGGGGGTGCGGATCTCACCGCGCTCGGAGGGCAGGTAATCGGCCAGGAAATGCTTGAAATTGCGTTCGCCGATAAAACAGATGCCAGTGCTGTCTTTCTTGTCGTGGACCCTGAACCCGGCCTTCCGGGCGAGTTCGCGCACGGCGGGCTTTTCCATCTCACCGATCGGAAACAGCGTCCTGGCCAGTTGTTCGTGTCCCACGGCGTAGAGAAAATAACTCTGGTCCTTGTTCCGGTCGAGCCCCCTCAGTAATCGGCTTTTGCCGTCTTTGCGGTCGCTGCGGACATAGTGCCCCGTTGCGATCATCTCGGCGCCGAGACCCTGCGCGTGCTCGAGAAATGTCTTGAACTTGATTTCACGGTTGCAGAGGATGTCGGGGTTGGGTGTGCGCCCGGCCCTGTATTCGTCGAGAAACTCCGTGAAGACATTGTCCCAGTATTCCGCGGCGAAATTGCGGCCGTGCAGTTCGATGCCGAGGGCGGCTGCCACGGCAGCGGCGTCGGCCTTGTCCGCGGCCGCCGCGCACTCGCCGAAGCGGTCGTCTTCCTCCCAGTTCTTCATGAACATGGCCTCGACGGTCTGTCCTTGCTGTTGCAGCAGCAAGGCCGAAACGGCAGAATCGACACCACCGGACAATGCAACGATTATTTTGCCGTTATTGTTGTCCATAGGAATGTAAATGGGGTCAATCAGTGGAAGGTCAATCGCGGCAATCTGTTATAAAATGGCGTCGATGGGTAACGAAACGGGATCACAACATAACCGCGGGCTGGCCGTCGAAGAGGTCCGTCCCGAGGTCAAGCCGCCGCCGATGTACAAGGTGGTGCTGCTGAATGACGATTTCACGCCGATGGATTTCGTGGTCGAGGTCATCCAGTTGTTTTTCGGCCTGGGGCATGACCGCGCCACCCAGATCATGTTGCACGTGCACACCCGCGGCAAGGGCGTTTGCGGCGTCTTTACGCGCGAAATCGCGGAGACCAAGGTTGTGCAGGTGAACGAATATTCGCGGCAGCACGAGCACCCGCTCAAGTGCGCGCTGGAGAAGGCCTGAACTGCCCTCAGGCAGTCGGGTCGAAACAGGTAAATGAAATGATTAAACCGCCGGAGACACCTTGATGTTCAGCAAGGAACTGGAAATCACGATCAGCCAGGCTTACCAGGAGGCGCGAAGCGCGAGTCACGAATTCCTGACCGTGGAGCACCTGCTGCTGGCGCTGCTGGATAACGGTTCCGCGCTGTCGGTTCTGAGCGCCTGCGGCGTCGATGTGACCGGCCTGGAGCGGGAACTGCGCAATACGCTCAAGGACACCGTGCCGATGCTGGCCGAGGACGATACCCGCGACACCCAGCCCACCATCGGCTTTCAGCGAGTCCTGCAAAGGGCGTTGTACCATGTGCAGTCGTCCGGCAAGCAGGAGGTGGTCGGTTCGAACGTGCTGGTGGCGATATTCAGCGAAAAGGACTCCTACGCGACCTACCTTTTGAACAAGTTCGACGTCACTCGCCTCGATGTCATCAATTACATTTCACACGGCATATCGCCGCTGGAGAAGGATAGCGAGGGGGAGGCCGCCGAGGCCGAGGAGGAAAGCACCAGGGACAGCGCCGCCGCGCCCAAGAGCGCGCTGGACAGCTTTGCCAGCAATCTCAATGAGCGTGCGCGCGAAGGCAGGATCGATCCGCTGATCGGGCGTGCAAGCGAAATCGAGCGGACCATCCAGGTGCTATGCCGCCGGCGCAAGAACAATCCCCTGTTCGTGGGCGAAGCCGGCGTCGGGAAAACGGCCATGGCCGAAGGCCTGGCGCTTCGGATCGTCAACGAGGAAGTTCCCGCGGTGCTCGAGGGCTCGACGATTTTCGCCCTCGATCTCGGCGCCTTGCTGGCCGGCACCAAGTACCGGGGTGATTTCGAAAAGCGCCTGAAAGCCGTGCTGGCCGAACTGCACAAGATCGACGGGGCGATACTTTTTATCGACGAGATTCACACGATCATCGGGGCGGGGGCCGCTTCGGGCGGGGTCATGGACGCTTCGAACCTGATCAAGCCGGTGCTGGCTTCCGGCGACCTGCGCTGTATCGGCTCGACCACCTTCCAGGAGTTCCGGGGCGTGTTCGAAAAAGACCGGGCGCTGGCGCGGCGTTTCCAGAAGATCGACATCGTCGAGCCGACGGTGGAGGAGACGATCGAGATCCTGCGCGGCCTGAAGTCCCGTTTCGGCGAACACCACAACGTGGATTACACCGACGACGCGCTGCGGGCGGCGGCGGAGCTTTCGAATCGTCACATTATCGACCGGCACCTGCCGGACAAGGCCATCGACGTCATCGACGAGGCCGGCGCGCGGCAACGCATGTTGCCGGAGTCGGAGCGCAAGCAGCAACTGGATGAACACGACATCGAGGCCGTGATCGCCCATATGGCGCGCATCCCGCCGAAGCAGGTGTCGCGCTCTGATCGTGACGCGCTGCGCAACCTCGACCGCGATCTGAAGCTGACGGTCTTTGGCCAGGACGAGGCCATCGACGCGCTGGCGTCGGCGATCAAGATGGCGCGCTCCGGCCTCGGCGAGGAGGACCACCCGATCGGTTCGTTCCTGTTTTCCGGGCCGACGGGTGTCGGCAAGACCGAGGTCACGCGGCAACTGGCGATGGTCATGGGGATCGAACTGATTCGTTTCGACATGTCCGAATACATGGAGGCGCACTCCGTCTCGCGGTTGGTCGGGGCGCCTCCGGGTTATGTCGGCTTCGACCAGGGCGGCCTGCTGACCGAGGCGGTGACACGCAACCCGCACGCGGTGCTGCTGCTCGATGAAATTGAAAAAGCGCACCCGGACGTCTACAACGTCCTGCTGCAGATCATGGACCACGGCATACTCACGGACACCAACGGCCGCGAAGCGGATTTCCGCAACGTGATTGTGGTAATGACGACCAATGCCGGCGCCCAGCAGAGCGCGCGCCGGGCGATCGGTTTTACCGATCAGGACAACGAAACCGATGCCGCCGAGGCGATCCGCAGGACTTTCACGCCGGAATTCCGCAACCGTCTCGACGCGGTGATCCAGTTCAAGCCGCTCAATTTCGACATCGTGCTGCAGATCGTCGACAAGTTCATCCTCGAACTCGAGGCGCAACTGGTGTTGAAGGACGTCACCATCAGCGTTTCCCAGCAGGCACGCGAATGGCTGGCGGAGCGGGGCTTCGACAAGGAAATGGGGGCGCGGCCGATGAAGCGCGTCATCCAGGACCAGATCAAGCGCAAACTGGCGGACGACCTGTTGTTCGGCGAACTCGCCGCTGGCGGCGAAGTGGAAATCCGCCTGTCGGGCAAGCAGCAGAAAGAACTGGTCATCCGCACCAAGGCGGCGAGCGGGGAGCAGAAGGCGTTGCCGGCGGCCAGTACGACCGAGCCGGCGGACGGTTAGCCGCTATTTCATACGGTAGATGATGCGGCCCTTGGAAAGATCGTACGGGGTCAGTTCGACTTTGACCATGTCGCCTGTCAGTATCCTGATGTAGTGCTTGCGCATGCGCCCAGAGATGTGCGCCGTGACGACGTGACCATTTTCGAGTTCGACCTTGAACAGCGTATTCGGCAAGGTTTCGAGCACCTTGCCTTCCATTTCGATTACGTCTTCTTTCGCCATGATCTCTTATGTCTGCGCCACGTGCCGGTATTGTGCCATCGGCAGACGGAGATCGAAAGGGAAAAAGCGTGATTCGTATTGAACGCCCTCTTTGGCGCATATAGAATTCAGGGGTCAACGTATGGAAACTGGCCTTGTTGACACTACCGGCGTATTGCTTACAATACGCCCCCTTACTGCGGGAATAGCTCAGTTGGTAGAGCACAACCTTGCCAAGGTTGGGGTCGCGAGTTCGAGTCTCGTTTCCCGCTCCAGTTTCACCTGCCCGGGTGCGCAGCGCGGGTACGTTCCACAGAGGCCAGGTGGCAGAGTGGTTATGCTGCGGCCTGCAAAGCCGTTTACGCCGGTTCGATTCCGACCCTGGCCTCCAATTTCAAGCGTACCGGCCCTTTGCGGTTGCGTATGCCTTACAATTCATCCCGTCGATCGACCGCGTTCCAGGGCGGAACCGGCCGCCAAGGCCTGTCATTATCATCGGAAGTTCATCGAGGATGCCCACAGCCAGAATTAATCCAAACCTTGCCGTGGTCGCCCGGGTCGTTTTGGCGGCGTTGTTGGCGGCTTTGCTCAATGGCTGCGCAGGCATGGCAGCGGGCGTCGACAATTCGGTCTATGCACATCTGAAAGCCGAGAAAGTCACCAACCCGAAAGCGCCGGAAGCGGCGGCCCTGGTCATCATCCGTTACCCGGCCATGATCCATGATTATGCCGAGAACCTGTATGTCAGTTCTTTTGCCATCAAGGCCATCGGCGGTGAGGTCACGGCATCGGCCGCAAAATCACAGGCGGCAAGAATCGCGCAATCGGTGGTCGAGAAATCCAGCTATTACGCCATGTCCCTGTACCACGAACTGAAGCGGAAACTGCCCGAGGGGTCCGTGTTGCTGTCGCCCCACATCATCGCCTGGGACAAGCAGCACCAACTGTACAGCCGGCCCATTCTGGCGACCGAGCAGGTGCCGGCGGTGCTGACGATCGACTTCAACGTGTATTCGTTCCCGGATATCAACCGGCTCATGGACTCACCGCCGGTCACCTTCGGCGACCTGGTGACACCTTTGATCGTGGTCAAGACCGGCCGCTGGTCCGAACCCGCCCTCAACGGACTGTTGATCAGCAGTCCGCCGCTGGCGAGCACGGCCTGGCGCCAGGCCACCGCACACAGCCGAGAGCAGTTCAAGTCGCGCCTGGACGGCAGCGTGGATGAACGCGCCCCGTCACTGGATTTCATCGCTTTTTTGCGGGAACGTGACGAACCCACGCTGCAAATACCCTACAAAAACACCAGCGAGGGCGGCGGCGGAAGCATCGCGGTCGAACAATACCCGCTTGAAAAGATAAAAATGAACGGGACGGCCGTGGCCGCGCTGGAAAACGGCGACAAAATCGATCCTTTCGAAGGCGGCTTTGTCAAGGGTGCGAGCAGGCGCATCGTCGATCTGCTCAACAGCATCGACCACAATCGGGCCACTTTTTTCGCCCGGCAGCGGGCCCTGAGCCGCTTCGACCCGGAACTGGCCAAGGTGTTTTTCATGCAATCCGACGACGAAAGCGTGCGCGCCCGCCTGCACCTCGCCGAAGCGCTCGTCGGTGCCGAGCGCGAGTTCCTCGCCGCCCAGTCCGACAGCATCTACGATGGCACCTACCGCGGCAACTACGGCGTGAAAATGCGCAAGATTATCGCGGCCGAGTACCGCATGCTCGAGCAACGCCGCCATCTCGCCCGCAAGCAAAATCTCACGACCGCCGTGGCCGCCATCGCGCTGGCCGGTTCCGTCTACGGCGCCGCGGTGGCCTCGACCTCGGCTGGCGCCGCGACCATGGTCGCGGCCACCGGCGCCGCGCTGGGCGGTTCGGTGTGGGCGATGCACCAGTCTTTCGAGACCCGCACGGAGTCAGAGGAGGTGGGCAAGTACTTCATGGCACGCATGGCGCCGGCTTTCAATCGGCAAATGTCGGTGCAGATGGAATGGCTGGAATCCAAGGAAGTGATAACCGCGAAGGGTTTTGCCGAGTTCCGCAACAAGACGCTGAGCCTGTACCAGGCGCGCGTCCGTTCCATGCAGGTCGCGAGCGCCGATCACTGTATCTTCAAACAGCCCGGATTCCGCGACCCGGGGCGCTGGTATGGCCTCTGCGATCACGGCCTGGCGAGCGGGCATGGTTACGGTGTGGCGACGGACGGGCAGGGCGGCAGCGTGGAATACCTGGGCGACGCCAGGAAAGGTTTGGCGCAGGGTATCGGCGGCATGATCATCCGGCACCGCGGTCAGTTGGCGGCAAGCTATTACGAGGGTTCCTTCAAAAGCGGCGAGCCGGACGGCGAGGTGCGCGTGGAAAAGACGGGTTCGCAACCCCAAATTCGGCGCTTCAAGGCGGGCGTGGACACAGGCCGGGGAGATTCGGGCCGGTTTCGCGGTCTTAGGTTCAGGGCAAGCCCGGTTGCAGTGCAGGTATTGAACCCATGACAAAGATTCTCAGAGCCCTGCTGCTCGCTCTCGCCATGCTGGCGACCGCTGGCGCGCGGGCCGGCGCGGTGGACTTTTCAGCGATCGAAACCCTGCCGCCAGGCGAGCAGTACCGGCAGCTGAGCCTGGTGCTGATGATCGCGGTCGGCGCGGACCCGGCCCTGGTCAAGCGCCTGCTGCCTGATGCCGAAGACACCGCTGCCGGCAAGGGGGTCAGCATCGATCCCGAGTCCTTCACGACACCGCTGACGCGTATCGTCGATCAGGCAACGATGCTGAACGGGGCGGCCACGCTGCTGCGGTTCGCCAATGGTTCCCACCAGGAAATCCGCGACAAACTGGCTGCCATCAAGAAAGCCAACCCGGTGCTGATCAGCATGCTGGATGTGAACGGCATCAGCGAGGACGCCATCATCATCCGCAACGCCATCGCCGACAGCATCAGCTTCGCGGGGCTGGCCGAGAACGGGAAGATGGCGGCTTACCTCAAGACTTACAGGGCGCGGACGCTGCGTTTGCGCAACGAAATGGAATTCGCCAGTTTCAGCAAGGAACTCGACCGCATCACCGACGAGTCCATCCGCGCGGTCAGCGGTCAGTCCGACGCCTACCAGCGCATGTTCGACGACGAGGTGGTATCAAAAGGCTTCAAGCGCCAGATCGAGGCCGCGGACTACATCTACAAGCGGGACAAGGAATTCGACAAGCACGCGGCCAAGATGACGGAAGAGATCATCAAGAACGTCGTCGCCGCCCAAAGCCAGGTCAATCACTGACCGTCGTCATCTTTGCCGGGCGGCGCGCCCGGCGTCTTGTCCGCAGGTTCCGGCACGCTGACCCCGCGTGCGTTGACCAGGTCCTTGACCGACAGTGTGTCCCTGGCCTGGACATCGAACTCGACCGCTTTCTTCGTTTTCTCGCGCTCGCTTTTTTCCGAATCGTTGTTCTTGTCACCGTCCTGGCTTTGTTGCGCCGAAGCTTGCTGGCTCACGCTCTGGTCTTGTTGTGCGGAGGCCTGCTGGCTCGCGCTCTGGCTTGGTTGCGCTGAGGCCTGCTGGCTCGCGCTCTGGCTTTGTTGTGCGGAGGCTTGCTGGCTGGCGCTCTGGTCTTGTTGTGCGGGGGCCTGCTGGCTGGCGGCCGGTTCGCTTTGCGATTGCGCAGCGGCGGAGGGCTGCGCCGATTGTGTGCTGGCGGCCTGAGCGCTTTGAGCCTGGGATGCTGCCGATGGCCGTTGGCCGCCCGGGTCCGGGGATGTTGCGCCGGCGAGCGCGCCGGGTTGATTCCGCCGAAGGAATTCGAGCGCGCTTTCCGAGACACCGGCGGTGCTGTCCGCGTCGTCGTCGCCGTCGGGCGGTGCGTACCCGTCACGTTGTTCACGCTGCTCCGAGCCCGCGGCCGCGTTCGCGGCCGACGTCGCCGGCTGCCCCTCTTTGCCGCCGCCGGCCTTGGCGCCTTTTTCCTGGTCCCGGCCCTGTTGCGCGCTTCTGGCGGCCTGGTCGCGGGCGTAATTCTCGGCCTCCCGCTCATTGTATTTTTCCAGCAATTCATCCCAGGCCGATGCCTCCCGCCGCCGCAACTGCGGATCCTTGACGGCCGCCTCGCTGGGGACGTAGGGATGTTCGGCTTTTGCCGCCTCGGGTGTCCACTGCCCGTTCTCGAGGATCACCTCCCGCAGCAGGTTGCGCAGGTGTTTCTGCGACGCTGCCGGCAGCGTACCCAGCCTTTGCGGGTCCGTCGGAGCTTCGTAGGCCGCCAGTGGCAGGTCACTGCGCTTGATGCGGTCGTCTTTCAATTCCATGAATCGCCGGTAATTGTCCTCGCTGGCGTCGACGGCGTGGCTGTCAGCCGTTTCGTCTTCAGGCTTGGCCTTGGCGGTTTTTTCACGGCCTGGCGGTGAATCGGCGTCCTGGCACAGGGCCAGCGACGGCGCCATTACCAGCAGCGTTGCAAGCAGAACCCGGACCTTTAGCGTCTGACTCATGGCCTTAAGACTACTCCTTTATCGACCGCACGACCCGTAATCCGGTGAAATCGTTACGGTCGCCGTTCTTGAGGTTGAAGCGCGCCGGCAGCCTGATGTCACGCGTGCCGGTAAACCAGGAACCGCCGCGGGTCATGTGCGAACTGCAGAGCCCACGGCCCCAGGCGCTGCCGTCGGCGGGCGCATCCACGTACGACAGGTTCATGCAGTCGGCGGTCCATTCCGCGACATTGCCAATGACGTCATAGAGGCCAAAGGCGTTGGGCAGGTAACGGCCGGCCGGTGCGGTACCCAGCGCCAGGCCGTCGGCGCACGCCTCGTGTTGCCACTGGAAGCCGGTTTCCCTGCCGGCGATGTTGCCGTAGCGGCAGACTTTCGCGGGGTCTCCGCCCAGCCAGTCGCCCGTCTCGCCCGCGCGGGCGAAGTACTCCCATTCGCTTTCGCTGGGAAGCCGGTAGCTCTCGCCGGTCTTGTCACTGAGCCAGCGCACGTATTCGCCGGCGTCGTTCCAGGAGATCATGATCACCGGCCGGCGGCCGCGGCCCCAGCCGTTGTCACCGGGACGGACACTGCAACCGCCGTCGTCGACACAAGCATCCCATTCAGCCATCGTGACCTCGTAGGTGCCGACGGCGAACGGCTGGTTGATCGTGACCGCGTGCCGAGGTTTCTCCATCCCCAGCGCCAGTGGAGAGGAATCTTCGGAGCCCTGCCAGAAATTCCCGGCCGGCACCACGGTCATGTCCGGGCACTGGCCGCAATCCTTGAACGTCTTCCCGGGTCTCAGCGTAAGCTGGTCGAGGCGCTCGAGCGCGGCGGTGACGCTGTCGCCCTTGGGAAAAGCGTCGATATAGGCCTGGTAGGCGGCCTTGTTGTCCAGTTTTTGCGCGGCGGCGAAGGCGGCCGCGTCGTCACGCCGGTTCTTCAGCAGGCTGCGCAGGCGCCGCGCCTCTTCGACGTGCTGGCCTGCGGGCCAGTCCGTGATGTACTTATCCATCGCCGCGATCGTATGCGCGTCGCTGGCAGTTTGCCAGGCGGCCTTTTCCTTTTCGATCCTGGCCTTGCGTTCACGCTCTTTCTTCGCCGCGGCCTTTTTCAGCGCGTCGATACGCTCCATGGCCTCGGCCTCGTGACGTCCGTCCGGAAACGCCTTGAGGTAGTCCTGGTAAGCCGGAACCGTATCCTCGGGTTGCAGTTCCTGCCAGGCCTTGTCGTCGAGAATGTTCAGTTGCACCCGCGCCTGCGTAACATAGACCGACTGCGGGTAGTCCTTGATAAAGCGCCGGTAGGCCCCGGCCGTGTCGGCGTCGAGGGCATCGTGCCAGCGCCGTATCTCTTCCGCGCCGGGTCGGTTGTCGGGTGGCGCGCTGACTGCCGGTTTAGCGGCCGTTGCGCCGGGGGCGGTGGGCGTGGATGGCCGTTCCCGGTGGGTCAGCAGAAAAATGCCGATGGCGGCCATGATCAGGATGAAAGCACCGAGCAATATTCGCGGCAGCCACTCCCTGCCTTCCTCTGCGTCAGCGGCGAGGTCGCCGCGGCCCGCAACCGAGCGCCTCCAGTCCACACCCTGGAACGATTTCTTCCACTGCGGCACATTGCGTGGGCGCTCCTGCGGCAGCAGTTTCAAACCGAGTTCGATGGCGTCCACCAGCCCGCCCGCGCGGCTGTCGGCGATCAACTCTCCGAGCGGCTTGAGCGGATCCACCCCGCCGTTTTCGATAGCGGCCTGGCGATTCACCGCTGCCGGCGGCACGGTGCCGCTCAAGCAGCGGTAGAGTGTGGCGGCGAGACCATAGATGTCCGTCCACGGGCCGATCACCCCGTCCGCCGCGGACTGCTCCAGGGCGGCGTAGCCGGGGCTGCCGCGCCCGGACCGGTCCGCCGCCGGGTGAGCGCCGCTGCTGGCGATCCCGAAGTCCAGCAGGATCGGGCCATGCTCGTCACCGACGTAGACGTTGGCAGGCTTGACGTCCTGGTGGATGACGCCATGCTGGTGTATGTAGGCCAGTCCGTCCATCAAGCCCAGCATCAGGTCGCGCGACCGTTCCGGGCTCAGCCTGCCGGCGGACTGCAATATCTCGTGCAACGGGCGGCCGGGATAGTACGGCATCAGGAAGTAGGCGCTACCGTTGGCCTCGAAATAGCGCAGGATCCTGACGATGTTCGGGTGATCCAGGCCGGCCAGCAAGCGGCCCTCGTCGAGAAAATCCTCGAGCCCCGCCTGGAACGCTTCGTTGGCGCGTTCGTCGTCGGCTTTGAGCGTGCCGTCGCCGAGGCGGGTTATGCCGTCCGCCGGCAGGTATTCCTTGAGCGCAAACTGCGTGCCAATGGCCGTATCGGAGACGAGGTAGGTGATGCCGGCCGTGCCGCTGCCGAGCACGCCGTTGATTTGCAGGTCCTGGATGAAGGTGCCGGCCTCGAGGGCCAGCGGCAACGTGCTCATGGTTCGGGCTCGCTCCGGGTGCGCACGCTCAGCCTGGCGCGTACGTCTCCGATCTGGATGTCGTCGTTTTCACGGATGTACATTATCTCGCCGCCAAGGCAGGGAACGCCATTGATGAAGGTGCCGTTGCTCGATCCCAGGTCCGACAGCGTCAGCGCATCCGGCGGGCCGGCGATGCGCGCGTGGGCGCGGCTGACCGCGGCGGAGCGGACATCGAGGCCGTCCGCGCCCCGGCCAATGAGGATGTCGAGGGCGCCGGGACCGAACGTGGCGTAGGCGCGCAGACGTTCGCCGCCGGCCGTCTGGCCATCGAACAGCAGCATACCGCGACACTCCGGGGGCAGCGATTCCAACCCGGGTATCGTAACGGCGCCCCCGGCGGCGCGCGGTTGTTGCGGGCCAATGGCCGGGCTCTTGCCGAGTTCGGTCGTTTCGGGCTCAGTCGACGGCGCAGCGGCGATGGATGCATTACCCGGACTCCTGCGCCGCGCACGCCAGAACACCAGCGCGGCCAGCAGCGGCACCAGCAGCCACAGCGGCCAGGTGCGATGAACTTTGCGCGGGGCAGGCTGCTCAGCGCCGGCGGCGGCGCCAGCGGGTGGCGGCGCCTCGGCGCTGGATACCGCGCCGGCACCGCTGCCGGGCTCTGCGGTGGCTGCAGTCACTTCGGCCGCTTGCGGGGCAGCCTGCGTTGGTTCCTGATGCCGGCTCACCGCCTTCGGCTGCTCGGCTGCGGCGGGCGGTTTGACCACTTCCGGCTTGACTGCTTCCGGCTTGGTCGGTTTTTGCGCGGAGCCGCCGCAGGGCCCGCGCGCGAATTCGAGTTGCATGCCATTCAGCACCCGGTTCAGTTGTTCCGCGCTCAGCAAGACGTTGGCGTCCTTGCCGCCAGCGCTGATGTCGTCGCCCCCGCGCGCCATCCCGGCCACGTGTCCGCAACGATCGAATAAAAATCCGCTCACGGCCGGCATCGACGATTCTGGGGCCAACGCCAGGGCGCCTGGCTTGCCCGCGGCGGCGGTGAGCGGCTGCCACAGCGGCGCAGCGCCCTGGGCTATTTTCCTGGCGGGCGGAAATGCGGCGAAGTACAGGGGCGCACCGGCTACCGCGGCGCTATCGGCCAGCGTCGCCGCTGGTCTTTCGAGCCCGTCGACCTGCAGCACGGCCACGCCATCGGCGACCGAGCGGCGTATGGTTGTTGCCGGACGGCCGTTGCGGGCGATGTCCGTGCCGCCGTCGAGCACGACGATTTCGTCGCCCTGCTGCACAAACCCGGCTGCCACCACGACTTTCCCGTCCGCCGAGATCACGAGGCCGGTGGTGGGCCTGACGAAGTCCTTGGTCACCAGTTTGAGCACCAGTACGACCGATGGCGGCAGCATCCCGTTGCGCTCTTGCGCGCTCGCCGCCCGGAACGGGCAGAGCCCGCTCAACAGCAAACTGCCACAGACCGACAGCAGCATGGCGCCACGCCAGTGACGCCAGGCGTGCTCCGCGTTGCCCGGGCGTAGCCGTTGCATCAGGCGGAATAGAGCCTGTTGATCAGGTTATCCAGGCAGTACTGGCCTGAACGGTTCAGGGTCCGCTCTTCGCGGCCCTGGATCAGGTTTTGCAGGAACACCAGCACGGCGGCCATCACCAGCGCCAGCAAGGTGGTGCTGAAGGCGACGCCAAGCCGTTCCGTGACCTGGTAGAGCATGTCCGGGTTATCGACGTTGGCGCGGTTGCCGGCATAATTCAGCGCCAGCATGATACCGATCACCGTACCGATGAAGCCGAGCGTCGGCAGCAGCCATATGAGGTAACGCACGATGTTGTAGCGCAGGTCGAGTTCGTGCAGAAACAGTTCGAGGCTCGAATTCAGCAGCGCGTTGGTCTGGTCGACGGACTGGCTCAGGTTGAAGTTGAGCACGCAGCGTTCGATCAGGCGGGGTAGAAAACAGACATGGCGGTACTTGCTGCTGCGGACCTTTTGGTAAATCGGCGTCATGTCGTCGCCCGGCCGCAGCACCGTCTCGTCATCGAGGGGCAGGTAGTCCCGGTCGAGCTGACTTTCCTCCAGCCGGCCGGCGCGCCAGCGCAGCGACAATTCACCGAGGCCGGCGAAAAAGGTCAGCCAGAGAATGTTCTGGACCGTAAATGGCCACGAGGCGCGCTTGATGTCAAGCATGATGGCCGCCGCGCCGGGCGGCAGCACGCGCGCCAGGAGCGCGATGACCAGCACGGCCGAGAGCAAACTGATAAGCAATGTCAAATAGCGCATGGTGTTGGTCTTCCAGGGGTCATGGTTGATGTTCTTCGATCTTGCCGGTAATGGGGTTGCGTCTGGGTTTGGACAATGAAAACCCGGGGTTGGCAAAATCCCTGGCTGCCGCCCCGCTGCGCAGCAGGTAGCGTTTTTCGCCGAGCCTGGCCCCGGCGTGCTTGCCGAATACGCCCGTCAGCCGCTCCAGCGGCACTTCGCAATCGCCCAGCCGTATCCTGTCGCCGACGCACAGACTAACCCGGGCAATGCGGATCCACGCACCGTTACGCTGCAGAAACGTGCCGTTCCTGGAATCGTTGTCCGCGACCCAGACTCGTCCGTCGCCGGCGAGTTCGATCGTCGCGTGTAGCCGTGACACCGCCGGGTGATCGAGCACCAGGTCGCATTGCTTATCGCGGCCGCAGGTCTTTGTTTTCAATTTGCTCGGCTCCTCATGGCGCGGGGCTGCAGCGGGCACCGGTTCCCCCTGGCCCGCGTATGATACCGCGGGGCCGTAGTCCGCAGGTATGGCGGGCGCCGCGTCTCATTGCGCGAGCGCCAGGAAGCCGCCGGAATTGGCGCGCGCCAGGCTCTGCATGAATTCTACCGTACCCTTGTATTTGAAATAATCACCGATCGTCACCGTGTGGATTTCCTTGTGGTCCGTATTGGCCACCGTGATGTCCTCGGCCAGCAGGCGCGGGGGCAGGTTGCCGTTGAAAACGGGGTTGGGCAGCCCGTCACTCAAGAGAATGATGGCATCGGCCGGACTGTCGAAGGCGAGCTTGAACGCGCCCTGCAGCGACGACCCACCGGCGAATTTCCCGGCCAGCGAGTTGACGAAATGCAGCGCGGCGACGCGGTTACGGCGGCTCATTACCGCCAGCGAACCGTCGGCCGGCCAGCGGTGATAGCTGGGGCCGGAATCCAGTTGCTGGAAGCCCAGGATCGCAAACTGGTAGCCGGGCTTGAGCGAATCCAGCGCGCGCCCGACGGTGCGCCAAACCAGTTCGTCGTATTGCGACAGGTACTTGTTCATGTCGATCATGAACAGGATCCGCGTCTTATCGGTCTTCAACCCCAGGAACCTGAAGGTCACCAGGTTGCTGCCGGTCCTGTCCTTGGTCTCGGCCTTGGAGGGCGCTGGCGGCGGCGGCTGTTCCCTGCGTGCCTGCAGCCGTGCCTGCACGGTCTTGAGTTCGCTGGATACGATGTCCTGTTCCGCCACCAGTTCACGTTGTTGCGTCTTGGCGGCCGCGATCGCCTTGCGGGCCGTGGACATGCCGGTAACGGTCTGCTCCAGTTCCGCCTGCGTCTGGCTGGTCTCCGCCTCGATGTAATCCAGGTGTTTGACCAGTTGGGCCTCCTTCTGGTAGTCCGGCATCATGATGATCGTGATGATGATGAAGGCGCCCATCGCGGAAGCGAACAGGTCGATCGCGGACAGCGAGAACACACCGAAACTGCGCAGCCGCGACTTCACGAAGAGACACCGACGAAATCGCCGTTGTTGAGCCGCGCCAGCGTCTGCAGGAACAGCACCAGGTTGCGGTTATGGGTGTAATCGCCGATGGCGACGGTATGGATTTCGGTCTGCCTGAACTGGTTCATGCGGGTAATTTCCTGCAGGATGAAACCAGGCTGCGTGTTGGGCTCGCCATCGCTCATCAGGATGATCGAACTGGCCGGGTATTGCAGCGCCGCCTGCAGGGCATAATTGGTCGGTGTCGAGCCGACGAAACGGTGTACCAGCGAGCGGGCGAAAATCGTTGCCTGCTCGAGATTCTCCCTGGTCGCCTTCGCCAGCTTGTTGGCGCCGGGGAAGGTCCACAGCACCGGTTGCGGGTTGCCCTGGTAGCCGATGATGGCGAATTCATTGCTCTCATCCAGCGGCTTCAGGATGTCCAGCACCGTCTTGATCATCAGGTCCTGGTAGTTGGTCATGCTGCCCGACATGTCGATCAGGATGACGAAACTCTTCGCGTGTGTCGCCAGGCCCAGGATCGAGAACTCGACGCCATGCGTGATGGCCTTGGGCTCCGGTTCCGGGTTGACCGTGCTGACCGGTTCCGCAATGACCGGGGGCAGGGCGGCCAGCTGCCGTTTGCTGTCGGCCAGGCGTTTTTTCAGCCGCGAAATACTCGTCTCGATGCCCTGGTTAGCCGCCGTGGCCTGCATCAGTTCCTGCTGCAGTTGGTCGCGCTGCGCCAGCTTGTCCTCGAGTTTGCCCGAGGCCAGGCTGCGCTGTTGCATCGCGTTCTGCGTTTTTGCATAGGCCTCATCGGGGTTCGAATGGTTGTAGAAAGGGAACAACAGCATGACCAGGAGGATGAACGCACCGAGCGCCGACGCAAACAAATCCACCGCGGAGGTCGAGAAAACGGCAATGTCTCTGTCGGGTATTTTCACGGGTTCTCGGAAATAGGTTGCCTGGAAGTTGACATCGAGGTTGGCGATTATGTTCAATGCTTCCCTTGGCCGATTTTAAACGATATTGGCCCGCATATTGCACCTGTATCTGGACAAGCCCGGGCCGGGACAGCTGTAAGGCCGGATACAAACCCTACATTTGGATAATGGGCCGAAAAACGTTGATTCCTCATGGATAGTCAAAGATCAAACATTAGGCTCGTCGCCGACGAATGCTACAGGCGGGCTAGTTTGAGGTTCATGCACATCACACAGGCCTTTTGTTACCTGCTGAGCGCGAGCCTTGCCCTGGCTGCTACATGGGCCGGGCCGGCACTGGCGGCAGAGACCACCGCTGCGCCTCCCGCCAAGGAGTATTTCGTCAACCAGCAGGCCGGCGAGGCCCTGTTGATCAAGCTGGAATCCTTCGAAGCGGAGATTGAATCACGGGTTTATGGGCCGCAGAAGTCACTGTTGGCGGTATCACAGCTAACCGGCAACCGGATCGCGCCCCTGTTCCAGTTCATCGGCCCTGACGACAGCGCGCGCCAACTCGACATCGAGGTCAGGGCCGGGCGCCGAACGGGCAACAGCAAGTTCGAGATCGAGTTCACCCGCCTGAAGGCCTGGGATGAACGCAGCAACCTGGTGATGCGGGCCTACCTGCTGCTGTCGTATTCGATGCTGGAGCCGCAGCGCGCCGGCAAGGCCGCGTGGTCGGACCGGGTGAGCGCATTGATCAGCGCCGGCAAGCTTTTTGCGCGCTTCGGCATGCAGGAGCAACGGCTCTGGTCCAGCTACCTGGCTGCCTACCTCGCCTACCACCGCCTCGGCGACGCCAAATTCGCCGCCGAACTCAACGACAAGGTTCTCGCCGAGGTGCACGACTCCCGCTGGCAGCAAATCGAACTGGCGGCGCTGCAACTCAAAGCCGCGATCCTCGTCGACCAGAGAAGAACCGGCAGCCTCGAAAGCGCCGGCGCGAACGACGACCGGGTGCAGACCACGCTATTTACAGCGGCGCGGCTGGCGCAGTCCATGGGTTATGGCTACCAGCATGCGCAGGCCTTATTTACCAGCGGCCTGGATTACGCGGAACAATCGCGTTTCCCGCAGGCGCTGGCGCAGTACCAGAACGCCCTCAGGGCCGCCGAGCCTTTGGGCGACGAGCAACTCCTCAACGACATCAGGGAACGCATCGTCGCCGCCAATACCAAGCTGGGCAACGCCTCGGCATCGGGCCAGGTCCTGCGGCAAATGGAGACCCATTTGCTGCGCCAGGGCAACGGCGACGAACTGGCGCTCAACCTGCTGCAGCAGGGCGAGCTGGCAATGCAGGGCCACCGCTACCCGGAGGCCCGGAAAATCCTGGCGCAGGCGCTGGAGCATCAGAATGACAGCTCGATCAGGAGCCGGGCGAATTTTGCGCTGGCGCAGGCCAGTTTCGAAATGGGCGACGAGGACGCGGCGCTGGCGCACCTCGAAGCGGCCGGCGTCAGCAGCCGTGTCCGTCCGTCCGGGCTGGGCGGCGGCGTGATTGACATGGCGGCCGGGCTCGGGATGATGGCCGCGATCCAGCGTGCCCGCGGTGATTACCAGGCGATGCTCGAAGCGCGGACGGCGCAACTCGCCTGGCTCGGCAGCGCGGCGGAAAAAAGCGGTTTTTACTACCAGCAGGGGCTGGACGCGCTCGCCCGGGGCGGGCGCGAACGCACGCGCGCGAGCGTTTATTTCCGCCGCAGCTACCGCGCTGCCGCCGCTGCCGGCCTGGGCGCTCAGGCGTCGTTGGCGCAATTGCAGATGTGCGCCCTGCAGCTCGGTACAGCGGAACCGTGCAGCGCCGCGAGCAGCGCCAAGGCGTACAGGGCTCTGGTCTCGGCGGCCATTCCCAGGCAGTCGGCCGCGGCGGCGTGGCTGCGGGCCCGGTACCTGGCCAGGCACGGTGATCTACGGCAAGCCGCACAGCTTCTGCAGCAACTGGTCGCGGACATCCATTTCTATCGGCAACGCCTGCCGGGCGTGCTGGGGTCATGGTACTGGCAGTGGCATGAGCAAACTTTCGCCGACTATCTGGATGTAGCCGGGCGGGCCCCGGTCGAGCCTGCATCGCGCGACTCGCGTGATTTCGAGTCATTGCTGGCGCTGACCCGCGTCAGGTGGGCTTCCCGCCCGCCAGCTGAACCACCTGTTTCCGGGGCGGAGCAGGAGCCGATGCAGGTCCGCAACCGGCTGGCTAAAATCGAGGCGGCAAAGGACGGCACGCTGCCCGCAGGCCTCGATGCCGGGTTGCGGCAACAGCTGGCGGAGCTGCGACACGAATTCGATGCCCGTCACGCCTTCCTGTCGCCCGCCGGCCTGCGCGCTACGCTGGCAACCTTGTCAGCACGGGAAGCCGTCCTCAGCTACCACGTGGAAGCTGGCGAAGCGCAGGCCTGGCTGGCAACAAACGGGTACGTTCAGCGCTTTCATATCGATCATCCCGAACGCCTGTACGCGGGGCTGCAAAAGGCGTGGGACGACTTTCAGCACGGCCCCGAGAGCGACTTCGAAGTGACCATGCAGGCGCTCGGAGAGCAACTGCTGCGACCGTTGACCGGGCAGTTGCCGGAAACGGTCTATGTCGTTGCCGACGGCCTTTTGAGCGGATTCCCCATCGATGCCCTGAAATGGGACCAGCATTACCTGGCGGAGCAGCACCGCGTTATCAACCTGCTGGCATTTCCGGCAATCCGCAACCCCGGTGCGGCCCTGAAAATGCCGTTTCCCGAACGCGTGTTCCTGGCCGGTTATCCGCAGGACTATAGCGGCCGGGTCGAAACCAGTCTCGAAACATCCGGCGAAATTCGCGCCGTCGCGGACCTGTTCGTCGGTCCTGGTCTGCAGATCGTACAGGGCGGCGCGCTGCTCAGGGACGAGTTCCGCGGCGATGGTGTGCGGCGGGCTGAATTGCTGCACCTGTCGATGCCCGCTGTCATCGACCTGGCTGAACCGGATCACTCTTCATTGACGTTGTCCGAGCCGGAAAGCGGCGCCGGCCGTGAAACACTGGCGCCGGGGGACGTCACCGCGGTGCCGCTCGAGGCCGGGCTGGTCTTCCTCAGCGCCACGACAATGCAGGGCGAGGCGCGGGAGGCCTTTGCCACGCAGCCGGGCCTGGTCAGCGACTACCTGGCCGCGGGTGCCGGCGCCGTTATCGCCGGCGCCTGGCGCCCGGGCACAGACTCCGCCGTTTCGCTGGTAACGGGCTTTTACAAGGCACTGGCGGCGAACGGTGATATCGCGGCGGCGCTGGCCCAGAGCAAGCGGGAATACCTGCAGCAGCATCAACACCAGGCGCCGGCGGACTGGGCCGCTTACCAGCTCTATATCAGGTAGTCGCCACCGCCTCCCGGGGCCTTACTGCACCACCATTGCATCGATCAGGCAGGGACCGGGCCTGGCCATGGCCGCGGCAAAGTGGCGGTGAAATTCCTCCGCCGTGGTGACGCGTGACGCGCTCATGCCCATGCCCCGCGCGAGGGCCACGAAATCGAGGCCGGGATTGGACAGGTCGAACATCGACAGGGTTTTTGCATTCGGCGCGCCGGCGCCGACACGGGCCAACTCGATATTGAGGATCGCGTAGCTGCGGTTGTTCATGATGACCACGGTCACGTCCGCATTCTCGCGCACCATCGACCACAGCGACTGGAGCGTGTACATCGCGCTGCCGTCCGCCTCGAGTGCAACGACCTTGCGCTGCGGGCAGGCCAGGGCGGCGCCCAGTGCCAACGGCAGCCCTTCGCCGATGGCGCCCCCGGTCAGGATCAGCCAGTCGTGCGGCGGCGCGCCCTGCGTCGCCGGGAACAGGGCGAAGCCGCAGGTCACGGCCTCGTCGACGACGATGGCGTTGTCCGGCATCAAGCTGCCCAGCGATTGCGCCAGCGTCTCAGGTGTCAACGTACCGGCCGGCGGCGCTGACACCTTCGCCGGCTGAACGGTCTGCGGCGCGCGTTCTGACGGTGCGGACGCCAGCAGCGCGTCCAGGGCAGCTGGCACGTCCTGGCCGACTTCCGCCAGCGTCAACAGTTCACAGCCCGCCGGTGTCAGCCAGCCTTCCTTGCCGGGGTAGGCGAAAAAGGCGACCGGCGGGGCCGCCCCGACCAGGACCAGTTGCTCGAGGCCCGCCAGCATGAGAGCGGCCTGTTCGGGGAAATAAGGCAGGCGCTCTACCGCGACCCGGCCGGCGCCGCGCTGAAGCCGCGCCGGAAAAGTTTCACAGAAGATGCGGGCGCCGCAGGCCGTGGCGATACGGCCCACCGCCTCGAGGCAATCCTCGCGCAGTGCGCGACCACCGAGAAGAAACGCGGTGGGCTTGCCGTTGGCGAGGGCCTTTGCGGCGGCCTCGACGGCATCACGCGGCACCTGCGCAGGTGGTTCCAATGGCAGGGCAGGGGCCGTTTCAGCCGACACCTCCCAGGCGTGGTTGGCCGGCACGATCAACGTCGCGACCTGGCCCCAGCCCCCGCGGGCCGCCTGCACGGCCTTTGCGCCGGCCGCGGGCAGATCATCAGCCGATTGCGAAATGCCCACCCAGGCGGAGCAAATCTTTGCATGCGCCGGCACATCGGAAGTCAACGGGGCATCGTATTTGAGGTGATCGGTGGCGTGGTCGCCGACGATATTGACCAGCGGCACGTGCGCGCGCTTCGCATTGTGCTGGTTGGCCATCGAGTTGGAGAAACCCGAACCCAGGTGCAACAGCGTTGCCGCCGGCTTGTCCAGCATGCGCGCATAGCCATCGGCCGCCCCCGCGGCCACGCCTTCGAACAGGCACAGCACCGGGCGCATCCGGTCGTTGTTGCCGATCGCCGAGACCAACTGCATTTCGGAGGTACCCGGGTTGGCGAAACAGATTTCAATACCGCTATCGACAAGCGTATCGAGCAGTCTTTCAGCACCGTTCATTATCACACTTCCAAAAATCCGGTTTGGGTAGGGGTGCCTCGCTGTCGTTGCAAGCAACCGCTGCAGGGCGATCACATGGTATCTGAAAGGCGCGGGCGCTGCCGGGCCGATTGCGGGTTTTGACTCAATAGTTGGTTTGGCCGGCTGCCGCCCGGGTAGGCGCCGTTAACGATCCCCTCGACCAACTTCTGGCGAATCTGGGACTGCAAGCTGAGCTTGCTGCCCGGGTCCAGAAAGATCAGCTGCTCGGTCACGTGGCCTCAATTGCGCGTTGGCGTAATCCCGACCGCCTCGTCGATCGAGGCCAGCAACTCGGAGGTAAATTTATCCTTGAAAGTGATGGCCTGCATGTTCTCCTCTACCTGCTGCAAGCGGCTGGCGCCGGTAATGACGCTGCTGACCAGGGAGTTTTGCAGACACCAGGCCAGCGAAAACTGGGCGAGGCTTGCGCCGATGCTATCGGCCAGCGGCTTCAACGCGGCGACCCTGGCCAGCGACTCGGGGTCGGTAAGCTGCGGTTGCAACCAGTCGTAGGCCTCGAGCGAGCCGCGGCTGCCGGCGGGAATGCCGTCCAGGTACTTGCCGCTCAAGAGCCCCGAAGCGAGCGGGCTCCAGGTGGTGGCGCCGTAGCCGTATTCCCGGTACACCTTCTCGTACTCGGGCGCGAAGCGGTGCCGCTCGAGCAGGTTGTAGACGGGCTGCTCGACAACGGGCTTGTGCAGGTGGTGCCGTTCGGCCACCCCGATGGCGCCGACGATGTCGGCGGCCGCCCATTCGGAGGTGCCCCAGTACAGCGCCTTGCCCTGCTCGATGATGTTGTGCATGGCCCACACGGTTTCCTCGATCGGCGTCGCCGGGTCGGGCCTGTGGCAGTACAACAGGTCCACGTGCTCCAGCCCGAGCCGCTCGAGACAGCCGTCGATGGCTTCGACCAGGAATTTGCGATTCAGCGTGTTTTTTTCGTTCGGGCCGTCGTTCAGGCCCCAGTACAGCTTGGTGGAAACCAGGTAACTCCCGCGCCTCCAGCCCAGCCTGCCGAGCGCGGCCCCCATGATTTCCTCCGACTTGCCGGCGGCGTAAACCTGCGCGTTGTCGAAAAAATTGACACCGGCATCATAGGCCGCGGCCATCATTTCAACGGCGTCGTCGACGCCGCTCTGATTGTGAAAGGTCACCCAGGATCCGAACGACAGTTCGCTGATTTTCAGGCCCGTTTTGCCGAGGCGGCGGTATTCCATGTTGTCTCCTTCAAAATTGGCTGCTCGAAGCGAGCCCCGCTCAGGATGCCGCGTCGAGTTCGAAGATCTTGCCCGGGTTGAGTATGTTCTTGGGGTCGAGTGCGCGCTTGATGGTTTTCATCAGCTCGATCTCCGCGTCCGAGCGCGAATGGCCGAGGTAGGCGCGCTTGTCGAGGCCGATGCCGTGCTCGGCTGAAATCACGCCGCCACGGCGCCCGAGTTCACCGTAGACGATGGCTTCGACGGCGTGCACCGCGTCCGGCTCCAGCGTGCCCAGCGTGATGACCAGGTGGATGTTGCCGTCGCCCAGGTGGCCGAAGACCACCATGCGGGAGTGGGACCAGCGCTCCTGTAGCTGGCCGCGCACGGCCTCGACGTAGTCTTCCATGTCCGCAATGCCGAGGCTGATATCGAACACGATCGGCGGCCACATGTTCTTATTCAGGCCCTCGATGTCATCGCGTATGGCCCACAGGTCAAGGCCCTGTTGCCTGCTTTGGGCAATGACCGCGTCGGTCACCGGCCCGCCCTCGAGGGCCGCCGCCAGGGTCGCCTCGAAACGCTTCTTGTCCGCAGCCGGGTCGCCGCCGGTGGACTCGATCAAGACGTAGTAGGGGTGATCCTGCTCCAATGGCAGCCCGTGTGCGCTGCCGTCCCCGGTGACGACGCTGTAAAAGTCATTCCACATCACCTCGAAAGCACTCAGGGTGCCGCCGAATTCGGAGTCCACCGACTGCAACAGGCGTCCCAGGCCGTCGAAGTCCGCCACCGCCACCAGCGCGGTGTTACGGGAACGGGGTGCGGGGCGCAAACGCAGCAGCGCCCGCGTGACGATGCCCAGCGTACCCTCCGAGCCGATGAAGAGTTGCTTCAAGTCGTAACCGGTGTTGTTCTTGATGACGCCTTTGAGGGACGAAATCACGGTGCCGCCGGCGAGCACGGCTTCGATGCCGAGTACCTGTTCGCGCATCATGCCGTAGCGGATCACGCTGTTGCCGCCGGCGTTGGTGGCTATATTGCCGCCGATGCTGCAGCTGCCGCGTGCGCCCAAATCGAGCGGGAACAACAGCCCGGCTTCGGCCGCGGCCTCCTGCACCCGCTGCAGCGGGGCGCCGGCCTCGACCGTGAGGGTGCGGTTGATGGCGTCGACCGGCTCGATCTGCTGCATGCGCTCCAGTGACAGCACGAGGTCGCCCTCGACCGCCCTGGCGCCGCCCACCAGGCCGGTCAGCCCGCCGTGGGTGACGACAGGCTGGCCGGCGTCGTGACAGATTTTCATGATGGCCGATACCTGGTCCGTATCGCGCGGCCGGGCGATGGCGTCGGCCCGGCAACCGCCCCGCGGCGGCCAGTAATCCGAGCGGCTGCTGACGTCTTCGCCCACGAGCAGTCCGCCGGGCCCGACGATTTCCGATATGGCGGTGAGCAACTGTCTCATTGGAACCTGGATTGAAATGGTGGAGCCGAGGAGGATCGAACTCCCGACCTTCGCATTGCGAACGCGACGCTCTCCCAGCTGAGCTACGGCCCCACGAAGGAAGTATCCTATAATGAAACCCGTGCATAAACCAGTCATTCAGCCATGTAATTTTCGCACCGGAGGCCAGCCGCATGCGGCCTGACCTCGACGATCTCGCGCGTCTCGACCGACAGTTGAGCGCGGACAGCGAGAGGCCGCTGCGCGAACTGGCTGCACGCGACCGGAAAATCGGCCGCAACCTTGGCCCCGGCAGCGACGCGGCCAGGCTGCTGGCCTGGCTGGATAGCGTGGACGACGGGGCAGGGCACGGCCTGCGGCTGGAGACGATCGCCGGCTCGATCACGCTCTGGCTGGGTGTCGGCGGTTTGTTTGCGGGCATCAGCGTCATGAGCGGCTTGTTGTTGGTGGGGCGTCAGCAGCCCGTCAACGTGTTGCTGTTTTTGGCGCTTTTTATCGGTACGCAGTTGCTGCTGGTGCTGTTGACGCTCGTTGTCGCCATCGGCGCCTCCCGCGGCCGCGCGCTGCACCTGCCGCTGGAGGGGCTCAACCCGGTCAGGCTGCTGTGGCAACGGGCGCTCAGGCGGCTGAACGCGGCGCTGGGCCAGCGGCATTACGCCGTCATCGGCCGCCTCGCCCTGCTGCGCTGGGGCCAGTTGTTCGGCGTCTGGTTCAACCTCGGCGCCGCGGCCGCGTTCATGGTCATCCTGCTCGTGACCGACCGCAGTTTCGGCTGGAGCTCGACCCTCGACATTTCCGATGGCGCGGTCTGGCGCCTGGCGCATTGGCTGTCAGCGCCCTGGGCGGCCTGGCTCCCCGGCGCCACGATCAGTCCGGAGGTCATCGCCGCGACCCGTTTTCGCGCCTTGCAACTGGTGTTCGACGCCGGCCAGAGCGCTTCCATGCGCAGTTGGTGGCCGTTTCTGTTCATGTGCATGGCTTGTTACGGTTTGTTGCCGCGGCTGCTGTTGTGGTCGCTGGTGCGCTGGCAATACCGGCGCCGCTTGCGCCGCGTGTTCAGCCGCTACCCGGGCGTCAGCCTGGTGCTGGACCGGATTGCCTCGCCCAGCGTCGAGACCCGGGCAAAAAACGCCGAGCCGCGGCACCAGGCCGCCCACTACCAGAATCCCGGGCCGTTGCCGCGGGGCCGCCGCTTCAGCCTATTGCTGGACTGGGCGGACGCCGTCGCCGCCAGCGGCGCCGATCTGCGGGAATTGGCAATCGAGGTCGACCGCGTCGTCAGCGCAGGCGTGGTCCTGAAGGACGACCGGCAGTTGCTGGAAAAAATGCGGCAAGAGAGCCCGGCAACCCTGCTCATCGCCGTCAAGGGCTGGGAGCCGCCGCTGGCCGACCTGGCCGATTTCATTAGCGGCCTCGACCCCGGGCGTGACTGCTTCCTGTTGCTGCTGCCGCTTGGCGGCCAGGCCGTCAGCGCGGCGGAGACGCAGGACTGGCAGCATTTCGCCGCGCAATTTCCCGGCCGCCGCGTGCGGATACTCGCGGGCGAAGGCGCGGCGGTCGCGGGGCAGGGGCAGTGACCACGCCCGGTTTCGCCGTCGTCGGCCACCCCAACAAGGGCAAGTCCAGTATCGTCGCCACGCTGGCGCAGGACGACTCGGTCTATATCGACCGTCTCTCGGGCACGACGCAGAGGGCACGACGCTACCCGATGCGCGTCGACGGCGAGGTCCTGTACGAGCTCATCGACACACCCGGCTTCCAGAGGGCACGCGCGGCGTTGAACTGGCTGGAGCGACATTGCACTGACGTGTCGAAGCGGCCGCAGGCGGTCGCGGCGTTTTGTGACCAGCACCGGGGCGACCAGGACTTCTTCAACGAATGCGAGTTGTTGCGCCCGATCGTGGAGGGCGCCGGCATCATCTACGTGGTCGACGGCTCGCGCCCATACGGCCCGGAATACATGGCCGAGATGGAGATTCTGCGCTGGACGGGGCGGCCGAGCCTGGCCCTGATCAACCCGATCGACAACGACGACTACGTGCCGGAATGGGAGAACGCGCTGGGGCAGTACTTCAAAACCGTGCGGGTTTTCAACGCCCACTGGGCGGAATTCGACAAGCGTGTCGATCTGCTGAGGGTGTTCGGCCAGTTGCACCCGGCCTGGCAGGGTCCGCTGCAGCAAGCGGTCGGTTGTCTGGTCAACGAGCGCCGGCGCCAGCATCAACAGGCCGCGGAACTGATCACCGACCTGCTGGTGAAAGTGCTCCGTCACCGGGAAAGCCAACGCGTGCCGGGTACGGCGGCGACCGCGGCGGTCCGCAAGCTGCTGACGAAAAAGTACGAAGCCGCGCTGCGAAAAAGCGAAGAGCAATGCCGCCGGCGTATCGAGGAGATTTACTGCTATTACCAGTTACGGACCCGGGAAACGGCGCTGGACATCGACGGCGCCGACCTGTTCGACCAGCAGACCTGGTACCTGTTCGGCCTGACCCGAACACAACTCGTGCTCGCGGCCGCGAGCGCCGGGGCGTCCGCCGGGCTGCTGCTCGATATCGGTGTCGGCGGCCATTCGCTGCTGGGGGGCACCATCCTGGGCGGTCTGGCAGGCGGATACGGCGGCTGGCGCTATGCGGACGAGATCGCGAAATTCAAAATCAAGGGCCTGCCGACGGGCGGCCAGACGCTGAGCATCGGCCCGGCCAGCCACCCCAACTTCCCGTTCGTCGTGCTCGGCCGGGCGCTGCATCACCAGCGCATGGTCTGCAACCGCACGCACGCCGTGCGTGAACCGCTCGGGCTTCAGGACGACAAGCCTTTGGCGGGTTTCACGGCGCACGAGCGCAGCCGCCTCGCGGGGATATTCCGCGACCTCGGAAAATACGACGCCGACAGCGCCAGGTTCAACCGAGCCAGAACGCAGTTACGGGAATTAGTATTCGCTAAAATTGATCCCTCAGCGCAGGGGCAGGGCGCCTAACCGCATTTTCAAGCGTCGCCCGACCCGCCTTCGAGCACCGCGCGAAATACCGCACGGTCCACATTGCCGCCGCTCGCGACCACCGCCGTCCTGCGCCCGGCGAGACGCGCGCGCTCCTGCATCGCTGCGGCCAGCGCCGCCGCGCCCGCGCCTTCGCAAACGTTGTGCGTGGCTTCGAACAGCAGGCGCATCGCCGCGGCGACCTCGGCATCGCTGACCTCGACGATGTGGTCGACGCCATCGAGGATGATCCGCAGCGCCGCCGGCTCCGCCACTCGGCAGGCCATGCCGTCTGCGAGTTGGGTGCTCACAGGCGCCTCCCGCGGCTCTCCCGCGCTGAACGACTCGGCATAGGCACGCGCGTGCGACGAGGTCACGCCGACCACCTCGGTGGCCAGGCCCAGGGCGTCGCGCGCCGCCAGCATGCCGCAGATGCCGGAACCGAGGCCTATGGGGACGTACACGACATCGATGTCCCGAACCGCCTGCAACAGTTCCAGGCTGTAGGTGGCCACGCCGGTGACAAGCGCGGGGTGAAACGAGGAGACGAAATGCAGCGATTCGTTCGCGGCCAGTTCACGCGCATGCTCCAGCGAAGCCTGGAAATCGTCGCCGTGCTCGATGAGCCTGACCCCCAGCGCCCGCATGGCGGCGTTCTTCTCCGCACTGTTGCCGTGCGGCACGACGATGGTCGCCCCGATACCGTGGTGCCGCGCGGCGTAGCCGATCGATTGCCCATGGTTGCCGCGCGTGGCGCTGACGACGCCGCGGGGCAGTTCCCCGGACCTGGCCAGGCGCTCAAAATAGACCAGACCGCCGCGCAATTTAAATGCGCCCACCGGCGTGTGGTTCTCGTGCTTGACCCAGACCTCCGTGCCCAGTTCCTGGCACAACAGCGGCCAGCGATACTGTGGTGTGGGCGGCATTTCCGCATAGACGATGCGGGCGGCGGCGTTGATGTCTTCGAGGCTGATTTTCATTTCTGAGGGTTCCTGCGTCACGGGATGGCTCACGCGAAGTCGAGCGGCAAACCTTTAGACCCTTGTAAAGCAAGAGTTTTGGGACTATCGTATTGTTATACGGATATTAACACCGATTAGCACGGATGCATTGGGTAAGGGTGCAAACGGCTGGTCGGCGCGTTCTCCGCGATTCCCGCCAACCCCGCATACCCATGCATTCCTGGGGGGTAGGAACATGGCAAAGATACTCATAGTGGATGATTCCGCATTTGCGCGTAAGGTCGTCGAGACCGTCGTCGTGGGCGGCGGGCATGAAGTCGTCGGTTGCGCGGAAAACAGCAAGGCGGCCCTGGAGTCGTTCAAGAAGCTGAACCCGGAACTGGTGACGCTGGATTACCTGATGCTGGACAAGAGCGGTGAAGACGTGCTCAGGGAAATCATCGAGTGCGACCCGGGCGCAAGGGTGATCATGGTGTCGGGTTCCGGCGATCACACGATCGCGGAAAAGGCCCTTAAACACGGCGCCAAGGATTTCGTGGAAAAGCCCTTTATGAAAAGAGACCTCTTGAAGGCGATAGACCAGGTCATGGCAGTCTGAGACGGGTATCCGGGCCGCCGCAAAGCCGCGGCTTCAGGTTTGGCAAATGAACGTCAGCACACACGACCTAACCGCAAAACAGATCCACTTCTTCGACCATTTTTTGATCGATGGCACCCAGAAGGCGCTGCACGCGCTCGACAGCATGTTTGGGCTGGACATCGACAGTTCCGATTCCAGCATTGAAATCGCTCCCGGCGACAACCCTGAATTCCTGCAGCAACTCGGTAGCGGTTCCGTGTACACCGTCTCGAGCGCCATGACCGGGGATCTGCAGGGCCGAATCCTCTTGTTGTTGCGCTCAGGCGACTTCAGAACCCTGATCAAAATAATGAAACCGATATTGAGCCTGCTGCTGCAGCCCGACGACGGCGACGGTGATACCGGTCCTCCTCCGGGAAAAGTGGATTATCACAGGGAGATGATGGACATATTGAGCGAAATGGCGAACATACTGATCGGTCTTTACGCCAAGTCCATCTACAAGATTTGTGACATCACGACACACTATTCCGTGCCGAAAATCGAGAAAGACAGCAACCAGCAAGCCATCCGTCAATTCTTGTCCGCATCTGCAAAGAAGGGTCAGCCACAGCTGGTCATCGAAAACGAGTTCTTCGTCACGGATAAACCCGTCAAGTTGTGGTTTCTCATTGCACCCACGCCGAAATCATTTGCGAAAATTTTGAGAAAAATAGAGCAACATACTGATTTTAATGGCGCGGCATTGACAATGACCAACTAGGCTCTTCGTCCGGCCCGAACCCACTCACTCCACTCTGCACCCGGGTCGCCTATAATTCAAGGGCGGGCAGGGCGCACTTGTTCAACCGGGGAATCAGGCCTATGAAAAAAGCCATTCTTGTCGTTGCCTTTGTGTTGGTGCCGGTCAGCACCTGGGGCGACACCCTCTGTCCCGACGGGACACAAGCCGCGTGCCTTAAAAGCGGGGACAAGATTTGTTCCGGCGACAGCCAATGCGTGGATGAAAATGCCGTCTGTTATGCCGAAGCGCCATGTGCGGCGAGCGGCGGCTTTATCTGCGCCGCCGAGTACCAGACCATCGTCGATGAGAACGAACAGACCGTAAAAAAATACAAAGAGCTGACGGCGGAGAATGTCAAACTGCGCGTGCAGCGGCTGGAACGAAAAAATTGCGTGCTGAATGCTGCCAGGTTGGAAGATGCCAGAAAATGCGTAAGGTGAAGCCGGACTTCATATACTGGTAAGCCAGCCTTCCGATACCAATGCAATCAGTGCTGACGACTGCGGTTACAACTCTGACGCCAACAGCGAGAGCGCCTGGTAAGATGGCGCCGACTTCACGTCCAGCAAACGCTCGTGGGCCACGTTTGTCGACGATCTCGACGAAGGCCAGTTCTGCACCTGGACCTGCAGCGGGGGCACCTGCCCTTAGTAATTATCGGAACGAGCTGCGCTAAACGAAAAGCCCCCCTCCGGCGGAGTTTTTCTGATGTAAGCTCTGTGGCCCCTTTTTTCTGTTGCTAGGGATTTTGCTCCCCATCCACTGTGCACTGCATCTTCCTCCAAACAAGGAATACTTCAAGTCAACGCGAGAACGTGCCTATCTGGGCGGATTGCTCGCTCCCCTGTACTCTCTCGGAAATGATTGAAATTTCGTCAAACGGGCGTATGATCATTCTCCTGAAGGGGGGCATATGTTTCGCAAGGCATTTCCCCCAAAAAATTAACAAAAGCAGAGGGAGAACTGTCATGCGCACAATTCCAAGAAGCGCCTTCTCAATTATTTTCGCCTTGTTCTTATGCATTGGTGCCCAAGGGTGTGCTTCCATTACGAAGGGAACAAAAGATACGATTCAAGTTGAGGTAAGCAATTGTTCAGAACCTATGAATTGCACCGCAACAAACAAAAAAGGCAGTTGGCCATTTAAGGCTCCCGGACCCGTTACCTTCAAGAAGAGTGACAAAGAGTTGGTCATCAAGTGTGATGACGACGGAGAGGTGATTTCACAAGTTGTGAGGCCAACCAAGAGTGCAATGGTTTGGGGAAACGTATTGCTCGGCGGCGTCATTGGCGGAGGGGTCGATGCATCCACAGATGCTCATTGGGAAACGCCAGATTCAATTACTCTGTTCCGCAACAACTGCACTCATCAGCACGTATTAGCGCAGGCCAACCAACCTTCCGAATCCAATAAGACCGCGAGTTTGGATGCCAACGAATCAAGGTCACAAGAACTGCAGGGTTGCATAGACGTTTGTGTTGCGAATACTAATAAGACTAAAGAGGCTTGTTTTGATTCCTGCCTGAAAGAGGTGGATTGACTCGACCATAGAGTGAAAAGGCCACCCACATAAGGTGGCCTGTTTGAGCTTTTGGACACACAGTTTGCTGCCAAGTGTATTCTCATGTCGTCCTGTTTGACGTGTGCGGCTAACGCCTTTTTGGTGGGGATTGGTGCCCGGGGCCGGAACCACAAGATATCTTTATCTACTTGATAATAAAGAATAAATATAAACTTGAATAATTTTATACCCGCTCAGATACCCGTCTTGGCGCAGTCTGACCCAAGATTTCCGAGATCATTAAACCCGACCCCTGTTTTATTTTTTCTTCCAAAATTTTTGGGCAGTGGCGCGCGCCTGAACCGTATAAATATCAATCTCGATAGGGGGAACGGGCAGGGAGTATTCCATGCCACAATCCAAACGTGAACCTATCCCCGGTCAGTTCAGCTTCCGACCCTTTGTGATCAAACCGTGCGTTTCCCGCCACTGCTCGATGGTCAGTTCCGGCTCCGCGTTAATCACAAAGTGTCGCACCTGGCTGTCCAGAACAATGTCCTTCGGCACCAGTTGCGCGATCAATCTTAGGTACACGGCGGGTTGCTGTTTCCGTACTTTTTCAATGACCGATTTGCCGTGTTTGCGGAAGTCCTCGCTGATAGCGTCAAGGTAGGCCTTGGTGATCTTGTTCTTGCTGCCCTTGGGCCTGCCGGGGTTACCTTTTTTGAACCGTGTGTCTTGCCGTGCCACGTCGTACATTGACCGTACTTTCAGTAGAAACCAGAGTGATTTTACCATGGCGTCAAGGATCAAAATTGCTTGAGAAAGGTGAAGAATTAACTGATTTCTTCTACAAGCTCTCGTCACCTATAATTAGTCGCAAAATTGAAGGCCAACCTTAATGACATGGGAAGCGAATTGGAGTGTTGGGGAGGATACGGATGAAAATCGCGCTCGCCGTGGCGGGCAGGGGCGGGTAACAAAAGTATATGAGAACAACGGTGAGAGAATTGGGGCGCTCAAAACACCAAATCATAATCCCGCAAATGATAGGCAAAAACAAAGATTTCTAACTGAGATATTCAATCTGAGAGCAGTAAAGCGTGCTGCAGGAAGCGTACCGGAGGTTTATGAGGATAATGCTGGTGAAGTTGTTGGCAACCAAAATGTACAGCCATTCTTTGTTTGCGAGTACATTGATGGGCCGACATTATCAGACTATATCCGTCAAAATGCGCCACTTGCTATAGATGTTGCCGCAAAAATCGTACTTAAAATTCTTGAGACTGTACGAATTCAGATCGAAGACTTGCAGTTAGTTCACCGCGACCTAAAACCAACAAACATCATATTGCGAAACGGGAACCCCGACGATCCTGTGCTAGTAGATTACGGATTGTCAATTTCAGAAGCACAACCGCAACAGGATGACACTCCTCCGGGAGAGGATATTGGAAACCGATTTATCGTGTTTCCTGAAAAACTGCGATATGGCCAAAAGAGGGATATTAGAACTGACATAAATTCTATTGCTGGCTTGTTGTATGCCGCTTTGACTGGCCGTCAACCTGGGATAGTTATTGATGAAAACGGCAACCCACCGCACCGCAGAGAGGGGGGCGGTATTCCGGCCGAAAATCTTAGCGGCGATTTCGTTCAAGCAATAAACAATTTTTTTGACCGGGCCTTCAACCATGTAATAACAAACCGTTTTCAATCAGTCGATGCGATAGAGGTTCCCTTGCAGGGTTTCGTTGCAGGCGAGATTACTCCCGAGATGATGAATATGAAGCAGCTCGCATCTTGGGCTCATTGGCAAATGCTGCAGTCCAATCGCCAAGTACAGTTGGGACATTTTAGAAATACTGCTCGAGATATTCGAGAATGCTTTAATGATGCACGCGCAAATTTTGATGGCCAACCCTTCGAGCTGGTAGTACCGGAATTCACAGCAGCAGCATGGGGCGATCTAGAGCCCTCAGGTATTCAAAGCCCAATCCTTGAAATCAGATTTCACGAAGAGAAAGAAAGAGCAATTTTCAAAATATTTATTCGTGGCACTGACGTTGTACTTTTACAATGTGAGCGAACAGCGCGCGATAACCGTAATGTTGAGGAAATATTTTCCACTAGTGGTTTTGAAAGACCAGATGAGAATCAATTGAGCGTCGTAAGAGCTCATATTCAAGGGGAAATTAAGAAGCTAATCATGTTGCTAGCTGAGCGAAATAAATGATTTTTTAGGAGACGATAATTGTGTCACTCCAAATTCTATGCCCTTCAGCGCCATCGTTAGAGTTCTTCCTGATGGAGTTGTGATGTGAATTTAGAACCCCAGAGCTTTTTTCCTGCTGCCCTGAGCGCAGGCGCAATTTTGAGCGGGTTCTGCGGAACGTTTCTGTCGTTCAGAATACAGAGAGAATCAGCGTATTACCGACAACCAGCGCTAGACTTTTCAACTGGCAGGGCGAAAGATGTCTTCATCGGCTTGTCGCATTTTACTAGCGCCTTCTTGTTGCTCATTCTCGCCACAGTCATGGCCGTGATCTTTGGCGTCATACTCCCTTTGATCGCAATGGTTGGTGCAAGCCCAATATGGAAAACGCCAAAGGTAGTTGTTGCGGGATTGATCGTTTCTATGATTCTCGTTGCTGGTTATTTCGTGTGTGAGCTTTTGCACTACAGCATCTTAAATAGGAGACTATTGCACGACCGTAATGAATGGGGTCAAGCGCGTATCACGGTTAGCATTACAGTACTGTTGAGCATGCTTTCGGTTGCGCTGGTTTTTTGGTTGCTTTAAACGTGCATTGGTCAAGTGAATCTGGTCATTGATCAAATTCTGAGCGATATTTCCCTGTAGGTTTTCGAGCACACTGCATAGCTGCAGGCCACCACGGTTTGCTGATACTGCGATCATACCCTGATGGCCAATCCCCCCCCCCCCCCCCGGCTGTCGAGGTGTTCTCAAATGGCTCAGTCCTTGGGTTGAGTCCAAATCATGACAACTATTGGAACCAATATCCCAAGAAAGAGAATTCCTAAATCTGCAGCATCACGCGCGTATTCGCAAAGCGATGAACGAACGCAGTTGATTGATGCGAGTTTTTCTGCAGGGTAAATTAATAATGGCAATACAACTATAAATTCGAGCAATACGGCACAGCAGATAACCCAGAATTTGGTCGTCTTATTCACAGCCCTGTTTCTGACTTTCTTTGCGAATACCGCTCACATGTGGGCTTCAAGGTTAATTATTCTTCTGGCTTCTTTTTCTCTGATGCATTTCGCAATTTGGATACTTGATTTTCTGCTGCACTCAGACCGCTTTTTGAAAGTTTCTTTGCAGCCTTTTTCCGAAATCTCTTGGCCTCCTTTTTACCTGCCAATTCTGCGAGTTTCAACCATACATATGCCTTAGCATAATCTTGTGGTCTACCCTCGCCTTCAAAGTACATCTGACCCAAGAAATATTGTGAATCCCTATATCCCTGACTAGCAGCCATGTGAAACCACTTAGAGGCTACAACCAAGTCCTTTGGTGTACCGTTGCCATTTGCGAACATCAACCCTAAATAATGTTGGGCTTTTGCGTGTCCTTGAAGAGCGGCTTTGCGTAGCCATTTTCGAGATTCAACGTAATCTAGTTGCACACCCTCACGTTTGCCGTAACTGTAGGCAAAGCCCAATATGAATTGAGCGTTCGCATTACCTTGTTCAGCGGATTTTCGGTACAGATTCATGGCTTCAGAAAAATCTTGGTCTACACCCACGCCTTTGGTGTACATGTTTGCTAAAAAGTATTGAGCCGCGGCATTACCCTGATCGGCAGCCTTTCGATACCACCTAGCGGCGTTAATGTAGTCTTGTTGAGTATCCGCGTCCTTGATGTACCTCAGCCCAAGCTGATACTGGGCACCTGCATGCCCCTTTTCAGCCGCTTTTCTTAGCCATTTGACGGAGTCTGATAGGCTCTTTTTTGTGCCATTGCCCTTGGCGTACATTGAAGCTAAGTTGTACTGAGCAGTGGCATCGCCATTGGTGGCCGCCAACAGGCACCACTCAAATGCCTGCACCGGGTCTTTTGACACGCCCAGACCTTTCGCATACAAGTATCCAAGAGCGGACTGAGCTTTTACATAGCCCTGATTTGCAGCCATTAATGTAAAGTCAAATGCCTTGCCGAGGTCTTTTGACACGCCCAAACCTTCTGCATAGGTCACTCCAAGAGCAAATTGGGCTGAAGGATCACGTTGATCTGCAGCCTTGTGGCACCAGTATTGCGCTCTGGAATAGTCTTGTTCAGCAATATATGTAATACAAAGTTTGGATTGAGCAGAAACTTGCCCCAACTTGGCCAGTGCTTGTAAATCGCTTAACTCAGAAGCCCCGATATTCCAACTGAAAAGCAAGCAGGTCAGCGCAATAAGGAAAAATACCTTCTTCATATGCTCAACGCTCTATCTTACACATCGGTGCCCTTGGCGAATGCGCCTGCCTGTGGTTGATTTCAAATGCTGAGTTAAGGTCCCGCAACGCGCCCTTCTTTTCCAGGTGCTTTCATTTCCCTTCAAAACAAAAACGGGACTGGTTCCAAGAACAAGCCTACTCTTAACATTCCGAGAAGTCATTCGATTAAACCTACGACCTTCAAATCAGAAAACTGCGAATAAGGTAGGTCTGGATTTCTTGACTATACTTAAAGCGAATCAGAACGAAGTGGGGGTGATCTAATGCGACCCATTCTTTCAGTCCTTTTACTTTTGCTTATTTCCCTGTCTGCGCAGGCAGCAATACGCGACTGCACCGCCCAGGAACGCGACGACGGCAATGCACAATTGATGGCCATCGCGGGGGATGACACCCGGAAAATGGTCATTCTTTCAAGACATGTGCCGTTCGCTATTAACCAGTCAACTCAGACCCAAAACGAGAAAACCCTGTACCAGAACGGTTACGTGATGTCATATGACCCGGACTTGCGCACCGCTGTTTGGGTATCGTACCGGCTGACCCGCGATGACGTGGACAATGCAGCAGGGAACGACCGGGTAAATTATTTCCGAAAAGACCCACGCCTTGCGGAGGATGAGGCTTCGAGACCGGTCGATAATGACGAACCCATCTTTGACCAAGGTCAACTGGCCAACGATGCCGACATGAAAGACAATTTGACGGAGCAGGTGAACACGTACGTCATGTCAAACATGTCACCGCAGCATTGCCGGTTCAATCGGGGCATATGGTTGCCGCTGGAAGCACTGACTCGGATTTGGGCGAAGAAGTACGGTGCCGTGTTAGCTACATCCGGGGCCATATTCGACCGAGATGGCGTTGCCGGACGGGACGCTGATGCCGATGCAGTTCGTATGCACAGCAATAACAACCATGAAAAGGTTGCCGTGCCGAGCGCCTATTACAAGGTGATCTTGTGGGAAGACCCGTCAGGCTGGAAATCCATCGCCTTCCTGCTGCCACACATCAACACAGACGACGGCACAACGTGGGCTGACGTAAAACCTGACGTGATGAACGATATCGTTACCATCAGTGAGATTGAGGAAGAGGCCAGCATGAGGCTTTTCCCTGCTCTCAACCGAAACGAGTTGACGGAAACCATTCACGGCTCGGATTGGGACTTTTCGGATGGGGAGAGTAACTTCAACGGCACTATTCATGATGATAGTGCGTGCGTGACGTTAGTGAACTGACATCGTCAATTTTGGCGGCCGATGTTGTTCGCCATGACCGAGTTTTTTACCAATTCACGTGTGGACAAACGGGTCCCATGTCGCTGCCGCCGATGGGGGAACATGCCCCCATGGCTGGCCGATTTTGCGGGAGTTGTGAACCTACAATCATTTGTTCGGCAGAACCCAATGGGTTGGTATTGATCAGTCCGGCAACTGACGCACATCATCACTTGACGCCGATTTTGGTGTAAGCTTGCTGGACAAAAGAAGGGAACCCCACCGTGAAACACTTGGCGGCAATTGCTATTGGTCTGTATTGCATTCTGGATACAGCCTTTGCGGCGCCTGCTGACGATTTCGTCACCACCTGGAAGACCGACAACCCGGGCAGTTCCAATTCCACCTCGTTCACCTTGCCGATGGTCGGCGGGCCGTACGATGTCGACTGGAACGACGACAGTACTTTTGACGAGACCGGTCTAACGGGACCGGTGACACACGATTTTGGCAGTGCGGGCACCTATACAATTCGGATTCGCGGTAGTTACGATTCGATCCGCTTTAACGGCGTTGGTGACCATTTAAAAATTCTGTCGATTGACCAGTGGGGGACGAATGCCTGGACGTCAATGAACGCTGCGTTCTACGGAACATCATACCTAGTCGTTAATGCAACCGATATTCCTGATTTTAGTGCAGTGACCGATATGTCATGGATGTTTGCTTACGCTTACGTTACCAACCTGGACACAAGCGGCTGGGATACCTCCTCCGTGACAAACATGGCATCGATGTTTGCCGGCGACGACACAGTCAACCCGGACACCAGCAGCTGGGACACCTCATCCGTGACTGATATGTCAGCGATGTTTTTTGAGGCCACAGCTGCCACTCCGGACACCAGCGGATGGGATACGTCGTCGGTGACGGACATGTCGTCCATGTTCTACGACGCCACTGTGGCCAACCCGGACACGAGCGGCTGGAATACTTCCTCGGTCACTGACATGTCGTACATGTTTTATAACGCCGCTGCGGCCAACCCGGATACAAGCGGCTGGAATACTTCCTCGGTCACTGACATGTCGTACATGTTTTATAACGCTACTGTGGCCAACCCGGATACGAGCAGTTGGAATACCTCCTCAGTCACTGACATGTCGACCATGTTTTATTACGCTTCATCGGCCAAACCCGATACCAGCGGTTGGAATACCTCAACGGTGACTGATATGTCCTACATGTTTGATGGTGCCGTTTTGGCCAACCCGGACACCGGTGGCTGGGATACGTCTTCGGTGACCAGCATGTTTGCAATGTTTAGCGGTGCAGCCGCCGCCATACCAGATACCAGCGGTTGGGATACTTCGGCGGTTACTGACATGCAGGCCATGTTCTGGGGCGCTAGTTCAGCCAATCCAGACACCAGTGGTTGGGATACATCCTCAGTGACGGACATGTCATATATGTTTAACTACACCAAGTTGGCCAATCCGGACACCAGCGGTTGGAATACCTCAGCGGTGACTGATATGAGCGGAATGTTCCAATACACTAAATCGGCCGACCCGGATGTCAGTCACTGGGACACTTCATCGGTCACAAATATGTCCTATATGTTTAATGGCGCCATCTCAGCTAACCCGAACGTCGGCGACTGGGAAACATCCGCAGTGATCTCGTTGTATTTGGCGTTTAGTGGTGCGACATCCTTCGATCGGGACATCGGTGCCTGGAACGTGTCGTCTTTGGTCGATGCGTTCTACATGCTGAATGGAGTCACATTGTCGACGGTCAACTACGAAAGCCTCTTGGTTGGCTGGGATGCACAAACTCTACAATCGGGCGTGCATTTCAGCGGTGGCAACTCGACCTATTGCTCGCAGGCAGCCGCCGATGCCCGTGCCCACATGATATCGGCGGATGGATGGACCATCACCGATGGCGGTCGGCACTGCGCCAACGGAATTTGTAACATCAACATGGTATCTGGCGTAACCGACAGCACAGACACCCAGCATGAAGCCTGCGAAATCCTGTCCGTCGGCCCCGATTACACCGCCAACAACAATGCCAACATCGACCTGTCCGCAGGCTGGGAAATCGAATTCCAGCCCAATTTCAGTATCGAGCCGGGCTCGACCCTGAAAGCCAGCGTCTGTGGCCAGAGCCTATGCCTGACGAGCCCGTCGCCGATGCCTGATGGCTGTCATTCGTGCGTGACGGAGATTTGTAACCTGGACCCCGGCTGCTGCACCACCAATTGGGACCAGACCTGCGTCGATGAAGTCAACGCCATTTGCGGGCTGGTGTGCGAATAGACAAAAAGGGGCCGTGCCCAAAATGGGGTCAGGTTGAATTTATTTCACCAATTAATCCAACCTGACCCCTTATTGAATGGTGCCCTGAACCGGAATCGAACCGGCACGGTATTGATGCAGCCTCCAATGCCCCCCCGGCCTCAGGTTTTTCAATAACTAATTTGCAAAACCATCTACCTCTACGATTCTTGGCGGGTTATCCAGTAACAACTCCGGCGTTTTCGGCCTGAAGTCGAAAAGATAGATCATCCGCATTTCCTTCTGATCCACGTTCCCTGCCAGTTCCTTGTAGCCCCAGGTCCAATCGGCAAGAACGTAATTCTTGGTGTCCCCGAGTATCTTCTTCGCTTCTTTCTCCGCGACCTCGTAGGGCTTGACCTTTGCCTGTTTTTTGACCTTGGTCACAGTCCGCCAGACTTTGTGAGCATTGAGCAAGGTACCGTCGTTGTTCATCTGCACGGATATGACGCCACCGGCGCCGTAAACGGGCACGCTCCGACCCTGGATATTCAGCATGCGGTGGTACTCGACCGTCACGTTTTTCTGTGTGTGACGCACCTCCTGCGATTTGCCCTCGCGGGACTGCGTGTCAATCACATTGCGCATACCCCGTGGTTTAGACATAGACATCGCCTTCTCGACCCAGCCTTGCTGGCGGATTTCGTCCATGGCTTGTCTGAGGTAGTCTTGTTCCTTCATGGTCCGTGCTTTCGGGTTCGCTTTCCGCTCGCCACGAATATACATCGCGCCGCTCAGCGGGTTCACCCGCATTTTTGCACCACGCCCGGGCGTCCTGTCAGCCGACATCATCAGACCGTCTTTGCGAATGAATTTGATGTGTAACCATGGATCAGGCATTGGAAGGGGTTTTAATTCAAAGACCGGCAACAGCTCTGGAGGACGCTTTATCCACACGGCCGGCGCATTGCTGGCGAAGTTGGAAAGATACTGTATGTGGAAATATTCCCCGCCGGCGTTCCGCTGGTTGGTGAAGGTCTGATCGTACAAGGGCGTCGTCGCCGGAGATAATCCACCAGTTGTAATGCAAAGGGGCACGGCCCCCGTTGCGGTATTCAAACCGTCGATGAACGAATCGGCGACGTCCAGTCCATTGTTGTTGTAGTTATCCCAGATGCGGTTCACGTTCGACTCGTGGCACCAGGCAAGTGTCGAAACGCCGCAGGCCAGGCGCAGGTCGTCACCTAACACCGGCCCCCAGCGTTCGTAGACGTTGCGCATGGCAACGGAGTCGCTCGACCCGTCGAAGTCGCCCGGACAGGCATAGACCATCGTTGAAGTAGGGCAATTCTGCGGTCCGTGTGCAAACGTTTCACACGAGCATTGCCAGAAATAACGCAGCAGTCCCGAGGGGCCATCGCCGAGGTTCATGTTGCCCTGCGTGGCATTATTGCCCAGCGTGTTCCAGAGTGTCGGCGCGCCGTGTCCCGCATAGAAAAACAGCATGTTCCGATCGATGCCGCTCGTGGGATCGGTATCGTCACCTGGTGTGGTTAGGTCGCTGTCAAAGTAAAAATGGTTGGTATTGGTCAGGCCAACATGCATATGGTTCCTGGTCCAGGAATTCGGTGCATGATTGGGCGCAGTATTGTGTCCAGCCATGTCCGTTCCAAACAGGAATTCTTCGGCCGTGTCCAGATGCCAGTCGGTATTGCCATGCGCACTGATTACTGAATTCAGCGGTGGGTTATGGACACAGGATGCGCAGACCAAGGCGGCCAACGCGACAAGAGCATGAGCTAAAATACGAGTCTTCATTTTCATCTCCTCCAAATCCGCATTCGATGAGCTAACTGCATTTGGTGAGATGAAACGCGAAAAAGGTCTGCTATCGCCCTCAGGAATATTCGATCCATCGCCAACCGCCTGATATCGCTAGCGTCAATTAAGCGGAGTTTCCCGAAAAAAGTGCGACACGCCCTTCCTTTATCAGTATACACGGAAATAAGGCAGTTTTATTGCACGATTTGAAAATCGAAATCGGCCAGGGGAACTTGTAGGCGGCCTCATAGAAGATACGATGTCAGGCTGAGTTCATTTCAAAGAAACCAGACAAAATGGTGCCCGGGGCCGGAATCGAACCGGCACGGTATTTCTACCGAGGGATTTTAAGTCCCTTGCGTCTACCAATTTCGCCACCCGGGCACGCGCCCGCCTATTGCACCAGTTGGAAGTGAAGTTTTTCTACCTCATTGAGTATTAATACAAATTAAACGGTTTCGGCGCTTTTTTAAATACAATTTGTACTTGGTGCTATACCTATCCCGGCCCGGGATACTGGTGCAATATCCGGGCTAAACCGATTGTAACCCTTTAAAGAATGCTCTTGCCCAGCGCGCTCTGGATCAGTTGCAGCGTGCGTTCGGCGCTGATGTTGCCGTTGTCGAGGAACGGGTTCAGTTCGACCACCTCCATCGAAGTCAGGCGGCGGCTGTCGGCGCAGTGCTCCAGCAGCAGGTGGGCCTCGCGGAAACGCACGCCGCCCGGCACCAGCGTGCCGGAACCAGGGATCACGGACGGGTCGCAACCGTCGACGTCGAAGCTGACGTGGAAACCGCCGGTGCCGCCGGTGACGATCTCGATGGCCTCGCGCGAGACATGGGCCATGCCGCGTTCATCGATGTCGCGCATCGTGAACACGTGGATGCCCGATTCGCGGATGATCTGCCGTTCGCCCTTGTCGATGTCGCGGATGCCGATCAGCGCCACCTTCTCCGGGTTCAGCTTGGGGCTGAAGCCGAGGATGCCGGCCAGGTCCGGGTCGCCGCGGCCCAAAAGGTGGGCCAGCGGCATGCCGTGGATGTTGCCGCTGGGTGACGACTCGGGAACGTTCATGTCGCCGTGCGCGTCGAACCAGATCAGCCCCATGTCCTCTTCGAGATCACGGAAATGCGCGGCAACGCCGGCCACCGTGCCCATCGCGATCGAGTGGTCGCCGCCGAGCACCAGCGGGAATTCGCCGTGGTCCATGATCGTCTTGACGCGTTCAGCGAGCTTGGTGCAAACGCTCAGGATCTGTGGTTTGAAGCGCGCCTTGCTGTCTTCCGTCGAACTCGTTTCCATCGACGACACGGCGATATCTTCCTCGCGCTCGACCACGTAACCCATCGCCCTGAGCGCGGCGCCCAGGCCTGCAATGCGCAGCGCCGACGGGCCCATGTCGGTGCCGCGGCGGCTGGCGCCGAGGTCCATCGGCACGCCGATGATGCGGATGGTTTTGTCAGGCGTGAAGCTCATGGCTGCTGCTGGTATTTCCCAATTCAGGACTTTCCGGGATTTTACCCCAAATGGCCGCGTATGCAGAGAATACCCGTTTCAGTTGATTATCGAACTTCGCGGCTATAGTTAGTTAATGAGGTTCCATTCGCTTCCAAGGAGAATTTCAAGCATGAAGGACAAAGACAAGGAAAAAGCCATTGAACTGCTGAACCAGATCATGGAACTGGAATTGGCTGGCGTGGTGCGCTACAGCCATTATTCGTTGATGATCTTCGGCTACAACAGGATTCCCATCGTCAGCTGGATGAAGGGCAATGCCACCGAGGGCCTCGAGCACGCCCAGCGGGCGGGAGAAATGGTCACGTTGCTGGGTGGACACCCGTCGCTCAAAATCGGCTCCTTGCTGGAGACGGAAAAGCACGACATTGGCGACATTCTTCGTGAGAGCCTGGAGCACGAGCAGGCAGCCCTCGACGCTTATTACGAGCTGTCGAAGCTGGCCAGCGAGAGTGGCTCGGTTTTGCTGGAGGAATACGCCCGGGAACTGATCGTGGAGGAAGAACTGCACCTCGACGAGGTCAACAAGATGTTGCGGAATCCCGGTGACGTCGAGGTGTACGAGCCCTGACACCCCCGCTCAACCCCGGTACTGCCACTCCAGTCTGAACTGGCGCCCGGCGCCCGGGAAATAGCGGTAATTGCCGAAGGCATAGTCCGCGCGGTCGGCGTAATGGCTGTTCAGGAGGTTGGTCAGCCGCAGCGCCAGGCTATGATGGCTCGAGCCGATCCGCCAGGCCGCGCGCAGGTTGAACAGGCTGTGGCCGGGGTAGCTGTGCAGGTTGGCCGCGTCCAGGTAGTAATCGCCCTGGTAAACCCACTCGGCCTCGATGGTTTTGCCCGGGCCTCCCTGCCAGTCCAGCCGCAGGCCGCCCAGCCAGGTCGGCGCCGTATCCATCTCGTTGCCGCTGGTGATCGTCTCACCGCCCGCCACGGTGCGGCTGAAGGCATAGCGGTGGTGCGCCCAGGACAGGTTGGCGTTGACGGACCAATGCATAGCGACCTGCCAGTCCATGTCCGCCTCGATGCCCAGGTGACGGCTCTTGCCGTCACTGACGTTGAAGCCGTTGGCGTCACGGAAGATAAAGTGCCGCTTGTGCATGGCGTAGGCGGTGATGTCGTAGGTGAGGCGTTGGCTGGAGCCTTTCAGACCCAATTCCAGGGACTCCAGGGACACCGAGTGCAGGTCGGCCACCGACTGACCGCTCTGCAGCCGGTAAAGCTCCGTCGCCTGGGGCGCGCGGAAGCCGCGGGCAAGGCGCGTATACAGCGTCTGCTGGCCGTTGATGCGCCACTTCAATCCCAGCTCCGGTGACAGGTTCGTGAACGTGTCGGTGCGGTCCGCGGGCCGCGTGTAAAGGCAGCCGCCGAAGCCGCAGGCACTGCCGTCGTCGCGCGTGTTGCCGTCGAGCATGTGGTTGTTGTAATCGTAACGCTGGCTTTCGACGCGCAAGCCCGCATTGAAGCGCAAGCTGTCGCTCAACGGATGCTGGTACTGCGCCCAGGCGGCGCCGCGCACCATTTTCACCGTGTAATCGTAATGCAGGCCTTGCGGCCGGGTCGCCTGGAGGAAGGCGGAACCGACCGTAAGGGCCTCGGCCTGGTATTCCCGCAGTTGACCCTTGGCCCATTCGAGGTCGACACCGGCCGACAAGCGCTGGTTGCGTTGCCAGCTGAACTGCAGGCCGGCGGAGTCCTGCGCATTGTGTTCCTGCGGCTGACCGGGCAGGAAATGTTGCAGAAACGTCATGCCGCTGTGACGCAGGTACGGCGTCAGTTCGATGGTCTCGGCGGGGGAGGGCGCCCAGCGCCAGCGGCTCGACAGGCGCACGGCGTCCGCGTTGCGGAAGGCTTCCGGGTTCAGGTTCTCACGCCGCAGCACCGGATCGCGGTAGGCGTCCTTGCCGAGAATGAAGCCGGCCGTGTTCTGCTCGAGATCGGCGTAGGACAGCAGCGTGCTCACCTCGGCCGCGCCGGCCTCGGCCGTCCAGGCGAGGTTGCCCAGCGCGTGGGTGTAGTTTTCGTGGTCGCGAAAGCTGCCGGCGTCCGTGTAGTTGCCATAAATGGCCAACTGGTCGCTGGCCAGTGAAAAGCGGCCGCGGTAGAAATCGTAGCTGCCGGCCTCGACGCCGACGGCCGCGCCAGCGGCCGGTTGCGGGGCAATGACGTCGACCGCGCCATGCAGCGCGTCCGAGCCGTAGATAACCGTTCCGGGGCCGCGCAACACGTCCACGCGCGCCGCCTGCAGCAGGTTCAGCTCGAACATGCCGTTGACGTTACAAAAGCCGGCTGGCCTAACCGGCACGCCGTTTTCCATCAACAGGAAAGCGCCGCAGGCGCCCGGACCGGTCAGCACCGGCGAGCGGATTGCGGAGAGGTGTTCCTGGCCGGAACCCTGCACGACCCAGGCGCCCGGTACGCGGTCGAACAGCGCGTGTGGATGCGCCGGCGACAGCAGGGCGATCTGCGCTGCATCGAGGCTGCTCAATCCCGGCAGGGCGGCTTTTTGCGCCTGCACGGGCGCTGAGCGTACTTCCACCAGTTCAGGGACTTTGGCGGGTTTGCTGTCAGGAGGTTTTGGCGGCACGGTGCCGGCCGCGGCGAGTTGCAGAAAAAGGATTGAAACGGGTGTCGGCAGCATTGGCATATTTTACCGGAGCGGGTGCTGTGGTGCACCGTCTTTTAGCAGTGAAACAAATGTTTAAGTGGGGTCTGGCAAATTCTCGAACGGAAAGTAATTATCATGTGTAACATTCTGTAACTTAAGAAAGTAAAGTTCTTAGATTCTCATAGAAAAAGTCTATGCTTCGGGTCCGGCGCCGGCCAACGAGTGACCGGCTTGGGCGGATGTAAGCGGCCAAGGATTCGCCCGGGACCAGGCTCGGCCGTGGCGCCCGCTGCGTTGTTCCCGACGCCCGCCAGGACTCGGCAAAGCGATGCTGGTCCGCAGAGCGCTTTACGGCGGCGCCTGGTGGCGTTGTTTGGCCGAACGCAGCTTCCAGGGTGTTCATGCGACCGGCGTGAGCCGCGGGTCGTCGGGCTCGGGGGCTTGCGCGTGACGGCGCCGGACGCTACGGGTCGTCTTGTCGGTGTTTACAGTGGGAACGGTCGGGTCCAATGGCTGAAGTAGCGCTTAGGATTGTGAATGTATTTTATCTCGTTAGTTCTGCTAGGCGTTGATTATTAATGAGAATGGGCGTCGACCGGGCGTCCTTTTTAAAAAAGGGGCAAGTGACGGGTTTGTGGGGAATGTTCAGCAGTTGTGGTGCAAATGCCTGCGTAAGGCCATTACCAGGATAGTTAATTTAACATAATATACATTATACGCATTTAATGGTATCGCCTGCGACAACGGCTACAGGCATACAGACCACTGACCTACCGTGAGGACCAGTGGACATGTACGACCTTCCAGGCGCCCTCCTGGCGGCGCATGACGACCGTTTCGGTGCTGACGCTGTCAACCGCCCGGCCCTTGTAGCTGCCCCTGAGCCGCGAGCGCGTGCTGACGACCGCGCCGTCCGTGAACCTGTATACCCGCCGTGAGAGCACCTGCCGCTCCATTTTTGCCATGAAGGCGATGTCGGCCGCCAGGTGGTGAGCGGCGTATTCGCCGCGGGAGCGTTCTTCGCCGCCTGCCTCGTAAATCAGGACGTCGTCCGCCAACAACGAACGGACCCTGGCTTCGTCACCGCCATGCAACGCCTCGTTCAGTGCGTCAGCCGCGTCCGACGGGCTTGAGGCGCCTGCCGCCACCGCCCCGTTTGCCAACATCGAACCCAGCAAGAGGCTGGCGAGGCCGTGGCGGAACGCCTTTCCAAAGTGAAACAAAACCACGGTTAATCCCTCCGTTACGCGGGTTTATTGATGCGGTTCCCTCACCGCGGCCACATCAGGGCCACACTGTAAATCGCGAGCAAAACCATCGCCAGCCCGCCGAGTTTGCGGGTCCAACGATCGCTCAGCAGAGCGCCCAGCGCAGGGGACGCCAGGCTCATACCGAGCATCGACGGCAAGGTGCCCATACCGAAAAACAGCATCGTCACCGCCCCAGTCGCGGGCCGGCCGGTCGCCGCCGCCGTCGCCAGAATGCTGTAGACCAGCCCGCATGGCAACAAGCCCCAGCACAGACCCAGCAGGAACCGACCGCGCGCGCCGGACTGTCTTGAAGCGCGCGCCGCCCAGGGCTGCACGGCTTTCCAGGCCTTTGCCCCAGTTTTCTCGATGAAGCCAAGCAGGTGAAGATTGAACAAAAACCGCAGCCCGATGGCGAAAATCATCAGCGCGGTCAGGAAACGCAAAAATCGGGCCCAGTGGGGAATGGCGAGCGTATGCCCTGCCCCGGCCGCCAGCCAGGCCGACAACATGCCCAGCAGCATGTAGCTCGTCACCCTCCCGGTGTTGAACAAAAGACCCGACGACACCCGTGAACGCGTGACGGGCGTGGCCGCGCCGTTGTCCACCGCCGCGATCGTGCCGAGACCGGCCGCGATCCCGCCGCACATGCCGAAACAGTGACCGCTGCCCAGCAGGCCGGCGAAAAAAGCCGTGAACAGCGCCGCGATGTCGGGCCAGGCGCTCATGCCTGGCTGTCACCGCCTTCGCCGGTGCCTTCGTCTTCCGTCTCCGGGGGCTTGCGGTCGTCATCGAGCACCACGCTCCAACCGTGCGACTCGAGGTCGTCGAACTGTCCGCTACGGATGGCCCAGACCAGCGCCCACACGGCTACACCGAGCAGCACCACCGCCAGCGGAATCAGGACATAGAGCATGCTCATGCCCGCGCCTCCGTGGTGGTGAGCAGAGCTGCACCGGAGCGCCTGGTCCGCGCCAGGCGGCCGGAGTTCAACACCACCAACAGCGAGCTGAGCGACATCCCCAGCGCCGCCATCCACGGCAGCACCAGGCCCGCGGCGGCGAACGGCACCGCAACCAGGTTGTAACCGACGCCCCAGAGGAGGTTCTGCCGGATCACCCGACGCGCCGCCTCGGCATTGTCGAAAACGTACTCGATCAGTTGCAGCGAGTTGCCCGTCAGAATCAGATCCGCCGTGCTGTTGGCCAGCTCACTGGCGCCGCTCACGGTCATCGACACATCCGCCGCCGACAGTACCGGCGCGTCGTTGACACCGTCGCCGATCATCAGCACGCGCTTGCCGCTGTCCTGCAGGGCCTTGAGATACGCCATTTTTTGTTGCGGGCTCTGTCCGGCGCGCCACTCCCCCATGCCGGTGCGCTCAGCCACGGCGGATACGGCCTCCGGCTGATCGCCGGAGAGGATGAGGAGGTCGAGGCCGCGCCTTTCGAGCGCGGCGACCGCGGCCGCCGCGCCCGCGCGCAACCGATCTTCGAGCCGAAAGCAGGCGAGCCAGCCCTGCTCGTCCGCCAGCCAGACCGTGCTCGGCGCCGAGCCGTCGCGGCCCCCCTGCTGCGGCGCCGGGCCAACGCCGGCAAAACGGGCGCTGCCAAGCCGGTACGCTACGCCATCGACCCGCCCGGAAACACCTCGCTCATGATAGCGAACGGCCGTCACCGAGCGCCCAGCGCCGGCTTCGATCGCCAGCGCCCTTCCGACCGGGTGCGCCGCGCCCTTTTCGAGCAAGGCGGCGATCTCGCGCGCTTCCCTGTCCGTGACACCCGCCCTGGCGGGATTCAGGCGGATACCGGCCAGCCGCGGCGTACCGGTCGTCAAGGTGCCGGTCTTGTCAAAAATCACGGTATCGATGCCGTGCAGCGCCTCCAGCGCCGTGGTCCGGGTCAGCAATACGCCGTGCTCCATCAGTTTGCGGCTGGCCGAGGCAATGGCGGCGGGCGCCGCCAGGGACAAGGCGCAGGGGCAGGAAATGACCAGCACCGCCAGGGTGGCCGGCAGCAGCATCCCACGGTCGTGAAACAACCACCACAGCGCGGTGCCGGCAGCCACGATCAGCACCAGCGCCACGAACCAACCGGCGTATCGCTCCGAGACGCGGGCGAAACGGCTGCGGTGCGTCTGCGCCTTGAGCAGCATCCGCCCCAGCACCGAAATCGTGGACTCGTCCGGGTCGGCGTCGACCTCCGTCTGCACCGGCTGGGTCAGGTTGATGCTGCCGCCGACGATCCTGTCTCCCGCCTTTTTACCGACGGGCTGCGACTCACCGGTCAGCAGCGCTTCGTTGACCGACGTGGAGCCCTGGATTATTTTGCCGTCGGCCGGGAACGGCTGCCCTGCCCTGACCATGACCCTGTCGCCGACACGCAAATCCGCGGCCGGTACTTTTTCCGTTTTTCCGTCCCTGCAAAGTTCCGCCCACTCGGGCTGCAACCGCGCCAGCGCCAGCCCCGATTGCAGGTTGCGCTGCCTGATCACGAGTTCCGAGTAGCGGCCCAGCGACAAAAAGAAAATGAACATCACGACGGAATCGAAATAGACATGGCCGCTGCCGAGCAGAAAATTGACACAACTGGCGGCGAAGGCGATGCTGATCGCGAGCGCGACCGGCACATCCATGCCCATTTTGCGGGCGCGCAGGCTGCGCCACGCGCCGCCGTAGAAAGCGGCGCCCGAATACACCACCACCGGCGCGGTAACCAGCAGGCTGACCCACTCGAGAAAGCGCTGGGGGCCGGCCGCGATACCGCTGGCCTCACCGGCATAAAGCGCCACCGCGTACATCATCACCTGCATCATGCCAAGACCGGCCACGCCCAGGCGCTTCAGCGCCAGGCGGCGCTCGCGTTGCCTGGCAAAGGCCTCGCCGGCGCTCAGCGGCAGGTGCGGCCGGTAGCCCGTCGCGGCGAGGATGCCGGCGATCCTGCTGAGCCGGATGCGCTCGGGCCACCAGCGGATACGGACGAAACCGGTGGTTACGTCGACCTGCGCCTGGCTGATGCCCTGACAGCCCTCGAGTCGGCTTCGGATCAGCCAGGCACAGGCGGCGCAACGCACATTTTCCGCCTGCAAGAGCAACTCGTATTGACCATCCGCCAGCGGCTCACCCCACAGCGAGACGCGCTGATCGAAGCTGCGCCAGGACGCTTCCACTTCGAAATCCTGCGCCGCCGGCCGCGCCGCCCGGGCCGTGCGAAAGCGGTAATACCCGGAGAGGCCGGAACGCAGGATCAGCGACGCGACCGCTTCGCAGCCGCTGCAGCAAACGGGTTGCGGCCCACCGTTCGCCTGCACCGTCAGCCGGCAACCGGCCGGAACGGGTTCCCCGCAATGAAAACAGGCCTTTTGCTCGGCGCCCATGACGTCAGCCTGACCGGTCGCGACCGGCTCGTTAATGACCGGCTGGCGGATCGGCCGGAGCGGTGGCTTCCGAAGTAACGGAGTTCCACGGCTTTCGCGCGGCGGGCCGCTGCACTTTGAGTTCGCGGTCGAGTTGCCGGTATTGCTGTTGGTCGATAATCACCGGGTCGGGGTGTGTCACCGCCAGGTAAAGCGTGTACAGGCTGGCGATCACCGCGGATGCCGGCAGCGCGATCAGGAACCACGGCCAGAACTGCCGGTACCAGGGAAGGGAGGCATCTTGCTGTAACTTGTCGGCCTGCTGGCTCACCGCTGCATCACTCCGCAATCAATAAGGCAGTATAAACCGTGTCTTGACGATGCGCATAAGCTGCGGCTCGTCCTGGGTGGCAATGCGGACCGCGAGTTTTTCCGGGCCGTGGCCGCTGCCGGCCGGCGCCTGGATTCGCATGGTGTATTCACCCACCGCTTCGGCCGCCAGCACCGGCTTGGGTGCAACGATCAAACGCCAGTCGTCGTGGCCGACCAGTTGGATACTGTAGCTGTGCGCCTTGTTGTCCATGTTGATCAGCTTGACGGTGTAGACGTTCTCGATCATGTTGCCCGGCAACTCCCGGTAGAGGGCATTGCGGTCACGCAGAAGGTCCGCGCGTAACAGGACGCGGTGATTGACGGACCAGGCGAGACCGCTGATCACGGCCGCGAGCAGCGCCATGTAAACGATGACGCGCGGCCTGAATACACGGGTTTTCTTACCTGTATTGGCGTGCTCGGTGGTGTACTTGATCAGCCCCGGCCGGTAACCCATCCGGTCCATGACCGAATCGCAGACATCGATACAGGCGGCGCAGGCGATGCATTCGATTTGCAGTCCCTCGCGGATGTCGATCCCGGTCGGGCAAACCTGCACGCACAGCGTGCAGTCAATGCAGTCCCCGAGACCCAACGCCTTCGGGTCGTCCTTTTTGCGGCGGGAGCCGCGGGGTTCGCCGCGTTTTTCATCGTAGGCGATGACCAGCGTGTCCTGGTCGAACATCGCGCTCTGGAAACGGGCATAGGGACACATGTACTTGCAGACCTGCTCGCGCAGGATGCCGGCGTTGCCATAAGTGGCGAAACTGTAGAACAGCCACCAGAACGTCGCCCAGGGACCCATGTTCAGGGTCATCATCGAATGGCCCAACTCCCGTATCGGCGTAAAGAAGCCGACGAAGGTAAAGCCGGTCCACAGCGCAAACACGATCCAGACGGATTGCTTGCAGGCCTTGCGCAGGAGCTTGCCGGCGTTCCACGGGGCGGCATCCAGCTTCATGCGCTTGAAACGATCGCCTTCGATCCAGCGCTCGATCTTCAAAAAGACCTCCGTCCAGACCGTCTGCGGGCAAGCGTAGCCGCACCACAGCCTGCCGGCCACCGCGGTAAAGAAGAACAGCGAAAGCCCGGCGATGATCAGCATCAAGGCCAGATAAATAAAATCCTGCGGCCAGAACGTGAGTCCGAAGATATAGAACTTGCGGGCCGGCAGGTCGAACAGGACCGACTGATGGCCATTCCAGTTCAGCCACGGCACCAGGTAGTAAAGGCCCAGCAGGACCCAAACCGCCAGTTGACGCAGGCGGGCGAACCTGCCCCTGACATCTCGCGGATAGACTTTCGGGTCTTTCCGGTACAGGGAGTCTTCGACTTCCTGTTCTGGTCGCTGGGTCATTGCCGGTCTTGCAGATCCGAAACGATGTGTTCGGAGTCACGCAGATCCGGCTTCGGCCTCGATCCCTGCCCGCTGGAATGACCGCGCCCGGGCCCGGTCCGGATCATGAACATCGTCAGCCACGAAGCCAGCAGGCTGAGCAGGTAGAGAAAGGCGAAGCCGAGGCTGTACGCGAGCCGCGAACCGATGTCGAAGCGGGCGGTCCAGGCGTTGACGAGGTCCATCGGGTCCACCAGCGCAAACAGCAGGACTTCGCCGACCGAGGCCGTCAGGAACGCGATCCACAGCACCACGCCCCAGTCGCGTTGCCGCATGGTCCAGCGCTGGTCGACCGGGTGTTTTTGTTTCACGGCTTCTTGTCACCGGCGGAGAGGCTGAGTACGTAGGCGGCGATCAGGCGCCGGCGTTCCGGGCTCAGCGAATCCTTGTGCGCCGGCATTTTGCCGTTGCGGCCCTTGCGCAGAGTCTCGGCAATCGTGGCCGGGTCACCGCCATAGAGCCAGGTCGAATCGTTCAGACGCGGGGCGCCGATGGCCTGGTTGCCGCCGCCGTCCGGCCCGTGGCAAGGCGAGCACAACATCTGGAAGTGCTTTTCGCCGCTGGCCGCGAGCTCGGCGTTCACCTGCTGACCGGACAGGCCGCGCACATAGGCAACCAGTTCATCGATCTCGTGTTCACTCATGCCCGCCCCCAGCGGCGGCATGACGCCGGAGCGGCCGTTTGCGATGCTCTGCATGACGGTGTCGAAACTGCCGCCGTAGAGCCAGTCGTTGTCGGTCAGGTTGGGGAAACCGCGGGCACCGCGGGCGTCGGACCCGTGACACATCGCGCAATGGTTGGCGAACAGGCGCCGTCCCGTGGCAACCGCTTGCTTGTTGGCGATCAACGCGTCGTCGTCGAGTTGCATGTACTTGGCGAATATCTCCTGCTGGTGTTGACGCGCCGCCTGCATCTCCTCGGCGTATTGATTTTCCTGGCTCCAGCCGAACAGGCCCGGGAAGTTGCCGAGCCCCGGATAGACGACCAGGTAGGCGAGCGCGAAAACGATGGTGGCGTAAAACAGCATCAGCCACCACCGCGGCAGCGGGTTGTTGAGTTCCTCGAGGTCGCCGTCCCAGGTGTGGCCGGTCGAACGGATCTCGCCTTCCTTGCGGTTGGAAACACCCTTGGTCCAGCGCAACAGCCACCAACAGCCGAGGATGGTGGCAACCGTGATGATAACCACGAACCAATGCCAGAAATTATTTAACATCGTTCTCTCCCTTGCCGGTCTCGTCCGCCTGGTCGGGGACCCGGCCATCGTCCTCTTCCAGGGGCAGCATGCTCATGCGGCGAAATGTCTCTTTGCGCCGTTTGCTCCAGGCCCATACCCACAGCCCCAGGAAACCGACGATCAGCAGCAGGACGATGATCCCGCGCAAAATGTTGATATCCATTTCAGCGCGCGCTCCGTGCCCGCCCGAGGCCCTGCAGGTAGGCGACCAGCGCGTCCATCTCGTTCTTGCCGGCGACGGCCTCCGGCGCCTTGGCAATTTGCTCGTCGGTGTAGGGATCGCCAAGGCGCTTGAGGATACGCATTTTCTTCTGCACCAGCTTACCGTCGACCGGGCGCTTGCGCAGCCAGTCATAGGGCGGCATGTTGGACTCCGGCACCACATCGCGGGGATTGGTCAGGTGAATATAGTGCCACTCGTCGCTATAGCGGCCGCCGACCCGGGCCAGGTCCGGCCCGGTGCGTTTTGAGCCCCACTGGAAGGGCCGGTCATAGACCGATTCGCCGGCGACCGAGTACGGCCCGTAGCGTTCCGTTTCGCTGCGGAACGGGCGCACCATTTGCGAGTGGCAGTTGTAGCAGCCCTCGCGGACGAATACGTCACGGCCGGCCAGTTGCAGCGCCGGGTACGGCTTGACGCCGGGCGCTGGTTTCTGCACGAGGTCCTGGAAGACCAGCGGCAGTATCTCCACCAGCCCGCCCAGGCTGACGGCGATGATGATGAAGATCGCCATCAGGCCGATATTGGTTTCCAGTTTCTTGTGAGCATCACTCATGACTGCTCTCCCTCGAGGGCGGGTTCCAGGACCTGCATGGGTTGCACCTTCTTGCCGCCCAACGTCTTGTACGCGTTCCAGGACATGATGAACATGCCCGACAGGAACAAGGCGCCGCCGAACAGTCTCACGGCGTAATAGGGCTTGGTCGCGTCCAGCGCTTCGACGAAGCTATAGGTGAGCGTGCCGTCCGCGTTGAACGCGCGCCACATCAGCCCCTGCATGACGCCGGCGATCCACATGGAGCAGATGTAAGTCACCACACCCAGCGTCGAGACCCAGAAGTGGACATCGACCGCCTTGACGCTGTACATCTTTTTCTCACCAACGAGACGCGGCATCAGTGAATACAGCGAACCGATCGTTATCATCGCTACCCAGCCGAGCGCGCCGGAATGCACGTGGCCGATGGTCCAGTCGGTGTAATGGCTCAGCGCGTTGACCGTCTTGACCGACATCATCGGGCCTTCAAAGGTGGACATGCCGTAAAAACTCAGCGATACGATCATGAATTTCAGTACCGGGTCGGTGCGTAATTTGTGCCAGGCGCCTGACAGCGTCATGATGCCGTTGATCATACCGCCCCAACTCGGCGCCAGCAGAATCAGCGAGAACACCATGCCCAGCGACTGCAGCCAGTTCGGCAGGGCCGTGTACTGCAGGTGATGCGGACCGGCCCACATGTAGATCGCGATCAGCGCCCAGAAGTGGACGATGGACAGGCGGTAGGAGTAGACCGGCCGCTCCGCCTGCTTCGGCACAAAATAATACATCATGGCGAGAAAACCGGCGGTCAGGAAAAAGCCCACGGCGTTGTGCCCGTACCACCACTGCACCATCGCGTCGACGGCGCCACTGTAGATCGGATAGGATTTGCCAATCGTCACCGGCACGGACAGGTTGTTGACGATATGGAGTAGCGCGATCGTCAGGATAAACGCGCCGTAAAACCAGTTGGCGACATAGATGTGGCTGATGCGCCGCTTGGCGATGGTGCCGAAAAACAGCACCGCATAGGCCACCCAGACCACGGCGATGGCAATGTCGATGGGCCATTCCAGTTCGGCGTATTCCTTGCCCTGGGTCCAGCCCAGCGGCAGGGTGACGGCCGCCGCCACGATGATGGCCTGCCAGCCCCAGAAGACGAAACTGGCCAGCTTGTCGGAGATCAGGCGCACGTGGCAGGTTCTCTGCACGACGTAAAGCGAGGTGCCGATCAGGCCGCAGCCGCCGAACGCGAATATGACCGCGTTGGTGTGCAGGGGGCGCAGGCGGCCGTAGGTCAGCCAGGGGATATCGAAATTCAACTGCGGCAACCAAAGTTGCGCCGCAATCAGTACGCCGACCAGCATGCCGACGATGCCCCACAAAATGGTGACGACCACGAATTGTCTAACAACCTTGTCGTTGTAGGTCATGGCTTATGGTTCCCTCAAACGTTGGTGACGGCTCACACCTTGCCGGTGCGCTTGCGGCACTGGGGAAACCCTCAGGATTACCACACCGAACACTCCCCGATGGCCATGGCAAGAATGGTGATGTCCTACGCGTCATTGTATAAGATTTTTTGCCTGACCCATACCCGCAATCGGTGATAGTCCCGCGCCTTCTGCCGGCTGCGGAGAACCACGCCGGGGCAGCGCCGTCCGTCGACGCGCAAGTCCAGCACGATGAGCTGTTTGCAGCACCAGTGGTGCTCGCCCAGGCGCCCTGCCCCGGCTGAGCCGGCCGCGGAGAACAGACGAATGCGCCCGTCCGGCAGCACCCGCAGCGTAAGCCCGCGGCGCCCGCGAGGGACCCGGCCGGCGCGCCGGCAAAACCAGGCGCCCGCATGCACCAGCCCCACCAGCGGCACAAGCCATTCCGGCCGCGGGCTCATGGCGGCCGCGACCAGGGACAGCAGCGCCAGCAGGGCGCGCACGCCGGCCAGTTCCCCGGGGGATGACAACTTCAGCTGCAGTGCGCTTGTATCCGTCATGACGATCCTGGGTGGTCTTGCGTACCCGCGCGGGCTCGCCGCCCGCCGGCGGGGCCAGGTGCCCATATTAGGCCAGCGCCTGCGGTTCCGGGGCTGCCGACCGCCGCACTTGACATTTACCGACCGGAAACAGGGTAAAATACCGACATGCTGCAGCGGCAGGACGATCGCAGATGAGATGCACATGACCCCGCTTTCTTACCTCGCGGCGATCCGGCTGAGCGGTGAGGACGCCGGACAATTCCTGCACGACCAGGTCAGTGCCGACGTCCTCGGGCTGGAGGACGGCCAGACCACGCTCGCCTGCTATTGCGAGCCCAAAGGCAGGGTGCTGGCGCTGCTGCTCATCATTCGCCGCGGCACCGATTACATCGTCGTACTCGCCCGCGAACTGGCGGGGGCGATCGTTGCGCGCCTGAAGATCTTTGTATTCCGCGCCCGCGTCAGCATCGAGGAATGCGGCCAGGAAGTCGGCCTCATCGGGCCCGGCGACAGCGGCGCTGCGGGCGAAGGCCTGGTCATTCCGCTCGACGCCCTGCCCGGCAACGCGGGACATTCCCTGTTACTGAGTTCCAGCGCGCACAGCGCCGAGGCGGCCGATGCGGACGCCGGGCAATGGCGTTATATCGAACTGCGGCGCGGCGTCGCCTGGCTCGGCACCGAGACCAGCGGGCAGTTCTTGCCGCAGATGCTGGGCTTTGACCGGATCGGGGCGGTCAATTACAAGAAGGGCTGTTACCCCGGCCAGGAGATCGTGGCGCGCACGCACTACCTGGGCAAGGTCAAGCGCCATCCCCGCATCCTGCTGACCGGGGACAAAATCGGCCCCGAACCGATGGACAAGATAGAGTTGCGAAGCGGTGCAGAGGCATACGACGCCGTCGTGGTCGATTCGGCGCACGCTGCCGACGGCAGTACCTGCGTCCTGTGCGTGACCCGGATGCCCCCGGACGCGGCGGCCACCGCGGTGATGGGATCAGCGGTGCTCAGTCACTGACTCTGGCGAATTTCTCGAATCGGGGCTTGTTGTGTGCCCTCGACATGGCCATGGCGGCGGATATCTTCTGTTGTTTGAACAGCGTCATCAGGGAATCGTCCATCGTACACATCCCCCGGTTGCCGTGGCTCTGAATGACCGATTCCAGCATGATCGTGTTGCCCTCGCGAATGATCTTCGGCAGGCTGGTTGAGCGCAGCAGGATTTCGTACGCGGCGTGACGGCCCCGGCCGTCGGCGGCCGGCAGCAACAGTTGCGATACGATCGCGCAAATCGAGTCCGCCACCGTGGTGCGGATCTGCGGCTGCTGCTTCGCCGGGAAGGCGTCGATCAGCCGGTCGATGGTCTTGACCGCGCTGTTGGTGTGCAGGGTTCCGAACACCAGCGCACCCATTTCCGCTGCCGTGATGGCCAGTTCGATCGTCTCCAGGTCGCGCATCTCGCCGACGAGAATCACGTCCGCGTCCTGGCGAATCGCCACCCGCAGCGCGTCGCTGAAGCTGGCGGCGTCGTGGCCGACTTCACGTTGTGAGACCACGCATTTCTTGTTGGGGTGCACGAACTCCACCGGGTCTTCGATGGTCACGACGTGCTTGCTGAAACGCTCGTTGATCTCGTTGATGATCGCCGCCAGCGTCGTCGATTTGCCGGATCCCGTGGGACCGGTGATCAGCACCAGCCCCTGCTCGAGGTTCGCCAGTTTTCGAATCGCATCGGGAATGCCGAGGTCGTCGAAAGTCAGAATTTTTTCCGGGATGATGCGAAAAATAGCCGCCACGCCCTGGTGCTGACGCAGGAAATTCACACGGAAGCGGGCCACGTGCTCGAGACCGTAAGCAAAGTCCAGGTCACCGCAGGCCTCGAACTCGCTCCACTGCTCGGCGGACGCGATTTCATGCAACATGTCCTCCAGGGTGTCGTTCGGGATCGCTTCGCGCCCTTCCAGCGGCAACAAGCGCCCATGGATGCGCAACCTCGGCGGCTGGTTGGCCAACAGGTGCAGATCGGACCCGTTCTGTTCCTTCAGCGTGCGAAAAAGCTCGTCGATCCTGGCCAAACCTGACCCCCTTTAGTGCAATTGATCAGGGTCGTCGGCGTACTTGAGCGCCTCCTCCCTGGTAATGACTTTCCTGTTCATCAGATCCGCCAGCGAAGCGTCCAGCAACCGCTGGCCCTGGGCCCTGCCGGTCTGCAGGACGGACTTGATCTGGTAGGCCCGGTTTTCCCGGATCAGGTTGCCGACCGCGTTGTTGTTGACCATGACCTCCAGGGCCGCAACCCGCCCGGGGCCCTTGGCGCGCCGCACGAGCCGTTGCGAAATGACGGCCTTCAACGACTCCGACAGCATCATCTGAATCTGGCTTTGCTGGTCCGGCGGGAACACGCCCAACAACCGGTTGACGGTGCGTATCGCGTTCGATGTGTGCAGCGTCCCCAACACGAGGTGCCCCGTTTCGGCGGCGGTGATCGCCTGCGAGATGGTTTCGAGATCGCGCAATTCCCCGATCACGATGACGTCGGGGTCCTCGCGCAGCGCGGCGCGCAACGCCTTCGCGAACGAACCGGTGTGCAGCCCCGCTTCGCGCTGGTTGACGCTGCACGCGGCCGGGGCGTGCACGTACTCGATCGGGTCCTCGATCGTGAGAATATGGTCTTCGCGCTTGGCATTGATCAGGTTCACCATCGCCGCCATGGTCGAAGATTTGCCACAGCCCGCCGGGCCGGTGAACAGCACCATCCCCTGGTGCAACTGGGCGAAGCGCTCGAGGTCGTCCGGCAGCCCGAGTTCTTTCAGGGTCGGCGGCCTCGGTTTGATCACACGAAAAACGGCGTCGATACCGCGCTGCTGCCGGTAGGCGTTGGCGCGATAACGGCCGACGCCCGGTATTTCATAGGCAAAATCGATCTGGAACCTGTCCTTGAGCGTCTGCAGCTGGGCCTGGTTCAGGACCTCGGCGACGAGGCGCTCGCACTCCGCCTGGTCCAGAACCTGTGACGTCGCCTGGTGGACTTCGCCGTCGACACGCAGGCGCAGGCAAGCGCCGCTGTGAACGTGGAGATCGCTGGCGCCGATGGTGACGGCCTGCTCGAGCAGTTTGCGCAGCTCCATGCCCGGAACGTAATCCAGCGCCACGGGCTCGCGCTCCTGCTGCTGTGTGCGGGCGGCTCTTGCAGAGGCCGTGTCGAACCGGGGGCGCGCGGCGCTGTAGCGGCCTTCGGCGGCGGCATAGTTTTCGTCGGTGCGTAACATGACCCAGATTGTTGTGGTTTTGGGTGATCGGATACAACTGCAAAAACTGACAGGATTTGTACTCCAGCGCCGTCAAATCCGGCCTGCAGCCGTTTTTTGGGGCGGTCTAGGCCTGGGCGACGACGTAGCAGACCCAGCCCGGGTCCGGGTCCCCGGTCTCGGAGGGCGTGTATATGCCATTGCCCTCGTTGTTGTCCGCGTCCGTGCCCTCCCAGTAGATATCCACGCTGTCAAACCCGGCCTCGTATAGCGTTTCACGGATTTCGGGCAAGGTCCACAGCCGCCAGTGGTAGCTGAAAGCCCGGTCGATCCGGGAGCCGTCCGGAAATTCGAAATGGATATGACAGTCCATGCATGAATCGATGGGGTTGAACGAAGCCTGCTCCCAGATATAAGTGAATGGATTGCCCTCGGCGTCCTCGCATTCCCGCGGCTCGACCAATACCATCGGCGCCTCGAAGCCGCCGTACGCATCGAGGAACAGGATGCCGTCGCTGACCAGGCCGTCGAGCGCATTGGCGAAATAGGCGCGCAGTTCGTCACGCGTCAGAAACAGGTAGTAGGAGAAATTCATCGCCAGTATCAGGTCGGCAGGGTCGGGGCGCGCATGCAGCACGTCGTCCCGCAGCAGTTCGATGCGCGCACGCTGCGCGCGGCTCAGGCGCGACAGGTTGTGCGCCCTGCCCCACTGCATGACCGCGTCATCCGTGTCCACGCCCAGGGCATAATGGCCGTCGTTCCGCCTGACCCATTCGCAGGCCGTGTTGGCGGTACCGCAGAAGTCTTCACGCAGATATTCCGCCGGGCGCCGCCGCAGCTCGGACCAGGTTTGCTCGATGAAATCGATCTCGGCCTCGACGTCCTGCACGGAAAGCTGGTACAACAGGTGCCGGTCGGCCGCCGCGGCCGCCGACTCAGCCATGACGGCGGCGCACCGTGGCTGGCCCGTTGCAGCGGGAGCCGGGGCGATGATTACCGGCGTTCGTAATTCTCGGCGACATACTGATCGATCAGGTCAAGAAAGTCGGCGGTCAGGCGATCACCGCGCAGCGTGGCCGCTTTTTCGCCGTTGATGAACACGGGCGCGACGGGCGACTCGCCGGTACCCGGCAGGCTGATGCCGATATCGGCCTGGCGGCTTTCCCCGGGACCGTTGACGACGCAACCCATGACGGCAAGGCTGAGGCTCTCGACGCCTTGATAGCGCAATTTCCATTCCGGCATCTTTTTTCGTACGTGGCGTGTGACGTCCTGCGCCAGCGACTGGAAGAACGTGCTGGTCGTTCGCCCACAACCCGGACAGGCCGTCACCAGCGGCGAAAACGCACGCAAACCCATGGTCTGCAGCAACTCCTGTGCCACCGTGACCTCATCGGTGCGCGCCTGCCCCGGCGCTGGCGTCAGCGAAATGCGGATGGTGTCGCCGATGCCCTCCTGCAGCAGCACGGACAATGCCGCGGTCGAGGCAACGATACCCTTGCTGCCCATGCCGGCTTCCGTCAGACCGAGATGCAACGGGTAGTCACAGCGCCGGGCCAATTCGCGGTAAACGCTGATCAGGTCCTGCACGTCGCTGACCTTGCACGACAGGATGATGCGGTCATGGCCCAGGCCGATGGCTTCCGCCTGGGCTGCGCTTTCCAGCGCCGAGCGCACCAGCGCTTCGCGCATGACCTCGTCGGCCGGGCGAGGTTCGGGGCGCTTGCCGTTGGCGTCCATCAGCCGCGCCAGCAGAGCCTGGTCCAGGCTGCCCCAGTTCACGCCGATACGCACCGGCTTGTCATGCTCGATGGCCTGCTCGACGATGGTCGCGAACTGATCGTCCCGCTTGCGGCCGAAGCCGACGTTGCCGGGGTTGATACGGTACTTCGCCAGGAGCCGTGCGCAGGCGGGATACTTGCGCAGCAGCAGGTGGCCGTTGTAGTGAAAATCACCGACCAGCGGCACCGCGCAAGACTGCATCGCGAGCCGCTCGGCGATGCCCTCGACCGCCGCCGCCGCTTTCTCGGTATTGACGGTGATGCGCACGAGTTCCGAGCCGGCGCGCGCCAGTTCCGCAACCTGCTGCGCCGTCGCCTTGATGTCCTCGGTATCGGTATTGGTCATCGACTGCACGACCACCGGGTGGTCGCCGCCGATCGCGACAGCGCCTACCTTGACCGTCGGTGTTTTCCGCCGCGCGATGCCGGCCGGTGTTTCAGTGCTGGCGGGCATTGTCGTCGAGGTTGCCGGGTTTCTGCGCGGCCACCATCATCGGCCAGGCCGCGTGCAGGTATAACCACATGGACCACAGGGTCAGGGCCGCCGCCAGGTACAGCAGGATCAGGCCGATCAGCTGCAGCGGCAAGCCGAAAAAGTCCTGCTCCAGCAACAACAGGCTGATGGCCGTCATCTGGAAGATGGTCTTGATTTTCCCCAGTCCCGAAACCTTCACGTGGCCGCTCTTGCCGAGTTCCGCCATCCATTCGCGCAAGGCCGAAATGGCGATTTCCCTGCCGACGATGACCGCGGCCGACAGCGTGAACAGCACCTCCGGATTCTGTTGCACCAGCAACACCAGCGCGGTCGCCACCATCAGCTTGTCGGCGACCGGGTCCAGAAAGGCGCCGAAGACCGACGACAGCTTCATCCGCCGGGCCAGATAACCATCCATCCAGTCGGTAACCGCGGCCAGCATGAAAATGATCGCGGCGGCGACACCGGCCCAGGACTGCGGCAGGTAGAAAACCAGGGCCAGGACCGGTATCAGGGCGATTCGCAGCAGCGTCAGGAAAAGTGGGAAGGTGATCTTCATGGCTCGGTTCCTGTGACTGGCGAAAACACGGGGGACATTATCGCAGAAATGCGGTCGATCCATAATGCCCGCGTGCGGATTCGCCGTGCTCAGTGCAGCGCCCTGTAAATGCGCTGCGCCAGTTCCCGGTTGATCCCGGGTATGCCCGCGAGGTCGTCGATGCCGGCCTTTTTGACGCCCTGCAAGCCGCCGAAATGGGTCAGCAGCGCGCGGCGGCGGCCGCTGCCGACACCGGCGATATCTTCCAGCACGGAATGCACCGCGGCCTTTTGCCGGCGCTGCCGGTGGCCGGTAATCGCAAACCGGTGCGCTTCGTCCCGGACCTGTTGGACCAGGTGCGAGGCCGGTGAAGCGGGGCCGGGGCGCAGGCTGTGCGGCGGAACCGGCAACACCCATTCCTCGTGCCCGGCCCGGCGCGCCGGGCCCTTGGCGATTCCCAGCAACGGAATGCCGTCCAGCCCGCATTCGCCGAGCACTTCCCGCGCAACCCCCAATTGGCCGCGGCCGCCGTCGACGATCACCAGGTCCGGCAATTGCGCGCCGTCCAGCTGCAACTTGCGGTAACGGCGCCCCAGAACCTCGCGCATGGCGGCGTAGTCGTCGCCGGGGGCGAACCCCTTCAGGTTGTAGCGCCGGTAGCGGGATTTGACCGGCCCGTCCCGGCCGAAAACGACGCAGGATGCGACGGTCTTGTGCCCCGACGTGTGCGATATGTCGAAACATTCGATGTGATCGGGCACGGCATCGAGTTGCAACAGTTCGGCCAGGGCCTCGAACTGGTGTCCGATCCTGGAAGACTCCGTGGTCCGCATCTGCAGCGCGGCCAAGGCGTTGGTGCGTACCAGTTCCAGCCATTGCCGGCGATGGCTGCGCGGGTGCGGCTGCAACCGCACCTTGCGGCCGGAACGCTCGCTGAAAACGCTTTCGAACAGGGCCCTGTCCTCCAACTCGTGCGACAGGATCAGTTCCGGCGGCGCCTGGCGCTCACGGTAATACTGGCCCAGGAAAGCGCCGAGAATAGCCCCTTCGCTGAGACCTTCCGCCTGGCTGGGGAAATAATCCCGTTTGCCAAGGCTGCGCCCTCCCCTGACGGTCATCACCTCGATCGCGCAGCTGCCCTCGAAAACAGCGAGGCCAATGATGTCCAGGTCCCCGTTACCGGCCGATACGAACTGCCGCGCCTGCATCTGCTTGAGGTGGTTGATCCGGTCCCGGAACTGGGCCGCCTCCTCGTACCGCTGCTGCCTGGCCGCATCTTCCATGCGCGCAATCAATCGCCTGATGACCTTTTGGCTGTGGCCGTTCAGGAACAGCAGCGCGTCCTCGACCTGGCGCGCATAGGCGGCCGGGCTCGTCTTGCCCACGCACGGCGCCGTGCAGCGCTTGATCTGGTACTGCAGGCACGGGCGCCGCCGGTGGCTGAAATAGCTGTCCTCGCAATTGCGCAGCCGGAACAGTTTCTGGATCAGGTTGATGCTTTCCCGCACCGAGCTGGCGGATGGATACGGACCCAGGTATTCCTTGCCCTTGTCCTTGCCGCCGCGATGGAACGCGATGCGCGGGTAGGTGTGATCCATCGACAGCATGATCCAGGGATAGCTCTTGTCATCGCGCAGCAACACGTTGTAGCGCGGCTTCAGCGACTTGATCCATTCGTTCTCGAGCAACAGCGCCTCGGCCTCGGAGCGCGTCAGGCTGACCTCTACACTGTCGATGCGGGCGGTCATGCGCATGATCCGCTCGATTTTGGGCCGCGCGTCGAAATAGCTGGCCACGCGCTTGCGCAGGTTGGCCGCCTTGCCGACGTAAAGCGCCGTTCCGTCAGCCGCGCGCATCAGGTAGACGCCGGGCCGCTGCGGCAGGCGGCGGGCGTACGCCGTGCCGTCGAAACCCTTGCGGCTGCCGCGCTTGTTCCTGGCGGTTTTCTTTGTCACGGGCAAGACAGAGCTGCGGCTAGGCGTGCAGACGCGCGTCGAGGTCGGCCAGCAATCCGGCCGTGGCCGCATGCAGCAGGCGGCACATCGACTGAAAATCTGCAAAATCGCCATAGTACGGGTCCGGCACCTCGGCGGTCTGGGCATCCGGGTGCCAGGACATCATCAAACGGACCTCGGCGCTGCCATCGGCCGGTTGCACGGGCCGGAGACCGGCGAGGTTGACCTGGTCCATGGCGATGATCAGGTCGTGGGCCTTGAAATCCGCCGGCGTGACCTTGCGCGCCCGCAAGCCGCTGATGTCCACGCCATATTCCTGTGCAGCCTCGATGGCGCGCGGGTCGGGCGAGTCGCCGATATGGTAGCCGTGCGTGCCGGCGGAATCGGCCGACACCCGCTGGCGCAGCGCGGAGTTTTTCAGGTGATGCCGGAAAAACCCCTCGGCCGTCGGTGACCGGCAGATATTTCCCATACAAACAAACAGTATATTATACATAAGGATACAGCTATTATATTATATTTAACTTGAAATCAACTTTCCAATGCGGGACAAATCGTCCTCGGTATCGACACCGGCGGGAATGCATTCGCACGCCTGCGCCATCGCGATGCTGCCACCCTGCTCGAGCACGCGCAACTGTTCGAGTCTTTCCGCGCGCTCCAGCGGTGTCGGCCCGGCCTCGGTGAAACGTCTGAGGGCCCCAAGCCGGTAGGCGTACAGGCCAAGATGGCGTTTCCAGCTTTCACCGGCGGCAATGGCGCTTGCAATGGCGTCGAAATTGCGTGTGTACGGTATCGGCGAGCGGCTGAAATACAACGCGCGGCCGTTGCGGTCGGTGACGACCTTGACCGCATTCGGGTTCACGACCTCACCGGCGTCCGTAATCGGCCAGTACAGGCTCGCCATCTCGCAATCCCGGCTGCTTGCCAGCAGCAGAGCGACCTGGTCGAGACACGCCGGCGGCATCATCGGTTCGTCTCCCTGCAGATTGACCAGCAGTTGGTCGTCCGGCCAGCCCAGCCGGTCGGCGCACTCGACGATCCGGTCGCTGCCGCTTTGGTGCGTGACAGCGGTCATGACGACATCGGCGCCGAACCCTTCGGCCGCCTTGCGTATGCGCTCGTCATCGGCGGCAATGGTGACCGATTTCGCCCCCGAGCCGCGCGCCCTGGCCCAGACGTGCTGCAACAGCGGCCTGCCGCCGAGGTCCCGCAGCAGCTTGCCCGGCAGTCGTTCGGACGCATAGCGTGCGGGAATGACGATGTGGTATTCCGGTATCATGGTCTGCTCCTTCGCAAGCGCGCCAGGTGTTCGCCGAAGCGTTGACGGAACGCCGCCGGCAACTCGACCTCGACCGGCACGTACCAGGCGTTCGGCAGTTTGAAATCCCGGCACTTTACCGCATCCTTTTCCGTCATGATAATCGCCGCGGCGTCACCCATACGGTCAAAATCCCGGCGTTGGTAGCGATGGTGGTCGGCGAACCGGTGCGCGCTCAGGTTGAAGCCCTGCGCTTCGAGCATGGCGAAGAACGGCGCCGGATCGGCGATACCGGCAACGGCATGTACGCGCCCCTGGCCGGCTTGTCGCCGCAGCACCGACAGGCTTGCCGTCTCCTCGCCGCCGACCGAGCGCGGCGTGCCGTAGCGCAGTTTAATGACTGAACTGGCGAGCCCCGTGGGCCTGGCCGCCCATTCGCCCTTACTGATCACGTAATCGACTTGCCACAGCCGTTGCAGCGGTTCACGCAGCGGCCCGGCCGGGAGCAGGTGACCGTTGCCGGTGCCGCGCGAGCCGTCGACGACACAGACGGTGATATCCCAGCGCAGCCCGGGCTGCTGCAACCCATCGTCAGCGATGATGACGTCAACGGCCATTTTCTCCAGCATTGCCAGCGCTTCGGTCCGGCGCCGCGCGACGACCACGGCCGCGCCTGTATTCCTGGCCAGTAGCAGCGGTTCATCGCCGCACACGCGCGGATCCGTATCCGCACGGACCTGCACGGTCTCGGCGCCGCGGCGGCCGTAGCCGGTGCTTGCCACGCCCGCTTGCCAGCCCCGTTCCTGGACCAGCCCGCAGAGGGCGGCGACCAGTGGCGTTTTGCCGCTGCCGCCGGCGGTGATGTTACCGACGACGACGCGCGGTACGCGGCCGCCCCCTCCGTCGCCGCGGCGGTGCCGGCGGCGACTGACGGCCGCGTACACCGGTTCCAGCAGACGCAGGTACCAGGGCGGGTTGCCGGGCCCGTACCAGCAACCGTGCAACCGCTGTTCGATCGCGGCGCGCAGGCCCTCGGTCCGGGCTTCAGCTAGCGTCATCGAATTGGGTCTGGTACAGCCGTGCATAGGCGCCGCCCAGGGCCAAGAGTTCGTCGTGCGTGCCCTGTTCGGCCACCCTGCCCGCTTGCAACACCACGACCTGGTCGGCGTTTTCGATGGTCGACAGGCGGTGCGCGATAACCAGCGTGGTGCGATCCTTCATGACGACTTTCAGCGCCGCCTGAACCGCACGCTCGGATTCCGAATCCAGGGCCGAAGTTGCTTCGTCGAGGATCAGTATCGGCGCGTCCTTGAGCAGGGCCCGCGCGATCGCCAGGCGCTGGCGCTGCCCCCCGGAAAGCATGATGCCGCTTTCACCCAAACGCGTATCGATCCCGTCCGGCAACTGCTCGATGAACTCCATCGCGTGCGCCGCCTGCGCCGCCCGCACAATGCTGTCGCGGTCCGCGCCGGCCAACTCGCCGTAGGCGATGTTGGCGGCGATGGTGTCGTTGAACAAGACCACGTCCTGTCCCACCAGCGCGATCTGGCGCCGCAGGCCGGCCAGCGGGTAGCGGGTCAGTTCGCGGCCGTCCAGCAGGATCCGGCCTGCGCTGTAATCGTAGAACCGGGGCAGCATTCCGGCCAGGGTGGATTTACCGCTGCCGCTCTTGCCAACGAGCGCGGTGACGCTGCCGGGCGCAAGCCGCAAATCGATGTGCTCCAGCGCCCGCTGAGCGCTGCTGTCGTAGCGAAAGCTGACATCCACGAATTCAATTTCACCGCGGACCCGTTGCACCTGCGCGGCCAGGTCGCCGTCTTCGCGTTCGCTGTCGATCACCCGGAACAGGCTTTCCGCGGCGGCGATACCCTTTTGCAATTGCGATTGCACCGTGGTCAGCCGTTTCAGCGGCGGGATCGTCGCCACCATGGCGAAAAACAGCGAGGTAAAGGTGCCTGCCGTGATCTGCGCCAGCATCGACGGCCGTATCGCGATCAGGATCAGGGCCACCAGCGCGGCCCCGGCCGCCAGTTGCACCAGCGAAGAGCTGAGCATGTGCATGGCCACCATGCGCATGTGCTGCCGGCGGGTGCGCTCGTTGACCCAATCGAAGCGTTGCTGCTCGGCCTTCTGCCCCAGGAACACCTTGACCACGCGCTCGCCGACCACGGCCTCCTCGGTAACGTGCGCGATGGCGCCCATCGAATCCTGTATGTTGCGGCTGATTTTGCGGAACTTGCGGCTGATCACCGTCACCACCAGGGCGATCGCCGGCACCAGCACCAGCAGCACCAGCGTCAGCCGGGCGCTGAGGCTGAGCATGACGATGATGAGGTAGAGCAGCAGCATGACGTCACGGAACGCGGATATCACCGCGCGGGTCGCGGCCTGTGCAACCTGCTCGCTGTTGTAGGCGAGCCTCGAAATCAGCTCGCCGGCCGAGTGGCGGTCATAAAAAACACTGGGCATGTGCAGGTAACTGGCGAACAACTCGCGGCGCAAATCGGCGACGACACGCCTGCCGGACCATTCCATGCCGTAATTGCCGCAAAAATGCCCGACGATCCGCAGTATCACGACGACCAGGATCGCGCCCGCCAGCCACAGCCCGAACGCGGCATCCTTGGCCACGAAGACACGATCGATCAGGGGTTCCACGAAACGGATGAAAACGGCCTGCATGGCCGCGTCCAGGCTGACGCCGAGCACGCCGACGGCGAACATCCAGAGGTAACGGCGCGTGTAGCCCCACAGCCGTGTGTAGACCGCGACCGGGGCATAGTCAGCCTGCGCTTCGAGCGTCACTGTCGAGGCACGTGCTCGGTTGCGATCGACAGGCGTTTGAAGCCCAGTTGCGCCGCGACGTCCATGGCCGTGACGACAAAGTGATGCTGTGTCTGCGCGTCCGCGCGCAGCACCAGCGGCATGTCCCGCTCGTCGCCCGCCGCCGCCTGCAGCGCCGCCCGGATCGTGGCCGGCCTGGCGTCGACCAGTTGCCGGTTATCCAGGTAGAAATGTCCGTCCTTGTCGATCACCAGTTCGAGTTCCTTGGGCTCCTTGGCCGCATCGGCAACATCACTGGCTTCAGGCAGGTCCACCTTCAGCATGGCCTGGTGTTCGAACGTGGTGCTGACCATGAAGAAGATCAAGAGCAGGAACACGACGTCGATCAGCGGCGTCATGTCCAGCAGCAGGTCGGGTTTCTTGGTCGGCCTCAGTTGCATACGTCTAGCCAAACCTCACTTCTTCCGCGCAGCCCCTGTTGCCGCGTTCGATACAGTCGATCAGGTGGATAGCCCGCTCCTCCATGGTCAGGACCAACTCCGTGACGCGGCCGCTGAAATAGCGGTAGAAAAAATAACTGGGGATCGCGACGGTCAAACCGGCTGCCGTGGTAATCAGCGCCTGGGAAATCCCGCCCGCCAGGTTGTTGGCGTTACCCACCCCGCTGACCATGATGGTCGAGAACACCTTGATCATGCCGATGACGGTACCGAGCAAACCGAGCAGCGGCGAGATGCCGGCGATCGTCCCGAGCGTGTTCAGAAAACGTTCCAGGTCGTGCACCACCTGTCTGCCGGTATCCTCGACCGCTTCCTTGATGATTTCCCGCGGCCGCTTGCGGTTGACCATCGCGGCCGCCAGCACCCGGCCCAGCGGGCTGCCGGTCTTCAGTTGGTTGATATGACGCGAGTCCAGCTTGTCCGCCGCCGCCCAGGTCTCTACCAGCTCGGCCAATCCCTTCGGCGTTACCTTGTTTTTTCGCAGGGTCCAGAAACGCTCGATGATGATCGCCACGGAAAGCGTCGAGCACAACAGGATTGGGCCCATCAGCCAGCCACCGGCAAGAATGATTTCCAACATGCTGCTCGCTCCTTGGACAGCCCGGGATACAGCCGGGACAGACGACGCCATACGAAAAGGACTTTGCCTATCTTAATGTCAATTTCCGAAAAATGCAGTTGTGTCGTGCCAGCGGTCACGGGCACTGCGCGGCCGGCGGCCAACGCCAGATGGCCGGCCGCAGCCTGCGCGCGGTCTCGATCCGCAACGGCCCGTTGTTGCCGCCGACGACCCGGATGCCGCCGCAATCGGCGCTGGTGAGCACTTTGACCCGCCTCGCCGCGTAACGTTGCAGCACAGCCTTGCGCGGAAAATCGAAACGGTTCTCCGGCGCGGCGGATATCAACGCCAGTTCCGGCTCGACCCGGTCAATGAACCCGGGCGACGAGGACGTCATGCTGCCATGATGCGGGACCAGCAATAGCCGGTGAGGCCGCAACCCTGCCGCGACCAGCCGGCTTTCCACCACGCGGCTGATATCACCGGCCAGCAACAGGCCCAGGCCCGCTGTTTGCACGCTGAGCACGCAGGAGCTGTCATTGCCCAGGTACGGCAGGCCCGGGCGCGGGTGCAAGACTTCGAACTGAAGCTCGCCCCAGGCCCAGCGGTCCGGCGCCCTGCATGGCTCGACCGCGGCTGGCCGCTCGCGCATGTTGGCGCTGAAGCGGGCGCCGGGATAGATCTCCCGCAGATGCGCGAAACCGCCCGCATGATCCAGGTCCCCGTGACTGGCGATGATGCGCCCGGGCCGCTCGCCGGAGGCGGTAATCATCGGCCGGATCGTGCTCTCGACGGTGTCCCAGCCTCCATCCCCCACCACACCGTTGCCGGGACCCGTGTCGTACACCAACAAGTGCCGCGGCGCGGTCAACAACACCGACAGCCCCTGGCCGACATCCACCAGGTCGAGCCGCAGCTCGCCCGGAGCCAGCCGATTGGCCGCCGGCAGCAACAGGGGCAGCATCAGGGTGACGCCGGCTGTTCTCAGGGCCAGCCCCCGGGGCAGCAGCAGCACCAAGGCGCCGACCATCGCCAGCAGCGTGCTGACGAGACCGGGTGTGCGCGTCGACGCCATGCTCTCCGGTTGCAGGCGCGCGAGCGCCCCCAAAAAATGCATCAAGCCGCTGGCGCTGTGCGCCGCAGCGGTAAGCAACCAGTGCGCCGCCGGGCCGGGAACCAGCAGCAATGGCAGCGCGGCCAGCAACAGTGGCACGACGATAAAGCTGACGACAGGTATCGCCACCAGGTTCGCCGGCAACCCCGGCAAACTCGCCTGGTGGAACCAATACATGCTCATCGGCGCCATCACCAGCGAGATGCCGGCCTGCGCGAGCAGCATCCTGCGCCAGGCAGCGGCGCCGCCGACGCGCGGCAGGAACAGGAACAACAGCACGGCCACGGCCGTGAACGAAAACCAGAAGCCGGGGCGCAGCGGCGCAAACGGATCCAGCAACAAGACGGCGGCCAGCGCAATGAGCCACCCCAGCACCGGGCTGACTTGACGCCGGCCGACGACGACCAGGGTGGTGACGGCGAGCATGATCAGGGCCCGCTGCGTCGAGACTCCCAGGCCGGCCACGACGGCATAAGCCAACGCTGCCAGCCAGCATGTGACCCAGGGCCCCGCCACCGCGGCGCGCAGCCGCAGGCTCGACGGCAGCAGCCACAGCAGCAGGCGGCCAAGATAAAAACCCATCGCCGCGGCCAGACCGATGTGCAATCCGGATATGGCCAGCAGGTGCCCGGTGCCGGTGGCGGACAGAACCTGGCGGTCGCTATGCCTGAGCCCGCGCCGGTCGGCGGCCGCGAGCGCTTTGAGTATGCGCCGGGCCGGCAGGCCGGCGGCCTCGCGCTCGAGCGCCGCGAGCAGGTTTTCCCGCCAGTGTTGCAGCTCGAAAGCCCCCGGGCCCGCAAGCCGCCGGTTCGGCCCTGATCTGACGGTCGCGCGGGCGCCGACGCCATCGGCAAAAAGTCGTCGTTCAGTGTCGGCGCCGCTGAAGTTGACCCGGCCCCGGGTCGTGCGCAATTCCAGCCGCAGGCGCCAGCGCTCGCGCGCGTGCAGCACCGGCAGCCCTGCCCCGGGCTGTTGCCCCGGGCGCGGTCTTGCGGCATACCAATTGACGCGGATGCGCCGCGGCAACCCCGTGTGCGGCTCCTCCGGCAAAAAATCGAAAGTAAGCACCCGCTCGTCGCGGTAATACGGCAGCCCGGCGATGGTTCCGCTCAGGATGTAGACGGACCTGGCCCGCTCCGGCGGCAGTCTTTCCGCGAGCCGCTGCTCGAGCGCTATCGAGGTGTAAAGGAAGCCGAGCGGCAACACCGCCCACAAGCGGGTGCGCGGCCGCGCCAGCAGCCACAGGCACGAGCAAGCCAGCGCCACCATGCCCGCGGCGGGGATCACCGAGGTCAGCAGGTAGGGCGAAAGCAGGCCCGCGATGGCGGCGATCCAGACGTTCAATGCCCCCCCTTGGCCAACGCACCCGTTACAGCGGCCGCAGCACTCCCATGTGCAGTTCGAACCGCTGCGTCATCTGCTCGGCCAGCCGCATGTCATGGGTGACCAGCACCAGGCTGGTGTTCAATTCCGCATTGAGTTCGAGCAGCTGGCCAAAAACCCTTGCCGCGGTCTTCTCGTCGAGATTGCCGGTCGGCTCGTCACCGAGCACGCAAGCCGGGTTGCCGACGAGGGCCCGGGCGACGGCCGCACGCTGCCGTTCACCGCCCGACAACTCACCCGGCTTGTGATCCAGGCGCTGCCCGAGGCCGACTTTTTCCAGGATGCCCGTGGCCGCGGCCACCGCCTCGGCGGTCGACTGGCCCCGAATCAGCAGCGGCATGGCGACGTTTTCCAGGGCGGTAAACTCGGTCAACAGGTGGTGAAACTGGTAGATGAAGCCCATGCGGGCATTGCGCAGGTCCCCGCGCTCGCGTTCCGTCATATCCCACAGGGAATGCCCGTCGAATACGACTTCCCCGCTCGTCGGCCGGTCGAGGCCACCGAGCAGATGCAGCAGCGTGCTCTTGCCGGCGCCCGATACGCCCACGATCGCCACCGATGTGCCGGCGGGGACCATCAGGTCGACGGATTTGAGCACCCGGATCTTTTTCGGCCCCTGGCGGAAACTGCGGCTGAGCGCGGTCGCCTCGATGACCAGTTTGCCCTGCTCATTCATAACGCAGGGCCTCCGCCGGCTGGGTTTTGGACGCACGCCACGCCGGGTACAGGGTCGAGAGCAGCGACATACCCAGGGACATCAGCGCGAAGGCGATGACATCGGAACTGCGCAGGTCCGACGGCAGTTCGGTAATGTAATAGATGTCCTCGGGGAACAGGTTGAAGCCGAATATCTTTTCGACGAAAGGAACCACCGTGCCGATGTTCTGCGCCAGCAGGATGCCGCCGGCGACACCCGCCAGCGTACCGATGACGCCGATCAGGCTGCCCTGCACCACGAATACGCGCATGATGGTTCCGGCGCGCGCGCCCATCGTCTTGAGGATGGCGATATCGGCTTGCTTGTCGGTGACCACCATCACCAGCATCGAAATGATGTTGAAGGCAGCGACGGCAATGATCAGTGACAGGATCACCCACATCACGGTTTTTTCCGTGTGTACCGCCTGGAACAGGTTGCCGCGCTCCTGGGTCCAGTCCCTGACGCGGAAGTCACCGCCCAGTTGCTCGGAAATGTCACGCGCGACCCAGCGGGCCTTGTCGAGGTCCTTTAGCCGCAAACGAATACCGCCGATCGATGCTTCCGGCATCCGCAGCAACCTGGCGGCATCCTCGATGTTGATCATCGCCAGGCCGCTGTCATTCTCGTATTCACCGAATTCGAACATGCCGACGACGGTAAACCTGCGCATCAACGGGGTCGCCCCGAACGGGCTGGCCTTGAGGTGGGGCGCGATGACCGTGACCTTGTCGCCGAGGCCGACCCCGAGCCGCAGCGCCAGGCCGGTCCCGAGCACGATGCCCCATTGCCCGCTGCGCAGGGCGTCGAGGCGCCCGTCGACCATGTGAGTGGCGACCTCGGACACCCTGGCTTCATAGGCCGGATCGATGCCGCGCACGAGCGCGCCGTGGGACCCGTTCGCCTCCAGCCACGCGGGGACTTCGATATAGGGCGCCGCGGCGATCACATCGCTGCGCTTGTCGACCTTCGCAATCACTTCCCGCCAATGATCCAGCGGCTTGTCGAGCGCCTGTATCGTCGCGTGCGAAATGGCGCCGAGAATACGGGCGCGCAGTTCCTTTTCAAAGCCGTTCATCACCGAAATGACCGTGATCAGCGTCGTCACGCCCAGCGCGATACCCAGCATGGATATCAACGATATGAAGGAAACGAAGTGGCTTTGCTTCCTGGCGCGCAAATAACGCAAACCAATAAAGGCGGACAATGGTTTCAGCATCACGGAATTAGAACACAGCGAAAGGCCCCGGACCAGTCGGGATTGGTTGCCAGGACGTAGGAAATGACCGCCGCCTCAAGTCAGGGAATCGAGGAACGTCCTCAGCTCGTCCGGCAAGGCCGCGCTGACCAGCTGCTCGGCACCGTCGAGCGACGTAAACGAAACCTGGTGCGCATGCAGAAACAACCGCGACAGGCCCATTTGGCGCCAGTGGTCCTGCCGGGCCGCGGGCGCGTAAACACGGTCGCCGGCCAGGGCCATGCCCAGATGAGCGGCGTGCACGCGAATCTGGTGCGTGCGCCCGCTGTGCAGATTCGCTTCTGCGTAACTGCAGGCGCCATAGTCATGCAGCTTGCTGAATGTCGTGTGCGCGGGCTTGCCCGCCGGGTCAACCTGCATCGACCGTTCGCCGGCGCGCTCGCTCCTGCCGATCGGTTCATCCACCTCGACCACCGGCTGCGGCAACACGCCGTCCAACAGGCACAGGTAGCGTTTGTCGATCCGCTGCGCCGCCTGTTGCTCATTGAGCCACTTGAGCGCGGCGCCGCTGAGCGCAAGCAGCAGGCAGCCGCTGGTCACGCGGTCGAGCCGGTGCACCAGGTCGACCTGCTTGGCCGGCCGCAGGCGGCGAACCGCGTCGACCACGCCCCAGTCGACGCCGCTGCCGCCGTGGACGGCCATGCCGGCCGGCTTGTCGACGACCATGATGTCGCCGTCGTCAAAACAAATCGAGGCGGCCAGGAGATCAATGACCTTGCGCGGAATGTCCGGATCACCCTGACCGCGCATCTTCGCTGGCGGTATCCTGACCGTGTCGCCGGTTTCCAGGCGTCTGGATGGCCGGGCCCGGCCGCCGTTGACGCGCACCTGGCCGGTGCGGATCAGCCGGTAAATCAGTGAACGCGGCACCCCCTTGAGGCGCGCCGAGAGGAAGTTATCCAGTCGCTGGCCGTGCCGGTGCCGTGAAACCTCGACGTGACTTACACCGCTGGTTTTTCTGTTTGTTACCACTGGATTCCAACTCATTGATAGAAAATAAAAACACTGCTATATTGTCATGGCTACGAGTTCGACCTGCCGAACCGCTGTCCATAGCGCCACGGCGCCGACCGGGACAAGCACCGGACTGAACCCAATATGTGAGCAGTCTACTTGCACAACGACAGTTTACACGTTGTGCCACCGACAGGATCAAGCGGATTCGGCCGCCGGACAGATACGGCGAGTTACACAGAATTTCAGTGGCAGTGATGCAACTGCCAGTTGGACCGGGCCATGGTGCCCGGCGTTGAAAACAAAACATGGTACCCCGGCATTCCGCTTGGAAAAGCCGGGCTCGTTCAGTGGTGGCACGGCCATGCAGGTCGTGACCAACCGCTGCCGCCCCGTACCGGGGTGCCTGAGGAACATACAATGAAAAGAATGCTGATTAACGCGACTCAGCCGGAAGAGTTGCGCGTCGCGATCGCCGAGGGCCAGAACCTGTTCGACCTCGACATCGAGGTCCCCTCCCAGGAACAGAAAAAGTCAAACGTCTACAAAGGGCGTATCACACGCGTCGAGCCATCGCTCGAGGCCTGTTTCGTCGACTTCGGTTCAACCCGGCACGGCTTTTTGCCGTTGAAGGAAATCTGCCCCGAATGTTATGCCAAGGACGCGCGCAAAAAGGACGGAAAAGTCTCCATCCGCGAAGTCGTGCGCGAAGGCCAGGAAATTATCGTCCAGGTCGAGAAAGAGGAACGCGGCAACAAGGGTGCGGCCCTGACGACCTACATTTCACTGGCGGGGCGCTACCTGGTGCTGATGCCGACCAATCCCAGCGCCGGCGGCGTTTCACGCCGCATCACCGGTAACGACCGGGACCACCTGCGCGAACAACTGCAGAAGGTCACGACCCCCGATAACGTCGGCATCATCATCCGCACGGCCGGCGTGGGCCGCGATGCGGACGAACTGCAATGGGACCTCGATTACCTGCTGCAATTGTGGAGCGCGATCGAACAGGCGGCCGCCACCCAAAAGGCGCCGTTCCTGATTTACCAGGAGAGCAACCTTTTCATCCGCGCCCTGCGCGATCACCTGCGCGCGGACATCGGCGAGATCCTGATCGACGACCCGTCGGTCTTTAACGACGCACGCGAATTCATGCAGCAGGTCATGCCGCACAATCTGGGCAAGCTGAAACTGTACAAGGACCCGGTGCCGCTGTTCAGCCGCTACCAGATCGAGAGCCAGATCGAGTCGGCTTTCGCGCGTACGGTACATCTCCCGTCCGGCGGCGCCGTCGTCTTCGACCATACCGAGGCGCTGCTGTCGATCGACATCAACTCCGCGCGCGCGACCAAGGGCTCGGACATCGAGGAGACGGCCCATAACACCAACATGGAGGCGGCCGAGGAAATCGCACGTCAATTGAGGCTGCGGGACCTCGGCGGGCTGATCGTCATCGATTTTATCGACATGACCAACCGCAGCCATCAACGCGAAGTCGAAGAATGCCTGCGGCGGGCCATGCAGGTGGACAAGGCGCGCGTGCAGATCGGCCGTATCTCGCGCTTTGGCCTGCTGGAGATGTCGCGCCAGCGGTTGCGCCCGTCCCTGGGCGAATCGAGCTTGACGACCTGCCCCCGCTGCGACGGCTATGGCTCCATCCGCAGCGTCGAGTCGTTGGCGCTGTCGATATTGCGCCTGGCCGAGGAAGAGGTCATGAAAGACTATACCGGGCAGATCATCGTGCAGGCTCCCGGTGAAGTCGCCAACTTTCTGCACAACGAAAAGCGCAGCGCCCTCGCCAGCATCGAGAAACGGCACAGCGTGCCCATCATGATCCTCGCCAACGAGCACCTGGTAACGCCGCATTTCGAAATACGCCGTGTGCGGAAATCCGAAGTGACCGACGAACCCAGCTTCAAGCGGGTCGAGCAACCCGATACGGAACTGGTCGCCAACGAGTTGTCACAGGCCAGCGCCGCGGCGCCGCCGCCGGTACCCGCGGTCACGCGCCCGAACCACGGCCGGCCCGCGCCGCAACACGCGGTGGAAAAGTCGCCCGGCCTTTTCAGCCGCCTCGCCAACCTGTTGTTCGCTGGGCCGAAAACCGCGCAGGAATCCCCGACGGCGAAGCGGCAAGCCAGCGCGGACAAACAGCCCACCGCCTCGGAGAGCCGGCCTGACAAAGGCGGAAACGGCCAGGGGCAGCGCCAGAACACGTCCCGCAAGGCGACAAAAAAGACGGCCGATAAGGACAGCCAGCCGCGCGATCAACACAAGCGCAGCGGCAAGAAGCGCAGCGGCAAGAAGCGCAGCGCCAAGAAAACCGCTTCGAAGTCGGGCCGCGAGAACCCGCAGCAACAAGCGGGGGGAAGCCAGCCGTCCGAAGCCAAATCCGGGCAGCCGGGAAGCAGGCCCAGGAAACGCAAGGCTTCGCGCAAAAAAGCGCCACGCGCGGACAACATGACGTCCAACGACGCAAAACAGGGCGCTGACGCCGGCAATGGCCGCGCGTCCGAAACCGACAAGGCCGCCGCAAGCGCGGATACGCGCCAGGCCGGGCAAAGCGAGCAAGGCGATCAAAAGAGCACGCGCAGACGGCGTTCACCCTACAAGACCAGTGGCTCCAAACCCCGTGCAGAGCGCTCCGCGCAGTCCACGGACCCCAAAGACGAGTCCGGCGACAGGCCGCCGCGACAATCCGGTGACGAGAAAAGCGGCGCCCCCAGCTCGAATGCAGAGCCAGGTAACAGGCCAGACAAGCCGTCAGAAAGCAAGCCTGATAACAAGCCTGCCGACAAGCCTGCTGACAAGCCTGCTGACAAGCCTGCTGACAAGCCTGCTGACAGGCAGGAAACCAGCGGCCGACCTGCCGAGCCTTCATCCGCAACGCCCGCGGAGCGCCCCAGGGGCGGGGAAGACAAGGAGACCACGCCCAAGGCCAAACCGGAAGCCGGCACCAAGGGCCTTTACACCCTGAAACCCGAGTCCTCCAGGGAGGCCGGGTCGCCAGACTGACCGGGGCCGGTCGGGAGCCGCCGCGCTCGCGGCCGCTACAGGCAATCCCTGAGGGGGCGGCCGAAGCCGCCCCTTGTCTTTTTCAGGCGGCCTCGACCAGGCCGTAACGCATGGCCATGCGCACCAGTTCGACCTCGCTGCGCACACCCAGCTTTTCCAATATCCGGTACTTGTAGGTGGAAACGGTTTTTGCGCTCAGGCAGAGCAAGGCCGCGATATCCGGAATGCGGCTGCCTTCGGTCAGTTTCAGCATGACTTCCATCTCGCGGGCCGAGAGTTCCTCGAACGGTGACGCGACACCCCCGGGCAACATGGACAAAGCCAGCTGCTTGGCGGCCTCGCTGCCGACGTAGCGGCGTCCGGCCGCGACCGACTTGACCGCCTTGTAGAGTTCGCCCGCCTCGCAATCCAGCGTCAGGTAGCCGCTGGCGCCGGCGTCGAGCAGGCGCTCGGGGTAAGGCGGTTTGGCGTGAATGGCGAGGACGATAATCCCGGCCTGAGGGTAGGCCCGCTTGAGCCTGCGCGTTACCTCGAACCCGGTCAGACCGGGCAGATTGACGCTGAGAAGGATGACGTCGGGACTGAAGCGTCGGCATCGGCTCAAGGCCGCCTCCCCCGACGGTGCTTCGGCAACCTTGACGACGTCTTTGTTCTGGTCGAGTATGTAGCGCAGGCCCGTTCGAACCAGCGCCTGGTCATCGATGATGAGTACCTGGATCATGATTCCCCCCTTTTGGATAGATCCCGTTTAGTAGATGATTTCCCTCTTTAGCTGACCCGTTGCCCTGCAGCAACTATAGTCAAAGTCCACGTTCGAGTCGACAATTAATGACCATGAAAGTCATTAATGTGGGATTTTCCTACAAACCGCGCAGGCGTGGCCCCACGCTCACCCGCGGTGCGCCCGCCGCACGTAATTCTGCCGTTCTGTCCGTGTCCGCCGGAATCGCGTTTAACGTTATCGTCTTTCCTGTTTGCGATCCTCAGCCCGATTCCCTTTCGGCGATGGCGATTGCCCGGCCCGTCTCGTCCCACCTCACGTGGACCAACATCGGGCTACAACACACGCTGCAATCCTCGACAAAGTCCTCGGCCGTCCCGGTCGCCGAGGCATGCACCTGCGTCGGCTCACCGCAATACGGACAACTCACTTCGAAGAGCCAGTCGTACATCACGGGGCCGGCGCTCCCGAATCGGTCAGACGCTGTTTGGTGTGCATACCAGTCCTCTCCCTAGACGAAGATTGGCGAGCCGGAAACCGACGCCGCCGGCAGCTTCACTCCCCGTGCCCGTCAGGCCCCGGGTCGCCTTCGTGCTTGCGTGCGAACGAATAGACGATGAAGCCGACGGAAAAGCCAACCATGACGATTCCGATCAACAGCGATCTGGGGTCGGCGACGCCGTCGTCGTAGTAGTCGTAGAGGTACAGGGCGACTTGCGCGCCGCTGATCAGGCCGAGTACAAAGACCACCAGGGTCCGGAGGAAGGAGTGCGCTTTCATGGGCCCATATAAGCACAATGTGCGCCTGTTGTGAAAATTCGGTCAGCGCCGCTTTAGCTGGCGCGGGCTCGGAAAAGTCGGGAAACGGTGCGTCGCATCGCCGCGACCGGTTAAAACACAGTTGGACTTTCAACCGACCATGGACGAGACATATTTGAGCGCAAGGATGACGAGCAGGAGCGCCGCTGAGATTGATAGCCCGACCCAGGTAGCCTTCTCCAGATAGTCATCGCGGGCACGGTAATTCTCTACCTCTGGCCCGGATATCACGCCTTTCGTAATCAGGGCCTCGACGCCTGCCCAGTGATTTCTCTTGGCGATCCAATGAAGGCTGTCCCATGCTTCCGCGTGGTTCTTCCGTGCCCACCTGGCCGCTTTTCGAGCATTTACGCCGCGGCGTATCCAACAGACGTAGCCATACAGGCCTGGTAATGCGGCAGCCGCGGCAAGGATGTTTTCGGTGGTCGTGTCCATTTCCTGAGGTCTAACGCCCTGCCCCTGCCGCCCGCGCGGCGGCCGCTGGAACCCGGCTAAACTGCCATCGAGCCCGCGCAACCAAGCCCGCCCGTTGCAATAAATCGCGCAGTTGCGCCCCTTCAGTAAATCCCCGGAATCAACCGGTAGCGCACGCGCTGCGCATAGCCGCGATAGCCCGGCAACTCGTCCATCAGAGCCTGGTCTTCCAGCACCGTTCTAATCACCGTGATGATGAGTGCCGCGGCCGCCGGAATCAATGTCCACATCGAGTTTAGGGCCAGCACGATGCCCGGGAGCGCCAACACCATTCCAGCATAGCCCGGATGCCGCACAATCCGATAGGGGCCACTGTCACACACCACATGCCCTCGATCCACTTCAATCCGCACCACGCTGAAGAAAAAGCGGTTCTCTATCAACGCCCAGGCGGCGAACGCGTATCCGAGCGAGATCAGGAGCAAGCCGGCCACGATGAGCGACAACGGAAATTCGGGTGACCAGCCAAAACGATGATCCAGCCCGGCGACAATGACCGGCGGGAAACTCACACTCAGCGCCATCAACGGCGCAAGCACTTTGTCCCAGGCTTTCGCGGACTGGATCTTCTCCCTGTTTTGTCGTTCGGCCAACAGCCCCGGATGCCGCCGTTCCGCCCAGATTCTCCCGCCCAGGCCGGCGGCAACAAACAGCAGGGAATAGCCCCACGCCTGCCACCAACCCAGGTCCCCACCGCAGATCATCAAGATCAGCGGGATAAGGAGATACACCACGACTAATCCGGTCCACTGGCGAGGGGAAGCGGCCTGGGCTACCGTTGGATCATCTGCATTCGATAACATGCCATGCCCTCAAATCACATGACTCTTCTCCGGTAACGCCCTCCGGGCCTCCGCTATCAACTCCGTACATATTTCCGCTGGGCGTTCTCGCTTTCAGCGCCGAAAGGCCGGGCAACACCATCATGTTCGTCCGCGGCGAAGGCGGTAAAAGCGAGGCTGTGCTTTCTGCACAAAATGGGGCGCCCCCGCCAGGTCGAAGCCTTCCTCGTCGGTGATCCTCCATCCGCTGTAGGCTTGTTCGATCTCCTCCCGGCTGATGCCTCGCGGCAACGGTCCCCTGCGACCCGGTGAGAACGCGTACATCAGGAGCGTGGCGTCCTCGGCAGCCGCCGCCGTGACTTCACGGCCCACCGCACGCACCTGCCCGGGCTCGAGACCATGGACGGCGCCAAAGTCCAGGAAGAGCTGAATTCCCGGCGCGATACCCGCGGCCGCGAGGGCCGTGATGCTCCCTTCGACGAACCGAATCTCCGCGCCGGCACGGCGTGCGCGTTCGCGGGCGATTCGCACCGCCTTCGGCACGATGTCGATGCCGGTGACTTCCCACTCGCGTTGAGCCAGGCGAACCGACCAGAGGCCGGTGCCGCATCCGAGGTCGAGCGCGCGACCATAGGGCGGTTCTCGACCACTCTCTTCCCGCTCGAGGAGCGCGACGGCCTGTTCGCCTATGGGAAGTGACGGCATCCGTTCCCACGGCGTTAAGCCGACCAGGTACTGGAATTTGTAGAAAAGGCTCACTTCAAGCTCCCGTTGATGCCCTGGCAGCCAACATGATGCCGATCAGCGGCGGCTGCAGCCCTGCCTCTGCATCGGCTTGTTGGGCACTCAGGTAAACGCGTTCCTCGACCAGCGGATGTTCTTCTTTGAGCGATCAAAAAACGGCGCGAAGATCGAAAGAACGGCGACGCGCCCGCTGTCTATCATGGGACCATGGACTGTGTCACGCGGGATAAAGATCAGGTCACCCGCCTTGACTCGCCTGGTCTCGCCGCCGACACGAAAGCCACACTCGCCTTCCAGAATCAGCACAAGCTCATCGTGAAACGGCTGAATGTGAATAAGATCCCCGGTATCTTCGAGAATGTTGACATTCGCGGACACGTCCTCGCCGTCGCAAAGGAACATCCGCTTGATGGGATCCTTTGCGGTCGCCGGGTCGGTCTCCAGATCACGTAGCGTTTCATCGAGCCGAATGAAGAACTTCGTGTTCATAGCATCACTTCTCTGGTTGCTGTCCAATGTGTCAGCCCACCAGCGCACTGTAAAGTGCCCCTGATGGGAGCCTGAAGGGCCGGACTGTACTGAAGCGGTTTGTTATGCTGCTTTGGAAACCGCATCCTGCGTTTTTTGGCAAGATTGGCGTCTACAAAGCATGCAGCGGGATACCTATGGTGTTCTCCCGCCTCGTCTATCACTCGAACATGCTTGATTTTATATGCCTTCCGGCCGATCCCTGTGGCCTCGTACCAGTGTAACTCGACTGTTCGCAAAGCACCAAGGTCTTCCCTTGCCTGATTTTGCCAACGATCTTAATGTGCAATGACAATTTCTTATGGTGGCATAACGGCAAAGTTCAGCGGCGGAGCGCTGGCGCATCGTCTTTCCAGCTTCATCACCAGCGGTTACGGACCGTTGGGCCCGACCGCCGTGCGTGAAACTGCCGCGAGTGTCCTCGTCGGGGCGGCCAGGCCCCTGCATTACCCCATCCAACGTCAGATGGTTCATAACAACGATTCGACCCACGGAACTGTCCTTTGATCTGACCAGTTGGTCATGCACCCTGACGGTTTAGCTAAGCGGCGTCGGCCTGGACGAATCGTTAGGGGGCGCCTGTGAACTTATGAGCGCCCGAGGCGAAAATTGGATAGCTCTCAATCGAGGAATTTCCAGGTGTCTGCCCCGTCGAAGTGCTTGATGACGGTCGACTCCAGCAACTCGGGTTCAAAATTTCGTAAGTTTACGCCGTGGCGATCACCGGGCACGGCTTCAAGCGGCTCCCAATGAGTGACGATACCGCAAGTCTTGCAGCGCACATTCCTGAGGGTTCGATCGCCCCAGATATAGCTTTCGGTGTTTTCTGGGTGGCCCTCGATAGAGACTGAGCCGAATTCGTAGTAAGCCCATATGCCTCCAGTGCGCCGACATAAAGAGCAGTTGCAACTCGTCGCCGTGTCTGGCGCTGCGGGAAGCGTAAGACGCACAGCGCCGCAGTGACAGGAACCCTGCAACGATGTCGGTGGTTGTTTTTGATCCATGGGAAGTACCTCTGGTTTTTATGCCGCCTAACGGCTAAGTTTACCGGCGCGGCCCTGCCGCGTTAGGTTTGGACATATTGTCAGGTGCACCAGATGCCTCACTTCAAACCGACCCCACATTTCTTGCAGTTTTGGGGAACCAGGAGCCGAGATTGAAACCCCAGACGGTACCCACATCTCGGGCACTTTTGACTGAACTGAATGAAAATCCCCAAACCTGCCAGAGCCAATAATACTAAAAAGGCAAACGATGCAACCATCCGGGATATGCCAATAATCCAGTCCGCACATACGACAAGTACAAGAGCCGCCATAATGGTGACAAGGACTGTGATCATCCTCTTCTGCCACAGTTGAAGCTCTTCAAATTCGTTGGCGCTCAGATTCTTCATTTCACTTCAAATGTACCCAAACTTGAGGTGCGGTGCATGAACCGGGAGGGTTTCATGTCACCTCAATTGCCACGGCCGGGAAACATACATACTCCCCGGTCGCCGGCATCCCACGCAGTGTGCCGGTTTGTGTCCCTTCGACCGTACATCTGAAAATGATGTGATTCTCAGCAACGAGCATGTCATCGAAGTGAATCTGGAAATATGGAAAGCCATTATGGCTCGCTTCGTAGTGAGACTTTAGCGCCTCCAACCCATGCAAATCCTCTGGCGCGCTGCAGTCGTCCACGACTGCCTCCGGAGAGTAGATTTCATCGAGAAGATCCAGGTTCGCGGCGTTCCGGGCCTCCAGGTAACGCGACGCATTCGCCTGTGCCGCTTCACCCATTATTTGACTGCGAGTCAATGTCGCCTCCCATCCGTCTCGAACCGCTGGGCTACTCCATCAGGTAGCGTCGGTCGCGATATGGAAATCCCGTGAGTTCCGCATCGCCACTTTCGTCATAGGCGAAGTAGGCGCGTATCTCGCCGATAACGCCAGAGCGCATCTCGTACCACTCGCTGCCTCGCATCTTCACGCGTAAGCTGGTTCCCGGTGGAGTCCAGATCAGGCTCCACTCGCTGACAGCGCGGTCCCCCTGGGCGATGATCTCGTCGATTGCCCAGACGGTATCGGAAGCCTGCTTGAACTTGCGCCAAAATCGAGCCAGATGATCAGCGCCTCTGATCGGTGTAAACCGGTAAGGCAGAAAGTAGTGGATCACGTCCTCGGCCAAAGTCGACTGGAAGTCCTCGAGCGCCCCGGAATTGCAGGCATCGAAGTACCGCCTGACGACATCGATGTGTTCATCCTCCTGCATCTTGCAAGCCTCCTCCAACAGGGACCGCTCCTGCCGGCCCCAGATGGTGCCACATTGCGTGTGAAGCCATCGCGGTTGCCGTTGCCAAATGCCGCCCGACTCTGCTGCTCGGATAGCACCATCCAGAAACTCACCCTCGGCGATACCCTTCCTTTTTCTCCACTTGCCTTTACCATAAACTTGAAATGGGCAAGGTTGGCCGGTTTGTTATGAGTCACCATGCATTCTTCTTGTCATCGGTAAGCCTTTTCCCGCAGAACGGACAATACGAGATAAGCAAGGTATCTTGCATAATGATATCACCGACTTTTTCCGCTATTCCGTCTTCGACGTCATCGCCCTTAGCTCGCCATATGTAATCGATGACCCATGAGTTTTGCTCTACATTAATTCTCTGATATTCAATCCCAATGTCGTCATAGAAGTTCTCTTCGCAGCGGTGGATATTTTCTTTATCGGTTTTCATAGTGACTCATACCGCCGGAGTTATGACGCCGCCCGCTGGCGTAGCCAGTGTGCGGTCGGCTTGAACGAACAGTTAGACCTCATCCGAAGCGTAAGGGGTGGACTTGTTGTACTGAAGGAGATCCCAGCGAGTGCCATACAGATCCTCAAATACGGCCACTGTACCGTATGGTTGCTCGCTCGGTGGACGGACAAAGTGAACGCCGGAGTCGACCATGCGGTTGTAGTCTCGCCAAAAATCGTCGGTTTGCAGAAACAAAAAAACACGGCCGCCTGTTTGATTGCCGATAAATGTCTCCTGCTGCGGTGTGGATGCGCGAGCTAGCAGCAAAGATGTGCTTGAATCGCCAGGGGGAGAGATTACCACCCAGCGTTTGTCCTGTTCCGGCTGATACTTGTCTTCGACAATATCGAAGCCAAGCTTGCCAACGTAGAAGGCAAGGGCTTCGTCATAATCACGAACTACAAGGGCGATATGTGCGATGGCTTGATGCATGGCTTCCGTGCGATCTAACGTTGCGGTGAGACACGGTAAACCCCGCAGGTTTTAACCGTCGAACTCAACTGCGTTGTTAAAGCGATTTTCATTCTTCTGATAATTCAGTGCCGTAAATGTGTAAAACCCTTAAAGCACTTGTTGCGTGCCTCCCCCAGTGCAATCCGAATGTTGTACGCCACAGAAAAGCTGCGTCAACCGGGACACCTTTTTCGTAAATCAATATGCCTTGCTTTAGGTCGATATATATATCCATAAGGTCGTCAGCAATATCTCCGACGGTTGGTTCATCTGGAGAATCTGAAATTGGATGAAATATTTCCGAATAGTATTGAAAGGGGATGCTAGCGAACCTTTTATAAATTGGTTCAGATTCAACTTTGGTAATATCTAAATCGTCATGATCATCATCTGACGGCTCAACATCGGGTAGGCTCAAAGCCTGATTATATAATGCTGAAACGAAATATAATGCTGTAAATACTTCGCTTTCTTCTGGACCTGGGCCGTTCTCCGCCCATTGGCAGTAGTCTTTAGATAACTTATAAAACTGTTGAACTTTTTCCGGTATGTCCATGTGTTTATTGCGCTTTAACATTACCCATCAGCCGCACCGCTTTTTGCCGTCCGCTGGATGGGTTTGTTAGGTAGCCATATGTCCACAATTGCATACGCACCCGGAATAATGCCCGCACCCGCCATGGCAAAAAACGCCGCACCAAGAAAAATAAATGGAATCGTGGCGATAATCCCGATGCTAATGAGTGCCGAAATGACCGCACGATTTATTGTTGATGTAATCTGCTTCGAGAATGCCCAGAACCAGAAACTGACTACTCCGAGAAGGCCTAGCGGTGCCCAAAAAATAAAAATTGTTGCACCCGTTCCTCGTGCTTGAAACATGGCTCCCCACGTTGCAAATGTAACTAATATCGCAAACGGTACCCAGACAACAGTGGCAATGGCACCAGAAATAATGGCAAGCATTTTTAACTGCTTGCGCTGTAGCAATATCATTTGACTACCTAACGCCCCAACAACCGGCGCAGCTTTGCTGCATCCGGCGCCGTAGGCGCGAAGTTGATTGACTTGCTAGGTTTCATTTATTGCCCGCTCTATTCTTTTATCTGGCACAAGCCACATAAACGCTACTGCTACATATATGGCTTGTGCTGCCCAGTGATATACAAACGACAAACCTATTGCCGCGAAGTAGAGAACCGGCGAGAGCTTTCCTTTCCAGTCTGAGCCTATTGCCTTGCGAAGAAGTGAACTACAGCCATCCGTAGCCATGATGCAACGTTGCAATATGTAATAGGCAATAGCCGCCATAAACAGAACGACTCCATATACGGCTGTTGGCAATGGGGCAAAATGATTTTCACCCATCCAGCCTGTAGCGAAGGGAAATAATGAAAGCCAGAAGAGCAAATTCAGATTCGACCAAAGGACACTGCCTGAAACTTCCCTGGCAGCGTGAAGTAAATGATGATGGTTGTTCCAGTAAATACCCACATAAATGAAACTGAGAACGTAGCTGAGGAAATTTGGCAGTATCGGGACAAGCACATCAATTCTTGTCCCGTGAGGAATTTTTAATTCAAGAACCATGATAGTTATGATGATGGCTAGTACACCATCACTAAATGCTTCCAGCCTACTCTTTCCCATGCTGCCTCACTGAAGTCTAACGCTTCGCATCAGCGGCGCAGCTTCGCCGCGACCGGCTGCATCCGTTTGTTATGCATTTCGGTCCTCAAGTCCCAATCGCACATGCCAATCCGCAAGCGACTCTTGCGGATACGCTTCAAACAATTTGTCGTTTGGTCCGGGATGCAGCTCAACCCATCCAGGCTTTGAGCCCAACATCATATGCGTGCGCTCCGGTGGTACGGGTAGATCCGTATCAATTGCGGAAGCAAATGGGTGCACAAGTTCTGGCCATCTCGGGTCCCATTGCCAGAGAGCGCTTCCGCACTTTTTACAAAAATGCCTTTGTCCGGGACTCTCCTGGCTTTCTCCGGTTTCGGAGTCTTTGATAATCGCGCTGTAGACACTGATAAATTTCTCTCCCTCAACCTTTAGTGTCTCAAAGTGCCCACCCAGGTTGACAGCATAACCGCCACCGCCTGCAGTTTTCCGGCAGATCGAACAATAACAGTGGTTGAATGGATAGGGATGGTCGGACAAAACGCTGAAGTGCACGCTACCGCAATGACATGATCCTTCGAGCTTCATTATTTATCCTCCGAGTTTTGTAAATGCATAACGCCCAAGCACAGCCGTCGGACGGTCGGCTGGGCGCCTGGTTAGGCGGTATCTCCTCTCAGGATTATGCCAGTTTGAAGGGTCTGATTGCAGGAGAATGCCCGGCACCACAAATGTTCGGCATAATATGCAACCCCGTGATTGCGTGTACGCCGAAGCTCCTGTATCCTAGATGCAACCAATAGGTTGCATAGTACAGGAGTTTCAAATGGCATCCAGTACCGATCGCATTGAGAAGCGGATTCTCCTTCGCGCGCCTCTTGATCGCGTCTGGCGCGCAATCAGCGACGCCCGGGAATTCGGCACATGGTTTGGAATGCGCTTCGATGGCCCGTTCGTGGCCGGCGCGCGCCTGACCGGCGAGCTCGTTCCGACATCGGTCGACCCCGAAATTGCGAAGGGTCAGCGGCCGTACGAAGGACTCCGATTCGAAATAACCATCGACCGGGTCGAGCCTATGCATCTCTTCTCTTACCGCTGGCACCCGGGTGCCGTTGATTCCAAGGTTGATTATTCGAAAGAACCCACCACCCTCGTTACCTTCGAGCTGGAGGAGGTTGCCGAAGGAACACGGCTGACCATCACCGAGTCTGGTTTCGACGCCATCCCGCTCGCGCGGCGAGCCAAGGCGTTCGAAGGGAATGAGAGAGGCTGGGAGGCGCAACTTACCCTTATCGAGAAATATCTCGCCCGAATGGCCTGACAGAGAAACCGTCAATGCTTGCTGCGAACATTGCTCCACGCTTCGACCGGGCCGCGCCGCTTTTTGCCGCGCTGAGCGATCCAACCCGCCTGCAACTGCTCGACCGACTCTCACGCAACGGGCCGCAGTCAATCTCGGAACTTGCTGAGGGCGCGACCGTCTCTCGTCAGGCCGTGACCAAACATCTGGTCGCCCTGGAGAAGGCCGATCTCGCCACGAGCCGCCATGAGGGTCGCGAGCGGATATTCGAGTTGCAGCCTCAGCAGCTTGCTGTGGTACACCGATACCTGAACCAAATCTCGAGACAGTGGGAACAGGCGCTCGGCCGGCTACAGGCGCACTTGGATAAGGACCCGGCGAGGCGATAACACCCGAAGCGGCGACTGATGGAGAGAGTTAGACGAAAATATTGGAGAATTGCCCATGACATATAAGGCAATAAATTTCGCGCAAAAATTCAGCCTCTTCGACGAGCAGTGGGCGCCCAAAGTGATCGCCGAGATGAACGATTATCAGTTTAAGATCGTAAAGATCAAAGGCGATTTCATTTGGCATGACCACAAGGACACGGATGAGACTTTCATCGTTCTCGACGGAACCCTACGCATAGACTTCAAAGATGGCCATGTCCATATCAGCAAAGGCGAAATGTACGTGGTCCCGAAGGGGGTCGAACATAAGCCCTATGCGGAAGACGAGGCCCGGGTGCTCCTTATTGAGCCTCGCGGGGTTCTGAATACGGGGCACGAGGGGGGCGAGAGAACGGCCGAGAATGATGTGTGGATATAGACTGGCCAACGCCCGCGCTCACCGGCGGGCCGAGCTATTTCGTGGCCCGTCCGGCTGCAGCGTGTTGTTAGTCGACATGACCCAACTCCAAGTCAACGCTCGCGCCGGTAGTGCATCGCGACAGCACCGTTAAGGAGCGGCGTTGCCGAGACCAGCTCAAGCCGTCGCGTAGTCGGCAGCCCACTCTGGTACAGGGTCGGGCCGTGGCCGACGATCCTGGGGTGGACGAGGAATTTGTACTCATCGATCAGATCCAGCCGATCGAGCTCTGCCGCGAGCTTACCGCTACCAAGGAGCACACCAGCCGGGGTCGCATCCTTGAGTTTCTGCACACCCGTGCGAAGGTCGCCGGCGATGTGGTGGCTATTGGTCCATGAATAGTCCTTACGCGTTGACGACACCACATACTTCGGCTTTGCCTCCAGCTTGACGGCCCACTCGCGAAGCGCCGGTGGTGCCTCCATGTCGCCGCGCGCAACCGCCGGCCAGTAGCTTTCCATCATCTCGTAGGTGACACGGCCCCACAGCATCGCGCCGCCTTCATCCATGAGTTGGGTGAAGAAGGTGTGTGTCTCGTCGTCGGCGATTCCTTCCTGGTGGTCGACGCAACCGTCGAGTGAGACGTTGATGCTGAAAGTCAAGAGTCCCATGGTGTCCTCCGTTCGAGATGCGCAACAAGACGACTGTGTCGCTTAACGTTTGAATTAACCGGCTCGCTTTAGCGCGTCCAGGTTCAATGACCGGTTATTTGTCATAGACTCAACACCAGTTTCAATCCGGCATCTACGCGTTGCATTGTCCGCGCAGGCAGAAGGCCAACCCGTTTACCAAGCAGGCCACGGTCCATGGTTAGGAGTTGAGACACATTGACCACCGATGCCTTTGACAGACCTCCACTGGATTTACTCAGCCTCACGTTACCTGGCGCATCAGACAAGGCTAAGTTAGAGGTGATCACCGCTACGAGAACAGTAGAGAGCTTGCTCTCATTGAATGCGTTGGATTGGACTACAAGGACTGGACGGCGATAACCAGGCCCCGACCCAGAAGCGGGTGGTAAGTTAGCCCACCAAATTTCACCACGCTTCATGTTCTATAGAGTCGTACTGTGCCTTTTGCAGCCCTGCTTCCAGTGCAGACGACTCACTGGTATAAATTTCATTCAATGAAGCAGTAACAGCTTGTGCATCTCTGTCTTCCAAATAAGCTTCAAGTGCTTCGGCAAATAATTGACTGCGAGGCACGCGGCGTTGCTTGGCAAGCCTCTCAGCTGCTTCAAAAATTGGGTCTGGAATAGATACTGCGACTTTCATGCAATTAGGGTATCACCAGGGTCATACCCGTGCAACTGCACTTGTAACGTTTTAACTCAGCAGTTGGCGCAGCCAGTCTGCTGAAGTGGCTTGTTATGCAGCAAACTCAACTTGCTGGACTTCATCAAGCTTTAGGCGATGTTTTGCTTGCCAAAGATCGAAAGCATCCTGCATCGCCAACCAGCTTTCAGGCGACCGCCCCAAAGCCTTGGAAAGTCTCAGTGCCATTTCAGGGCTGATGCCACTCTTACTGGTGATAACCCGGTTGAGAGTCGACGGCGAAACAGCCAGCTTTTCCGCCAAAGCACGGGCACTCATCCCGAACGGCTCAAGATAAACAGAGCGAATAAATTCACCAGGATGCGGTGGGTTGTGCATGGCCATCAGTGGTAATCCTCATAATTCAATATGTATGCGTTCCCATCTCGGAACTCGAATGTGATTTGCCAATTGCCACTGACTGAAACGGACCATCGCCCCTTCAACTTTCCCTTCAGGGAGTGAAACCTGAATCCGGGAATGTCCATGTCGTTGACTTCCAGGCTGGTAGCGAGAGCCGCCAGGATCATCCGCAGACGACTTTTGTGACCCGATTGTCCAGCAACGCTTCCCGTTTCGTAGAACTTTCTCAATCCTTTGTGGCGGAAGGACTTGATCACTCACTTAATATAGCATGTTGCGCATCACGCAACAATGTACTGCAAAACGTGTTAGTCAAGCAGCCAAGCGGTTACGGCGCGCCAATTGCGCCAGCAATTGGTGTGACAGGTTCCTTGGTCTGCTTCAACTTCATGTTAGCTGGATGGGTTGTTCTCATCGGAAAGATCAATCGAGTACATTACGGTCTTCTGAGACCCCTCCCACCCTGGGAGGTCCGCAAAAAGCTCATTGGCGGCAATGTTATCTGACTCGGTCAGGAGCCAACAGCCGCGGCAGCCTCTTTCTAATGCAATCGACTGCATTTCCATCAGAATTTTCGTTGCTAACCCCCGCCTTCGATAAGCTGGCGACACACCAAGCTCATTGATCCAGAGCTCTTCATCTTTGTCCGGATGAAACTGAAACATCCCACTGCCCATTCCTATGACGATATCTTGGGCTATGGCCACCACCAGAAGATTGTGATCGCCAGCGATGAACTCCTTAGTCAGATCCTCCCGAATATTGGCGTCGAAGACATCTACGGCGATGTTATCCAGGACTTTTTCGTCGCCTGGCATAAGCCTACGTACGGAGATGGTGCTAGCCACGACGGGATCCACCTATCGTCTTAGTTAAGCGGCGCGTGCGCAGCACGCGTCCGGTGGAGGGCGCAGGCCGAAGCAACCCTGAACGGCTTGTTATGGAAGCGCCCGCTGACGAGATTGCTCCTTGAGCCACAGGCCACCTGCATACCACAGGCCTGCAACCGCAATAGTCACATACAGAAATGCGCAAGCCAACGCTTCCATTGAAACAGCTGGCAGAATTTGAACCGCACAAAAGAGCACTGTTGAAGCAATTAGCCAAACAGCTGGGCCACGAGCAAACGACTCAAGCTGACTTTGCCGCAGCGCACAGATGCTGCTTAGGAGCACCAAAAAGAATGGGGAGTAATAGAAGAATAGAATTGTCTGGGCATCTTTAGGATTCTCTACCAGCCACAGAACCAACAGCCCACACGCCGCAACAGAAGTTGCCCAATACCAGCTACTAATTTTCGGTCTCGACTCTGCCATGACCCAAGCTCCATAACGTGCTAATCAGCCGCGCGTTTTTTTGCGTCGGCTGGATTAGCCTTGTTAGGAGAAACGTGAGAGCTTTCCTTCCAAGGGCTGTTTTTCCAAAAAGACTCAACCTGATTATGCGAACGTGTGTCAAACTCATTCACTGGTGGATGAGTATTTTCTCGTGCAACCAGAAATAGCTTGGCCAGTAGCTGTCGATCCTGTGCGAGACGGTGTTCAACAGCGGAACTGGCGCCCTCCCTGTAGTATGATACAGCCATATACGGTTCTTCAGCATTGTCTGGTTTATTAACGAAAACTTTTTCAAACGCATAGTACACTTGCTCAAAACTAAAGGTGTTCTTAACCACCTCAACTCGAGCCAGGCCTGTCCCAAATCCGTAGGATCCCGATCCATCATGATTGATGCTGAGCCACCATCCTTCAGATGACCGCACATGCATGGATGCACACTGTTTCATCGCAGGCCTATCTTCTGAGAACGCCGAAAAGGAAAGGTTCGCTAAGAAAAGTAGAAAAAGAGGAATAAAAACTCTCTTCCGCATCTTTTTGCTCCTAACGTTTGAATTAACCGGCGCCGGCTTCGCCGGCATCCGTGTTGGATGATTTGTTAAGTGCGTTACGCAGCATGGTTTTGGAAATCAAGCTCGATCCTGAGGCGCCCTCCCAGCGCCTGCACTGCGCTCTGTAGTGTTTGCAGCGTCACAGAAGCATTACCCGGATCCAAAAGCCGATCCAGCGCCGATCTGCTGGTCTCCATTCGACGGGCCATTTCAGATTTGCTGAGATTCGCCTCAGACATTTTCTGAGTCAACTGAAATGCTACTACCCTTTTCACAGCGACAGCAGTTGCCTCCTCCAGGAGGTGTTCCTCCTGTAGAAAATCGTCAAAGTTGCTACCGATGTTCTTCCTAGCCATATCTACGACCTCAATTTCGATAATCTACGTTTTGCCAGAGTCCATTCTTTCGGCAGCGTCTTTTTCGACTTCTTGACGAAGCCGTGCAGCAGAATGATATGCTCCTGGAAAATTGAGAAGAAAGTACGTGCTGTTCCAAGCGATACATTCGACCTCAATTCCCGGAGGTTTTCGGCCATCTTTCCGGCGAGAGGCATACCCACGGGCCAACCAAATTGCAGGGTCTTAATGTCCTCACCAATTGTCTTCCGATCTCCAAGTGCCATCTCTTTGAGCCAGACTCTGACGGGCTCTCGTCCAGAATCCAGTCTGAAGAACGCAACTGGAATTGGCCTGTCCTTGACCATTAAGAGGAGTGTACCATTAATGGTACATTTTGCAATAGGCTAGTCGCACCATTGGTGACCAAAGCACTTAACGACAAGCATCAGCGGCAGGGCAAAATGGCGCGTATTTTGCGAGAGCAGAATGCGTGACATTTTGGACTGTCCGCTGCATGCCCTTGTTAGGCGCTACGATCGTGCTTAGGAGGAATCTCCGCATGAGCCCCCTGACTACAGACCCTCAATGACTACCAGATTGGACTTCGCAGACCGCTCCCGAATTTCACGCAGTGGCTGATACTCGGGGGATTCCCAGAAGGCCTTCATCGATACGAGATTGGGAAACTCGATAATGGCACTCCGCTTTGGCCGCCACGTACCTTCAAGTACCTCGCTAGCTCCGCCGCGAGCCAAGTAACGGCCTCCGTGAGCGGCGATGACCGCGGGCACGCGCTTCTTATACTCGTGGTAGCCCACAGGGTCAGTGACCTCAATGTCGGCGATCAGATATGCGGGCATAGAGTAGTTCCTCGTAACTTGTCCGGATGGCCAGCGAAAAAATGGCGTTGCATCGCGTTGGTGCCTAACGTTTTAGTTAAGCGGCGCGTGCAAAGCATGCCTCCGGTGGAGCCCACTTGTGGGCGGAACGCACTTGACGGCTTGTTATCTTTCACTCGTAATGTGTCCACATACGCAAAATCTTTACCACACGCTGTTCGGTAAGGGCTTGGTAAACCAACCGGTGTTGAATATTGATTCTTCTGGAGTATGCACCTTCCAAATCACCAACGAGTTTTTCAAATTGCGGCGGATTCTGAAATGGGTCTTGCTCGAGAAGTGAAATGAGCTTTATCGTTTTTTTCTTAAGATTACTTTGAGCGATTTTCTTCGCGTCTTTCTGAGCATGCTTGGTATAGACAACCTGCCAAATCACCAATCAAGCTCCGTTTCACACTCCTCGACAGCAGCATCCATCCCTTCGCGGATCGATTCTCTCATGCCTGGAATGGAAAGGAGGTACATAGTTTCCTGAACCGACGCCCAATCGTTCTCTGAGACAAGAACGGCGCTGTTGCGCTTGCCGGTTATTCGAATTGGTATATGCGATTCGGCCGCTTCATCAATGAGACGGTAAAGTTTCGCACGGGCTTCGCTGGCAGTTAGAGTGCTCATGAGGCTATCGTACGTTAAAGCGTACGTGCTGTCCAGTAAAGATAACGTTCCGCATCAGCGGCCGCTCGAAGACCGCGAAGCGGACTTTGAACGGTTGGACTGAATGCGCTTGTTAGCGGCAACATCTCTCAGAGATCCTGAAATGTATTTATGAATAATGCTAGATACCAGGGTTTGGTATGGAATACCTTCCTTTGATGCTTTTAGCTGAATTGCCATCAGATCACGATTAGAAATCCTGATATTTATTCGCTTGTCCTTACGTGTTGTGTTCTTAGCTGCGGCGACAAGCTCCGCCCTACGTTTCTTCGTAAGAACTGACTCAAATTCTCCAGCCTCGACGGCCTCCAAGAGTTTTTTCTCCTCTTTGCTTAATTTCATACTGTTCATACATCTTCTCCGAGGTAAATCTTCGTGAATTTTCTACTGCGAATGATTGTCTTGAGAAAAAACTCATCGTCATTTTCGACGTACGGAACGAGATGAACATAGCTGTTTACTGCTACCACGAAAATTCGTTGATGGGCGTAGTCTTTAACATTGGGATGGGCAATATCATCCAGCAAACCACCATTTTCGATATAAAAAACAATTTCCTCAAAGGAAATGCCTCGTTCAACAATTAGTGCTTCGTTCTTCTCCGCATTCCAATTGTAGATTTTCATCAGAAAAGATTAGCATGAATGTGTGCGTTTTGTCATCAAGCGGACATTCCGCTAACGTTTGAACTCAGCGGCTGCCGTTTGAGGCAGTCCGCTGCAGTGACTTGTTATACCTCTTAGCTCGCATTTCTCAGTTCTTCACGAATCACCGCTCTCAATGTCTCTTCCAAAGGCCGCGTCGATGCCTCGATATGCTTCCGAAGCGCATTGTTGATTAAAGTCTGATAATTGCCACCACCAGCTTCAAGCACCTGGCGTTTGAAGTATTCGATGATGTCACCATCCAGCCGAATGGTGATGCGTTGTTTGTTGGGGTCTGGCCTCAACACTGGTCCGCGTTTGCCGCTGCTGAAATCTTTACTCATGACTCAATCCTCGGTAATACTGTTTCGTTTCGTTCTGGTCCGCTTTTCGGGCCGAAATAATGCGGATCGTATCTTCATCGGCCTCGGCGTGCACAACCAGAAGGACATTCAGGTTGGGACCCAGGCCAAGTGTCTTGAATCGCTGTTCGCCGTGGAGCTTGTCTTCGATGGTCAAAGCGTTTTCATCTTCGAGAGCGATCACCGCATCAGCGAAGTCGATGCCATGGTTTCGCAGATTTGAGACCGCTTTATTTGGACCCCACCTGACCTTCACAAACTAAATGTATGTACATTTGGTGCACATGTCAATGCTGAGTAGGCCACGGCATTTGTCAAAGTAGGTATAACGTTTTAGTTAAGCGGCGCGGAAAGGCGCAGGCTTTTTGGGTCCGGTGGAGGCACGCAGTGCCGGAACGAACTTGAACGACTTGTTAACTGATTCTATACACATCACGCCGATGGCCAACTTTTACAACTACCACTATTAACTCATCATTCCGAATTTCATAAAGAATCCGATAAACACCCTGTCGGACACGATATTTCTCCTGACCGGACAGTTTTTCAACACCAGGGGGCCGGGGTTCCGCTCTTAGTGCGTCAATTCGCTTTAGGATTCTCGTAACATCTTTTTTAGGAATCTGTCTCAGATCCTTTGCAACGGACTGCTTGAATATGACTTCAAAGCTTCCCATGAGCCTTTAGATCATTCAGTAGCTCTTCATAGGTAATTGTTGGTTCGCTCATTCTCTTGTCATAGGCTTCCAGATCTTCCTGATCTTCCTGCAAAACGTTTCGCACTGCTTCATTCACAAGATCAGATACTGATCGGTGCGTAATGGCCGCTTTCAAGCGCAAGGCTTGATGGACTTCGGGTTCAAAATAGACCGTTGATCTTTTAGATGAGTCGCTCATAGAATTTTCCTCCTAGAACAACTTTAACGCTATAGCGTTATAACGTCAAGACGTTGGCACATACACAGTTAACGTTCGAATTAACCGGCGCGCTTCAGCGCGACCGGGTTTAATGATTTGTTATGCATTTCCATCATGCTGCGGACAGTTTACGTACCTTCAATGAATCTCGATTCTGTTCGGCTTGCCACAGATCATACTGAGACTGCTGGTAGAGCCAGCTCTCGGGCGAAGTATCAAATGCGATAGAAAGCCGAATGGCCATCTCCGGGCTAACTCCAGCTCTGCCGTTAAGAATAGAAGACAAGGTCTTGCGACTTACGCCCAAGCTCTCCGCCGCTTCTGTAACGGAAAGACCGAGCGGCTCCAAGCACAGCTCGCGGATAATCTCACCGGGATGTGGGGGATTGTGCATCAACATCTATTCACCTCAATGATAGTCCTCATAATCGACCACCTCTGCATCACCATCTTTAAAGCGGAATGTCACTCGCCAGTTGCCACTGACTCGTACCGACCAAATCCCACGTCTGTCACCTCCGAGTTGATGTAGGTGAAGACCCGGCAGGTTCATGTCCTTGGGACCTTGTGATGCGTTGAGCCGGCCGAGGATGAGACGGAGCCTTGGGGCATGCTTGGACTGAATGCCTGATTTCGTTCCCTTGAGGAAAAATCGCTCAAGCCCCTTATGCCGGAAACTCCGAATCATTGTACATATTGTATCGTGTAACGTTACAGGTTACAACTATGCATAACGTCTTAGTTAAGTGGCCCAGAAAGGCGCAGCCTTTTTGGGTCCGGTGGAGACACAAAGTGCCGGAACGTACTTGAACGTTTTGTTAGGGCCGATTTTGTGCCTGGATAAGTTCATCTAATGACCTGTCTTCAAACAACTCACTTTTGTGTCCTTTATAAACAGAGAAAGGCCTAAAAAATCCGTAATGTGAAATCTCTTTCGATTCTACAAAAGTGATCTTTTCTAGTGAATCAGTTATTTCTGTGATTTCTTCCTCTCGCTCAATCAATGATTCTGACTTTAGGCTTCCCAACATAAAGCCAATACACTTATCCCCTGAAAGAACCGGGCCGCCACTCATTCCTCTTGGAATGGAAAAATTAAGCTCACCTACCCCTCGAGATATGGACATCGTCATGTGACCCTTCAGCATTCGAAGCTCTTTACCTTGACCGTGAACATCATGTTCTGTAACTCCGAGAGAAATAACATCAGTTCCCATTAGGGGTTCATCGAAGCTTGTTTCAAAATGGGGTGTGTCATTTATACCAAGCTTAAAAATCGCAAAATCACTTTTCTCGAATTTGGCAGCCATTGTTACCTTAAAGATCTCTTCCTTCCCATTTCGAAAAAGTACGCCATAGAGAGACTGAGAGTCACCCAAGTCTTTTCTGCTCGGGATAATGTGTGCAGCAGTAACAGCATCTCCTCTTTTTGAAACAAAGAAAGCGGTACCCAGAAATTCCAATGATTCCCTTTCTACTTGGCCCTCGGTTTCCTCTTCACCAAGAAACAGCGCAAAAACATATTCTCTTAGCTCTTCGATAACCATGAACGTCACATAGCCCTAACGTTTGAATTAACCGGCGCCGCCATCGGCGGCGGCCGCTTTAATGATTTGTTAGGAGTTGCCATCTTGGTGCTTGCTAATTTCTTTCAGAGATTCGTTGATGTCTTTCAGTTTGCGTACGACTGGATCCTGTGGGATGCCTGAGCTTCTGTAACCAGACAGATCTATTAGATGCCGTTCTTTCATACGATTGCCGCCAAATCCATACTTGGCAGTTATTAGAAACTTCCACGGCAGCCCTTCACTTTCCTCATCATTTTCAAATACCTTAAATCCTTGGGCTAGAGCAAATATCAACTCCGCACCTGGAGGGAAAGATTCGATCTTGTTTTGAAAGGCTGGAAATTTAGAAATGTCTTTTTGGCTTCCAGCTTGCCCGAACTGCTGGAATGACCGATCCATTTCTAGCTGAAGATCTAGGGCCGTTGACCTTCCGCTGTTTGCGATCTTCAGATAGAAAATGGGGTTATCCGGTTCTACAAAAATTGAAGCAGAAACGTACGGGCGAGAGAAAGCCTCCGCTTGATCCCGCATGTAATTGGCCATGGCCTCATTCGCTTGCAAAATCCGAAACGTTGACCAGGCGTAAAAGCCAGTGATGATCACAAGTGCTGCGGTCAAAAGCTCAAGTGCCATCGGCAACTCCTAACGACTTGAGCTCAACGGCGACAATCCCGAGCAGCGGGTTGGCGTCCGGTGCAGCGATTTGTTAGGCATCTCTTTCCTTCCAGCCGGGCCGCTTGCCAGTGAAAACCGCCAATTGAGCATCGAAAGCCCTCTTGTAGGCAGGCCGCGATTCGCCACGGGCGACATAGGCGGAAAGGTTTGGGTATTCGTCCAGAATGCCCGATGATTTCAGTCGGAGCAGCACCGACACCATCATCAAGTCGCCCGCGCTAAACTCACCATCGAGCCAGTCAATATTGTCAAGACACGCAGAAAGTTGCTTCAACCGATCTCGGACACGCTCTTCGACCAAAGGCTGGCGTTCCTGACTCCAGGGTTTTTCTCCCTCCAACAGTTTGGCATTTACGAGTTCGAAGATCGGCGGTTCCACTGTATTGACTGCAGCAAATATCCACATGATTGCGCGTGCACGAGAATTGGAATCGTTCGACAACAGGCCCGCATGGTGCTCCGCGATGTGAAATACGATCGCCCCCGACTCGAACAGGGTTAAATTCTCTTCCTCATAGGTCGGAATTTGGCCGAAAGGATGAAGTGCCAGATGTGCGGGCCCCTTCATCTCACGAAACGAAACAAGGCGAACCTTGTAAGGTTGGCCTACTTCTTCAAGCGCCCAGCGCACCCGCATGTCACGCGCCAGCCCTTGGCCTCGATCCGGTGACTGTTCAAAGGCAGTTATGATGGGGGTCAACATATTCTTCCTGGTTAATTACACAGTATCACCGAATAGTCGAGTGGTGAGAGAGCAAATCGACAAGCCAATCGTGAAAATTTGCTACTGGGCGCTATCCCGATGCCTAACGTTCGAGTTCACTGGCATTTGAGGCGATACCTGCTTTTGCGGGAGCAAAAGTGGGCAGCGGGTCAAATGTCCGGTGCAACGATTTGTTATGCACCGGCCTTCACCACGGCACGACACTTTGGAAAAGCGCTGCACCCCCAAAACTCTTGGCCAGCATTGGCACCAGACTTAGCCGTCCTCAGAAGCATGGGTTCCCCACACTTTGGGCATGCCGGTGATGCTAGTGCTGGCTCTGTAGGCACAGAAGCAATTGGCCGTTCCTCAGGCGCAGGATCCGACTCGGAATCTATTTGAGGTTTCAACTCTTGTTCTGGCATCGCAACCGGTTCCTGTCCTGAAACGACAGGCTGAACTGGCTCCGCGAGTGATTCTTGGGGAGGTGAAATTGCTTCTTGAACCAAGCGTTGCATATCGGCGACCACATACGACCTTGCTGCTTTGATGCGAAGCAACGGCAATCCAGCAGATGCACAAGCTCCGTTGAGAAGATTGTCCCTTTTCTGAGCCTTAGCTGATCCGTGGCTTGAATCATCCAGCTCTATTGCAAGCTTGATTGAGCAATCACCGGGATCACAGACCAAAAAATCCAGGTGTTTTGACGAAATGGCGTTAAATGCCCGTTGCCAGTCAGAGCGGTTTAGCCCCTTTTTCGGGGCGATGACGTCAGCAAGCCGAACCTTGGAAAAAACCAGGCCCGAGCTGCCAATGGCTTGAACAAGCACGCCATAAAATGACCTTTCCGCCTTCGACAAAAGGTATTTTGACAACTGATATGGAAATTCGCTGGACCCGCCCGTGCCTCTTGCTAGTGCGAGAAAGAGAACGACCCCAACGATAACGATTGCAGCAAGAAGCAGTGTGTTCATCTTTTATCTTTTAGGTGCATAACGTTTTAGTTAAGCGGCCTGGCAGAGCCAGGTCCGGTAGAGTCGGCTTGCCGGCGGAACGAACTTTAACGCGTTGTTGAGTTTCTTATGCACCTTCGATCCGATCGATCAGAGACTCAAGCAGCCTACTGCCATGAATAATCGCCGTGAGCAAAATTCGCTCCGGTCCAATGCGATAGATGACTCGATATCTGTGTACAAATCGCTCCCGGAAATCATTGGCTGCAATTTCTGGTACGATTCTTCCCAGTTCGGGATTTTCTGGAATAGACTCGGCGGTAACGATGATCCGGGAAACCACGGTGCGCGCGTAGTATTCAGAATCACGTGAAATATAGTCAGCTATTGCCTCAACATCCTCGACTGCCTCAGGGGACCAAACTAGTCTTCTAGCCATTTACCCAGGCGTGTTTTGACCTCGCGGTGCTCAATTACACCCTCACGATCGGCACGCTCTACCCCCCTCTTCACCTTTTCGAGAACGTAAAGGTGGTACTGAATATCTTCGAGACTCGCATCGTCAGGTAGCGACTCCAACATCGATGCAACCTCTGTTTTGACAGTACTCATTTGTATTTACCACTTATTCCCTTTTTTATATTTTACCACGGAGACTGAAAAGCAAACTTAACGTTTGAATTAACCGGCGCGCTTGCCGACGTTTCCGCGGAAACGCGCCACGGCACTTTCCCGCGTCCGGTTGACTGATTTGTTATATCTCAGCACCACTCAGATTAGCCCTCTCTGGCGCACACCTTCTTTTCCACCTCGACTATTCGAGCTTCGACTCGAGCAACAACTGTTGCCAACAGCACCAACAGAAAAATGGCGATCACTGCAGGAAAGAGCACATCCGATACTGCTTCTTGTCCCAGCAAGACTCGAAACCCCGCCACAACAATAAAGACCATGCCGGCCAAAGTGTAGAGGGATCGCTTTAATCCAATAAGAGTCATGCCTGCCTCCTGTTGAAGTAGATGTAACGCGATGTCGATCACCTGCGGGCTGCGTAGCAGACCGTCAGGTGCATCGGCTTGTCATGCGATGACTCACCTATCCTCTGCATCGCTAGTCCGGCTGTGCCCCACCGGCTTCTTCTTGGGAGGGTGTGGCCTCCGACTCGAGCTTCTCCTCGGCGTATTTCTTGGCAAGTTCGTCGAGCAGTACTCGAAGGTCCTTCTCCGAAAACCAGCGACCTCGGATACTCACGCCCACGCGACGGGCCACGTTCCCCACGTCCTCCAGTGGATTCGCCTCAACGAGTATCAGGTCAGCTCTCTGGCCTACGGCAACCGTTCCAAACTCCTCGGATGCGCCGAGGAAATCGGCTGCATCTCGCGTCGCGCTTCTCAGGGCCTCATAGGGTGTGAGGCCGGCATCAACAAAGTTCTGCAGCTCCTCGTGAACGGAGAACCCGGGAACTACGAAGGGATTCGGCGTGTCCGTTCCGATGAGCAAACCCACCCCGGCCTCGTGCATTGCTCTAACCGATGCGAGCATGGTGTTGAATCCGGCCTTCATGGCAGCAGAGTCTGGCTGCTGCGAAGTGACAGCGGCTTCCAACCCGTCCCAGTAGGCCCAGTTCGAGGGAGCGACGAACTTCATCGCGTTCGTGCTTCGCAAAGCCTGAAGCTCATCCGCCGTGGAGGTGAATCTCCGTGACGCGACAAGCGTGGGACAAAACCACACGCCGGCAGCGGCGGCCCGGGCCACCAATTCGGGAATCCGCGCTTTGTCGGCGCTCTGGAATGGTTGGACCATGTAGCCCTGAAAGTTCATCGGCTGCTCACCCCCCAGGATGGCCAAGAGCGTACGTCGGGCGGGTGAGTCCTTCGGCAGCAGCGCGTGCATCCAGTCCGTCATGTGCTCAAAGGAACGTTGGCCTCCGCCCAAGGCGTTTTCCATGCCGACGCGCCACGGCACGTGACCGTAAACCGGAAGCCTCTGTTCCTTCGCCGCCCGCAACACGGCCTCGTAGACATCGGGCAACAGGTTGTCCAGCACCTTAACACCGTCGTAGCCTGCCTGTTTCTCGGCTGCAACTTCCCGCACTGCTTGCTCCGGCGTCGTGATGACCGCGCTTCCCGGATAAGCGGGCGGATCACCGTCGAGAATAGGCCCGGTCGTATAGATCGTGGGACCCAGCAGGTCGCCATTCTCGACGTGCTGGCGCCACTCGAGAATTTTCGGAGTACCCCACATGTTGCGAACGGTGGTGACGCCGTTAGCGAGAAACACCGAGAGCATTCCTGGCGCCCCGCTGTCCAGATGCACGTGCATATCGGCTAGGCCCGGCATGAGGTACTTGCCGCGACCATCGATCGTCACTGCATTCTTCGGAACGTGAGCCTGCGAAGCGGGCACTATCTCGTCTATGCGGCCGTCCCGCACGATCACAGTGTGATCCGTCACGACACGCTCCGAGTTCATCGGAACGACCGTGACGTGCACAAACGCGAGGATCTCTTCGGATTTGTTCGCACGAGATTGCGTCGTGCAGCCGATCACCAAGCAGCAGGCGAGTAGAATTGCTAGGAATCTATTGGAATTGTGTTCTAGCAGGGGATCACCTCCATTCGCATAACGTTTGAATTAACCGGCGCGCGTGTAGACGTTTCCGCGGAAACGCGCTAACACACTTTCCCGCTTCCGGTTTGATGATTTGTTAGCTGCCTGACTCACGCAGCCTGCCCTCGATGTACTTGTGCAGCACGCTTGCGATGAGCGTTTGATAAGGAATGCCTTCAGCCAGGGCGCGTTTCTGTAAGCCGCGTAGGTCCTTGGACGAAAGCCTGATGTTGATCCTCGCATCCTTCCGGAACATGGCCTCGGCATATTCGGCGTGCTGCTTTTGAATCTGGGATGCTCTTTTGGAACGCTTGAGCTTCCCGGCCTCGAACGCTTCCACGATTTCCCTTTCTTCCTTGTCCAATTTACTCATTTTTACCTCGGTATTGCTTCGTCGCCTTTCGGCTCGGAATAATTGTCTTCAGAAAGACCTCATCTTCTGATTCTACAAATGGCACCAGATAGACATAGTCCTCAACGGCGATGGCGTGAATCTTTTGGCCGGGATATTTCTCTTGGTTCGGATGATCAAAAGTATCGATGATGTCGTCGGCGCACATGTGGAACACGATGTCTTCAAACGAAACCCCTCTCTCAGACTTTAGGACTTCGTTCTTTCGAGAGTTCCACGCAATCACCTTCATAATCAAAGTTTAGTACAATGTGTGCCTTTTATCACCCTTATCAGCTAACGTTGAGCTAAGGGGCCTTTGGGGCGCGTAGCGACCCGAAGGTCCCTCTTAAGCCCCATGTTAGCCATCATCGCGCAAATAGCCAGAGAGTTCTGGCTGAGCGGTTAGGACGTTTCTGGCGAGGTAGGCTGCATCTACGCAAAGCGCAAACAACCCGGCTACTCCATCTGCGGCAGGAGTGGTTCCTTGCATGTCGCTCGCGTAAGAACCATTCTCGATAACCGCGGCACAGTGAACGCGGGAAGTAGGACGCGCCTCTGCAATCTTGCTGGAGATTGCGCTGGAGCTAGCAAACCCTCGAAAACCTACAGCTAAGAAAGGAATTTGAGATCTCTTTGGGCCGGGGACCTCAGGATACCCGCGCGGACCGAAATGCAAGTGTTCGGACCAGTTCCTTTGCAGCGGCGCCATTTGCGCCGCCGTCCTCTTCACTTCACCCCATTGACTTGAAAGGTTTGACTTGACCTCAATTACAAATGCTACGGAATCCGCTAGGTAGACGCGCTCCGGTGCCCCAGGTGTGGGAAAGCTCGGAAGAAATGGGAATTCCACCACAATGTCGAGTTGACCGGACATTCTTCCTTCGGAATCCATGACCATGCCGGTTCCGAACCTGAACGGCGGAGGAAGAACCTTTGCAAGGAACTCACGCACAAGAATCTCTCGCTCGCTCCCTATGAGAGCGTTGGGAAGCCGCGACCCAGCTGCGTAGTGGGCCATGAGTATTCTTTGAATTCCTTCGATGCGCTCTCGTAACGCAGGATGCACGGCAAGATTCCTGTGATGGCTAACGTTTGAATTAACCGGCGCGCACGTAGACGTTTCCGCCGAAACGCGCTAAAACACTTTCCCGCGTCCGGTTGGATGATTTGTTATGTGTTTTCTTCATCTGCAGGCCAGTAAAAGACTGGATCATGGATAGCTGGATCAATCTTATATGATCCGCCCAATTCCTCAGGCTCCAACTCAGGGAACCGTTTCCATAAAGGTTCTTCGAGTCCCGAAATTATTGCACCCATTGCCTTTCCTACAGCTAGACAATAATTCTTCCAGTTCTCTTTTGTATCCTTGTCCCGAACAAACTCTGCGCTTTGGTTTAGCTTCGCGATGATCTGAAGGTAAAGCACACTTAATTGTTCAGCTTCGTCTCGGTTCATAAGTCACATAACGTCTAAATTAAGCGGCGTTTTTGGACGTCCGCTTCAATGTCTTGTTATGTATCAATGACATCATTTGTCGGTCGTATCTTTCAATGCAGACTCAGGCAGATTGCACTTAGCCCAACCATTTTTACGAATACATGCTAGGTAATCTGTAATTTTCTTGTTTCCCTTCAAGTCCAGCACCGCCAAAGTTGGGCACCCCTTGGCCCCGTAGTAATGAGCATGAAGCGAATACTCCTCATATCGGGTAGGGCTAACATACAGAACCGCTTCCAGTTCTCCATTAAACTCCAAAGTGGAGAGAAGTGTCGAAAACTGCGTCTTTTCATCATCTCCGATAATGGTGAGCTCGACGACTTGAAATGGGGAACCATTCACGCTTGCTGGAATGTCGAAATGCAACGTTAAAAGCTTACTAAAGAGAAAAACTGATTTCACCTGAAGGCTATTAGAAATCTTAATGTCAGACTCGTCACACTGACCTGCTGCCTCAACATCTGCAACTACATTTGTTGTCAGCATGAGGATGGTCATAACAACCAGGATCAATTGACTCTTTTGATGTCGCATGAACCCCCTCTTGCATACATAACGCTGTGCATCAGCGGCGGCGCTTAGCGCTGTCCGCTGCATGCTGTTGTTGGGCGTTTCGCCATACTCCGATGCTTCCCCCGCCCGCCTTGTCGAGAAAGCAAAGCAGCTCCGGGTAGTCTGGCCAGCACGGCTGACGGTAGAAGTCCCTCGGACCGATGCCGCCATAGAGCAGGATTGTCGGTATGCCGGCATGATTCTGAAGGACAGACCGCGCGAAGATCAGATTGGGATCTTCGAAGTTGGTCCAGTTCGCGCCAAATCCATGGCCGGGTTGAATTATGGCTACGAAGGCTGGGGATTCACCGTTGGCGACGTACAGGGCCTGGAAAGCAGCGACACCGTCCGCGCATAGATACAAGAGGCTGAAACGATGCGGACCGTGGCTGTCTGGCATCTCTCTGACGCGCTGCAGGACGATCCACGAGCAGAACGGTTGCCTAATCCAGTCACGATACTTGGATGGGTCTCCATCCTCAGGAAGCGGGAGTGAAGGAGTCCAACCGCTCGGTACAAGCTCCCTTTCCGCGACGTCACGCCTCCCCAGTATCTCGTAGCCCCGAAATCCTCGGCTTCTCAAAGCCTGGTCCAAATCTGCGCGACCTTGGCCGGAGTCAACGTAGACGAAGCTCAGGACATTGCCAGCCAGGTATCGAACCGGGTCGCCGTCGAAACCGGATGATGGGTAGTAAAGCGAGTCCCGCAGGATGCCAGCGAGCGGCAATGCCTCGTCCTGAATGGTCACTGGGTCGACACGTGTCAGCCACTCAGGCTCCTCCAACAGAGGTAGCTGTTCAATCATGTGGTTTCTCCGACGCCCAACGTCTTAGCTAAGCGGCGTCTGCGCAGCAGGCGTCCGGTGAAGGCTGCAAGCCGGAACGAACTTTAGCGAGTTGTTAGAGTGCACCACTACGGCCTCCTACGATCGACATTCGAATTTGTGTCGGGCGCAAACGTTGGTAGGCCACCGGAAATGACCTGTTCCAGCGGTAACGTCCTTACATGCTCAAGTAGTTGTTTCTTCGCTGCACTGGATTGTTCACCTACTAATGCTTGGAAAACCTTTACATTCTCAATGATGCTAACCGCTCGCTCAGGAGAGATGCTTAAAACCCTTCCAGAAGAACAGCTTATTGATGTAATTCCTTCTACTTCGACGCGTTCCACACAGTAGCCAGCACTGGCTGTGTTCTCTTCGTATGGGTTCACAGAATGAGCAACATGTTTATCGCGATACGCCCTTAACCATTCATGGTTCTCTCTCTGTGCTTCGTTTAAATGCTCCAAAGCCTCGCGCTTTGACCAGTTTCTTACTCCCGAGGTAAACGGTCTGGAATAGATTACAACCGCGGCAATTGATAGCGATTCGATAAAATCCCATTTTGGCTTGTCTGCCTCATACTCGCTGCAAAGCAGTTCCGCGTATCGACTAGCGAACATGAAATCGGATGCGACGCCCGCTAAATCCGCAACACTTTTAGCCTCGTCAATATTTAGGACTGCCGATGTATGTGTAGCCACTAGTTCACTCTAACGTCTTAGCTAAGCGGCGTCTGCGCTGCAGGCTTCCGGTGAAGGCTGCAAGCCGGAACGGACTTTAGCGCTTTGTTATGCTGCCTTGGACACCGCATCCTGCGTTTCTTTGGGGAGGTTGGCATCTACAAAGCATGAAGCGGGATACAGATAGTCTTCTCCGGACTCGTCTATTACTCGAACAAGCTCGATCTTTTCCGCATCATCGTCTCGCAATGCTTCGTATATCTTCCGCTTCTCAAGTGAAGCTGGGTAATCTGAGTTGTCAATGCATATGACAAATTTCATGTCTTTCATTGCTTAATCCACAAAACGCTTGATTTTATATTCCTTCCGGCCGATCCCTGTGGCCTCGTACCAGTGTAACTCCACTGTTCGGATAGCACCATCCAGGAACTCAACCTCGGCAATACCCTTCCTTTTTCTCCACCTGCCTTTACCATAAACTTTCCGCAGCCTTGCAATCTCGCGAATCCCGCTACCAGTAGCGAAGGTCTTTTCTTGCCTGATTTTGCCAACGATCTTAAATTTCACTGACAAATTCTCATGACAGCATAACGCCGCCGCTATGCCGAGAGCAAAAGCCGGAGGCTTTTGCGAGTCGGGCAGCCGCAGGCTGCGAACATGAGCGGCTTGTTATACACAGTATTGCTACTCAATTGGATGCTCGTGAAGTGCACCTAAGCGAACAAGAACGGCAAACCCGAACTCAGCCAGCTCCTTGTCAGATAGCTTTTGATTCGTAATGTCACCCGCTCGGTAGTCCTTGAACGTGTACAGAACGTGATGTCTCCATGGTCCGCGCTCCGATCTGCTTTCATTTTTCACATCGTCTACAACGATACGCAACTTATCGGGCGCGACATCAACGAGACTGATGACAACTCCGCTTCCGCCACGCTTTCCGTTGTCGGTTTCCATTGCTTCATTCCTGTGTATAACGTTTGAATTAAGCGGCGCCGTTTACGGCGTCCGGCTTTAATGATTTGTTATGTGACTGATGATTGCTACTCATCGCCGATGTCGAAGAAATTGGGCTGATTGCCACTCTCCAGTTCCCTTTTCCAATTGTGCAATATCCCGCAGAGATACTTGAAATACGCTTGACGGCCTGTTGAAGTTGCAATGTACATGGCGCCTTTAATCTGATGAGGTGTAAATATCTCCAAGAATTTAATTAATGACTCCTCATTCAGATGGCTGGAGCATCGGGGGCACTCAAGCCAATAAACAATAACCTCATCTAACTCTGCTTTGCTGGTTTGGCGTCTTGTGACAGTCACTGCACGAATAGACACATAACGTCTTAGCTAAGCGGCGCGTGCGCAGCACGCGTCCGAGTGAACGTAGCGAACGACTTGAGCGCATTGTTAAGTGCTCTGGTCATAACTGTGCTCCTGCACCAGTGAGCCCTCCTGGTCGAACCATTGATACGCGCCGATTTTGACTCCACGATGATAGCCACCCCTTTCCTTTGGCTGCCCGTTTGACCACCACGTCTGATAGCGGCCATGAAGTTCTCCTTCCAAGTAGTGAGACTCTTCCGTCAAGGTTCCATCCTCGGTCCAGACGCGGCAAGTCCCGTGAAGCCTGCCGTTGCTGTACTCAGCCTCACCAATGAGCCTTCCGTCTTCGGTGTGAATTCGCTTCGTCGTCACAGCACGTTGCACTTAACTTGTAATTAGGTGGGAAAAGGCGCTGTAAGACGCCAAAACGGATGATCTGATGGTTTCATTGGATTCACTTCCCTTCTCAATCAGCATGTTACTCCCTTGTTTGCGAATGAACAAATGGAGCAATGTTCGCTGTAATGTTCCCATTTTCGTACAAAGGGCGCCAACAATTTCGGACAAACACACCCGGTCCAGTTGTTTATGCTTTGCTTTCATTCGACGGGATTCACGCATTGACCAAACCCAAACTGCTGGAGACGATGCGCCGCTCGCTGCGGGTACGGCAATACAGCCTGGATACCGAGCGGGCTTACGTTGCCTGGGTGCGTCGCTTCATCCTGTTTCATGGAAAACGGCATCCCTGCAGGATGGGCAAGCATGAGGTCGAAGCGTTCCTGACGCACCTGGCCGTCAACCGGCAAGTCGCTCCTTCCACCCAGAACCTGGCACTGTCCGCGATCCTCTTCTTGTATCAACAGGTGCTGGACATCGAACTGCCGTGGTTGGACAACGTGGTGCGGGCAAAACCCAAGAAACGCCTGCCCGTCGTCCTCAGCGCCGATGAGGTTAATGCGCTGATGGGTCACTGCAGCAGCAGCCAGCTACTGCCCGTGCAACTGCTCTACGGTTCCGGTTTACGCTTGATGGAATGCCTGCGGCTGAGGGTCGGCGACATCGACTTCTCGCGCCAAATCGTGCGTGTGCATTCAGGCAAAGGCGGCAAGGACCGTATTACCATTCTGCCCGGGGCGCTTGAGGAGTCGCTCGAGTTGCAAATTGCCTACGTGAAAAATCTGCACCAGGGAGACCTTGCGCGCGGGCTTGGCGGGGCGACATTACCTCCCGCGCTGCAACGCAAATTTGGCAAGTCCAGCAATCGCGTCTATTGGCAGTTCCTCTTTCCAAGTAAAAACATCTCCGCAGACCCGCGTCAACCTGGCCGAATGTACCGTTGGCATGTGCACAGAAGCGCGGTTCGCAAGGCGGTAACGGCAGCGGCGCAACGGGCCGGGATCGAAAAGCGCGTGACCTGTCACACACTGCGCCACAGCTTCGCTACGCACTTGCTGGAAGCGGGAACCGATATCCGCACCATCCAGCAATTACTGGGCCACGCGAATGTCAAGACGACGATGATATATACGCACGTTGTAAAGCGTGGAGCATTCGGTGCGGTATCTCCCCTCGACCAACTGCGCCGGCAGGCCAAATCAACGAATATTGAGGCGTTGGTAATTTAAAACGTCTGAGGGTGGGATTGACTCGGGCGCTGCGCTGCGCTCGCGCGTCCAAAGCGGCTGTCCTGCCTTCTTTACTCCGGGCATCCTGCCCTCCGCCCCTTTGGGGCCACCCTCACGGGCTCGGGTGTTCAAAATTGTTCCTGACAATTTTGTGTCGAACCCGATCGCTTCGCGATTGGGGTTCTCATCCCACACTCGACCGGAAAATGAAAAGACCGCCTCAAGGGCCCGGAGATGGAGAGGGAGGGATTTACTCGCGCCATCCATGGCGCTCGCCCCTGCGGGGTCGCTGCGCTGCGCTCGCGCGTCCAAAGCGGCTGTCCTGCCGCTTTGTCGAACCCGATCGCTTCGCGATTGGGGTTCTCATCCCACACTCGACCGGCAAATACAAAACCCGCCCGATTGGCGGTATTTTGTATTTGGCGGAGAGGGAGGGATTCGAACCCCCGGTCCAGTTGCCTGGACGGTGGTTTTCAAGACCACTGCATTCGACCGCTCTGCCACCTCTCCGAAATTTACACATCGTGTATTTTACGCCGCCGCACACGATCGTGCTGCGAAGGCACTGGCGATCAAGGCCGCGCAAGAATACAGAAAAACGCCCGGCCACACCAGACCGGGACGCCCCCTGTCGTCCGGCATATGACAGGTTCGGCGGAATACCGTAAAGTAACATCCCGAGCGCATGAATTTTAGATGCGCGGCTATTGAACTCCGGGGATTGTCCCATATCTAAATGATTATCCTTGCCAACTTGAGAGCGAAAACCAGAGTATGAACCAGACACTTTACAGAACCACTGCCGCGCGGCCCATGTCGGCCGCGGCAATGAACAAGGTGTTGCGAAACACCTATGCGCTGCTGTCCATGACCTTGTTGTTTTCCGCCGTGATGGCGGGCGTGGCGATGGCGCTGAACTGGCCCTATCCCGGCCCGTTCGTTGTCCTGATCGGCTATTTCGGTTTGCTGTTTCTGACCACCAAGCTGCGTAACAGCCCCTGGGGCATCCTGTCGGTGTTCGCGCTGACCGGTTTCATGGGCGTCACGCTCGGGCCGATCATCAATATGTACCTGTACCGCTACGGCAACGGCAGCGAGATCGTCATGATGGCGCTGGGCGGCACCGGCGTGATATTCCTGGCCATGTCGGGCCTGGCGCTCACCAGCAAGCGGGATTTCTCGTTCTTGGGCAAATTCCTGACCATCGGCATCCTGGTCGCGTTTCTGGCGGCCCTGGGTAACCTGTTCTTCCACCTGCCGGCCCTGGGCCTGGCGGTCTCGAGCATGTTCATCCTGCTCATGGCGGGGCTGATACTGTTCCAGACGCAGCAGATCATCCGCGGCGGCGAGACCAACTACATCATGGCCACGGTGACGCTGTTCGTCAGCATCTTCAACCTGTTCATCAGCCTGCTGAACATCCTCGGATTCGGTTTCGGAAGCGACTGACCCGGAATTCATCAGTGCAACGAAAAGACCCGCCTGGCGCGGGTCTTTTTTTTTACCTTGCAGAAGGCGGAACGATCAGCGCCTATGCCCCGCGTCTACACCGCGATCACGTCGAGGCCGCCCATATACGGCCTGAGCGGCTCGGGAATCCGAATCGAGCCGTCCCGCTGCTGGTGGTTCTCGATCACCGCGATCAGGGTGCGCCCGACCGCCAGGCCCGAGCCATTGAGCGTATGCACCAGTTCCGGTTTGCGCGTCTCCGGGTTGCGCACCCGCGCCTGCATGCGCCGCGCCTGGAAATCCCAGCAATTGCTGCAGGACGAAATCTCGCGATAGGCGCCCTGCCCCGGCAGCCAGACTTCGATGTCGTAGGTCTTGCGGGCCGCAAAGCCCATGTCGCCGGTGCTCAGAACGACGGTGCGGTACGGCAGGTCCAGTAGCTGCAGGATTTTCTCCGCGTTGCCGACCAGTTCCTCGTGGGCCTGCTCGGAATCAGCCGCGTGGACGATATGCACCAGTTCCACCTTTTCGAACTGGTGCTGGCGGATCATGCCGCGCGTGTCCTTGCCGGCGGAGCCCGCCTCGCGCCGGAAACACGGCGTTTGCGCGACGAACTTCAGCGGCAACGCGTCGGCCTCGTAGATCTGCCCGGCGGCCAGGTTCGTCACCGGCACCTCGGCGGTCGGCACCAGGTAGCGCGGCGGCTCGTCGGTGGTCGCGAACGCATCGTCGGCAAACTTGGGCAACTGGCCGGTGCCCTGCATGGTTTCGCCCTTGACCAGGTAAGGCACGTAGACCTCGGTGTAGCCGTGTTCCTCGACGTGCACGTTCAGCATGAACTGCGCCAGCGCGCGGTGCAGCCGGGCCAATGACGATTTGAGCAGGGTGAAACGCGCGCCGGCCAGCCGGGCGGCGGCCTCCGCGTCCATCATGCCGTGGAGTTCGCCCAGCTCCACATGGTCGCGGGGCTCGAAATCGAACTCGCGCGGCTGGCCCCAGCGGCGCAGCTCTGCGTTGGCGCTTTCATCGGCGCCCACCGGCACGTCGCCGGCGGCGAGGTTCGGCATGCCGAGCAGCCAGTCCGCCTGCGCCTCGCGCACCCTTTTGAACTCGTCCTCGACCTTGCCCAGGCGTTCCCCCAGGCGCGCCACGGCATCCAGCAACGGCTGGATGTCCTCGCCCCTGGATTTGGCCTTGCCGATCGCCTTGGCGCTGGCGTTGCGCTCGCTTTGCAGGGATTCGAGCTCAACCTGCAGCGATTTGCGGTCGGCTTCCAGCGCCGCGTAGGCTTGCACGTCGAGGTCGTAACCGCGGGTCTTGAGGGCGGCCGCCGTGGCCTCTAGATCGGTTCTCAGAATTTGTGGGTCAAGCATGATAAAAGTCTGTCGTTTGAATTCACCCGGATAGGGCGCCGGTCGATGGGAAAGCCATTGCCCGGTCTGTGAATATCCATCGGAATCAGCATGTTTTCCTAGAAATAAATTGTACCCGGCGTCGCGCCTGTCCCGGCCCGGGACAGTGATGCAATATTCGGGTCAGCGTGGCATTGTACCGTTTGCCGTCCGCTAGCTACAGCGAATTCATCCGCCAGGCCGGCGCGCCCGGTCTATTGCTCGGGTACCGGCTGGCCGACCAGGTCAACCCCCTTTGGCGGCTTAAAGGTAAAGAGCGCATCATCGATCGGCGCGTTTTTGACCACGTGGCTGAAATGCATCTCGGTGCGCTGGCCAAACGCGTCTTCCATGATCATCAGGTGAATGCCGCCGGCGTCCAGCCCCATCAGGATACGGGCGAACTCCGAATCGGTGCTGCGGCTCTTCAATTCCAACAGGTCGAGCCCCTCGGACTTTCCCATCTCGGCGACCGCGAACTGCTCGTCGAGCTTGCTGATGTCGGTCAGGATCAGCAGCGGCGCGTCACTCACCTTGTCGGACTGGGGCTTGACCGTGACCTGCTCGAGGTCCTCATCGTAGATCCAGACATTGCGGCCCGTGGCCACGATCGTCTCCGGGTAATCGCCCTCGTACTCCCAGCGCATCTGGTCGGGCTTGCGCAGCCAGGCCCGGCCCGAGGTCTCGTCCTGGACGCTGCCGTCATCGCCCTTGACCGTCTGCGTGAACTCCAGTTGCAGGCTGTCGAGGCCCTGGGTGAAGGACTCCAGTTCTGCTCGCGCCGGGCCGGTTTCGCGCGACGGCGTGCATGACGGGCAAAAGCAGCAGCAACGTGAAAATGGCTTTCATGTTCAATCCCGGGGTGGCGGCGGCGCCAGCACTTCGCGCTGGCCGTTGTGTTCCGGCGGCGAGACCACGCCGCTGGCCTCCATTTCCTCGATGATGCGCGCGGCGCGGTTGTAACCGACACGCAGATGCCGCTGCACGCTGGAAATGGAGGCGCGCCGTGACTCGGTCACCCATTGCACGGCCTGGTCGTACAGTTCGTCCGTATCGCCCTGCGGCTCGGTCGGAATCCCGGTGGCGCTGATCGACATCCCCTCGGTGGTCAATTGCTCTTCATCGAGCACCGCGTCGATGTAATCGGGCTCGCCCAGCGATTTCAGGTAATCGACCACGGCGTGGACCTCGTGGTCGTCGACGAAAGCCCCGTGCACGCGCTCGGGCAGCGCCGTCCCGGGCGGCAGGTACAGCATGTCGCCGTGCCCCAGCAATTGTTCGGCGCCCATCTGGTCGAGGATCGTGCGCGAGTCGACCCGCGAGGAAACCTGGAAGGCGATACGCGCCGGGATGTTGGCCTTGATCAAACCGGTAATGACGTCCACCGAAGGCCGCTGCGTGGCCAGGATCAGGTGGATGCCCGCCGCGCGCGCCTTTTGCGCCAGGCGCGCGATCAGTTCGTCGACTTTCTTGCCGATGATCATCATCATGTCGGCCAGTTCATCGACGATGACGACGATATGCGGCAGCGCTTCCAGTTCCGGCGGCTCCGCGCCGGGGGCCTCCTCGTCCGGCACGAACAACGGGTCCAGCAGCGGCTGGCCGGCGTCCTCGGCTTCCTTGATCTTGCGGTTGAAACCGGCGAGGTTACGCACGCCCACCGCGGACATCAGACGATAACGGCGTTCCATCTCCGCCACGCACCAGCGCAACGCGTTGGCCGCTTCCTTCATGTCGGTGACCACCGGCGCCAGCAGGTGCGGGATATCCGCGTAAACCGACAGTTCCAGCATCTTGGGGTCGACCATCACCAGGCGCACCTGTTCCGGCCCGGCCTTGTAGATCAGGCTCAGGATCATCGCGTTCAGGGCCACGGACTTGCCCGAGCCGGTGGTCCCAGCCACCAGCAAGTGCGGCATTCGCGCCAGGTTGGCGACGATCGGCCGCCCGGAGATGCTTTTACCCAGCGCCAGGGTCAAGGTTGAACCGGCGTTTTCGTAAACATCGGAGCGCAGGATTTCCGACAGGAACACGGTCTGCCGGTTGGTGTTCGGTATTTCCAGGCCGATGGTGGATTTCCCCGGTATGACTTCCACCACCCTGACCGAGACGATGCTCAGGCCGCGCGCGAGGTCCTTGGCCAGGTTCGTGATCTGCGCCGACTTGACGCCCGGCGCCGGCTGCAACTCGAAACGCGTGATCACGGGCCCGGGGTGCACCGCCACCACGTCGACCTGGACGCCAAAATCCGCCAGCTTCAGCTCGACCTGCTTCGACAGGGCTTTCAAGGCGCTCTCGCTGTACCCGGGCGGTTGGTCGTGGGGGTTGTCCAGCAACTCGAGCGGTGGCAGCGAGTCGGCCGGCAGGTTCTTGAACAACGGCCGCTGTTTTTCCCTGGCCGCCCGTCTGCTCTGCGCTTCGGCGGGCAGCGAGATCTGCGGCTCGATGCGCGGCGCCTGTTTGCCGACCTGGCGGGCCGAGTCCGTTTTGCGCACCTCGTCGCGTCGCGCCCGCGCGCGGCGGCCGGCAAACCAGTCACGCATGCTCGATACGGCGCCCGCGACGGCGTTGAAAGCACCCAGCGTGACGCCGCCGGTCACGTCCATCACGTGAAACCAGGAAATACCCGTGAACAGCGTCACTCCGACCAGCAGCATGGACAGCAGGAACAGGGTCGTGCCGAGCATGCCGGTCCAGTTCAGCAACGGCGCCGACACCACCTGCCCGATGACCCCGCCGCCGCCGACCGGCATCGTGCCCGCGGCCGGCAACAGGTGCATGTCGCTCAGGCCGGTGGCCGAGAGCAGGAACAGCATCAGGCCGGTGACCAGCGCCAGGGCGCCGACCACGCCCGACCCGGTCTGGCCTTCACGGCTGCTCCACACGCGCCAGCCGCCGTAAACGATGAGCAGCGGCAGCAGCCAGGCGATATAACCGGTCAGAAAAAGCAGGAAGTTGGCCACCCAGGCGCCGACGATGCGGCCGGCGTTGTGCACCTGGGCCGAATAGACGGTGTTAAAGGGTCCGGGGTCGTTGGGGTCGTAGGTCAGCAGGCAGGCATAGAGGTAGACCGCGATCAACAGCGTAAACAGGAACACGCTTTCCCGCAGGTGGTGCGGCAAGCGGGTCTGTTGAGCCGGTGTTCTGCTGGCTTTCTTGCGTGCTTGCGCCAATGTGCTCGTCCTCGTTTAAAATACGTCCCTTGAATCTGGTCCGCCAGCCGCAAATTGAATACCATGAACCGCACCCCGGCTGGAATCTTCACGGGTGCCCGCCTTGCCGATGGAGCGATTATACATGAGCGATGTCAAACACTGTGGCCTCCTGATTGTCGGTTCCGGACCGGCCGGATACACCGCTGCCGTTTACGCGGCGCGGGCCAATCTGAAGCCGGTCCTGATCACCGGGATTCAGCAGGGAGGCCAGCTGACCATCACCACCGACGTGGACAACTGGCCCGGTGACGCAGACGGCGTGCAGGGCCCGGAACTGATGCAGCGCATGCTGGCCCACGCGGAACGTTTCGACACCGAGATCATCTTCGATCACATCCACACCGTCGATATCGGCAAGCATCCGTTCAGGCTCGAGGGTGACGCGGGCATCTATACCTGCGACGCCCTGATCGTCGCCACCGGCGCCAGCGCCAAGTACCTCGGCCTGCCCTCGGAGGAGGCCTTCATGGGCAAAGGCGTGTCCGCCTGCGCGACCTGCGACGGCTTTTTCTACAAGGGCCGCAGGGTGGCCGTCGTCGGCGGCGGCAATACCGCGGTCGAAGAAGCCCTGTACCTGTCGAATATCGCCTCCGAGGTCACCGTGATCCACCGCCGGGACGAACTGCGCGCGGAAAAGATACTGCAACAGCGCCTGTTCGAAAAGGCCGAGAACGGTAACGTGTCCTTCATCTGGGACCACGTCGTCGATGAAGTGCTCGGCGACGACAGCGGTGTCACCGGGCTGCGGCTGCAGCACGCGCGCGGGGACGGCACGCGCGAAATCGATGTCGAGGGGGTCTTCATCGCGATCGGTCACAACCCCAACACGGAGATATTTGCCGGGCAACTGGACATGGAAAACGGCTACATCCAGGTTCGCGGCGGCTCCGAGGGGCTGGCCACGATGACCAGCGTGGGCGGGGTGTTCGCCGCCGGCGATGTCGCCGATCACGTCTATCGACAGGCGGTGACGTCAGCGGGCTTCGGCTGCATGGCGGCACTCGACGCGGACCGTTGGCTGGAAGAACGCAACGCGCTGGGGCCATAGCCGGCCTGGCCGGATCGTGAACCCGCACGCCGTGACATGATCCCCTGGCTGGCAAGCGACCCGCGGTCGCCTTTTCCACCCACCGAACAGGCCCTCGACCTGCCGCGCGGGTTGCTCGCCGCGGGCGGCGACCTCACACCGCAGCGGCTCATCAACGCTTACCGCAACGGCATTTTTCCCTGGTACAGCCCCGGCGACCCGATATTGTGGTGGGCGCCGTTCCCGCGCTGCGTGCTGCGGCCCGGCGACGTCCACGTCGCGCGGCGCCTGCGCCGCCAGTACAACCAGGGCCGTTTCAGCCTGAGCCTCGACGCGGACTTCGGTGGGGTCATCCGCGGCTGCGCCGCGCCCCGGGGGGACGACGCGGGCACGTGGATCACCGCGGAGATGCAAAGCGCTTACCTGCTTTTGCACGAACGCGGTGTTGCGCACTCGCTGGAGGTCTGGCGGGACGGCGAACTGGCCGGCGGCATCTACGGACTGGCCCTCGGCCGGATGTTCTTCGGTGAGTCGATGTTCAGCAGGGTCAGCAATGCGAGCAAAATCGCCCTGGTGGCGCTGTGCTGGCACTTGCTGGACTGCGGCTTTACGTTGTTGGACTGCCAGGTCGAGAATCCGCACCTGCTTTCGATGGGGTGCATCAGTATGTCCCGCGCGGAATTCCTACGCCACCTCGAGGGGGTCGATGCCGACCCGTGCTGGCAGCGCGAGCTTCATTGCGGCGTATCCTGGTGAGCGCCCAGCATGACGTACACATTGGTGACGCGATCCTTCTCGGGCGTTGTCTTCGGGTCGGACATGTACTGTTCCCAGGAAACGTCACCCCGGCCCAGCCCGTGGGCGGACAGGTAGGCGGCGAGCTTTTCATAGGTCGGCATCAGGTTCTTCGGGCTGCCGTGGTGCACCGCCTTGATGGCCGCGCCCGACGGTGACTGGCCCGCCTTGATATGGCCGCTGAGGTGTTCCGGCAACTGCTTCACCGGGATCGCCGCGTCGAATACATACTCGCCGTCTTCCCAGGCGCGGGTGATGGCCATCGGCTGCCCCGCCACCTCCACGCCGGCGGAGCGGATAAAGGCCGCCACCTCGGCGTAAGCCGACGCCATCGCGGCGGCGATATCCGCCGGTTCCTGGCTGCTGCTGACGGTGACATAGAGGATGTTCTGCGCCGCGACCCGCACGGGGCTGATGTCCGGCGGGTTGAAATCCGATTCGGGAATGGATTCGGCGAATTTCTTGAAATTGGCCAGCCCTTTCTCGAAATCGCTGCCGACCCAGCGGTCGAAGAGGAGGCCGAAGTAACGCGCCAGAAAACCCTGGAACACACCCAGTCCTTCGGTCACGTCGGCATCGAAAGCCCAGGTCAGGCGGCTGCCGTCACCGGCATTTTTAATATAGAAATGGGTCATCGCCATGCCCTGCGAGTCGTAGTGCAGGCGAAAATCGATCTGTTCGAAGGGTTTGCTGGCGGCAATTTCCTGCCAACCGCTGCCCACCAGGTGCGGGTCGCCGCTCCAGTCCAGATGCGCGCCGACGCCGCTGGCCGGTCCGCTGACGCTGTACGTCGCCCCCGGGTCACGCGCGACCCAGGGCGACCAGTCCTTGAAGTGCTGGTAGCCGTTGAGCAGGGAGAACACCATTTCCGGCGGGCGCTCGATCGTTATGCTGCGTTCCACGTGGACCTGTTTCGGCAACAGGAAACCAGTGACCACGAAGGCCGTCAGCAGCAACAGTAATACAAAGCCGAATTTTTTCACTTTCTTCTCCACTCACCGGCCTTGCCGCCGGTGTCAGTCGCTCCGCCCGTGCGTATCGTCTCCGTCGCCGGCAGCACCCGGCTCATCCCGCGGAAACCAGTCGGGCACGGTGTCGTCGTCCTCCCATTCGTAGCGCCTGACCGGCGTGATATCCCAGTGGCGATAGACGATGGCCAGCGCGACGCCGAGAATAGCACCACTGAGGTGCAGTTCCCAAGACATGCCGGGCCGGATCGGCAACACGCCCCAGACCATCGACCCGTAGAGGAACCATACCACGGCCGAGACCGCGACCGAGCGCAACTCCAGGCGCAGGATGCCGCTGACGAAAACGAAGCCCAGCAAACCGTAAATGAAGCCGCTGGCGCCAAAATGCAGCGTGGGCCGGCCGATCAGCCACGCGAGCAGACCCGAACCCATCCAGATGACCGGGATCGCGCGCATCGCTGCACGGGGGTAGAGATAGAGTATCGCGGTCAGGGCCACCAGCAGCGGCGCGGTATTGGAAAACAGGTGGGCAAAGCCCCCGTGCAGCAGCGGCGCGGTCACAACGCCGATCAGGCCGGGCAGGCTGCGCGGCCGTAAGCCGAAGCGGACCAGTCCCAGGCCGAATGCCTGGTCGGCGATCAGTATCAGCCACAAAATACCCGTCACCACCAGCGCCGCCTTGAAGGCGAACCGCAGGTTGCGCCGTGTCTGCGGGGCATGCAGGTAACGCGGGTCCGGTTTGTCGATGTGCATGAAATTCAGTAGCGCAAAGGTTCCGGCAAGGCGGAGTTGATGACGTCCCTCGTGCGCTGCATCAGTTCGACAATTTGCTCAGGGCTGTCGCCGCCGACCTCGATGGGCGGGTGGATCACCATGCGCACGCGGCCCGGGAAAATCAGCAGCGATTTTGGCCGTTGTATGTCACGCGTGCCGACGAGAGTAACCGGCAATATGGGCAGCCCTTGCGCGGCCGCGGTTCTGAAGGCGCCCTTTTTAAAAGGCTTCAGGCGGCCGTCCATGCTGCGCGTGCCCTCGGGAAAGAACAGGATTCCGACACCGTCCCCAACCCGCTCGAGCGCCTGGCGGACCGCCTGGCGCGCCTGCTCCGGGTTGCTTCTGTCGATGAAGATGTGACCGGCCTTTTCACAGCCGATGCCGACGCCCGGGACCTTGCGCAGTTCCGCCTTCATCACCCACTTGAGGTCGAGTTTCAGCCAGCCGTACACCAGGAAAATGTCGTACTCGCTTTGGTGATTGCAGACGACGACAAACGAGCGCCGCGGGTCCGCGTATTGCGCGCCCTCAACGGTCACGAACATCGGCGTCAGCCAACCGATCAGCCTGGCCCAGGTGCCCGCGACGTAGCGGCTCGCGATCCTGGGACTGAAAACGAACGCCGCCAGGACGGTCAGCCAGCCGCTGAGAAACGTCAGCGTCAGCCCCAGCGGAAAGAATATCAACCAGATGTACACCTGGTACAGGTATAAAGCAGCGCGCCTCATCAAGCCATCGCCCGCAATGAAAGGCCTCAGCCTAACGACAGTAATGCCGGCTTGCAATCACCGGGACGGCAGGCAAAGAAAAGGGGCGCCTTGCGGGCGCCCCTGGGTCGATAACGGTTAAGGCGATACTCAGGCGGCTTTATCGGCCGCTTTCTTCTTGCTGCCCTTGTCAACGTCGAGCAAACGCTCGTCGCCCTTGTTGATCTCGATCGTACGCGGTTTCATCGCCTCCGGCAGCTCACGCTCGAGGTCGATGTACAGCAGGCCGTTCTTCAGGTTGGCGCCGACCACCTTGACGTGGTCAGCGAGGTTGAAACGGCGCTCGAATGAACGGGTCGCGATACCGCGATGCAGGTATTCGCCCTCGTCGTCCGCCTCGTCCTTGCGGCTGCCGGTGACGGTCAGGCGGTTCTGCTCGGTGCTAATGTCGAGCTCGTCCTCCGAAAAGCCGGCCACCGCCATCGTGATCTGGTAATGGTCTTCGCTGGTGCTGCGAATATTGTACGGCGGGTAACCGTTGCCCTGGTCCATGCGGCTGGCGTTGCTCAGCATCGAGGCCAGGCGGTCGAAACCCACTGAAGTCCTGTAGAGCGGTGAAAAGTCAAATGTCGTCATTTCCGTATCCTCCTAATGAAGCAATTCGGTTGTCGTCTATCCAGCTTCCGCCCTGTCGGGCCGGAAGCGCCCGCGGGCCTGTCAGCGCCCGCAGTCATAAAAATGGGGGTTGCCCGATGCTTTTCAAGGGTTGGCGAGCAGAAAATAACTTATTAATAAACAATATATTATGGGCTAACACGCGGCACGACCGGGGGCGGCGCCGCGGCCGCGGTCAATCAGCCGCCTGGACCGGCATAGCGAATCTCGAGCACTTTGAACAGGACACGCCGCTCCGGCAGTTCGATCTCGACCTGTTGCGCCAGGGTTTTGCCCAAAAGTGCGCGCGCGACCGGCGAGTCGATGGAAATGTGCCCCGCCCGGGCATCGGTTTCGTCCGCGCCGACGATGCGATACTGCAGTACGCGGCCGTCGGCATCGGTCAGTTTGACCCAGGCGCCGAACCGCACCTTCGTCTGGTCCTGCGGCAGGCGCTCCACCACCTTCATCTCGTCCACGCGCCGGCTCAGGTAACGGATTCGGCGGTCAATTTCACGCAACTGCTTTTTGCGGTAGATGTATTCGGCATTTTCCGAGCGGTCACCTTCGGCCGCCGCCGCTGTCAGTGCCTTGACGACGGCCGGTCGCTGCCGGCGCCACAGTTGCTGCAATTCCGTGCGCAAGCGCTGCGCCCCGGCCGCGGTGATATAGGGGCTGGCCCGTTTTGCAGACGAGCGCGGAGCCGTCATGCCCTTGTTTGCCGACGTGTTCCGGAAACCAACTTCTGACACCTGTACAATGCGAGCAGAGAGTATATAGTAGCGCGCGGTGAATACATTTCTGCAAGGAATTTTCTCATGAACCATCAGCTAACCATAACCCTGGCCGCCGCGCTTGCTCTGTGTGGCTGTCAGCAGAAATCCGAACAGGCCGCGCAACAGGCCAGCGACAAGCCGGCGCCCGCGCCGGCGGAACGCGTTCTGGCCAGCGGCATCGACAAGAGCGGCTTCGACACCTCGGTGCGGCCGCAGGATGACTTTTTCGAGTACGTCAACGGCACCTGGGTCAAGAACACCGAGATGCCCAAGGACCGGGCCCGCTGGGGCACTTTCGACGCACTCCGGGAACAGGCGCAGAAGGACGTGCGTGACCTGGTGCAGGAAGTCAGCAAGGAAACCGACGTCAAGGACGGCAGCCCGACACAGAAAATACGCGATTACTACAACGCTTACATGGACGATACCAAGGCCACCGAACTCGGCACCGGCGCCATCCAGGCCGACCTCGACCGTATCCAGGCAGCCAAGTCGCTGGACGACGTTTACCGCTTGTTCGGATCGCTGGGCATTTACGGTGTGACCTCGCCCATCGGCGGCGGTATTTTCTCCGACCTGAAGGACCCCGACACCAACGTCGTCTACATCGGCCAGGCAGGCCTGACGTTGCCGGACAGGGACTACTACCTCAAGGACGACGACCAGTTCGTCAAGGGCCGCAAGCTCTATCTCGACTATGTCGCCAACGTGTTCAAACAGGCCGGCATCGCCAACGGCGCCGACCGGGCGAAACGCCTGCTGGCGCTCGAGACCAAGTTGGCGAAGGTGCAGTGGACCAAGGAGGAAAACCGCGACCCGGACAAGACCTACAACCCCAAGACGCTTGAAGAACTCAAGGAAATGGCGCCGAAAATCGACTGGGACACGACCTTCGAGGCGGCACGGATCCCGGCCCGCAAGCGCTACATCGTAAACCAACCGAGCTTTTTCGAAGCGGCCGATGACATCGTCGCCGACACCGACATCGCCACCTGGAAGGACTACCTGACGTTCCAGACACTGAACAACTTCGCGCCGGTCCTCGGCGACGACTATTTCAAGCTCTGGTTCGCCTTTTATCGCGAGGGCTTGCAGGGCATCGAGGCGCCCCGCCCGCGCTGGAAACGCGCCGTCAACTCCATCAACGCCAACATGGGTGAACTGCTCGGCCAACTCTACGTGGCCAAGTATTTCCGTCCCGAGGCCAAGGCGCGCATGGACGAGTTGATCCAGAACCTGATCGCGGCCTATCGCAAGTCGATCACCGAACTCGACTGGATGAGCGAAGAAACCAAGCAGCAGGCACTGGCCAAGCTGGACAAGTTCACTCCGAAAATCGGCTACCCGGACCACTGGCGCGACTACTCCAAGCTGCAGATCGTGGCCGGCGACCTGATCGGCAACGTCAAGCGCGCGGCCGAGTTCGAATACAACCGCAATCTCGACAAGCTCGACAAGCCCGTGGACAAGAGCGAATGGTTCATGACGCCGCAGACCGTCAACGCCTACTACAACCCGGTCTGGAACGAAATCGTGTTCCCGGCCTCGATCCTGCAGCCGCCGTTCTTCAACGTCAACGCGGACGACGCGGTCAATTACGGCGCCATCGGCGCGGTGATCGGCCATGAAATCGGCCACGGTTTCGATGACCAGGGGCGCAAGTTCGACGGTAACGGCAACCTGCGTGACTGGTGGACCAAGGACGACGCCGCCAAGTTCGATCAGCGCAAGGAGGCCCTGGCGGCGCAATACAACGGTTACCAGGTCATCGACGGGCTCACCATCAACGGCGAATTCACCTCCGGTGAAAACATCGGCGACCTCGGCGGCCTGAGCATCGCCTACCTGGCCTACCAGATGTCTCTCAACGGCAAGAAGGCGCCGGTAATCGACGGCTGGACCGGCGATCAGCGCTTCTTTCTCGGCTGGGGCCAGGTCTGGCGCGCGAAAGCCCGTGATGCGGAAACCAAGCGCTTGCTGACCATTGACCCGCATTCGCCGCCCAAATTCCGCGCCAACGGCGCGGCGGTCAACGTACCGGCTTTTTACACGGCCTTCGACGTCAAGGAGGGCGACGGCATGTACCTGCCGCCGGACAAACGGGTCAAGATCTGGTAATCACCCTCAACTGAAATGTGAAATGGGGCCAGGTTCAATTGCTCAACAATTGAACCTGGCCCCATTTCGTGCTTTTCCTTTTCTTCCGGTTCGCGCACTGCGACCTTTTTTGCCTGTACCGCGTCCCATTGACCAATGACAGGATCAGCTTTTGACATCGGCCTGGACGAGTTGACGCTCGCCAGGGCGCGGCGAGGCGACGTGCAGGCCTGTGAGACGATCTACCGTTCGTTTCACACGCCGGCCTACACCGTTGCCGTGCGCGTGTGCAATTGTCGCGAGTTGGCCAGGGACGTGACCCAGGAAGCCTTTATCACGGCGCTGGGGCGGTTACGGCAGTTTCGGGGCGACGCGCCGTTTTGGGGCTGGTTGCGGCGAATCGTCGTCAACCACGCCATCAGCGCGCTGCGCAAGCAGCCCCGTCACCAGGCCGTGCAACTGGAGGATCACATGAGCCCGAGCCCCGGCGACCACGATGGCATCGGCCACGCCATGGACCTGGAACAGGCACTGGCGCAACTCAGCGACGAGGACCGCGCCGTGGTCTGGCTGCACGACGTGGAAGGCTACAAGCACCGCGAAATCGCCCGCCTGTTTGGCAAGACCGAGAGCTTTTCCAAGACCCGGCTCAATCGAGCCCGGGGCCGCTTGCGCCAGTTGATAAAAGACGCGGAGCGGAATACCGCCATGAACGCCATTGCCTAGAGAGGACACCATGCAGAGGAAGGAACGGAACCGGCAAGCCAGCGACGACCCCCTGGGCCTGCGCGCGCTACAGCCGCTGGAGCCCGGTTATGACGGCTGGGAAGAGGTCGCCGAGGCGCTGCAGCGAAGCCGCCAGGCACGCCGCCGCTGGCAAACCGCGGGCGGCGGGCTGGCGCTCGCCGCGAGCCTCGCACTCGTGCTCACCGTCGCGCTGCGCGACGGCGCCGATTCGAACCCGGCCGCGGCGGGTCCGGACCGGGTTGCGACGATGCGCGGCGGCCCGGCGTCACTACCGGTGAAGGAAAAACCCGCGGCGGAGGACATTGAAGCATTGATCGCCTTGTCACAAAGTCTGGAGACGCAGGTCAAGGCCCTGCGCCACGGCAGCGGTCCGATACCCGCGGAATCCGCGGTGTACACCGCCGAGCTGGAAGACCTCGTCGCCCAGGTTGACAGCGAATTGAGCCTGGCCCCCGACTCGGTGGACCTGTGGGGCCAGCGCGTGAACCTGCTGCTCGATCTCACCCGGATCTACCAGCAGCAATGGCAAATCGACTATGACCGCCTGGCATCGCTTTGAGTTATGAACGAAGGTACTGAGACATGAATTTTCGCACCATTCTGATCGCAATGAGTCCGTGCTTGCTGTTTTCCGCCGGCCTGGCGTGCGCGGCCGGCGAAGCTGCTGCCACAGCCGACACCGCCGCGGCAACGCCCGCCAAGCCGCAGTCCGGCGCACAAGCGCCATCGGCGCCGATTCCCGCCGAGGTAAAAGCCGAGTACGAGCGGGCGCTGGCCGAGGCCAAGAAGAGCCGGCAGACGGCCGACGCGGCGCTGGAAAAGGCCCGGCAGGAACTGCAGCGGGTCGAACAGAGCCGCCGTGAGGAAGTGTCCCGGCGCCAGTCCGCGCGCAGCGCGGAACAACAGGCGGTGATGCGGATGCGGGAGAGCTTGAACCAGGCCCACCGCCAGCTGCGCGCAACGTCCCGCGAGGTCGCCCGCATCAGCCGTGAACTGGCTCGCGCCGAACTGGCGGAACTCCCCGCGCTGGCGCCGATCGCCGCCCCGCGGCCCGTGCTCGGCATTATCCTGGGTCAGGCGTCCGGGGACGGTATCAAGATCCTGGGCGTGTCGCCGGACGGCCCGGCGGAGCGCGCCGGGGTCGAGGCGGGTGACACGATCGTGGCCATCGGCGCGCGCACGTTGGCGGGCGAAGACGGCGCCCAGGGATTGCGTGAGCACTTGCGCCAAGCCTTGCAGGACATCCAGGCGGACGAACCCGTCACGCTGTCGCTCAAACGCGACGGCAAAGCGATGGACATTGCAGTGGTGCCGAAGGTGCGGCGGCCGCTCGCCTGGCAGTCGGTGATACGTATCCCGAGCGCGCCCGCAGCGCCCGCCGCCCCGGGCGAACCGCTGCCGGTTGAAAGCATAGACGTTCCCGAGATCGACACCGAGGCGCTGCGCGCGCAGATCGACCGGATTCGCGCCGGCGTGGACAAGCGCCGTGCGTTGATCGCCGCGGGGCTGCTGCAGCCTTCCGACCAGGCATTCGAGTTCACGATCGATTCCGATGACCTCTCCGAACTGGGTGATTTTGCCCTGCAGGATGTCAACGCCTGGTTCGGCATGCCGCTGACCGCGGGACTGCAACTCGCCGCGGTCTCGCCGGAACTGGGCCAGTATTTCAAAACCGACCGCGGAGTCCTGGTGCTGAAGGCCAAGCCCGGCAACACCCTGCAACTGAACACCGGCGACGTGGTGCTGAGTGTCGGCGCCACGGAAGTCAATTCACCGGCGGACCTGATGCGCGCGCTACGCGGCTTCGAGCCCGACGACGAGGTGGAGACTGGGCATCAAGCGGGACCGCAGGAACCGGACCCTGAAGGTGAAGATGCCGCAGCGGGGCCCCGACGTCTCCGCCGCCGGCGACCGCCAAATCCGCAAGATAACGATCACCGCACGGTCCGACTGAACTCCCACCGGGCGCCACGCGATGGGCGGGGTCAGGTTCAAATAAGCCTGGCCCCTTTTCAGGTTAAATGAACCTGCCCCCCTTTCAGCACCCCCTCGTGCTTGTTCCTGCTGCGCGCACACCGCATAATTCCCGCTCACCCCAGCATATCGCACAATGTCAGCAGCCAAAGCCTCCATCCGCTCCATTTTTTTCGCCCTGTTCGCCAACCTCTCGATCGCGGTCGCGAAGGGGGCCGCCGCGTTCTGGACCGGGTCCGGGGCCATGCTGGCGGAGGCCATCCATTCGGTCGCGGACAGCTGTAACCAGCTTCTGCTCTTGTTCGGTATCCGCCAGTCCAAGCGGCCGCCGGACGCCACCTACCCGCTCGGCTATGGCAAGAACGTCTATTTCTGGTCCTTCCTCGTCGCCGTGATCCTGTTCAGCCTCGGCGGCATGTTTTCGCTGTACGAAGGCGTGCACAAGCTCACCAACCCGAAGCCACTGACCAGCCCGATGATCGCCCTGGCCGTGTTGATTTTCGCGGTCGCCGCCGAATCGATCTCGCTCTGGGGTTGCATGCACGCGGTCAACCGGGAGCGCCGTGGTCGCCGCCTGGCGCGCTGGTTTCGCGAAAGCCGCAGCAGCGAACTGCTGGTCGTCTTCGGTGAAGACGTGACCGCACTGGTCGGCCTCGCCATCGCCTTGCTCGCGGTGCTGGCAACGGCCCTGACCGCGAATCCGGTCTATGACGCCATCGGCACGATATTGATCGGACTACTATTGATCGTCATCGCCGTCCTGCTTGCGATCGAGGTCAAGGCCCTGCTGATCGGCCAGAGTGTCGAACCCCACCTGCTTGCGCAGATGCGCGAGTTCCTGGAGCAACGGGAAGAAGTCGCCCGGGTCTTCAACCTGTTGACCATGCAGATGGGGCCGGACGCGATGATCGCGGTCAAGGCGCAGATGCGTCCGACCGGTTCGGAAGCCGACCTGATCGCGGCGATCAACCGGGTGGAGCGTGAGTTCCGCTTAGCCTTCCCGACCACGGCCTGGTTGTTTTTCGAGCCGGACGTTATCGATGAATGAGCGCGGCACTGCTGCCGCCGGGAGTCGCCCGGCGCCCCGGGTCGGCTTCGTCAGCCTCGGCTGCCCCAAGGCGCTGGTCGATTCCGAGCGCATCCTGACACGGCTGCGGGCGGAAGGCTACGAGCTTTCCGCCACCTACGACGGGGCCGACGTGGTGGTGGTCAACACCTGCGGCTTTATCGACAGCGCCCGCGCGGAATCGCTCGAGGCCATCGGCGAGGCCCTCAGCGAAAACGGGCGCGTGATCGTAACCGGCTGCATGGGGGTCGAGGAAAACCACATCCGCCAACTGCACCCGGCGGTGCTCTCGGTCAGCGGCCCGCAGCAGTACGAACAGGTCGTCGAAGCCGTCCACCGCCATGCGCCGATCAGGGCGACCCACGACCCTTTCATCGACCTGCTGCCGCCCCAGGGCATCAAGCTGACGCCGCGCCACTACGCCTATCTGAAGATAGCGGAAGGCTGCAACCACAAGTGCACCTTTTGCATTATCCCCTCCATGCGGGGGCGGCTGGTTTCGCGGCCGGCCGGCGAGGTGCTGACCGAGGCGCGCAAGCTGGCCGAGGCCGGTGTCAGGGAATTGCTGGTCATCTCGCAGGACACATCGGCATACGGCGTCGACCTCAAGTACCGGCCCGACTTCTGGGACGGCAGGGCGGTCAGGACGCGGCTGACGGAACTGTGCCGCGAACTCGGCACCCTCGGCGCCTGGGTCAGGCTGCACTACGTCTACCCCTATCCCCACGTCGATGAACTGATCCCGCTGATGGCGGACGGCCTGGTGCTGCCCTACCTGGACATCCCGCTGCAGCACGGCAGCCCCCGGATCCTGAAGCTGATGAAACGCCCCGCCGCGACCGAGGACACGCTGACCCGGATCCGGCAATGGCGCGAGACCTGCCCGGACCTCACGCTGCGCAGCACCTTTATCGTCGGTTTCCCCGGCGAGACCGACGCGGACTTCGAACAGCTGCTGGATTTCATTCGCGCCGCCCGGCTCGACCGGGTGGGCTGCTTCCGCTACTCGGCGGTCGAGGGCGCGCGCGCCAACGCCCTGCCCGGCCACGTGCCCGAAGCGGTCATGGCCGAGCGCGAGCGGGTCTTCATGGAACTCCAGGCCCGCATCAGCCGGGAGCGCCTGCAGAGCAAAGTCGGCAGCGTCCAGCAGGTCCTGGTTGACACGGTCGACGCATATGGCGCCATTGCCCGCAGTCATGCCGATGCGCCGGAAATCGACGGCCTGGTGCATATCGAGGACGGCGGCCGGCTAAAACCCGGCGACCTGGCCGAGGTGCGGATCACCGCGGCGGACGAACACGACCTGCACGGGCGCCTTTACCATTGAGGGGCCTGCCCGCACCGTGAGCCGCCGGGAACAACAGGGCACCGACCAGATCATCGTCCGCAACCTGCTGCGCCAGCCCGCCGGGCAGCGCGCCCTGTGGATCAATCCCGGCCGCGATACGGGCTGGCAAACCGCGGCCGCGGCCGGCCTCGAACTGAGGTTTCTGTGCCAGGAGTTCGGCCCGTACCGCTTGCAACGGCAGGCGGGCGCCGATGCGGCTTTCGCGGATTTTCCGGAAAAAAGCGAAGCTCCGCAGCCGTGGGTCATCCTCAATTTGCCGCGTCAAAAAGCACTGCTCGAAATGATGCTGGACTGCGCGGCGTCCATGCTCGGCGCCGACGGCGTGCTGTGGCTCGCCGGCGAGACAAGGGCCGGAATCAAGTCGGCGGAACGGCGCCTGGCAACGCGTTTCGGCGCGGTGGCGAAGCTCGATAACGCCCGCCATTGCCGCTTGTACGAAGCCCGCGGCCCCGCCCCCGGAGCCCGGTTCGAAGCGGGCCATTACCGGCAGGACTGGACGCTCGAGCATGGCGGCTGCCGGCTCGAAGTCCGTTCCTGGCCCGGCGTCTTCGCCCACGGCCGCCTGGACGCCGGCAGCGCCTGCCTGTTGTCGGCGCTGGCCGGGGAAAACCTCGCCGGCGAGGTGCTGGATTTTGGCGCCGGGGCCGGCGTGGTCGGCGCCTGCATCGCCCGCCGGAAACCCGGGACGCGGGTGACCTTGCTCGACAGCAACGCGCTGGCGCTCAGGTCGTGCGCCGAAACCCTGGCGGCCAACCGCCTGAGCGCCACGCTGCTGGCTTCCGACGGCCTTTCCGAAGTCCGCGACCGCTACGACGTGATCGTCAGCAACCCGCCCATACACGCCGGTGTCCGGACCGACAACACGCTGGGGCAACAACTGCTCGCGGACGTGTGCGGGCGCCTCAGTCCCGGCGGCAGACTGATCCTGGTCGCCAACATCCACCTGCCCTACGAGGGCTGGCTGCGGCAGCGGTTTTCCGATTACGAAATTCTCGCAGCGGACGGCGCCTACAAGGTCATCTCGGCCACCTGCAGGCGCTGAAGTTTCGGGCCCGCGCCGCCCCCGCGGAATTTTCACCGGCTCACGCAGTCAAAGCAGCGGTTGTTCTGACTTAAGGAAGCATCGACATGCGCAAATCCCTTGTGTTTTCGTTTTCCGCCATCTTGATGGCGCTTTCCGCGGCCACGGTGTACGCCACCGACGAACAGGCCGCCGTTACCGAGACGCCCGCCAAACCGGCCGCGGCACAGGCTTCCATCATGGACCAGCCGGTGGATTTCACCACGCAGGAAAACGTCCAGAAAACGGTGCAAGCGGTCAAGGAGCAGGCCGGTGATACCGCCGCGCGGGACCTCCAGAACGCGCTGCAGTACCTCCTCGTCTATGACCTCAGCGTCAAACACGACCAGGACAAGCTCTACAAAAAGCTGAACGGCAGCACGCCGCGGCAGATCATCGCCAGGATGAAGCGCTGACCCCGGACCCTGCTCCAATCCCGTGCCGGGGGCCGCATCCGCGCCCCCGCGCGCGACTAAAAGGCATTGCGGTGGATCATGGCCAGCGGCGTTTGCAGCAGAATCTTGATGTCCAGCCACAACGACCAGTTCTGAATGTACCAAAGATCGTGCTCGATCCGCAGCGCCATCTTCTCTTCCGTGTCGGTCAGGCCCCGGTGTCCGTTGACCTGCGCCCAGCCGGTCATACCGGGCTTGACCTTGTGCCGGAGCATGAACTTCGGGATCCGCGACATGAAGACCCCGTTGAGTTCGACCGGGTGCGGCCGCGGCCCGACCAGCGACATCTCGCCGCGCAACACGTTGATCAATTGCGGCAATTCGTCCAGGCTGGTTTTGCGTAGAAATTTGCCCACCGCCGTGACCCGCTCGTCATCGGGCCGGGCCTGCTTGAACTCCCCCGCCGCCCCGGCCTGCACCCGCATGCTGCGGAACTTGAAGATACGGATGATCTCGCCGCCCATGCCGTGCCGGGTTTGCCGGAACAGCACCGGCCCCGGGCTGCCCGCCTTGACCGCCGCGGCGATCAGCAGCAGCAAGGGCGAGAGCAGCAGCAGCGACAGGCCCGCGCCGAGACGGTCCATCAGCGCCTTGAGGCGCCGCTCGGCGACGGTCATCGGCGTGCCGCTGAGGTTGATGACCGGCAGGCCGTCCCATTCCACGACGCCCTGGTTCAATAAACGGTATTGGTGCAGGTCCGGGATGATATTGACGTCGACGACGGACTCATTGAGCGCTCCGAGCGACTTTTCCAGCAAGTCCCTGCCCTCCCAGGAAACGGCAATCCATACCTCGCCCACCTTCTCCCTTTCCACGTAGTCCGCCAGTTCGCCGAGCGGGTGAACTTCGGCGTCAAGACCCGGCTCGCCGAAACAGGCCAGCAGGCAGACATCGCCGTCGGGGGCTGAGAGTATGTGCTGTTTTACGCGCTGGCCGTTGTCGCCGCTGCCAATCAGCACCAGGCGCCTGGCGTTTTTCGACCGCCGGCGGCGGTGAACCCGCCAGCCCATATCCACGAGCTGGCTGGCGACCAGCCCCAGCGCGCCGAACAAAACCCAGTAGGCGAACCAGATGCGGGAAAAGTGGGCGGTGGTTTTGACGACCGCCGCGATCGTGACCAGCAGCATCACCACCAGCGCCCAGCCCGCGATCAGGCGCCGCGTTTTGCGCATGAACGCCCACCGGAACTCGCGCCGAAACGCCCCCGTTGCCGGCATGACCACACCGGCGATGAGCAAGCCCAGCAGCAACACGACGATATAGGCCGTCGGCAGCGTCAACGAGTCAAACCGCAGGTAGTACGCCAGCAAAAAGGCCAGCAGGATGACGAGTTGGGCTTGCACGTTTTTCATGCCCGTTGACCGCCAAGCAGGAGTCGGGAGGTTTTTAAAATAAATTTAGTATTATATTTCAAGTATCTAAACCACATTTTTGATGGATTTTGTAATAGTCGGTACAGCCACGCCAGCGCATGGCGTTCCATCCACGCGGGCGGTTTACTCACGCGGCCGGAAAGCCAGTCGAACGCAGCCCCGACCGCGAGCACGTTGCAATCCATCCCGGCGCGGTGTCGCGCCACCCACTTTTCCTGTTTCGGGCAGCCGAGGCCGACGAACAGCCATTCGATGTTGGCAGCCCTGATCGCCTGCATGTCCTCCGGCCCCGAATGGAGTTCACCCTGAACCTGCGGCGGACAGCGGCGGTAACGTACCTGCAAAGCCGGGAACCTTGCACGCAGGTTCTCGACCAGGGCCTGCATGACCGGCTCCGTCGATCCCATAAGGCCGACCCCCTCGCCCTGCTCCGCGGCGCGCTCGCAGACCGCCAGCATCACTTCATAGCCGCGGACCACCTGCGCCTCCCGGCCGGAAACCCGGCGCTGCAGCCAGGCCACCGGCACACCGTCGGCGAAAACCCAATCGGCCTGGTCCATGGCCGCGGCCAGCGCCGCGTCCTCCTGCGCCAGCATCAGCATGTGGACGTTGCAGAAATACACGGACTGGCCCGTGCGATGCGCGAGGGCGGCGGCAACGCCCGCGCGGTCCTTTGAATTAACGAGCGTGGTGCTGCGACCAAAAATGTCGATCCGATCAAGTTGCAATCCGTCCCTCCCTGAAAAGGCCGAGTCGTGCCCCGCGCCGCGGGGGCGGCCGCCGGCACCGTTGTCAGTCCCCGCGCTGCCGCAGCCACTGCGCCGTCGACAGAATACCTTCCCGCAGTTCCGTCTGCGGCCGCCAGCCAATTGTGGCCGCGGCCCGACGGGAGTCAAGCTCCAGTTCCGGCACATCGAAGTCCCTGGCGGGCTCGAAATCGACCCGCAACTCGAGGTCCAGCGTTTCTTCTATCCGCCTGACCAACTCGTTCAGCGTGAACGCTTTGCGGCCGCCCAGGTTGAAAACGTTCTGCCCCGAGTCCGGTATCGACATGGCCCTGATAAGCGGCCCGATCATGTCAGCGACGAAGAAATAATCCCGCCGGGAAGTACCGTCGCCCCAGATCGTGACGGGCTCGGAGCGCAACGCCCGGTCGATGAATACGGAAACCGCCCCTTGCCTGCGGCACGGGTTCTGACCCGGGCCGTACGGTACGGAAGGGCGCAGGATCACCGTTTCCAGGCCGTACAGGTGCCGGTAGAGCCCGAGGTATTTTTCGGCAGCGAGCTTGGTGACGCCGTACGCGCAAATCGGCCGGGTCGCGCACGACTCGGTGACGGGCAGCTTTTCGGGTAAGCCGTAGACCGTGCCGCCGGACGAGATGAAGATCATGCGTCTGACGCCGCCTTTGCGGCAGGCTTCCAGCAGGTTGACCGTGCCCAGCAGGTTGGTTCTCAAGTCCGCCGCGGTATTGGCCAGCGAGGTCTCGTGAATCGAGTTCCACGCCAGGTGATAGACGATCTCGACTTCGTGCTCGCGCACGGCCTGCTCCAGCAAGGCGGGATCGTCCAGGCTGCTGACGATGTAATTCGCGCCCCCGGCCAGTTGCCCGGGTGTTGGCTCCCACGTGCTCAGCACGGTGACGTCGTGCTGCCCGGACCCGGCCAGGCTGCGGACGAGGTGGGACCCGATGAAACCCGTACCGCCTGTTACCAGGATGCGCGTCATGCCCCGTTTCTCTCCACTGCCCGTGCGTAAGCCTGCATGATCAGATCATAGTTCTTCGCGGCGGTAAAGTTTTCGAGAAAAACCTGCCTGGCGTAATCCCGCATCGTCGTCGCCCCGGCGGTCATTGCATAGAGGCGGCGCGCCTTGGCGGCGAGGTCGTCGACATTGCCGGGTTCGAACAGCAGCCCCGATCTCCCATCCTGGACAAGGTCGCGCATCGCGCCCATCCGCGCGGCCAGCACCGGTGTGCCGACCGCGAACGAATCGATGATGGTCCGCGGCATCGCCTCGTACCAACGTGACGGAAATACCAGCAGGCGGGCCTCCTGCATCAGGCCGTGCACCTCGTTAAGGGGCTTGCGGCCCAGCCATTCGACCTGTTCCAGTTGCTGCGCGGCAGCACGCACCTGCACCGCCAGCGGCCCGTCACCGACGATCTTCAACGGCACGGCGGGTGCGAGCGAGCGCCACGCCTGCAGCATGTCGTCGATGCCCTTGGTCACATCGAAACGGCCGACAAACAACGCGTAACCGCCGCCGCCCTGCCCCATTCCAGGGTCGGGGTGCACGAAATTGGGTTTCAGGACGAACGCCTCGGCGGGGAAGCCGGCGCGGATAAAGCGCTCCAGTGCGAACTGGGTCGACCCAAGCAAAAATACGTCGACTTTCCTGTGCCAGCTGCGCAAGACGCGGTGGGTCACCTGCATGGCGGCCACCGACAGGCTGCCGAGACGGCTGCCGCGGTAACAGCGGTGCCGGATTCCCGGCAACGGCAGCGTGCGGCGCAGGCAGTCCTCGCAAACCGCACCGTCACGGTAGAAGGCGGCGTTCAGGCAGAGCAGGCGAAAATTGTGCAGCGACTGCACCAGCGGCAGCCCTGCCGCCTTTACCGTGTAGTAAATGGCCGGCGAGAACAGGGGAAAGGTATTGTAACAATGCACGATGTCGGGCCGGTGTTGACGCAGCAGCGCCCTGAGCCGGTGCTGCGCCGCCACGTTCCAGACGGCGCCCGCGCCGGTGGCGAGTCGGTTACCTCGCCCGATTGAATCGTTATGCACCGTGTGCCGGATAACCTCGTGGCCATGCTCACCCAGCAGATTCGCCTCGGCCTCGAAAACCTCGTCCTCGCCGCCCCGCTGCTGGTAATAGTCATGGCACATCATGACCTTCATGGCGGCGCCCACGCCCGGCCCATGCCCGCCTCGGCCACCCTGAGGACGCCTATTTCCATAGTTTTCGCACGGAGCCGAAACGGCCCGTCCACGCCACCGCCAGGTGCGCGGCTGAGACGGCCAGGTTGAGCGGGTAGAACGTGCCGTAGTAACGCTTCCTGACCGCCATTTGCTCGGCCAGGGCGGGCAATTGAGCCGTGTTCGATATGCCGGCGCCATCGACGACGCAAATCGGCACCGGTGTGGTAACAACGCTGGCGCCCTGGCTGAGCAGCCGTAGCAGCAGATCGTAATCGCCCGCGATTTTCAGCGTCTCATCATAGGGCCTGTCGCCGAGGCTCTCGCGGCGGAACAAAATGGCCTGGTGCGAAACCGGCATCCCCCACCACGCCCAATTCCTGCCGCGGGGGGCGATGTTCGCGCGCTGGTTGCGCCGCCCGCTCTCGTCGTACCTGCCCCAGACCATATCGGGCCCGGGCGGTGACAGCGGGCCGAACACCTGGGCCGGGTCAAAATGCCGATGCAGGCAATCGCCCGCGTTCAGAAACAGCAGGTACTGCCCCCGGGCCAGCTCAACGCCTTTGTTCATGGCTTCGTAGATGCCTGAATCCGGTTCGGAAAGGAAAACGTCGCTGACGCTTTGCACCGAGTCCACCAGTTCCCGCCGGGCCGAGGTGTCGGTAACGGAGGCGCCGTCGATCACCACCCACTGCACTCCGGGGCGTTTGCACAAGGCCTGCACCGAGCGGAAGGTACGCGCCAATCCGCCAAACTGGTCCTTGTGCACCGTAATGATTGAGATGGTGACGTCGTTCAAAACGTTCCTGTTCCGCGGTTGAGTCCGTGCATGCCGCCCCGCTCCGTATGGTTGTTCAGCAGTATAAATGATACCGCCGGCCGCCTTTGAACCCGTCCACGCCAACACCGTGCCGCTGCGGGGCCGAAGGCGCGACGGCGCTCAATCCCTTTTCCTCATGCGCTGGAACAACGCACGGTGCATCCGGGCGACCTGGGCGGTTCCGCCGGACATCGCGATCCACAGGGCCCGCCAGTACACCGGCAAAAAACGCAGGTAGGACATCGGATTCAGCCGGGAGCCGAAACCGGCCAGCAACAGGCAGGCGCCACTGCCGGCCAGAATTTTGCGCTCCGCGGCGCCGATGTGCCGCTCCCCCGGCTGCGAAGCGATGGCGAGCCAGCGCTGGATGTCGTGATAAAGCCTGTTTTCCTGGCGCGCCGTGGAACTGATCGACTTCTCGTGCAGGCGGTACATGGCCGACGGCTCTCGCAGGAGGATCGCCTTGCAGCCTTTGCAAACACGCAGGAAGTATTCCCAGTCATGAATCTGGTACAGGGCCGGGTCCGGCCCCTGCTTGCCCGCGGTGATGCTGCGGCGCAGGGCGCTGCCCGGCATTCTGAAGGCGAAGCACTCGAGCAGATTACGTCTGAATTCGGCCGCGCCCAGGGTCTTATCCGCGTCGGTGACGTACTCGGGCGCCACGCTGCCGTCAGCTTCCCGCCTGGCCAGCACCGAGGCCAGCACCATGCCCACGTCGGCGTCGGATTCGAACGCCCGCTCGACGGCGTCGAGGTGGCCGGGCAGCAATTCGTCGTCGGCATCCAGTTTCACCAGGTATTTGCCGCGGGCGCGGCCGATGCCGACGCCCCACGCTCCACCGGCGCCGAGGTTGGTCTCGTTCCTGATGTACTCGATGCGGTCTTCGTAGCGTTGCGCCACCTGCGGGGTGTCGTCCTCACTGGCGTCATCGACCAGCACGACCTGGATGTCCTCCCGCTCTTGCGCGGCGACGCTCTTAAGGGCTCCCGGCAGGAAGTGCCCGTAGTTGTAGCTGGGTATCACGATCGTGAACGTCGGCCTGGACGGCGCGTCAGCCATCGAACATCCCCTTCAGCCGTCCGGGCAGCCCGTATCTGAGACGCGCCCAATTCTGCCACAGCTGGCGGTGCAGCCAGTGCCCCCACCAGGACGCGGAGCCCCTGGCGCCCCAGAAGCGCCGGCTGACGGCATACCACTCCGGGGCGAATGCGTCGAATCCCCGGCCCGATTTGCTGCCCTCGTGGAAGCGGTAGTTGGCCCAATGCCCGTCCACCACGTGAATGTCATGTTGGCGGCTGAGGCGCAACCACAGGTCATAATCCATGGCGTAATGCAGCGAAGGGTCCAGCACCGGGTCGAGGCCGTCGATCGCCTCCCGGCGGAAAAACACGGACGGCTGGTTGATCGTCATGCCGCCCGTGGACCAGTAGCGGATCAGCTTGCGATGGCCGGCGAAGGTATTTTCCTTGCGCTCGAAGACCGCGCCGTCGGCGTGCATCAGCCCGAAACGGTTGCACATGGCTATCTTGATGGCGGGCTCTGAAAACACCCCGGCGACCTGCCGGAACGTCCCCGGCCGATAACTGTCGTCGCTGTTCAGCCAGCCGATGACGTCCCCCGTTGCCCTTTTGAACCCTTTGTTCAGCGCTTCGGACTGGCCGCTGTCCTTTGCGCTCGAGTAATAGGCGATCCGGTCAGCGTATTTTTCCAGGATGTTGACACTTTCGTCCGTGCTGCCGCCGTCGATCACGATCAGTTCGGTCGCGGGGTAGTCCTGCTCCAGCACAGACAGGATTGCGGCTTCCAGGTATTGGCCCTGGTTCAGGGACGGCATGACGATGCTGATTGTGGGTGGGGTCATGTCATCTGAAATGATCGAGGCGTCGTTGCCGCGTGGACAAACCCGCATAGCGTGATCCGCAGCCGTGGAATCGCCAACGCTCTCCCATTTTTGTCATGCGCTTATCGCGATTTGCACCGCTCAAGGGCTTCCTCGAACGTGATCTTCGGAAATACCTGCAGCTTCCCGCCCAGGGTCGCATCGAGTATTTCCCGGCCGTCTTTCCTGTAATAATACTGGGCGAGTTGATATGCCAGCTCCGAACCCTTCAAATCCGGCAAATGCCATTCCTTGCCTGCAAAATAGTCGGGGTGAAAGTGGTTCCTGTCGGGACCGCCCAGCGTCTGTTTTTGATTCGGAAGCCCCTCGTATTCGAAACTATGGTCGACACCGATCAAAAAAACATGTTTAAAGCCCATGAAATACGCCAGCTGCATTGCCACGTAGGTTACCGTGCAACCTTCACCCATAGGAAATTTGGGATCTGTAGAAAAGCTGTGGGTGCCCTCGGTCAGGACGTAGTTGTAATCCGAATTCTCTCTGTCCTGTTCCGCGCTTGCCCGGTATGACAAGAACGAAGGGCAATTCAAGGATTTAAAGTCGCCAAATGACTGCTGGATAACCAGGGGATTGATCGCGACGTGGAAATCAACGCCAAATTCGTGCACGTCGGGGTGCAGGTGAATCTTATTGAGCCCGAAACACAGGCAGTCTTGCAGCGGGGACAGATCCATTTGATTGAGTGAGGGGCCGTTGCCAATGATGAAACAGCTTTCACCTTTATGGAGATTTTCAAAAGCGTAGAGCCTGGGTTTGTAATGCTTTTCCCAATCCGGGAAAAACCGGTCGTTGTAGCGGTTGGATTTCGCTATCAGTACTTGCAAAAGCCAATCAAGCAACTTGCCCTTCAATGTCATTGTTTTGTGCTTTTCGATTTAGTCTGCGTTTTTGCCATGTAACTGCTTGAACAGTGCTTCGGCCAGTTTGAAATCAAGTTCATCGTCGATGTCCTGTGCTTCCAGCTTGTCGATCGCAAACATCATTGGCCGCTTTCCAATTCTGTTCCTGTTCATCTCGAGCGAAGATCGGCTGAACAGGTACATGCAGGAGTTTTCTTCAAATATCGGTTCGAGATCCTGGGTTCTTAACAACAGGGATGGATCATGGTTCAGTGGTTGGGTATCCGCGTTCCAGAGCCTGGTTTGAAGACGCGAAACCGAAAACAAGGAGTCATTTGCCGGATACCGATCCAGAAAACCCTTTATCGCCCCGCTTATCGATGAGCCACGAAGCAACGGATTGGTGCAGTGCGTCTGCAAATAAAAATCCGCATCGATCTGACGTACCGAATTCAACAAGACCTCGTTCATCGACGTCATACCGCTACAAAGATGGCTCGGCCGTCGATACAGGATGACGGAAGGAAAAGAAACCGCCACGTCTTCCATGATGACGTCACTGTCCGTATCGATCATCACCGCGCTGATTTCCTCGCATGACAAAAGGGTTGAGACGATGCGCAGATACAGGGGTTTGCCGGCAAAGGCTCGGTAATTCTTGCCCGGCACCCGTTCACTCGAGTGGCGTATAGGGACAATGGCCACGATCTTCAACTTCATTTCCCCGGCTCAGAATTTACGACTGTCATTTCGTGGCAATAGGTCATTTATTGCATGACGCCGCCAAACGAATGACGACCGACGTGCGCCACGTCGTTGTAACAACGAACAATGACGGCAGGTTGCGCTGGAAAAGATAAGCTGCCTGGTCTCGTTAGCCGCCTTGAAACTTTCGGTACAACCATCTCGCCCCCGGTATTTTGCCTACTAGCGCCTTGATTCCACCCATTCGTTCCGCCAATGTCATCGGAGAATTTAAAGACGTCAAGTACATTTCAAGTGTCCGCGATAACCTGGCCAAATCTTTTTCAGGTACAAATATGAGGTTACCCCAGGCTGGTTCGTGTCCCAGGGGATATGGTACGCACCGCAACCATTTATGTGGTTCGCAAGACATTCCTTCCTGGGCGTACTCCTCGATGGGCGCCCACTCCGAAATATAAGCGCCATATCCCAAGGCTTTCATGTGTGCAACCACATCGTGATGATTGTAACTGAAATGTTCGAGTGATCTTTCGTCCATGAATTCAAGCATGACCAGTTCAGGCCGGTATTTATCAATATCCAAGCCTTTAAGCGCCAGGAAATCAGCCCCTTCCGTGTCAATCTTCAGACAGGTGACATCCGTGATGTTCATGCCCTCCAGCGCATCGTCCAAGGTGATGGTCCCGACCTCGTACGCCAGGCGGTGTGTTGCATGAAACGGTTTTAAAGAGTGAATTCCAAAGTGCTTTTCACTCACGTAAAAGGGAACCATTTCATCCGACGTCTGCGTAACCGCCTTATTTATGCAAGTTACCTTCGGAAACGCGCTGGTATTGCGTAACAAGGCACTCCAGTTCCGTTTTTCCGGTTCGAACGAGATAACCCGCCAGCCCTTAACGGCAAAAGCGGTCGAGACCCCCCCATGGTGCGCTCCGACGTCAATCAATACCGGGTTGCTGCTGGAAAATGGATATCTGCCAATCAGGTCCAGTTCGGAAAATGCTCTTTTCATATATCCCCAGCTTTAATCTTCGGAAACCTGAAGTGTATCCATCAATTCGGCCAGGCTGATTTTGCAAGTTGCATCAGCCTGCCCTTTGCCTTCCTGGCCCATAAACCAGCCTTCCTGAAAAACGGTACGGGCAGGCCGGACAGCTGACGATACTGCAGGTATTGATCCGACTTTTCAAAATCGATCCGGTCCTGGAATTTGTATCTGGCGAGCCACTCATTCGTGTAATTTACATAATTACGCTGGTTTTCAAGCCAGCGCTTTTGCTCTTGGGTATTCATCCACTGGTTGTCACCGTGCACTCTATATGCACCCAGGATGTCTTCCAAGGTAACTACCTCACCAAAAATTGGTAACGGGCGTGAAAATGCAACGTCCGCACAGATCTTCCAAGCCTCGTCTATCGGAAAAATTTCATCCAGATCGGCTTTCCTGCAAATCATCCCGCTCGTCGCGGAGAAAAAGCCCGTGTGATTTTCCTTGAAATACGTTTCCCGGATCGATTTTCTACCCGCTTCGATGTTCGGGTGGATGCCGCCAATGGGCTGCGAGTCGGGTCCCACAATTTCCAGGTTATGCTGCACAAGGCTTACATTCCCGGGCTCAAATGCGGGAATGGAGAATTCAAGTTTCCTTTCAAACCAGTAATCGTCACTATCAAGAAAGGCGACATACTCACCAACGCACTCTTTATAGGCGGAATTGAAGGCAGCCGCCTGACCTGAATTGTTCTGATAAATGGCCTGGAGTCTGCTATCTTCGATTGATTCCAGGATTTGCCTGGAGTTATCCGTAGAACCATCATCTACCACCACGACCTGAAGATCTTTATAGGATTGGCTCAGTACGCTCTTTATGGCTTCCGCGAGATAGCGATCATAGTTGTAGTTGCAAACAATTACAGAGACCAGCTTTGCAGTTGAAAGTGACATTTAAGGCGTAATCCAACTTGAGCTATCCATTTGCATAGTCTTCCGGCTGTATTTCCCGGTCCGGCATATCCCCGCTTCCAAACAAGGTCTGTTGGTTACGCCAATAAAACAACGGAAACGCAACAGCGATTACCCGATTGAATTAAGCAGGAAACTTCTCAACCATCCCGCCCAGGCCCTGGCTTCATCCAACATGGAAAAATTGCCCAGCCGGCGCCTGTAGAGATTGCTGAGATGCTGGTCCTTTAGCATATCCAATGGCTTGAATTGTCCGTTCTCACGCTCACGAGCGCTGGTTCTTAACTCCGCCGCAATCTGCGGGCCAAGATCGAGATCATATGCGTGCTGGCAACTGACGTTAAAATTGTGATGCATTCGAGCCCAGTTGCGACGGTAGCGTAAACCGGTGCAGTTCTTCGTCAGGCCTTCAGCATGACGACGCCAGACGCTCATGTGCCGGTTCAAATACAGCGCGTTGCCATTTTCAGCCAACAAAAGCTGCAATGCATGATCGCCGCTGATGGCACTGAAAAACCAATCGGGAAGATCGGGCAGCGCCGACCTTCTGAATAACATGCTGGCAGTCGGCACCACCCAACGAAAAAACAGCTCCTGAAGTGTAATTTCCGCGCATTGACCAGCCGGCGTCTCGACCAACTTGTCAATCTGGCTGAAGCGTCCGCCCGGCCCGCTGAATTCCGATCTTTCCCCGGTGGGCCACGCTTCACACCAGGCATTGTGGAAAGTGAAACTACAGGCGGGATGCGCCTCCATCAGGTCGACCTGGAGTTGCAGCTTGTTGGGGTCGGTCCAGTAGTCGTCACCGTCGAGAAGGGCGACATAGTCGCCACGGGCTTGCTTGAGGTTGTTGACTAAGTTCCATCGCCCGGTAGGATGACCTTCGATATAGATCACGTTTGCACGTTCATTCAACAACGCCCGAACATGCTCCGGAAATCGCTTCGAATAGCTGCAAACTATTGATCTGGTTCTATCTTCCGAATCATCTTCGCCCACCAAAACCTCAAATGCGAAATCCGTTTTTTGTGCCAACACGCTGTCCAGTGCCTGGGCGATGTAGTCCTCATGGTTATACGCAGTAATACAAACGCTGACTTTCGGTGCAGTCATTGCGACACCGATGCCTCGCGGATCGCCTGTGAGTGATTGGAAACAAATTCAAGCAAATGGCAAATCTTCCTGATTGCCTCCCGATCAACGCCATTGCCGGTCGGCAGGCAGATCACCCGCCCTGCCACTTGGATCGTGTTCTCCAAGCCTTTGCCGACGTCTGGAAACAAGGTTTTGTAGGGCTCCATATTGTGCACGCCTGGATAAAAGTAGCGCCTTGCCCTAACATTTTCTGCATGCAGAATCCTTACCAATTCGTCGCGTGACAGTCCAAATCCGTTCTCGTCGATTTCCACCACGACGTATTGAAAATTGTTCTCCTCGGACAAGTCGTAGGTCAGCATTTGACAGCCGGGAATCCTTTCTAACCCCTTTTGGTAATACTGGTAATTCGCCTTATTGACAGCGATGAATTCTTCCATGCTTTCAAGAGAAGTTAACCCCATTGCCGCGGAGGGTTCACTCATCTTCCCGTTCGTTCCCAGATAGATAACATTGTCGAGACCGGCAAACCCAAAGTTTTTCATTAACCGTATCTTTCTTGCCAGATTGTCATCATTGGTAACGATGGCCCCGCCCTCAAAGCAATTGATGAACTTTGTCGCATGAAAGCTCAATACTTCTGCATCGCCGAAGCTTCCCACCCTGACTCCTTTACGGGTCACGCCCAAGGCATGGGAGGCGTCGAACAGCAATTTCAAGCCATAACGATTCGCAATATCCGCCAAAGCCGTCGTGTCGCATGGCCTGCCCCACAGGTGAACTCCAATAATCCCGGTTGTTTGGGGGCCAATCGCCGCTTCAACCCGGTCCGGATCAAGGTTGTGCGTCGAAGCATTGATATCACAAAAGACGGGCGTGACTTCCTGCCACTGAAGACAATGAGCCGTGGCGACAAATGTAAATGAGGGAACAATGACTTCACCTGTCATTCCCAGCGCGCGAACGGCGATCTCCAGGGCGATGGTCCCATTGCACATTGCAATGCAGTTCTTCGCGCCGGTTAGCTCAGCGATACGTGATTCGAATTCACGCACATAGGGGCCGTTGTTGCTCAACCATGCCCGATCCAGAAGATCATTCATGCGGCACATGAACTGCTCACGGGAACCGATGTTTGGTCTACCCACATGCAAAGTCTGGTCAAAAGTCGGCGGTCCGCCGAACAAGGCTATGTCCTGAACCTCTAATTTGCGATTTGTCACTATGACGCCCAAGAGCTTGCGGACATCTCGCAGGAATCAAGAAATTCCATAACGGCGCCGGGGCTATTCCACATCAATACATCCAGAATCGATAAACCGGGTTCAAACTGGTAGCCTGGCGTTACATATTTCATTACCGGGATGTTTCGAAAACTCAACTCCACGCCCTTTCGCTTAAAAACCTCGGGAGAGTAAAGGCCTACCCCGCCTGGCAAGTTAACATATTTTTTGCCGCCCATAGAGGCACATATTCTGACAACATAATCCTCCGCCGACTCCCCCTCATGCAGACCAAACTCCAGTTCCGACATGAGCCTATACTCGAAACGCAAACCTAAGTATCTGCAGATTGCTTTCAAGCAGTCCAGATTGAGACGGGACAAGCTGGTCTGGTTAGTATCAAGTTCCTCGTTGAGTATCCCTAATACATCCTTGAAATGGGGTGCATTGTGATATCTATAGTGGTCAAACTGACGCTTTATTTTTGTCGCCCAATCAACCGAAGAATCGATTTCAATATTCACTATGGGCGTCGCTCTCACATGCTTTTTTATCGGCACAGTAAAATATTGCCACCCCTGAGTCGGATGCAGCAATCGGTTCCTGTTGCACCATCCCCGTCTCACATACTGTGCGGTATCAAATACGAGAAATTGATCGACGCATCGAATCAAATCAAAGTAACCAACATATGGAAAAAAATACGGCTGCATGATTGCCAGTTTCATGAAACGGCCGCACTAGTCATTGGCCAAAAAGGGCTCGAGTTTCGAGCCCTCAAGGTCTTTCCGAATCGCTTCCACGATTGTTTTGTCCAGGTTCTTTTCCCATTTTTTGGAAGTATCTTCATTTTTGAACACTGAATAGAAGCCAGTCCCGTTGTATTCGCGGGATTCCTTTAAAAAGCGAAGCGTCTGCTGCGAGATTCCCAATTCCGTAAATTGAAATAGATCTCGGACGACCCCACCGGTATCTCGGAGCAAATCTTCATACCGGATCAACTTCACGCGCTTTGGGTATTGCGATTCCAGTCTCAACAGAATCTTGGCCACTTCCTTCCATTTTTCAAAACCAAAGAACTCTTCCGGCCGGTTCTGGTTTTTGCTTGGTGCATAAAGCCACTCCTTACTTTTTACCCAACCCAGGTCGGTCCTGAACTCGCGCGGCGCGGAAAACCAGGAATGCATTACCGACAATGGATTACGAACAATCCCTATCAACCTTAGCTCCTCGGAGTTCTGCACCAAATTCTCCAAAACATGGTGGTATCTGACCTCCTTATAGACTATATGCGTAGGATTGACTTTTCTGAAATTCGGCAATTGACCTTGCTGCCTTTGCCTAACCTGATCAAGAAAATCATCCGCCTTGTTTGCCAACAAGGTGAAAAATCGCTCTATCTCCTTCTTGCTTGAACTGGGGTTTAAATAATCTTTAAAAGCATAGGAAAACAAAGGCTGGAATTTGTAAATCGTCTCTGGTGAACTGTTAAATATCTCGCCCAGCCAACTTGTCCCTGACCTCGGTGCCCCGTGAATCGCGATTTTTTTAAGTTGTCGCAATGCTGGCACCTCTATTCAAAATTATGTCCCGCCGGCGCGACCTCTACGTCCTTGCGTTGGATCACAACCAAATATGCATTCGGTTGAGCTTCAGAATGAAGCAGCCCCGATGGCAGCGAATTCAAATAGGTCATTATCATTTTCGACTGCAAATTAGCTTCTGCCTTGGTCGCAAAATGCTCCATGAACACCAACGCCAACGTCATTGCCATTGTGCCATTGGGCTTGATAGAGCATTGCAAGCCCCTCGCATTGACAAATTGCTTTATGAAATCGATATCCGGCAAGCTACACTGCAGATGCTCCCTTGCCCAATCAGCTCCTGTTATCTCAACAATCAGTTGTAACCGCTCAGTCACTCTGGTGTCAGCAACGTTGAATGGGTTCAGCAATATGAGGGCCTTTCTGGCCCTAGTTAGCAACTCATCCAAAAACTTTTCCCTGTCAAGGGGAGGAATGTGCTCAAGTACGTGACAGGAAACTACAAAATCGAAGGAAGCTTTCTCAAAAGGCAGATCTGTACCTGAAATTGCATTGCTCGCGGGATCGGCAAGGCAATACTCAAACCCCGGAAGAAATTGAGCTAGCTGTCCGTGGCCACCACCTACATCCAACACTGATCCACCACCCTCCCCGTTCAAATCCTTGATTTCATCGGCGACACTGCAGCAGCGGAAATGTAAGTTGTGAGAGATTGAACCCATTTCCGGTAGCCTGGATTTGATCTTTTCCAACCAACCTGTGTCGCCCTCATGCGCAAGACCAAGATACTGTGCGGTCAAAAACTCAGCATGAGCAAGCGAATAATCACCTATGTCAAAATACCGCTTGGCAAGTTCAAAATGGTCCTTCGGATCAAGCGGCCGCCGTCTCAATTTGGACAAAAACGCCGAGGGGTCCTTTGCGGGGCCAGAACGACGATTGCTTTGCAAATAACGTAATAACTTGAATTGCATGGACTTATTCCGCCTTTTCAGACACCTATGGTAAAGGGCACTGGTACGGCGAGTAGAGGCATGTCCGCAGGTGATTGCACTTCAAACCTGGGGTAATTCTGCCGTACATGGCATATTTTTCTTGGATTATGAAGCTTGAATCATCAAACAGTTGCGTTAATTATTTTCCCGGCAAATATTTCCGCTAGGTCAGCCATCAACATGTGAAGTCATAACCTTGGTTGATCTTTTTTGTCATCTCGCGAAATTCACTTCGAATTTCAACCTCTCGTCTAATCACCGGATTGATCTTCTTCTTGTATTTTGAAAGTTTTGTTTCAAATATTATTTTGATTTTCTCCAACAATCCGAACTTCAATTTATTGCTGTATTCGAGCTTATACCCTAATGCCTCCATCGCTGTACCGGCTATTGATTCGAATATTTGGACTTCCCGCCGGGGCAAGGCATCTTTATATTTTCCAATATTGTCTTTTAGTATTGGCTTATCGAGGTTTTTCCAGAACATTGAATCATTTGAGCGATTGCCCGCGTCGGACCCGAACTCAGATGAAAAAACACTATCCGTAGGCTCAAGACCAATAAACTTGAACAAATCCTGAATAATTTTTTTGTCATCTGAAAGGATATCTTCATATTTCACTACAAATGTCTTGTTCCTTATACATGGATCACATAAATAATTTAGCGCTCTAACTTGATCCGAGTTCCACAAATGAGCGGCCTGAAATACATGGTCTGCATGTAGCCCCCCTTCCAGCATCGATGACACCACGTCCCTGCCGTCCCTGATCAGGTAAATGAATTTCGCATCAGGCATGTGCATTAGAATTTCGTAAGCACATTGCAATGTGCCCGGCTCTTTTGAGAACCAATATGATGCTTTGTGACTTTCCGCGTAAATCTCATTCAGTGTCTTGTAAAGCGCCCAATGAGAGAACTCATCAATTCTGGATAGAACATCATCGGCTTTTATCGTAATTCCCCAATCGGACGGGTGAGACTTAATCAACGCAAGCGCGGCACAAACCCATCCTTTCGGGTTGTATTGATAATTAGTGTAGAGGTACCGATAGCGTTGGCGTTCCATGCAAGCTATCAACCCAGAGGGCGGAGGAGCTGCAATTTGGGGATGCGAATCAACTATTCTCCTCAAGAGATTTGTTCCAGAACGCTCCGTTGCTAGCAGTATAAGAGGCTTCAACTCAATTCTCCTCGAGTTTACTGACATCGATTGTGCAATACCGAGCAAACTGTTGCACTGCACCAAATCATTTCGTCTTCGCGCCTTAAGCGGACGGCCCCCCTCCGTTAACGGGAGGCTGAAAGTGATCCTGTCTAACCTGATTCACAGTTTGACACTGACTTGGGCGCACGGGGACTTACACTTGCGCTCCAATAATTGAAATGCGAGGTCACCTGAAAAGGGCACAACCCTTGTACGCGTGAAAGGATAACGCTGGAGTCAGCGTCACGTATGGCAACAACGAAACTGTATTTTCCACTGTTGAGCTCAGCTCGACCCAGATGAATTTCAATTTCGTATTCACCGGGGCTGAATTCTTTCTCTTGTCCTTTATCCTTAGCTTCGCAGATGGGAAACGTTTGGATTGGCATCGCCGCATTATTCCAGATCATGATCACGACATTCGCGGCCTCAATCCCCTTTTGAATTCGAAATTCAAGCCGTAGAGTCAATTCCGCACCGGAATCTATGGCGACATCACTGTCGTCGATAGTCTTTCCTTCGGCAAACAAAGCCAAGTCCAGAATTTCGGCCTCACCAGTGCCTGAAGACAAGACTTCGTGCCTATCCAATGAATTGTAACGATCAATTGCTTCGGCGGGGTCAGGGCTATCTAGCAGCACTTGCCCCTGTTCCATGACCATCACGCGGGAACAGAACCGAGAGACGTGCGTCAGGTTGTGCGATACAAATACTATGGCGGAGCGCGTACCCAGTTGCCTCACCGCATTGAGGCATTTTATGGCAAAACCAATATCTCCAACGGCCAGGACTTCATCCAAAAGTAAAATGTCCGGTTCAATCAGTATCGCCGCGATCGCGAACCCCAGGCGCACACTCATGCCGGAACTGTAGGTTTGCACCGGTGCGTCTATGGCCTCGGCGAGCTCGGCAAATTCGACGATCTCGTCAAACTTCGCGTCAACCTTTCTCTTATCCATGCCCAACACCGAAGCATTGACGTAGATATTCTCCCGTCCGCTCAAAATGGGATTGAACCCCGCCCCCAGGGCGATCAGGGCGCCCACTTTGCCCCGCAACTCGATACGCCCCTGGTCCGGCTTGATCAAGCCGTTGAGCATGCGCAAAAGCGTGGTCTTCCCGGCGCCGTTGTGGCCGATGAGACCGAGGCACTCGCCGCGGTTCAGCTCGAAGTGGACATCCTTGACCGCCCAGAACTCCTCCGGCCGGAGCGTCCCGTCATGGCCGTGCCGCCTGCCCAGGACCTCGCTGCCAATGTCCTGGAGCCCATACCACAGCGACTTCTTGAGGCTGCGGCAGAATTTCTTCGATAGCCCTTCGACCCTGATCAGCGGTTCGGTCATCTCAGTTCCCCATTCGCTCTATCAAAATGGGCATGGCCAGCCGGAAAATGGCCCAGAAGACAAACAGGAGGGGCAGCGCCACGGCGTTGACGGCAATGAAATAACCCAGGTAATCCGGGGCGACACCGGTCAGCCAGTCGCGCGCCGTGAGAATCAGCGGAGTCAGGGGATTGAGCTTGAACAGGACCGCGGGCAAGCCCTCCTTCGGCATCGCGAACACGACCGGCGACAGGTACATCAGGAACTGCATCAGCAATGGCAGCGCCTTGCCGACGTCGGTGTAGAGCAGACCGACGGGTGTAATGACGAGGCCGATAACGGTGCCCATCAGAATCAGCGAACAAACCCCAACGGGAAACAGCAACAGGCCCCACCCGGGATGGATACCCATCAGTATTAGCGCCACTAACAGCAACGCGACCTTGATCAGCGCATTGACCGCGGTTTGGTATATCCCGGAAACCAACAGGGCTTCGCGTGGAAAGTTGATTTTCGCCAGCATGCTCCTGGAGTTGGAAATGACCTGCAGCGGCGCATTCAACGCGTCCATCAGGATGGCCCACAGCATGGTGCCGGTAAAGACGTATACGGGATAGGGCAAGGCCGTTTCGCTGACGTTGACGACACCGCTCTTGCTCAGGAATATCCAGACCAGGGTATTGGCCAGGGGCACGATGATGGCCCAAAGAAACCCGAGGAAGGCCTGGCGGTACTGGGCGCGCAGGTCCCGCACGGTCAGCTGCCACGCCAATTGGCGGCTGGCGGCCAGATCCCCCCACATCGACGCCCACATGCGCAGCGGCCGGGTCAGCGATGAGTCCGGCGTGTAAACCGTGACCGGCAATTTCTCCATTTACCTCATGCCTGTTCAGGGAGCGACAGCATCAACGGATGCTCTCCCATGATACCAACTAAAGTCCGCCAAGGGTCCAGTCCGATGACGGCGCGCCCGGCGCGTGGCCGGCGGGTGGAAAGCGCCGCATCGCCCGTGTCGAAATACGCCCTGGCCGAATGCAGGGTGCGAGGGTTCAACTTCCGCTTCGCAGCAAGTTGCGCAAGCCGGCTTTCAACCGCGCGTAGTGAAACCGGCAGTACGCGGTAATGAAATGCGCAATGGCGCCGGTCAGCGTCGTCGTCCTGTGCATCCTCTGCACCCGGTACCTTTCCCGCAGCGAGTCGAACGGGCGCCTGAACGAAACCCCGGATCCGCCGGCGATGATCGTGACCCGGTCATGGAACACGGCGTCGATACCGCTTCCGCATCTGACCAGGAACTCGTAGTCGCCGGCAATTTTGAATGACTCATCGAAACCACCATGAACCTTGAACAGGTCCGACTTGTGCAGCAGTCCGTGGTGCGACAGGTTCATTCCCTTACAAAGTGTCGCCCAGGCCCAGGGCGCCCCGATCACGCGCGCGTGTTCCCCCGGCCACTCGACCCTGCATTTCGAACAAACGATGTCCGGCTTCTTCGAGGTCAACGACATCAATTGCTCCAGCGAGCGCGGACCGGCCCACCTGTCGTCGGCTCCCAGGAAGCAGACGTAATCGCCCGTTGCGTGCTTCAAGGCCCTGTTCCAGGCCTGGTAGACCCCGGAGTCGGGCTGACTGCACCAATAATCGAGTTCGGCTTCCCTGGATTTGATCAGCTCGACCGTGCCATCTGCGGAAGCGCCATCCACTACAATGACCTCGATATTCGGCCAGGACTGCTCTCGAATGCTGTCGAGGAGACGAGACAGCGCCGGTGCGGCGTTCTTGACCGCCACAACGATGGAAACAGTGTGTCTAGCCACGGCGAAGCAACCGTTGCCTCAATCGGTGGTGTCGCCGACGGGTCCGCCGCCGGCTGCGGCGCACCGTGATCGGGAACCATCTGGCCGTTAAATTCATTTAGAATCCTCTGGATCTCAAAAAAAGCCTGGATGCAACAGCAACAGACCGGACGAATGAAAATCGTGCACGTCAATTATATCGACAATCGCGGCGGCGCCGCACGAGCCGCCTATCGTCTGCACCTGGCTTTGCTGGATGGCCTGGCCCGGAGCCGCATGCTCGTGCTGCACAAGAAATCCGATACGCCCACGGTGGTCGGCCCCGGGAATCTGCCGGCAAAAATCATCTTCCGGCTCGGGACCCGGCTGGAGGCCTGGCTCACCAGAATTCTGGGCGGCAAAACCCGCGAACTGTTTTCACCGGGCCTGATTCCAGGAAGGCATATTCGGGCAAAGCTTGCATCCTCGAACGCCGATGTGATCAACCTGCATTGGACCTGCCGGGCCATGCTTCGCATAGAAGACCTGCCGCGGATTTCAAAGCCGATCGTCTGGACTTTGCACGACATGTGGCCCTTTACCGGCGGCTGCCACTGCGACGTGGGCTGCACCCGTTACGAAGCGCAGTGCGGCAACTGCCCTGTGCTGGAACGATCCGGCGAAGCGGACCTGAGCCGCCGGGTGTGGTCAAGAAAACACAGAGCGTACGCGGAGGCGGATATCACGCTCGTCGCTCCGAGCCGGTGGATGGCCGCTAAGGCGCGCAAAAGCAGTCTTTTCGGGGATCGGAACATCCACGTGATCTTCAATGGCCTCGACCTGGACACATTCAAGCCCGTGGACAGGCAACAGGCGAGACGCAAGTTGAACCTGCCTGCAGCGAGGCTGCTGCTGTTGTTCGGTGCGATGGATTCCGTCGTCATGCCGGGCAAGGGGTTCGACCTGCTCGCTGCCGCCCTGGCCAAGCTGCCGGCCAGTTGGCAACGCAGGATCGATCTGGTCGTATTCGGCGCGACCGGACCGGGCGAAACCAAGCTGGGAGACTTCAAATCCCACTTCCTGGGTTATGTCTATGACGATACGCGGCTGGCGGAAATCTACGCCAGCGCAGATGCCATGATCACGCCATCACGGCAGGACAATCTTCCGTGCACGGTTTCCGAGTCATTGGCTTGCGGAACCCCGGTGGTCGCCTTCGATGTCGGCGGCATCCCTGAAATGATCGAGCACAAGGTCTCCGGATACCTCGCCGAGGCTTTCGATACCGACGATCTTGCCCGCGGCATCGAATATGTGCTGGAACAGCAACAGCGAGACGATCAAATGCGCAAAGCAGCCCGGAAACGCGCGGTGGCAAAGTTTTCCGACCGGGAAATGTCGCAAAAATACATGTCCTTGTATGAAACAGTGACAAGGCCCGATTGAAAATCAGGACAACGTATCAACCGGCTTTTCAATAATTGAAATGGTATCCAATCCCAAATCCGCGGGATGATCCGGCCAAATCCAGACCCGCCCCTTGTCCCACCTGTCAAATTGTGAAACGACCACGAGTCCATTTTCAGCGCAGTATTCCACCATCTTTTCAGCGGTCATGTCGCTGCGCCAGCCGAGTTTGTTTTCGCCATTCTTTGAATGATGAATAATTGCCCTGCCCCCCGGCGCCAGCACCCTGGCGAATTCCGCGACGTACGATCTGATATCGGCTGCCGCAATGTGAACGAAAACATCCCATGACCAAATCCGCTCAATGGAGCCGCTTTCGATCATGCGCAGGGATTTGCCATCATTCACATGAAAATCAATGTTGGTATGAGCCCGAAACCGTTCTTTACACACCTCGATACATTTCTGAGTGAGGTCCACCACGGTCAGTTTCTTGACCCGCGAGAGCAAAACCTCCGTCCAGCGCCCGCCACCCGGGCCTATTTCGAGCACGACGCTGTCGCTGGGAATGTTGGGGATCAACACGTGCGCCACCAGGCTTTCCTTCCAGCCCGGTTGATTCGACCATTCTTCCCCCTTCTCCGACCAATCCCAGTTCGTCCATTGTTTCAAGTTATTGCGTATCGTGTTGGGTTTCTCGGCAATCGTGGCCGTCCGCTTCAACCCCAGCAGCGTTTCAACCTTGGGCAAAATTTTCGAAAACATGCACGGATCACTCTTCGATAATCGGGTTTCGGCGTTCATGATAAAACACCGGGTGCTGAAAAACAGGTGTGCTCGAATCCCCCCTGGAAGCCGCTTCAGCGTGACCGGCTTTGCAGGCCTCCCGGCCGCGCCTTCTGGGCGGACAGTTTTTCATGCAGGTTCCGCAATATGCCCGGTTGCCTCGCCACGGTGACGGGGATGTGGGAATCGTACCTGTAACCCGAGCGTTTCGATGCCACCACGAACAGGGTCACCTTGGCCGCAGCCGGAATCTCCAGCGGCTCCTTGAGCAGGTCGAAGCCGGGATAGCGGCGACATTGACCGGCGCCCAGGGCCGCGGTGCAGATCGTCCTGGCAAGGTCGTCGAGCAATACGGGCGCAGCATTCGCCTTGAGCGGGGCGTCAGCCGCCCCGAACCCCTTGATCGCCAGGAACGGGGCATACCGCCCGTAGCCCCACAAGTCGTGGCCGTTGATGGTCTCGGACAGAATGTCCAGCGAGTCATAATAACCGACCGGTTTGCCATGGTCGCTTTTCAACACCACCAGGGACTGCTCGAAGATGCCCAGTTGCTTCAATTTTTCTATGAACTCCGCGTATTGCAACAGCGCGCAATGCGTCTCTTCCTGGACCCCATGCCAGTTTTGGCGCCGTTCGAACCAATCAGCGTCGTAACCCATGTACCGGCACTGGCGGTCAAACTCCACCGGAAAATGCGTAAACGTAAAGTGCAGAAAATGCGCGGCCGGCGCGGTGGCGCCAAGTTCCAACTTGTTCACATATTCCTGGAAGTCCACAAACGTAGCCGCCAGGCTTTTCTTCCACAGCGGCGACTTTGACGTGTCAACCTGTTGCAAAAAATCACTATCCTGGTGCGACCGGAACAAGCCGGACTTCTGTCTCACCCAGGCTTCGAGCCGGTCGAGCGGCTTGCGGGGAATGACGTACAGGGATGTCACCGTCCTGGCCAGCGTGTAGTTCATCAACGCCGAAACCATGATGCCGTGCGTGGCATGCAGGTGATGCTGCCGCGCCTTGTCTTCGAAATTGACGTTGTATTCGCCATAGGTTGAAACCTGGTAACCGCGATCGTTCAAAAAATTCGTCAACAGGTCGTCGGGAGCTGAATCCCATAATTCCCTTTCGGTTCGGTAGTGTGCCTTGAAATTCCGGTTCCCGTACAAAGATGCGGCGGTGGAAGCGGCCGTCGCCGGTGAACTGGCCGCGACCCGGCTAAAGACGGTAAAGCCGTTGAAACGCGCAGCTAATTCCGGGTTTTTCTGCAACACCAGGTTGACGGCCGGTCCGGGAACACCGTCAAAACTCAATACGAATATGTTTTTCTTGTCCGATGCCCGCAAACGTATCTGGTTCTTGTCGGCTGTTTGCCTGATGGCAGGCAGGTAAAACCTCTCGGCGATGGCGTAAACGGAAATCCCGGTGTTGAGGGCAACAAACAGGTACAGACCCATGTACAGCGGCTTTCTGCAACCGGTCCTGGCCAGCCACAGCATCAGGCCGGCGATTGCGGCCGCGTACGACAGGTGCGGGAAGTTGATCCTGGCGAACTCCGGATCGACCATGCCGACGCTTTCCGAGGCCGGTAAAACGAAGCCGGTGATGGCCACGAAGAAACACAGGAATTCAACAACACCGCGAAAGATGGAACCAGCGTGCCTTCTTCTTAACAGGGCATTCACAGCCAGTAGCGCGGCCATGGAAAGTATCGCGGCCGCGGCAAAAACGACCACGACCACCCCCTCCAGCCGTTCGACGTCCGCCAGGTTCTGCTTGAGAAACAACGCCGGAACACTCAGAAACATGATCAGGGGCAAAAGAACGAGCGGCGCTATCGAATTATTTTTCATCGTTTGTTTTGGATGGCGGAATCGAGCCGTTTGCCGGTCGTCAAATTATATATCGCCGCGACACCATACCGAAGGCGTGCAACCCGGCGTAACAGGCGCAGCGGCCGGCGCGATCGGGCTAGGCTATCGATTTTTAGGTATGCGTCTGCTACTTGACGGTAAAAATTTTCGCCTCGCTGACCTCCCCGTCCGTGCAATCCGCCACGATCTGCCGGTATCGCTCCAATTGCGCCTGCCATTTTTGCCGTGACTCCCCGCTCTCCTCTCCGGTTTTGTAATCCACGATGACAAATCTGCCGTCTTCGCGCTGGTAGAGCCGGTCGATGACGTGCTTGCGCAACTGCACGCCGTCGCGGCTGTAGAACGCCAGCTCCGCCCACGAGGCGGTCTTGCCGGCCGCCTCGACGATCTCGCGTCCCTGTGCCGAGGTCATGACCCGGTTCAGCACGGCTTCCAGCCGACCGCACAAGACCTCGACGCTCGCCGCATCCGCGCCGGCGTTGACCAGGCTGGCCCGCAGCGCCGGCCGGCGCTCACTCAGCCAGGCTTCGCTCCAGTGATCCGGCGGGTGGTCATGCAGCAATTCGAGCCACAGGTGGACAGCCGAACCGAACGCGACCGCTTCACGGTCGGGAAGGCGCAGCTCGCCCGCGAAAACCTGCAACTCCGGCGTGACCGGCTCGAGCGCCAGGGGCGGCTCGTTTTCGAGCCGCAAAAACGGCAGCAACGGCGCCTCTTCCGTTCCGGCTTCCGCCTCGCCAGCCTCTTGTGCGTCGACAACTTCTTCGAAAAACGGCCATAACAACGCCATGAAGGTGCCGCTCGGACAGCCGGGCTTGCGCTGGCCGGCCGACCCCGTCATTTTCCAGCCGCCGAACAGGTGCAATTCCTGCCGCGCCCGGGTCGCGGCGACGTAGAGCACGCGGCTGGCCTCGCAGTCTTCCTGTTCGCGGTTCAGCAACTGCAGGTAGCCATAGAGCCCGGGCGTATCCTCTTCCCGGCTGCGCAGCGGGGCCATCAGCACGCCGTCGCTGCCGTCGCCGAACTGGAATTCCTCGGCGCGCAGGAAGACCTGCCGATCCATGCCGCGGCCGAGGTGCATGCCCGGCACGATCACCACGTCGAACTCCAGCCCCTTGGCCGCGTGGATGGTCATCAACTGCACGTCGCTGGCGATCGAGCCCGCGAAGAAGTTTTCCATGCGCTCGAGCAGCGTACCGAGCAGGTCGTCCGGCTGCGCCGCTTCCACCTGCGCCAGCAAGCGGAAAAAGCTCTGCGCGTTGTCCAGTTCCGGCCGTGCACCGATCGTATAAGGACCCTTGAGCCGTATCCAGGCGACCTCGGCCAGGCGGTGCAGCGGCACCCGCCCGCGGGCGTTCATGACCTCGGCCATGACCTCTGCGAGCGCCCGTACGCGGCGGGCGAGCGCCTCGTCCAGTCCGGGCGACTCCGCGGCTGCCTGCATCGATGCGAGCATGTCGCATTCCGTGCCGGCAAATGCATGCATCTGCGCCGGCGTCAGCCCCACCCACGGCGCGCGCAACAGACCCAGCCAGGCGATCCGGTCCAGCGGATGCAGCATCGCCCGCAGTAGCAACAGCAGGTCCTGGACGACCGGCCGCTCGGCCAGCCGCTCAGCCTGCACGGCTTCGTAGCCGATGCGCCGTTTCTTCAGTTCCGCGGCGATCGCCTGCAGGTGCTTGCGCCCGCGTGCCAGCACCGCGATGCTGGCGCCGGGGCGCCGCAACTGCTGCGCGGCAATCAGGTCCGCCACCAGCGCGGCCTCGTGAGCGGGCCCCAGCGACTGCGGCCACGGGTGGGCCACGACCCGGCCCGGCGTGTCCCGCTCTGCATTCACCGGGGTATAGGCGACAGCGCCCGGGCTGACCTCGATCGGGGTCTTGAATATCTGTTCAAAGCGGGTGTTGACCCAGTCGATGATCTGCGGGCTGGAGCGGAAGTTCGAGCTCAGACGCAGCGCTTGCAGCCGCACGCCGCCCAATCGCCCCGAAGCGAAAACCTGCTTGAAAAGCGACACGTCCGCCTTGCGGAACCGGTAGATGGACTGCATCGGATCGCCCACCAAGAACAGCGTGCGGCCATCGTCCGGCTGCCAGCCGCTGGTCAGCCGCCGCAACAGCTTGTATTGCGCGTGGCTGGTGTCCTGGAATTCGTCCATCAGGATATGCGAGAGGCGGTAGTCGGCATAGAGCAGTGCATCGCCCGGTTGGTCCTCCCGGCCCAGCGCCTGCATCGCCATTTCGGCGAGGTATTGGAAATCGGACTGATTGGCTTCGGCAAACAGATGCTGCAATTCGACTTCGGCGACCTGCAACAGCACGATGCAGTCGGACAGGATCTCGGACTGTCCGGCGTCGAGCCCCAGCGGCGGCGTTTTGACGAAGCGTTTGAACACGGTCTTCGCCAACGCGTCATCGCGCCAGGCGGACACCAGCGGCTGCAGGGCTTCGATGCAGCGGGCCCGCCGTTCACCGCCGCCGCCGGGCAAAACCCTGCTGTTCAGGCTGCGCGCGGCAAACGGCTCGCAGGCCGTGGTCGAGATCGCCGCCAAGGCCCGCCAACAAGCCAGGACCTGGAGGTTCGTGTCGCCCGGCTCCTGCCTGGACCGGCTCAAATCCGCGTGCAGATCAGCCGCCGCCTCGCCGGCGCCGTCGCACAGGGCCATGAGGTTAGCCAACAGGGTTTCGAGCGAGGCCTCGCCAAGCACCGCGCCCAGGCAGGCGAGTTCCTCGCCTTGCCGCTTGTGCAGCGTTGCCGCATGGTCGGTGTCGGCCCCGGCCGTCAGCGACAGCCATTGCTCGCGCCGGCCCAGCATTGCCGCCACCAGGTCACCCAGCCGCTCCGCGTCACCCTGCAGGTGCACCAGCAAGCGGGTCAGCGACGGATAGGCGAATGCCGCCAACTGGCGGTTGCCGACGTCCTCGATCATGCGCCGGGCCGCCGTGCGGTAGAGCGCTCGCGCGTCCTCCTCGATGCGCAAGCCCGGGATGCGCCCGCCGGTGGCGGGGATCATGCCGGCGATCCTCGCGCAGAGCCCGTCGATCGTGTGGATTTGCAGGCGCCCCGGGTTGCGCACCAGGTCCCAGCCCAGTGTCCGGTCCCGCTGGCGGACGACGGCGGCGAATTCCACGGCGACGCGCTCGTAGCCGCTGGCCGCCTCCGCGGCGCCCTCCGCCGCCTGGCGGATACGCCCCAGGATGCGCCCGCGCATCTCCTGGGTGGCCTTGCGCGTGAACGTGATCGCCAGCACCCGTTCCGGTTTGTCCACCGTCGCCAGCAATTTCAGAAAACGCTGCGTCAACAACTCCGTTTTGCCGGACCCGGCGGGCGCCTGCACGATGAACGAGCGCCCGATATCCAGCGCCTCGTTGCGCCGGCCCTGGTCCCTGCTGCCGCTATCAGCCATGAGCGTCCGCCGGCCTGACCGCGTCCGGGCCGTTGTCCGCCAGCCAATGTTCCAACTCGGCGTTGCGCAGCAGCATCTCCAGACCGGCGTATCGCAGTGCTTTCTCGTTGTAGAGCCGGTGGCTGCAATCGCCGCTGCGGATCTCTGCGGCCAGCTTGCCGAACTCACGGCGCCAAAACGCCAGCACCCCCTCCCAGTCATCGAACCGGCGCGCCAGTGCGCCGCGGCCGCTGCCCGCTACCTGTACACCGTCACAGGCCGCATCGGCATCAGCGGTGATTCCAAAAGCCCTGATATCGCCCGGTTTCAGTTGCAACAGGGCCACGCCCGCCGGCCGCAACTCGCCCGCATCGGCCAGCGCGACGGCATACAGCGGCAGCTGCATGTCCTCCAACCGTTCACTGCCCCAGGCGGGACTGGCCACGCTGCCCGATTTGTAATCGAGGATGAAGACGGCCCCGTTGCCAACGCGGTCCAGCCGGTCGATGCGGACATCGAACTCGAAGCCGAACAAGGACAAGCGACGCTGCCATTCGAGCTGCAACGGCCGTCCTCCCGGCCTGACCCGGTCCTGCGCCAGCCAGGCCGTCAGCAGGCGTTGTAAGCGTATGCCCTCCGCTTCCAGCGCGGCCGGCATCAGCCGCGCGTCGGCGTATTCGGCACGCAGCGCCTCCGCCACCGCCTGTTCCACGCCGTCCACCGGCGGCGCCTCACCGCTGCCGAGCGTTGGCCGGTACAGGTTATGCAGCGCCGCATGCAGCAACCTGCCCCTGAAGGCCGCGTCCGCAAACGGGCCCGGCGGGTCCTCCATGCGGGCATTGAGACGGAACACCAGGTAACCGGCCAGGGGGCAGGCGGACTGATAATTGAAGCGGCGGACGGCGCCCTTTAGCGGTTGCGCTTCCGCGACTGCCAGCGGCAGGCCCGAGCGAACCAGGTGGGCGCGCAGCCAGGGATGCTGCGCGTAGTCGACGATTTCCTCCGCCCGCGGCGCGCTCAGCAGCGATAAGGATGTTTCCGCCTGTGCAGGCTGCTCTGCCGGGCAGATCTCCAGCGGGCACGAGCCGGGGTTCAACTCCGACAACAGCGGGCTGACGCCCTGCGCGACATCCCCGAATCGATACGCGCCGGAAAATGTCAGCGCCGTGGCGCAGCCCGCCAGGTCCTGCATCAAGCGGTCGGTGTAGGCCAGCACGCCGGCGTCGGTGGCCCGCGGTATGTCGGCTTTAACGCCGGCCGGAATATAGGCGTTGTCGATGGTCCGCCCGGGCCAGTTGTTTTCCCCGAGGTTGCCCGCCCAGGCGCTGTCGAAGCGCTGCCCGAACGCCTCGGCCGGAGACATGACCTGCACCGGCGAGAAGGCGCCCCCGTGCAGGTGGACGCCGGTCTCGTTGCAAATATCCGTGAGCGCGGCCAGGCACTCGGCGGCATCTGTAAACGGGCGCGCGGACAAGGCCTCGAGCGCCCCCAGCAACTGTTGCAGGGCGTTGCCGGCTGCGGCGTCAAGCGGCTGTTCCCCGGGCCAGCCCCAATGCACCAGCCAGTCGAGCAGCTGTTGCGCCGGGTGCCGGCCGGAATCAGCGGCCTTCAGCGTGGCGCACAAGCGGGTCAGGCGTGGCAGCGAGGACTCTAACTGCCCCCTGGACGCCAGCGCCGCCAACCCCGCCAGTGACAAGCGGTAACGGCGTTTTTCCCTGAGCTGAACTTCGAGCGCCGCCCGCGCCGCCCGCTCCTGCGCGGCGCCGGCCCAGTTGAGGCCCAACAGCAAGCGGCTGATGGAGGGAAATTCCAATGGCTTGCGCGGGCCGTTGACGGACACGCGCAACAGCTCGAGCGCCTGCCGAACCAGCGGCTGCGACCCCAAAAGCGCTTCGCTCGAGAGGTGAAAGCCGCCGTCGCCGAAATCCCCGAGACCGAGCACCGTGCCCGGGTGGAAGGTATCCTCGAATACACGCCGGACCTGGTCTGCCACCTCGTCCAGGTTGTTGACGATAACGGCGATGCGGGTTTTGCCGCCGGCCGCCTCCCCGGCCGCCCATTGCGCCATCCCGGCCAGTTCCTGTTCGAAGCTTTCGAAATGCCGGACACGGACCCGTTCCGGGGACAGCTTGTCAGAGGGCTCATACTCGACCGGGACACCGGCCTGCTCGAGGCTTTCGAACAGCGCGCGCTCCAGCCGCGTTATTTCCGCGAACCCGGACAGGACGACGCCCTCAGGCAGCAAAGCGGCGGCGCTCCCGTCCTGCAATTGCGAGCTCAAATGGCGCAACCGGTCCTCCGGCACAAACCAGTGCCTGTCCTGCATGGCCCGCTGCACCCCCTGGCGCCAGCGCAGGAACTGGCGCGGATAGCCGTCGTCAGCGGCGGGCTCGTCCAGCCACTGGGCGATCAACCGGTCCGCCGCCCGCCCCTGCCTGGCCAGCGCCCGGCACGCCGGCCGCAGCAGGTCCGGCTGCTGCGCCTCGATGCTGCTGCTCCACAGCTCATGCACCTGTTGCGCCGAGGGCGAATACGCGGCCGCCCGGCCGGCCAGCAGGTCCGCCCGGCAGGAGATTGCGTTGACCCACTGCGACAGGGTATGGACCCGGGGCGCGGCGAAGGCGTCGCCGGCCTTGATTCCGGCCGCCCGCGCCGTGACCTGGAGTTGCAGCACGTGTTGGCTGGGCACCAGCGTGACCGGCCCGCGCCCGGGCGTTATGGCGGCTTGTGTGACGATAAGCGTGTTCCCTTCGATTCGTTTTTCTGGATGACGGACAGTTTATCGCGCCGCTTTCTCAATTGCCGAGAAATGACGCGCCGAACGAAGCGCGCTGAGTGGTTATGGCCCCCAGGCGGTCGCCGCGTGCGCGCTCCCGGGCCTGTCTTTCATGCTGAGGCGCCCTTGCGGTCGTGTAATATACGCGCATGTGCGGCAAAACAGCGGTCTACAAAATTGCCTGGAAAACGGTGTACGCCTGGGCGACCAGCCTGACGCCGCCCGCCGCGCTGCCGCCGGACCCGGAAGATAACATCAATGTTTCCCCTTCGAGGTTGCGGCGCAAATCCGAACCCGACTCGATGGTGTGGGAAACCCTGCCCGCCATTTACGCCAGCGGCGCCACTGATCAGCCGACCGAAGCGGTCTGGCCTTATCTGCCGCCGTGGTCCGGGGGGCGGCTGCCGCAAAACCGCCAGGGCCGCTTGCTCTCGACCGCCAACGCCCGCTTAAGGCGCGAGGAGCAGCCCTTCGCCCCGACGTTCATGCCCGCGTGGTCGCGGGATTTTCGGGTGCTGGTCCCGGTGTCCTGGTTTTATGAGTTCGACGCGCGTGTGCAACCCAAGATACCCTATGCCGTCTTTCCGCTGAACGCGCCCTTCTGGCTGCTGTGCGGGCTCGCCAGCCGTTACAAGGCCGCGGATGGCCGTTCCGCCATCAGCGTCTGCATCATCACGGTAGAACCCAACGAGGTGTTGAAATCGATCGGCCACAGTCGCTCTCCCGCCATCATCAGGGCCCCGGCGGACGCCGCGCGCTGGCTGCGCGGTGACAAGCAGACCGCGCGCGGTCTGCTGCGCCCCTTCCCGGACGAGGAAATGGCGGTGGAGAGTGTGCCGATGGGAATCAAGATACCGGGTAACGAGGATGTCGACCTGCCGGCGTGCCTGACGGAACGCTGAACAACACGACAGGCGAGCCGTGCCCGCTGTACCGCTTGCGCTTACTCCGCCGGCGTCCGGGGGACGGCCGGGCCCGGGTCAGGCCTGCCGCTTGACCGTGTAGGTCTTGCCGGCGAACTCAAATTCTTCGTTACGGCAGGCCCACGATTCCTGCGAGCCCAACGCCAGGCCGCTTTTCGATCGGGAGTAATTCGCGCTGCCGGCGGTTTTACGCTTATCGGCGCCCGCGGCGCTGAAACCCCGCGACGATTGCGACTGGGAGACAACGCGTGCGTACTGCTCCGGACGCGTCTTGTCGCTCGAGCCCCAGGGCGACGATGCCCCGCGGCCGCGGTTTCTGATGGCAACCTGGTCCAGGTGGCGCTCGAATGCGCTTTTGCCCTTGGCGCTGGGGAGTATGGACTTGTAAACCGTGCGCCCGGCATTGGTGACGGAACGATAAAGCCAGACGGCAATCATCGCCACGATGAAGCATGCAATAAAAAGGCCTGCGTAAAAGAACATTGTTTGTTTACCCGTTTTTATACGTATCTAACCGGCCCGGGGCCGATGCAATACGCTTCCCTTGCTCATTAGCAGGCGGTGGATACATTGTTGTGTGCGACGGGCAACCTGGGTTGCCGTGCAGTCTGACGGGTGCTGTCCCTTGCTTCCTTGTCTCTTCCCGCGCATTGCGCGGGCGATGCCGTACTTGGCTTTACTGCTTCGCGCTGTTCATGCTTAATCCGCGCCAAGCTTACCTCGCCTGATGCTGTAATCGGCTCGTATCCGTACAGTATCGATCTATGGGCATCCAGACTTGGAAGCATAAGATAACAGCAGTTCTGTTCGTGTGTCAATCGACGGCGAAAGAATGAATTCGATAACCGTCTGAATGGAAAAAAATTTTCAGCCTCACCGCGGCCAGGCGGCGTGGCGGGCGCGCAGGCTGCGGCGCCACAAGGACCGCGCTACCGTAGGATCCCTTTGGATCGAACCGGACCGCGCCGGCTAGAACGTGATATACCGAAAAAAAAGATAAAATGTGGCGATGGTCAACCAGAACCGGAAAGTCGTTCGCTTCGTCACGCTAATCCCTCACTGGAGGATGACATGCTCCGACGATAAACCAATAACGGTTGCCAAAAAAGCGGCTTAATCGAAATTTCATGAAGCAGGCGCGGCAAGCACGGCTGGCGGGCTTGGCCCAGGACCGAACGCCATATACACATCGAGGGCAGCCTCGCCCCGGATGGATGCTGACCCTGGCGCGGCCCAATGGCGTGCAACGGCCATATGCCGATCAGCACATAATTTCAAATACTTGTACGGTTTTCTTTATGTTTATTACCAGGAAATGCCCGTGCCGCGGACCGAGCAGGGTTTTTACGCCCTGACCTGGGCCGACCTGCTCCGTTGCCGGCGACGGAACGCCGTCCATCATGAAATCTTCTGCGACCCGCAGAGACATTGTTACAATGCGCTGAGTCGAAGGAAGCACGCAAACATGTCAACAACGAACGATCGTACCGCAGCAACCGAACACGGGTTTTCAATGGCCGATGTGGCCGCCAAGCCGGTCACCCGCCGCCGGGCGCTGGCTTTCGGCAGGATTCGGGTCGGCGCCAAGGCTTTCGACCTGGTGGCGCAAAAAGCGTTGCCGAAGGGCGATGCGCTGGCGCTGGCCGAGTTCGCCGGTATCCAGGCCGCCAAGCAGACCCCGGCGCTGATCCCGCTGTGCCACCCGATTTCACTGAACCGGATCGGCGTACATACGCGGCTGGATCCTCAGGACCACAGCGTGGGCGTTTACGCGCTGGCCGAAATCGACGCCAAAACAGGCGTCGAAATGGAAGCGCTCTGCGCCGTGAACCTGGCACTGCTGACTATCTGGGACCTGACCAAGCCCGTCAACGCGGCCCTCGAAATCCTGGACGTCAAGCTGTTGTACAAGTCCGGCGGTAAGCGCGGCGACTGGCTGCACCCCGACGGGCTGCCCGAGGCCGCAAAAGCGATACTGGATGAAACCTGACGGCCCCGCCAGGCGTTACGCCGCACACGTGCCGCTGAGCGCCATTGGCGCGGCGGGCCAGGAGCGCATCGGCAATGCCCGCGTGGTCTTGATCGGGCTCGGCGGCCTCGGCTGCGCCACGGCCCAGTACCTCGCTTCCAGCGGGGTTGGAAAACTGACACTGTGCGATTTCGACACGGTCGCCGAAAGCAACCTGGCGCGCCAGATCCTGTTCCGCCCCGAGGACGTCGGCCAGCCCAAGGTCGAGGTCGGCCGCCGGGCGCTGCAGGCGCTCAACCCGGACGTCGAGTTACAGACCCTGCGGCAGCGCATGACCGATGAATCGATGCAGGAACATCTGCCGGGCTGCGACTTTGTCATCGACGCCAGCGACAACTACGGTACCCGCCTGGCGGTCAACCGCGCGTGCATGGCGCTCGCCATCCCGTGGGTCATGGCTTCCTGCGTGCGCCTGGAGGGCCAGTTGATGATGTTACGCCCTGACCTGGACGGGCAGGCCTGTTACCGCTGCGCTTACGGCCAGGCGCCGGACACGCTGGAAGACTGCCCCGGCGCGGGTATCTTCGCCCCGGTGGCCGGTATCGTCGGCGTCGCGGCCGCCCACTTCGCCCTGACCGGCGTCGCCGGGGTGGCCATGCCGGCCGGCCTGCACCTTTTCGATGGGCTTCACTGGAACTGGCGCTCGCTGCGCATCCGGCGTGACCCGCAGTGCCGCGCCTGCGCGGTTCAATCCGCTACTCCGTAGTCGCGACCGAATCGTCTCCTTCGAGAACGTTCTTCAACACGTGCCAGGGCAGCGTCGCGCACTTGACGCGCGACGGGTAACGGCTGGCGAACGACAGCGCCGCCAATTCACCCAATTCTCCGTCGTCGCTTTTCCCGGGGCCCGCCAGGATCGCGCCGCGCACCCGCGTGAACAACGCCGCCGCCTCGGCCAGGCTCAACCCCTGCAGGTGGCTGGCCAGCATCGACCCGGACGCGATGCAGATGGCGCAGCCGCTCGTTTCCACGGCCGCATCCGTGATCCGGTCGTCGTTATCGACCTTGAGCTGCAGCCTGACGCGGTCGCCGCAAAAGGGGTTTTCGCCGCGGCCCTCGTGGCTGGGTGACTTGAGAGCGCGGTGATGGTGCGGGAACTGGCTGTGTTCGATAATGATCTCACTGTAATTCTGCATCAGCGCATCATGCATCGCCGGCCTCCCCGTGCCTGTGGCCGGCGTCAGCGCATTGCTCGCAACTGACCCACTCGCTGACGCCGCTGACGTAGTGTTCCTTTTTCCAGATGGGCAGGCGTGTTTTCACCTCGTCGATGATGTAGCGGCAAGCGTCGAAGGCCGCGGCCCGGTGCGCCGACGAGACACAGACAATGACCGCGATATCGCCCAACTCCAACAGGCCCTCGCGGTGGACGCAGAGCGCGTGCCGGATAGCGAAACGCGAACTTGCCTCTTCAAGGATCCTGGCGCCCTCTTTCTCCGCCAGCGGCTTGTAGACTTCGTATTCGAGCCGCTCGACCGCCTGGCCCTCGTTGTGATCGCGCACCCAGCCCTCGAACACCGCCAATGCACCGCAATGCGGGTCCGCGACCGCCGCCTTCGCCGCCCCGGCGTCAATGGCCTTGTCCGCTATCGAGAAGCTCATCCGCCCGCCACCGGTGGGAAAAACAGCACCTCGTCGCCGGCCTCGACAGGGGCCGACCAATCGGCCATTTCGTCATTGATGGCCACCAGCGCGGCGGCCTCCCTGGTCAGCGCCGGGTGTTGCTCGCTGACGCGCTCGAACAACTCCCTGGCGCTGCCTCCCGGCCACGTCAGCGTCTCCGCGTCACAGCCGGCCTGCTCGCGGAACAAGGCGAAATACCGCACCCGCACCGGCGCGCTCATAGCCGCCTCCACTTATCGCGGGGGTGCGGCGCGCCCCGCTCGCGCGCTGTCATGTTTGCATTCATCTCAAATAGAAAAGTGTGGCTGACTCAGGCCCATCTCAACCGCCCATGCGGTACATTTCCACGTGCGGCTGGCGGCGCTCGCGCAGCTTGCTGCGCAGTTCGCTGTAGCGGTCGGCCCGCTTCGACCATAGCCCCTCGATCTCTGCGCGGAGTTCTTCCTCGTTCATGCCGGCCCTGATCTTGTCCCGCAAATCGGTCCCGCGCGCCGCGAACAGGCAACTGTAAAACATGCCGTCCGCCGTGATGCGGGCACGCGAGCAGTCACCGCAAAACGGCTCGGAAATCGAGTTGATGAAGCCGATTTCCCCGCTGCCGTCGACGAACTCGTAACGGCGGGCGGTCTCGGCCGCTGCCTGCTCCGTTACCGGCCGCAGCGGCCAGCGGTCGTGAATGGTCTTCAACATCGTCGCGCCCGGGACCACCTGGTTCGGGTCCCAGTTGTTGACATTGCCGACGTCCATGAATTCTATCAACCTGACCGTGTGGCCGCTGCCGCGGAAGTGCTCGACCAAATCCGGGACGGTATGGTCGTTGATGCCGCGCTGCACGACGGTATTGATCTTGAGGTGCTTAAAGCCGGCGGCTTCGGCGGCCCGGATCCCGTCCAGGACTTCCTGGACCGTGCCGCGGCCGCCCGCCATCTGCCGGAATATCTTTTCATCCAGGCTGTCCAGGCTGACGGTAATCCTGCCGAGGCCCGCGGCCTTGAGTTTTTCGGCCATGCGCGGCAGCAGCACCGCATTGGTGGTCACGGCGAGATCCTTGAGTCCTTGAAGCGGGGCGATACGCCCGACCAACTCGGTGAAGCCCGGCCGCAACAGCGGCTCACCGCCCGTGAGCCGCACTTTGCGTACGCCCAAACCGATGAACGCCCGCACCAGCAACTCGATCTCGCCGTCGCTCAGGAGGTAGTGCGGCGGCAGAAACACGCCGCGCCCGTGCAACGACTCCTCCGGCATGCAATAAGTGCAGCGCAGGTTGCAGCGGTCGAGCACGGAAATCCGCAGGTCGCGCAAGGGTCTGCCGCGCGTGTCCTTCAATGTCGTTGGGGTTGCCATTTTCTCGTTTGGCATTATGGACCAGATGCGCGGGGGTTTCTACGTACCGCGCCGAGTCCGACCCGCGGATTGCGCCCGGATCGCGGGTGCTGGCGCAATCTTCCGCTGCAGGCCATGACCAATCACCCATGCCCCGCCCCGCCACGGCGGGTACCATCGCGCTGGCGTACCCGATTTTCAGCCGCGGAGAGATACCCATGCCCTACCTGAATCGATTCAAAGCAGTGCTTCTCGCCAGCGTGACGCTGCTGGTGCCGTCGTTTGCCGGCCTCGCGCTGGCCGGCGATGCGCCAGCCCCGGCTCCGGCGTGGGTCCAGCGCTCCAACGACATCGCCTACGGCATCCTGAAGTCCCGGGCCCGGTTCGCGCCCGAATTCGCCAGCCAGAGCGGCGTCGAGGGTTTCGACGCGGAAATCTACGACCTCCGCGAGCACCGGCATGAACGGCAAATGGCCAACTTCAAGGCGAACCTCGCCACGCTCAATGAACTGCTCGCCGAAGCAAAAGATCCTCGCGTGAAACAGGATATCGAGATCATGCTCAAGGATACGCGCGACAACATCGAGGCCAGCCGGATCCAATACGAGCGCGTGCTGCCGTACGGCAACCTGACCGGATTGATCTTCGCCGGTTTCAAGGGGCTGCTGGACAAGCAGGTGCCGCCCGAGCGCCAGCAGGCCGCCCTGGTCCGGTTGAAAAAATACACGGGCCAGGCGGCAGGCTACGAACCCCTGACCGAATCGGCCAAGCGCCTGCTCACGGAACGGGCGCAGGTCCCCGGGATAATCGAACCGTTCGCCGGCGAGGTCAGACAGGACCTGGAACGCGCGCCGGTCATGATGGCCGGGCTGCAGCAGCTGTTCGCGGCGACCCGGCTTGAAGGCTACGCGGACGACCTGGAACTGCTGGCGGAGCAGCTGACCCGCTACAACGAGTGGGTCAGGGCCAACATCCTGCCGAACGCGCGCCCATCGGCGGTCCTGCCGCGCGAACTGTACCAACTGCAACTCAAGCAGTACGGCGTCGAGGATCCGCCCGAGGCGCTGATGCGCACCGGTGAGGTCGCGTTTCTGAATATTCGCAACGAGATGATGGCGCTGGCGCCGCTGGTCGCGAAACAGAAGGGCTATGAGACCACCGACTACCGGGAGGTCATCAAGCTGCTGAAAAAGGAGCAGGTGCACGGCGATCAACTGCTGGCGGCCTACCGCGGTGTGATGCAGCAGATCGACGCCATCATCGGGCGCGAGGGTCTGATCTCGCTGCCGGCGGAGCCCGCGCGCGTCCGCATGGCCACCGCCGCGGAGACGGCGCAACAACCGGCCGCTCACCTCGATGTGCCCAGGATGATCGGCAATACCGGCGAATTCCCCGAATTCATCGTGCCCAGGATCGAGCAAAAAGCGGACGGCAGCTGGCCGCAAAGCGACTACGCCTACCCGGCGATGATGTGGACGCTGGCCGCGCACGAAGCCCGGCCGGGCCACGAGATGCAGTTCACGACGATGCTGCGTACAGGGGTTTCCACGGCGCGTATGCTGTTCGCCTTCAACTCGGCCAATGTCGAGGGCTGGGCGCTGTACGCGGAGGCCATTACCAAGCCCTACATGCCGTTGGAGGGTCAGTTGATGTCCCTCGACGACAGGATGCTGCGCGCGGCCCGTATCTGGCTGGACCCGATGCTCAACCTCGGGCTGATCAGCGCAGCGGAAGCCAAGCGCGTACTGATGGAAGACGTGGTCCTGGACGATAACAACGCGCAAACGGAGATCGACCGCTACACCTTCCGCTCGCCCGGCCAGGCCACCGCTTACTACTACGGCTACGAGAACCTGCAGGCCTTGCGGGCGCGCACCGAGATGCGGCTCAAAGAGCGCTTCGACCAGCGCGAGTATCACGACTTCCTGCTGGCACAGGGGCTGTTGCCGCCGGCACTCCTGGCCAAGGCGGTCGATGAGGATTTTGTCGCGCCGCGACTGGCCGCGAACGCGTCGCACTGAGCCAGCCGTGGCAGCGGCCGCCGGCGCACCCGCTGCCGGCGCAATGTGATATGCTTTTTTCATGGTTTCGTTCAGGCAAAAACATGGCCTCTGTTTCAAGCCGGCGCTCAGGCGCCTGCAGGAGGTGCAGGCGGAAATCTACCAGCGGATGATGCTGCTGATCCCCGACCATGTCAGCTTCTACGACTCGTTCCAGTCGCAGGTGCAGCACTCGCCGCTGCTGAAGATGGATATCCTCGAACGTCACCCCTACACGCATTTCCTGCGCCTGACGTACCAGTTCGAGCATGCGGATGGAAATGAAATTGCACCGGACGCCCACATCCGCCTGTACAAGGACGCCCGCCTGGCCGAGGCGACTTCGTTTGACCCGCTGCAGGGCTGCCGGCGGGTCGCTCACCCGAGCCTGCCGCACCAGTACCTGTTGCAGCGCAACTGGCGCCTCAACCTGGCGCTGCACAAGTGGTTGGACTACCTGTTGCAGCAGGGCCACAACGTCGCCAGCATGCGGCCGGTCCGTGACGGCATTCGCGGCGGCGAGGCATTACCAATTGTCGAGGCGCTCGGTTAAAATATGGAGGAACCGACACGGGGCCCCGTTCGTGCAGAGCGGGGATTCGCGAGGTTTGACAGGCTCGCGCTTACTGCGTAAGATTGCGCGCCTTGCGGGGCTATAGCTCAGCTGGGAGAGCGCTACAATGGCATTGTAGAGGTCGACGGTTCGATCCCGTCTAGCTCCACCAATGTCCCCTTCGTCTAGAGGCCTAGGACACCGCCCTTTCACGGCGGCAACACCGGTTCGAACCCGGTAGGGGACGCCAAACGTTAGATGTTAAAGTTCATATACTTTAATGTGTTTACAGGCCACTCAATCGAGTGGCCTGTTTTCTTATTTGTTTTTGTGTCACACCCGCATGGATACATAATCAGTTCACTTACTGCAGCAATTAAAGCCGATAACTAAACTCTGGAGGCACAAGTCAAGTACCCTTAAATTCCCAATCCATTTGGAAGCACGCACGTTGTATTAACCCATGCTCCCGATCACGCCCGACAGTTAGACTTTGAAGTGAAGAGTCTTTGCAGGAAGGTCAAGTTTGTTAACCTTGAAAAGGGTATTCCAAAACCAATAAAACCAGAGATAACAGTACATAAAGGCGGTCAAACGCCCCTGTATTTCCCAGTACATTTTGCACACCTCTTTATCTATGCTCGGCATGGGAACTTTGTTAATCTAAAGGTAGACTATCTCCCTCGAGGCGTTGTTAGAACCATGTCGATCAACCTCGCCAACCATCTGCGTGACTTGCCCAAATCTCGCACACTCCTCATCAATGAGGTTTCGCGCCTGCGGGCCGGTCAGGGCGAAACCATCTATAAATTCGGCTTCGGGGAATCCCCCTTTACCCCGCATGAAAGTGTGGTCGAGGCCCTGCGCGAGAACGCCCACTTGACCTATTACCCAAATGTCGAGGGCGTGCCCGAACTCCGCCGTATTGCGGCCAACTGGCATAACCAAATATACGGCACCGGGTACACACCCGACGATATCCTTGTGTCCGCCGGATCGAAAATCCTTCTTTTTGCCGCCATTGCAGCGTTTAAGGATACCGATATTCTTGTCCCCAACCCGTCTTGGGTGTCTTACGAACCGCAAGCACGCATGATGGGTTTGAACGTCGTGCCGGTGGAAACGAACTACGCAAATCGCTGGATGATCACGCCCGAATCCCTGGACGAGGCCCTGATGCGCCGACCTGGCCGGAACAAAAACCCGGCGGTATTGATCCTTAATTACCCGTCCAACCCCACCGGGCAGAGCTTTACTGGGGACCAACTGCTCCAAATTGCCGACGTGCTGCAACGTCACAACGCAATCTGCATCTCCGATGAAATTTACGGCATGTTGCATTACGCCGGGAAGCACGAGAGCTTCGCCAAGTACTTTCCGGAGCGCACTTTGGTCACCGGGGGCTTGTCGAAATGGGCGGGCTGTGGCGGCTGGCGGGTTGGCATTATGGGCGTACCCGAGGCGCTGGGCAAGGAGTTCAAATCCACCATCACAGGTATTCTGTCCGAAACGGTTTCGGCCGCAGCGGCGCCGATGCAGGAAGCAGCCAAGGTGGCGTATTCCTTCGGCGCGGGAGTGGTGGCGCATTTGAAAACCCAACGCAGCATTCTCCGGGCTGCAGGCGCGTATACCCATGCCAAGCTGGTTCAGTCTGGTATGCGTGTGCACCCTCCGCAAGGAGGGTTTTACGCGTACGTGGATTTCTCTCCCAAGAAAGACACTCTAGCCAAGGCCGGCATCGCAACCATTGAACCACTCTGTGCCGAGCTACTGGACAAAACTGGGGTGGCGCTGCTGCCGTCCACAAGCTTCGGTGGCAGCGAAACAGATTTACACGCACGCCTCGCCTTTGTTGATTTCGACGGCGACAGTGCTATGTCGGAAGCAACCAAGAGCCCCGCCGACGGCGAACTCGGGGACCAGTTCCTTGAGGATTGCTGTCCGAAAGTGGTGGCTGGGATCGACGTCTTGGCCGACTGGTTCGCCGCAACCTGACTGGGCTTAGTTGAAGAATCTGGAACAATCCGAAGTAACGGCAAAACTCAGTCGACATCATCCTTTATAGGACTCGAAACTTATCTGACTAAAGCTTATCCGCGGGCGCAACGGCTTGAGGTACATGCCGCTTGAGGTACATGCAGGTATTTTCCTGATGATCGGTTTGGGGGCGCTATAGCAACTGATGACGGAGCGTGTGCCCGAGCCATGAACGTCACAATATAATCACCTCGCACCCGCATGTGTGAGCAGGGCGAGTAGCAGCACCTGTGCACCAGCAGCGACATCGGCTTCGGCGGCATTTTCAATTTCGTTGTGGCTAATTCCATTTTCACAAGGTATGAATATCATGCCGGTCGGGGCAACGCGGCTGATGTAACAGGCATCGTGACCCGCGCCCGAAATAATGTCCATGTATGTCAAACCAAGATTCTTCGCCGCATCACGAACGGATACAATACAGGTCGGGTCGAACTGCACTGCGGGAGAATGCCAGATTAGTTGTAATTCAACTTCCAGTCGACCTCTCGCGTGGATCAGGGCGAGGCACTGCCGGAGGGCCGCATCCATTTTTGCCAGTACAACATCATCAGGGTGGCGGAAATCCACGGTCAAGAAAACACTGCCGGGGATCGTATTTCGCGAATTGGGTCCAACGTTCAACATTCCCACTGTGGCGCAGGCACAGGGCCCATGCTCCAAACCAATCCGGTTGACCTTATCCACCAATTTGGATGCCGCAACTAGTGCATCCCGACGTTGGTGCATCGGTGTCGTACCCGCGTGCGCTTCCTGTCCCCTAAAGGTGATCTCGTACCATCGTTGCCCTTGTGCTCCGGTCACTACACCAATCGTCTTGCCTCCCGCTTCAAGTACAGGACCCTGTTCGATATGGACCTCAAAAAAAGCGCCGAAGGGGCGCCCACCCACTTGTGCCGGTCCAGCGTAGTCAATCCGGGCTAGTTCATCGCCCAGCTTCTTTCCCTCGGAGTCAAGCCGCGACAATCCATATGGTAGGTCGAAAACACCTGCAAAAACACCAGAAGAGAGCATCGCGGGTGCAAACCTCGTTCCTTCCTCATTGGTCCAAACCGCAACTTCGATCGGCGCTTTCGTATGAAAATCGTGGTCGTTAAGCGTCCGGATGACCTCCAACCCAGCCAAGACACCATAAGCGCCATCAAAACGACCACCCGTGGGCTGGGAGTCCAAATGACTGCCTGTCACGATCGGTGACAGGGTGGGGTCCGTCCCCTCACGCCGGGCAAAAATATTTCCCATCTGGTCGATGGTAACGGTACAACCCGCCTGCCGGCACCAGGCAACGAATAGATCACGTGCTCGCCTATCTTCGTCGGTCAATGCCAGACGGCGCACGCCGCCATTGACCGTCCCCCCGATTTCAGCCATGGCGCATATGGATTTCCAAAGCCTGTTGCCGTCAATTCTGAGGTTATGCATTCTGATGTTACGCATCCAAGTCCCGTCGTGAAATAACCCTTGCGCAGGCGATCACAATGGCGCCAACCACCGCAATCAAGGCGGACACTATGAAGAAGGGTGCCGGCGTCATCCGGATCCAGAGTTCGCCTAGCCATCCTGCTGTCACAAAACCCACAGTCAGGGTGACGAACCAGAGACTGAGAAACGTAGAGAGGTACCCGGGAGGCGCCTGACGACAGAAAAATGCCTGCCCCATCGAATCGAGATATATTTCACCCAAAGTCATTGGTGCAATAGCCAGGGCGAGCCAGAGCCAGTGCACGTGGCCACTACCGGTAATAAAACACCCCAGCGACAGAACGACAAATGATGTTACGAGCATCAATGAGCCAGCCACCATGCGACGCAACTCAGTCGATTCTTTTGCAATCCCGCCGTCGCGGGACCAAAGCCAACTGATTACCGGAGTAAATAGCAAAATCATAATCGGATTCAGAGTCTGAAACCAAGCCGCTGGAATGGTGAACAGGCTCTTGCCCATATGGATGTCGCGGTTTACTGATTCATATGTCCAAAGTGCGAGAGTGCCCCCCTGCTGATTGGCCACGGTCCAGTAAAACGAGGCCCCAATTCCCACGATGAGTAGCACCATAAGCCTACGTCGAGTAAATCGCTTGCCTTTTTTTATCTGTCCTTCTCCATGTCTTTCAGCACGCTTTTCCATTTTCGGCAACAGGTGGCGACTCGCTACAAATATCAAGACCGATACCAGCATGCCACCGCCGCAAAACACCACGGCAGCGCCCCACCCCACAAGTTCATAAAGCGCGCCGCAAACAATGGGGCCAAAGATACCGCCCAAGTTGCAACCGAGCTTGTACAAAAGCAGCGCCTGTCGGGCCCTGGGATCTGCCTCGTCATACAGCATCCAGACTTGCGCGATTAGCGACGGCCGGAAGAGGCCGCTTCCGATTGCGATCAGGGCCAGACTTGGGTACAGGAGAAAGGAATAAGCCAGCGCAAAATGACCGATGGCCAGAATAAGCGCGCCAAATACGACGGCGCGCGCAATGCCCAGAAAGCGATCGGCGATGGCACCGCCGATCATGCTCATTACAAATGAGGCCGCCGTGGACAGGCCATAAACTTCCACTGCATGTGACGACAGGAAATGAAGCTGGTTTACTAAATAAAAAACAAGGATCGTCCGCATGCCCGCCAACGCCGCAACTTCCCACATGCCGGTTAGGAACAGAAAAGTGAGAGCCTTGGGATGACCAAACCAGACGTGGCCGGCACCCGCAGGATTGCGAAAAGTTCCGATGTTTAAGATAAGAGTTCCCTTTATCTCGCTTTTATAAAAGCCAGCAATCAGCAATTGTCATTGAACAAGATAGTCTGGTCATGCTTCATCGCCACCAAAAGCCTCACTGATGACATACCACAATCTGGGAATTGGCCAAATTGTCGCATATGAATTTCTTATTATCGTTTAACGATAATATTTTGAAAACTGAAATAAGGGCGCGCTTTTTAACGCATCGATCCAGAAACCGGCACCCCTCCTTCACCGCTCGCGTACTCCACTCGATCTTCGTTGTATTGTATTGGCTCAATGTAACTTATTCAATGTTTTGTCCTCCCTGCCCATGTAAACCTGGCGTAAAATATTCGATAAGGATTACCCTCTACATATCGTTAATCGTTAATAGTAGAATATAACCTCCAACATATCCTGGAGAATAGAAGCATGATGTATTTATTAGCCACCGCGTATCGTTCTCTTTTAACGCACCGGGGACCTAGGCTCGCCCTTGCCGGTCTCACGGCGTTGGTTATCGGCTGTTCTATTTCGGAGGCAGCCGATCCCGCCTATGTCATCCGGCACGTCAATGTGATCGATGTCATCAAGGGGAGCATCGAATCAGACCGCGCTGTTTTTATCAGGGGCGGTCGCATTGCCGCCATCGTCGCGGACAACAAGTCACTCGGACAGCCTGCCGACAGTAACGTCATAGACGGCAAAGGCAAATATCTCTCTCCGGGCTTCATCGATATGCATGTGCACTTGAACACATTGATGAAAGCGTCAGCCATTGCCCCAACCCTTTCACTGACCGAAGAAGACATCCTGTCTCCAGCGCACCTCAGCCTCTTTCTCTATAATGGCGTAACCTCAATACAAGTGATGCACGGTGACAGGGGGATGCTGGTCCTACGCGATGCTATCAGGGACGGCAAGGCGCTGGGGCCACGAATGGTCGTCACCACGCCCCGCCTGGACGGCAATCCACCCAGCGACCCGTATGTCAGAATTGTCGCCACCGGACCGGAAGGCCGGGATGTGGTCGACGAAATGCACGCTACCGGCTACGACCTGATCAAAATTTACGATCTCCTTAGCAGAGACAGTTACGACGCCATCATAAGCGAAGCCCACAGGTTGGGCATGCGCGTGGACGGCCATCTGCCCCGCACCTTACCGCTCGAATATGGCCTCGGCCTCGACCCACCGCACGATCACCAGGATCGAGTGGCTCATATGGAAGATTTCGCCTCATACGCCAAAACCGGCAGCGATGAGGAAGTTGCCATGTTCACGGCACTGGCCAAAAAGTCAGGCGTTGCGGTGACCCCCACACTGATTGTTTTCCACAATGCCCTGCGGTCCGTATTTGGCCTCGACAAACTGCTCAAGGAGCCCGCCACGGCCTACGCCGATTCAATTGTCTACCGGTCGTGGTTGCCGGACCGGAATGAATATCAGTCGGAACGGTTTCAAGACCCCGACCTGCGCAACCGGTTGCTCAAACGATATGATTTCATGAAGCGCCTGACACTAGCCTTTTTCAAAGCGGGCGTCCCTATGGATACCGGCACTGACTGTTACGTTTCCGGCACTGTGTGCGGCTTTTCCTTCACGGACGAGCTGGAAGAACTGGTGGGAGCCGGCATCAGCCCGGCGGCTGTGATGAAACTGGCCACGCTAGACGGAGCGCGCGCCATTGAGATGGAAAAAGACCTTGGGACGGTTGATACCGGCAAGATTGCCGACCTTGTGCTCCTTGATGCAAACCCGCTGATGGACGTCGCCAATACACACAAGATCGTCGGAATTTTTGTACATGGCAGATGGTTGTCAAAAGATGTCTTGCGGCAGCATCTGGAAGACGCACTTACCCAATTTTCAAAGCTGGACAAGCGCATGAAACTGCATATCAAGCGACCTAACCTAATCTCCCACTGACTATCGAATTGTTGGGTCAGGCGCTGCAGGTTTTATCGATATAGCGCCCAATCACCCGGTCAAGAACCTCGAGCGGCACTGCCCCACACGATAGGCCGGCGTTGTGGAAATCTCCCAAGCTAAATTTCGGGCCGAGCGCCTTGCGTGCGCGCTCCCGCTGGCGCAGCCATTCCAGCTTGCCGAACATATAACTGCAAGCCTGTCCGGGATGGACACAATAACGCTCCACCTCTGTTCGCGCCATAGCAGCATCCGAACCCATATGATCCATCAGCCACTCAATTGCGTAATCCCTTTTCCAGTGCATGGCGTGAAGGCCGGTATCAACCGTCAGCCGCGCAGCGCGAAGCAGCGCGAGCCAGATATACCCGACCTGATTCCATGGATCCTGCTCGTAAAGGCCTAGCTCCAACGCGAGTTGTTCAGCGTAAAAGGCCCAGCCCTCGCCGTAGGCTTCGAACCACATGATTTGCCGGACAAGCGGAAGTCTGGTTCGCTCTTGCACCAGGGCCTGCTGCAAATGGTGTCCGGGGATCGCCTCGTGATACAGGACTGTCGGCAACAGCCATTTGGGTGCTGTCGCCAAATTGCCCAGATTAATGAAAAACGTCCCTGGCCGGGTGCCGTCAAGCGACGGGTCCTCATAATAGGCAATGGGGGATCCCGCCTCAAGATAGGACGGGACCGGGCGAATGACCACATTCGCTTTGGGCAAAACGTTGAACGCCTTGGGTAGCACCTCCCGCGCCTGATCAAGCCAAACGTGGAGGTCCTGCAGGACCTGGCGTTTCCCTTCCGCAGTATCGGGATAGGCAAAGCGGGCATCGGTCCGGAGCCCTCGCAAGCGATTGACAAGCAAACCCTGACCATAGCCCAATTGGCGCAGCAGAACATCCATATCGCAAAGCGCTTTGGCCACCAGATCAAGTCCAGTCTGATGCAACTCTTTCGCGATAACAGACTTGGTGGCGGATTTCTTCAAACACTGGGTATAGTACCCCTCGCCATGGGGCAGCCGGGTGACGCCTGCCTCGTGTCCTGCCTTTCCAAGCAAGCCGGATAGCGCCGTGCGTTGACGGTCAATTGCAGGCACAACCTGCTCGCTGTAGATTTTAGCGGCACGCTTCAGCGGCGCATTTGGAAGCTTCGCCTCAAGGCACTTGCGCTCCAAAGCCGTTACTAACGTGGCGGATGTTGCCGGGCGATTACGAAAGGCCTGCAGCTGAACGCAGGTCCGGTCAATGATGAAATCAGGGGGCATGGCGCCACGCTTCGCTTCAAAGAGGATGCGCTCGGATTCCTGGTCAAGAACGGCAGGAAACGCACTAAGTCGCGCCAGATAGGCATCCACATCGCTGGCCGTGACGATCATGTGTTTGCTAACCATCAAGTCCGGCACTGTCGCATAGGCGCCATCCATTTGAGTCACAATGTAGGGAACATCTGGCGCGGTCTCCCCATAGAAGAAATCTTGGCCTGCCTCATGCTCAATGGATAGCAGAAAGAGCAATGAATCGTAGGTATTGACTTCGGCGTCGCTCAGCATGCCGCGGTCGAACTGTTTCAATTGCGACAACTGCTTGTCGACGCGCCTCCGTGCGGCCCTGATGGCGCCAAGCGAACGATCGTCCAGTCGTGATTTCGCCGCGGTCCAGGCTCCTGTATCCATTCCCAGGTTCGTTGCAAGTTCTGGTGAGGCAGCTAGTTTGGCAGCCATAAACTCATCGAGAAGTTTGTTGAACTTCCCTGACGCTTGCACAGTCAGCGGGGATACGGGCGGAGTGTAAGGGTTCGAGTCCCGCGCCATCAGCCGAGAGAGCGGCATAGCGCATGAGAATGCGCCGCCCAACCCGCCTAGCAGTAAGCGGCGACGGCTTGTATCTCCATGTTGCATGGGCTCGTTGCGATTCCCGCGCAAATAGTCGTTACTTGCCTTGATGATTTTCCGTACCCGCTAAGGGCCGGACATCCTGCACAAGTCGGACCAGCATTTTTCCCGGCTCTTCAATTTGGATCATATGGGCGGAATTTTCGAACCAGACCAGCTTCTTGAGCGGCGCCTTGATAGTGGCAAACCAGTCAGCAGCTACCTCCGACGGTGTGGTCAGATCGTGCCTGCCCGCAAAAAGGAAGATCGGGCAGCCGAAATCTGTCACCTTCCTGAAGTCCACAGTCCCCATCTCCGTAAACAGCGGCATCAGGGACAAGGCGCTGCCCTTGTCGATGGCATCGACGTCGCTAGCCGTATAGTCCGGGGACAACAGGGCCGCATCGCTGTAATAGTCAAGGCTATCACGGCCGTATGTCAGGCCGCCAAAATGAACCGACCATTTCCTCTCAAGGTTCAGCTTGTCGAGTGGTGTCGACCCGTCAGGTCCGGGATAGGGCGCAATGGATTCCAGTTCCTTGACAGCTTTCTCGTTACCGGCCACCTTCGCAAGTTTAAGCGTACCTTCATAGCCGACCCTTTCGTTATCGTTCTTATCGATCACCTGCCCGACGCCAACGTAGGCATAAAGCCATTCCGGGTGACGCCGCGCCAATTCCAGCCCGACAACACTGCCCCAGGAATGCCCCAGTACAAAAACCTTGTCCTTGCCGTATGTTTTGCGCAGGTACTGCACAACTTCTCCGGCATCTTGGGCAATGCGATCCAGCGTCAGGGTCGGCTCGATGGCCGCAGGATCTTCGGCATTATAACTTTTCCCGGCGCCCCGCTGATCCCATTGAACAACCGTGAAATAGTCTTCCCACGGGCTCTGGAACGTCCAGCTGGTGGGCATTTCAGGAGCCCCCGGGCCTCCGTGGATGAAGAGCAAAATCGGGTTATTTCTGTCACGTCCGCGCACCGTTATCCACTGCTTCACCCCGCCGACGGCGATTTCCTTCTGCACGTCTATGCCGTTGGGTGTCACTACCTTGTAAATATTTCTGACGATCGCTATAGCGTCACTGCGTGACTTGATCGCATTTGCAGCGCCTTTCGCCTGTTCTTCCTGTTTTGAGCAAGCTGCCAGCCCTGTCAGCGCTAAGCCAAGCAACAGCGAGATTACATTTATTCGATTCACGCCAGCTGTTTACCTATGTATGCACATCGCCCAGGATCAGAAGCTGCGGGAAACGGTCAATCCGATCGTCCGAGGGCGATTCACCGCATAGCGATTATAGGTGATGGGTTCGCCGTCATGAACACCCGCAAAACCTTCGTAGCTGAGTTTTGCCCGCTTATCGGTAAGGTTCTTCACAAACAGGGACAATTCATAGGGCCCCTTCTCCAGCCCGGCCTTCAGATTGATCAGCGCATAATTGTCGAGTTTCACGTTGCTTGAGCGGCTTTCGAACGAGTTGTTGCGGTCGCCGACATATTGCAAATCGCCGCGAAAATAAATCCTGCCGTCAGTAAACGCCCCAGTACCCACCTCGGCGTAACCGCTCGCCATCCACTTTGCCGTCGAAGGCAGCCTGTCGCCGACGGCACCGACGCCGGTCACGCCTTCCGCCAGCGACTTCAGCTTGGCATCGGTATAAGTGACTTGGCCACCGACACCCAGGTGACGGTTAACCTGGCCATCGAAGGTCCACTCGATCCCCTTGCTGCGAGCGTTACCGGCATTGAGGAAGCCGTTAAAGCCGTCTTCGCGGCTGACGTTCAGCTGGATATTGCTCCAGTCTATATAAAAGACTGCTAAATTCGTTGTCAGCGCTGCTTCCAAGAGCTCCATCTTGACGCCAAGTTCATAATTCCAAAGCGAATCTGAATCAAAGGTATCCGTCAGTTGCACGATGCAGCTTGGGCAGGGGGGTAGGCCGGGGTTAACGCCGCCAATCCTGAATCCCTTACTCGCTTGCGCATAAATCAACGAACCGCTTTCAAATTTATAGGAAATATTGAACTTTGGGGTTACCGGAGTTTCCTTTTGCACGCCTTGTTGTTCAATCAAGGCACCAAATATGGCGCCATCTTTCACTGCCAGAACGCTTCTCTTGACCCGGGAAACCCTAACACCCGCTGTCAGCGTCAAGCGCGGGACTATCTCATACCCTACTTCGCCGAAACCGGCATACTGGTGCACTTCCGCATCGGTTTGGCCAAAATAGAAATTGTCGCTTTGGGTTGCCGGCATCGCGTCGGCCGGATTGATCACCTGCAAATAAGTTTCAGGCCGCTTCAGGAAAAACCCACCTATCAACCAAGTGAACGACGTGTCACCGGAAGACACCAGGCGCACCTCTTCACTATACGACTTCACTTTGTAAGAAAGATCGGAATCAGCCCGTGGAAATCCGAAGTAAGCTTCGGTAAACCAGTCGATATCATTGGAAAAATCTCGACGCCTGTTCAGGTACGACGTAGATGAAGTCAGGGTCGCGAAGTTGAAGTCATAGTTAATTTCTGCATTCAAAATATCGAATCGGTCGTCAAAAGGTTCCGGTGCACTTTCATCAATAATCAAATGGGGAAAATGATCCGTTTCCTGCAGCCACACTTTGGAATGAGTTTTCTGATGAATGGCCTTTAGGTTAATGTCCAAATTGCTCGTAGGTTGGAAACGCAGGGCCGCCCTGCCACCATAGGTGTGATCGGAGTTGATGTCTTTCTTGCCGCTAAAGCCGTTGTCCAGAAAACCACCGTTCCAAGAGCCGTAGCCAACTACGCGCAAAGCTAACATGTCAGACATTGGTATATTCAAAGCGGCGTCCAGCAGGCCATTAGGATCGCCTTTTTCCATCACCGAGCCTTGCGCTTCGACGTAGCCTTCGGCCTTGTCAAAATTGGGTTTCTTTGTAATGACGCGAATCGCACCACCCATGGCCCCACTACCGTAAAGCGTACCTTGCGGACCTCGCAGTACCTCCACGCGTTCTATATCAAAGAGCTTCAAGTCCGGCTGGGACGAACCTTCTGTCACCGGCACCTCATCGTAATAAATCGCAACCGTTGATTCCTTGCCGGTGTCAGAGTCACCACCAGTAGATACACCACGAATGAAAATCTGGTCACGACCCGGTCCTTGGTCAATGAACGAAACGCCAGCCAGTGTGCGCGCATAGTCGGCAAAGTTTTGTGCGGTTAGCCTCTTCAGGAATGAACCCGATAGGGCCTGAATGGAAAGCGGTACCTCATTTACGTTTTCAGCGCGCTTCGTCGCAGTTACCACGATTTCTTCCATTTTCGTGTCACTAGGCGAGGATTCCTCTTCTTGGGCCGCGGCTAAAAAAGGTACGCCACACGCCATTGCCAACACCATAAGGAGCAGCACCGACCGAAAGCCCCGCAGATTTACGCGTGATTCGTGGCTGTTAGACATTTTTCATTCCTCATGCTTATATTCTATCAAGTGTGCCGTATGTATTATCGTTAATCGATATTCAATGTCAAGGCCTATATAACGGCCCGCATAAAGAAGTTGCCAGTTAACCGGATCCTAGTTGCTTTTTCATTACTTTATGGGACGTTCAGGCGACTTTCGAAAAAATTATTTTGCGGGGAATAGAAATATGAAACCATAAATGCTAATCTTCCTGAAATTATCGATTAGTGGGAAGTATTACGGGTTAGAGAAGGCTCGCGGACTATGCCGTCCCAGGAAGATTCAAAGTACAATAAAATGGTTTTCACGCAAAAATCCCGCGTATTTCTTGATCGCATACAATCGAAGGTACGGCGCATGGAGCCTCTCGAGATTGCCGACCATATTGCCGCACTTGTACAAAACCACGACAACTGGCGCAAAAATGATTGCCTGAACATGAACCCGGCAGAAAGTTCCCTGTCTCACCGGGCACGTGATCTTTTGGCAAGTGACATGGCCAGCCGTCTGACGGAAGGCCTGCCGGGCGATAAAAGCTTTCCCCATTACCGGCAAACCCGGTTTATTGACGAGATTGAGGGCATTATCATTGCGCTCGCCCGCAAGCAGTTCGGTGCCCGCTATGTCGAGTGGCGGCCGGTTAGCACCTCCATGGCCAATGCCGCCGCTTTCTTTCCCTTTCTCAAACCCGGCGATCGGGTTTTTGCCCAAGGTATGGAGGCTGGTGGAAATTCCAGCTACCAGTCCATTGGCCCGCTGGGGCTGACGGGGGCCGAGATCATACCCATTCCGCCCAAAGATGAAACGTTCGAAATTGACGTCGACTGGATTGCGAATCAGGCCAAAATCCTGAAGCCCAAAATGATTGTCATTGGCGGTAGCAAGGTGCTGTACCCCTACCCGCTCGCGCCGTTGCGGGACATTGCCGACAGCGTCGGGGCCATGATCCTCTACGATGCCGCCCATCTGGGTCTGTTGATCTCCGCCGGCAATTTCCAAAAGCCCCTTGCGGAAGGTGCACATATTGTAACGATCAGTACCCACAAGATCATGTATGGCCCGGTGGGCGGTTTTGTGTTGACGAATGACGATGAAATCGCCGACCGTATCATCAGCCTGACCTTCCCGGCCTTTTTGCAGACCCGCGACCAGAACAAATATGCCGCCCTTGCAGTAACACTGGCGGAACTGGAGAAATTTGGTCCCGCGCTCGCGACCAATATGGTAGCGAACGCCAACTGCCTAGCGGAAGCGTTGGCGAAGGAAGGGTTTAATATCCTGATGCGAGACGACGAATATACGCGCACGCACCAGATTTTCCTGAAACTGGGCGATGCCGCCCAGACGTTCGAATGGCGATGTCAGGCCGCTAACATCCTCATTCCCGACTGCGCATTAACTGGTGATACTGCACGTGGCCACCGCACCGGTGCGCGGATTGCCACCCACGAACTGACGCGGCAGGGCATGGGGCCTGCCGACATGGCAAAGGTCGCCTCTTTGATTGGCCGGGCATCACGCGAAGCCAATGATTTTTCCGCCATCGCCACCGACGTCCGAGAACTTATCGCCCAAAGCCGTCAAAAATCCTGTAGCTTTTACGAGCAATGATAGTTTCATGTACTAATGGAAATTGAATTCTTACAAGCAGGCACAACAAAAGCGCAACCGGCTGCCGCCATTGCCTTCCTGTCCTTTGAAGGAGGCCTTCTCCCGGCCGAAGCAGCGGACACCAACCCGCAACTGAGTGATACCATCCAGAATGCTCTGAAGTTTCAGAGATTCAAAGGTGCTGAGGAAGAAACAATAGTTATCTCCTCGCCGTCACCACCCGCCCGCGTGATACTGGTTGGCGCTGGCGAGAAACTGGAAATCGGCAGCCTGGCGCTGGAACAAGCAGCTGCCCGGGCTTACTTGGCGGTAGCAACATCCGGCCCTGAATTGCTGGAAATCCGGTTCCCCGTCTCCTCGCCCTACGAAGCTGCGCATATTGCCTTGGGCGCCCTTCTGGCCGCGTATCGCTTCGACAAATACCGGACGATGGAAAGTGCCGACAGGACACCTTCTATTTCCAGGGTCTCCATTATCGCGACAGACCCGGCGGCAGCACAGACCGCGTTTGACACTATCAAACCCCTGGCCGATTCCATTTACTTCGTGCGGGACCAGGTTTCCGAGCCCGCCAACGTGCTGTATCCGGCCGAATTCGCACGTCGCATCAAGGCGCTTGAAGTACCGGGGCTGGAAATCGATGTCCTGGGAGTCAATGCCCTTACTGACCTCGGTATGAATGCACTTTTGTGTGTCGGCCAAGGCAGTTCCCTGGAGAGCCGGCTTGTCGTCATGCAATGGCAGGGGGACAAAGCCGACAAAGACCCGGTCGCCCTTGTAGGTAAAGGCGTTTGCTTTGACAGCGGCGGTCTTTCTATCAAATCCTGCAAGGCCATGGAAGGCATGAAAGTCGATATGGCGGGTGCTGCTGCCGTTGCGGGTGCAATCCATGCGCTGGCCCGCCAAAAGGTCAAGGTGAATGCTGTCGGCGTGCTGGCGCTTGTTGAAAACATGCCCGATGGTACTGCCCAGCGGCCCGGTGACATTGTTGTCAGCATGTCAGGAAAGACAATTGAGGTGGTGGATACCGATGCGGAAGGCAGACTCATTCTGGCCGATGCCCTTTGGTACTGCCGCGATCGTTTTAAGCCTGCAGCGATTGTCGATGTAGCCACATTGACAGGAGCCACAGTGGCGCTGGGGCAAGAGTACGCGGCCCTGTTTTCTAACAGCGATGCAGTGGCGAAGGTGTTGCTGGCAGCGGCCCGAGAGACTGGGGAGCAGATTTGGCAGCTTCCTCTGGCCCGAAGGCTTTCAAAGAAACTGGAGAGCAGCGTCGCCGACATGAAAAACTACGACGGTCCGGAAGGGGGCGCCATAGCAGCTGCGCTGTTTCTGGAACAATTTATCGGTGATACACCTTGGGCGCATTTGGATATTGCCGATGTCGCGTGGACCAAAACCTCTTCTTGCCCTACTTCGCCGGCGGGAGCCACCGGCTTCGGCGTCCGTGTCCTCAGCCAATTTGCAATCGAGTATCACGGCCAATAATCGTATGACCCGATACGACTTCACCTCCGACAATACTGCAGGCGTCCCGCCGGAGGTTATTGAATCCATTGTTAAATATAACACCGGCTTTGTCCGCGCATACGGCATGGATCCGGTGACCGAACGAGCTGCCGATCTTGTGCGCAACCTGCTGGACGCCGATGTTGAAGTATTTTTCGTCGCGGCAGGCACAGCCGCCAATTCCATTGCGCTTGCAAGCTTGTGCTCTTCATTCGAAGCGGTTCTCTCGCACCAGACGGCCCACCTCGCCACCGACGAAACAGGTGCTCCAGCCTTCTTCGGCAACGGATTGGGAATCGTCGGCTTGGCGGGAACATCGGGTAAAATCGACCCTGAAGCTTTGAAAGCAGCGCTCGCCAAGCCGGAAAGCGCGCATCAGCAAACGCCCAGAGTGCTCTCTATCACAAACCCCACGGAATATGGCACGGTCTATACGGTGGAACAGATCAGGGACTTGACCGACTTGTCCCGGGAGAACGGCCTTTCCGTCCATATTGACGGTGCGCGGTTTGCCAATGCGGTCGCGGCGGGCTTTGATCCTAAGGCGGTCAAGTCGCTGGGCGTTGACATCCTTGTTCTTGGCGGCGCCAAAGTCGGCATGCCAGGTGGTGAGGCAATAGTCTTGTTCAAGAAACAGCTGGCCAAAAGATTTCGAGGACGCCTTAAACAGGCGGGCCAACTGCTCTCCAAGGCACGGTTTCTGACGGCACCATGGGTCGCGCTGCTTGAGAATGGTGGTTGGCTCAAACACGCGCAACATAGCAACGAGATGGCTGCGCGTCTTGCTAGCACCGGGCCTTTCGAGTTAGCGCATCCTGTTCAGACCAATGCCGTCTTTCTGAAAATGGATGAAGTCGGCCACCAGCAACTATCCGACCTCGGCTGGGTTAACCTGCGGTTTACGGACGGAAGTGTCAGGTTCATGTGCTCGTGGGCCACGACCGACGAGAATCTTGCTGAGCTGGTAGCTGCTTTGAAAAGCATAGGCAGAACGCGTATAAATGGGCACACCCAGCAGACAAAGAAGTTCGTCCCAGAAGAAAATTGCGGAGCCAGTAGTGATACAAGCGTGTGACTTATAAGCCTAAATACATGAGGAAAGGCAATTAGCATGGCCCAGAATACGACATCGCGCATGACGACATCGGAGTTTGTCGCCGATACTCTTCGCCGTGAAATCCTGAGAGGCGATCTTTTGCCGGGACAGTCCCTGCCGCAAGATCATATTGCTGCACGCTTCGATGTCAGTCAGAGTTCTGTTCGCGAAGCGCTCCGCCGACTTGAAGCACTGGGCCTTGCCAACTCAATCCGCAACCGGGGTACGTTTGTCAGCAAGCTGACGGTTGCGCAGGTCGACGAAATGTATGACGTGCGCATTGCCATTGAATGCCTGGCCCTGCGCAAGTCCTTCAACCAGATCCTCAAATGAATCCCTGGCCGATGCCGAACGGCTACTTGACGAGGTGGATGAAGATACGGAAATCGCCTTCCTGGGCGAGGCCAACAAAAAGTTTCATGCCGTCTTTTACGACACGCCAAACAATACCCTGATCAACGACATCTTGCACAATATTTTTGGTAACCTCACCCGCCTGTGGGTTGATTTCATCAAGCGCAAACCCAGCCTTGCGCGTACGTATGAGGAACGGTCTCGTCGCGAGCACCGAGAACTCTTGCTGGCTGCCAAGGATCGGAATGCCAAGAAGGCCGAAGAAGTGCTTACTCGCCATATTCAGGGTGCGCGGGAATTACTAACTGAGCACCTGCGTGAACTCGAGAATTCAAACGACACCGCCATTGCCTGACGGCCCGGAACAATCTCAGTTTTATTTAAGTAGCTAGAATTTCCGGCATTAGCAGACCCACAAAAAGGCGTGTTTGAGGTCGGGATTTCATCCCTTGTCGGGAATCAGGAGCAAGAATACTAAATGCCGGACGGGGGGTTGGCACGAAACACCGTCAAGCAGGTATCGCACAATACGTCCTGCGGTGGGTTCGCGACTTGCGCTCATGATTGAACATTTCATTGTTCGACCCTTCGGGAATGATGATGGCAGAGTCTTACCACCAGAGAGAAATTGCTAAATGTGTGTGAGATCTAATCCAATTGATCATGAAGGCACCTCTTAATCGATGCATAACGTTAATGACATGACGATGGTATTAAGGAGAGCGCTGGCATCACATACCCTGATAGATGAAGACGATACCGCGCTCGTGTTTTATGACCTGACTGCCCTTGAGGGGAAAGTGAGGGAACTTACCGGTGCATTCCCGGATAACACTCTTCACGCGGTTGCCGTCAAAGCAAACCCATTATTGGAAAATCTCAAATTCATGAACAATCTCGGGACTGGCGCAGAAGCGGCATCGCTTTCCGAGATTCATTTGGCATTGCAAGCTGGTTTCTCGCCAAGTTCGATAATCTTTGATTCGCCCGCCAAGACGAAGAATGAAATTCATTTTGCGCTGGAGAAAGGCATTCATTTGAATGCAGATTCCTTCAACGAATTGGAAACGATAAGAGGGTATCTACAAACACACAAGTCAAATAGCAGAATTGGAGTGCGTATCAATCCGGAAGTGGGGGCAGGTACTATTTCGGAAACCAGTGTCGCCGGTCAAACTTCTAAATTTGGAATTCCCATTACACTCTGCAGAAAAGAGCTTCAGAAGTATTTTCTGGAAAATGAATGGATTCGAGGTGTTCATGTTCATATCGGATCTCAGGGAATGAGTCTCGATCAGCTTTGTAAGGGTACGAAAGTCGTCTACGACTTTGCACTGGAGAGTAATGATTTGCGTGTCAGAAATCACCGGGACCCCGTTAATCAATTTGATATCGGCGGCGGCTTAGCGGTTTCCTATAATTCGCATAGAAAGGCAGCTTCAATCACTGACTATAGTTCCGAACTGCAAAGACGCTGCCCCAGGTTGTTTTCCAAGCAATTTCACTTAATTACCGAGTTCGGAAGGTATGTGTACGCCAATTCCGGTTGGGCTGTATGCAAAATAGAGGGTTTAAAGAAAATGAAAGGCATCACAGTCGCGACCACCCACCTGGGGGCAGATATGTTTGTCAGGGAAGCCTACATGCCTGACAAATGGCATCATGAAATCTGTGTATTGGATAAATTCGGCGGGCTAAAGAAAGGCAAGAGAAAAAGATACGTTTTGGCCGGGCCACTTTGTTTTGCGGGCGATGTAATCAAAAAAAATGTTCTCTTGCCTGAAATTGAGATCGGTGATTATGCAATGGTCATGGATGTGGGTGCATATACGACTAGCATGTGGTCGAGATATAACAGCAGACAAATGCCAAAAATTATTGGATACACTCATCACGGCAAGCAATTCACCATATTGAAGCAGCGCGAGAGTATCGAAAAGGTTATTGAATTCTGGAGATAACCGCTCATATCTATTCATCTCTCATATTGAATCTTAGACCTCGGTTAAAATATTGGCAGTCACATGAAAGACGGGTGTATTACGTATCTTCACGGCGGCTACTGCTTGCGTCAACTCAGAACATCTCCCGCTGCAGGCCCAGTTCGGTCAGCACGCGGCTCGAGATCTCCTCGATCGAACTGTTGGTGGTGGTAAATACCGTGATGCCTTCCATCCGCAGCAGGCTGTCGGCCATGTCGACCTCCCTGCGGCACTGCTTGAGGCTGGCGTAACGGCTGCCGGGGCGGCGTGTCTCACGAATTTCCGCCAGCCGCTCCGGATCTATCGTGAGGCCGACGATCTTGTGCTTGAACCGCCGCAAGAACGGCGGCAGGCGCATTTTCTCCATGTCGTCCTCGGTCAGCGGGTAATTGGCGGCCTTGACGCCATAATGCAGCGCCATGTATAGGCAGGTCGGCGTTTTCCCGGAGCGTGACACTCCAACCAGGATCAGGTCGGCCTTGCTGAAAGAAAGACTGACGCCGTCGTCGTGGTTGAGCGCGTAGTTGGTGGCGTCCATGCGGCTTTCGTAACGTACGTGATCACCGACGCCGTGCGCCTGCCCGACCCGCGGCTGGCGTTTGACGCCCAACGCGTTTTCCATGGTTTTCAGGAAGGTCGCGAACAGGTCCAGCATCACGCCCCTGCTGCCGCGCACGATGCCCGACAACTTGTCGTCGACGATGGTGTTGAATATCAGCGGGCGCGCGTTGTCCCTTTCATAGGCCTCGTTAATCTGCCGGACGGCATCGAGGGCGGCCGCCTCGTCGGTCACGAACGGTATGCGCACCTGGGTGAATTGGATTTGCCCGAACTGGGTCAAGAGGCTATGGCCGAGCGTCTCCACGGTAATCGCGGTACCGTCAGAAATGAAAAATACCGTTCGCGACATGTCTCCGGGCCTTTGTCTTTGCGGAAAGGAACAATTAAAGCGCTTCTGGAATAGTAAGTGATAACGCGCCCTAGTAAAATGCCGGTATTGCAAGCCAACGAAACCGCTTTGAATCGAAGGTAAAACCATTGAACAAGTACATCGCCTGGTTAAGTGACCTGGGAATGGGCGACCTGGACAAGGTCGGCGGCAAAAATGCTTCGCTGGGAGAGATGATCTCCGAGTTGAGCAGCCTCGGGGTATCGGTCCCGGCCGGCTTTGCCACCACCGCCGACGCCTACCGCGAGTTTCTCGCCCAGTCGGGCCTCAAGGAACACATCGATGCGCGCCTGGAGACACTCGATGTCGACGACGTTACCGCGCTGGCGGAGGCCGGCAAGGCCATTCGCCAGGAAATCCTCGAAACGCCGCTGACGCCGGCCTTCGACGAGGCCGTAAAGCAGGCCTGGGAAAAACTCACGGCCGAAAACGGTGCGGAACCCCCGGTGGCGGTGCGCTCCTCCGCGACCGCCGAGGACCTTCCGGACGCCTCGTTCGCCGGGCAGCAGGAGACCTTTTTGAACGTGCGCGGCCTCGAAGGCGTCATGCAGAAAATTCACGAGGTGTTCGCCTCCCTCTACAACGACCGGGCGATCGCCTATCGCGTGCACAAGGGCTTCGACCACGCTGCCGTCGCGCTGTCCGCGGGCATCCAGTTGATGGTGCGTTCCGACCAGGCGTCGAGCGGCGTGATGTTCACGCTCGATACCGAATCCGGGTTCGAAGGCACGGTTTTCGTTACCTCCTCCTGGGGGCTCGGCGAAATGGTCGTGCAGGGCGCCGTCAACCCCGACGAATTCTACGTCTACAAGCCGAACCTGGCCGCGAACCGCCCCGCCATCCTGCGCCGCACGCTCGGCGGCAAGGCCATCAAGATGGTGTACGCCGACAGCGACGGCGGCGGCGTCGAAGTCGTCGATGTGCCCGAAGCCGACCGGCAGCAATTCAGCCTGACCGACGCCGAAGTCGAGCAACTGGCGCAGCAGGCGCTGGTCATCGAGCAGCACTACGGCCGCCCGATGGACATCGAGTGGGCCAAGGACGGTGTCAACCAGCGGCTCTACATCGTCCAGGCGCGGCCCGAAACCGTCCGCAGCCAGGCCAGCGGCCAGACCATCGAGCGCTACCGGCTGAGCCAGCGCGGCAAGATCCTGAGCGAAGGCCGCAGCATCGGCCACAAGATCGGGGCCGGCCGGGCGCGCGTCATCGACTCCATTGACAACATGTTCGAGGTCAAGCGCGGCGACGTCCTGGTCACGGACATGACCGACCCCGACTGGGAGCCCGTGATGAAACGCGCCGCCGCGATCGTCACCAACCGCGGCGGGCGCACCTGCCACGCCGCCATCATCGCCCGCGAACTGGGGATTCCGGCCGTGGTCGGCTGTGGCGACGCCACCGACGTGATCGCCGACGGCACCGACGTCACCGTCTCGTGCGCGGAAGGCGACACCGGTTTCGTCTACGCCGGCAAACTCGAATTCAGCGTCCAGCGAGACGACCTCAAGTCGATGCCGAAAGCGCCGCTGAAGATCATGATGAACGTCGGCAACCCGGACCGGGCGTTCGATTTTTGCCAGATTCCGAATGCCGGTGTCGGTTTGGCGCGGCTGGAATTCATCATCAACCGGATGATCGGCGTACACCCGAAAGCGTTGTTGAACTATGACGACCAGGACGACGATGTGCGCGCGCAAATCGATCAACACATCGCCGGTTACGCCGGTCCGGTCGAATATTACGTCGAGCGTCTGACCGAGGGCATCGCGACCATCGCCGCGGCTTTTGCGCCCAAGCCGGTCATCGTGCGCCTGTCCGACTTCAAGTCAAACGAGTACGCCAACCTGGTCGGCGGGCGCGATTACGAGCCGCACGAGGAAAACCCGATGCTGGGTTTCCGCGGCGCCAGCCGCTATGTCTCGGAGGCGTTCCGCGACTGTTTCGAACTCGAATGCCGGGCCATGCGCAAGGTCCGCGAAGAGATGGGTCTGAGCAACGTATGGGCGATGATACCGTTCGTCCGCACGGTGGGCGAGGCCCGCGCGGTTATCAAGGTCATGAAGGCGTTCGGTCTCGAACAGGGCAAGCACGATCTGAAGATCATCATGATGTGCGAACTCCCGTCCAACGCCGTGCTCGCCGACCGTTTCCTCGACATCTTCGACGGCTTTTCGATCGGCTCCAATGACCTGACCCAGCTGACGCTCGGGCTCGACCGCGACTCGGCCGAGATCGCGCACCTGTTCGACGAGCGCGACGCGGCCGTCAAGGCCATGCTCGCGATGGCCATCAAGGCCTGCAAGGCGCGCGGAAAATATATCGGCATTTGCGGACAAGGCCCCTCGGACCACACGGATCTCGCGGAATGGCTGATGGAGCAAGGCATCGAGAGCATGTCTCTCAATCCGGATACCGTGGTCGAGACCTGGCTGGAGCTGGCGAAGTACAAGACCCGCGTCGGCTGACCCATTGGCCGCGCCGTCAGGCTCCCCGGGGTTTGCTCGGGCTCAAGCGCTGAATTCGCCCATGTACTGGCGGTAGTAGCGCAGTTCCTCGATCGATTCGCGGATATCGGACAGGGCTTCGTGACGGCCGATTTTTTCGTAATTCGCGAGCGCTGGCGGCAACCAGTGCAGCGCGAGCACCTTCAGCGTGCTGACATCGAGATTGCGGTAATGAAACCAGCCGAGCAATTCCGGCATCAGCCGATGCAGGAACCGGCGGTCCTGGCAGATGCTGTTGCCGCACATCGGCGAGACACCCGCCTCGACCCAGTCGTCGAGAAAATTGATGGTCGCGAGTTCCGCTTCGCGCATGCTGTAAACGCTGTGCGTAACCCGTTGCCAGAGCCCGGAATCCGTGTGGTGGCTGCGATTCCAGTCATCCATGCCCTGCAGCACCGATTCATCGTGATTGACCGCGCACACCGGACCCTCGGCCAGCACGTTCAGCTGGTTGTCGGTGACGATGGTCGCGATCTCCAGGATGGTGTCCGAGTCGGTGTCCAGACCCGTCATTTCCAGGTCAATCCAGATCAGTCGGTTCTTCTTGTCTGAGGACATGGCCTTGCCGCTGCGTAATTGGGTGCATCATACCGACCTTCTGACCCATGTTCCAAGCACAAATTCCCGGCGCGAGGCCAACGCTGCCGCGGCAAACCCGGCAGCCCGGCGAAATGCCCCAGGTCCCTGCGGCGACATACCGGCAGAGGTTACAATGGCAAAATGCATGCAGGCAGACTGATCACTTGACCGAACAGCGAACGGCCGAAGCGCGGGTGCTGGTCTCATACGGCAGCCACGGTGTCGTGCTCATGGACGGCGGTCAGCGCCGGCACTGCAAGTACCGGCGCCAGGTCGGGCGCCCCGTTTGCGGCGACCGGGTGACGGTCAGCACCGCGGACGACGACGCCCTGGTCGCCGATTCACTGCTGCCGCGCCGCAATGAATTCGCCCGCGCCGACGAGCGTCAGCGCAAACATGTCGTCGCCGCCAATCTCGACCAGGTGCTGATCGTCATTGCCAGGAAGCCGCTGCCTTCGCGCGACCTGCTCGAACGCTACCTGCTGGCGACGCACAGCCTCGGCATCGAACCGGTGATCGTGCTGAACAAGACCGAGCTGGAACCGGATTACGATCCAGCGAGCGCCGGGGCGCTAGCGCTGGAGCACCTGCCCCACTACCGCGCGCTGGGTTACCGCGTGGTTGCGACCTCCTGCAAGGCCGCGCCCGGTATCCAGGCCCTCGCCGAGGAACTGCGCGACCGCAGCAGCATCCTGGTCGGCCAGTCCGGTGTCGGCAAATCGTCCCTGGTCAACCGCTTGCTGCCGGACATGAACGTTCAAATCGGCGCCCTCTCGGCGGCCACCGGCAAGGGCACTCACACGACCACCACCACCACGCTGTACGAATACCCCGGGGGCGGCTTTTTGATCGATTCGCCCGGCGTGTGGGAATACGGCATCTGGAGCCTGCGGCAGACCGAACTCGAGAGCGGTTTTATCGAATTCAGGCCATTTCTCGGCCACTGCCGTTTCAACAACTGCGTTCACGACTCGGAACCGGGTTGCGCGATCAAGGCGGCGGTGCAGGCCGGCGAGATTGCAACCTGGCGCCACCGCGCGTACTTGCGCCTGCGCGAACAAAATGCCTGAGGCCTAAGTTTCTGTCTTTTTATGGTATTCTGACACGCCTGAAATGACTGACCATAGTGGAGATAAGCAATGACAAGGATAGTTTTGGCATTAGTGCTGGCTTTGACACTGCATACTGTCAGCGCGGACGTTCTGATCCTGGACGAGGTGCGCCAGGCGGCGCAAATGGATTTGCCGAAGAACGGCCAGACCAAAGCCCAGGTCGAGCAAAAATTCGGAACCCCGGCAAAGAAGTACGCGGCGGTCGGCGATCCCCCGATTACGCGCTGGGATTATGACGGCTTCAACGTGTATTTCGAATACGACCTGGTGCTGTATCCGGTGCTGGACCCGGGACAGGTGATAAATAAATAACCCGTTGCAGATCGTTTGCGCTATGCTTGCGCCTTTTTTGAGAACCGTAGCCCGATGTCCGAAGCCAATCCGACAGTGCAGCAGGCGCCGCCCAGCCCCGGGGCGCCTGTTGCCGACCAGCCTACCCGGGAAATCACCCGCGACGGCGTGATATACACCCTGCTGGGCACGGCACACGTTTCACCAGCCAGCGTGGCGGCGGTCAAAAGGATGGCTGGCAGCGGCGATTACGACACCATCGCGGTCGAGCTTTGCCCGGCCCGCCACCAGGCACTGACCCGGCAGCAGCAATGGCGGGACATGGATCTTTTCCGCATCATTCGGGAGAAAAAGGCTGGACTGGTCATGGCCAGCCTGGCGCTGGGCGCCTACCAGCGCCGCATCGCCGAGCAATTCGGTATCGAGCCCGGCGCGGAGCTGAAAGCGGCGGCGGATGCCGCGGAAGCCGCGGGCCTGCCGTTACAGCTCATCGATCGTGACCTGGCCACCACGCTGAAACGCAGTTACAGGGCGGTGCCCTGGTACAAGCGCATCCTGCTCACGACCGGCATGGTCCTGGGTACGGTCAGTTCGGAAGAAATCGACGAGGAACAGATCGAAAAACTCAAGGAAGGCGACATCCTGGAATCGGTCTTTACGGAGTTTGCGCAACAGTCGCCGGAACTGTACACGGCCCTGATCACCGAGCGCGACCGCTTCATGGCCGCGCGTCTGCGGCAGGCGAACGCGGACGGCACCGGCCGCCGGGTTCTCGCCGTCGTTGGCGCCGGTCACCTCGACGGTCTCGCCAAGGCACTTGAGAGCAGCGACAGTAACCCCCAGACCGAAATCGACGTGCTGTCGGTTCAACCGGCGCCGGCGCGCTGGCTGAAACTCCTGCCCTGGCTGATCGTCGTTGCCGTGCTGACCGGATTCTGGTTGGGCTTCGCGCGCAGCCCCGAGCTCGGCTGGCGTTTGGTCATGTTGTGGGTCGTTATCAACGGCGGTCTCGCCGCGCTGGGGGCATTGGCTGCGCGCGGCCACCCGTTGACGGTGCTGAGCGCCATGGTGGCGGCACCGCTGACGTCGCTGAACCCCGCGATCGCCGCCGGCATGGTTTCCGGGCTGGTGGAATCCATGCTGCGCAAACCCAGGGTAGCGGACCTCGAACGGCTGCGCGACGACGCGACCACGCTGAAGGGCTGGTTCCGGAATCCCGCCACGCGGATATTGCTGGTGTTCCTGTTTTCCAACCTCGGCTCGGCAATCGGTACCTGGGTCGCCGGGTTCCGGATTTTCGAGGCACTGAGCTAGGCCAGGGCCTGATGGCTTCCGGCAAGATGCGTATCGGCCCCTATCCATTACCCAATAACGTCGCGCTGGCCCCGATGGCCGGTGTCACGGACAAACCCTTCCGCCAGTTGTGTCGTGAACTCGGCGCCGGTTACTCGGTGACGGAGATGATCGCGGCCGACCCGTCCCTGAGGCATTCCCCGAAGACCCGGTGGCGTAGCGATTTTGCCGGCGAGGCCAGACCCGTCGCGGTTCAGATCGCCGGCAGTGAGCCGCGAATGCTGGCCGAGGCCGCCCGCTACAACGTTGCACAAGGCGCCCAGATCATCGATATCAACATGGGCTGTCCGATGAAGAAGGTGTGCAGGAAACTGGCCGGCTCGGCGCTGCTGTCCGATCTCGACCTGGTGGAAAAAATCCTCGTTGCCGTGGTCGATGCCGTGGATGTGCCGGTGACGCTGAAGATACGAACCGGCCCGCAGCAGGAAAACCGAAACGGTGTGCGGGTGGCAGAACTCGCCGAAGCCTGCGGAATCAAAGCCCTGGCGGTACACGGGCGCACGCGGGCTCAGCGCTTCCGGGGCCGCGCGGAGTATGACACCATCAAGGCGATTTGTGACAATACCACCCTGCCCGTATTTGCGAACGGTGATATCGATACACCGCAACAAGCCCGCGCGGTACTCGATTACACCGGCGCGGCCGGCCTTATGATCGGCCGCGGGGCACAAGGCAATCCGTGGATTTTCAGGGAAATATCGCACTACCTCGCCAGCGGCCGGCTGCTGCCGCCGCCAGGCGACACCGAAGTTTTCGAGGTCATGCGCGAGCACTTGCGGCGTCTGTACCGCTTATATGGTGAGGGCACCGGCGTGCGCGTCGCCCGCAAACACATCGGCTGGTACCTCAAGGACCGCCGCGGCGCCCCTGCCGTATTGTTCGACCTGATGCGTGTGCCCACGGCACGGGAACAGATGTCCCTGCTGGAGTCGCATTTTCGTACCCGGCGAGCCGCCTGAACCTCGTGAAAGGGACTTGCCATGAGCTGGAAACCTCAATTATTCAAACCCAAATGGGAGCACAAGGATGCGGAAGTCAGGCTGGCCGCCGTCAGCAGCGCCCAGGACCCTGATTTACTCGGCAAGCTGCTGCAGATCGCCGCGGCCGACCCCGACGTCCGCGTGCGCTGTGCCGCCATCCAGCGTGTGCACCGCCTCGACAACATACTCGAACTGCACGCCGCGGAAACCGACGGCGCGGCCAGGAAACTGCTGCTCCAGCGCATCCGCCAGTTAGCCGGCAACTGCGAAACGTCGCGGCCGCCGCTCGATGTGCGTATGCGCGCCGTTGCGGAAACGGCCGACAAGCAACTGGTCGAGCACCTGGCCGTCAACGCGCCGGAAGCGGAACTGCGCCGCCAGGCGATCCGCCTGGTTGGGCGCCAGGGCCTGCTCGGCGACTGCTGCATCGCTGACGAGGACGCGGACAACCGGCGCCTCGCGGCCGAACGCGTCGAACAACACACGACGCTCAGGCGTGTCATCACGGGCTTGCGCACGCGCGACAAGGATCTGTATCAACAACTGCAACGTCGTTTGCACGAAGAACTGTTGGCGCAGGCGGACCCCGAGGCCATCGCCGCCGAAGCCCTCGACATCTGCCTCGCGCTGGAAAAGCTGGCGCTGGGGGAGACTGCGCCGGGGGCGCCCGACAGGCAGGCTTTGCACACCGCCTGGCGGCGCATCGAGGCAAAAGCGCCGAGCGAGATCAAGACGCGCTACGAGCGCGTTTGCGGGCGGCTCGACGCCCCACCGGTCGCGCAGGAACCAGCACCGGCGCAAACGCCAGGGAGGGCGGAAAGCGACGACGAGGCCGCCCGTCCCGCGGCGCACGACGAGGCCGCCCGGCCCGCGGCGCACGAAGATGCGCCCGGGCCCGATCGCAAACTCACCGAGGCGCTCGCCGCGGTCGCTGACTACCGGCAAAAACACGGCCAGCAGCCGACGGCCAAAAAGCTGGCGGGGTTGCGCCAGCGCGTGGAAAAATCCTGGGCGGCGCTGCGGCACGCCCGTGCCGAGGACCGGAAGGCAAAGGACAAGGCGCTCACCACGTTAGCGGAGCTTGCCGCCACGCTGGAGGCGCTGCAGCAGCGCTCGGCGCGGGATCTCGAGCAGGCCCGGGCCGCGCTGGCGCAGTTGCAACAGGAACTGGATGACGGTGAACTGCACAAGGCGTTGGCCAGCCGCGCCCGCCTGTTCGAACAAATACGGGAAAATTCCGCTACCGACGGCTACCGCGACGAGTGGCGGAAAATCCGCGCCTCGCTGCAGGCCAGCCAGGGCCGCCTGCGCGAGTTGCGCGACTGGCAGCACTGGTCCAACAACAAGATCCGCAAGCGGCTGATCCGGGAAATGGAGGTGCTGCCGCGCGCCGACCTGCACCCCGATGCGCTGCTCAATCGGGTCAAGAGCCTGCAGGCCGAATGGCGCGCGCTCGAGGAAAGCGAGCAGATTCCCGGCGACAAGCATTACGCCGCTGCCCCCTGGATGTGGCGCAAGTTCAACGCCGCCGGTCACGCTGCATTCGAGACAGCCAAGCCGTTTTTGGACAAGCGCAGCGAAATCCAGTCACGCCATGCCCAATCGCTGGCAACGTTCTGCGCGGAATTGGAGCAACTCGCGGCCGCCGAGCCGCCCGACTGGGCGGCGCTCGGCAAAGCCATTCACCGCGGGCGCCGGAAAATGCGCACGCTGGGCGACGTGCCCGCGGCCGAGCGCCAGAAATTTGCGCACGACCTGAAAGCCGCGCTGGACCAGGCGAACGCCGTCATGCAAACGCATTACGAGGCCATTGAAAAAGACAAGCTCAAGCTGATTCGCCAAGCCAGCGCACTGGTGCACACCTCGGACCGCGATGAAGCCATCGACCTGGCCAAGCAATTGCAGGCTCAATGGAAAGCGGCGGGCAGCCTTTGGCGCAGCAAGGAACAGTCGCTGTGGAAACAGTTCAGGAGCCACCTGGATCCCCTCTTCGAGGAACTCAAGGAACAGCAGGAACACCTGCGCGCGGTCACTGAAGAAAAACTCGCGCGGCAACGGGACTTGCGCGATCAACTTGCCGCCATCCTCACCGAGAGCAGCGAACTGGCCGCGCAGCAAGGCAAGGTACAGGGCCTGGTGGAACAATGGGGCGAAATCGACAGGCCGGAGCGGGGGATTCAAGGCGCCTTCCAGCGCTTGCTCGAGGACTACCGCCGGCAGCTGGAAAACGAACAGCGGCAAAAAGAGCAACTGGAGCGTGAACGTTTGTGGCGCAAGTCGCAATTGCTGCACGACATCGCGCAAGCGCAGCGCGAGCGCAGCGCCGACGCCGGGTTCGGCGCGCGAATCAAGGCCGCCTGGCCCGCCGAAAGCTCGGATGCATGCGCCGAACGCACCCTGGATCGCTGCTTCGAGAGCTGGCTGCAGGACGCCGCCGCCCCGCTCGCGGAGGATGACGCTGGGGCCATGTCGGAGCGCGCACGGCTGCTTTGCATACGGCTCGAGTTCCTGGCGGGTTTACCGTCACCCGAGGCAGATGCCAAGCTGCGCATGCAATACCAGGTCGATCGGCTGGCGCAGTCGATGGCGGGCGACGGCGAACGTCTCTCGGCCGCACAAGAGGCGCTCGAGGCAGCCGACGAGTGGCTGCGCCTGTTCGCCTTGCCAGAGCCTGAATACAGCGAATACGGCAAACGCGTGGAGTTGGCGCTCGGCACGATAAAGGTAGCTACATAATATGTTCAATAACAATAAATTATATAAGTTTATTAATTTCATTTCTCTGCTTACCGTGACAACCATCGCCAGCGCCGCGGACAACGCGCCGGCCGCGGCGGGCAGTTGGCTGTCAATATTGCCTCCGGTTCTGACCATCGCCTTTGCCCTGGTCTTCAAGCGCGTGGTGCCGGCACTCTTCCTGGGCGTCTGGCTGGGCGCCTGGGTCATCAACGACTTCGGCCTGGGCGGCTTGTGGGGCGGCTTGCTGGATACCTTCCAGGTCTATGTGCTGGGGGCCCTCTCGAACCCGGACCACACGGCCATCGTGCTGTTCTCGATGATGGTCGGCGGCATGGTCGGGATCGTTTCCCGCAACGGCGGCATGCAGGGTATCGTCAATCATATCGTCCGCTGGGCCGATTCCGCGCGCCACGCCTGCCTGGCGGCCACTACACTCGGCATCGCGATCTTTTTTGACGATTACGCCAACACGCTGGTGGTCGGCAACACGATGCGGCCGGTGACCGATTCGATGCGGGTCTCCAGGGCCAAGCTGGCCTATATCGTGGATTCGACGGCCGCGCCGGTCGCCTGTATTGCGCTGGTCACGACCTGGATCGGCTACGAGGTCGGCCTGGTCGGCGACGCCATCAGCAAGATACCGGACCTGAACGCGGAGGCCTACCTGCTGTTTATCAATACGATCCCCTACAGCTTCTACCCGATACTGGCCATCGTCTTCGTCTTGATGGTGTCCTGGACGGGGCGCGACTTCGGACCGATGCTGCAGTCCGAACTGGCCGCCCTGGAGCACGGCTCCGGTGCGGCCGCGAGCCCGAGCGGCAAGGTCCAGGAAAGCGAAGTGATCGAGCCCGTGGAAGGCAAGCCGCAACGCGTCATCAATGCCCTGCTGCCGGTGTCGGTCATGGTATTCGGCGTCATGGTCGGGCTCTACGTGACCGGCCGGCAGGCCGTCGGCGCGGACGCCAGCCTGCACGACATCATCGGCCAGGCCGATTCCTACAAGGCGCTCATGTGGGCCTCGATGTCGTCGATGATGACCGCGGCGTTGCTGACACTGGTACAGCGGATCATGGACCTCGAAGAAATCGTCAACGCCTGGTTCAAGGGCGTCAGTTCGATGCTGTTCGCCATGATCATCCTGATACTCGCCTGGTCGTTGGGCGAGATCACCGACACCTTACACACAGCCGACTTCCTGGTCACGGTGCTGGGCGGCGCGCTGCCGTCGTTCATGCTGCCGTCGATCGTTTTCGTCCTGGCCGCGGCAACCGCTTTTGCAACGGGTTCGAGCTGGGGCGCCATGGGCATCCTGTTTCCGTTGACCATACCGCTGACCTGGGCCGTGATGAGCGGTCACGGGCACACCAGCGTCGAGCACATGCACCTGTTGTACTCGTCCATCGCGGCGGTATTGGCCGGCAGTGTCTGGGGCGACCACTGCTCGCCCATTTCCGACACGACGATCATGTCCTCGCTGGCCTCCGGCTGTGACCACATTGAACACGTGCGCACGCAGCTGCCCTATGCGTTGGTGGTCGGCGGGACCGCCTTGCTCACCGGCAGCCTGCTGACCGGCATGGGCTCGCCGTGGTGGGTCGGCATGCTCATCGGGTTGGCGGTACTGGTACTCGTACTGCGCCTGTGGGGCCGCCGCGCAGCGGACGTTTTCGCCCAACGGCGCGCCTGAATCCGGGCGGGGAACGCGGTATTTGAATATTTCCGAGATGGGTTGCAACGATCCGGCAAACCCGCTGGCGGCGCGATTCGAAGCGCACGCCGCCGGCACCGTGCACTGGAGCGGGCTGTGCGGCAGCAGCGTCGCGCTGGCGCTGGTTGCCGCCGCCAGCCGCCACCCGGGGCTGGTCCTGGCGGTGCTGCGTTCCAACCACCAGGCGCAATTGCTGGAGCAGGACATTCGCCTGTTCAAGGAGGACGGACTCGAGGTCCTGTATTTCCCGGACCACGAAACCCTGCCTTACGACCCGTTTTCACCGCATCCTGACATCGTTGCCGAGCGCTTGGCGACCCTGTCCGCGCTGAACAGCGCCCGTCGGGGCGTGCTGCTGGTGTCCGTGACCACCCTGATGCAGCGCCTGCCGCCGCGCAGCCACGCGCTGGCGCGCAATATCCGGCTCGAGGTCGGCCAGCCCCTGGCGATCGACGCCTTCCGGCGGCGTTTGCAGCAAGGCGGATACAGCCATGCCGATACCGTCTACCAGGCCGGCCAGTTCGCCGTGCGCGGTGCGGTCATTGACCTGTTTCCGAGCGGCAGCCCCCATCCGGTGCGTATCGACCTGTTTGACGAGGAAATCGAGTCCCTGCGCGAGTTCGACGTGGAATCCCAGCGCTCGGTGCGGACGCTGCGAGAGTTCGTCATGCTGCCGGCCCGGGAATACCCCTGCGACAAGGCCGCCTTCGACGCTTTCCGCAAAGCCTTCCGCTACCGCTTCGCCGTGGACACCCGCAACGTCGCCTTGTACCAGGACCTGCGCCACGGCGCCCACCCACAGGGCCTGGAACAGTACCTGCCGCTGTTTTTCGAGCAGACCGAGAGCCTTTTCGATTACCTGCCCCGCCCACCGCTGCTGTTCCTCCCCGGCGACGTCGCCGAAGCCGCCGGCGGCTTCTGGACAAGCACCCGGGAGCGTTGGGAGCAGCGCCGCCACGACGTCCAAAGGCCGGTCATGGACCCGTCCGAACTTTTCTTCAGCGACACTGAAGTGCTCGACCAACTGGGGCGTTTCAGCTCGGTACGGCTGTTGCCGCCCGGCCGGCAAAACCGGGACGCCAAGCGCTTCGCAACCCAGCCGGCCCCGGACCTGCACATCCACGAGCGCGGCAATGAACCGGCCGCGGCGCTGTTGCAGTTCATGCGCACGTTCGAGGGCCGCGTGCTGTTCGCGGCCGACACGGCCGGCCGGCGTGAAGTCCTCGCCCAGACGCTGCAGGCCTTCTCGATCAAGGCCGAGCGCTTCGACAACTGGCCGGGTTCAAGGCTTCCGACGCCGCCGCCGGCCTCGCGGTGATGCCCATCGAGGCCGGCTTCGTCGCGGGCGCAGACCTCGCGGTCCTGACCGAGAGCCAGTTGTTCGGCGGGCGCGCCCGGCCCGCGCGGCTGCGCAAGACGGCCGAGCGCGACCCCGAAGCCATAATCCGCAACCTGTCCGAACTCGAGATCGGCGACCCCGTCGTCCACACCGATCACGGCATTGGCCGCTACCGCGGCCTCAGCTCACTCGAGATCGACGGCCTCACCGCCGAGTTCCTGATGCTCGAATACGCCGGCGAAGACAAGCTCTACGTGCCGGTCTCCTCGATGCACCTGATCAGCCGCTACACCGGCGGCCCCGGAGAAGACGCCCCATTGCACCGGCTCGGCAGCGAGCAGTGGGCCAGGGCCAGACGCCGGGCGGCGAAAAAGGTCCGTGACGTGGCTGCCGAGTTGCTCGAGTTGTACGCTCGCCGGCAGATGCGGGAAGGCTTCGGCTTTGCGCTCGATGAAGCGCTGTACGCCGAATTCTGCGCCGGTTTCCAGTTCGAGGAGACCGCGGACCAGCAACGCGCCATCGACGCGGTCGTCGAGGACATGCTGTCGACCCAGCCAATGGACCGCGTCGTGTGCGGTGACGTCGGCTTCGGCAAAACCGAGGTCGCCCTGAGAGCTTCTTTCATCGCGGTCCAGGCCCACCAACAGGTGGCTATCCTGGTGCCGACCACGCTGCTTGCGCAGCAGCACCACACCACCTTCAGTGACCGTTTCGCGGACTGGCCGGTACGCATCGAGCTGCTGTCGCGCTTCCGCACCGGCAAGCAGCAGGACAGCACCCTGACCGACCTTGCCGAGGGCCGCACGGACATCGTCATCGGCACGCACAAATTGCTGCAGCGCGACGTCAAATTCAAGCGCCTGGGTCTGGTGATCATAGACGAGGAGCAACGCTTCGGCGTCAGGCAGAAAGAACGTCTGAAGCAACTGCGGGCGGAGGTGGACCTGCTGACGCTGACCGCGACGCCGATACCGCGAACGCTCAACATGGCCATGTCGGGCATCCGCGACCTGTCCATCATCGCCACGCCCCCCGCCCGCCGCACGGCGATCAAAACGCTGGTATCGGAGTGGGACGACGCGCTCTTGCGAGAAGCGTTGCAACGGGAGATCCAACGCGGCGGACAAGCCTTTTTCCTGCACAACGAGGTGCGCAATATCGAGACCATCGCCCGCAAGGTCACGGCGCTGGTGCCGCATGCCAGGACCCGCATCGCCCACGGACAGATGCCCAAGGCCGAGCTGGAGAAGGTCATGCTGGACTTTTACCGGCAACGCAGCAACGTGCTGGTGTGCACGACCATCATCGAAAACGGTATCGACATCCCGACCGCCAACACCATCGTCGTCAACCGCGCCGACAAGTTCGGCCTGGCCCAGCTGCATCAGCTGCGCGGCCGTGTCGGCCGCTCGCACCACCGCGCCTACGCCTACCTGCTCGTCCCGGAACGGCGCGCGATGACACCTGACGCGCAAAAGCGCCTGGACGCCATCGCGGCCCTGGAGGAGTTGGGCGCCGGCTTCACGCTGGCCACCCACGATCTCGAGATCCGCGGCGCCGGGGAACTGCTCGGCGAGGAACAGAGCGGCGAAATCCAGTCGGTCGGCTTCAGTCTGTACAGCGAATTGCTGGAACGCGCCATCGACGCCATGCGCAAGGGCGAGGAGGTCGACCTGGAAGGCAAGCTGCACGAGGAAATCGATATCGAGCTGCACGTATCGGCGCTGATCCCGGACGACTGGATCGCCGATATCCACACCCGTCTGACCTTGTACAAGCGCATCGCCAGCGCCCGGGACACGGCGGCGCTGCGCGAATTGCAGGTCGAAATGATCGATCGCTTCGGCCTCTTGCCGGAAGCCACCAAGCACCTGTTCGAAATCGCGGAATTGCGTCAGCGGGCCAGGACGCTGGGCGTCAAACGCCTGGATTTCGGCGTTGCCGGGGGCCACATCGAGTTCGCCGAAAACACCTCGGCGGACCCGCAGGCGCTGTTGGAAATGATCCGTAAGCAGGAGGCGGATTTCAAATTGCAGGGGCCGCATAAACTCCGTATCCTGATCGAGGAACCCTCTGCCGCGGAACGAATCCGGATCGGCGCCGGAATACTGGAACGTTTGCAACCATGAAATACCCAAGATTGCCGGTGTTGCTGTTCATCTTTTTAAGTTGCAGTGCAATGGCGGAATCCGGCTCTTATCGCGTGGAGGTCATCGTCTTCCGCAACCTGGCCGAGCTGGCGACGGCGGAGGAAACCGCGATTCCGCGCAGTTTTTCTGGCTTTCCCGCCCTGGAAGACCGTGAACTGCCGGACGACTTCAGCGTGGTCGACAAAAAAAGCGAAGCCATGGACCGGGTCTGGCGCCAGCTGCGTGCGAGCAAGTCCTACCAGCCGTTGCTCTATGCCGCCTGGGAACAGGAGCGCATCGAGTACTATCCACCCATTCACATCCACAACGCCCAGGTCGTCGGCTCGCGTCTGCGCTCTGCGCCGCAAGCCGCCGGCCAGCCGCCGGACCCGCGGGAAGCCGGCACGGCGGCAGTGTCCGCACGCGCCCCGGCCCGCGAGCCGCCGGCCGGGCAACCAACCCGTGTCCCGGCGATCGGCGCCGATGCGGCAGCGGCTGCCCCGGAACCGGTGTACGACGACCTTTACCAGCTCGATGGCACCGTGCAACTCAGGCGCAGCCGTTTTTTGCATTTGGACCTCGACCTCGAATACAGACTTCAGGCGGGAGAGCTCCCGGACCCCGAACAGGGGAACTTCAACGGTGCGGCGCGAATCTATCATTTCAACCAAAGCCGACAGGTCAACACCGGCGAACTGCAGTATTTCGACTCCCCCTTTTTCGGGGCGCTGGTGCTGGTGACCCCGGTTCCTGCACATTAGGGCCTGTCGACAGACCGTACTCGCAACCAAGGAGTTTTCAATGAAGTCGCTTTTCCTCAGCGCAATGCTGACAACGTTCGTTCTGGCCCCGTGCAGCCTGCTCGCCGGCGAAGCGCCCGCGATCGATATTCCCTTCACCAAATTCAAGCTGGACAACGGGCTGACGGTCATCGTCCACGAAGACCACAAGGCGCCGATCGTCGCCGTCAGCGTCTGGTATCACGTCGGCTCCAAGAACGAACCCGCCGGCAAGACCGGATTCGCGCACCTTTTCGAGCACCTGATGTTCAACGGCTCGGAAAACCACCAAGGCGAATATTTCGATCCCTTTGAGCAGGTCGGCGCCACGTCCATGAACGGCACCACGTGGTTCGACCGCACCAACTATTTCGAAACGGTGCCGACGCCGGCGCTGGATATGGCCCTGTGGATGGAGTCCGACCGCATGGGTCACCTGTTGGGCGCCATTACGCAGGACATATTGAACGAACAACGCGGTGTCGTACAAAACGAAAAGCGCCAGGGCGACAGCCAGCCTTACGGCACCGTGGAATACCATCAGCTGGAAGGCCTGTTCCCGCCCGGGCACCCCTACCGCCACAGCACCATCGGCTCGATGGCGGACCTCGACGCGGCCTCGCTCGACGACGTCAAGGAATGGTTCAAGCATTATTACGGCGCCGCCAACACCGTGCTGGTGCTGGCCGGCGATATCGATACCGGCAAAGCGCGGACACTGGCGGAAAAGTACTTTGGCGATATCCCCTCGGGCCCGCCGGTCGATCACCTGCAAGCGATGGTGCCGGAACACGCCAGCAATACCATCGAAGTGATGCACGACCGGGTGCCGCACACCCGCATCTATCGCAGCTGGACCGTGCCCGGCCGCACGAGCAAGGAAAATACCCAACTCGCCCTCGCCGCCCGGATCCTCGGTTCGGGTAAGAATTCGCGACTCTACCAGAGCCTGGTTTACCAGAAGCAGCTGGCGACCGCTGTCAGCGCGAGTATCGAACAACACGAGCTCACCAGCATATTCACCATCGACACGACGATCAGGGATGACGCGTCGCTGGACCAGGTCAACACGGTCATCGACCAGCTGCTGGCCGGCTTCATGGCCAAGGGACCCACCGCGGACGAATTGGAAAGGGTCAAGGCTTCCGGCAATGCCGCCGTGGTCCGCGGACTGGAAAGAATCGGCGGCTTCAGCGGCAAGGCCGCGACACTGGCCCGCGGCGAATTGTATGCCGGCAATCCCGGCTTTTTCGAGACCCAAATCGGCTGGATGAACGCCGCCACCCCGGAGGATGTGCACGCGGCCGCCGCCAAGTGGCTCGCGCGGGGCTATTACCAACTGAACGTGCTTCCGTTCGGCGACTACAAAACACATGCTTCGGCGGTCGATCGCAGCAAGGGTTTGCCCAAGGTCGGCGCAATGCCCAACCTGACATTCCCCAAGGTGCAACGCGCGAAACTGAAAAACGGCCTCCAGGTCGTCCTCGCGGAGCGCCATACCGTGCCGGTGATCCACGTCGCCCTGCAATTCGATGCCGGACATGCGGCGGATTCCCTTGGCAAGCCGGGCACCGCGGATTTTACCTTGTCGATGTTGCAGGAGGGCACCCGGAAACGCACCGCCCACGACATCAGCCTGGAAGCCGAAAGATTGGGTGCGGTGATCACCACCGACTCGAACCTGGATACCTCCAGCGTCCGATTGTCCGCGCTGAAGAAGCAGTTGCAGCCTTCACTGGAACTGTATGCCGACGTGGTGCGCAACCCCGACTTCAAGCAGGCGGAAATCGACCGCCTGAAGCCTCGCTGGCTGGCGCGCATCAGGCAGGAGCAGAGTCGACCCGTCGGGCTGGCTTTACGCAACCTGCCGCCGCTCCTTTATGGCAAAGATCACGCCTACGGCGTTGCCTTCACCGGTTCCGGGACCCAGGCATCGATCAAGTCGCTGACTCGCACCGATTTGCAGAAATTTCATGCCACCTGGCTGCGGCCGGATGACGCGACGTTGTTCGTCGTCGGCGACACCAGCCTGGCCGAGATCATGCCGCTGTTGGAAAAAAGCTTCGGCGATTGGCACGTTGACGGGCCGCCGCCACCGCGCAAGAACCTGTCGCAGGTGAGCCTGCCGCAAAAAACGCATATCTACATCATCGACAAGCCCGGTTCGCCGCAATCGCTGATCCTGGCGGGCGAGCTGGCGCCGTCAACGGACGCGGACAACAACCTCGCGATCGACACGATGAACGACATCCTCGGCGGAAAATTCAGCTCGCGCATCAACATGGACCTGCGCGAAGACAAGTCCTGGTCCTATGGCGCCTACACGACCATGCCCAATGCCCGCGGCCAGCGCCCATGGCTGGTGTACGCACCGGTGCAGACGGACAAGACCATGGAATCCATGCAAGAACTGGAAAGTCAGTTCGATCGTTACCTCAGCTCCAAGCCCGCGACCCAGGCCGAGCTGAGCAAGGATGTGCACGACAACGTCGACAGCCTGCCGGGAGAGTTCGAAACCGCCGGCGCGGTGCTCGGCGCGCTGATGAGCAACCAACGCTTTGGCCGGCCCGACGATTACGTCACCACGCTGAAATCCCGCTACGACGATCTCGACCTGGAGGGTGTCCGCAGCGCCGCCAGGGAGGTCCTGCACCCGGACAAGCTCACCTGGCTGGTGGTCGGCGACCGCAAGAAAATCGAGGCAAAAATTCGAGCCATGAATCTCGGCGAAGTGTCAATCATGGATTTGGAAGGTAACATTATCCAATAACGAAGCCGCAGTATGTGGGGTCAGGTTGAATAAATCCGGGATTTAGTTCAACCTGACCCCGTAGGGAGTGCATCCATGAATTTTGAAAAAGTTATCTTCGCCTTCTTTATCGTCCTCGCGCTGACGCTCAATTTCGGATTCTTCATCGGCGACATCGACAACCCGGCCCACCACGACGCCATGGAACTCACCGGCGCCCTGGCCGTCAGCCTGATCGCCACCATCATGAAATTCGGCGACCGCTCGCAGATGGGCGCCGTGCTGCTGGCGACCAGCCTGGTCGCGGACCTGCAATTGATCGTGGCCGCCGCGATCTGGGGCTGGGCCGCCAACGTCTCGGAGGCCGGTTTCACGGTGGGCATGACGACACGCATCGTTTCGTTGTCCGGCGGCGCGCTGCTCGCCAACCTGGTCTCCGTTACGCTGCTCGTCGCCGAAACCGTTAGCATCCGCCGCTGACCGGCAACACCGCGCGCGGGGATTTTTGAGATGGCCGCCAGCCAGTCACCGCCGAACGATGTCGTCTGGTTGACCATGCGGCGCATGCGTTCGCCGCTGATCATTCTGATTCTCGTTTATGTCCTGTCGATCCTTGCCATGGTCATGGTGCCGGGCGTCGACGCCAACGGCCAGCCCTATCACCTGAGCTTTCTGGACGCGGCCTACTTTATCGCGGTGCTGCAGACCACCATCGGCCTCGGCGAGATTCCCCACACCTTCACCGAGACCCAGCGCTTGCTGGTTTTTACCCTGTTGCTGCCGAACGTCGTGGCCTGGCTGTACTCCATCGGCACGCTTTTGGGCCTGTTCCTGGACCAGCAATTCCAGGCGGTGCTGCGGCGCACCCGCTTCAGCCGCCAGGTCAGGTGGATGGCGAGACCGTTCTACATCGTCTGCGGCTTCGGCAACACCGGTTCACTGACCGTTTCCGGGTTGCTGGCGCGCGGGCTGCGGGCCGTGGTCGTGGAGCGGGACCCGGAAGCGGTGCACAACATCACGCTCGATGCCAAGTACGCGCACGTCCCGGCGCTGGTCGCCAGCGCCGACAACCGCCAGGTACTGGAACTGGCCGGCCTGATGCACCCCAAGTGCCGCGGGGTCATCGCCACGACCAACGACGACCACGCCAACCTGACCATCGCCATCAGCGCCAAGCTGCTGCGGCCCGGCCTGACCGTACTGGCGCGCAGTGAAAACCAGCGCGTCAGCGACAACCTGGCGTCTTTCGGCACTGATTTCATTATCAACCCGTACCGAATTTTCGCCGAAAGGTTGTTTTTGGCCCTGCATTCCCCGCTCAAGTACCTCGTGCAGGACTGGCTGATTACCGTTCCGGGGAGTTTGCTGCGGGACGTCGTCAAGCCGCCCACCGGGCACTGGATCGTTTGCGGCGCCGGGCGTTTCGGCAAACCGATGCTGGAACAATTGAGCATCAGCAAGATGCCCTTTACCGTCGTCGACGTGCATCCCGAGCGCCTGTCCGCCTTCGAGCATGCCGTTCTCGGCCGGGGCACCGAGGCGCGCACACTGATCGAAGCCGGTGTCGAAGACGCCGTCGGCATCATCGCCGCGACCGGAGACGACATCGACAACCTGTCGATCATCTTGACCGCACACGAACTGAACCCGAAGCTGTTCATCATCGGCCGGCAGGAACGGCGGCAACACGAGGAGCTCTTCAACGCCTCCCAGGCCCACCTGGTGGCGCGCCGCAGCATGATCGTCGCGCGGCGGATTCTCGCGGTGGTCACGGCGCCGCTGGTGCAGCCCTTCCTGCAGCACATGACCCGCGCCGACGAGTCCTTTGCCGAACAAACCGCGAAGGCCCTGCGCAAGGTTCTCAAGGACCACGCGCCGAACCTGTGGGAAATCGAGCTGGAAGGCGAGCTGGCGCAGGGCCTGCGCCTGGCGCAGGCCAGGGCCAGCCAGGCCCGTATCGAACACATCACCCGCTCCAGCCGCAGCGAAACCCGCGAGCCGCTGGCTTGTGTCTGCCTGGTGCTCGAACGCGGCGCGCGGCGTGAATTTCTGCCCGCACAATCGACCGTACTGCACGAAAACGACCGGCTGCTGTTCGCCGGCCGCAGTTCCGCGCGCCGTGAAATGCTGTGGACGCTGTACGATTCACATTCGCTGCTCGGTAACGTCACCGGTAAGCACCTGCCCCGCGGCGCCGTGTGGCGCTGGCTGTCGGACCGACGCGCCTGACAGGCGCGCACAACGCGCAGCATTTGAGCCGACAGGCTCGCCAGCAAATTTTTCTGGCCGCCGGGCTGGACCGAGATTCGTAGCCACCGCTACGGGTCGAGGGAAGCTCAAGGCCGGGCGCGGCTGAACCAGCCAGGGCCGCGTTATTGGTGCAATCTGCGGGCAGCCTGCAGCTTGTGCCGGTCGTGCGGATGATGGCGCCGGACAGCCGTGGCTGGCCGCCGGGCTGGACCGAGATTCGTAGCACCGCTACGGGTCGAGGGAAGCTCAAGGCCGGGCGCGGCTGAACCAGCCAGGGCCGCGTTATTGGTGCGATCTGCAGGCAGCCTGCAGCTTGTGCCGGTCGTGCGGATGATGGCGCCGGACAGCCGTGGCTGGCCGCCGGGCTGGACCGAGATTCGTAGCACCGCTACGGGTCGAGGGAAGCTCAAGGCGAGGCGCGGCTGAACCAGCCAGGGCCGCATTACCGGTGCAAGCTGCAGGCTATATTAAAACTTCCAGCGCTTACGCCTCGGTTCCAGGCCCCGGACCTCGTCCTCGGCCACGCCGATGCGCCTGATGACCGGGTAGAAGGCAATGGCCGTCAGCGCCAGAATGAACAGGACCTGGAACCCCATCACCGCCCAGGCGGGCACCCAGCCGATGGCCATGCGCTGGTAGAGTTCACCGAAGTGCGCCACGTGCGTCGGGTGCATCGTCAGCTTCAGCCACCAGGCGCAGAAAATCATGATGAAAATGAACAGATAGTTACGCCGCAGGCGAAAGCCGACCGCTTCCATCAGCGTGGTTTTGAAACGCGGCTGGTGCAGGTCCCGGGAAACCATGAAACGCCAGCGGCTCATCGGTGAATCGAGTTGCCGCGTTACGATCGGCGCCAGGAAGTTTTCCTCCAGCATGCGCACGCGGGCCCGATAGACCTCGAAATAACGGTAGCGGCGCGCCTCGATCAGGAGAAAAAACAGCAGCACCACGTTGGATAGAATAATGAGCACGTGCTCGTGCCTCGGGTTGGAAAATGTAAACGAGAGGATGCCCGCCGAGGTGAATACCGCCCAGTTCGTGGTCGTGTCGAGTCGCTCGCGCCAGGTGGTGGCCCGCGCCGATTCGCCGCGGTAGAAGTGCGTCATGACGTTCAGGTATTCCTGGCGGGTCAGGGAATATTCTTCGAACGAGGGCGAATCGCCGCCCGGTTTTTGCTGCTCCGGCTTCACCAATCCAGTTTACCCCAGAGCGCGCAAAAGAACAGCCGGGAGCGGGAAAGCGCGTACGCGTTGGGTGCGCGAGGCGCCGGCCGGCCTGGTTCACCGCCACCCGGGATACGGCTGAAACGGGCCGGCTGGTGCACTATGCGGGCTAGATATCGGCGTCGCGCAGGAACGGCAGTTCGCGCCGGACTTGCGCAACCCGGTCCAGATCGATGGCGGCGATGCCGCTGTTCTCCGCCTCACCGAGATCGAGAACGGTTTCTCCGAGCGGGTCATAGATGGCGCTGCCGCCCTTGTAAACGAGCTCGCGCGGGTCGCGGCCGCTGCGATTGACCCCGATGACAAAGCACTGGTTTTCGATCGCGCGTGCGCGCAGGAGCGCGGTCCACGCCGCCGTGCGCGGTTCCGGCCAGTTGGCGACAAATACCTGTAAGTCATAGTCGCCGCGGTTGCGGCACCAGACCGGAAAACGCAGGTCGTAACAGATCTGCGGGTTAACCCGCCAGCCGGCGTAGTCGAACACCTTGCGCTCGGTACCGGCCACGTAACGCTCGTCTTCGCCGCCGAATGAAAACAGATGGCGCTTGTCGTAAAAGAGCACGTCGGCCCCCGGCGCCGCCCACAGAAAGCGGTTCGCCGTGCCCGCGCCGGTGGCGATTGCCGCACTCCCGCACAATACGCTGCCGAGATCCGCCGCCAACTCCCGCATCCAGGTCACCGTCGCTCCGCGCATATCCTCCGCGGCCGCCTTCGCGTCGCCGAGAAAGCCGCTGGTAAAGGTCTCCGGGAATACCGCCAAATCGAACGTCCCCGCGCGCTCGCGCAGGATCGTTTCCAGCTGACGGCGGTTGGCCGCGGCGTCGGCCCAGAACAACTGAGTCTGGATCAGGAGACAGCGCAGCTTCGGTAGTTCTTGCATAATGCGGTCCATAACGAGATCAGGTTGAATTAAATCCGACTTTAATTCGACCCGCCCCATTGCTCCCTTTGCCGGACCCCGTCACGCTTCCGGGCGCATATAGGGGAACAGCAAGACGTCGCGAATCGACGGAGAATCCGTGAACAGCATCACCAGGCGGTCGATACCGACGCCCTCGCCCGCCGTCGGCGGCATGCCATATTCCAGGGCGCGGATGTAGTCGGCGTCGTAGTGCATGGCCTCGAGGTCACCGGCGTCCTTCTGCTGCACCTGTTGCCGAAAACGGGACGCCTGGTCCTCCGGGTCGTTGAGTTCGGAAAAACCGTTGGCGATCTCACGCGCCGCCACGAACAGTTCGAATCGATCGGTGACTTCCGGCTTTTCGTCGTTGCGCCGCGACAGCGGCGACACTTCGGTCGGATACGCGGTGACGAAGGTCGGTGCCACCAGGTGCGGCTCCGCCGTCGCCTCGAACAGTTCCGTCAGCAACTTGCCGCTGCCCCACGCCGCGTCCACGTGGATGTCCCGCTCGCGGCAGGCCTGGAGCAGTGTTGCCTTGTCCCACAGGTCGGCCGCGGACAGGTCGGGGTTGTACTTGCGCACCGCCTCCTCGACGCTGATGCGCGCGAACGGCTGGCCGAAATCGATGGTTTGCCCCTGGTAGTCGATCACCGTGCCGCCCGCGACGGCGGCCGAGAGCTCGCGCAGCAACGATTCCGTCAGGTCGATCAGGTCGGTGTAATCGGCGTAGGCCCAGTAGAACTCGAGCATCGTGAATTCCGGGTTGTGCCGCGTCGAAACGCCCTCGTTGCGGAAGTTACGGTTGATCTCGTAAACGCGTTCCAGGCCGCCGACCACCAGCCGTTTCAGGTACAGTTCCGGGGCCACGCGCAGGTACATCGTGAGGTCGAGCGCATTGTGGTGCGTCACGAACGGGCGCGCGGTCGCGCCGCCGGGGATCGGGTGCATCATCGGGGTCTCGACTTCCAGGAACTCCCGGCCCTCGGCTTCCATGAAGTCCCGGATGAAGCGGATGATTTTGAACGCACCCGGAAGACCCGCTTGGTGTCCTCGTTCATGATCAGGTCGACGTAGCGCTGCCGGTAGCGGGTTTCGGTATCGGTCAGGCCGTGCCATTTCTCCGGCAAAGGACGCAGGGACTTGACCAGAAGACGCATGGCCGACGGCTTGACCGACAGCTCGCCCTTTTGCGTGCGGAAGATTTCGCCGCTGGCGCCGATGATGTCGCCGATGTCCCACTGCTTGAACTGCTGGTACAACCCTTGCGGCAAGTGGTCGCGCTGTACCACCAACTGGATGTCACCGCTGCCGTCGCGCAGGTTGACGAAGGCGATCTTGCCCATGACGCGCTTGGCCATCAGGCGGCCTGCCAGCGCGAAGGTCTCCTCCACGCCCGCCAGCGCATCGGCATCGTCGTCGGCGAACCGGCGCTGCAGTTCGGCCGCCGTCACGTTGGGGCGGAAGTCGTTCGGGTAGGCGGCGCGTTCCGCTTTCAGCGCGTGCAGCTTTTCGCGGCGCTCGGCGATCAGGCGGTTCTCTTCCTGCTCGCTTTGCGGGGCCCCGCCGGCCCCGGCTGTCATGTCTGGCTTGTTCTTACTCACGCGTCGTTTCCTTCGTCGGGGCTGTTTTCAATCGGCCGAAAGACCCAGCTTCAGCGAGGCTTCGACGAACGGGTCGAGGTCGCCGTCGAGCACGGCCTGGGTGTTGCCGGTCTCCACGCCGGTGCGCAGGTCCTTGATCCGCGACGCGTCGAGCACGTACGAGCGGATCTGGCTGCCCCAGCCGATGTCCGACTTCGACTCCTCCAGTTGCTGGCTTTCGGCGTTGCGCCTGCTGACCTCCAGTTCGTACAGTTTAGCCCGTAACTGCTTCATCGCGTGGTCCTTGTTCTTGTGCTGCGAGCGATCGTTCTGGCATTGCACGACCGTGTTGGTCGGCAGGTGCGTGATACGCACCGCGGATTCCGTCCGGTTGACGTGTTGACCGCCGGCGCCGGAGGCCCGGTAGACGTCGATACGCAGGTCCGCCGGGTTGATGTCGATCTCGATGTCGTCGTCCACTTCGGGCGAAACGAAAACCGCCGCGAACGACGTGTGCCGGCGATTGCCCGAGTCGAAGGGCGATTTCCGCACCAGGCGGTGGACGCCGGTTTCCGTCTTGCACCAGCCGTAGGCGTAATCGCCGGTGATATGGATCGTCGCGCTCTTGATGCCTGCGACTTCCCCCGCCGAGACCTCGACCAGGTCGGTCTGCCAGCCGCGCCGCTCGGCCCAGCGCAGGTACATGCGCAACAGCATCTCGGCCCAGTCCTGGGCCTCGGTGCCGCCGGACCCCGCCTGGATATCGAGATAACAGGCATTGGCGTCCATTTCCCCGCTGAACATGCGTTCGAACTCGAGCCGCGCGATGCGTGTTTCAATCGCGTCGAGGTCCGCGGCCACCGAGCCGATGACACGCTCGTCGTCCTCGTCGATCGCCAGCGTCAGCATTTCGGCATTGTCCGCGAGGGCCTGCGCAACGCCGTCCAGGGTACCGACGATGTCCTCCAGGCGCGCGCGCTCGCGTCCGAGCGCCTGGGCGCGCGCCGGCTCGTTCCAGATATCCGGGTTTTCTAACTCGCGGCTGACTTCTTCCAGCCGGTCGCTTTTCTCAGCATAGTCAAAGATACCCCCTGAGCGCCGCCGAGCGCTGCTGCAGGTCTTCGAGCTGGTTGTTGATCGGGTTGGTTTCCACAAACTTGTCCAAAAAATTCACGCCGCATTCTACACCATCGGCGGCCAGGCACGGCGATTTTGCGCCAGGCCGGTCAGCCGTCGTCCAGTATCTGCTCGATGACGAGCTGACAGGTCTTGCGGCCGCGGAAATGATTGATGTCGAGGCGGTAGACGACACCGCACCGTCGCGCTGGCGGGCAGGTCCTCCGGCAGCCGGCCGAAGGCGATGGCATCCAGCGTCCGCCGGCCGCCGGGCGGGCGCAGCTGCATCTTCAGGTGGGCGCCGCCGACCACCCGCCGGTCCTCGACGATGAAATGGCCGGTGAACAGCGGTTCCGGAAAGCGCTGCCCCCAGGGACCCAGGTTGCGCAAGGTTTCGGCGAAGCCTTCGTTGATGTCCTCCGGCGGCAGTTCGCCATCGGTGAGCAGATCGTTGTCCGGGATCGCACCGCCGAGAAAGGTGTCGATGACACCGACGAAGGCCTGTTCGAAGTCCTCGAACCGGGCGCGCGGCAGGGTCAGCCCGGCGGCCATGGCATGGCCCCCGAAGGCGCTTATCATTCCCGGATGCAGCGTGTCCACGCGCGCCAGCACGTCGCGGATGTGCAGGCCCCGAATCGATCGCGCCGAACCCTTCAGGACCTCGGCGCCTTCCGCTTCCGGCGCGAACGCCACCACCGGCCTCTGCACCGTGTCCTTGATGCGCGAGGCCACGAGCCCGACGATTCCCTGGTGCCAGTCAGGGTCGAACAGGCACAAACCCGGGGGCAGTTGACCCTCGCGCAATGCCTGCAACCTGCCCTGCAGCTTCGTCATCGCCTCGTCCTGCATCTGCGACTGGCGCGCCCGGCGCTCGTGATTGAGCGTGTCCAGTTCCCGCGCCAACGCGTCCGCCTCGTCACGGTCGTCGCTCAGCAGGCAGCGGATGCCGACACCCATGTCTTCGAGGCGCCCGGCAGCGTTAAGACGCGGCGCCACGGCGAAGGCCAGGTCAGCCGCCACCAGGTGCCGGTAGTCCCGTTTGCCCAGGCGCAACAAGGCCAGCAGACCTGGCGCGCACTGGGCGCGCCGGATGCGCTCGATACCTTGTTTGACGAGGATACGGTTGTTGTAGTCGAGCGGCACCAGGTCCGCCACGGTGCCAAGCGCCACGAGGTCCAGCAGGCTCGCCAACTGCGGCTCGCGGCGCGGCAGCGTGAACCAGTTGCGCTCGCGCAGGGCGCTCCGGACCGCGCTCATCAGGTAAAAGACCACGCCGACACCGGCCAGGGCCTTGCTCGGGAAGTCGTCACCGGGGCAGTTCGGGTTGACGATCGCGTGCGCATCCGGCAGACGCTCGCCCGGGAGATGGTGATCCGTGATCACGACCTTGCAGCCCAATGCGCGCGCCGCGGCCACGCCCTCCAGCGAACTGATGCCGGAATCGACCGTGACCAGCACCTGGGGCGGATCCTGGGCAAAGGTCTCGACCAGCGCGACGCTGAGCCCATAGCCGAACTCGAAGCGGTCCGGCACGCGGAAGGCGACGTTGGCCGCCCCCATCGCGTGCAGCGCCCGGAGGGCCACGGCGGTACCGGTGGCGCCGTCCGCGTCGAAATCACCCACCACCAGGATGGACTGCTCCGCCAGCACGGCATCGGCGATGATGGACGCGGCCTCAGCCAGGCCGGACAGGCTGGCGGGCGGCTGCAGGCCTTGCAGGCGCAAATCCAGTTGCTCTTTTGTGCTGACGTTTCGCGCCAGCAGGATACGGCGCACGACGGGGTGCAGATCGTCCGGCAGTGCGTCGGGCCGGTCGCTGGCCGCTCGCTGCCTGACCTGGCGCCTGATCATCATACGGGCTGTTTCAATCGCGGAGCGTTTAACTGCGGAAAAAAAAGGACGATGTCGATGGCGCTTCCCATGCTGTTGACGAACTCCGGCCCACGCACGGCCGGACCTCGCTAAATGTACTCCACCTTGACGATTTCGTAGTACTGCTCGCCGCCCGGGGCCTTGACGGTAACCTCGTCACCCTCTTCGCGGCCGATCATGGCGCGCGCGACGGGCGAAGACACGGCGATGCGGTTGGCGCGGATGTCGGCCTCGATATCGCCGACGATCTGGTAAGTCGTTTCTTTCTCGCTGTCGTTGTCGTACACGGTGACGGTGGCGCCGAAGACCACTTTGCCGCGGTGTTCGACCTTGGTGGCATCGATGACCCGCGCTGCTGACAACTCGGCTTCGAGGTGCTGGATACGGCCCTCGATAAACCCCTGTTGTTCCTTCGCCGCATGGTACTCGGCGTTTTCCCTCAAATCACCGTGCGCCCGCGCCTCTGCGATGGCGGCGATGATCCTTGGCCGCGCGACTTTCTTCAACTCCGCCAGCTCCGCGCGTAAGCGTTCCGCGCCGTGGTGCGTTATGGTCGGTCTGGAAGTCATCTCAATATCCTGCTGGCGGCGTGGACGCGGTGGTCCCGCTGGCCGCGCGACCGTGACTCGCGCGCCGCCCGGGCGTCGAACCGTCTGACCGTGAATGCGATATACAATGCGATATACGTTGGGTTTTGAGATGGCTTTTGATCATGTCCTCCGTTCCTGCCTGTTGGCCCTGCGGTGCGCAGCCGCGTGCAATTGCTGCAAACTGCGAACTTCGGGGTCGAATTCGTGGTCGATGGCCTGGAGCGTGGCCCAACCCCGGGAGATCGTGGTCGTGTAACTGACCTTGTATTGTAACGCTTCGCGGCGAATTGAATAGGAGTCGCGGATCGCCTGGCGTCCTTCGGTCGTGTTGACGATAAAAGCGATCTCGCCGTTCTTGATCTTGTCGACGATATGCGGGCGTCCCTCCATCACCTTGTTGACACGCTCGCACTCAAAACCGTGATCGCGCAAATATTGGCAGGTGCCGCCCGTGGCGATCAGCGTGTAGCCGCGCCTAAGCAGGTCCTCGGCGATCGGCAAAAGCGATTCCTTGTCCGCGTCGCGTACGCTCAGGAAGGCGCGCCCGGGTTTGGGAATGCCGAATTGTGCCGCTTTCATGGCACGCGCACAGGCGCCGCCGAAGCTCTTGCCCACGCCCATCACCTCGCCCGTGGAGCGCATCTCCGGGCCCAGGATCGGGTCCACGCCGGGAAATTTTATAAACGGCAGTATGGCTTCTTTCATGGAATAGAAATCAGGTATGATTTCATCTGTAACACCTTGTTCTTCCAGAGTTTTACCAGCCATACAAAGCGCCGCAATGGAAGCGAGGGGACGCCCGGTGGCCTTGCTGACGAAAGGCACCGTGCGCGACGCTCTCGGGTTCACCTCAAGAATGTAGATGTCTTCGCCGCGGATGGCGAACTGGGCATTCATCAGGCCGATAACACCGAGTTCCAGCCCCAGCATGGTCATCTGCTGGCGCAGTTCGTCCTGTATGCTCTCCGACAACGAATGCGGCGGGATGCAGCAGGCTGAATCACCGGAATGCACACCGGCCTGCTCGATGTGTTCCATGATGCCACCGATCAGCACCTGCCGGCCGTCGCAGATGGCGTCCACGTCGACCTCGATGGCATGGTCGAGAAACCGATCCAGCAGCACCGGTGAATCGTTGGAAACGCTGACCGCGTCACTCATGTAGCGGCGCAGTTCCTGCTCGCTGTGGACCACGTCCATGGCCCGGCCCCCGAGCACGTAGGAGGGCCTGACCACCAGCGGGTAGCCGATTTCCGCGGCCAGTTGCGCCGCCTGCTCGACATCGCTGGCGGTGCGGTTGGGCGGTTGTTTCAGACCCAGCTTGTGCAACAACTGCTGGAACCGTTCGCGGTCTTCGGCCAGGTCGATCGAATCGGGCGAGGTGCCGATGATCGGCACGCCGGCCGCCTGCAACGGCCGCGCCAGGTTCAGCGGTGTCTGCCCGCCGTATTGGACAATAACGCCCTCGGGCTTTTCGCAATGGACGATCTCCAGTACGTCTTCGAGCGTCAACGGCTCGAAGTAGAGCCGGTCCGACGTATCGTAGTCGGTCGACACCGTTTCCGGATTGCAATTGACCATGATGGTCTCGAAACCATCGTCGCGCAGCGCCAGCGCCGCGTGCACACAGCAATAATCGAACTCGATGCCCTGCCCGATCCGGTTCGGCCCGCCTCCCAGCACCATGATCTTGCGCCGCTCGTCCGGCTCGGCTTCGCACTCCTCCTCGTAGGTCGAGTACAGGTAGGCTGTTGCGGTCGCGAATTCCGCGGCGCAGGTGTCGACGCGTTTGTAAACCGGGCGCACGCCCAGCTCATAGCGCAATTCACGCACCTGCTGCTCACTGCAGGCGATCAGGCGCGCCAGGCGGGCGTCTGAAAAACCCTTGCGCTTGAGACCGCGCATACGCCCGGCGTCGAGCGCCTTGAGCCCACCCCTGGCGACATCGGCCTCGTCCAGCACGAGGTCTTCGATTTGCGCAAGAAACCACGGGTCGATTTTCGTCAAGGCATGGATTTCCTTCCGCGAGAGGCCCTCCCTGAAAGCCTCGGCCACGTACCACAGGCGCTCCGCCCCGGCCTCGCGCAACTCCCGCAGCAGTTCCGCCTGCCGTTCTTCGGGATCACTGGACCTGAGCACCGGGTCCAACCCGTCGCGGCCGGTCTCCAGGCTGCGCAGCGCTTTTTGCAGGGATTCCTGGAACGTACGGCCGATCGACATGGCCTCGCCGACGGATTTCATCTGTGTGGTCAGGCGGTCGTTGGCGGCCGGAAATTTCTCAAAAGCGAAACGCGGCATCTTGGTCACGACATAATCGATGCTCGGCTCGAACGAGGCGGGCGTGGCGCCCCCGGTAATCTCGTTGCGCAGTTCATCCAGGGTAAAACCGACCGCCAGTTTGGCCGCCACCTTGGCAATCGGGAAACCGGTCGCCTTGGACGCGAGCGCGGACGAACGTGACACCCGCGGGTTCATCTCGATGATGATGACCTTGCCGTCTTCGGGGTTAACCGCGAACTGCACGTTCGACCCGCCCGTATCCACGCCGATCTTGCGCAACACCGCCAGAGAGGCGTCACGCAGACGCTGGTATTCCTTGTCGGTCAGCGTCAGCGCCGGCGCCACCGTGATCGAATCGCCGGTATGGACCCCCATCGGGTCGACGTTTTCAATCGAGCAGACGATGATGCAGTTGTCCTGCCGGTCGCGGACCACTTCCATCTCGTACTCTTTCCAGCCGAGCACGGAAGTCTCGAGCAACACTTCGGTCGTGGGTGACTGTTCCAGGCCGTGCTTGACGATATCGACGAATTCTTCCCGGTTGTAAGCAATGCCGCCGCCTGAGCCGCCCATGGTGAAGGACGGCCGGATGATGATCGGGAAGCCGATGCGCTCGACGCTTTCCAGCGCGTCGTCGAGACTGTGGGCCAGTTCCGAATAGGGCGTGTCGAGACCGATCTCGTGCATGGCGCTGCGAAACTGCTCACGGTCTTCCGCCATGTCGATGGCCTCGCGGCTGGCGCCGATCAGTTCCACGCCGTACTGCTTCAGCACGCCTTCGCGATTGAGGTCCAGCGCGCAGTTCAGCGCGGTCTGTCCGCCCATGGTCGGCAGCAGCGCGTCCGGCCTTTCTTTCTCGATGATCTTGGCCAGGGTGCGCCATTCAATCGGCTCGATGTATATGGTATCGGCCGTTTCCGGGTCGGTCATGATGGTCGCCGGATTCGAATTCACCAGCACCACGCGGTAACCTTCCTCGCGCAGGGCCTTGCAGGCCTGGGCCCCCGAATAGTCGAACTCGCAGGCCTGGCCGATCACGATCGGACCGGCGCCGATGATCAGGATCGTCGTGATGTCAGTTCGCTTGGGCATTGCCTGATTCCGTTACCGTGAGCCTTCCATCATGGCCATGAAGCGCTCGAACAACGGCGCCGCGTCGTGCGGCCCCGGGCTGGCCTCGGGGTGTCCCTGGAAGCCGAAGGCGCGCCCCTCGTTCATCTCGATGCCCTGCAGGCTGCCGTCGAACAAAGAGCGGTGCGTCGTGCGGGCGCTCGCCGGCAGGGTGGCCTCGTCGAGCGCGAAACCATGATTCTGGCTCGTGATCAGCACCCGGCCGCTGTCGAGATCCAGCACCGGGTGGTTGGCGCCGTGGTGGCCGAATTTCATCTTGAGCGTGCGTGCGCCCACGGCCAGCCCCAGCAACTGCATCCCCAAACAGATGCCGAAGGCGGGTATCCGCTGACGCAGCAATTCCCTAATGGCTTCGATCGCATAGTCGCAGGGCTCGGGATCGCCCGGGCCGTTCGACAGAAACACGCCGTCGGGTTCGAGGTCGATGACCTCGCTGGCCGCTGTCGTGGCCGGCACCACCGTAATCCTGCAGCCGCGGTCAGCGAGCATCCGCAGGATGTTGCGCTTGATACCGAAATCGTAGGCGATGACGTGCCGGCGCGTTTCGGTGTTTTTGAAACCGCCGGCATCGAGGTCGTAACTGCCGCTCGTCCATTCGTAGGGCTCGCTGCAGCTCACTTTGCTGGCGAGATCCTGGCCCTGCATGCCGGGGCATGCGCGCGCCCTGGCCAGCGCCTGGGCAGCGTCGATCTCCGCGCCTGCCGCGATGCACCCGCCGAGGGCGCCTTTCTCCCTCAGGATTCTCGTCAGCCGGCGGGTGTCAATGTCGGCAATGGCGACGATGCCATGGCGTTCGAGATACTCACCCAACGAAGACTGGCTGCGCCAATTGCTGCAAAGCGCCGGCAGGTCGCGAATGATCAGGCCCGCCGCCATCGGCCGGGCGGACTCCTCGTCGGCATCGTTGCAACCGGTGTTGCCGATGTGCGGAAAGGTCAGCGTGACCAGTTGGCCGGCGTAAGACGGGTCGGTGAGGATTTCCTGGTAACCGGTCATGGCGGTGTTGAACACAACTTCACCAACGGTGGACCCCGCGGCCCCCGCGGCGTGGCCGTAAAACATACTGCCGTCTTCGAGTGCCAGCACTGCCTGCCGCGCCAATTCCTTACCTCCGGATAGACAAAACGGGAATGCTGTTGACAGCTATTCCCGCTTAGATTGGGTGTTCGTCACAAGTCTTTTCTAAGCACCAAGATTCTACTGGAACGCCATGCGGGTGTCTAACACAATTGCCGCCGGCGGCGGGCCGCGCTCCGCGCCTCAGCCGAGCCAGTCGGCGGTGGTGTAAAAGCCGGGGGGCTGCCGTACCAGCCAGAGCCCGGCTCGCAGCGCCCCGCGGGCAAAGATGTCACGATCGAGCGCCTTGTGGGTGATCTCGATCACTTCGCCTTCGAAGCTGAACGCGACCGTGTGCTCACCGATGACTTCACCCTCGCGGATGCTGTCAAAAGTCAGCGGCCCGTCATCGTCCTGCGCCAGCGCAGCGACGTCAAGCGGGCCGGCTATCGGCTGCGAGTCCCCGCTGACGCCCCTCCAGCGCCGCCGCCGCCAACGCCAGCGCCGTGCCCGAAGGCGCATCGACCTTGTGCCGGTGATGGATGTCGGTAATCTCGATGCGGGCCTGGTTTCCCAACACCGCCGCCGCCTGACGCACCAGCGAGGTCACCAGGGCCACGCCCTGGCTGAGGTTGGGCGCCGCCAGCACCGGCACCTCGCGGGCGGCTTCCTCGAGGACCCGGGTTTGCGGCTCTTTCAGACCGGTCGTGCCGCTGAGAAACGGCACGCCGTTGCGTGCACACCAGGCGGCCGCGGTCTGCGCCCCCTGCGGCAAGGTGAAGTCGATCAAAAGCCCGGCCGGCTCATCGACAGCGTCCAGCGAGGCGCGCCAGGGGACATCGGCCAGGTCTTCGGGCCGCGTCCTCGAAACCAGCGCCACGAGTTCGAACTCCGGGTGTTCGCGGACCTGCGACAACACCCGGCGGCCCATGCGCCCGCCGCCGTGTATCAGCAAACCGATCAAGAGGTCATCCGCTCGAAGAACTCTTTGACACCGTCCAGCCACGAACTGGACTTGGGGTTGTTTTCCGTTTTGCTGCTGGCGTACAACTCCGAAAACTGCCGCAGCAGTTCTTTTTGTTCGCTGGAAAGGTTGACCGGGGTCTCGACCACCACTTTGCACAACAGGTCACCCTGCCGGTGGCTGCGCACCGACTTGACGCCCTTGCCGCGCAGGCGGAACAACCGCCCGGTTTGCGTCTCCGCCGGGATTTTCAATTTTACCTGGCCGCGGAGCGTCGGTATATCCAACTCACCGCCCAAGGCCGCGGTCGTGAAATGGATCGGCACCTCGCAATACAGGTCATCGCCGTCACGCTCAAAAAGGCGGTGCGGCTTGACCCGCATCTCGACGTAAAGGTCGCCGGCCGGCGCCCCGTACATGCCGGCCTCGCCTTCCGCCGCCAGCCGGATCCGGTCGCCCGTGTCCACACCGGCCGGAATCTTGACCGACAGGGTCCGGGTTTCTCTCACCCGGCCCTGGCCCTGGCAGGCCGGACACGGGTTCTTGATGACCTGTCCCCTGCCCTTGCAGGCCGGGCAGGTCTGCTGGACGGAAAATATCCCCTGCTGCATACGCACCTGGCCGGCGCCGCCGCAGGTCGAGCAGGTGACCCTGTCGCCGTCCTCGGAACCGCTGCCGTGGCACTGCTTGCACTCACCCAGCGTCGGGATCCGGATTTCGCGCTCGACGCCGGTTACGGCCTCCTCCAGGTCCAGTTCCAGCGAATAGCGCAAATCGGAACCGCGTTGCTGCTGCGGCCGGCCCGAACGCGCCCTGCCGCCGAAGATGTCGCCAAAGATATCGCCGAAAATGTCACCGACGTCACCTTCGAACCCGGACGGGCCGCGCCCGCCGGAGCCGTTGACCGCCGCGTGACCGAACTGGTCATAGGCCGCGCGCTTTCGGTCGTCCTTGAGAACCTCGTAAGCTTCCTGCGCTTCCTTGAAGCGGTCCTGTGCGCTGGCGTCTTCCGGGTTGCGGTCCGGATGGTACTTCATGGCCAGTTTACGATAGGCCCTTTTCAACCCCACGGCGTCAACGCTGCGCTCTACCCCGAGGACCTCGTAATAGTCACGTTTATTTTGCATGCAGCAAATTTGCGGTCACTGGCCCGGCAATTCAAGCAAAATTTGCAAAACCGATGGCCGGCGCCGCGACCCGGCACGCGCGATCGAGCCCGGCACGCACATCGGCGGCCAGGTCCGAGGCGGACTCGATACCGACCGACAGGCGCAGCAAGGTCTCGCCGATACCCGCCCGGCTTTGGGCCGCGGGCGTCATGGCTGCATGGGTCATGCTGGCCGGGTGGCAGATCAGGCTTTCCACGCCGCCGAGGGACTCCGCCAGCGTGAAATGCTCGAGGCCATCGACGAAGGCCGCCAGTTGCTCCCGTCCCCCGTGGAGCTCAAAGCTGACGATGGCGCCGAAGCCGCTTTGCTGCCGCCGCGCCAGTTCGTGCTCGGGATGCGCCTCGAGCCCCGGGAAGTGCACCCGGCGAACGGCCGGGTGGCGCTCGAGCGTCGCCAGCACCTCCAGCGTATTGGCCTGGTGACAGGCGAGACGGGCCGCCAACGTGCGCAGACCTCGGAGCGTCTGGTAGCTGTCGAAGGCCGAACCGGTCGAGCCGATGCAATTGGCCCACCACGCCAGTTCCTCGGCCACGGCCGCGTCACGGGCGATGACAGCGCCGCCGATGACATCGCTGTGACCGTTGATGTACTTGGTGGTGGAGTGCACCACGATGTCCGCGCCGAGGGCGAGCGGTTGCTGCAGCAGCGGCGTCAGAAAGGTGTTGTCCACGACCAGCAGCGCGCCGAGGGCTTTGGCCCTCGCCGCCACCGCGGCGATATCCGTGATTCGCAGCAACGGGTTGCTGGGCGTTTCCACCCAGATCATCGCGGGGCGGTCTTCGGCACAGGCGCGCTGCAGGGCCCCGCTGTCATTGAAGTCGACGAACCGCACGCGGAAATGACCGGCCCGGGAGAGGGAATCGAACGCACGGTAACAGCCGCCGTAACAATTGTGCGGCACGATCACCGTGTCATCGGCCTTGAGCAGATGGGTGACCAGCACCACCGCCGCCATGCCGCTGTTGGTGACGACGGCGCCCTGCCCGCCCTCCAGTTCGCCCAGGGCATCGCCCAGTTGGTCGCGCGTCGGGTTGCCGGTGCGCGCATAGTCATACTCGCGCTTGCCGCCCAGTCCTTCAAAGCTGTAGTTGGCCGAAAGATACAGTGGCGGAATCACCGCGCCGTGCGCTGTGTCACGGTTGACCCCGGCCCGTACCGTCGATGTGATCTTGGAGTTGCTCATGTCGCCTGCCCTGTTTCCGTTCAAGTGGACCTGACCACTCATTGGAAACCCCGGCGAAGCCTGGAGGGAGAAGGGCCCATCACAATAACTGTGCTGCCATTCACTCATTTCCCGGAAATCCAGGCGGACTTCCGCAGGAGTTGGCACCTTTACGGGTTGGTTAAGCCCGAAGGTTGCCCCGGCTTCAAAGGGCCTGTCCCTCTGCCGGTCTCAATGAGTCGAAGAAGCGAGTCTAGCCGAGGTGCGCTGGAAAAAACAAGAGGTTGGGGCAAAAAATCAGGGGTCAGGTTCAATTTTCGGCTGAAAATTGAACCTGACCCCTTAAGGTCTGAAATTATTTGTTCTTGTCGTCGTCGACTTCTTCGAATTCCGCGTCGACCACGTCGTCGGCCGCGGCTTCAGCCGAAGATTCGGGCTGCTCCCCGCTGGGCTGTTGCTCGGCGGCCGCCTGCTGGTAGATCACCTGGGCGGCTTCCGTCAGGCGGTTGGTGGCGGCGTCGATGGCCTCCTTGTCGTCGGACTTCATCGCCTCCTCGACCGCCTCGATCGCGGCTTCCACGTTCTTGCGGTCTTCCTCGCCCAGCTTCTCGCCCATCTCGGCGAGGCTGGTACGCGTGGCGTGAACCATCGCATCGGCGTTGTTCCGCGCGGTCACCGTTTCGTGGAACTTGCGGTCTTCCTCGGCATGCGCCTCGGCGTCGCGCACCATCTTCTCGATTTCCTCTTCGGTGAGGCCGGAACCGGTCTTGATCTCGATGCGCTGTTCCTTGCCGGTGGCCTTGTCCTGGGCGCTGACGTGCATGATGCCGTTGGCGTCGATATCGAAGGTCACCTCGATCTGCGGCGTGCCGCGCCGCGCCGGCGCGATGCCCGCCAGGTCGAAGCGCGCCAACGACTTGTTGGCGCTGGCCATTTCACGCTCGCCCTGCAGCACGTGCACGGTAACCGCCGTCTGGTTGTCCTCGGCGGTCGAGAATATCTGCGACGCCTTGGTCGGGATCGTCGTATTCTTCTCGATCAGCTTGGTCATGACCCCGCCCATCGTCTCGATACCCAGCGAGAGCGGAGTGACATCCAGCAACAACACGTCCTTGACGTCACCCGACAGAACGCCGCCCTGGATCGCCGCACCGAGCGCAACCGCCTCGTCAGGGTTGATATCCCGACGCGGCGTGCGGTCGAAAAATTCGCTGACCGTCGCCTGTACCATCGGCATGCGGGTCTGGCCGCCGACCAGGATCACGTCGGCGATCTCGGAGACCTTCAGGCCGGCGTCATCCAGCGCGGTGCGGCAGGGGCCGACGGTCTTCTTGACCAGGTCCTCCACCAGCGACTCCAGCTTGGCGCGGGTCAGCTTGATGTTCAGGTGCTTGGGACCGCTGGCATCGGCCGTGATGTACGGCAGGTTGATCTCGGTCTGCTGCGAACTCGAAAGCTCGATCTTGGCGCGCTCGGCGCCTTCCTTCAGGCGCTGCAGCGCCAGCGGATCATTGCGCAGGTTGACGCCCTGGTCCTTCTTGAATTCGGAGACCAGGTAGTCGATGACGCGCTTGTCGAAGTCCTCTCCGCCCAGGAACGTGTCGCCGGAGGTCGACAGCACCTCGATCTGGTGCTCGCCGTCGACGTCGGCGATCTCGATGATGGAGACGTCGAAGGTGCCGCCGCCCAGGTCGTAAACCGCGACCTTGCGTTCACCGCCCTTCTTGTCCACACCAAAGGCCAGGGCCGCCGCGGTCGGCTCGGAGATGACACGCCGCACCTTCAGGCCGGCGATCTTGCCGGCGTCCTCGGTCGCCTGACGCTGCTGGTTGTTGAAATAGGCCGGCACGGTAATCACCGCTTCGGTCACTTCCTCACCGAGGTATTCCTCGGCGGTCTTTTTCATCTTCATCAACACCCTGGCGGAAACCTCGGGCGGCGCCATCTTCTTGCCACCCGCCTCTACCCAGGCGTCGCCGTTATCGGCCTTGATGATCTTGTAGGGCACCAGGTCCACGTCCTTTTGCACCACGTCCTCGTCGAACTTGCGCCCGATCAGCCGCTTGATGGCAAAAAGCGTATTGCTCGGATTGGTGACGGCCTGGCGCTTGGCCGGTTGACCGACCAGCACTTCGTCGTCTTTGGTGAAGGCGACGATCGAGGGCGTCGTGCGGTCGCCTTCGGCATTTTCGATGACCCGCGCCTTGCCACCTTCCATCACCGCAACGCAGCTGTTGGTGGTGCCGAGGTCGATTCCAATAATCTTGCTCATTCAATTTCTCCAGAATCAGGCTAAATACTTGATGCTTTTAACATGGGGCTTGAGCCGCCCAATTCAACAACCGTTCATGAACCCGTCAGGGATGGCGCGAAACCACGACCTTGGCCGGTCTCAGCAGCCGATCGTTCAGTTTGTAGCCTTTTTCGAGCACATCGATGACCGTGTTTTCCTCGTGCTCCGTTGACGGTATCGTGCTCATCGCTTCGTGCAGCTCCGGATCGAATGCCTCGCCTTCCGGATCGATCGTCTCGAGCCCGTGATCACACATCACCTTGTTCAGCATTTTCATGATCAGCTGCTTGCCTTCCTTGAGCGCTTCCACGCTGGTGGCCTGGTCCGCGGCCTTCAGTCCGCGCTCGAGGCTGTCCCGCACCGGCAGCAGGTCGTTCATGAAATGCTCGAGCGTGCGCTTGCGTGATTTTTCGTGCTCGCGCAGCAAGCGCTTACGCAGGTTTTCCACGTCGGCCTGCATCCGCAGCATGGCCTCCTCGGCCGCCTCGACATCCCGCCGCGCGGCTTCCAACTCCGTTTCGAGTTGTTCCACCTCCTCCTCGGATTCGGACTCGGCGTCGCTGCCGGCAAACGTTTCCGGCCCGGCTTGCGCCTGGCCGTCGTCTTCCGTTTTCGCTTGTCGTTCGGTGTCGCTGTCGTGTGCGCTCAAGATCATTACTCCCGTCGGGATCCTAGTGGGCTTTCACGCCCTGATATGGGGTTGCCGGCGTTGGATTCAAGCCAAATTCGCCCCGCGGATTGCCGCGGTGCGGGCGCCATGCTAGCCTGCAAATAACGCTTCCCGTCAGTGCCAATTACCCATGCTGAAGCATCTTCACATCAGTAACTTTGCCATCGTGCCGAGCCTGGAGCTGGATTTCGAGCCTGGTTTCACCGCCGTGACCGGTGAAACCGGCGCGGGCAAGTCGATCCTCGTGGGCGCGCTCGGCCTGTTGCTCGGCGAGCGCTCCGACGCCAACTGGGTGCGCCCCGGCGAGGAGCGCGCGGAACTGACGGCCGAATTCGACATCAGCGCCAACACCGGGGCGCAGGCGTGGCTGGCGGCGGCGGAACTCGAAACCGACGACATGTGCCTGCTGCGGCGGACCATCAGCAACAGCGGCCGCTCACGCGCATTCATCAATGGCTCACCGGTCACGGTGGCCCAGTTACAGGCCCTCGGTGACCGCCTGGTGGAAATCCACGGTCAAAACGAGCACCTGCAACTGACGAACCCTTCAGCGGTTTTTCGCTTGCTGGACGGCAGCGGCAGCTATGCACGGGAATTGACGGCCGTCGCCGACGCCCACGACGGCTGGCGGCAGGCCCAGGACGCGCTCGCAGCGCTCGAGCAGGACTCGGCCGTGCCGGCCGCGGAACTGGAATTTTTGCAATTTCAGCTCGACGAACTGCAGCAATTCGAGCTGGACGCCGGCGCGATCGCGGAACTGCAGACCGAGCACGACCGCCTGGCCGCGGGTGATGCCTTGCTGGAAGCCGTCAGAGACAGCATGCAGCGCCTCGATCCTGAGCCGGGCAGCGACATGGACGGCATCAACAGTGGCCTTAACCGGGCCCTCGACGACCTGCGCGCATTCGAGCACCTGGACAGGGATATCGCCGCCTCGTGCCAGATGCTGCAGGAAGCCTCGGTCAACACGATCGAGGCCGTCAACGCGCTACGCGCGGCCATGGAGCGGATCGACACGGACCCGGCGCGGTTTGAGGCGGTCGACGACGAGCTTGGCCGCCTCAACGCCCTGGCGCGCAAACACGGCGTGGCGATGGAAGCGCTGGCCGGGGTCAGGGACACGCTGGCGGCCCGGGTCGAGGCGGCCGGCCACAGCGCCGAGCGCCGCGACGAATTGAGGGACCGTGCCGCGGCGCTGCTCGAGCGCTACCGCGAAGCCGCCCGGACCCTGCACGCAAAGCGCGGCGCCCACGCCGCGGAATTGGCGCAACGCGTCACGCGGCTGATGGCCGACCTGGGAATGGCCGGCGGCTGCTTCGAAATCAACGTGACGCACGACCCCGAACAGGCGCCCGGCCGGCGCGGTGACGACCGCGTGCAGGTCATGGTCAGCGCCAACCCCGGCCTGCCGCCGGGGCCGCTGGCAAAGATCGCGTCCGGCGGCGAATTGTCCAGGATCAGCCTCGCGATCAAAGCCGCCGCCAGCCGCTCGCCCGAGGCCCTGACACAGGTCTTCGACGAAGTCGACGCGGGCATCGGCGGCGACACCGCCAACACGGTCGGCCGGTTGCTGCGGCGCCTGGCCGGCGCCGGCCAGGCGCTATGCGTGACGCACCTGGCGCAGGTGGCGGTGTGCGCCACGCACCAACTGCAGGTGAGCAAGGCCGCGGAAGAGGACAGCACGCGGGTCGAAACGCGCCTTTTGGGCGCGGGCGAACGGATCGATGAGATCGCACGCATGCTCAGCGGCCGACTGTCGGAGCAAAGCCGGGCGCACGCGCGGGAATTGCTGCAAGCGGCGGAACCCGCCTAGCGCCATCCTTGCTGAGCGGGCGGGGTTCGCGTTTCTACGGGGATCAGTCCTTCACGGCCGGCCGTACGTAGATGACCATGCTGTGGTCGACGATGTCGTAACCGTGCTGGGCCGCGATTTTCGCCTGCAGCCGCTCGATTTCCTCGTTGACGAATTCGGTGACCTTGCCGGTTTCGACGCAAACCATGTGATCGTGGTGCTCGCCCGAGTCCAGTTCGTAATAGGCCTGGCCGCCTTCGAAATTGCGCTTGATCACCAAACCGGCCGACTCGAACTGGTTGAGGACCCGGTACACGGTCGCCAGGCCGATGTCTTCACCGGCCTTCGCCAGTTCCCGGTAAATGTCGTCTGCGGTTTTGTGCTTGCGGCCCGCGCTCTCCAGCAACTCCAGTATTCGTTTCCGCGGCTGGGTGACTTTCAGGCCGGCATTCCGAAGATTTCCAGTATCCACTGTTCCATCCCATTGTTGAATTAATTATGTGCGCCTGTTCTTAAGGGCTGCCGACTATTGTATCATTCACCGCCTCAATCTTAACTACCAGCAATCCCGGGAACCCAATGAACAGGTATATCTTTATCGCCATGCTGGCTGTTCTCGCCTTCAATGCGGGCTGCAATTTGATATACAAACAGAACGTTCAACAGGGCAACGCGCTGGAGCAGGATGATCTCGACAAGGTGCAGCTGGGCATGAGCAAGAAGCAGGTTCGCTACCTGCTCGGTACGCCGGCCATACACGACCCTTTTCACGACGATCGCTGGGACTACATCTCCCTGTTCAGCCGCCGCGGCGCCAAGCCGGTGCGGCGCCTGGTGACGCTCTACTTCAAAAACGACGCGCTGGTCGCGACCAACGGCATCGGCAATTCCGAGGGCGGCGACATCAAGGCGATCAAGGAGGCCGCGGCGGCGCTCGGCGGCGGGGCGAATACGGCGGCGGAAAACAAGGAAATCGTCACCGACGACGCCGTCATCAACTGGACCATACAGCTCGGCGCGTTCAGTACTCACGACGCGGCCATGCAGCTGTTGAACCGAGCCAAGGCAAAGGGCTACGACGCCACCGAAAGGGAGTTTCTCGTTCCCGGTCTCGGCACCCGCCACCAGGTGCGAGCCGGGCTTTACGATACCTATGACCAGGCGCGCGCGGCGCTGGAAAAGATGGAATCCGATCTCGACATAGCGGCCATCACGGTGCCGGTCGACCTGCCGCTGGACAACGATAAAAAGGACGGATCCTAGCTTTTCCGCCGGCGCTGTCTGCGGGCGCGCTGCCGCCGCGCTTCCTTCGGGTCTGCAAGCAACGGCCGGTACAACTCGACCCTGTCCCCGTCGCGCAGAACCGTATGCAGCGGCTTCCTCGCCCCGAATATGCCGACCTTGTCCGGGTCGAACTCATACCCCGGTGCAGATTCGGGAAAACCGGCGGCCGCGACCGCGTCGGCGATGGTGGAGCCCGGCGGCAGTTCGAGCCTGCGTAGCTCCTGGGTTTCGGCCAAGGGCAGCACCACTTCGACCTGCAGCAACACCTTTTTGCTTGGTTCGTCCATCTAGCCCGCATATTGCACCAGCATTCCGGAAGCTGGTGCAGAACAGGTGCGGCTGGGCGCCGGGCTGGACTGAGAGCCATAGCCAAAGCTATAGGGCCAGAAAAGGCTTGCCAGGTCACCGCGTTGCCGCCCCAAATGGTTCCAGGCAAGATGCCCGGAGTGTCGTTTGGTGGTTCCAAATAAACGACGGGCAACGACGCATGGGGCCATTTGGGGCCGCAACCCGCAGGGACGGGTCCCATTTTGTCCACTACCGCGTCTCTCTTCACTTTGGTATTCATAATACCAGTCGTTCATCGTTCCTTGTCGTGGGCAAAATGTGTTCCCGGCGCGGCGATCTGGCAAGCCTTTTCTGGCCCTGTTGGAGGGAAGCCCAAGCTCAGGTGTGCCTGGACAAGGCAGGGCCGGGATAGGTCGCTGGCCGGTTACCAGGTGTACCCTGGAATAAGCTGGATAAATTGTCATTTTTTCATGCATATTCATCTGGTTATAGCGAGGCTAGTTACCGGCTGGCGCAATATGCGGGCTAACCGTACACCGTATCGGCGCGTTTGCAGAAATCCGACACGAGCCGGTCGGCGATGCGGCCAAAACCTTTGCCGAAAACGGCCGCCAACGGGCCCGCGGAGATCTCGAACTCGAGCACCAGGCTGACCCGACTGCCTTCGTTACCCAGTTGGTCGAAGTTCCAACTGCCCTGCAGCGATTTGAACGGCCCTTCCAGCAAGCGCATTTCAACACTTTCACCCGCACGCAACGTATTGAGCGTGGTAAACTTTTGCCGAATCCCGGCGATCGAAACGGTCAGCTCCGCCTTTTGCGAAGTCTCGTCCTGTTCGTGCACCACCGCCGCGCTGCACCAGCTGAGAAATTGCGGGTACGCGGGAACGTCGGCGACGAGCCGGTACATTTCCAGGGCGTTGTGGCTGACCAGCGCCTTGCGTTCGATTCTCATGGCTGTTTCCGGGATCGGTGCGGGCCGAAAATTTTACACGATTAACGCCACAGGCAGTAGAATAGCCCGCTGACACCGCGACGCACGACATGAATCAGTCCTCCAACATCGCCCGTAACAAGCGGGCGCGGTTCGATTACCACATCGAAGAGCGCCTGGAAGCCGGTCTCAGCCTCGAGGGCTGGGAAGTCAAATCGCTGCGAGCGGGAAAAGTGCAGTTTGCCGACAGCTACGTGCTGCTCAAAGACAACGAGGCCTTCCTGTTCGGCTGCCGCATCGACCCGCTGCCGACCGTATCCACGCACCGCACGCCTGACCCGGTCAGGACCCGCCGGTTGCTGCTCCACCGCCGCGAGATCGACCGCCTGACCGGGCTGGTCGAGCGCAAGGGGCTTACGCTGATTCCGACGTCGCTGTACTGGGCCCGGGGCAAGGTCAAGGTGGAGATCGGCGTCGCCCGGGGCAAAAAGCTGCACGACAAGCGCCGCGACCAGAAGGATCGCGACTGGCAAAGACAAAAGGCCCGCATTCTCAAGCAGGGATAGGTGCGCCGACCAGGGACCGGTGCGTAACCGTGGGCGGCAAATGATGCTGAAGACATACGGGAACCAAGCGGTTAGAATGCAGTCTTAATAGGGAACTTTGGGGGCGACCAGGCTTCGACGTGGGTCGTGAAACTCGAGGTGCATGCCGAGCTGCAAACAACTCGTTAAACTGATTGCAAACCTTTTAGTTGCCAACGACGACAACTACGCACTAGCAGCTTAAAAACCTGGCTTAGTGCCCTCCGCCCGAAGCGTGCCTGTGCGCATCGGATCCCGGGGGTCACCCAACACAGGATCGCGGCAAAGCACGCCTGGTGTGGCGCCGTTAAAACCTATCCAGGCTCGCTGTGAGTTTTCCCTGCCGACCGGGTAGCTTGCAGTTAAATTAATAGGACGGATAAGCATGTAGAGCCAACAGTGGATCACTTGCGGACGCGGGTTCGATCAACATGGGTCGCCTTTACCCGAGAGGGTAAAGTGAAAACGGAGCTCACATCGGTGAAACCTAAAGCAGGCGACTGCAAAGGCAATACCGAGGGGTAGGAAGAAGGCCAACTTCAGGCCTGCCCTGTAGAGACTCATAGACCGGCTGAGTCCGAATGGAACGAGCCGGCACTAGGATTCGGGAGATGTATTTGGTCCCGGATAACACGCTCCGCATCCTGGCGACAGGATGAAGGTATAGTCCAGCCCTTTTCGAAAGAAGAGGATAAGCTGTCCCGCCGCCTCCACCATATTTGTACCCCGGCGTAACGCCGGGGTAAATTCTTTGCGTCGGCAGTCTGATCAAATGAACGTCGGGTTCGATTCCCGCCGCCTCCACCAATCACCAGACCACTCCAGACCATTGGATACCTTTTAAATCCAATGGGTTGGAGTGGTTTCTATTTTTTCAAAATTCTCTCCGATTTGTCTCAAATGGTCTGTTTTGGTCTCCAAAATGGCACAGATTCGTCACATGGGAAATCGGGACGTGATCGACTGGATCACAGCAGTCATTTCCTGCTCGCACGATGGGTCTAATCAATGGCGGTGAAATCATTTCCATAGACGGTAAGTCCGGGGAGAGTTGATTGGAGTTGCTACAAACGCCTTAAAGGTCGAAGGATCCCACGAAAGCCGAGTGTCATGTTAAGACCCACGACTTAAACCAATTATGGGTAAGTGGCAATCCTACCAAGTTTTTGCAGGGGCACAATGTCTTCGGTTCAAATGACTTGCCAGGCATTTGCGCAGAGTTTTTTTATCGGGTCGTTACGGCTCTTGGATTGCCTGCCAGCCAAGGCGACGTGTCTGCCTGGCTGGCAGGCGACTACGAGCTTAAGACCGTCGATGTTACGGAGTCATTCAGACTTCCCAAGCAAGATGATGTACCCGCATGGCTTCGCGCCGCTGCACCCATCGTGCGTGGTAAACACCAGGCGGCCTCCTCTTATTCGGGAGAAACCATTTACGTTGGGCAAAACTCAAGGAGAATTTCACTAAAGATATACAGCAAATATTTGGAGCTACTCAAACACAAATTACCCCGAACTATTACCTCTAAAAGATGAATTGACTAACCACGCAAAAGGCTTGCTGAGAGTTGAAGTGCGCTTACATTCAATGGAACTTAAAAGGCGCAGGTTGAATAAAGGCAGCGATTGGAAAAACGTGGGAACACCATTTGAAATAGTAAAGGAGCGCGTAATGAACATGAAACTGAACCAGAAATTTAGACTTAGCTCCAAGGAAATTAGTGACCTGCCCCCTCGCCTATCTCTTGTTTATAGTGCCTGGACAAACGGGCAAGATGTTAGGACGATCATTCCAAGGTCGAGTTTTTATCGCTATCGCTCTGAGCTTATAGAGCATGGCGTTGATATTTCCGCGCCACGTCCTGAAGCAGGTCAAATTATTCCGATGCTGCATTACCTCACTGCCGATCACATAGTTGAAATCCCGAGAAACCTCCAAAACCGCAGCTTATATTTTGAGCCCAGGTTGCTAGCATAAAAAAACAACTAACTTACGAAAGACCTGATCAAACCGCCATGATTGAAACTCTTCAATTCGAGTGGATATGAGCGCTGCCTCCAAAGCAGATGTAGCGAGTAATTGTAATCTGAAGACCAAGTAGAACATAGGTAACTAAAACTTCATTATGTTGCGCTTACAATGGAAAAGAGTATGTTTGTTGGGTTATGCAAGTAAAAAAAATTTAGACTAAAAATACCGCAGAAATGAACATCAGCGTTCTGTGGTCACGACGGTTTAAGACTTTAGGGGAATGACATGGATCGGGAAGAGGTAGCAAGAATAATTAGACAAAGGGGGGTCAATCTCCCCTGTCATCGTTGTGGGAGCACGACCTTTACGGTAGTGGACGGTTACTCACGCCTAGTGCTCCAAGATGAAATTACTACATCTATCGTTTTAGGGGGCAACACCGTGCCTGTTGCTCTAGTTGGCTGCTCCAACTGCGGTGCGATTACGCCACATGCTCTGGGGGCCTTAGGCTTACTACCAAATGCCGAAGCCGACAGTGACGAAAAGGCCTCTGGGGAGAGTAGCGATGAGTAACGGCAGCATCATTATTCAAGATACAGGCGAGGGGCGTTTTATCGATACACGAAGAAGTAACATAAAGTCAGACCTGATTGAGATAACTGAGGACAAACTGGAAAATATACTTCTTAAGCATTTGGATGCAGTCGTATCAAAACAAAAATGGACGCTTCCCTTTACTGTTCTGCTGTCTGTCAGTGTGACACTCGTAACTACAGACTTTAAAGCTGCGCTAGGTATTACCAAAGATGTGTGGGCGGCTGCATTCATTATTGTCTTCGTAGGATCGCTGGTTTTATTGGTACGTGAACTGATTCGACTATGGAAAAACCGTGACATGGGTACTCTAGAGCTCTTGATACAAACTATTAAGAACGCAGACGATGAGAGCGGCTAAGAGCAATTTGGGTAGCTAGAGGCGGGTCATCTCGCTGTGTCAATCATCTTTTACGGCAAATGTGCAGTGTTCTGTAATACTGCACATTAGTCCCATTTTGAGACATTCTTTATGAATCGTTCGTGATTTTCTTCGGTAAATCGGAACGATTTTTCTTTTGGAGCACGCCCTTGGGCATTACCTAGCTCATTGAGGTAGCCAGAGAGATCTACGTTGTAAAAGGAAAATTCGGGAAAGTCGAAAAGGTTTTCATATCTCGAACGCACATTCCCTTCAGGGTCAAGGCATATTGCGTCAATTTTCTGAATATTTCGCGCTTCTGAAAGTGCTGTACTAAAGAGGTATTTTATATAGACGTCGGTAGCAGGTAGTGAATATCCCAGGATTCTGATTTCGTTTGCTTCTTTGATCCAACGTGCGGCATTTGTCCAATGTTCGGTAATTCCTTGGTTAATGTCCTTTCGCCAAGATGGGGGAACAATCTGCCCATCAATGCTACCGTGGAGTTTGGCGATTGGAAGTTCAAATTGTGAATCTTTGGTAGGTTTGAGGTACTGAATTGATTTTTCGATCAAAAGGTCGTAGTTAAGCGAAACTATTTTATAGCGAGCTTTCGGCTCTTCGATGGGCTTGATAACGTAATTTGCCAAGTAAATTTCACGTTGTTGCACACCTCTATATAAGAGGTCCAAATTAAGTTCAAGATTTCCCAGAGCACAGCAAAATCTAACGTAGGGGGCAACTGTCTTCCCGCCGAAGAGAACATCATCCGGCGCGTTTGATGTATAGGGTTCTTTTTGACGCTCAAAGGGAGGCGTATGGTGTTCGATAACCTTCTTGATAAACTGTTCTAAATCTGCCCTTTTGCTTTTCTGCAATAGTAGGTGTGTTTCCGCAATGCTATAGATTTCTTCAATATTGAATAGATCAACTGATACATAGTTTTTTGCAACGGATAGTGCATCAATATACTTAAATACATCTTCAAAGCTAGCGTACCGTTGCTTGTTACCTGCCCACTGATTCTTAGCCTTGAAAAGAAAGTTACTGATTACCGGCAATCCGGCAGGTGCGGAGAATCCTGCCCCCAAAAAATATACGACATTCTTCATTATTGGCACCCCTAAACCAGATCAGACTGAACCATATCAATTTTATCAACGTTTGGGTATTGACTGTAAATGTCGTTTGTAATACATTTAAGTTATATATAGAGTTTGGACACGATATGAAAGCAAAAAATCTTTCAGCAGTATGGGATTCGCCTGATAACAGCCGGTTAATGAAACGGCAAACGTCTGTACGTCTTGCAACCCATATCGAGGCTAGAATTGCCGCACTTTGCGAAATGTATCCAGCCAGAACGAAGTCTCAATTCATAAATGATCTCCTAGCAGCCGCCCTCGATCAAATTGGAGAAAGCTTTGAATTTGTTCCTGCAAAGGATGTTTTCGAAGAGTACACAGATCAAGGACCTTGTCTTTTTGAATCAGACGTGGGAAAGAGAACAAAGTTTCTCAAATTAGCGAATAACTTTCTTGTTCAATATGAGCTAGAAATTGGCAATGAAGAGCCGACTTTATTTGAAGAAACAAGAGTTAGAGAAGTCGGCGCGGAATGAACTGGGTGACTATCAAAAAGCTTGCGGAACTAACAGGGTATTCGCCCGAAGCAATCCGGCAAAAAAAGAAAAAGGGCGTCTGGGCTGAAAACCTCCACTGGCGAAAAGCCCCCGACAACAGAATCGTTTTCAACACAAAGGCAATCGACGAATGGTTAAGCGGTACACGGGCGTAAGGACACGCGGTAACAGCGTCCAGGTTGACCTCCCGATTAATGGTCAACGCGCAAGATTCTCAATTCCTGTGCCCCCTACTCCGCAAAGCTTAGAGTACGCTGCAAACATTCGGGCAGCGGCATTGCTCGATATCGCAAAAGGGACATTTAAAGCGTCCCGATACTTTCCTGAATCCAAATCTTCGTTTGTTAAACAATCCACTACCCCAACCGTTAAAGACGCGCTTCAAACATTTCTTAGAGACTCGGAGAGAACACTGAGCGCAAGCACATTTCGGGATTACGAGAGCGCAATTAATTTTCACCTGACTCCCGCGTTTGGCGATAAGCAGCTATCAGAAATCACGACCGTGGAAATTCGGAACTGGATTGCGAATTTGGATATCTCCTCCAAGCGCATCAACAACGTTCTTACTCCGCTTAGGAAGATTTTCGCAGACGCCTATTATGCGGAACTGTTGGACTCCAATCCGCTTGACCGGATCAAGCACCTTCCGCACAGATCGCAGGCACCCGATCCGTTCACGCTGGATGAGATCGACAGAATCCTTAACCACTGCTCTCCCCTCGTGCGGGAGCTATTCCAGTTTGCTTTCTGGTCGGGTCTGCGGACTTCGGAGCTTATCGCATTGGAATGGCGAGACGTCGATCTACCTAAAAAGCAGGTTTACGTTTGTAAAGCGGAGGTACGGGGCCAAATCAAGTCCCCGAAAACCTATTCCGGGAAACGGACTATTATACTCCTGCCGCCCGCTCTGGCGGCGCTGAACAGCGTTTTGGCGTCAAACCCCAAACCCGGTGCCCGCGTGTTTATGAACCCCAAGACGGAGGCCCCCTGGCAATCTGACGGGCAAATAAGAAAGACGGCATGGGCGCCGGCGCTCAATGCCGCTGGCATTGACTACCGGCGCCCTTATCAGACACGGCATACATATGCCTCTCAGTTACTTTCGCTGGGTTTCCCGCCTATGTGGGTAGCTCAACAGATGGGGCACCGGGATTGGGGCATGATTCGGCGCGTTTACGGGCGTTGGATCAACGAGTCCAGACCCGAAATTGCCCGCGAAATCGAATCGAAAATGGCACAGATCGGGCACATGGTGACGTAGGTGATTGTTTTTAAAGCTTGCGCTTCGGGTTCGATTCCCGCCGCCTCCACCAACCATTACGAAAACCGCCCCTGTGGCGGTCTCTTGGTCAATGAGATTCAGGCCGCGGCGCCGTCAACCTTCCTGCAGCGCCTGGGCGGGCTGCTGCCGCCGCTCCCGCTGGATCTTTATCGCCGCCAGGATTCCCTCCACCACCAACCACAGTGCGAGCAGCAATATGAATCCGCCGACGGCCATCACCGTCCATTGCCGCTTCATGATCGCCTCATACACGCCAATACCCATGCCCGAAATGGTTGCGCTCAACACCAGCAGCATCGGCAACAATGTATACAGGATGGGCTGGCGTTTACGATAGAGATAGATGGTCACTGTCAGCAGGGTAAGTCCCGCCATGATCTGATTGGTGGTGCCGAACAAAGTCCACAGGAACAGGCCCGCGCGCTGGCCGTTGACCTCGAAGAAAGCAAAGAAGCCAATCGCGGCTACGGCGATCGCGGTGGATAGATAACGGTTGCCGAGCACGGGTACGCCGATGGTCTGCCCGATTTCCTCCACGTTGAAACGCAGCAGGCGGGCACCGGTATCCACCGTGGTTAAAGCGAACGCCACCACCACGACCGAGATAAATGCCTCCGCCATTTCAACCGGCACGCCAAGCTGGTGAACGAACTGGCCGGTACCCTGGATAAAGACGCCCAGTTTCTGGTGCAGCCCCGCAGCCTTTTCCCAGGAACCATAAAAGCTGGACCATTGCGCATGCGTTTTAAATGCGCCGGCGGTGGTCGCCATGACGGCCATGAGGGCCAGCAGCGATTCACCAATCATGGCGCCATAACCGATCAACGGCGCATCCGACTCGCGATCGAGTTGCTTGGCGGTGGTGCCGCTGGCCACCATGCCGTGAAAACCGGAGACCGCGCCGCAGGCAATGACGATGAACAGGAACGGGATCATAGACGGCGCCCCGGCCGGATGGGGATTGATGGCTGGCGCGGCCCAGCCCGGAGAGAGCAGGAAAAAGCCGGTCAACATGCCGAACAGCGCCAGGTACAACAACAGCGAATTAAGGAAATCACGCGGCTGCAGCAAAAGCCAGACGGGCAGCACACTGGCCAGAAATGCATACACCAGCAATAACCAGCTCCAATCGTCAGTGGTGACGCCGGTTACCGGCATCGACATGCCCATCCAGGTGGTGATCAACATCAGTACAAAGCCTACCGAGATCAGCGGCCACACCGGCAGCCCGCGGCGGAAGACCAGATAACCAATCACCATGGCGATCAGCATCAGTGAAAAGGTGGGGAAAACCGCTTCGGGATGGGCCGTAACGGGGATATGGGCGGGATCGGGCGCGGCAAACAGGCCCGATATAACGAGCACGAACACCCCCATTGCCAAGGCGATCAGGAAGAAGATCACGATGAGAAACAACAGCCGGGTGCGCGGCCCGATGACATCACGGGCGATAGTGCCGATGCTCTGTGCCCGGTGCCGGACCGATAGCACCAAGGCGGAAAAATCGTGCACCGCACCGATCAGCAATGTCCCCAGCACGACCCACAACAAAGCGGGCAGCCAGCCCCAGATGACAGCAATCGCCGGACCCAGCATGGGGGCCAGCCCCGCTACCGAGGCGTAGTGATGGCCGAACAGGATATATCTATTGCTGGGTATGTAATCGATATCATCGCGCATTGTGTGAGCCGGTGTGGTGGGCTCTGTGCTGAGCTTAAAAACCTTGCGTGCAAGGAAACGGCGCGCGTAAAACTGGTAAAACAGAAAGTACAGGATCAGCACGACGACGGCTATGGTCCTCGGTGTCATCTCTTTCCCCATATAGCATTCATGATACTGATGCTCGCCGGCACCCTCTTACTGCATAGAAAACACGTCGTCCTGACTATGAGCTGATTATATCGAAACTCGATGGGCAGTCCCGTTCGCAGACCAGCAGAGAGCCAGGGCGTTGGTATCGGTCAGATAAAGCAGATAAGAGCACTCGCCATCCGCGCCGTCGTATTTTCCAACAATACCCTCAATGGCATCGTTCCTGGTCGGATTGATCCATGCTTCCAGCGTGAGGGCGCCTGCTGCATCGGGGATTTCGTCAAGCACCGTCAGGACCGAATCCGCGCTATTGAAAAGCTAACCCTGGCGGAACTTTCCAGCAGCGATTTCTGCATTCACGATCGTGTTGAGGGCGTTTCTGTTCGCTGACGCAGGCTGAAACGAATAAACAAATAGCCGCCAGCTGATTTTAATAGTCATCGATTTGGCCGCCGCTGAAAATGATGCAGATCAATAAAGACCCGCGTACCTTGAACCTTCCTTGTCGTCTTGAATCCAACCTTGCAGACACCTAACGAGAGATTCAGGCGATGACACGGACCCTTGCGACTGCCACGACCCTGGTGATGATCTGCCTGCTGGCAACCTCCTGTGCCGCCGGCCCGCCCCCGCAGACCGTGCCGCTGGGGCAAAAACTCCTCGAGCGCGGTTACGTTATCGGCAAGCCGGTCAAGCGGCTCAAGAACTACCGCATCAACGGCTGGAACAGTATCGACCGTTACCACGTCATCATCCACGCGGGCGTCAAGGAAGATTACCTGGTCACCGTGCGCAATCCCTGCGACGGCCTTCGCAGCGCGGAAATCCTGACCTTCAGCACCACGGTCGGCGACCTCACCGACAAGGACAAGCTGGTGGTACGCGGCGCCGGCGGGTTTATCGAGCAGTGTTTCATCGAGTCGATCCACGTGCTCAGCAGGACCAAAAAGCCCGGCGGTCATCATTAGCCTGCAAGTCGCAGCCCGGCCATCAGGGCGCCACCGATGACTTGATCTCCTCCTCGGTGATGTCCTCGAGGTGCGACAGTTTGCTGACGAGGCCGGCCGCCTCGTCGATCGCTTTGTCGTAGAGCTTGATCATCTCCGGGTCGAAATCCTCGCTTTTCATGGCCTCCATCCTGAATAATTGCATCTGGTTCAACAGGTTATTCAGGATATGATGGGTCGCAAAGGCCATTGATTTATAGATCCTGACGGCTTCCACTTTTCTGTGCGCGACGATCAGCCGGCGCAGGAAAACGTCGGTAAGGACTCCGCACAGCAGGATCAACAGGACGATCAGTACGCGCATCCAAAGTTCATTGAAACTGGAAGGAACCAATTCGAAGCGCGCTTCCCCGTAGATGAAGCGATGCACCGACGCATCGAAAAACCAGAACGCAGCCGCGATGCCCAGGGCGATAAGGGCGAACAGGTTCCGTTTAATCATCGGCTGGGCCCGTCGCTCGCCGCTGCGGGTAAATCAATTGATCGGTATCGAAGCCCAGTCCCCGCGCCTGCTCCCGCAGCCTGGCGAGCACCGCGGGGTCGAGCCGCGGCTCGCGCGCCAGTATCCACAGGTATTTCGTGCCGTTGCCGATGATCATGGCGTAGCGGTAATGTTCATGATCCAGTTCAATGATGTTGTAGGCGCCGTAGAAGGGGCCGAAAAACGAAACTTTGAGCCGGCCGATATCGGAGTTTTCGACAAAGTAGGCCTTGCCTTCCGCCTCGTTCCACCGGCCCTTTTGCGCATCGTAACCGCGGTTCAGCACGCGCACACCGCCATCGTCGCGCAGGCTGTAGGCCGCCGTCACCTGCGTCAGGCCGCGTTCGAAAGAATGGTCCAGCCGCGCGATTTCGTACCATTTACCGAGATAACGGTCGAGGTCGAAACCTTTCACCGCCTCCGCCCCATCCGGCATGGAGCCCTGGCATGCGGTCAGCAGCCACAGCAACGGCGCGGCCAGCACGCCGCCCGCTATGCGTCGCCAAGCGCTCGTCATTACCGTTGTCATGTCAAAACTTCCTCGAGTCGTAGGCCCAGTGCAGCAAGGCCTGGCGCTGCCGCGGCCGGCAGCGAAGGTCTCCTCGCACGCAGTGCTTTTTGAGCTGGCTGATATGGCGCTTCATGTTCAGCCAGCGCCGCACCTGGCGGTCATCGTCCTCGCCGCGCCGGCCCATGTAATAACGGCAATACCATTGAAACCAGCCGCGGGGATCGTCCGGGTGGAGCCATCCCTTTTCCCGCCAGTACGCCAGGGGCTTGGAGGCGTCCACACCGAAGAAGTTGAGTTCAGCGTTCCGGCCTTGCGGGCTCAGCTTGGCGGCGGCGAACCAGTCGGCCGGGTATTCACCTTGGCAATCGGTCATGTATTTGCCGCCGAACACGCCCATGGCCAACATCTGCTTCGGCGTCAGGTCCGGCTTGAAGCGGTCATCGAAGTTTTCCCCCGCGGGTTCCGTCAGCAGGTAGACGTAATCTTGCTGCATCAGGTCGTTGACTGTCACCTGCCTGCTGCGGACGCCGGTCATTTCCCCTCACACCAATTATGGGCTGGCCCGTATTCTCGCACAGATCCCGTAAACGCGGCGGCGGCGTGTCCTGCAAGCCGGGCCATCAGTCACCCTCGCGCTCGAGCGAGCAACAGTGCACGTCGGGCGGACGCTCGCCTGCTGCGCCGGGCGCTTTGGCCGTGCTGAGAATTTCACCGGTCACCGGGTTGGGCCGGAACGCGGTACAGCCTTTCAACTCGAGGTCATACGCGCTTCGGTACAACGCCTCGAACTCGTCAAAAGGGCAATTTTCGGACACATTGATCGTCTTTGAAATCGCGCTGTCGACGTAGGGCTGCAGGGCTGCCTGCATCGCCAAATGCGCGGTCGGCGGCAACGCGCGGGCACACACGAAAGCAGCCGGCAGGCATTCTGCGCCGCCGGTTAGTTCGCGCCACAGTTTGTGGGCGTAATCCTCCAGTTCGAAGATTTCGTACTCACCCGCGCGGTTGAGTACTTTGCGCGCAAGACGGAAATCGAAAACGGGTTCGATGCCGCTGGAAACATTGCCTGCCAGCAGACTGATCGTTCCGGTCGGCGCGATGGCCGTCAGGTGGCTGTTGCGGATACCGTGACGCCGGATTCCACGCCGGGTGTCCGGCTCGAGCGCGCGCACGAATTCGCTCTCGAGATAAGCTGCGCGGTCGAAGAACGGAAACGGCCCTTTCTCACGGGACAGGTCGACCGACGCTGCGTAGGCCGCATCGCGGAGCGCACGCATTACGCCGGCCGCCGCCGCGCGCGCCTCGTCCGAGCCGTATTCGAGCCCGAGCATGATCAGGGCGTCGGCAAGCCCGGTGATGCCCAGACCGATACGGCGGCAGCCCCTGGCCTGGTGTTTTTGCGCAGGCAGCGGAAAGCGTGAAATGTCGATGATATTGTCGAGCAGGCGCGTGGCATCGCCGACCGTGTCGGCGATGGCGTCGAGGTCCATGCGCGCCGACGGCGTGAACGGTTCGCGCACGAAACGGGTCAGGTTGACCGAGCCGAGATTGCAGGCCCCGTAGGGCGGCAGCGGCACTTCGCCGCAGGGGTTCGTGGTCGTGATGAATTCGCGGTAGTGGAGGTTGTTGAGCCGGTTGATGTGATCGACGAACAGGACGCCGGGTTCCGCCGTCTCGTAGCACGCCTGCATGATGCGCCGCCACAAGTGGCGGGCCGGCACACGCGCATGGACTCGGCACGCAACCGCATCGGCGAAACCCGGCCAGTGCCTGACCACGCTTTCGCCTTGTGTGTCCGTGCCTATCGAAAGGTCAGGAAATACCAGTGGCCACTTTTCATCGGCTTCCAGCGCCCGCATGAATGCGTTGCTGATCTGCACCGACAGGTTGAAGTGCCGCAACTCCCCCGCATCGCGCTTGGCGTCGATGAAAGCTTCGATGTCCGGGTGGTCGCAGCGCAGGCTGGCGATCATCGCACCGCGGCGGGCGCCGGTCGACAAAAGCGTGGCGCACATGGCATCCCAGATGCGCATGAATGAAACCGGACCGGAAGCGATCCGGCCGGCGCCGCGGGCCAGCGCGCCTTGCGGCCGCAGCGTGGAGAAATCGTAGCCGACCCCGCCCCCCGCCTGCATCGTCAACGCGCCCTCTTTCAGACCGTCGAAGATGCTCTCCATGTCATCTTCGAGCAAGCCCATCACGAAGCAGTTGAACAGCGTCACGCGGCGGTCGGTGCCCGCTCCGGCCAGGATGCGCCCACCGGGAAGAAAGCGGAACCCTTCGAGGATGCCGTAAAAGCGCTCTTCCCAAGCCTTACGGCCGGACTTCTCTACGGATGCCGCTGCCCGCGCGACCCTGCGCCAGGTTGCCTCGATGTCCGCGTCAAGCGGCTCACCGTCCCGGGCCCAGCGGTATCGGGTCTCCCAGATATGGCGTGCGATGGGCAGCGTCAAGCGGGAGTGGGAAGCTGGTCGGTTCACGAAACCCGGGCAGGTCGAAACCGTGCCTCAATCCATGACGAAGGTCACTTTCAAATCGACCCTGTAGCGGACGATGTGGCCGTCCTCGATCTTGACCTTCTGCTCCTTCACCCATGCACTCTTGATGTCGTGCACGCTTTCGGCGGCCTTGCTGATACCGTTGTGGATTGCGGCTTCGAAACTGACGTCGGATTCCGCGGTGATTTCGATGACTTTCGCGACTTTCATGGCTGGTTCTCCAAGTTGCGTGACCCGGTCAGCCCTAGCGTAAATGACCCGTTCAGGCATGGGTCACATGGCTCAATCTAGCATTATAAATATATGTTTGTGTTGACCTATATCAATACGCTGGCTGGAACCCGCAAAACCGGCCGCGGCACTTCACAGGATCGTGGTTTTGTGCTTCAATCGCGTTGCCCAGGCAATTCACACGACCTGGTTGTTCCTTAACGATAGTTGGACCGGAACTTAAGGCCGCTGGCACAACCGGTGCTAAGAAAAATCATCAGCGTGGCGACACGTCACCAATTATCGCCATCCTGCAACGGGCAGGAACACGGGGTTCTGCGCGCGGATGGCCCTCACGCGCCTGCGCCGTGACGCCAGGGTGACAACCCACGGAGGCAGACATTGACCCAGTCCTGGTTTCTGCGGCGGCAACCCGTCAGCCTTTATCCCGATCCCGCGCGCGTGGTCGTCAGGCCCTTCAGACCCGCGAGCGAGCCGCGTAACCTGAACCCGGTCGAAAAAAGCCGGGTCGAGCACATCATTGACCGGGTCCTCGTGCTCGATTCCGACACGGCTGAGAAAACACTGAAAGCCATATTGAAAGACTTCGAGGGCCGTCACCGCCGGCTGCTCACCATCTTCGAAGAACGCGCCGATGAAATCCTGGCGTCACTCGAACGCCCTCCCGCGATCCCGTATTTTCAGCGCTGCCTGATCGGTGCTTATTTCCTGCACGAATATTCGTTCGAGGCCTCGGCGCTTTTCAACCCGAGCATCGTGCCCGATCCCGATCAGGCGGACGTGCCCGCGGGCGCTTGCCGGTTTATCCTGAGCCTCAGGGCCGTCGGCGAGGGCCACATATCCTCGATTACCTTTCGCTCGGGCACGGTGACCGGCGATGGGGAAATCCGGCTGGAGCGGACCACCGGTCTTGCCTCCACTCCGGACATCCAGAACCACGTCGTCAAGGACGTCGGCGACGAGGTCGAAATGGTCTTTAACCATGGCGACTCGCTGTGCGAGCGCGTCATCTTCCCCGTCACCCCCAGCCAGTCGAACGGCATCGAAGACGCACGATTCGTCAGGTTCGAGGATGACACCTATTACGCGACCTACACCGCCTACAGCGGCCGCGAAATCCGCCCCGAATTGCTGGCAACCCGCGATTTCAAGACATTCCGGCTGACCCCGCTGGGCGGCGGCGCCGCAAGGAACAAGGGCATGGCTCTGTTCCCGCGCAAAATCGACGGCCGCTACGCCATGATCGCGCGCCACGACAATGAAAACCTCTACCTGATCTACTCGGACGATCTTTATCACTGGGACGGCGGCGAGCCGATACTGCGGCCGGCATATCCCTGGGAGTCCTTCCAGATCGGCAATTGCGGCTCGCCGATCGAACTGGACGATTGCTGGCTGCTGTTGACGCACGGCGTCGGCGCCGTGCGCAAATACTCGATCGGCGCGGTGCTCCTGGACAAGGACAACCCCGCCAGGATCATCGCCCGGTCGAAGGAACCGTTGATTCATCCCGACCCGATCGAGCACGAGGGCTATGTGCCCAATGTGGTCTATACCTGCGGCGCCATGCGGCACGGCGGGCATATCATCCTGCCCTACGGTGTGTGCGACACGTTTACCAATTTTGCAGTCATTCCGATAACGGATCTGATGCAAGCTCTGACGGCCTGAACTCAAGCAACGGAAGTCCCCTACCCGCCTGACGTAAGTCAAGTTATTCCGTGGCCGCCTGTGCCATACTCAAACATAGGTATTTGCGCCTGACCATCGGTTACGGCCGCGTCGATCCCGGCCCAGCCTCCGATGCAAGCGCGCACCCGGCGAAGGAGCGGCAGAGCCAATGTCCACCGATACGGACACGAAAACGCGGCGCCAGACGCATACTGCGCCCGGCCTGAAACGCGTTGCCCTGATCGGCAACTATCCTCCCCGGCAATGCGGCATCGCCACGTTCACCGCCGACGTGCTGGAATCGATCAAGGGAGCCTCGCCCGCCACCGAATGCTTCGCCGTGCCGATGACCGACACCAGTGAAGGCTACCGCTACCCTGAGGCGGTGCGTTTCGAGATACAGCAGAACGACCTGGCTTCCTACCGCTACGCGGCGGACTTTTTGAATTTCAGCGGGATTGATATCGCTTGCCTGCAACATGAATTCGGCATTTTCGGCGGTCCTGCCGGCAGTCACCTGCTCACCCTGATAGACGCGCTGAAGGTGCCGTTGGTCACCGTGCTGCACAGCATCCTGCGCGAACCGGACGCCCACCAGTTCAGCGTCATGAAAAAACTGGTCACGGCTTCCGATCGCCTGGTCGTGATGAGCAGCATGGGCGCCGATATCCTCGCGGAGGTCTATTCGGTCCCGGCAACGCAAATCGAGTATATACCCCACGGCATCCCGGACGCACCGTTCATCGACCCGATTTTCTACAAGGGAAATTTCGGTCTCGAAGGCAAGCAGGTGATCCTCACCTTTGGTTTGTTGTCACCCGGGAAAGGTGTTGAATACGTCATCCGCGCGCTGCCCGCCATCGTCCGGCAGCACCCGGACGTGGTTTTCGTCGTGCTCGGCGCGACCCACCCCAACGTCAAGCGGCACGAGGGCGAAGCCTATCGCCTGTCACTGCAGGCGCTGGCGGCCGATCTCGATGTCGATCAACACGTGATCTTCTACAACCGATATGTCGATCTCGACGAATTGCTGGAATTCATCGGCGCGGCCGACATCTATATCAGCCCCTATCTCAACGAGGCGCAAATCACCTCCGGAACCCTGGCGTATGCCGCCGGCATGGGCAAGGCCGTGATTTCGACCCCGTACTGGCACGCCAGGGAACTGCTTGACGAGAACCGCGGCATACTGGTCCCGTTCGCCGATGCCGGCGCCACCGCGGACGCGGTCAACAGGGTCCTCGAGGACAAGTCGCTTTACCGCCAGTTGCGCATGCGGGCCTACGCGCAGGGGCGCGGGATGACGTGGCCGGTGGTCGGCGCGCGTTACATCGAGTGTTTCACGAGCGTGATCGAAGACCGAAACACAAGCCCAAGGTGCGCGGTCAGCCTCTTGCCGCTGCACGCACGCCCCCGGGAACTGCTGAAGATCGACCTGCAACACGTCGAGCGGCTGACCGATGACACCGGCCTTTTGCAGCACGCAACCTATCTCGTTCCCGAGTATCAAAGCGGGTATACGACCGACGACAACGCGCGCGGCCTGCTGTTGACGACGCTGCTCGAACAGAGCGGTCAACAGCCCAGGCGATCGCGGCCGCTGAGTATCCGCTACCTGGCTTTCTTGTTGCACGCGTTCAACCCTGCCAATGGACGCTTCAGGAATTTCATGTCCTTCGAGAGAAGGTGGCTGGAAGCGACCGGTTCCGAGGACAGCCACGGCAGGGCCATGTGGGCGCTGGGATCGGTGGTCTCAAGAGCCACGCTGGAAGCGAACCGCGGCCTGGCGACCCAACTTTTCCAACAGGCGTTGCCGGCCCTCGAGGCCACGACCAGCCCGCGCACCTGGGCGTTCGCCGTGCTGGGTTGTAACGAGTACCTTTCCCACTTCTCCGGCGACCTCAAGGCGCAGCAGATGCGCGAACGGCTATCCGGACGATTGCTGCGGGCGCTCGACAACTGCGCGAGCGAAGACTGGCCCTGGTTCGAAGATGTCCTGAGCTACGCCAACGCGGTCCTGCCGCATGCACTGATGGCCGCCGGCAGCGCGTTGGAAAACGAGAAAATGATCGCCGGCGCCTTCAAGTCGTTGGAATGGTTGGCGGATATCCAGAAAATGTCAGGCAAGTGTTTCTCTCCGATCGGATCGAACGGCTTTTATCGCAAGGGCGGCAAGCGAGCGCGCTTCGACCAACAGCCGATCGAGGCGCAGGCCATGGTGTCCGCCTGCCTCGAAGCCTTCCGCATCAGTGACGACCCGCGATGGCGCGCCAGGGCGCGTATGGCCTATGACTGGTTCCTCGGCAAAAACGATCTCGGCGCAGCGCTCTACGACACCCAATCGGGCAGCTGCCGGGACGGCTTGCACGTGGACCGGCCCAATGAGAACCGCGGCGCCGAAGCGACGCTGTCGTTTCTGCAGGCCCTGGCGGAAATGCAAGCCATGCAGAGCCACGACGGCGTCAAACACATCCAGCGGCTGATCCCCGGCTTGGACCTGCCGCTGCTGGCTTCCCCGTAGGACAACCCGAATGAATCAGCCCTTGTAGCCGATCTCGACCGGCTCCTGGGCGGCAATGTCACAACATTCGCCCGGTCGGTGCTTCTGGCCGCAAATGCAATGGGAGTAAAGGTGTTCGATGAGCTGGTCGAGCTTGCCCGTTGCCGCGCACACGGTGGTATCCGCGGCGCCATAGTAGAGACGGACGGTGTTACCGTCTTCGTCCAGCACCCAACCGCACGGAAAGACGACGTCCGGTACGTCGCCAACGCGTTCGTACGCGGCCTCGGGGCCAAAGATCCATTCATCGCCGCGCACCAGCACGCGGCCGGGGTCCTGCCTGTCCAACATGGCCAGTCCGAGGCGGTAGATCGAACTCGATACCGTCGTGCGCACGCCGTGATAGAGAATCAGCCAGCCGTATTCCGTCAGCATCGGCGGCGGCCCCAACCCGATCCGGTTGGCGTCCCACCAGCCGCCCTTGCGGGCGTGCAGCAGGGTCGAGTGATCGCCCCAGTGACGCAGGTCGGGGCTCCAGGAGAGCCAGATATGCGCCCCCACCCGGCCCGAAACGTCCATCTGCGGCGCGGGCCGGTGCAGCAACGCCCAGCGGCCGTCGAACTTGCAGGGAAACAGCGCCGCATCCTTGTCGTCCGGCGGCATCAGGGTGCCGCGTTTCTCGAAGGTCCCGAAGTCGCGCGTCGAAGCGAACCGGACCAATGGCCCGCCGCGCGAAAACCCGGTGTAGACGATCAGATATTCATCGCCGACGCGGGTGATCCGCGGGTCCTCGATGCCCCAGGCTTCCTCGTAACTTTCCGGGTCCATTTCGAGGATGGGCTCGGGTTCGATCTCCCAGTCAGTCAGACCGTTCCGGCTGCGGGCCACGCCCAGGTGGGATATGCCCCTGCGGTCTTCGACGCGCACCAACAGCAGCGTCATGCCATCGAGTTTCACGGCGCCGGCGTTGAACACCGCGTTGACGGTATGCGCCCACTGTTCCGGCGTCAGGATCGGGTTGCCTTCATAACGCTGAAAGAGCTGTTGTCTGTCCATCCTGTCAGCCTCGAGTGTGATGAAACGGCTCAGTCCGGCATAACGCTTTTTGCCGCTCAAAGCGGTATTGCAAACAGCCTTGGGACACGGTCTGCTGCCGCCGTTCCATTCTACCGCCATCTCAGCCCCTGCATAAGACCTCTGCCCCCTTTCGGCCCCGTTTGCATTGAGCGGGCGGCCGCCCGCCGCATGCTATCATTCGGCGGGTGGTTTCCCCTTCGAGCGGCTGCAGCCGCGGGTGGACAGCATGAGAATCGGCATTGACCTGGGCGGTACCAAGATAGAAGCAGCGCTGCTGGATCCGGCCGGCGATATCGTCTTTCACCGCCGTGTTGCGACACCGAAAAAATCCTATGGCGCAACCCTCGCCGCGATCCGCGAACTGGTCGCGGAACTCGAGGCCGTGGCAGACCGACCGGCGCGAGCGCTTCCCGTCGGCGTCGGCATCCCGGGGTCCATTTCTCATAGCACCGGCAACGTCAAGAACAGCCCCAACACCTGCCTCGACGGCAAGGCCCTGAAGGAGGACCTGGGCCGGCTGCTGGGGCGTACGGTGGCGGTGGCCAACGACGCCAATTGCTTCGCGCTGTCCGAAGCGACCGACGGCGCCGCGGCCGGGGCCCGCGTGGTCTTCGGCGCCGTTCTCGGCACCGGTGTCGGCGGTGGCATCTGTATTGCCGGGCAACTGATCGAAGGCGTCAACTCGATAGCCGGTGAGTGGGGTCACAATCATCTGGCCGTGACTTCCGAGGAACTGGCGCCCACCGGGCAACCTGTTGCCAGCACCGCCTGCGCCTGCGGCAAACGCGATTGCGTGGAGGCCTGGCTGTCGGGACCGTCATTCGCCGGGCATTACGGGCAGCACACGGGCGTCGACCTGGCACCGGAAGCAATCGTCGCACTGGCCGCAGAAGGAGATGACTTCGCGCGGGCCTATCTCGACCAATACAGCCGCTTGCTGGCGCTGGCGCTTGCCACGGTGATCAACCTGCTGGACCCGGACGTGATCGTGCTGGGCGGCGGTTTGTCCAATATCGACGGCCTTTACGAAAGCGTACCGCGGTACTGGGGGCGCTTTGTGTTCTCCGACATCGTCGAGACCCGCCTGCTGAAAGCAAAGTTCGGCGACTCGAGCGGCGTCAGGGGCGCTGCCTGGCTGAGCGGCTGACGCGGGCAAGCAACGCCGAAGCGCGTTTGGCGGGTGAGCCGGTCACATGCGGAGCTTTCCCGCCCGGGCCTTGCTGCCCTCCTCGGCCGCACGGATGCGAAGCAATTCGAAGATATTGTCGATATTGATCACGCCGACGAGCTTGCCCCCGTCCGACACCGTAACCAGACCGCGCGGATTCTTCTGCATCAACTCAAACACCGTCACCATGTCCTCGCCCGGGCTCACATCGGCGATCACCGGCTGCATGACACGCGCAACCGGCAAATCCCCGCCGCCCTCGCTGATGCCGCGAACCAGGTCGTCCTGCACGATGACACCGGCCACGCGCCCGCCTGCCATGACCGGGAAGTCCTTTTGCGAACCGCTCAGGGTCAATTCGACGGCCCGGCCAAGCGGGTCATCGGGCGCGAGAACTTCGAAATCGACCAGCATGGCCTGGGCCGCGGAGAGGCCGCTCAGGGACTCTTTCAGCGTGGCGGTCCGCGCCTCGCTCGAGGCGCCAATCCAGATAAAGATCGCAATCAGGAACAGGAACGGGTTATAGAGCAGGCCGAGCAAAGCGAAGATCAAGGCAATGAACTGGCCGATACCTGCCGCCATCCGCGTCGCCTTGGCGGCGCCCGCACGCATCGAAAGCAGCGCCTGCAGCACCCTGCCGCCGTCCATCGGAAATGCCGGGATCAGGTTGAAGACCGCGAGCAGCAAATTCAGCGCCATCAATTGCTGCAGCAACGAGCCCCCGGATACGCTCATCTCCTGCGCGGAATCCAGGCGGCCCGTCAGCGCCAGCCCGGCCCACAGCAACAGGGCAATGCCGAGGCTCACGGCGGGCCCCGCGAGCGCGATCAGGATTTCCTGGCGCGGGTTCTCGGGCATGCCCTCGATATTGGCGACGCCGCCAATGGGCAACAGTGTAATGCTGCGGGTGCCGATGCCGAAACGCCGGGCCGTCAGCGCATGCCCCAGTTCATGCAGCACGACGCAAACGAACAAGGCGAGAATAATCGCGATTCCCTGCACGACCGCGCTGAACGTGCCGTAGACCTGCCAGTAACTCAACGCGATCCAGACGATCAGGAAGAAAAACGTCGTGTGCACCTGAACGTCGATGCCAGCCAGTGTCAGTATCCTGAACGACCACTTCATCCTTTACCTCCCGGCAGTGCAACCCCGGGCACGTCAACGCCAGGGCGCGCTAAGGGGCCTGATCAAGTTGCATCCGAATATGCTCCTCGTCCTGGCCGATCATATCGCGAGGCACTTCCTTGATCACGGCTTTCGCCAACTCCGCGGCCAGCGCCTTGCGCAATACGCCCAGAAAACCCGGACCGGCCATCAGGACCAGGCGGTCAAAGTCGCCGCGTCGGTGCGCGGCCTCCAGTTGTCCAACGATCTCCCGGGCAAAACGGCGACGTTCTTCCTCCTTGATGCCCGTAGCCGGCTCCATGCTGTGACGGCCCAAGCCCTTGCGGTCGTGTACCCGCCCGGGCGCGTCGCTGGCGAGGTCGCGGGCAAAAGCGCGCCCCTCGGCATGCCTGAGGCTACCCTGCAGCGACAACTTGCCCGTCAGTCGCGTCGCGGAATAAATTTGAGCCTCGGTCTGGTTGGCAACGACGATCCAAATTCTGTTCATGATGAAGGAACCTCCCCAAACCCGGGTTTGTGAAACCCAAGACGCCGTCCGCAGCCGCCTTGCCGCAGCGTGAACGGCAACGGGTCAATGCCGAACGCCGGGGACCGGACCCTGGCCCACCCCCGCGGCGAACGGGCCAGTTCCCAGTATAGCGCCGTTGACCGCGAGCCGGGGCCTGATTGTGCGGGGTACCCTTTTACGCAAACGCATGACAAACTATACGCAAGCACTTCATCGAATCAACGCAGGGACAACACTATGGCGCGAGTAAAACTGGTAAAACCCGACCCCGTCGACGACCCCATCATCCGCGAGTTGTTCGCCTGGGTCACCGATATGGAAGGGGCGGTGCCCAACCACTTCTACGTCGAAATGAACTTCCCGGAATACATGAAGGCCAAGCTCGGCTCATCCAAGATACTGTGGCAGATGGGCGAGTTGTCCCTGCCGGAAATCCAGCACGTCGGCATTCTCGTGTCCAAGGCCAATGGCTGCCCCTATTGCACGGCTGCGTTCTGCACGATACTGAACTACGGACTGGAGACGGACGAGGACTACGTCAAGTCCTTGCTCGCCGACGGCGCCAACGCCGTCCAGGAACAGCGTCTGCGGTCCATCCTGGAATTTGCACTCAAGGTGAACAACGATCCCAAATCCGTGACCGATGCAGATACGGACGCGCTGCGCATCGCCGGGCTCAGCGACAAGGGCATCGTGCAGCTGGTTCACCTGGTCAGCGATTTTTCCAGCTATAACCGCCTCAACCTTTCGCTCGACACCGACTACGATTACCGCGACATGTGGCGCACCGCCGCCTTCGGCTGGGATCCGGAATCGGGCGGGACGCCGGGCGACAATACCCGCGGCATCAGGCGCTGAGAGGACAGAGGCATGCTTTACGGGCTTTTCCTGATCTGGGCGGTCACGGCCATCGGCCTCTCGCTGGTGACCGCGATTCTGCCGGGCGTGCGGGCGCGTTCAACCTCCGACCTGCTGCTGGCGGCCCTGGTCCTCGGCGTCGTCAACGCCTTTATCAGGCCATTGCTGTGGCTGTTGACCCTGCCGCTGACCGTCGTCACCTTCGGCTTGTTCGCGCTCGTGATCAACGCCCTGATGCTGAAACTGACCGCGGCGATGGTGGACGGCTTTGCCATCGATAATTTTGGCAGCGCCCTGCTGGCCGCATTCCTCATGGCCCTGCTCGCCGTCGCCGGATTCGTGCTGTTGCAATGGTTCCTGTTCGACAGCGTCCAATGGATGTATGTCACGATGCGCTGATCGCTTTAAGGAACGGGGAATGGAATATGTCAACATTAGAAGGTAACGTTCAGAATACACGCAATATTTTGTCCATGGACAGGACCGTGTTGGCCAATGAGCGGACTTACGCGGCCTGGCTGCGCACCGGGCTGGCCGCACTGATTTCCGGGCTCGCGGTGGCGAAGTACACCTTCGACATCCTGCCCGAAAGCGGTATCCGCGCCGTGGCCGCGCTCCTGATCATTTTCAGCGCGATGATATTCCTGATTTCCGCGTGGCGTTATAACCATGTGCACCTGCATGTACAAGACCAGGACCTGGATGTCGACTCGGTTCCGCTCTACCTGGTCCGGATCCTCTCCCTGCTGCTGACGTTCTGCTCGCTGGTCTCGCTCAGCAGCTTGTGGTACGTCCCCAGTTGACGCCCGCGGAGGTGCGCTGGAAACCGCTCCAATGAACGCGCCCGGGACAGCAAAGCCGTTGCCGCCGAAGGCGGCTCAAGCGGCCCCGGAACACCCGCCTGGAGCGCCAAGACACTGGCAGGCGCTGGAGGCGGACGTCGTACTCAGGGAACTCGGCAGCGACGCCGGTCAGGGCCTCACCGAGGCAGAGGCCGCACGCCGCTTCGAGCAATCGGGCCCGAACCAGCTGCAGTTGGAGAGCAAAGAACGCTGGTACCGGCTGCTGGGCCGCCAGTTCGCCGACGCTTTGGTCATCATCCTGTTGGTGGCGGCCGCCATTTCGCTGTTCATCGGCGACATCGGCGACGCCCTCACGATCCTGGGCATCGTATTGCTGAATGGCGCCCTCGGTTTCGTACAGGAGTGGAAAGCCGAAAGGGCCCTCGAAGCCCTGGGCCGCATGCTGGCGCCGGTCTGCAAGGCCGTGCGCGACGGGGTGACACGAAAAATCGAAGCCTGCCGGCTGGTGCCGGGCGACATCGTCGTTCTGGAAATCGGCGATCACGTTCCGGCTGACTTGAGGCTGGTCGAGGCGCTCAACCTGAAAGCCGATGAATCCGCCCTGACCGGCGAGTCGGCTTCCGTCGGCAAGGATACCGGACCGGTCCCGGCGCACACGCCACAGGACAGCACTCACTCGATGGTCTGGATGGGCACCGGAATCACGAACGGCCGCGGGCGCGGTGTCGTGGTCGCGACCGGAATGAGCACGGCCTTCGGCCATGTCGCCCAACTGACACAGAGCATCGACAGGAACGCCACGCCGCTGCAACGGAAGATAGCCCGGCTGGGAAAACAGCTCGGCATCCTCTCGATCGCCATATCGCTGCTGGTCGTTTTCGGCGGCTGGTTGCTCAACAGGCCGCTGCTGGAGATGTTCATGACCGGCATCTCCCTGGCGGTGGCCATTGTCCCCGAAGGGCTGCCCGCCGTGGTCACCATCACGCTGGCGCTGGGCGTGCGGGCAATGGCGCGGCGGCGGGCCCTGCTGCGGCGGCTCTCCGCGGCCGAGGCGCTCGGCTCGGCCACGGTCATTTGCACGGACAAGACCGGCACACTGACCCAAAACGAAATGACGGTACGGCAAATCCGCACGGCCGGCGCCGTTATCGACGTTACCGGCACCGGCTATGATCCAGCCGGTCATTTCGAAGCCGCAGGCCGCAAGCTCGACTACCGGCAGCAGCCCGACCTGCTGGGGCTGCTGGAAGCCGGGCTGGCCTGTAATCACGCCGCCCTTGACAAGGATGACGACGGCTGGCGCCACAGCGGCGAACCCACCGAAGCCGCATTGGTCGTAGCCGCCTACAAAGCCTGGATCAGCCCGTCGGGCGAGGGCCGCACGCTGAGCGAATTCCCTTTCGATTCCACCCGCAAACGCATGACCGTGGTCGAGCACCGGGGGACGGAAAAAATCGCCTGGGTCAAGGGCGCGCCGGAAATCGTCCTCGAGCGTTGCAGCCACCTGCTGGAACACGGCAGCGAGCGGCCGCTGGGGCCTGAAGACCGGGAAGCATTCGAACAGGCTTACCTGGCGATGGCCGGCGATGGGCTGCGCACGCTGGCGCTGGCGCGCCGCGTACTCCCTGCCCACGTTGAGTTGGACGCGGATGCGATTGAAACCGGCCTGACCCTGCTGGGCATCGTGGGCATCATCGATCCGCCGCGGCCGGAAGTCCCGCTCGCCATCAAAACCGCGCGCAAGGCGGGCATCAAGGTGATCATGATTACCGGCGACGCCGCCCCCACCGCGACCGCGATCGCGCGCCGCATCGGCCTGCCCGCCGGGAAGGCGGTCAACGGCCAGGAACTCGACAAACTGGACGACGCCGAGTTGCTCCGAATGATGACGCAGGACGTGGTTTTCGCACGCACCAACCCGGAAAACAAGCTGCGCATCGTCACCCTGCTGCAACGCGCGGGTCACATCGTGGGCATGACCGGCGATGGCGTGAACGACGCGCCGGCGTTGAAGAAGGCGGACATCGGCATCGCCATGGGACTGCGCGGCACGGACGTCGCCAAGGGTGCGGCCGATATCGTGCTCACCGACGACAATTTCGCCTCGATCATCGGCGCGGTGGAGGAAGGCCGGCGCCAGTATGACAATATCCGCAAGTTCGTCCGCTACCTGCTCTCCTCCAACCTCGGCGAGGTCATCGTGATCACGGTCAACATTGCGCTCGGCGGGCCGTTGATCCTGCTGCCGGTGCAGATCCTGTGGATGAACCTGGTCACCGACGGCGTGACCGCCGTTGCGCTCGGTCTCGAGCCCGCTGAAAAAGGCATCATGGCGCGGCCGCCGCGCGCGCCTGCGGAACCGGTGCTGAACCGTCTCGGCATGCTCACGATCCTGGTTCTGAGTGTCTATATCGGCGGCGCCACGCTGTGGCTGTTCCACCATTACCTGGAGCAGGGGCATCCTTTCGCGGTGGCCCAAACGGTCGCGTTCACCGGGATCATCGTCCTTGAAAAAATGAACGTATTCAATTTTCGCTCCCTGCGGGCGCCGCTGAACGTGGTCGGATTTTTCTCGAACCCGTGGATTATCGGCGCCTGGCTGATCTCCTTTGCATTACAGGTTGGGGCCGTTTACCTGCCTTTGCTCCAGGCGGCGCTGCACACCGTTCCACTGGGTTGGCGGGACTGGTGCATGATCGTGCTGATCGCGCTGCCGGTACTGCTGCTGACGGAAACGTACAAGTCGATGCGCTGGGCCCGGAGGGAGTCCATGCAACCATCTGAAGGTGACCGAAATGACTGAACATAGCAATGACCCCGGAACCGCGGCTAAAGAACCTGTCGCTTCAAAGCCGATTTTCACGGCCACGCACCTGGCCTCTGAAATCACCCTGCTCGTGCTCCTGGGCGCCTCCTATGCCGGCGTTGCGATCGCCGATATCGCACCGGCTCACGCCCACGGCTACTGGTTGTTCATGGTGGCCTTGTTCTTCGTTGCCAGCCTGGTAGCGGAAAGGCCCAACGTGCGCGCCGGCAAGTACCCGTGGGCCAACGTCTTGTGGACACAGTTAGCCCAGTGGCTGGCATTGGGCGTTGGCGTGCAGATGGTATTTATCATCCAGCAGATAGGACGCCTGAGCACCCAGGCCACCGTCCTCGTGTTGCTGCTGGTCTTCGCGCTGGCCACGTTCATCGCCGGCATCCGCATGGGCTGGCTGTTCCGCCTCACGGGTCTTTTTCTCGCCGCCAGCCTGCTGGTACTGGCCTACATGGAACGCTACCTGTGGCTGCTGGTCCTGCTCGGTTTGCTGCTCCTGGCCGGGCAACACTACCTCGCGCGATACCTGCGCGCACGCAAACCCGGCGGGGTGCAGCCAGAGACGTAACCCCCTGCTCCAGCGCGGCCCGGGTCGCGGGCCGCGCTGGCGTCGCGCTGCAAAAATGCGCGCCCGCATGGCCGGCAAAAAAAATATGCCATTTTTGCCCCTGATCCGATTGAGATTCAGAATTTCACACCTATATTTACACTGTGCGATAGGCAACCGCGTTCGGAAGAACGGCCTGGGCACGACCATGCAACGACTTCCGGGCAGGCGGCGAGCTTGCCGCACCGTTTGTTAACACTCCATAGTTACGATGGAAAGGAGGTTGCAATGTCACTGAAACAGATGATGCCATGGCGCTGGGGCGGACTCAGGTCATGGGAGGACGAGGAGCGTCCGTTCGAATCGTTTTATACCGGTATGGAATCACTCCACAAGGAGATGGACCGGCTGTTCGACGATTTCCGGAGCATGGGCATGCATTCGATGCCGATGGGCCGGTTGCAGGAATTCTCGCAACTGACTCCGCGGATCGACGAAACCGAAGACGACAAGGCTATCCACGTGAGGGTGGAATTGCCAGGAATGGACCAGAAAGACGTCGACATCACGTTGACCGACGGCCTGCTCACCATTCGGGGTGAAAAGAAGCAGGAGGACGAGGAAAAGGGCAAGGACTATTACCGCACCGAGCGTGTTTTCGGCACGTTCAGGCGTTCGATCCCGATTCCGGTCGAGGTCGATGAGTCGAAGATCGACGCATCGTTCAAGAAGGGCGTACTGAAAATCACCCTGCCAAAATCTGCGGAAGCGCAGAAAAAGGTCAAACATATCCCGGTGAAAGCCGCCTAGTTGCTTTTCCGGACGCGTGCCCCGATCGGTAGGGGCACGCGCCCTTTTCAGCAATGGGGCCGGGTTCGATAACGCAGTGTATGGAACCCGGCCCCATTTATCGTTTAAACCACCTTGATGGCCATGTCGGCCAGCGTATCGGCAGCGATGTGAATGCGCCTGGCGATCTCGCGCAGTTGCCGCAACTGGTCCTTCTGCTTGAAAACCAGTTTGATGTCGTCCTGTTCGAGGACGATGCCCGTTTCCCGCGCGCACAGGCTGACGACGTTGTCGTATTGCGTGCGGATGCGGTCGACGTCGCGGGATATGACGCTCATCTGCACGGCATCGAGCTGAGCGATACCCGTTTGCAGCGCTTCCGCCATGTCCGCCAGCGCGGCGATGACCGGTTTGAATTTGCCGATCGAATGCAGGTCGTAGACGTTGGTTTCGAGCACGAAGTGCTTGACCGAGAGCGTAATCCAATCGAGCTGTGTAATCATGCGGTAGATGGATTCCTTATCATAGGGCGTGATAAAGACATCCAGCAATTCCTGCATGTTTTTGTTTTTCAGGGCGTTCGCCTGCTCGGCGTACTCGGCGATGGCGTCCAGTCCTGCCGTACCCTCCTGGCTGCAGGATGCGTGCAGGACATCCACCATGGCGCGGCCGATACGCGCCTGGGCCAGCAGGGCCGCGTTGAAATCGACCTCGCGCGGCAGCAGGAATTTTCTGATGAAGCCCATCATGGCTTTCCGCAATTGTCAACCGGCCCTAGGACCTGAGCGTAAAGTATACATAGGCGTAGCACCAGCCCAGCGCGATAGAAACCGGCAGATTCAGCCACCAGCCCGTGACGATCGAGCCGACCTTGCGCCAATGCACGTGGCCCGGCTTTTCCGCCGTACCGTTGCCGACCAGCGTGGCCGTCACCACCTGCGTGGTCGATGTCGGCGCGCCGATCGCGGTCGCGAGCGTATTGACCAGCGCCGACCCCAACTGGTTGGCCACCGCGTGGATGGGCTTCAGGCGGTAAATGCCGAATCCCAGCGTGCGGATGATGCGCCAGCCGCCGAAGACCGTTCCCAGCGTGATCGCCGAAACGCACAGCAGCACCGCCCACCACGGGATCGTGAAGTGCGCGGTGGTGCCGCTGGCGAGTAGCATCATGCCGATGATCGCCATGCCTTTCTGTGCATCGTTGGCGCCGTGGGAAAAGCCCAGCCACGCCATGCTGAGGTATTGGGAATAGCGGAACAGCGGCTCGATGCGGCGCGAAAAATGGCGCAAGACAGCAAACATCGCCTTCATCAGCAGAAACCCCAGCACAAAGCCCAGCAGCGGAGAAACCAGCAAGCCGGCGGCGACCTTGGCGACACCGCTCAGCTGAAAGTGCTGCAAAGACGCCCAACCCCACTGGATGCCGCCTGCACCGACCGTGTACAACCCGGCCCCGACGAGACCACCCGCCAGTGAGTTCGACGACGACGACGGGTAGCCGAGCCGCCACGTCACCAGGTTATAGGTCACGGCAGCCAGTAACGCCGCGATGACGGCCGTCTCTGCGACCACGACGGAAACCTGGCCGATGTCGATAAAAGTACCGATCGTATCGGCCACCGCCAAACCGACCGTGAACGGTGCGATGAAGGTGAAGACAGAGACCACGGCGATAGCGATGCCCGGTCGCATGGCGCGCGAGGCGATGGCGGTGGCGACCATGTCGGCGGCGTCATGAAAACCGTTGGTGAAGGCGAACAACGCGACCGTGGCGATAACAAGCAGCAGGGTCAGCGTGGCGGGGTCCACAGGCCTCGATCACAACTCGAAAACATCACCCATGCGCGGCATCTCGATGTCCGTTTGACCCAGCTTGCCCGCCAGGGCGGTCATGCTCTCCGGCTCACCGTGGACCAGGTAGGTCGTCGCGGGATTCTGGATGTGGCGGTGCCAGTCCAGCAATTCCGCCTGGTCCGCGTGGGCGGAAAAGCCGCCGATCGTGTAAATACTCGCGCGCACCGGCACCTCGTCGGAAAAAATACGCACGCGCTCGGCGCCGTCGATGATTTGCCGGGCGAGCGTACCCTGCGCCGCGTAGCCGACGAAGACGACGCTGTTCCTGCGCTGGCCGAGACGCTGGCGCAGGTGATGGCGAATCCTGCCGCCGGTACACATCCCGGAGCCGGCCATGATCACGGCGCCACTTTCGACCTGGTTGAGCGCGATCGATTCCGCGGTCTCACGCGTAAAATGCAGACCAGGCAAGTCGAAGGGGTCCTCACCGTTCTTCGAGATCGTCAGGGTCTCTGTGTCGAAGCACTCCGGGTGCCGGTCGAAGATCTCCGTCGCCGATATCGCCATCGGCGAGTCCAGGAATACGTTCAGGCTGGCCGGGATCACGCCCTTCTCCACGCCTTCACGCAGGCAATAAAGCACCTCCTGGGCGCGTTCCAGGGCAAAAGTCGGTATCGCGACCACACCGCCGCGTCCGATGGTCGTGTTGATTGCTTCATAAAGCTCTTCGATCGACGGCTTCAGTTGTTTGTGCAGGCGGTCACCGTAGGTCGATTCCATGACCACGCTGTCGACGTGCGGGGGCGGCGTCGGGTCGCGCAGGATGGCCCGCCCGTTGTAACCCAGGTCACCGGAAAACAGGATCCGGTGCCCGCGCCCGTCTTCCTCCAGTTCCAGCAGGATACTGGCGGAACCGAGGATATGCCCGGCGTCCAGGAACGTGGCACGGACTCCGGGAGCCAACTCCATGGCCTCGCCGTACTTCACCTTGCGGCCAAACAGTTCGAAGCTGTTCAGGGCGTCCAGGGTCGTGTACAGCGGTTTCTCGGCCTTCGCCTTGTTGCCGTGTTTGCGGCGCGCCCGCCGGTTCTGGTAATTGGCTTCTTCCTCCTGCAGGCCGGCCGAATCCAGCAGCACCAGCCGCGCCAGTTCGAAACTGGCGGCCGTGGATATGATTTCACCGGCGAAGCCGCGTTTGACCAGCAGCGGGATACGACCGCAATGATCCAGGTGCGCGTGCGTCAGCAACAGGAAATCGATTTCACCAGCGTCAAAACCGAAGTCTTCCGCGTTCTCTTCCCTGAGTTCGCGCCCGCCCTGGAACATGCCGCAGTCGATCAGCACCTTTTTGCCGGCACACTCGAGCAAATGGCACGAACCGGTCACGCCCTGGTCGGCGCCGTGGAATGAAATTTTCATGATGTTTGCATCTCCAGTTTTTCACCGCACTTCTCGTACCAGCACAGCAGGCCTTCCCAGATGTCCTCGGCGGTCTCCGCGTACCAGAACAGATCCCGGTCTTCGGCGTCGATGACGCCCTCTTCCACCATGAAGTCGATATCGAACAGGCGGCGCCAGTACTCCCTGCCCACCAGCACCACCGGCAGGGGTTTGATCTTGCGTGTCTGCACCAGGGTCAGGGTCTCGAACAGCTCGTCGAGCGTGCCGAAGCCGCCGGGAAACGCCACCAGCGCCCTGGCGCGCATCACGAAATGCAACTTGCGCAGGGCGAAGTAATGGAACTGGAAGCACAGGTCCGGGGTGATGTAAGGATTCGGAAACTGCTCGAACGGCAGCGAGATATTCAGACCGACCGACTTGGCGCCGACGTCGAACGCGCCGCGGTTGGCCGCTTCCATGATCCCCGGGCCGCCGCCGGTCATGATCACCAGGCGCGAATCCGGTGGACCCCCGTCCGACTGCGCCACCAGGCGTGAGAACGCCCGGGCGACCTCGTAATAGTGACTCTTGGCCAGAATCCGCTCGGCCACCCTGAGACGCCGCGCGACGTCCTCGTTGCCGGGCTGTTCCGCCAGCACCCGGCGCAGCCGCTCACAGTTCCTTTTCGCGGTCTGCGGTTCAACCAGCCGCGTACTGCCGAAAACAACGATCGTGTCGACGATGCCGTGTTTTCTCAGCAACCGCTCCGGTTTCAGGTAGTCGAGTTGCAGGCGCACGCCGCGGGCATCATCGCCGCCGAGAAAGTCCTCGTCGTCGATGGCGGGCCGGTAGGCGGGACTGTCCATGATTTTCGCCACGCGCTCAGCGGCCAGCGGGTCTTCATCCCGCGGCTTGGCTTCCTGCAACGGCAGCCGCTCCGTGCGCCGTTGCGGGTGGGCGGGTTCGGGTACTTCCGCTCGGTGGTGCTTCATAATTACCTGCTGCGTGTGTTTTTCAGGACGCTGGCAATCGCCGCGTGATGGTAGCGGAACGCAGCCTCCGCCGCGCCGCCGTTTTCAGCGACCCTCTTTTTTGAGGGCCGATTCAAGCGCCTCGAGACACAATTCCACGTGCCGGGGCGTCGACGAAGCGCCCATCAGGCCGATGCGCCAGATCTTGCCCGCCAGCGGCCCCAGCCCGGCGCCGATTTCGAGGTCGAATTCGTTCAGCAAAACGCCGCGCACCCGCGCTTCGTCGACACCGTCGGGTACGACAACCGCATTCAGCTGCGGCAAACGGTCGTCCGGGGCCACGTAGAACTCCAGACCCATCGCCGCCAGGCCGTCCCGCAGCAGTTCGTGGTTTTGCCAATGCCGCCGCCAGGCCTTTTCCAGGCCTTCGGCGCTGAGTATCCGCAGGGCTTCGTGCAAGGCGTAAAGGGCGTTGACCGGCGCCGTGTGGTGGTAAGCCCGCTTGGCGCCGCCGCCCCAGTACCCGGTCAACAGGTTCAGGTCCAGGAACCAGCTCTGCGGCGCCGTGCGCCGCGCCCTGACCTTGTCCATCGCCGCTTCCGTAAATGACACCGGCGACAGGCCGGGCGGCGCCGACAGGCATTTCTGGGTGCCGGAATAGACGGCGTCGATACCCCAATCATCGACCCTGAGCTCGATGCCGCCGAGCGATGTCACCGCGTCGACAATGCTGAGACAGCCGTAATCCCGCGCCAGGGCGCACAGCGTTTCCGCATCGGAACGCGCACCCGTCGAAGTCTCGGCGTGGACGAAGGCGAGCGCCACCGCGTCCCGGTGTTGTTTCAGGGCGTCTTCGACCTTGCCGGGCTCGATGGCCGTTCCCCAGTCGAATTCAACCGCCACCGGCACCGCGCCGCAGCGCTTGGCGACCTCGAGCATGCGCCCGCCGAAAACACCGTTGCTGGCGATGACGATTTTTTCACCCGGCTCCAGCAGGTTGACAAAGCAACACTCCATCCCCGCCGAACCGGGCGCCGAAATCGGCAGCGTCACGGCATTGGTTGTCATGAACGCGGCGCGCAACAGCGCGTTGAGTTCATCCATGAAGACAATGAAGGCCGGGTCGAGGTGGCCGATGGTCGGCCGCGCCATTGCCTCGAGCACTGACGGGTAAACATCTGAGGGGCCGGGCCCCATCAGGGTGCGTTTGGGCAGCATATTCTCACCGTAATCTTGCATCCGAAGGCAGGTCATCAGCTGGCTTCGCGTGTCTGCGGGCAACGCCGCGACACTGTTTCCAGCCTGCCGTTTCCATACCGCTTATTGTTTCAAATTACACCGCCGGAGGCCACGAATATTTACCCGCGGCCGCAACCTGGGACCGATCGTCCTGGCATATAATGGCCAACCGTTCCAGCCAGGCACGCAATGGATGATTGAACTGAAGCAGATCGAACTGCGCCGGGGCGGCAAGCTGCTGTTCCGCGACGCTACGCTCACCGTTTACCCCGGCCAACGGCTGGGTCTCGTCGGCGTCAATGGCAGCGGCAAGAGTTCGCTGTTCGCACTGATCCGCGGCCAACTGCAGCCGGACGCGGGCGACGTCATGCTGGCCGGGCAGCCCGTCATCGCGCACGTCGACCAGGCGAGTCCGTCTTCCACGAAATCCGCGCTGGAGTTCGTGCAGGACGGCGACGCGGGCCTGCGCCGGCTGCGGGACGGGATCAGGGCCGCGCAAGCGGGCGCATCGAACAGCGGGGCGCTGCATGCGTTGTACGAGCAAATGGAAGCCATCGACGGTTTCACCGCCGAGGCACGGGCCGGCCGGCTGCTGCATGGCCTCGGCTTCGCGGCCGCTGACTTCGGCCGCCCGGTCAATGAATTCTCCGGCGGCTGGCGCATGCGTCTGAGCCTGGCGCGGGCGCTGATGTGCCGCTCCGATATCCTGCTGCTGGACGAACCGACCAACCACCTCGACCTGCCGGCGATCGTTTGGCTCGAGCGCTGGCTCAGGGCGTACGCCGGCACCTTGTTGATCATTTCCCACGATCGTGACTTCCTGGACGGCGTCTGCACCCACATCGCCCACATCGAGCGGCAGTCGCTGGCCAGCTACCGCGGCAACTACAGCAGCTTCGAGGAAACCCGCGCCGGGCAACTGGCGCTGCAGCAGTCCATGCATGACAAGCAGCAAAGGGAGATCCGGCATATGCAGGCCTTCGTCGACCGCTTCAGGTACAAGGCCAGCAAGGCGCGGCAGGCACAGAGCCGGTTGAAGATGCTCGAACGCATGCCGCGCATTGCCGCGGCGCATGTCGATTCCGAATTCCACTTTGAATTCCTGGAGCCCGAGCGGCAACCGCAAACATTGCTGAGGCTCGAAAATGCGGCCGTCGGCTACCAAGGCGCGGTGCTCGAAGCGGTGCAACTGCGAATTCACGCCGGCGACCGGATCGGGCTGCTCGGCGCCAACGGCGCCGGCAAGTCGACACTGATCAAGGCCTTGCTGGACGGAAGCACGCTGCTCGACGGTGAGCGCGAGATCAACCCGCATACGCGCTGCGGCTACTTCGCCCAGCACCAGCTCGACCTGCTGGAAATGGATTGCAGCCCCCTGTGGCACCTGCGGCGCAGCAACGAAGCGCTCAGACAACAGGACCTGCTCAATCACCTCGGGCGCTTTGGTTTCGATGGTGAGCGCGCCGCTGAGCCGGTGGGGCCGTTTTCCGGCGGCGAGAAGGCGCGCCTGGTTCTGGCCATGCTGGTCCTCAAGCGGCCCAACCTGCTGTTGCTGGACGAGCCGACCAATCACCTCGACCTCGAAATGCGCCACGCGCTGAGCCGGGCGCTGGCCGGTTTCGGCGGCGCCGTGCTGCTCATTTCCCACGACCGTCACCTGCTGCGCACCGTCTGTGACGAACTGTACGTCGCACACGCCGGCCGCGTGTTGCCGTTTACACGCGAACTGGACGACTACCCGGCCTGGCTGAAAGCGCAGACGGAGGCCGGCGAGGGCCCTGCTTCGTCCGCGTCGGACAACACCGGGGACAGCGGCAAGGAGCGGCGGCGGCTGCAGGCGGAACGCCGGCGGCGGCTGCAGCCCCACCGGAAACGGGTCAGGAAAATCGAAAGACAGATCCAGCAACTGCGCACGGAAATTTCCGCCACGGACACCCTTCTCCGGGACGAGACGCTGTACGCGGACGCCGGCCGCAAGGACGAAATCGCTGGGCTGATGCAGCAACAGGCCGAGCGCAAAGCCGCGCTGGAACGACTCGACCGGGAGTGGCTCGAAGCCAGTGAAGACCTCGAAGCGGCGGCCGCGAACCTCTGAATGATCCGCCCGTACCCCCCTCGCATGGCTATAATCAACCACCCGGCCGCCGGTGCCGGTGTCATTCCCCGTAGGGGATCCAGATATTCTTGATCTCGACGGCCTTGCGCAGGAAGGCCTCGCCTTCGCCCTGCGCCGGGTCTTCCCAGTCATGGTACAGGCCGTAGTTGACCCAGGTGCGTTTCATCGTCGCGGCGGCCTCGGCCTCGACCAGCGTACTGCCCTCGGCGCTGCCCCAGTACCAAAGACCCTCGATATCGTAATGCTTCGCCAACTCCGCCGTCAGGGCCCCGCGTTCACCGGTGACGATATTCAGCGCGCCGCCGGGCAGGTCGGACGTGTCCAGCACCTGGTAGAAGTCGGTCGCCAGCAGCGCATACTGCTGCGACGGCACCAGCACCACGCGGTTGCCCATCGCCAGTGCCGGCATGACGGTGGACACCAGGCCGATCAGCCCGGCTTCCTCCGGCGCCACGATGGCAACCACGCCGAGCGCCTCTTTCATGGCCAGCGTGATATTGCGGAACGGCGTCGCGTGCACCGCGCTGTCGTATTTATCCGCCATGGCCGCATAGGTGAAGGTGCGGCTGACACACAGCTGCAGTTCCGCCGCGGCCTCGTCTCCCCGCTTGCCGCTCAACTGGGCGATCCGGCGGCTGAAATCCTGCGCGCGCGCCTGCAAGTTTTCAGCGATGTAATACAAAACCTGCGCCCGGTTGTGGGCGGTCGCGCTGGTCCAGCCCTGCGCCGCGCGTGCCGCTTCGACCGCGTCGCGTATATCCTTGCGCGAGCCGTTGGGATATTCGCCCACGGGCAGGCCCGCGGCGTCGTACGCTGTCAGGCTGTAGCCCTGGTCGGGCCGCTTCTGGCGGCCGCCGATATACAGCTTGGCGGTCCGGTCGACACTGCCGGCATCACCGCACCGCGACCCTGCGGGCTGCGGTTCGAACTGCGGCAAGGGGTACACCGCCGTCTCGCTCAGCGCACTTTCCCAGGCGGGTTTGACGTATTCGTAAAGGCCCTCCCTGCCGCCCTCGCGACCAAAACCGGACTCGCGGTAACCACCGAAGCCGGAAGCCGCGTCGAACACGTTGGTGCAATTGACCCAAACAGAGCCCGCCTTGAGCGCGGGCGCAACGTCCAGCGCCAGGTTGATGTTTTCCGTCCAGACGCTGGCGGCCAGGCCGTAGCGGCTGTTGTTGGCCAGGCTGACGGCTTCGGACGGCGTCCTGAAGGTCATCGCCACCAGCACCGGGCCGAAGATTTCCTCCTGCGCCAGCGTCGCCGCGGGTTGCACCTCGGTCAGCAGCGTCGGCGGGTAGAAGCAGCCCCGCTCCGGCAAGTCGCACTCGGGCTGCCAGAGCCGCCCGCCTTCTTCGACCCCGAGTTGCACCATGTCGCGGATGCGCTCCAATTGCACCGGGTCGACCACGGCGCCGATGTCGATACCCTTGTCCAGGGAATCACCGATGACGAGTTTGGACATGCGCGCGCGAACCTTCTGCAACAAAGCTGCGGCCACGGACTCCTGTACCAGCAGCCTGGAGCCGGCACAACAGACCTCTCCCTGGTTGAACCAGATCGCATCGACCAGGCCCTCGACCACGCTGTCGAGGTCGGCATCGTCAAACACGATGAACGGCGACTTGCCGCCCAGTTCCAGGGTCAGTTTCTTGCCGCTGCCCGCGGTCGCCCTGCGCAGCAGGCGCCCGACCTCGGTGGAGCCCGTGAAAGCGATCTTTTTCACGTCCGGGTGCCTGACCAGCGCCTCACCGGCCTTGCCGTCGCCCAACAGCACGTTCACTACCCCCGCCGGCAAACCGACCTCGCCGCACACCTGCGCCAGCAGCAGGGCGGTCGACGAGGTGTACTCGGCCGGCTTCAGCACCACGGTGTTGCCCATCGCCAGCGCCGGCGCAAGCTTCCACGCGGCCATCAGCAAGGGGAAATTCCACGGGATGATCTGGCCGACCACGCCCAGCGGCTCATACCCCGGCAATTCCCGCTCCCGGACCTGCGCCCAGCCCGCGTGATGATAAAAGTGGCGCGCCGCCAACGGTATATCTATATCACGTGATTCACGAATTGGCTTACCGTTATCGAGGCTCTCCAGCACCGCGAAAAGACGGCTGTGCTTCTGCAGCTGGCGCGCAATGGCGTACAGGTAGCGCGCGCGCTGGTGGCCGCTCAGCGCGGCCCACGCCGGCGCTGCTTTCGCCGCGGCAGCCACCGCGCGGTCGGCGTCCGCGGCATTGCCGTCGGCCACGCGCGCCAGCGTTTCTCCGCTGGCCGGATTGCGGCTATCGAAATATTCACCGCTCCCGGGAGACTGCCAGTCGCCGTCGATGTAGTGCAGCAGCGTAAACTCGCGGTCTTCATACCATGCCTGGGCGGCGGCCGCGCTTTCGGGCGCCTCGCCGTAAGCCATGGTCGCGAATATCTCCTTGATGCCCATTACTTCGCGGCCCCTTAGCCCAACGGGTGACGGAAGCCGGCCGAATAGCTGCCGCTGAGGCGGTGCTCGAGCTGCCGCTCGATGTCGCCGAGCAGGCTGCTGGCGCCGAAGCGGAACAGGCGCGGGTCGAGCCAGTCGCAACCCAGTTCCTCCTTGACCAATACCATGTAGGCGATGGCGTCCCCGGCCTTGCCGATGCCTCCCGCGGGCTTGAAGCCCACCTTGTAGCCGGCCAGGCGGTGATATTCCCGTATCGCGCGCACCATCACCAGGCTGCAGGCCAGCGTGGCGTTGACTCGCTCCTTGCCGGTGCTGGTCTTGATGAAATCCGCGCCCGCCAGCATGCACACCCAGCTGGCCTTGGCGACGTTGGTCAGCGTGCCCAGTTCACCGGTGGCGAGAATGGTTTTCAAATGGGCCAGCCCGCAGGCTTCGCGGTAGGCTCGAACTTCATCGTAGAGGCCCTTCCAGTCGCCCGTCAGCACCCGGGACCGGCTGATGACGATATCGATTTCCGACGCGCCCGCCTTGATCGATTCATGCACCTGGGCCAGTTTCAGCGGCAGTGATATCTGGCCCGCGGGAAAACCCGCTGAAACGGCCGCCACCGGAATCCCGGACCCATCCAGTTCCTCCCGGGCCGTGGTTATGAGGTTGTGATAAACGCACACCGCGGCGGTGTGGATATCCAGCTCCGCGGCGCCGAGCCCGGCAAGAATATCCTTGCGCACCGGTTGCCGCGCCTTGCGGCAAAGCCGCCTGACCCGGCCCGGTGTGTCGTCGCCCGACAGCGTGGTCAAATCGATCAGCGTTACGGCTTTGAGCAACCAGGCCGTTTGCTGATCGCGCTTGATCGACCTGCGTTTCGCGACCGTCGCCGCACGGCGCTCCACCGCGCTGCGGTTGATGCGCAGACCGGTGAACAATTCCGGCTGATAGCGCATGCCCGGGTTGCGTTCCAGACCGCGGTCTTCGCTCGCGCCCGGTTGCCGCAAAGTCAGTACGTTGGCCACAATCACTCCCGCCCGAGGAACGGCCTGTAGTATAAACGCTGTACTGCTTTTGTGCTGTCAATGTGGCAAAATCAGTGCACCTTCTACAACCCCTGACCAAGCCCCTGGATGAACTTCTCCGACTGCCGGGCACTGCTGATGGCGCCGGCCATATCGCTCTTTGCCCCGATGTCCGTGAGCGCCTTCGCAGCGTCACCGGGCGAAGACCCTGAACCGGGCCCGCTGGAACAGGTATACGTGACGGCGACGCGCTCGAAAAGAAGCGACCTCGAAGTGGCTGCCGCCGTCACCCGCATCGATTCTGACAAGCTGCTCGCCGCCAGGCCGGGTGTCATCGCTTCGGCCTTGCGCGGGGAGCCGGGCGTGTTCTTCCAGCAAACGACCCCGGGCCAGGGCGTGCCGATCATCCGCGGCCTGAAGGGCTCCCAGGTGTTGCACATGATCGATGGCATGCGGCTCAACAACGCCCTCTTCCGTAACGCGCCGAACCAGTACCTGGGGCTCGTCGACGCCTTCGCGGCGGCCAGCGTGGAGATCGTTCGCGGCGCCCAGGGCAGCCTGTACGGGGCCGACGCCATGGGCGGCGTGATGCAAATCTTCACCGCCGATCCGGAATACGACACCCGCACCTGGCAGCAGCAAAGCCGGATCTACGGCAGTTACGACAGCGTCGACAACGGCCTGGCGTTCAGTGTCCGCAGCCGCGGCGGCCGCAGCGGCCTGGGCATCGCCGGCGGCGCCAGCTATCAGCGCCATGGCTCCCGCCGGTCCGGCCGCGGCGTGAAGTTGAGCCCCTCGGGTTATCGCTCGCGGGCCGCCGACCTCAAGTTTCTGCTCGGGACTGGCGACCGCTTCAGCCTGATGCTGTCCGCCCAGGCCATGGAGCAGCCGTCGACGCCCCGATACGACGAACTGGCGGCGGGCTTTGGCCAGACCGAGCCGTCGTCGCGGCAATTCCTGTTCAAACCGAACCGGCGTGAGTTCATCCATGCCCGCCTGCGCCTTGAGGGCATTGCCGCCTGGTTCGATCAATTCGAAGCCCATGCGGCACGCCAGGTGATCACGGATGACCGTCTGAGCCAGGCCTTCCTGAGTCCCGTCGTCGTCACCGAAATGAACCGCAGCACGCTGGACGGGCTGTCGCTGCAAGTCAATTCAACGCTGCCCGCAGGCACCCGCCTGGTGTGGGGCGCGGAATACTACAGCGATGACATCGACAGCCACAGGTTCGAAAGCAGCGGCGATACGAGCATTCTGACCCCGGTCCGCAGCCGCTTTCCCGATGGCGCTACGATGGACTCGTCCGCGCTCTATGCCTCTGCCGAATGGCCGGCCCTGGGGCAACTGGAGCTGAGGACCGGCTTGCGCTACAGCTGGTTCGACATTGCCCTGCCCGGGACCGCCGAATACGCCGCCGTTCGCCTGCAGCCGGCCGACCTGACCGGTGACGTGCACGCGGTCTATACCGTGCATCCGGACATCAAGCTCGTCGCCAACATCGGCCGCGGCTTTCGGCCGCCGAACATATTCGACCTGGCGACGCTGGGGCCGCGCCCGGGCAACCGCTACAACGTCGCCAATCCGAACCTGGGCCCGGAAACGGTCATCAGCTATGACGCGGGCATCAAGCTGGAAGCCGACGAGACCGAGCTGGAACTATTCGCGTTTCGCATGGACTACGCCGACAAGATTACCTCCGTTGCCACCGGGGAGACCACGCCGGGAGGCCGTATCGTCGTGCGCAGCGAAAACCGCAGCCGGGCCGTGATCTACGGGCTGGAGGCCCGGCTCGACTGGTCGCCGTCCGCGCGGGCACGGGCCTTCATGACACTCAACTACACGCACGGCAAGGAACGTGACGGCGGGCAGGTTTACCCGGCCGACAGGATACCGCCGCTCAATGGCCGGCTCGGCCTGCGCTACCGCCTGACGGATACATGGACGATCGAACCCTACACGCTGTTCGCAAGCCGCCAGAATCGCCTCAGCCCGCGCGATGCCCAGGACCCTCGTATCGACCCCCGCGGTACACCGGGTTGGGCAACAATCAACGTTGGTATCCATTGGCAGCCGAGCGCCGGACTGCGGCTGGGCTTACGGCTGGAAAACCTGGGCGACAGCGGCTACCGTGAGCACGCTTCCGGGATCGACGCACCTGGCAGGAATATCGGCACATGGCTCGACTATCGTTTTCCCTGAATTGCCTGGCGACGCCCGTCCGGGCCGGAACGCACACGCACTCCGGGGACCGCGCACGAATCCGTGGCGGCATGGCGGGATGAAACCGGTATGCTGACACCGCGCTGGCCAGTCCGAATGCTCTATTGGCTCTTGCTGCCCGTGGCGCTTGTACAGGGTCTGTGGCTGCGCCGCACTGCCATTCGCCTGCCGCCGGCTGCGGGCCCGACTACCGGCACGGAGGGCCGCGGGGCGGCGCTGCACCTGCTCGCGGTCGGCGATTCCATCATTGCCGGTGTGGGTCTCGAATCGACCCGAGAGACATTGCCAGTGCAGTTTGCCGGCGAGCTGGCCGGCCGTTACGCGCTGAGCGTGCATTGGCAACTCGAGGGCGAGAACGGCGCTGCCGTGGCCGACCTTCCCCAGATGCTGCAGGCGCAGCATGCCGCCAACGCGCCCGACTTCGTACTGGTATCGATCGGGGTCAACGACGTTACCGGGCTGACCACCCTCGACGCCTGGCGCTCCGGCCTGGAACGTTCGCTCGATGCCGTGCGCAGGCGCTGGCCCGGCGCCTGCGTGCTGCTGCTGGGCCTGCCGCCAATGGCGCGCTTCCCGTTGCTCCGGGGACCGTTGCGCCTGGCGTTGGGCCGGCGTGCGACGATGCTGGACCAAGCCGGCAAGGAGACCATCCGGCAACGTGAGTGCATGTACCATCTCGAAAGCCGCATCGACGCCGACCGTCACGGGTTTTGCCAGGACGGGTTTCATCCGGCCGCGGATGCCTGCAAACTATGGGCCGGGGAGATGCTGCGGTATCTCGGCGAACACGACGGGTTTCGAACATGCATTGCAGCGGCTAAAAGGCGGGCAGGTTGAACCAGGTTACCGAACAACGACAGGCGCACGGCGGCGGCTCGCCTGACGGCATGGCGGCCGCGATCGCCGGCACCATCCTGGCCGGTTTCGACAAGCACTACCGCCTGTTCAGGCAGTTCAGCCTGCAGGCCAAGGCCAGTTTCGAGGAGGCCGAATGGGCGCGCATTCACGAGGCCGCGCGGGAGCGGATCAACGGTTACCAGGCGCGGGTCATCGAAACCGTGGAACGGCTCGATAAAAACTATCCGGAAGCGGCTGCCGACTCTTCCCTGTGGCCGCGAATCAAGGCGGCCTACATATCGATGCTGATGAACCATCTCCAGGCAGAGTGTGCAGAAACATTTTATAATTCAGTTGCTTACAGAGTACTTCACAGAGATTACTATAATAACAGGCATATCTTCTGGCGGCCCACGATGAGCACGGCCCACCTGCACGGGGCGACCCCCAACTACCGCAGCTACTACCCGTTACAGGACGGACTGCGGCGCTGCCTGCTGCAGATCGTCACCGGCTTCGGCCTGCGCAACGATTTTGCCGACCTGCGCCGCGACATCCGCTGGCTGCAACAGGCCATACTGCGGCACCGGAAAAAGAACTGGCGGGCCCGGCCAAATTTCCAGATACAGGTGCTGGCCTCCCTTTTCTACCGCAACAAGGCGGCCTACATCGTTTGCCGCATCATCAACGGCGACAGCCAGCAGGCCCTGGTCATACCGTTGCTGCTGAACGAGAAACTCGAACTCTACGTCGACACGGCCCTGATGCGGCGCAAGGACGTTTCCATCGTCTTCAGTTTTTCGCGCGCCTATTTCCTCGTCGACATGGAAGTGCCGTCAGCGTATGTCCGTTTCCTGCTGTCCATCATGCCGGGCAAATCACCGGTCGACCTGTACGCCATGCTGGGTCTGCAAAAGCAGGCCAAGACCTTGTTCTACCGTGAAATGCAGTACCACCTGCGGCATTCGCAGGACAATTTTCAATTCGCCCCCGGCGTGCGTGGCATGGTCATGCTGGTATTCACCCTGCCCTCGTTCGGTTTCGTCTTCAAAATCATTCGCGACCATTTCGATCCGCCGAAGACGGTCACGCGCAAGGAGGTGCGGGACAAGTACCAGCTCGTCAAGTTTCACGACCGCGTAGGCAGGCTGGCCGATACGCTCGAATATTCGAACGTGGCCATCGATCTCGACCGGATCGAACCCAGCCTGCTGGCCGAGCTGCGCTCGTCGACCGCTGCATCGATCGACGAGGTCGGTGACAAGCTGATCATCCGTCATGTTTATATCGAGCGCCGCATGGAACCGCTGGACCGCTTTCTCGCCCACGCGGACGGCAGCGAGCGTCAGCGGGCAATCCGGGATTACGGCCAGGCCATCCGGGACATGGCGGGCGCCAACATCTTTCCCGGCGACATGCTGAAGAAAAACTTCGGCGTGACCCGCACCGGGCGCGTCGTTTTTTACGACTACGATGAAATCAGTTACATCACCCAGTGTAATTTTCGCCGCATACCGCCGGCACCGAGCTATGAAGAAGAGATGCTCGACACGGCCTGGTACTCGGTCGGCGCGAACGACGTGTTTCCGGAAACGTTCACACCCTTTTTCTTCAGCAGGGAGGATGATTTACAGTTATTCATGCAATATCACTCGGACCTGCTCGACACCGACTGGTGGAACCGCATCAAGGCCGGCATCGAGGCCGGCGAGCAGGCCGACGTATTTCCCTATTCGCAGAAAAGACGCTTCGCGCTCAAGCACCGGAACTGACCGGGAGCCGGGCAGTCTGAGACCTTGTCGCCAAGCCTGCAATAACGATTAGAATGACCGCCCCGCCCAAATCGACACCGCGAGCCAAGCTTTCGGCATCGATGCTCAGCCGCTTCTTCTGCTTTTTCTCACTCTATTTCGGCATCGGCTTCGCCAGCCCCCTGCTGGTTCTGCTGGCAAACCGCGACGATATCGGCTTCGGTCCGCTCGCGTTCTCCGCGGTTTCGCTCACTATCGTCCTGGCGCTCAGCTTCCTGTCGCTGTACCTGTCGTCGAAAACATCGTTTGCCAGGGGTCTGGCGACGGTGGCGCTGGCCGGCGCCTTCGTGCTGGCGGTCCAGGGCAACGTCGTGCACGACCTGTTCAATTACGGCGCGTTCAATGGCGAGCCTGTCGATTGGCGTCAATACGGCTGGAAATTCTGGGCGGAGTGGATCGGCTGGCTGCTTGCGTTCCCGCTTTTCTACTGGTTGTTGAGCCGGCTCAGGAACCTTCCGCTCCCGCTCACCCTGGTACCGGCGCTATCCTCCCTGCTGCTGGTCGTACCGGCGCTGCTGAACCAGCAGGACCGCGCCCCGCTGGGGCTGGCCGACGACGACGTCAGCACGGACGTGTTCCAGTTTTCCAGCAAGCTCAACCTGGTGCACCTGCTGCCCGACGGCTTCCAGGAGGATTTTGCCCGGCAGGTTCTGGATGAACACCCGCAGCTGGCAAAAAAACTCGCCGGTTTTACCCTGTTTGAAAACCATGTCGGCATGTACCAGGGTACCGCGCCGGCCGTGCCGGCGATGTTCACCGGCCGCCCGTTTGACCTTGAGGGCGGTTACGACCTCAAACGCGTTATCGGTAACGTGAGGCGCTACGCCTACCCGGAGCAATTGCTGCAACATGGGTTCAGGCTGGATTTTCTGACCATATCGCCGATGTTCTGCCTGCCGGGTGCGAGTAGCTGCGTGGTGCGGCCGTTCAATGACCTGAAGTCACGCGGCTATTTCCGCTACAAGGACAAACGCGCCAGTTACGGTCTCCGGCTGGTCGCCGACCTGACGCTGTTCCGCCACGTGCCAATGTTCCTGAAGGAGAAAATATACAACGGCGGCAACTGGTTGTTCTCCGACACCACGCTCGACGGATCGTCGCCGTGGCCCGACCCGGTCCTGCGGGAGTGGACCGAACATATGGTCGTCGCCGGCGACCGGCCCCGCTACAAGTGGTACCACTATATCGGCACCCACATACCGCCGCACTGGGACGCGAACTGCGTCTATCAACGTGACCTTAAGCGCACCCGGAAGCAATATTACAACCAGGCTCTGTGCGTGTTGACCGGAATCGCCCATTTTGCCGATCGCCTGCGCCAACTGGGCATTTACGACCAGACAGCCATCGTCATTACCGGCGACCACGGCGTCAACATCATGCCCGACGACGTCCGGGGACAGGGCGCCAACGGCAGCATACGCAGGGGTGTGCTCGGGCCGTCGCGGCCCGCTTTCATGATCAAGCCGCTGAACGCCAACGCGCCATTCAGGGTCAGCGAACTGCCAACCTACTTCCTGGATATCGCGCCCACGGCCCTGGACCTGGTCGGCATCGAAGGGAATTTTGCAGGTGAAGCGGTCAGCCGCATCGACCCGGATGCCAAAAGGCCCCGTTACTTCATGCGTTTCAACAGCCGCGAGTTCTGGGACGGCAAACCCATTTCCTACGTGACCTGGAAAGTTGACGGGCCGGTTCAGGACCTCGGCCACTGGTCGCTCGATGCCATGTTCGACCGGCACCTGGCGCCCCACGCTTACCCGGCCGTCAATTACGACTCGGTGTCGGATACCAGCCGCGGGTTGAGCCTCAATCGCGCCAATCCGGATGCCGAGTATGCCTGGATCGCCGGCTCCGAATTCTCGCTCCTGCTGGGCACGGAACACCCGGCCAAAGCCGCCGTAATCGAAATGAAACTGATGATGCCGGATTTCATGGACGAGGACGTGCAATCCTTCACGCTGGAACTCAACCACCGGGCCTTGCCGAAGACCTACAAACTGAAAAAATCCACCCAGTGGACCGCATTCCGCATCCCGGTTCCGGCCGGCGTGCTGCACAAGGGCAACAATTTTCTCACCGTCCGCTTCAGCCACACCGCGCAGTCCAGCCACAGAAAAAACTGGCGCACCGCGGGAAAACTGAAGAGCCTGAGCCTGGTTCAGTGAGCCGCGGTCTTGACGCACAGAAACAGCGTGCGGTCACCGTTGTTCACGTCCGCCTCGCGCACGATGTCGAAGTGCCGCGTAAGCATTTTCTGCAGTGACTCGCGGCTGTAGTCGCTGTACTTGTCCGCCTTGTTCCGCAACAGGGTCTTGACCTTCTCGTCACGCCGCGAGACGTATTCGATCACGAGTTTGTCCGTCAAACCCGCCAGAAAGTCAATGAACTCGGCCAGCGGTATGTTGGCGGTAATCACCACGTGGTGGACCAGCGCCAGGCACAAAACCATGTCCGGCCGGCTGCGGCTGGCGAGTTCGCTGCGTTCGCGGTTGCGCCAGCCCCAGTTCGGCGAAGGGTCCGCGATATTCTGCACGAGCGGCAGGATATTGTCCGCGGCCGAGGTGTCCAGAAACAGTCGTTCCACCGCGACGTGATCGATATCCATCGACACCACCTGTCTGCAGGCGGCGGCCGCAATGCGTGAGAACTGGCCGGTGTTGCAGCCGATATCCCACACCGTCGCCGGCTTTTCCGCGGCCACGGCTTCCCGCACAAAGGCTTCCTTGAGGGCGTGATCGGCATCAGAATAGTTGTGGAACTCACTGTAGTCGCCCCACTCGGAACCGGAAGCAGCCCAGGTCAGCCCGCTGACGAGCCTGTGCAGCTTGCGCACGTTGGCCAGGATCAGTTCGCGATTGAAGCCGGCCGATTTGAGGCTCGAGCGCATGTTCTCGGAAGACCCCCCGTAGCGCCGGTCCAGCTTCGCCTGCAGCCATACGTGCGTCAGCACGCCCTTGCGGAAGCGGTCGCGAAACCCGAACAGGGCAGCCGCCGTCTGTACATCGACGCCGTTGATCGCGGAACGCATGAACGGCTGGAAATTGCAGCCCTTGTAAGCCTGCAACAATAACGGAAACAGGAACATTTCACAGAACTGCCGATACCCCGCCCACGGTTCGCCCTTGCCCAGCGGCTCGAACGAGGCCACGTCGATGAATACGGCGCGCCGCTTGACGAACTGAATGTTGTAGGGCGTCGCGTCCTTGAGGGTGAAGCCGTTGCTGACGGCCTGCTCCACCAGTTCCAGCTGCAGCCCGGCGGCCGCCTTGAGCATGCTGAAAGTCCACTCGTACGGGTAAGAAATCACGCCGACCCGGTCGTGTTCCAAAAACCCGGCCCACTGGGCCCTGACGTCGTCTGGCAGCGGGTTGTCCTCGTCGGCCACTTCGCGGCTGCCGACAAGCTTGCCCGCGGCGCTGAGCTTCTGGTAGAAGGGCGTTGCCTGCAAATCCTTGAAGGTCGCAAGCGCCGACTCGCTCAGACCGCGGAACACCCGGCCTGCAAAATGGTAAACGCGGCCGTCGCGGTCGCGAAATGAACCGGCATCGACCGCCGCTGGCCTCCCCTCCGCCAAGGCTCAGGCCGATTCGTCTTCGGGCTGTTCTTTCTTGCGCAGGCCGAACGCCGCCAGCAGCTTGTGCCAGTAGAGCTTGAGGGCTACGCCGACGGCCGCGATACCGCCAAGAATGACCTGCAGGAACATACTGCCGGTACCCGGGTCCAGGTAAGCATGGGCATCCGGCCCAAAAACCAGCAGGCAGATTACAATCAGGATTCTCACTTGCTAATTCTCCATGAACGGCTCTTAAGCTCACCGTCTGTTTAGAAAAAACGTCTTCAGCAGGGCAGAACTTTCGCTCGCCATGCAGCCACTGTCGACAACAGGTGCGTGATTGTGGGCAGGATTGAGTAAAAGGTCAAACATTCCTCCCGCGGCGCCCGTCTTGGGGTCGCTCGCCCCAAACACGACCCGGGCCAGGCGGGCGTGGATGATGGCCCCGGCGCACATGCAGCAGGGCTCGAGCGTGACGTACAGCGTGCTGTCGACAAGACGGTGGTTGCCCACGGCACGGCCGGCTTCACGCAGCGCCATGATCTCCGCATGGGCGGACGGGTCGTTAAGACCGATATTGCGGTTCCAGCCGCGGCCGATGACCTCGCCTTGCCGCACAACGACCGCACCGACCGGCACCTCGTTCGCCTCCCGGGCCTGCAGCGCCAGTTCGAGCGCCTGCGCCATCCAGGTACTGTCCTCGTCTTTTGCCTTGCGTTGCATCGCTCAACCGAAAGCCAACCTATCAAACCGTCATTTTAGCCCACCGACGCACGCCGGTGGCGGGAAATACGGGCCAGCCGGGACCGCTTCGGCTACAATCGCCACGGAACGAAAGGCGGGCAGGCAGGACGGTCACGGGGCATGCACATCAAATCATTTGCAATCATCGGCAACGGCACCGGCCGCCCGGCCCTGCAGGCTGATTTTTGCATTGAACGTCCAATCGAGTTCGACCTGGATTTCCAGTTGCGCTTGCGCGACCCGGAAACCGGCGCCGACGTCTGCTCGATGCACCTCCGCCAGCAGGGCCTCGACATCGCCTGGCTCCCTGCCGGCGGTTACCGGGTCACCGTTACCTTAGGCGCGCTCGACCTGCCGGCCGGGCGCTATGCCTGCGACATGCTGGCCTGGAGCGAGGCCAACCGTGAAACGCCCGCGTTGTGCGATTCAAGCACGCTGGTGGAGAGCCTCGACTGGAAAGGCCCCGCTGCCGCGGTGCGGCAGCCGTCCTGGCAGATCGAGTGCACGGACGGCAGTTGCGAAATCAAGGATCTCTCCTGGAACCGGCAACACGACGACTGGTTCTTTCGCCACTTCGACCATGCTTCCCGCGTCGTCATCCACATGATGCTGGGTGATTCGCCGCTGCTCAGGGGCAAGGTGCTCGACGTCGGTTGCGGTGACGGTATCATCGACCTGGCGGTGTTCCTGCGCTGCCGGCCCGAGTTGCTGGTCGGCATCGACCCGTTCGAAACATTCGAACGCCTGCCGGGCATCGTGGCGGACAACCATCTGCCGGCCGGCCTGCTGGACGATGAGCGGCTGCAGTTTTACGCCGAGGACGGCAACGATATCCCCTACCCGGACAATTTTTTCGACGTGGTGCTGTCCTGGGGTTCGCTCGAGCACATTGCTGGCGGCTATTACGAAACGCTGCTGGAGATTCGGCGGGTCCTGAAGCCCGGTGGTCTGCTGTTCGTGCATCCGGGGCTTTACTATGGGCCGGTAGGCAATCACCTGGGCGAATTTTTCGACGACCCGTACATACACCTCAAGTTGTCGCGCGATGAATTGCACGAAAAAGTCCTGTCCACGCCGCCCAAACGCATGGACCGCTCCGGCGATACGGCCTCGGCCGAGCAGTACTGGAAGTGGTACAGCGAACTCAACCGGATCCGCGTGGAGGCCTTCGAGACACAATTGCGCGGGCTTGATTTCGAGCCGTGGCGGGTGGCCTTGCGCAACGCCGACATGGTCGAATACACCCCCGAACTGCAGGCTTATTCGTTTACCGACCTTTCCGTCAGCGAGTTATATCTCTCCGCCGTCAATCGGAAATCCTGAAGCCGGCGGCGCGGGACCAGCCCGGCCGCGCATCAGGCCTATTCGGCCATATCCGCCCGGTGTCTGCTCAGGTCGCCGATCAGGTCCGGTGAAATGCTCCGCGCCGCGAATCGCCAATTGCCGTCGACCCGCTCGAAGCGGTCGCGGTAGTGCCCGATGAAAACGGGCTGCAGCGGGAAATCGGGCGGCACCGCCTGGAATACCGTGACGTAGGACTGCGCCGTGGCCTCGGCATTGGCTTCGTCCACTTCGATCAAGACATTGCTCAAGACGTGCTTGGACAGGGGTTTGCCGTCGTACAAGGTGACGTTGCTGACCATCTCGCGTACCGCCTCGCTGCCGTGCAGCGGGCCGTAGGGGTCGCCGACGATCTCGAAGCTGGCGTGCTCGAACAGGCCGGCAAAGCCATCGAGGTCCCCGGCGTCGATCCGGTAACAGTATTCACACATCAGCGCGTATATCGCGGCTCTGGATGCACTCATAGCGGGACTCCTTCAACTCAAAATTGAACGATATCACAATTCCCGGCCTGCCCGGCCGGCGGCTATGTGCCACCGTCCCTTGACCCATCCTTGGCGTCACCGTCGACGGCGCTCAGACGGAGCGAGACCAGCGCCACGCCGAGGCGCCGCTCGTCACCGCCCAGGCCCAATGACTTCGGGACGACCGCGTCTGGCAGCCCAAAGGCTATCCGAAGCTCGTCACCCGTCACCAGCCTGGCGGGGATCCGCACGGAGAAAGCCTGCAGTGACTTCTTGTGGCTGACCCACTCTGTCACCGGCTCGCCGTTGACTGAAAGCCTGATGCGCTGTTGCGGCACCTTGCTCTCGCTGACGAAAGACATCAGGCGTACATCCATATCCAAAGCGCTGTCGGTGCTTTCCACCGGCAATACCAAGGTTGCAACGCGGCCGTCGCTCCAGCAGTACTCCGCCGCGCAAGAACCCCAGCCGACCCCCATGAAGGCATCCGCATTGCCCGCCATGCCAAAGCGTAATTCGGACCCGTACTCGTAAACCGATTTGTGCCTCGATACCGCGACCTGCTTCACTTTCCTGCAACTCTGCGGATCATAAACACTGCCGTCCACCTCGTAGGAAGAAAGCGTGGTCACTTCCTTCTTGGCGTTCATGTATATATACGGCCGCGTTCGTTGGCTGTCCGGTTTCAGATCGAATGCCGATCGCTGATTCTTATCGACCAGTTTCAGGATCGTCGGCGCGATATCGAGTACGCTGGTCGGCGCGGTGGAGATTTTCAACGGCCCCCTGGCGCCCGGCGGCTTGATCGCGAGGAGCGCCGGCAGACGGGTCAAGCAGGGCTTGACTTCCTGACCATCGATAACGGGGTCGATCTGGCTGCCGTGATCGCCCTGCAAGACGATCATGGCATCGTCATAAACCCCCAGTGATTTAAGTCTTGCGATATACCGACGAATCAGCGCGAAAACCGGCCTCGCTTCATTCAGGTAGTTGTCCCGCGTGTTGGGCAGGATATGACCGGCATAGGTCCCGTCCGCTTTGGTAACATACGGCGGGTGAGGCGGGTTCAGGTGTATGAAATTATAAACCGGCTTCGCCGTCGCCACCCGGACACCCTTCAGGTAATCCTCCAGAAACGCTTTTTCACGGAAGGAACGCACTTTCGCGCGTCCCCGGAAAAGTCGTGAAAGCAGCCAGTCACCGCCGCCGTAGATCTTCTTGCGTAAAAAATGCGGGGCGTTTCGGAACAAGGCGACATCGTCGAGCCGAGCGGTATTGAGGCGCTTCAAATCCCTGACGGTCCCCCGGTAATCGGAAGGAATCTCATAGTAATTCGAATATTTGCTCAGGCGCATGGACAACTGCGGGATCAGGTTGACAATGTAACCCTCGTCATAGAGCGTATCCTGAAAGCCCTCGGTCAACGCTTCTTTGTAATACCGGGACGGCGGCTCGGAGCCATCGTATACCCTGCCCAGGAACATCGCGGGCACGGCCAGCGACGTGGTTGGCGCCGCAGCGGCGTTGTCCCTGAAAACGGTAAAACCGGAAAAGTCCCGGTAGGCATCGCCCTCATCGAGCAACTGCAAGAATATGTCGGTTTGAAAGCTGTCCAGGATGAAATGGATGACGTTCCGCTTTCTGGACAGTTCGAGGAACGGGGCCGGCAGGCTGTTCGAGTAGGTGTAGTTCTTTTTCAGAAAGCCCGCGGTGTCCGGGGCCTGGCCCGCCATGAGAACGGCCTGCCCGGCAATCAGAATCCAGGACAAAACCTTCACCAGCGGATAGATCCGGTTCGTAAACCGGATCGCGGCCGCCGTGCATCCCAGCCACAGGATGATATCCAGCCAGCCATATACATCGAACCGGCTCCAGGCGGTGTCGCGTCCGTCGAACACGCCGTAGTCCCACAAGAGGAAATTGGCCTGAACCCAGGTCAGTACGCCCAGGACAAAAATCAGCACGACATATCTGCGCTTGAAATTGCGCTTGTGCGCCAATGCCGGTAACAGCAGGAGCACCATGAGCGCGAGCAGCCACCACTTCTGGTAAGCGAGCATCTCGAGGTAGCCCACTTCGAATTCTTTGGGGCTGCCCGCGTAAACGGCGAACGTTCCAAATACGAAGATATTGCAAAGCAGCAATAGCAGAGCAGGCAGAAGCGTGGCAACGGTCGCCGGGGTTAATCGCGATTTATTGTGCTGCACCATCTCTCTGAACAGGTTCCTTCCCCCCGGCCGAAGGCGACGGAAAGAAAATCTCATCGCGTTCGCCGGGAAACGGTGAACGGACTGGAAGTTGTGCATTTTGCACCATTTTGCAGCTACCGTCGATGGCGTGAACCGCGACCGAATCGGCCCCGGTCCGCGTACCGAAAGAAGCGGCCTGCCGGTTCAGGCCGTCTTGCGGCCAACGAATATAAGGTTGGCGCCGAGATAACCCCAGTAAATCGAGTGATAGCACACGAGCCGTGCCTGGCCAAAGCCGGCGGCCTTCAGGTCCGTGAGCAGGTCCATGCCGAAATCGTAGTAACTGAGCAAACCCTCCGGGGAATGCGGGTCACGGTGGTAGCACGGCTCCAGCAGGTGCCTGATCGTCCCGTCGGCTTCGACTTCCGCCCGCACCGTGGTCGCCTGCCTGAAGCTGAAGGGTACGCTCAGCACCAGCCACCCGCCCTGCTTCAGGACCCGCGCAAACTCTTGCAATGCCGCACGGTAATCGTGCACGTGCTCGAGGACATCGAAACAAAGGACCGTGCTGAAACTGCGGTCCTTGAAAGTCAACTGCGTCACGTCCTCGTTGCGAACGCCGGTGTCCTGTATCGTCACGGGTGTGCCGGGCGCATGCCCCTCGAAGTACACGCTCGTCGTCAGCCGCGGAAAGCGCGCGGCGAGATGGCGGCTGACAGGCGACAGCGATTCCGTCAGGTAGATGCGGGACCAGCGCCTGGGCCGGCACAGCACTTCGAACAGGTGCAGACAACCACGCCAGCGATTGATCAGGCCGCACTGGAGGCAACCGAGCGTTTCACGGAATTCCGTGCCGCCGTCCGCGGCGGCGGGTTCAATCCGGAACCTGACATCGCTGTCGCAGACGAAGCAACGTCCCGGCAAGCGACTGATCCTCGGCTGCAGCAACGCTTCCCTTTGCTCGCCGGCAGCCAGGATTGCACGCATATCGGCGACGTTATCTACGGCTCGAAATGGGTCCGGCAGATCGTCGAGGGAGGTCCGTCCCGGCCGTAGCGACAACGCGCTCACTCCCATTCTATCGTGGCCGGAGGCTTCCCGGAAATATCATAAACGACGCGTGATATTTCACTGATTTCATTTATTATTCGTCTCGAAACGTGCTCGAGAAATTCTTGTGGGAGACGCGCCCACACGGCCGTCATGAAATCGATGGTCTCGACCGCGCGCAAGGCGACCACCCAGGCATAGCGCCGCTGGTCGCCGACCACGCCCACGGACTTCACCGGCAAAAACACCGCGAACGCCTGGCTGACCTTGTCGTAGAGGCCGTGCCGATGCAGTTCCTCGGTGAATATATGGTCGGCGCGCGCCAGCGGTTCGAGGTATTCTTCGCGCACTTCGCCCAGGATGCGGACGCCCAGGCCCGGCCCCGGAAACGGGTGGCGATAAACCATCTCCCGCGGCAGCCCCAGGGTCATGCCGATGCGCCTGACCTCGTCCTTGAACAGTTCGCGCAGAGGCTCGATGAGTTGCATCTGCATCGCCGCGGGGAGACCACCGACATTGTGGTGGGACTTGATCACGTGCGCCTTGCCGGTGCGGCTGCCGGCGGACTCGATCACGTCCGGGTAGATCGTGCCCTGGGCCAGCCACTTGACCTGCGCATCCGAGCGCGTGCAGTCGCGTGCCTGCTCCTGGAATATTTCGATGAACAGGTTGCCGATGAGCTTGCGCTTTTCTTCCGGGTCGGCGACGCCGCGCAGCGCGCCGAGAAAGCGCTCACGGGCGTCGACCCGGATAACGTGAACGCCCATGTGCTGCGCGAACGTCGCCATGACCTGGTCGCCCTCGCCATAACGCAGCAGGCCGGTGTCGACGAAGATGCAGGTCAACTGCTCACCGATCGCCTTGTGCAGCATGGCGGCCACCACGCTGGAGTCGACGCCGCCGGAAAGCCCCAGCAGAACGTGCTCCTCACCCACCTCGCTGCGGACGGTGGCGATGGCGTCCTCGATGATGTTGGCCGGGGTCCAGCGCACCTCGCAACCGCAGATGTCCAGTGCGAAACGCTGCAGAATCTCCTTGCCCCTGGCCGTGTGCGTGACCTCGGGATGAAACTGGACGCCGTAGTAAGCCCGTTTTTCATCGGCGATCACCGCGACCGGGGCCGAAGGGGTGCCGGCGACCGCCTCGAACCCCGGCGGCAGTTCCACCACCCTGTCGCCGTGGCTCATCCACACGTCCAGCAAACCGAGCGGCGCGTCGCCTGCCTGCTTGTCGCAAATGCCTTCGAATAGCCGGCACGGCCGCAGCAGTTTGACCTCGGCATAGCCGAATTCCTTTTCCTCCGACGGCTCCACGCGCCCGCCGAGCTGCGCTGCCATCGTGTGCAGGCCGTAACAGATACCGAGGACCGGCACCTGCTGCTCGAAGACACTGGCCGGAGCCGACGGGCCGGCGGCGCTGGTGGCCGATTCCGGGCCGCCGGAGAGGATGATGCCGTTGGCTGCGAAATCCCTGATTTCCTCGTCGCTGACGTCCCAGGGCCAGATTTCGCAATAGACCCCGATCTCGCGCACGCGGCGCGCGATCAGCTGCGTGTACTGCGAACCGAAATCCAGTATCAATATTCGCTGCTGATGAATGTCACGCGTCATTGGTCAGGATATCGCGCCAGATGGGTCTACCCCAGCTTGTAATTGGGGGCTTCCTTGGTGATCTGAACGTCGTGGGCGTGGCTTTCACGGACACCGGCATTGGTGATGCGAACGAACTTGGCGTCCTTGCGGAAGCGCTCGATCGTTGCACAACCCATGTAGCCCATGGAGGAGCGCAGACCGCCGAGTAACTGGTGGACCACGCCCGCCAGCGAACCCTTGTACGGCACGCGGCCCTCGATGCCTTCCGGTACCAGCTTGTCGGCACTGACGTCCATCTGGAAATAACGGTCCCTGGAGCCCTCCTGCATGGCGCCGATGGAACCCATGCCGCGGTAGGACTTGTAGGAACGGCCCTGGAACAGCTCGACTTCGCCGGGGGCTTCTTCGGTGCCGGCCAACAGGCTGCCGATCATGACCGTCCAGGCGCCGGCGGCCACGGCCTTGGCCAGGTCTCCGGAAAAGCGCACACCGCCGTCGGCAATGCAAGGCACGCCCTTCTTGTCCAGCGCCAGCGCGACGTTGTTGATCGCGGTGATCTGGGGAACGCCGACACCTGCGACCACGCGGGTGGTGCAGATCGAACCGGGCCCCTGGCCGATCTTGACGCCATCGGCGCCGGCTTCGACCAGGGCCAGTGCACCATCGGCGGTGGTGACGTTGCCGCCCACCACCTGCGTCTGCGGAAACTGTTGCTTGACCCAGCGCACGCGATCCAGCACGCCGCGGGTGTGGCCGTGCGCCGTATCGACGACAATCACGTCGACGTGGGCCTCGACCAGCGCCGCGACCCGATCCTCGGTATCACCACCGACACCGACGGCCGCCGCCACCAACAGGCGCTCCCGCGAATCCTTGGCCGCATTCGGAAAGTCGGAGGACTTCTGGATATCCTTGACCGTGATCAAGCCGCGCAATTCGAAGTCGTCGTTGACGACCAGCACCTTCTCGATCCGATGACGGTGCAGCAACTCGAGGACTTCGTCCTGGCTGGCGTCCTCGGTGACGGTAATCAGGTTCTTCTTGCCCGTCATGATGTTGCGCACCGGGTCCTCCAGGCGGCGCTCGAAGCGCATGTCGCGGCTGGTGACGATACCGACCAGCTCATTGCCATCGACCACCGGCACGCCGGAAATGTTGTGCCGGTGGGTGATTTCCAGGACCTCCGATATGGTCGTGTCCGGGCCGACCGTGATCGGGTCCTTGATGACGCCCGCTTCGTATTTCTTGACGATCCTGACCTGTTCGGCCTGGGCCTCAAGGCTCATGTTCTTGTGTATCACGCCGATCCCGCCTTCCTGGGCCATCGCGATCGCCAGCCGCGCCTCGGTGACGGTATCCATGGCCGCCGACATCAGCGGCGCGTTAAGACTCAACTCGGTGGTCAGACGTGTTTCCAGGGAAACATCCCGGGGCAGAATGTCGGAGTAGGACGGCACCAGGGAGACATCATCAAAAGTAAGCGCTTCACCGATCAATTTCATGGCAGGCGTACTCCTTCTAGGATGCGGCAACGCCCGGAGCTGGCCGGGCGCGTTAGCAGGATATTATAGCCCTGCGGCAGGCCGAATGACAGCGTGGCATGAGCAACATGCGCTGTCCGGGGCGCCGCGGCGGTCTGGCCGTGAATTCCAGCACAGTCGTTGACAAGGAGTGAACTGTAGCCGCACTTACCTGCAGGCGGTTCAGTTCGTGTTCCCGGCCCTGCAGCCCTGCGAGCTACCCGCATCGGTCAAGGCGATCGAATTCGCGTGCCGGATGCCTGGGGTGGCGCCTGCCAGACCAGTTCGCCGTCCAGCCAGGTCTGCAGTACCCTGATCGATGCTATCCGGGCCGCGTCGACCTGCATCACGTCTGCATCGAGCACGATGAAATCCGCACGTTTTCCCTTTCGCAGCGAGCCGACCTTGTCTTCCATGAAGCCCGCGTAGGCCGCGTCCAGCGTGAACCCCCGGACCGCCTCCTCGCGGGTCAGCTTCTGCGAAGGGTACCAGCCTCCCTTGGGCCAGCCGCTGGTGTCCTGTCGCGTAACCGCCGCGTAAATGCCCAGCATGGGATTGACTTCTTCAACCGGGAAGTCCGATCCCAGCGCGAGCCGCGCGCCGGTGTCCAGCAAGGACCGCCACGCATAAGCATACTTGATACGCTCAGGCCCGAGCCGGTCCTCGGCCCAGTACATGTCACTGGTCGCATGGGTCGGCTGCATCGAAGCGATGATCCCGAGTTTGCCGAAACGCGGGATGTCGGCAGCCGTTAGGACCTGCGCATGCTCGATGCGGTGACGTCCCGGGTTATCCGGGTATTTCCCCATGGCCTTCGCATAGGCATCCAGCACAGTCCGGTTACCGGCATCGCCAATGGCGTGGACGCCAACCTGGAAGCCGCAGGCCATGGCCTTTTCCATGCTGGCCTGCAGTTCCGCTTCCGGCATGAACAGCAGGCCACTGTTGCCCGGGTCGTCAGCGTAATCGTCGATGAGGGCGGCACCGCGGCTGCCCAGTGCACCGTCGATATAGAGCTTGGTGGCACGCATGTACAGGCGGCCGGACGGGTCGCTTACCGCGCCGTTCTTACACAGCCAGTCCAGCGTCGCGGCGGCGCCGTCGGTCATCGCGTAGACCCGGGTGGGGAAATGCCCTGCCCCGATGCGCCGGCGGTACAATTCGACCACGGCGCGGCTGATTCCGGGGTCATGGACTCCGGTCAAACCCAAACTCACCATTTGCCGCAGCGCGAGGTCCAGCGAAGCCGCCAGCAGGTCGTGCGATAATTCGGGTACGGCTTTTTGCACCAGCGACATGGCGTTGTCGATCAGCACACCGGTGGCGTGGCCGCCGGCGTCACGGCGTATGAAACCGCCCTGCGGCTGCCAGTCACCCGACAGGTCCACGTCGGCCATGGCCAGCGCCGCGCTGTTGGCCCAGGCGGCGTGGCCGTCGATGCGTTCCAGCCAGACCGGACGGTCGGGAAACTCGGCATCCAGGTCCTGGCGGGTCGGAAATTGCATGACCGGCCAGTCGTTCTGATCCCAGCCCCGACCCAGCAGCCAGTCACCCGGAGCCAGTTTTGCGGCGTGCGCCTTGAGGCGCCTGATGACGTCGGCCTTGCTTTGGGTTCCGCGCAACTGCGCCTGCGCGAGGCTCAGCGCCAAACCGTATAAATGACCATGCGCGTCGATCAGCCCCGGTATCACGGTCTTACCGCCGATGTCGATTCGCCTCGCGTCCGGGTAGCGCTCCAGCATGGCCTGCCCGGGACCGACCTGACGGATTTCGCCGTCGCTGCCGAACAGCATGGCTGTCGCCTCAGGCTTATCCGCCTCCATGGTGTAAATTTGAGCGTTGTAGACGAGGACGAAAACCACGGCTGGCGCCGTGCCGGATTCCACTGCCCGCTTGTCCTGGCCCGGCTCGGGTTGGCAGGCCGCCAGCAGCAGTGACAATACCAGGATCGCTGTTCCCCGCAGCATGATAGAAACCTCCGCAATATCAGACAGGACAGGTGAGGCGCATCAGTTTATCATCGCCGCATGGAAGACGACGAATTCATCGGCAGGAACCCACAGGACAATATATATACGCCCAGCGAATTGAACCGCGAGGCGCGAATCCACCTCGAAGCGGGTTTCGGCCACGTGCTGGTCGAGGGCGAAATATCCAACCTCAGCCGGCCCGCATCGGGACACATCTACTTTTCGCTGAAAGACGACAAGGCCCAGCTTGCCTGCGCGCTGTTTCGTTCCAACGCCCGCGGCGTCGGCTTCAAGCCCGAAAACGGCATGCTGGTTAGGGCCGGGGGGCGCGTGAGCCTGTACGAGGCACGCGGCAATTACCAACTGATCGCCGACTCGCTGGTGCGGGCCGGCGAAGGTCTGCTGCGGGCGAAATTCGAGTTGCTCAAGAACAACCTCGCCGCCGAGGGCCTGTTCGAGCAGGCACACAAAAAACCACTGCCGCCCTACCCGCGCAGGATCGCCGTCATCACCTCGCCCAGCGGCGCCGCCTTGCGCGACATACTGAACGTGCTCTGCCGCCGCTGGCCGCTGGCCCAAGTGCGCGTCTACGCGGTTCCGGTACAGGGCGAAGCCGCGGCACCGGCGATCGAGAAAGCCCTGGCGGCCGCCAACCGGCACGGCTGGGCCGAGGTCATTATCGCCGGCCGCGGCGGCGGCTCGCTCGAAGACCTGTGGCCCTTCAACGAAGAAGCCGTGGCCCGCGCGATATACGCATCCGCCTTGCCGGTCGTTTCCGCCGTCGGCCACGAGACCGATTTCAGCATCGCCGATTTTGCCGCCGACCTGCGTGCGCCCACGCCCTCGGCAGCCGCCGAACTGGTTTCTCCGGACAGCGAGGCCCTGCGGCGGACCCTGGACGCGCAGGTGGAGCGATTGCGCCAGCGCATGCTGACGGCGCTGCAGCAACGCGCGCAGCACCTCGATCACCTGCTGCACCGGCTGCAGCAACGGCACCCGGGCCAGCGTCTGCGCGACCACCGCGAACGGCTGCGGCAAAGCAGGCAGCGCCTGCTGCGCCAGGGGCTGCGGATCGTACCGGATCGCCGCCGGCAGCTGCAAAGTCTGCGCGACCACCGCCTGCTGCCGCTGGCCGCGCGGCTGGTGCCTGAGCGCCGCCGCAGACTGCAGGACCTGGCGCGCACGCTGCACGCCGTCAGCCCCCTGCCGACCCTGGCGCGCGGTTACGCGATCGTGACCGATGCAAACAGCGGGGCGGTCATCCGCTCGGTCGCGGAAGTGGAGACCGGACAGGAACTGGTCTCGCAACTCAGGGACGGAAGAATCCATTCGCACGCAGAGGCCGTCGAGCCGGACGAAAAATAGCCGTCGCCAGGACGGACCGCTGGCTGCCGTCAGGCCGTCCCCTGGCAGCCGATCAGCGTCAAAAAAGTGCGGCTGGCCATCTTCTTCATGGCCCCGAGAGACGCCTGCTGGCTCTTGCCGGCGCCCACGAACATCGTCATCCCCTCGATGGAACAGGAAACGTACAGTGCGTACTGGGCGACCTGGTTGTCATCGAGCTGCGGGTTGGCTGCCCGGATCAGCCTGGCCAGCACCGCCCGTTCCGCTTCGTACATGTGTTCCATGAGCCTGGCCGCGTGGTCGTCGTGGTTGGCCAGCGCCCACAGTTCGGGAAACAAACTGGTGGTCCTCTGCGTGTTCAGGTCCTGGATCAGGAACTCGACCACGGCGACAAACCTGGCGACAGGCGTGTCGCCGCCCCCGCTCTCGGCACGGTCCATTGCGCGAAGGTAGCTCCTGAGGATGTTTTCCAGCATGTCCTTCAGCAACGCTTCCTTGCTGGCGTAATAGTAGGTCAGGTTGCCGACCGTCATTCCGGCCTGCAAGGCGATCTGCCGCATGGTCAGCTTCTTGTAGCCCTTGTTGACCAGGACGAACTCGGCCGCCGCCAGGATATCTTCGATCCGTTCGTGGCCCTTCCTGTAGGTCGCCGCACGCGCGCGTCGCGAATGCTTCTGCTCCTGCCTGAGTACGTTCATAGAATCCGCACAGTCCCTTTAAGCTTAAAGTATTTTACAATCCGGCCTGACACAATTAGAATATGTGTCCTATATTGAACGAATGTCCTAAATTGTAAACCATTCGCATTATTCCTGCAGAAAAACGCAACCGGTCCAGGAAGACAGAAATGATCAAAATACTACTGAGACTCACAGGTCTGACCATCGTGATGGCTTGGGCCATCAACCCCGCTTTCGCTTTCGACGAGGACTCGCTGGTGGTGCGCAAGTGCATCCACTGCCATGCCTTCGAGAACGGCAAACTGGCGCGCATCAGCGACATGCGCACCACGCCGGAGGAATGGACCGTCATCATCGACCGCATGCACCGCCTGCACAAAATGCCGCTCACCGGCAGCGACATGGGCGACCTTCTCAAAGCCCTCTGCGCCACGCAGATGCTGACGCCCCAGGAAGCGTCAGAAGTGGCCTACATCAACCTTTTCAACAACCCCCAGACCATGGAAACGCCGGCGAATCCCGATGAGCAGAAGCTGTTCACGACCTGCGTGCGCTGCCACAGCGCCGCCAAGATCCGGTCTTACCGGATGACGCCCACCGCCTGGAAGAAGCTGCGCGATTTCCACCTCTACATGGATCCGGCCATCATGTACCAGATGCGGGAAATGTACTGGCGCAAGCAGGCGGACGAAGTTTTGGACTGGCTCGGTCGCGAACAGCCCTATCGGCATGACTGGACCGCGCCCACGGCCAGCCCGGCGGGCCAGTGGCTGGTGCTCGGTCACGAGCCCGGCAAAGGCAATTACCGCGGCGAGGCGAGTATCAAGGCCGACGGCGATGACGAATACAGCATCACCGGAACGCTGGAATATACCGACGGCACCAGTGAAACCTTTGCCGGCAGCGGCACCCTCTATGGCGGTTATGCGCTGCGCACGCGCACGCGGCACAATGGCGCCAAAACCATGGGCGCTTACAGTTTCGTCGATGGCGTCATCAGCGGCGAACACCAGCACGAGGCGCCCGATTTTCGCACCTCTGCCGCGACCTGGTATCCGCTGGACAAGAACAGCCGGGTGCTGCGCATATCGCCCGCCTATCTTCTGAGCGGTGAGCAGACACACGTCGTCATCGAAGGCGTCGCACTTCCCGAACTGCGCAAGCAAGATGTCGCGGTCGCGAACAAGGACGTCGAGGTCGTGCAAGTCGTCTCGTCTAAACCCGGCGCCGCCGAACTCGTTCTCAGCTACAAGGGCGAGGCCGTCGCCAGCACCTCACTGCGGCTTAAGAGCCTGGATGCGGGCCAACTCACCCTGGCGCCGCGCATCGACTACCTCCGCGTCACACCGGGGATGGGCCGCGCACGCGTCAGCGGCGGTGTTCATTACCCGGCCGAAGGCGTCCAGTTCGAGGCCGTGGCCTACTCCAAAGGCGCGGATGCCGATAACGCGGCCGACGACCTCAGGCTCGGTCCCGTGCCCGCCCGCTTCAGCCTCGAGGAGGAGGCGACCCGCCCGGACGACGACGACCTCGACTACGTCGGCGTGATCGAGCCGGACGGCACTTATATCCCGCACGGCGACTACAACTCCATCCCCTCGCGCAAGTTCGAGATCGAGGGCACCGGCCTGGTGAAGGTGGTGGCGAAATACACCCGCGGCGATGCAACCTACAACGCCGACGCGCGCCTGGTCGTCACCGTCCCCGACTACATCCAGAGGCTGAGGTAGGCACGTGGACACCCCCCTCGCCTGGGCCGACCACCGTGTCTTCCGGCACGGCGGCGAGCACCTGGTCTTCGCCGTGGAAGACGCGAGCCTGTTCGCCCTGAACGACGAGGCGCAGCGCACGCTGCAGCAGTGGCGCACGCGACGCAGCCTCGACCCGGCCCGGCTGCGCCCGTCCGAACGCGAGGCGCTGCAGGACTTCTGCGACGCCCGCATCCTGCGTCCGCTGCCGCAGGCAAAGACACCGCCGCGGAGGCTCGAACCCGGCCAGTGCGGGCTCGCGACGCTGGTCCTCGAGGTGGCGCAGGACTGTAACCTGCGCTGCAGCTATTGCTACGCCGGCGACGGCACCTACGGCGGCGCGCCCACGCTGATGCAGCCGCAAACGGCCCGGCGCTCGATACGCTACCTGCTGGACAACAGCGGGGACAACGAGGAACTGACGGTCATCCTGTTCGGCGGGGAGCCGTTGCTGAACCTGCCGGCCGTCGAGGCGGCCGTCTCCGAGGCGGCCGATTACGGCGGCGCGGCCGGCAAGAAAGTCCGTTTCTCCCTGACCACGAACGGCACGCTGCTGAGCCCGGATATCATTCATTTTCTCAACGACGCCCGCATATCCGTCGCCGTCAGCATGGACGGTCCGCCCGCGATCCACGACGCCAACCGCCCGCACGCCGACGGCCGCGGCAGTTACGCCGGCATCGTGCCGCAACTTGAGGCGCTGCTCGCCAGCGCGCCATTGCCGGTGGCGGCCCGTGTCACCCTGACGCCCGCCCAGTGGAGCTCGCTTGCCGAGGTTTTCGAACACCTGGCGGGGCTCGGGTTCCACGAGGTCGGGGTTGCGCCGGTAAGCCCGGTCTGCACATCCCTGCTGCCATCGCGCGAACAGGAAGACGCGCTGATGCGTGGCTTCGAAAGCCTGGCGAGGCGATTTCTCGAAGCGGCCGCGATGGGCCGCGTCCTGCCGTTTTCGAACATTCTGGACCTGTTGTCCAGGCTGCACGGCGGACACACCAGGCCCATCGCCTGCGGCGCCGGCTACGGCTACATGGCCATCGACGCCAGCGGCCGCTTCTTTCCCTGCCACCGGCTGACCGGCGTGGCCGCATTCCGCGCTGGCGACCTGAAAACGGGCGTCGACGGCGCCAGCCTCAAAACCGCGCTCGAAGATCTCAACGAAGGGCGCGAGGAAAGCTGCTCCAAGTGTTGGGCCAGGACGCTCTGTGCGGGCGGCTGCCACTATGAGAACCACCTGCGTGAAAACCAGCTGGGGCTGCCGCGCGGAACCTCGTGCAGGTTTATCCGCAATTGGCTGGAACTGGGTATAAAAACCTACGCCAGCCTCTGCTCCAGCGACGCGATCCGCAACGTCAATCCACTCCTGAACAAGCGCGCACAGTGTTAACCAGAGGAAATCGCGATGACCAAAAAACAATCCATCAAGGCACTGAACCAGAAGGCCCGTGCCATCCAGAAACTGGCGGAAGGCGAGAAAAAGTCGGTCGAAGCCCTGCAACAGGGGCCGCCCGCCATGCCGGTCGGCTGCACCACGATTTTCGACACCGGCTGGGAAACCAACCCGCGCCCGAGCAACCCGGTCGGCAACTGCCAGGCATCGGTGAAGGACTTCCCGGGCTGCGCGGGTGACTGCTGGTGGCCGGCGCAGGTACCGGACGGCCTCACCAACCACGAGGATTTCGACAAGCAGTGCGCCAACATCGCCAGGGACTGGCGCGAAATCAAGTATGATTAATCTGATTTCTATATTTTCACGCTAAGGTGATGTAAATGAAAGACTATAAGCAACCGTTTAGATGGCTCTGCGTGCTCGGCCTGCTGTTATTGAGCGTTGGCGTGCAGGCCAAGGACATGTTTTATTACATCGGCAACGAGATGATCCAGGTGATCGACGGCGACAGCGATGCCATCGTCGCGAACATTCCCGTCGACGGCTGGCTGCGTGATTCCGCCTTCAGCGCCGACAAGAAATATCTCTTCGCCGTTGCCAGCAGGCACATCATCAACAAGGTCGATCTTGCCGGCAACCGCGTCGTCAACACCGCGGACGTGAACAGCGACGGCTGGGACCGCTTCATTTACGGGTTCGACCTGGCCCCGGACAGCAACAGCGCCTATGCCGTCCTGCTGTCACGCAAGACCCGGCAGGGCGAAGCCATCGTGGGGACGCCCCAGTTGGCGCAAATCGACACGGCGGATGGTCACATCATGCGCAGTATCGACGTACCCTGGGGGTCGGTTTCGATCGCCGCGGTCAAGAATGCGAGTGAAGTGTTCGTCATCGGCAAGGATATCGTCAAGGTCGACACCAGCGCGCCCGAAATGCGGATTACCGGCACCTACCCGATGTATTCCAAGCACTGGAACATTCTGCCGCTGTGGGACTACACCTATGAAAACGGCGGTACCTACATCGTCAATTACTACACGCCGGAGCAGATGGGCCTGCTATCCATCGACGCGAAAAGCGGCGAAATCAGCAGCATGCCCCTGGACGGCCCACCGGTCTTCGCCTACAGCGTGATACGCTCGCCGGACAAGAAAAAAGTCTACGCGGTCATGGACGAACTGACGGCCATCGACCTCGCCACGCACGCGTACGATGCGATCGTCCCGCTGCATACCGGCACCGCCTATGCGATCAACATTTCGAGCGACGGCAAAAAAGTCTACACCACCGGCGGAGGCTCGGTAACCACGATTTTCGACAGCCGCACACTGAAGCCGATCAAGGTGTTGCAGATGGAAACGGACGGCATGGATCTGCGCAGGCTGACCTACTAGTTCAGGGCCTTCGACACGCCAGGCGCCCATGGAATACGCACTGCGCATAGCGACACCGGACGACCTTCGCCTGCGACCTGCTGAGATGTCGCTGCCGGCGGGCCTGGAGCCCGCCGCCGACGGCCCTGTCACCTCACTCTACTTCGGCACCGAGTTCTGCCAGGAACTGCTGCCCGGCAACGACGATGCACTCGCCATCTGCAGCTATTGCCAGGGCAAGGGGCTGGAGGCGGTGCTGCTGACCCCGATGGTCACGCAAAAAGGCCTCGAGCGCCTGGCACGGCTGCTGCTGACGCTCGTCGATAACGCTTTCCGGCCCGTCGTCGTATTCAATGACTGGGGCGTGTTCGAGTTGCTCCGTGAGCACCGCCCTGCCCTGTCGCTGCGCATGGGCCGCCTGCTCAATCGCGGCCTGCGGGATCCGCGTCTCGACATGCAGGGCGAGCACCCCGGGCCTCACAACCCGCAAAGAGGCGCCGGCCTGCGGCGGCTCGCCGCCGCCGCCGGCGTCGTTGCGGTCGAATCGGACGCCGACCTGGAAACCGGGTACCTGGGTGACGGCAGCGACGGGCTGCAACGCGCCCTGCACGTTCCTTTCACGTTCGTCACGACAGGCAGAATGTGCCTGGAAAAAGCCGCTCACGGCAATCCTGACCGGGGATTGTTTACCCGTGGTTTGCGCAGCGGTTGCAGTGCGCCGTGCCGCGGAAAGTGCCAACGGGAACAGCGACCGGATACGCCCAACGAGATCTGGCGCGCGGGCAACACGGTTTTCGTCAAGGCCCCGCCCACCCTGATCAAACGCCACGCGGCCCTGGCCGACCGAATCGTCCTGCACGCCCGGCCGATGCCCTAGGGCCTTGAGCAGGAACCGATGAAAATCCTGGCGCCAGTGAAAACGGTCACCGAGGTCGGTCCCTTGCTGGCGGCCGGCGCCGATGAATTCTACTGCGGCCTGGCGCCGCCGGGATGGAACGAGAAATTCGGCCGGGCCTGGGTCAATCGCCGCGACCCCGGGACCGCGGGTGTCAACGGCGAGGAAGCGTTGCGCGCTATCGTCGCGGCAGCCGGGAAGACGCCCGTGTTCGTCACGCTCAACTCGCCGCATTATCCGCCGGGGGCGGTCGAAATGCTGACGGAATACGGGCAATACCTCATCGAAGAGATGGCTGTGGCGGCCCTGATCGTCGCCGACATGGACCTGTTGCTGGCACTGGCCGAGGCCGGCTACGCCGGACAGCTCCACCTTTCCAGCCTGGCGGTCTCCACCAACGCCGGCAGCGCGCGTTTTTTCCGCCGCCTGGGCCTGGCCCGGATCATCCTGCCGCGCCATCTGACCCTGGCGGAGATTCGTCAATGCGTGATCGAAGGCATCGGCTTCGAGGCTTTTTTGATGAACGACGGCTGCGTCTTCGAAGAAGGCCTTTGCGCGACCACCCATGCCGCCGGGACGTTTTGTCTGCAGGACGCTGAAGGGCTGGAAGGCATTTCGGCCAGGCTGGCGGACCGCTACGCCTTCTGGAAATGGACCCAGAACAACTGCGGCTGCAACAGCAGCAAGGGTTTCCCGCTCGGGCCATGCGGCCTCTGCGCGATACCGGCGCTCGGCGCCGCCGGCGTACGCAGCCTCAAGGTCGTCGGCCGCGAAGCCTCCGCCGGGCGCAAGCTGGCTTCCGTCAGGCTCGCCGCCGCCGCCCGCGACATCAGCCGCGCAGGCGGCAGCGCGGCCCAGATCCGCGAGGCCATCATCGCCCTGCGCGGCGGCGCCTCGCTGTGCGAGAACGCCCGCGCCTGCTACTACCCGGACGTTTGGGCCGGGGCAGCGGCCGCGCCCCGGCGCCAACCGCAGCCCGGCGAGCCTGAAGCGGCCGCCCAAAAGGACCCGCCGCGGTGAAATCCCTGCATATTTTCAGCGGCCACCTGAAGCGGCGCAAGGGTATGCTGGCGACGCTGTTTTTGCTCGGCCTGGCGGGCTCCGCCGCCGCGCTCTCGACCCCGCTGCTGGGCAAGGCGTTTATCGACGCGGTGGTCGAGCGGGGTGACTTCGGCCTGATCCCGCTCATCGCGATGGCCCTGGTGGTGCTGGCGCTGGCGGACGTGCTTATCGGCCTCGTTTCCCGCTGGCTCCACGCCCGGCTTTCAGCGGGCGTTTTGGTCGAACTCCGTCAACGCCTGTTCCGTCACTGCCTGTACGCCCGCATGGAGGGCCTCGAGCGATTTCGCCACGGTGACCTCCTGAGCCGGTTCGGCACGGACATACCGAAGATCCAGGCATTGCTGGTCGACGGCATAACCGGCCTCTTTCACAACCTCGTTTTCCTGCTCGTCAGCGCCGTGATCCTGATCTATTTGTCACCGTTGCTCGCGCTTTGGAGTTACCTGGGGCTGGGACTGGCGCTGCTTCTGACGGCGGCCTTCCGTAAACCGATCGAGACCGGCACGCGCGACATCAGGCTGAAAATGGCGGATCTGTCCCATTTCCTTTCCGAGCGGCTCGGAGCCCTGCGCAGCGTCCGCTTCCACAATACCCAGTTACAGGAGCAACAGCGCTTCGGTGAGCTGAACGAGAAACTGGTGCAGCGCGTCATCCGCTTCCAGTTGACCGACTCGGCCGCCACCCAGTTACCGGGCCTGGCCCTTGCCGTCAGCCTGGCCTGGATCTACGTGCTCGGCGGCGGGCAGTTGCGGGACGGCGGCATCAGCCTCGGCACCTTCGTCGCCTTCGTACTCTACCAGGGGCGATTGTACGCGCCCGCGGCCGGGCTGCTGGGCTTGTACAAAACCCTGCAACAGGTCCAGGTCAGCCTGGACCGCGTGGTCGAAGTGCTCGGTGACGCCGAGTGCCTCGAACCCATGGAATTCAGGGCGCTGAACGGCCGCGGTGACCGCGACGCCCTGGCCATCGAACTCGACGACGTGAGTTTCGCCTACGACGGCGAACCACCGGTCCTGGATCATCTCGACCTCCGGGTGGCCTATGGCGAAAAAGTGGCCTTGTTCGGCGCCTCCGGCGTCGGAAAATCGACGCTGATCCAGCTTATTTTCGGGCTGCGTGAAGCGCACAGCGGCCGTGTCAGGATCGCCGCCAGGGAGCCGGCCGCCGACATTCGCGCCTTGCTCGGCTACGCCACGGCCGACCCGTTCCTGCTGCACGCCAGCGTCAGCGAAAACCTCCGCTACGGCAACCCCGGCGCCAGCCAGGAAGCCATGCTCAACGCCGCCCGCCTGGCCGCAGCCCACCGCTTCATCCTCTCGCTGCCGCAAGGTTTCGACACGATCATCGGCGGCCGCGGCCAGCGTCTCTCGGACGGCCAGCGGCAACGGCTCGGCCTGGCGCGGCTGTTCCTCAGCGAGCCGCAGATACTGGTGCTGGACGAAGCCTTCTCGGCCCTCGATGCGGCGACGGAAAGCGAGGTCCGCAGCAACCTTTTCGAGGCTTTTTCGGACCGCGCCATCCTCGTCATCAGTCATCGGCTCGGCGGCCTCGAGCAGTTCGACCGGCTGCTGCTGATGGAGGGCGGGCGCTTGCGCCCGGCGGGGGCGGACGAATTGCGCGCGCGGTTCCCGCAACCCGGCCCGCGGCAAGCGCGATGAATCCATGCAGGCGCCGCTGATCGGCATCATCGACACCGGTGTCAACCCGTGGCATTCGCACGTCCGCGGCCAGGTGGACGGCTGCAGGATCTACGTCGGTGACGACGGCACGATAGGCGAGGACGGCGAGTTCGGCGACACGCTGGGCCACGGCACCGCGGTGGCCGGCGTGCTAAGGGAAGCCCTGCCCGCCGCGCGCCTCTTCGCGGTCAAAGTATTCGATAACGAGCGGCGCACCTATCCGTCGCTGGTGGCGCGGGCCATTCTCAACGCCTGCGCCGCAGGCTGCGACTTCATCAACCTGAGCCTGGCGCTGCCGCCGGGCAGCGGCGCCGAATTGGTCAGGGATGCCTGTGAAACCGCGCGCGGCCACGGTGCGGTGCTGGTCGCGGCCGGGGACCGGCAACGCCCCGACCTGTTGCCGGCTTCGCTGCCCGGCGTGCACGGTGTCATCGCCGATGACGCCCTGGGTCCCGGAGAGGTCAGAATGAACGGCAGCGAGCCCTATGCCTGCCGTGCGCACGGCAAGCCCCGGCCGCTGCCCGGCGTGCCCACCGCATTCAACCTGACCGGCCATTCGCTGGCCTGCGCCCGGGTAACCGCCTACCTGGCCCAAAGAGGTCAGGTTGGATAAAGTCCCGATTTTAATTCAACCTGACCGCATTTTCTCGTAACCCCTTTTTGCCCCTGCCCGCGTTATGGGTGTGTAGAACTTCCACACAACGAGCAGGAGCGAACCATGAAACTGAGCATACTAGTGGCCACGGCGGGATTCTGCCTGCTGACGGCCTGCGTCACCGACAACGACGATGAAGCGCGGGTCAAGGCCCAGTCCGCCCCGCCGCCTCGACTGGCCGGCCAGGTGAACGAACAGGACGCGTTGGCGTACAGTCATGAACCGCGCACCGACCACCCCCCCGTGACCGCCATCCCAGCACCGGCGGAGCAAAAGAGACAGGGCGAAAACGCTGCGATCCTCACCTACCATGAAGAGCGCCCCGCCACGGCCGCAAAAATCGCCCGCGACCGTTACAGCATCGTGCAATACCCGGCGGGCGTCGCCGCCAACCCGGTGATCCGCCGCGCGGTCGAACCGCTCTATCGCGAAAAGTACCAACACCCGCGGAACCAGCGGGTCATGCGTGTTGCCAGCGATCCGGTTTCGACCTTTTCGATCGACGTCGACACCGGCGCTTACACCAACATGCGGCGTTGGCTCAACCAGGGCCGGCTGCCGCCCGAAGACGCCGTCCGCGTGGAGGAGTACATCAATTACTTCGACTACGATTACCCACCGCCGCGAAATCGTCGCGTCCCGTTCCAGGTCAACACCGAGATCGCGCCGACGCCGTGGAACCGCAACACGCTGCTGTTGCGCATCGGCATCCAGGGCTACCGCGTTCCCAGGAACCGCCTGCCGGCATCCAACCTGGTCTTTTTGATCGACGTTTCGGGTTCGATGCGCTCCAGCGATAAGCTGCCCTTGTTGCGGCAGGCGATGTCGCTGCTCGCCAGGCAACTCGATGCCCGCGACTGCATCAGCATCGTCGTCTACGCCGGCGCTTCGGGCGTGGTGCTGCCGCCGACCCGCGGCGGCAACCGGGCAGCCATCCTCACCGCCCTGCAGCGCCTAGAGGCCGGCGGGTCCACCAACGGAGCGGCCGGGATTCAGCTCGCCTACCAGCTGGCACAACAACATTACCTCCCCAACGGGGTCAATCGGGTCATTCTCGCCACCGACGGCGACTTCAATGTCGGCGTGGCCAGCACCGCCGAGCTCATCGACCTGGTTGAGCGCAAACGCAAGGACGGTATCGCGCTGACCACGCTCGGCTTCGGCAGCGGCAACTACAACGACCACCTGCTGGAACAACTGGCCGACGCAGGCAATGGCAATCATGCCTACATCGACCGCCTCGGCGAAGCCCGCAAGGTGCTGGGCGAAGAGCTTTCCGCCACGCTGATGACGATTGCGAAAGACGTCAAGATACAGCTTGAATTCAACCCCGCCCGGGTCGCCGAGTATCGACTCATCGGTTACGCCAACCGTGTGCTCAACGAAGAAGATTTCAACAACGACCAGGTCGACGCCGGTGAAATCGGTGCCGGCCACCGCGTCACCGCGCTCTACGAAATCAGCCTGACCGGCAGTGCCGGGCTGCGGCTTCCCGCGCGCCGTTACGATTCTGCGCCGCGCGCCGCCCGCTCCGAAGCCGACGTCCCTGGCAATGAACTCGGCGAACTGCGGATCCGTTACAAGCTGCCCGGGGGGGACACGTCGAGGCTGCTCAGCAGCCCGATTGACGCCAATGGCGTCAACACGCGTGGCGGCACCGCCTTCAATTTCGCCGCGGCAGTGGCGGCGTTCGGGCAGAAACTGCGCGGCGGCCGCTACCTCGGGTCTTTCGGTTATGCCGATATCGCCGAGCTGGCGCGCAGGTCGAGGGGTGATGACCCCCACGGTTACCGCGGTGAATTCGTGCAACTGGTGCTCCTGGCGCAAGCCCTGGACCAGGCTGCCGGCAGCGCGCCGCAGCGCGTCGAAGAATGACCGTGGCCGGCCCCGAGTCCTGCCCGGCGATGGCGTCGCGCGCCCGGGCCGGGCGCCCCGCAACCCGCGCGCTTGGCGCGGTGTCGCGGATCAGCTACCCTGCCGGCATGCGGGAGATGACCGACGAGCGGCTTATGCGACGCTACGCGAAAGGCGATACCGCGGCCTTTGACCAGTTGTACTCCCGTTACCGCGGTCCCCTGTACCGCTACGTCTGCCGCCAGATCAAGGACCCGGCCGCGAGCAACGACCTGTACCAGGGCGTGTGGGAAAAGATCATTCGCGCACGTCGCGGATACAGTCCGGCCGTACCTTTCAGGGCATGGCTGTTCCGTGTCGCGCACAACCACCTAATCGACTTCTACCGCCGCCGGCGGCCCGAGGCTGACGCCGGCCTGGATCGAATCCCGCACACGAGCCCGGACCCGGCGCAAGCGCTGCTCGGCAGCGAACAGCAAGCGCGGTTGCTGGCCGCCATCCACGCCCTGCCTGCAGAGCAGAAGAACGCGCTGCTGCTGAAACTCGAGGGGCGGCTTACAATAAAGGACATTGCCGCGGTCACGGGTGTCGGCCCGCAGACGGTCAAGAGCCGTCTTCGTTACGCCGTCGACAAATTGAAACGGAGTCTGGCCGAATGAACAGCAAGCACCGCACGGGACAGGACGACAAGACGCTTGCCGGCGACCTCGAGGCGCTGGCGCGGGCCTATCGGCGGACGGAACCTGCCGAACCGCCGGATTTGCTCGACCAGGCCGTGCTCAACAGCGCCCGGCGCGCCGCGGAGGAGAAGCCGCGACGCCCGCAATTCAGCTGGGTCCACGGCCTCTCGACCGCAGCGGTGGTCGTGCTGGCCATCGCGCTCTACCATTTTCAGCAGCCCGCGCCCGGGCCGCTCAAGCGTGCCCCGGCGCCCCCATCGGCCGAACCCGTGCGTCCGGCCGCCGGCCAGGGTGCCGCTGAGCAAAAGGAAAAAAGTAGCTCGCTCGGCAAACGCCAGGATTTGCGCATTCAGAGCCTCGACACAGCGGCCGCGCCGGTAACCCGCGAGGATGAGGACCGCGCCGCATCGGCCCCCGCCGCGGAACCGCCGTCCGCCGACGAGCCGCTCCGGGAGCGGGCGCGCGAGCAAGCGTACACGACGGGCAGCACAGCCGCCAACGCCGTCGGGGAAGCAGCAAAGTCAAGCCAGCCGGAACAACTGCAGGCCAGGAAAGACGCCGATGCCGAAACCCGCATCGAGGCCATCCTGGCGCTCAAGCGCGCCGGCGACGATGCCTGGCGGGACGCGCTGCGGAAGTTCACCGAAACCTATCCGGACTACCCGTTGCCCGAAGAACTCCAACCCTGATGCTGACGCTCGAAGGCAAATCGGTTTTCGAGGCGACCATAAAAAAGAGCCGTTTTATCGCCCACGCCGCGCCCATCGACTCGCAGCAGGCCTCGCTGGACTTTTACGAATCCGTCGCCGACCCGCAGGCGACGCACAACTGCTGGGCCTGGCGCATCGATTTCCAGGTGCGCTCGAGCGACGACGGCGAACCCGGCGGCACCGCGGGACGGCCGATACTGGGGGTTATCGAGGGCCGCCAGTTGGAAAACGTCATGGTGATCGTGACGCGCCATTTCGGCGGCATCAAGCTGGGCGTCGGCGGCCTGGTGCGGGCCTATTCGGGCACAGCCGCCAAGTGCCTGGACCGGGCCACGGTCATCGAGCGTCATCCACAGGCCGAATATGAGCTGACGGCGGGGTTCGAGCACGCTGCCAGCCTGCACGGCGTGCTCGAGCGGTTTGCGGCTGAGAAACTCGCCGAGCGCTACGACAGCCAGGGCATCAGGCTCGACATCCGCTGCCGGGAGCAAGACCGGAATGCGCTGGCCGCGGCCCTGCGGGATGCCAGCCGCGGCCAGGCGCGCATGCGCAAACTGTCACCGGCAGAGCGCGAATAGCGGCGCGCGAAACTTCCGAGCCGAAGCCACTCCCGCGCGGCCGCGAATCTGATCCGAACATTCGTCACGATAAAAGCGGTCATTGCCGTGTCGCCGGGCAGTCGCTCCCGGGGCACGCTCGAGGCATCCCTGCGCGCTCGGCATGTGTTCCCGACACATGCACGGCCCCGGCCCGACTCGCCCGGCACCACCGGCGCGTTGACAGTCATTCCAACGCAAGCGCAAGTCAGACCCGCACATCCACCGCGGCGCAAACGGTGATTGCGCACCATCGGACAGTCGCTCCCGGGGCGCGCTCGATGCATCCCTGCCCGCTCGGCATGTGTTCCCGACATATGCACGGCCCCGGCCCACCCGGCACCGGGGGTGGTTGGTCGTCATTGCCGCGCGCGGTTCTCTAAACCCGCGCGCTCATCGCGTCAGCGGCCCATCCAGTTCGACTGGTCTTTCTCGGCGCTGATCAAACTATGCGGCATGCCCTCCACCAGGCGGCGGAAATCCTCGCCATCGGTATGGATCAGGTGTTCGTGGTCGCCCGCCTCGATATAGATATCCGTGGCGCGGCGAAGTTCGTCGTCCCAAACCACGTCGAGGCCATAGGCGTTGCCCAGCGCCGGAACCGCACCCAGGTCGCAGTCGCCGAACAGCGTGGATAACTCGTCTTCCGGCACCAGTTTCAGCTTGCGGCCAAGCGAGTCGTTCACCTCTTCCAGGTTCAGGCGCTTGGTCGAAGGCAACACGCTGACGACAATGCCTTTGCGATCCTCCAGCACAACGGCCTTGGCCACCTGGTGGCCGGGAACGCTGGCCTGATGTGCAGATTCCAGCGAGGAGTGTGAATGAGCATGCTCAACCACGTCGTAGTGCACGTGGTGCTCATCGAGAAAGGATTTAAGAGTCGTTGCGATAGCCATGGCGCCCTCCTGTTCGGACCACAGGGGGCCGCGGCTTGCCGGCTGGCTCGAAGCGTCACGCGAATTCTGGACCGGCCGGTCACGCGGTCCCCTCAGCTGTTGCCGCCCCTGTCTCAGCGAGGGCCCGGCAATGCGCGCCCGGGTTACAACAGGGACACTGCAATTATAGCCCATACGGCGATTGCCGGGGACCCGAAAGTGCAAATATTTCCTGATTGCAGAAGTATTTAGCCTGTTTTGGCGCAATTGCCGCGATTGCCGGAAAAACGGTTTTCCATTGCCCGCATTTCCAGCTAGTATTAGAGGTTCACACGATGGATTTTAGTTTGCAGCCGCAAGGCAGGAGTTCCTCAGCAATGCAGTGGCCGGGACCCAACGAAGGCCTGTACCAACCGGACAACGCCAAGGACAGTTGTGGCTTTGGCCTGATCGCGCATATCCATGGCGAGGCCAGTCACCGCCTGGTCAGCACCGCCTGCACCGCGCTGAAGCGAATGACCCACCGCGGCGCAATCGCGGTGGACGGCAAGTCCGGCGACGGCTGCGGCATCCTGATGGCCTTTCCCTGGTCCTTTTTCCGCCACATCGCCAAGCAGGAAGGGTTTTGGCTGGACCAGAACTTCGCGGTCGGCATGGTCTTCCTCGGCCAGGACCCGGAGACGGCGCGGCGCTCTCGCGATATCCTGCAAAAGCACATTCGTAACGAAACCCTGGAAGTGGCAGGCTGGCGGGTCGTCCCGACCGACACCTCGGTGCTCGGCCAGGTGGCAAAAGACTCGCTGCCGCGCATCGAACAGGTCTTCATCAACGTGCCTTCCGGCTGGACCCGGACCGACGTGGAGCGCCGCCTGTTTATCGCCCGGCGCATGGCGGCGGCGGAAAACATGCACCTCGAAGACCCGGACGACTCGTTTTACATCTCGACGCTTTCCAACCTGGTCACCGTCTACAAGGGCCTGGTGATGCCCGCGCATCTGCCGGACTTGTACCCCGACCTGAAGGACCCGAAACTCGAGAGTTGCATCTGCCTGTTCCATCAGCGGTTCTCGACCAACACGCTGCCCAACTGGCGCTACGCCCAGCCGTTCCGCTATCTCGCGCACAACGGCGAGATCAACACCATCGAGGGTAACCGCAGTTGGGCCGAGGCGCGCACGACGAAATTCCAGACGCCGCTGTTGCCGGATCTGCAAAAGATACGTCCGCTGGTCAACCAGGAGGGCTCCGATTCGTCCTCACTGGACAACATGCTGGAAATTTTCCTGGCGGGCGGCATGGACGTGTTCCGGGCCATGCGCATATTGATACCGCCCGCCTGGCAGGCCGAACCGGACATGTCGGCGGATCTCAAGGCCTTTTACGAGTTCAACTCGATGCACGTCGAACCGTGGGACGGCCCGGCCGGGGTCGTCATGACCAACGGTACGGTGGCGGCGTGCAACCTCGACCGTAACGGCCTGCGCCCGGCCCGCTTCGTCATCACCCGCGATAATTTCATCACGCTGGCTTCCGAAGTCGGCGTTTGGGACTATCACGAGGCCGACGTGGTGGAGAAAGGCCGCGTCGGACCCGGCGAAATGTTCGCCGTCGACACCGCCAGCGGCAAACTCTGGCGTTCCGACGAAATCGACAACCAGTTGAAGTCACGGCGGCCGTATGCCGACTGGCTGGCGGAAAACGTCATTCGCGTCTTCAACAACGACGAGCAGGAAGCCGAGGCGGCGGCCCGGTTCATGCGCGACAGCCCGCACATGTTGCCCATCTCCCAGAAGCTTTTTGGGGTCAGCAACGAAGAACGCGAACAGGTCATCCGGGTCATGGCCGAAGACCAGGTTGAAGCGACCGGATCGATGGGCGACGACACGCCGCTGGCGGTCATGTCGCGTCTGCCGCGCTCCATCTACGATTATTTCCGCCAGCAATTCGCGCAGGTCACGAACCCCCCCATCGACCCGTTGCGGGAAAAATCGGCGATGAGCCTCGAGACGCTGCTTGGCCGCGAGCACAACATATTCCAGGAGACCAGCACGCACTCCAACCGGGTCCTGCTGCCCTGGCCCATATTGAATATCGTCAAGTACCGCAAGCTGCTGGAGATGGATCAACGCTGGTACCGGAACCAGTATTTCAACCTCAACTACCCGACCTCCGCTACGCTCAAAGCCTCACTGGAGACTTTATGTGACGAGGTCGTGGCAGCCGTCAGGGATGGCGTGACGTTCCTGGTGCTGAGTGACCGGCATATCACGCAGGACACGATCCCGATGCAGGCGGCACTGGCCGTCGGCGCCGTTCACCAGCGGCTGGTCCGGGAGGGGCTACGCTGCGACTGTAATATCATCGTCGAAACCGGTAGCGCCCGGAACTCGCACCACTTCGCCGTTTTACTGGGCGTGGGCGCGACCGCCATATACCCCTACCTGGCTTTCCAGGTCATCAATGACCTGCACGCCCGCGGCGCCCTGCACGGCGATCTGCTGCAGCACCGCAAGTATTACCGGCGTGGCGTCCGCAAGGGCATATTGAAAGTGCTGTCCAAGATGGGGATTTCCTGTGTCTCGAGTTACCGCGGCGCGCAATTGTTCGAGACGGTCGGGCTCGACGAGGAAGTCACGGCCATGTGCTTTCCGAAAGCAGCCGGCCAGGTTGGCGGCGTGGGCTTCGCCGAGCTCGAAAAAGAGCAGCGCGAACTGGCCGCGGACGCCTGGCGCAACGGTAAGCCGCTGACCCAGGGCGGCTTTTTGAAATTCACCCACGGCGGTGAATTCCACGCCTTCAACCCGGACGTCGTCACCGCCCTGCAGCAGGCCGCGCGCTCGGGCAAAAAGGCCGACTACCGCGCGTTCGCGGACATCGTCAACGGCCGCTCCCCCGCCAGCATCCGCGACCTGCTGAAGCTGACGGACAAACGTGAGCCGATACCGCTCGAGGAAGTCGAAAGCGCGGACAGGATCTTTCCCCGCTTCGACACGGCGGCAATGTCGATCGGCGCGCTCTCGCCGGAAGCCCACGAGGCGCTGGCCATCGCCATGAACACGCTCGGCGGTTCCTCCAACTCCGGCGAAGGCGGCGAGGACCCGGCCCGGTTCCAGACCGAGCGCAATTCGAAAATCAAGCAGGTCGCCTCCGGACGCTTCGGGGTCACCGCGCACTACCTGGTCAACGCCGACATCCTGCAGATCAAGATCGCCCAGGGCGCAAAGCCCGGTGAGGGCGGCCAACTGCCGGGGCACAAGGTCTCGGCTCACATCGCCGCGCTGCGTCACTCCGTACCTGGCGTGACGCTGATATCACCGCCGCCGCACCACGACATCTACTCCATAGAAGACCTGGCGCAATTGATTTTCGACCTCAAGCAGGTCAACGACAAGGCCAGGGTCTCGGTCAAACTGGTGGCGGAACGCGGGGTCGGCACCATCGCGGCCGGCGTCGCCAAGGCCTATGCCGATTGCATCACGATCGCCGGCCACGACGGCGGCACCGGCGCCAGTCCCCTGACCTCGGTCAAGTACGCCGGCTCGCCGTGGGAAACGGGGTTGCCGGAAGCTCACCAGGCGCTCAACGTCAACGGTCTGCGCGACCGCGTCCGCCTGCAGGTGGATGGCGGCTTGAAGACCGGGCTGGACGTAATCAAGGGCGCCATCCTCGGCGCCGACAGTTTCGGCTTCGGCACCGGGCCGATGATCGCCCTGGGGTGCAAGTACCTTCGGATCTGTCATCTGAACAACTGCGCGACCGGCATCGCCACGCAGGACGAAGGCCTGCGCAGGGATCATTTCAAGGGCTTGCCGGAGATGGTCATGACGTATTTCCGGTTCGTCGCCGAAGAAGTCCGTGAATACCTTGCTTACCTGGGTTTCCGCAGCCTCGACGAAATCATAGGTCGCAGTGATTTGCTGCAAAGGATCGAAGCGCCGAGCGCCAAGCAGCGCAGTCTCAACCTCGACCGGATTGTCGCGGCCGCTGCCAGCGGCGGCGGCTTCGGCGGCATCCCCAATCAGCCGCACGACAAGGCTCAGCTGAACCAGGCGATCCTGGAACATGCCGGGGACAGCCTGCGTGCAGGGCGCGCCGTTGCCGGGGATTTTCCCATTCACAATTACGATCGCTCGGTCGGTGCGGCCCTGGCCGGCGCCATTGCGCGGCAATACGGCCGCAACGGTTATCCGGGCGACGGCGTGCGCCTGACTTTCCATGGCTCGGCCGGGCAGAGTTTCGGCGCCTGGAACACGCCGGGTATGCACCTCAAACTGCATGGCGACGCCAACGACTACGTCGGCAAGGGCATGTCCGGCGGCAGCATATCGATTGCGCCGGCGCCGGATTCATCGATCGTGGCCAAGCGCAGCGCCATCATCGGTAACACCTGTCTGTACGGGGCGACCGGCGGTGAGTTTTTCGCCGCCGGACAGGCCGGCGAACGGTTTGCGGTGCGCAATTCCGGCGCCACCGCCGTGGTCGAGGGCGTGGGCTACCACGGCTGTGAGTACATGACCGGCGGCCGTGTGCTCATCCTGGGCCGCACCGGTTCGAATTTTGCCGCCGGCATGACAGGCGGCATTGCCTACGTGCTCGATATCGACGAAAACTTCAGGCAGCGCGTCAACGCCGAGTCGGTCGAGGTCGAGGACATCGACACCTCTGCCGAGGGTTCCGACATCGCCGTCATCCGCGGCCTGCTCGAACAGCACGTCGCCGCAACCGGCAGCGACTGGGGCGAAAACGTGCTCGGCAAGTTCGAGCATTTCATGTTTTTCTTCCGTGTCGTGCGGCCGCGGGAACAGCGAAGCGCCGCCGCTGTCGAGCAGAAAATCCCGCTCTCGGTGGTCAAGTAGTTATGAGCCGGTCCAACGTCAGGAAGAAATTCGAATTTACCGACCGCAGCCGCAGCGAGCCGCACAAGTACCCGCTCGAGGTTCGCAAGGGGGAGTTCAAGGAAATCTACGAACCCTATTCCAAGCAGGAAAGCGTGGCCCAGTCCGAGCGCTGCATTGCCTGCGGCAATCCTTATTGCCAGTGGAAATGCCCCGTGCACAACTACATTCCGGATTGGCTCAAGCTGGCGGCGGAGGGCCGCATATTCGAGGCCGCGGAACTCGCTCACCAGACCAACAGCCTGCCCGAAATTTGCGGGCGCATCTGCCCGCAGGACCGGCTTTGCGAAGGCGCCTGCACGTTGAATTCAGGCTACGGCGCCGTCACCATCGGCGCGGTCGAGCGCCACATCGTGGATACGGCGTTCGCGCGCGGCTGGCGCCCCAACCTCGATCACGTCGAGGACAGCGGCTTCAAGGTGGCGGTTATCGGTGCCGGCCCGGCCGGGCTCGCCTGCGCCGACATCCTGGCCCGCAACGGCGTTGCGGCCGTTGTTTATGACCGTCACCCTGAAATCGGCGGTTTGTTGTCTTTCGGCATCCCGGAGTTCAAACTGGAACAGCGCGTCATCAAGATCAGGCGCCGCATCCTGGAGGGCATGGGCATCCGTTTCGTCCTCGGCGCGACGATCGGCGAGGAGATTTCTTTCGAGGAGATCCTGGCCAAGCACGACGCCGTGTTTCTCGGGCTCGGCACTTACAAATCGATCGACGGTCAACTGCCGGGCCGTGATCTCCCCGGCGTGCACAAGGCTCTGGACTACCTGATCGGCACCACCCGCGCGCTGCTGGACATACCCCCGGGTGAGTATCCCAGTGTCAGTTTTAACGGTCAGCGCGTGGTCGTGCTCGGCGGCGGCGACACGGCCATGGACTGCGTGCGCACCGCGGTACGCCAGGGCGCCGCGGAAGTGCGCTGCCTCTACCGCAGGGACCGGGAAAACATGCCGGGCTCGCAGCGTGAGGTCGACAACGCGTTCGAGGAAGGCGTCCAGTTCGAATTCAATATCCAGCCGCTGGAGATTGCGGCGGCCGGAGACTCGGGCCTCGAGGTCCGCGTGCAGGAAACCCGGCTTGGCCAAGCCGGGCCCGACGGGCGCCGGCGGGCAGAGCCGGTGCCTGGCAGCGAGCGCGTGATCCAGACGGACGCCGTGATCATCGCCTTCGGCTTCGAGGGCTCTCCGGGAGGCTGGTTCGGCGAACACGGCATCGACGTCAACGAGTGGGGTCTGGTCGAGATCGACGCTGACAGCCCCTACCCGTTTCAGACCAGCAACCCCATGGTATTTGCGGCCGGAGATATGGTCCGCGGAGCCGACCTCGTGGTCACGGCGATCGCCGATGCCCGCGAGGCGGCGCAGGGCATCATCGACATGTTGAACGACCGCGCACGGGAAGCGTGATACCGGGAAAGCGTGACGAACGAGGCCACTCAACGAACGAACAGACAGGGCAAAGACGAATGACAGAGAAAATTCACGCGGTGACGATCCCCAAATGGGGCATAGAAATGCTCGAGGGGACGGTCGTCGAATGGCACAGCCAGGAAGGCGGCAATATCACCGCCGGTGACGAGTTGATCGATATCGAAACGGACAAGATCGTCAACACGCTGGAGGCGCCGGTCAGCGGCGTTTTACGCCGCCGCCTGGCGGATAAGGGCGCAACGCTAAAAGTCGGTGCATTGCTGGGCGTGATCGCACCGGCCGAGGTCGACGACAAGGCCATTGAGGATTTCATCGCCGCATTTGGGCCCGCCAAACCCGTCGCCGACGACCAGTCCGCCGATAATGAAGAAGCGGCGGTCTCGTCCACGCCCCCGGCAACAGCGCCTGCGGAAACCGCGGCTGCCGCCGCGCCTTCGCGTCGAGTCAGGGTCAGCCCGGCGGCAAAACAGCGCGCCAGGGAACTCGGCGTGGACATCAACCAGGTCAAGGGTTCCGGCCGGCGTATCTCGCCGCAAGACGTCGAACGTTTTGCCCAGCAACACGCAACCCCAGCCGCTGCAACACCCCCGGAGACGGCCTACGAGGCCGAACCGCTGAGCGCAACGCGCAAGACCATTGCACGCCGGCTGGTGGAAGCCAAGCAGCAAGTTCCGCACTTCTACCTGTCCATTGATATCGACATGGAAGCGGCGCTCGAGCGGCGCGAGGAAATCAATGCGGGGGCCAGCGCGAAGATCAGCGTCAACGACATCGCCATGCGGGCGACCGTGCTGTGTCTGCAGGCAATGCCGGACCTCAACGCACACCTGGTCGATGAGGAGATCCGCCGCTTTCGCGCAGTCAATCTTGCCATGGCCGTGGCCACCGAGCGCGGCATCATCACGCCCGTCATCCATGCAGCGGAGGGCCTGACCCTACCGGAGCTTGCGGCACAAGCCGCCGACCAAGGCGAGCGGGCGCGGGAGGCATCACTGAAGAAAGAAGACCTCGAAGGGGGCACATTCACGATCTCCAACCTTGGCATGTACGGCGTCAACGCGTTCCAGGCCATCATCAACCCTCCGCAGGTCGCGATCCTGGCCCTCGGCGCCTGCGCAGAGCGTGCGGTCGCGGCCAACGGCAAGGCCAGCGTGGCGAGGCGGATGAGCGCGACCCTGTCCTGCGACCACCGCGCCGTGGATGGTGCGATGGGCGCCCAGTTCCTGGCGAAGTTCAAGGCCATTCTCGAGCGCCCGGCCGATCTCTGACGCCGCATGGGGTACAATTCCGCATCGTCCCGTGTCTCCGCTTTCACCCCTGCTTCAAGGAGGGCCGGCAGCGTGAACAGACTTGTCCTGACAGCCGCTATTCTCTTTTCAACCCTGCCCGCAATGGCCGCGGTCCCCAAAGCGCAACAGCAGACCGCAGGCGCCGAGACGGGGCAAGCCGCCCAGGCCGCCGATACCGAGGTCATGGAAAACCTGAGTGGCCAGAAAGGCGGTGATACGAAGCAGGCCGGCGCGAAGCTTTACCAGGAACACTGCGCCCAATGCCACAACTCCTCGATACCGCGCGCACCGCACCAGTCCTTCCTTGCCATGTTGCCCGGTGACCAGATCCTCAGTTCCATGAACGAAGGCAACATGCGTTCCCTGGCCAAGGACCTGACACCCGAACAGAGGCGGCAGATCGCGGTGTACCTGGCCGGCAGCATTAAGGGCAAACCCGCGATTCCGCCCGTTAGCTGTAAACCGGGACAATCGCCGTTTGATTTCAAGCAACCGCCGTTTGCCAAGGGCTGGGGCATCGACCTGGAGAACACGCGCTTCATACCCGCCGGTGTCGCCCGCCTTGCACCGGCATCGGTGCCGAAGCTGAAACTGCAATGGGCCTTCGCCTACCCCAATGCGAACCGGGCGAGGTCGCAACCGGTCCTCGTCGGCGGCACAATCGTGATGGGCAGCCAGGACGGCACCGTCTATTCCCTGGACGCCAATACCGGCTGCGTGCGCTGGACCTACCGCGCCGTTGCGGAAGTTCGCACCGGCATAACCGTCAGCACCTGGAAAGCCGGCGAAGTGCCTGCAACCCCGCCGCTGGCCTATTTCGCGGACCTCATCGCGCACGTCTACGCGGTCAACCTGCTGAACGGCGAACTGGTCTGGATGAAAAAGGTCGATGACCACCCGACCGCCACCGGCACAGCGCAGCCGGCGTTGTACGACGGTGTCGTCTACCAGTCGGTATCGTCGCTCGAAGTCGTGCCCGCGATCGAGCCCGATTATGAGTGCTGCACCTTCAGGGGTTCCGTGGTGGCGCTGGCTGCCGCCACCGGCGAGGTGATCTGGAAAAGTCACACCATCGCCGAAGCGGGCCATGCAGCCGGCACGACCAAGGCCGGTACCAGGATTATCTCTCCCTCGGGCGCCCCCGTGTGGAACACCGCGGCCATCGATACCAAGCGCAAGCGGCTCTACGTCGGCACCGGCGAGAATTACTCGTCACCGGCGGAAGGCAGCAGCGACGCGATCATCGCCTTTGACCTCAGGGACGGCCATATCCTCTGGATCAGGCAAACGACCAAGAACGATGCCTGGAACGTCGCCTGCATGCCTTTCATCGAAGATAAATCCAATTGTCCCGCCGAGGACGGCCCCGACTTCGATTACGGGGCGCCGCCGATCCTCGTGCACGCGAGAGCCGGAGACATCATCGTCGCCGGCCAGAAATCTGGTTTCGCTTACGGCATCGCCCCGGACGACGGCGCGCTCATCTGGCAGCGGCAACTCGGCCGCGGCGGCAGTCAGGGCGGTATTCACTTCGGCATGGCGGCGGCAGGCGACGTGGTCTTCGTACCGGTGGCCGACTATGACGACGGCCTGGTTTCCGCGGCGGACGCCAAACCGGGTATCCACGCAGTAAGCGCATCCACGGGCGAGGTCCTGTGGAGCACAATCACAAAGAACCGTTGTGGCGAGCGCGAGGATTGTGACCCCGGTATTTCGGCCCCGGTCACCGCCATTCCCGGAGTGGTTTTCGCCGGGCACATGGACGGCAGGTTGCGGGCGTACGACGCAAAGAACGGTTCCGTGCTGTGGGAGTTCGACGCCGATCGACCGATCAAGACGATTTCGGGCGAAATGGCCAAGGGCGGCTCGTTCGGCGGGGGCAGCGGCCCGATCATCGCCAACGGCCATGTCTACGCCAATTCCGGCTATGGCATTTACTTCCACATGCCGGGTAACGTGTTGCTGGTATTCGGCACCGACAAAATCGCGCAATAGCTGCCGGGACCGCCGATCCCGGTACCGACCAAGGAGCATCAGGAATATGTCAGACGCCAATAAAGCTTCGCTGCCGCACGGCCGCCTGGACGTGACGGCGCTGCCGAACAACCAGCCGGCGTCGGCGCCGCTGTACCCGCCGTTTCCGTGGAAAATGTTCGGCGGCAAGGCGATCGTCGTCAACTATGAAACCGACCTGGACGCCGTGCTGAACCTGTTGCCGCCGGAGCTGACGCCGATGACGGACCCGCCGATCGTCTCCTGCTTTTTGAACGGCGGCTATGATTTTGCCGTCGGCGGCGGCGCCTACGCTGAAATGGCGCCGTTGCTGGGTGTCATGTACGAGGGCGAACCACACATCTTTCCGTGGGTGGTGTACCTCGGTGAGGGCACCGAGGAATGGTTCGCCGCCGGCCGCGAGGTCCTCGGAGACTCGAAAAAGCTCGCCAGGATCAAGCTCGAGCAGCAACTCGGTCACAGCATGATGCTGGGTACCGTCGAGCGGCCCGCGGGGCACCGGCTGGTGACCATGGTCGCGGGCCCGTTCGACCGCCAGGGCGACGAGAACGATTTCATGCTCTATCCCAATATCGTTATCCGCCTGCTGCCGAGCGGCGAGGCGGGCGAGGACGGCCCGCAGGTCGCGGAACTGGTGCGCAAGCGGGTCAAGGCGACGATCCGCAAAGCGGCCGACGGCAGCCCGATGATATTCCATGGACCGGGAACCGTCGAACTGGGCCGCTCCGAACAGGATCCCCTGTACAAGCTGCCCGTGCGCAAAGTGCTCGGCAGCCTCTTCATCGAGTTCGGGACGATCGAGCAGCCCGCCGGGGAGGTTTTGAAACGCTATACGCCGGAGGCCAGCTAGCCGCAGGCGGGCTATCGATTCGGTTTCAGTCCTTTGGCTGGCCGCGGTCCTTGCGCCGCGCGGGGCGCCTCGCGCTCGCCGGGTGAGGCGAGGGTGCCGGAGCGCTGCAACTGCTCAATATTGCCGCTGAGAATTTTCTGCTCGCGCTCACCCCATCCCGTTTCCGGCGGGGCCCCGAGGTACTGGTTACCGGGGTAGATCGAGCGCTGGTAGATCGGCGCGAATTGCTCCATGCGCATGTCCTTGAACCAACGGCCAAAGCCGTTCTGCAAGCGGTACCGGCGCAGGCTCTCGATGTCGAGGCACTCGCTAACGAAGGTGTCCGCGGCCGAAAATTCTCGTTGCACCTGGATGTGGCCGCGAAAATCGACGAGCATCGATTTGCCGCCGCCGATGTCGTATACCGGGCCATCGAAGCCATAGGTCTGCGGCCCGAGGTTGACGGCAACGACGTAGGCGTTGTTGTTGATGGCGAAAGCGCGGTTTTGAACCTCCCACCAGCCGTTGCTGACGTACGGGTCGTGATAGACCTGCCTGATCAGCACTTCCGCGCCGTTCAGCGCCAGTCCGCGGCCGATTTCCGGGTAGCCCCCCTCCATGCAGATGATCATGCCAATCCGCCCGATCTCCGTGTCCGCCACCGGGTACAGGGCGTCCATGGCATTGCCGTTACCCTTGACCTCGAGCCACCGGTCCCAGACGTCGTGCGGGACACAGGTGCCCACGGCCTCGGGCTCGAACGGCTCGACCTGGAGTTTGGTGCGGGTATAGACGAGTTCGCCCCTGGGGTCGAGCAAAAATGACTTGTTGAAGTAACGGTCGGGAAAATCGTCGTCCCGGATCATGTAGGCGTTGGCGGCCAGGTAGACGTTCAATTCGCGCGCCTTGCGCGCCAGCGCTTCGGTCTCGGGCCCTGGCAAGTCCAGCGCCATCCGCGCTTCGCATTGGCGGTCGCCGCCCTTGAAATCGATGAGCAGGCTTTGAAAGCAGCCTTCCGGCAAAACCATCAGGCGCACCGGCAGGCCGTCGGTGGACGCGATGCCGTGGGCGATATCCATGAACGCGGTGATACGCTCGATGTTGCGCATGTAGTCGGCGCGCGTGGCGCACGCGGAAACGCGGGGGGACAATGCGACTGCGGTGTACGGATCAATCATGGAGACTTCCTGCTGCCAGTCGGCTGTGTCGAAACCATCCATCGCCGCTGCCCGGTACGGCCTTGTTGCCGCATGCATTTTCGGCGCCGGTGTTCATGCCGCTGTCAGTGTTTGAATGGTATTCAAAGTAAGTTTATCATGTCAATGCCTTGCTCCGTTGCGGCATTTTCACTGCTATCCGGGCTGCCGGAAAGCAAAAGCGCAGGGGCTGATCGGAAAATCGAGCCGGGGTAAAGCCAATGGCCGGAAGGATGGATGGAAAAGTAGCGATCGTCACCGGCGCCGCTGTCGGCCTGGGCAATGCGTTCGCCCGCGCCCTTGCCGCCGAAGGTGCCGCGCTCGGCCTCTGTGATATCCGCCCCGACCTTTCCAGCCTCGCCGGCGACCTTCCCGTGCCGGTCCTGGCGCGCAACGCCGATGTGCGTAAAGCGGACGACATAAGCCGCTTTGTCGAGGCGGTGCTGGAACGCTTTGGCCGCATCGACATACTGGTCAACAATGCCGGTACCTGGGCCGCCTCGCTGGCGGACGATCCGATCGAAAAGTCCGTGCAAGACTACCGGAATCTGGTGGGGACGAACCTGCGCGGGGTGTTCTTGTTCGGCCGTGCCGTGATGCCGGCCATGATCGCCCAGGGCGGCGGTGAGATCGTCAACATCTCCACCGACCACGTGCAGACCTGCGGCACCCCGTTCCAACTCGCTCACGACGACGCACCTGACTGCCCCTGGGCCGGCGAACCGCCCCGCCCGACGGGCGGCGGCGACGCCATGGATATTTATGATGCTTCCAAGTGGGGCATCAATGGCCTGACGCTGGCGTGGTCGCAGGCATTGGCCGAATACGGGGTCCGCGTCAACGCGCTGTGCATGGGCGCCACGGACACCAACATGCTGCGCAGCTTTTTCAATTTCGAGCCGCCACCCGAGGAGGTGGCGCGCTGGATGAAACCCGCTGACATCGCGCGCGTTTTGATCGACTTGCTGCGCGAAGGCCCGGACGGTCGCACCGGCGAAAACATCGGCATCGCCGTCGGCCACCCGGTGGTTCTGCCGCCGAGCCGGCCTTCGCCCTACGTCATTCTCGGTGAGAGTGTCTACTAAGCCGGCGCTTGCAACCAGGCAGACGATGGAATGATCGAATTTGACGTGAAGCCAATGAATATGCACATTGATGATGGCTTTCAGGCCGCGTGGTTTGACCTCTCCGGTGTTGCCCCCTACGCGGCAATTTCCGGACCCACGGTGAAAGGTCCGGACTAATGGCCTTCCTCGCAGGCAGGTCGGCCATCGTCACCGGCGGCAGCACGGGCCTCGGGCGCGCTTTCGCCGCGGGCCTGGCGGCAGCGGGGGCGGACGTCACCCTCTGCGACATCCGCCCCGACGCGGCCGCTGTCGCCGCCGCCATCGGCGGGCCCGGCCGGGTCCAGGGCATGACCGCGGACGTATCGAAACTGGAAGACCTCCAGCGCCTCATCAAAATGGCCGTAAGCGCGTACGGCGGCGTCGACCTGCTGGTCAACAACGCCGCCCGCTGGGCGCCGACACCGGTGACGGACCCCTTCGACAAGGCCGTCACGGATTGGGACCGGGTCATGGACACGAATCTGCTCGGCGTCTTGCTCTGTTCCCGGTTGTGCGTTCCGCTAATGATCGAACGCGGCGGCGGCGACATCGTCAATATCAGCACCTACTACGTGTTGCCGGCGCATCACGGCTCCACCAATCCGCCGGGTACGGACCTTTACAGTGCCTCGAAATGGGCGCTGAACGGCTTCACGCAAGCCTGGGCACTGGCGCTCGCCGACCGCAACATCCGCGTGAATGCCCTCGCCATGGGTCCGACGGACACCGAAATGCTGCGCGGCCTGTTCGACGGTGATCCGCCGGAAGAGTTCGCCAACTCCTGGATGAAGCCGGAGCAGATCGCCGGGCAAATGCTCGAACTGCTGCGCGAGGGCCCCGGGGGCCGCAGCGGCGAAAATATCGGGGCCTGGATGGGCGAACCGTTGGAGCTTGGCCCGCCCAAACCGCCTCATCGCGCCATTACCGGATAGGACCAAGGAATATGACCACCATCGAAGAACTGCTCGACATCCATGAAATCAAGAACCTGCGAAACCTGTACTCGGTTTATTTCGACCGCAAGGACCTCGACAAGCTCGTGGCGCTGTTTACACCCGATGCCGTCTGCGAATTCAGTCCCGAATACGGCGGCGATTGGGAGGGGACCGAAACCATTCGCAAGAACTTCAAGGAATACCTGGAACAGGAAGAACTTCCATGGTCGGTGATGCACGCCATTACCAACCACGTGGTCGAACTGACCGGCCCCGATACCGCCAGGGGGCTGTGCTACCTGATCGACCTGAACCTGGAAAGCGGCAACGAGAATCCGTTGTTCCTGTTTGGCACCTATAACGACGTCTACAGGAAGATCGACGGCCGCTGGCTGCTGCACCGCACACGTATCGATTTTCTCTGGCCGACGCGTTACGTCGCGGATTCGGGCTGAGGGCCCGAACGGGCAGGCGGTCTTGATATGACCCGCATTGTCATCGCCGGTGTCGGCATGGTGAAGTTCGCCAAGCCGGGCAGCCACGAGCGCTACCGGGTCATGGCCGCCAGGGCGATCAGAGCCGCCCTGGACGACGCCGGCATCGACGACAGCCAGATCGGACAGGCGTACGCATCCTATATCTACGGTGATACCACCAGCGGTCAGCACGCGCTCTACGACGTCATGCAAACCGGCATCCCGGTGATCAATGTCAATAATGCCTGCGCCAGCGGATCGACCGCGTTGTTCCTGGCGCGGCAGGCGGTCAAATCGGGTGAAGCGGAATGCGTGCTCGCGTTTGGTTTCGAAGAAATGCAAAAGGGCGCGCTCGAAGCCGTGTACCAGGACCGTGAGTTTTCGATCGATCGCTTTGAGCAGGTCCTCGACAACCTGGGATACCCCGCTGCGCCGGCTGCCATCCGCTGCTTCGGTGCAGCGGCACAGTATTACCTGGAAAAATACGGCGCCAGGCGGGACATTTATGCAAGTATCTCCGTCAAGACACGCCGTCATGCGCTGAACAACCCCTACTCTTTGTTCAGCGAACCTGTTAGTGAAGATGAAGTCCTCGCCTCGTCCGAGTTGTACGGCCCTTCACTGACCCGCCTGATGGCCTGCCCACCGTCCTGCGGCGCCGCCGCCGCTGTCGTCTGCAGCGAAGCGTTCGCGAGCCGGCGCGGTCTCGGCAAAACCGTCACGATCGCCGGCCAGGCGATGACGACGGACACCGCCGAAACCTGGACCGACCCGCTGGAACTCGTCGGCGCTGGCATGACGCGCCGCGCCGCCCGCGCGGTCTACGAACAGAGCGGGCTCGGGCCGGACGATGTCCAGGTCATCGAGTTGCACGACTGTTTCAGCCCCAACGAAGCGATCACGTACGAGGCGCTCGGTCTTTGCGCGGAGGGCGAGGCGACGCGCTTCATCGCCGACGGCGATAACACGTACGGCGGCAAGTTCGTGATCAACCCCTCCGGGGGCCTGATGTCGAAGGGCCATCCGATCGGCGCGACCGGCCTGGCGCAGTGCTTCGAGCTCTGCCAGCAGCTGCGCGGCAACGCCGGGCGCCGGCAGGTCGAGGGCGCCCGCATCGCGCTGCAGCACAACCTGGGCCTGGGCGGCGCCACGGTGGTCACCATGTATGCCGTATAACCGGCGCGATTAGCCGGCCGCATGGGCTCAGGCGCAAAGGACCCTTGATACCAGTTCCGTGTCGCAGTATTCGACGAAACGGATGACCTTGCCGTCACGCACCCGCCAAACCAGGCAATAACTGTTGTCGTAATCCCTGCCGGATTTCGCGACGCCGTGGCCCGTCGCCTCGGTGACCACCCATTCACCGGCGGTGATGACGTTGGTCAGGTCCACCACGATCATTTCTTCGAGATAACCGGCGAGCTGCGCCAGATACTCTTTGAACTCGGCCAAGCCGCGGCGCCTGCCCGAGATCGGCGTGGTGCCCGGAAACCAGTAGTCGAGGTCATCGGCAAACCAGGAGACGAATTCTTCGCCGAGCCCCTTGCGGGCCGCGTCGAGCGCGTTCGTCACCACTTCGACCGGGGTTGGCACCGCCCCGCCCACGGCTCAGCCCTCCGCGGCGAGCGGAAGGTCGGGCGGCGCCCCGGCGACCGGCCATTCGCCGTAAAAGGCCAGGGCCTCCCGCGGCGGGCACAATTGTGACCATTCCGCCATGAACTCGTCGTAAGGTTTCGCCTCGGCCAGTCGCCGCGCCCGCTCCGCGTCGCGGCGCTCGAGCGTCGCCTGCGCGTCGATCTCGTCATCGGCAGCAAAAACAACGCAATACACGTTTTCGGCGGTCCAGCGGCTGGTGATGCCCGCACGCACGTCCCGCGCCACGGATTCAGGGTTCCGTTCCAGCACGTCGCCGTAGCCGGCTCCGCCTGGGCCCGTCACGCCGATAAAGTCACCGTTGTGGAAAACCGCGCCCAACTGCTGGGCCGGCAGCAGTTGTACTTCCAGCCCTTCCGCCGCCGCTTTTTCGAGCAGATCGAACTCGTTGCGCGGCGCGATGGTACGACCCTCCTTGGCGATCTCGTCTAGGTTGCGCCCGGCAATCCGCAGGCCTGGCCTGACATTGGCGGCGTAACCGCCAAAGAGGCCGGAATTGGTCGGAAAGCGGCTGGCCAGGCCAAAAGTCTGGATATAAAAGCCGGGCGTGTTGTGCACCCTGACGCCGTATGACATGGCCGCACCGCCCTGGTACTTTCCGGGGCCCGCGTTGTCCGGCGCAAAGCTGGAATATTCCGCGATATATGGATTCAGGGCCTCTTCGTGCTCGACGTCGACGGCATTGCCGCGCCCGACCCACCAGAATGAACCGGCGTTGACCGCATCCTTGTCGGGCCGCGCGCCGAGACCCGCCGTGTTGCTCGGCCTCAGGCTGACACCAGCCACCTCCTTGTTAAACTGGTTGATGCCGCCGAAAAAGAAGGAGCGCGCGCAGGCGCCCGGCGGCAGCGCAACATTGGACAACGTGTCGGCGTCCTGGGATGCGTACATCGCCTTGATCAGGCACATCATGAATACGTTGCCCGGCATTGGCCCCATCGCCGTCCCGCTCGAAACCGCCGCCTGCACGTCGGCGTTCAGGAAGGTATCGGCCTCGCAGTTGACCTCGAACGCCTCCAGCGTACCGGAACTGCCCGGCAGATCTGAAAAGAAGTACTGGAACAGCATGCAGACCAGGTGCGCGTAGACCACGTGCTCGAAGGCGTTGAACGGACCTGGCAACTGCGGCGATGCTCCGGAAAAAGTCACCACCAGGCGGCCGCCGGTCTTGTGCAGTTCGCACGGCACCCTCAGGAGCGCCTCCTTTGGCCCGTAGGTGTCGAGGAAACCGACACAGCGATAACGGCCGTCCGGCAGCTTCTCGACCCGCTCGCGGGCTGCCACGGCGCTGTCCTCGATCACCTTGCGCAAGAGGCCGGCGACGAATTGCGTGCCGTGCCGTTCGACGATCTCCAGCAGGCGAGCTCTCAGACGCAGGCAGGCAGCCAGCTTGGCGGCGGTGTCGGTCGCGATCATCTCGGGGTAGCGAACCATGTTTTGCAAAAACTCCATGATGTCGCTGCGCAGCTTGAAGTGTTCCCCGATCCGCACCGGCGGGACTTTCAGGCCCTCGGCGTAACGGTCGCGGGCGTCAGCGGGTTGACCGCCGGGCTCCGTTGCGCCGGTTTCCGGTTCGTGACCCGCCGAGGACACCCAGGCGATCAACTCGCCTTCCCAGAATACCGGCATGAAAACGATCTGATCGGGATTGTGCAAACCGCCGTAGATGGCTTCGTTACAGAAAAAGACGTCGCCGTCATTCAGACCGACGGTCGCGTCGTCGCGGTAATGCTTGAGTACGAACTTGATCGGCACGGCCCCGGTGATGGCGTGCAAGAAGGTGCCCAACTCGGCCAGTGAAAGATCGCCCCGGGCCGTATAGTAGGCGTGACAGACGTCCCCGGACTGCAACGGTTCGGAGACACCCAGCCGCACCAGCATTTCCTTGCCTTCGTCGCAGGCGCTGGCCAGCCGTTGCGTATAAATGCTGTAATCCTCGTGCGTTACCGCAGCCAGCGCCTCGCTTTCGGCCGAGCTGATCGGCTCGGGCCGGTAGCGCCGCTCTTTGACAAAACTGATGTCTAACGGCATGGGTGCTCTCCTTTCAAATCGTCGGCCGGCCGAAATGCGGCAGGACCTCTTCACCGAACATCCGGATACAGCGCCGCGTCTCTTCCGCCCCGGGGCCCAGCGGCATCCGGAACCGCATGTTGACATAGTCTACCCGGTATTCGTCCCGGTAGCGCTCGAGCGCCTCGATACAATCGGCGGGCGAGCCAATGACCAGCGACTCGCGCAGCTTTTCGATGGTGACGTCCGCTCTCGACTGGATGCTGGGGTCATGATGCGTGAGTATACCGAGATCGAAGTAGTAGAGCATTTCGGCGACAAAGGCTTCGCCGTAGATCCGCTCCGCCTCGTCACGGGATTCGGCCACGAAACCGTCCCGCATCAGGATGATTTTCGGGTCCTCGACTCCGTGCGCCCTCGCCTCCTCGCGAAACAGGTCCGTTTGCCGGTTCCACGTCTCCATGTGCAAAGGAAACGGGTCGCCGCACCAACCGGATGCATAAGTGCCGGCCCGCTTGATGGCCGCTTCGATCTGTCCGCCCCCCCACAGCGTCGGGTGCGGGTCCTGCTGAAACGGCTTGGGGGTCAGGAAAACGTCGTCGAACTGATAGCGCTTGCCGTTGAAACTGAACGGCTCGTGCGAGGTCCAGGCCTTTTTCAGTACCTCCATGGACTCCGTGAACAACGACAGCCGGTGTGCGCCGTTGGTGCCGAACATGCGCCAAGAATCCTCGAGCACGCCCATGGCCACCACCAGTGTCATCCGCCCGCCGGACAACTGGTCGACCAGCGCCGTTGATTCCGCCAGTTGCATCGGGTTCCAGCCATAAGTCGGTATCAGCGCAAAGGTGCCCAGGCGCACGCGTTGCGTGCGCACTGCCAGCGCCGCCAGCAGCAACAGCGGATTGGGGCACATCGTCTCGGTGCGCATGTGCCTTTCCGGGACAAAAATCCCTTCGAACCCGACCTTTTCCGCGAGCATGCCCTCTTCGAGCAGTTGCTCGATACAATCCCTGATCGTCGCCGGGCCCGGTTCCGGCCGGGCATAAGGGCCAAAATTGGTGTCCAGCATGTAGCCGATCGCAAACTCATCCGCTTGATTGTGCATCATTCACCCCGCTTTCAAGCTGCGTTCCTGTTTCAGCCTCTGACGCTGTATCTTGCCCAAGGGTGTCTTGGGCAACTCGTCTATAAAATGAATCGCCGCGGGAACTTTGAAATCCGCCAGCCGTTCGCCCGCCCAGGCCTGCAACTCGTGCCCATGGATTTCCTCACCGGCTCCGGCCACGACCCAGGCTTCCACGCGCTCGCCCCATACACCTTCCGGGTCGGCAACGCCGATGACGGCAGACTCCGCGACCGCCGGGTGCGCGTTGAGAACGCGTTCGACCTCCGCCGCGGCGACGTTCTCGCCCCGCGTCTTGATCATTTCCTTCTTGCGGTCCATGAAGGACAGGTACCCGTTCGCGTCCATGCTGGCTACATCACCGGTCCGGAACCAGCCATCTTCGGTAAATGCCGCACGCGTTGCCGCCGCATCATCGAGATAGCCGCCAAAGCGGCTGGGTGAACGGAACAGGATCTCCCCGGGTTCTCCCACGCCGGCCTCGCGCCCGTCATCGGTGAGCAAACGGATCTCCTGCCCGAGCGTCGGGTAACCGATGCCGCTGACGCTCGAGACGGGTGTAGGCCGCTCGAGGGGGTGCAGCGTTCCCAGGCTGACGGTTTCGGTCATGCTCCAGCCCTGCACCAGGCGCACGCCGAACCGTTCCCTGAACGCCTCCATCTGCTCGATGCTGCTGAACATGCCGCCGACGGCGAAACGCATGCGGTGAGCGGCCTCCGCGTCCGACGCAGGCTGTTGTTGCAGCAGGCGAACCAGCGGGCCGGTAATGCCGGGCGTCCAGGTGGCTCCGGTCTCGACAGCGTCCTGCCAGTAGGCCGAGACCGAGAATCCGCGCAGCAGACCGATGGCGCCCATCAGCACGATCGCGGTCATGACCCCGTAGAAAAGTGAATTGACATGAAAAAGTGGAAAAGCGAGCAACGGCACGTCATCGCTGCCCAGGGCGAGCGATTTTATCGTCACATGGGCCGAGTACACGAGGTTCTCGTGGGTAATCAGCACGCCCTTGGGCCTGGCGGTCGTGCCCGAGGTGTAAAACACACCGGCAATGTCGTCCGGGCCGGGCCGCGCCGGATCACGGGTTGAACGTTGCCCCGGGGACACCGGTCCGGCCGCAGCGAACGCTTCCCCGTCGCTGCCCGCGACGAACAGCGAAATGGGCTGCCGCGCCTGTTCGCGGGCAGATTGCACGGTCTGCGCCAGGTTTTCCTCGGTCAGAACCGCCGAGCATTGCGCGTGTTCCAGCGCGTATCTCACTTCATCGGGTTTGTACAGCGTATTGAGCGGCACGGCCGTCGCACCGCGCCGCAGAATCCCGAGCAGCGCCGCCAGGAACGCCGGGCGGTTGCCGAGAGCAAGCGCCACCCTGCTTCGATAGCCGACACCGGCGTCGCCCAACAAGGCGGAAACGCCTTCGGACATCCGGTTGACTTCGGCATAGCTCAGGTCCGTGCCGCAGAAATGGAGAAAAGGCCGGTCCGCGACCCGCTCCACGTTCTCCGCGAAGAAATCGACAATCGTGCGCCTTCCTCCGCTTCTGAGCATGTCAGGCAACCCTTCTGAGTTCGCAGACCGCGTCCGCCAGCACCCGCAGTTGCCAGCCCGGCGGTACGACATAGGTCGTGTCCCTGGCCTCGCCAATAGCGGGTCCGGCGATCTCGTCACCCTCCCGCACGTCCTCGACGCGGAAAACCGGGGTCTTTATCCGCTCGAGGCTGCTATCCCAGATAGCCTCGCGGTTGCCGATGAACAGTTCCGGCCGCTCCCCGCTATCGCCCGCGCCCGCGGCCTTCGTTGTACCCGGCCGGCGCGCTGTCGGAATCTTGCCGCTGAGGGCGAAGGTCTCGATGCGGACCGGCGCTTCCGGCAGGTCGACGCCGAAACTGAGTTGCATCAGGTGAGCGCGAAAATCCGCATACAACGCCCTGACGTCCTCCTCACCGTCGAGTCGCAGCACCTTGCACTGGATCCGCTGGGTCACCGGCGAGGAGCCGTAGCGTAACTCCAGTTCGAGCGCGAGCTGCATCCTGCCCAGGTCGAGGCCCTCCGCGACCATGTCCCTGCGCAGGTCGCTTTCCAGCTCGGCGACCGTTTCGTTAAACCCGTCAAAGTCGTCGAGGTAGCTGCGCCCGGCAGGGTCGAAAAGCACCAGCGGGCGGGCACGTTCGTAGACATGCGCGACATCGAGCATGGAGGCGCCGTAGGCGCAAAAAACCGATGATTCGGGGAACAGGAAAATCCTGCCGATGCCCAGCGCCCGCGCATATCCGCAACAATGCGCGGGACCTGCGCCGCCGTAGGCGAAGAGGGCGAAGTCACGCGGATCGAAGCCCTTGAGGACGACCTGCTTGAAGATTTCCACGCCCATCTTCTCGTCGGCGACGCGCTTGATTGCGAGCGCGGCCTGGGCGACGGAGACGCCCATGGGTTCGGCGATGGATTCACGGATGACCCGCTCCGACTCGTCAACCTCCAGGTCCATGCGCCCGCCCAGGAAATTGTCCGGGTTCAGATAGCCGAGCACGACATCGGCATCGGTGACGGTGGCCTCGTTGCCGCCCATGCCGTAACAGGCCGGGCCCGGCATCGAACCCGCGCTGGCCGGGCCGACTTCCAGGCGGTTGCCGAAGTCCTTGTTCAGCCACGCGATCGAACCGCCCCCCGTGCCGATCGAATTCACCTCCAGCAATGGCAGGTCGACCGCCCAGCGGTCGATCACCGGCCGGACCGAGTAGAACCGCGGGCTTCCCGCCACCAGCACACCGAGGTCGAAGCTGGTGCCGCCCATATCCGTGCAGATCACGTTTTCCAGACCCAGGCCGCGGGCCCTGGCGCCGCTGCCCATGAGCCCCGCGACCGGGCCGGATTGATAGGTGTCGACGACGCGGGTGCGCGACAGTTTGGCAACACCGCCCGTGTTCTGCACCATCTGCAGCGGCTTGCTGTAGCCCATGTCACGCAACTGGTCGCCGATGCCCATCAACTGGTTCGTCATCTCCTGGTGCAGGTAAGCGTTCAGCACGGTGGTGGTGGTCCGAGTGTATTCCCGCCACTTGGGGACGACCTCGCTGGACAGCAGTACCGGGATATTGCCGAGGTACACTTCCGGATACTCGTCGTTGATGATCTGCTTGACCGCCTGCTCGTGCGCAGGATTGGCGGAGCTCCACAAGAATGAAACGATGATCCCCTGCACACCCTTGTCGACGAGTTCCTGCAGGCCTTCGAGCACCTCCCCGGTATCCAGCGGCCGGATGACCTCGCCGAACATATCGATGCGCTCACCGATACCGATCACCATGTCGCGCGGAATCAGGCATTCCGGCATCTGCGCCTGCGCGACCCGGCGCTGCTCCCGGACGGCAAGGCCGTCGCCCCAGGCCCGGCCATTGCCGATGAACAGCATGTCCTCGTGCCCGCGCGTCGTGATCAAGCCGAGCCGGGGGCCGCTGCGCTGCAACAATGCATTCAGTGCAATCGTCGTTGAGTAGCGGAGCAGTGCCGCGTCCGCGAGCAGCTCCCTGACCCCGATACCCAAACCCTTGGCCGCATCCTGCAGCGCGTTCAGGAAGCCGCGTGAGAAATCGTCCGGCGTGGTGGAGGATTTTCCCCAGGCGGCGCTGTCACCGAGTTCCAGGTAACAGTCCGTAAACGTACCGCCGATATCAATACTGATCGATGCCCCTGCAGCGGGTTCTGCCGATTTCATTTCCGCTCCGGTGATGTGTTCTTTTTCATGGCGTCGATGTCCAGTTCGATGTCATGGGTCAACGGATGCCCGGGCGGCAGGTATTCGACCTCGACCAGGGTGCCGCATGACGGACAGAACATTTCAACGACCTGGCACCATTCCGGGTCCGGGTACAAGCGCGGCGAGTCCAGGCCCGAAGAATGAATTTTTTCCGGGCTGCGCGCACGGATGACGAGGCCGTGCTTGTAGTTCTCGCGCGCGCTGCCGATTTCGTGGCTGCAGCGCCGGCATATCCAGCGTTCCGTGTCCAGGTCAATGGCCAGGTACTCGGTAATTGGTCTCAAACTCATTGGTCTGCCCCGTCCTTATTGCCGCCAGGCCTTCAACGCTCCGTACTGGTCGATTTCAGCCAGCCAGCCCGGCGGCATCACGGCCGTGGTCTCCGAACTCTCGACCAGGGCAGGACCGTTTACACGCTGCCCGGCGGAGAGTTCATGGTAAGCGTACACAGCGCACCGGCGGCGCCCGCCGGCAAAGCACACCTCGCGCTCCGATCCGGTCGCGAGGCTGGCCACCGGCCGGATGCCGCTGTCGTGCATCTGTCCGTCCTGGCCCGGCACGCCGAGCGTCGCCGTCAGACGCAACAGGCCGTGCGTGTCGCCATCGGTTTCGAGCCCGTCCAACTGCGCGGGCGTCAGATCCGTCAGCGAACCCCGCGGGGATTCGAGCGAGAACCGCAGTGTCGCTGCCTCCGGATCGAAGCCTTCCCCGCGCATGTCGCGCCGGGCGCGCTCCGACAAACCGGACGCAGCGCGTTGCAAAGCCTCCGCCGCCTGCTCCCCTTCCAGCGGCTGCACCCGGCATTCATAGAAATGTCGTATATCCATGGTCGCCGTGCCGGCCGCACTGAATACCGGGCTCTCCGGAAACATGTAAAACGTGTCGATACCCGCTGCGGCAGCGATGTCCGCGGCATGCAGGGGCCCGGCCCCGCCGTACGCGAATACGACCGCTTCGGATAACGGGAAGCCGCGCTTGCCCGCTTCCGCGCGGATACTCGCCGCGAGGTTCTCGGCCAGCACCGAACGGATTTCCAGCGCGGCGGCGTCGACGCTCAGCCCGAGCGGATTGGCGATGTGTTGCCCGATTGACTGCTCGGCGCGCTCGATATTCATGCGGCGCCGGCCACCGAGAAAATTGTCCGCCGCAATCAGGCCAAGCACCGCATTCGCATCGGTGACCGTGGGGGTGCCGTTGCCCAGGTCATAACAAACCGGCCCGGGTACGGCTCCGGCGCTTTCCGGCCCCACCCTCAAGCGGCGCTCTTCCACCAGGGCCATCGAGCCGCCGCCGCCGCCAAGCCCGACCACGTCGATCATCGGCACGCTGACGCTGACGCCCTCGATCTCGGCGTCGAATTGCAGTTGCAAGCGGCCGGCTTCGACAAAGGCGACGTCCGTGCTGGTGCCCCCGATGTCCATGGTCATGACATGCGGCAAACCGTAACGCCGGGCGATGCGGGCGGCGCCGAACACGCCGGCCGTCGGGCCCGAATTATAGGTATTGAGCGCCTTGGTCTTGGCGACTCGGGAGGCGCCACCGGTCGAATGCACCACCAGCAGCGGATGGCGGTAACCGAGGCGCCGCACGGCGTCGTCGCAGCGATAAAGATAGCCGACCAGTTCACGGTGCAGGTAGCCGGAGATAACGGCGCTGTTGAGACGCTGCATGGCGTCACCGGTCGCGCTGACCTGGTGCGACAGCAACATGAATGGCCGGCCCAGGTAGAAGCTTGGCAAGGCAGCCTCGAAAGCCTCCTTGGCCCGCAACTCGTTGACCGGATTGATATCGGCGTGCTCGAGCGCCACCACCAGCAGGCGCGCGCCGGCATCCAGCAGCCGCTCGACCGCCTGGCGGAACGATTCCTCGTCGAGCGCGGTTTGCATCACACCCTGCTCATCCACCGCCTCGGAGACCCGCTCGACCATGGACGGGTCGATGAAGCGCCGTAAGCCGTCCGCGCCGGAACTTTCCCCGGGGCGCTGCTCGTCGATACTGGCACAGTCCATACCCTCGCTGATCACGAGGCCGATCTTGGGCCCCTTCATCTGCACGATGGCGTTCGTGGCCGCGGTGGTCGCGTACCTGAGAATATCGGTGCTGTGCAGCAACTCCGAGCGCTCGATTCCCAGTTTCGCGGCGCCGTGCGCGATACACTCCATGAAACACTTGACGGGATCGTGCGGCGTGGTGTCGACCTTCACGGTTACGACACGGCCGTCGTGACGAAATACGCCGTCGGTAAAAGTACCGCCGGTGTCGATGTCAATGGAGTTCATCATTCCGGTCAATCATTCTGCCAGGGGCAACCAGGCGTCATGCCGCCGCCCGCCCGTATATCTTCTTCAAATCCTCGAACGGCGTGTCTGCGGGCACATCCCCGGCCGATGTCAACGGCCTTTCCGGGCCCGTGCAGGAACAACCGGAACGCCCAAATACCGGCCCGTTGCCCTGGCCCGGCGGGGGCAGGTCGAAAACGCAATGGGCTTTGAAATCGCTCTCCGGGCGCTCGCCCGGCGACAGGTTGAAAACGATATACCCCGCGTCGTAAAAGTCGGTTAGTTTGCGCACGATCCTGTAGCAGGCTGCCAACTCGGGAGCCGTTTCCGGCATCGACTGCTCGAGCAATGCGATGCCGTCCGCCCCGAGTTCCAGGAATGACCGCACCAGGCCCTTCAAAACCTCCCGAACGTACCCGAAATCCGGATCGGCCGCCGCCGGGACAGCGCGTTCGCCGCCGCTCGCGAGCGTTTCCCGCAACTGCGTGCGCAACAGCGCCGGCCCGCTGAACGCGGCATAAATTTTCACACCGCCCGGCAGGTGATGACGCAAGGGTTCGATGGTCTCCAGCAATGAACTCAGCGGCAACCGCGCGGCCACCTCTCCGGGGGGCGTCAGCCCGTCAACCTGGGAAGAAGCGGATGGCTGGCTGCTCATTTGCACGTCAGAAGTACAACTGCCAAGCAGCAGCCAGGGATCGAACAGGCAGAGCACGCCATCATGCCCGACGACAATCTGCGTATCGGCCAGCGCCCTGGCCAGCCTGGCTGGCGACCGTATTAAATCGGCGATTTCGCTGCCCGCAACACGCGCCGTGATAGCGGTCAGGATCGGAATGCTTTGCGGCAGTTTCATCGCGGTAAAGGGGGCCTGCTTGGACCGTGGAACTCGAAGTTATTCTAAGGTGACAAAGTCGACAAGTCTATATAAAATATACAGTCATGGCTGTTTTTTTAGAGAGCGCGGCCATACCCGGTCCGGCATGCCCCGCAACGCCCGTCTGCGGCCATTCCTTCCATGGCCGGCGAACCGGTCCGCGGGCGCGAATCCGGACCCACCAAACCGTTGTACTGCCATCAGCGAGAACATCATGCTCATGATCACCAGAGAACCCAGACGACCTTCCCTCATCGCGATAGCCCTGTTGCTCGGCGCCGGCCTGGCCGTCCCCGCACTGGTCCTCGGCGCGGACACATCCACGCAGCCGGAGCAGCGACCCGCCGAAGCGCTGTACCAACAATACTGCGTGGCCTGCCACAGCGGCGGCGTGCCAAGGGCGCCCCACATGGTGGTGTTCCAGATGATGGGTCCGGAAGCGATACTCAAGTCGATGCAAGACGGCGTCATGCAGGCCCAGGCGGCGCCGCTGACCGAAGCGGAGCGGCGGCGCCTGGCCGAGTACCTCGGCGGCGCCAGTCTCGACAGCGCGTCCAGGCAGCCGATCGTACACTGCCAGGGCAAGGCCACGGCGCCCGCGCCGGGCACCTCCGACTGGGGCTTCGACTTGGAAAACACGCGCTTCATCCCCGCAAACGCGGCCGCGCTGAAACCGGGGGACGTATCGAAACTGCGACTGAAATGGGCCTTTGCGTACCCGAACGCCACCCGCGCCCGCTCCCAGCCCACCATCGTCGGTCGGCGCGTCTACATGGGCAGCCAGGACGGCACGGTCTATGCGCTGGAACTCGACTCGGGCTGCGCGCACTGGACTTTCAAAGCCGACGCCGAGGTGCGTTCGGCCATCACCATCGCGCCGGCGGCGACTCCTTCCGGCAGCACCCGGCTGACCGCCTATTTCGGTGATTTCGACGGCGGCGTCTATGCCGTCGATGCCGCCAGCGGCAAGCTGTTGTGGAAATCCAGCCTCGCCGATCATCCCGATGTCACGATCACCGGCTCGCCGAAGTTGTACGGGAACCGCCTGTACGTGCCAATGTCTTCGAGCGAGTGGGCGACAGCGGCGGACCCCGCCTATGCCTGCTGCACGTTCCGCGGCGGCATCGCCGCGTTCGACACGAACGACGGCCACATGGTCTGGAAGAGTTTCTCGATTCCCGAAAAGCCGAAAGCCCTCGACCAGGTGAACTCGCAGGGCGCCAAACGCTGGGGCCCGGCGGGCGCACCCATCTGGAGCACACTGACCATCGACGAGAAACGGCGGCTGATCTATGCCGGGACCGGTGAAAGCTATACATCCCCGGCCCAGCCGACCAGCGATTCGATCATCGCCTTCGACCTCGAGACCGGCGCCATCAAGTGGCATTACCAGGCGACCGAGGGAGACGCGTGGAATATGTCCTGCTTTATCGGCGGCGGTGAGAACTGCCCGCAGGAGAACGGACCGGATTTCGATTTCGGCGCCCCGCCGATCCTGCTAAAAGCGGATGGGGGCAAGGACATCATCCTGGCCGGACAGAAATCCGGTTTTGTCTATGCCCTGGACCCGGAGCGGCAAGGTGCGCTGATCTGGAAAAGAAAGACCGGCCTGGGCGGGTTTGCCGGCGGCGTTCACTGGGGCATGGCCGCCCACGGCGATACCGTGTACGTTCCGAACGCCGACACCAACTTCATCAACAAGTGGAAAGGTGAGCGGAAACCCGGTTTATACGCCCTGAAGGCCCGCAGCGGCGAGGTGATCTGGTTCACACCGGCGCCCGACGCCTGCCCGGACGCGGACAAGCCCGCCTGTGACCCAGGTCTGTCGGCGGCGGTCACGGCCATTCCGGGCGTCGTCTTCGCCGGGGCCTTCGACGGCCACCTGCGGGCCTATGACAGCGGTAACGGCTCCATTCTCTGGGATTTCAATACCGCCCGGGAATTCAAGACGCTGTCGGGAGAAACCGCGCGCGGCGGGTCCATCGAATCCGACGGGCCCGTCATCAGCGACGGTTACGTACTGCTCAATTCGGGCTATTTGTTCGGCAGCCGCATGGGCGGCAATGTCCTGCTGGCCTTCACGGTGGACGGCAAGTAACGGCGCCCGGACGACAGCGGCGGCAGGCCGTGCTTCAATGCACGCTGCCGCCCTGCGGCAAGGCGTAGGCCACGACCGCATCGCTGGCGGGGCTGCCGAACCAGAGGTGGTGACCGCTGACCATGACGACGTACTGTCTGCCGCCGGCGGCGTAGGTCATCGGCGTGGTCTGCGTGCCGCCGGGCAGTTCGTCCTTCCACAATTCCCTGCCGTTATCGATGTCGAAGGCCCTGAGGTAGCCGTCCATGGTCGCGCCGATGAAAACGAGCCCGCCGGCGGTCACGATCGGGCCGCCGATATTCGGCGTACCCAGATTCCACTCGAAATGCAGCGGCAGCATTTTTTCAATCGAGCCCAGCGGGACACGCCACTGGATGCTGCCCTTCTCCATGTCCACTGCCACCAGTTCGCCCCACGGCGGTTTCACGCAGGGGGCGCCCCATGGTGACAACAGCCATTCGCGGCGCACACCGTAGGGTGTGCCCAACGCCGCGGCGACGTCGTTGCCTGCCTCCAGGTTGATGCCCTCGATGCCCTCGATCTGTTTGCGCGGTACCAGAATGACCACCTGCGGCACGTTGGTCGTGTTGACGATCATCCACTTGCGCGCCGGATCGAAGGCGGGCCCGCCCCAATTCATGCCGCCGGCGGTGCCAGGATAGATAATCGAACCGGGCGCAGTGGTCGGCGGCGTGAAGATTCCGTCAAAACGTAGTTTCTCCATCTTTTCGCGGCAGGCCCTGCGATCGTAGTAGGTAAACCCCCAGGCGTCATCCGCTGTCAGGTGATGCGGAACCAGCGGCGGCGGCGCCACCGGGAACGGCTGTGTCGGCGACAACCACTCCCCGGGCAGTGCTTTTTGTGGCACCGGCCGCTCGACAACGCCGAAAACCGGCTCACCGGTCTCGCGGTCGAGGACGAAGGAAAAGCCCTGCTTGGTGTTTTGCACAACCGCCGGGATGTCCCGGCCGTTGCGACGGATGTCGATCAACATCGGCGGCGAAGGCGTGTCGTAATCCCAGATATCGTGATGCACGTGCTGAAAGTGCCAGGCCACCTTGCCGTTCGAGGCATGCAAGGCCACCAGCGAGTCCGAATAAAGGTTGTCGCCCTTGCGCTCGCCACCCCAGAAATCGGGCGAGGCCGAGGCCACCGGCACGAAAATCAGGTCCCTTTCGGGGTCTGCGACCATGGTCGACCAGACGTTGGCCGCGCCGGTCCTCGACGCACTGTCGTCGAACCAGGTCGCCGCGGCGGGGTCGCTGTCATCGCGCGGTATGGGATCGAATTGCCAGCGCGCCTGGCCGGTGACCGCGTCGAAGGCGAAAACGGTTCCGAGCGGCGCGTCTGTCCTCAGATTGTCCATGACGAAGGAACCCACCGCGACAATGCCGTTGACCACCACGGGCGCGGAAACCAGCTTGCGTTCACCGGCGAATTGCTGCGGCCTGCGCTGGGTGACGTGAATCTCGCCGTCGTTCCCGAAAGCCTTGCAGCGCTTGCCCGTTTTCGCGTCCAGCGCGAACAGGCGCTCGTCGTTGGTGCCCATGAACAGCCGTGTGCTGCAGGCTTCACCGGGCTTCGCCCCCGGATTGTCCCAGCCCGTCACGCCGCGGCAGTTGTATTGAAACGGCAGCGGATCATCCAGGTCGATCTGGGCGTCGAAGACCCACCGCTCCGCGCCGCTAACCGGGTCCAGCGCGATCAGGCGGTTGAACGGCGTACAAATCAGCAATGACCCCGCCACCAGCGTGGGCGTATCCTGCGTCGAGCTGTTCATGATCAGTGCCTTGCCGCGACGTTCCGTTTCCCCGGTGTGGTAAACCCAGGCGACTTCGAGCTCTCCAACATTCTTCCGGGTAATCTGCTGCAGGGAGGAATAGCGAATGCCGTCCTGGGTGCCGCCGTAATAGGCCCAGCCGCCATACCGATCGGGGGCGGGCTCCGCGGCGGCCGCCAGCGCCGCGCACGCCAGCAGCAGGCCGATGGCCGGGCGCAGCAGCCTTGTCATCCGGCACGCGCAAACGGCACTGCGCCCACGCCCGTCATCGCACTGGCGACTACTCGTACGCAAGGACGGTATTGACCGCCGTCTCGATTTGCGTCAGCGACGGAATATAGGCTTGCTCCAATGACGGGGTCGCCGGTACCGGGGTGTGCGGCGCCGTCACCTTGACCACTGGCGCCTTGAGGTAATCGAACGCCTCGCAGGCGGCCAGCCCCGCGATCTCGGAAGCCATGCTGCAGATCGGATTGGACTCGTCGACCACGACCAGGCGCCCGGTCTTCTCCAGGCTGTCGAGGATGCTGTCTTCGTCGAGCGGCGAGATCGTACGCGGATCGATCACCTCGACGGAGACGCCCGCTTTCGCCATCTTGTCGGCCACCTGGTTCGCCAGGTGCACCATGCGTGAAAGCGCCACGATCGTCACCTCATCGCCCCGGCGCGTATAACTGGCCTCGCCGAACGGGATCAGGTAGGGCTCGTCGGGCACTTCACATTCGTCCGCGTACAGCATCTTGTGCTCGAATATGATCACGGGGTCGTCGTCCCTGATCGCCTGCGCCAGCAGGCCCTTGGCGTCATAGGCGTTGGACGGCAGCACGCACTTGAGACCCGGAACCGCGGCGAGCATCTGGTACAGAGTCTGTGAGTGTTGCGGCCCGGCCCCGAAGCCGGCGCCAATCGTGGTGCGGATCGTAACCGGGGTCTTCGCGCGGCCGCCGAACATGTATCGGAACTTGGCTATCTGGTTCAGTATCTGATCCAGGCAGACACCGATGAAATCCACGAACATCAGTTCCGCGACCGGCCGCAACCCCGTCAGCGCGGCGCCGCCGGCGGCGCCGATGATCGCGGATTCCGTTATCGGAGTGTCGATGATGCGTTCCGGCCCGAATTCCTGGATCAAGCCGGCGTGCACCCCGAAGGCGCCGCCGCTGGCTTCTTCCGCCCCCGATGAACCGCCGCGGCCGCCGACCACGTCTTCGCCGATGACGATGACGTTCGGGTCACGCTGCATTTCCTGTCTGAGCGCTTCGTTGATCGCATCACGCATCGTTTTCTTGCTCATGGCAGTCAGTCCCTGTAATTGATGTAAACGTCAGAATAGAGCGCCTCGGGCGGGGGCACCGGGGCGGCTTTGGCGGCCGCGACCTTATCGTCCAACAGCGCAAGAATGTCCGCGTCGATGGATTCCATTTCGGCCGGGCTCAGCCACTCCTCGGCCAGCACGCGCTGCATGTAGCGGTTGAGCGGATCGGCTTTCTCCCGCAATTCCCGGACCTCGTCCTTGTGCCGGTAGAGTTGCGGGTCGCCCTCGAAATGTCCGAAGAAACGCATCGCCTCGGCCTCGACAGCGCTCGGCCCCCCGCCTTCACGCGCCAGGCCGACGGCCTTGCCCACGGCCTCGTAGACGGCAAAGAAGTCCGTGCCGTCGACTTTTTCGGCGGGCATGCCGTACGCCCGGGCACGGGCACAGATATCACCGCCACCGAGGTGGAAGTCGGCCCCCGTGAACTCCCCATAGCCGTTGTTCTCGTACATGAAGATCATCGGCAGCTTGAGCACCGACGCCAGGTTGAGCGCCTCGGCCACGGTTCCCTGGTTTGCCGCCCCGTCACCGATAAAGGCCATGGCAACACCGCCTGTCTGCAGGGTTTTGGCAGTCAGCGCCGCGCCGACCGCGATCGGCGGCGCCGCGCCGACGATGGCGTTGGCGCCGAGCATGCCCTTGTTCATGTCAGCGATGTGCATCGAGCCGCCCTTGCCGTTGCAAAGCCCGCCCTGCTTGCAAAAAATCTCCAGCAGCATGCCCCCGATGTCGCAGCCCTTGGCGATGCAGTGCCCGTGCCCGCGGTGCGTGCTGCCGATATAGTCGTTGTCGTCGAGATGCATGCAGGCCCCCACCGCGATGGCTTCCTGACCGCAGTAGAGATGAATGAACCCGGGCAACTGGCCGGCTTCGTTTTCCCGCCGCATGCGCATTTCGAACTCTCGGATGGTTTTGAGCCGCGTGTAGGCGTCGAGTAGCGTCTTTTTGTCCATAGGTGTTCTACCTTCCGTAGTCAGGTAATGAGATTGATGAGGAAATCGTCCAGGTTCAGCACCATCGTTTGCACGCGCGCCAGTCCCGCCGCCCGGTGCACGGCGATTTCCGCGTAACCGGGCAGTTCCGGCACACGCATCGCATCCCGTTTCGACGGGTACTGGCCGATGACGACTTCATCCCAGTCGCCCTCACCGATGAATACCATCTCGACAGGTCCGGCGAGCAGCACCCGGCCGCCGACCTGGGTCACGAAGCGGCTGGCGACTTCCTTCAGGTAGCGGTGATAGGCTTCGCGCCCGGTCACGTCGACCGGATACGCCGGATCGTCGAAGCCGTCCGGGTACCTCGCTTTGTCGTAATAGCGGTGACAATTGATGAACGCGACCGGCCAGTCCTGGGGCTTGGTCGAGAAGGCCTGCGCCTGGGCGGCAGTAGGATCGATCATCGCCATTCAACCCACATTGCGGCCACGCCGCCGTCTGCAGGTCGATTGCGACCCATGCTCGTATGCGCAGGCCGGGATTGGCGATTGGCTTGCATTTTCAATCAGTTGCCTCCCAAAAAAACAGTCGCCAAACCGACTCTATCGACGGTTCGGATATCGATACTTGACACCAATTCTATTATGCCCTAAATTGAATAGTATTCAAAAAAACAAAAAATAACATAAATTTCATATAGTTGGAGCTGTATCGAAATACACGCCTCGTTTACCATGATAGGGATACGTTGTCGCTGGTATGGGCATCGTGTCCGACACTCAGGAGCACGGTCATGACCAATCAGGCAATAATCAAGAAGTTATATCCACTCGCCGTTTTAAGTTTTTGCTGCGTTATTCTCGGCTTCACCGCTTCTGGCGCTTATGCCCAGAAGGATACTTCGGATGAAGATTCCGCGAGCACGCTGGAAGAAGTGATCGTCACCGGCACCAAGCGCGCTGTTTCGCAACAGGACGTACCGATGACCGTTTCCACGATCACCGAAAAGAGTCTGGCCGAGTCGCCGTTCAACGATTCCCGTGCGCTCGGCACGCTGGCGCCCGGCATGGTGCTGTCCAACCCGGCCGGGTTCAATGCGACGGGCGGCGGCATGCGCGGCACCGGTACCAACATCATCCTGGTGACGCAGGATGCACCGGTGAGCTTCCTGGTCGACGAGTTCCCGCTCAGCCACGTGACTTCGCAGTTCATCAACCTGTTCGATATCCAGCAAATCGAGGTTTACCGCGGTCCGCAGGGAACCCTGTTCGGCAAGAACACCACCGGCGGTGTCATCGTCATCAACTCCAAGCGCCCGGTGCTGGGTGAATACGGCAGCGAAGTCGAGATGGAGTACGGCCGCTACGACAACGGCGGGAGCAGTGACATCTATAGCGTCAAGGCCGCACTGAACGTACCTTTCGGAGATAATTTGGCGCTGCGTATCGCCGCCATCGGTGATTACAGCGACGGCTACTACAAGGACGACAAGGCCACCGCCACCTTCCCCAACGTGGTTCCGCTCTGGGGTTTGTTCGGCATCCCCGCCGGCACACCGCCTCCCCCCGAAGTCGACACCACGACCACGGGAACGGGCAGCCCGCTCGGCGGCAAGGACGCCTTCGCGGCCAAGGCCAAGCTGTTGTGGCAACCCAGCGACAAGTTCTCGGCCTACGTCATCACCGAGTTCGTGCGCGACCGCTCCGACTCACCGCCGGGCGTGAATGAGAGCGTGGGCAGCGACCTTCTGACCCTGCTGGGCTTCCCCGGTATCGAGCTTGCCGGCCAGAAAAACGTTTTCAGCACGCTGATCACGCATAACGACAACATCCAGATGGACAAGGGGCACCAGGTCGATGCCGATGGCGTCTACCTGCACCTCGACTGGACGACCCCCGTGGGCGTCTTCAAGTCGATCTCGGGCTACAGGAAGGAAGACCAGATGTTCCCGAGCACCTACACCGGTGAATCGTTCCTGACCCTGTTCGATTCGACCCGCAACACGAAGCGCAAGACCTACCAACAGGAATTCCGCTTCATTTCCGACTTCGATGGCCCCCTGAATTTCGTCAGCGGCGCGAGCTATTACCACGACGAATTCGATTTCCTGGCGTTTTTCTCGGTCGGCCTGACTTCGCTGATCCCGGTGTTCGACGCCCAGACCGGCTCGTTCGTGACCTCCGACGGCTACGTCAGCCTGGATACGCGGGCCCTGTTCGATTACCAGTTCCAGTTCACGAACCAGAAGCGGGACCAGTACGCGGTGTACTTCGACGGCACCTATGACTTCAGCGACGACTGGAAGTTGACGCTGGGCGGCCGTTACAGCTACGACAAGAAGAAGTTCTTCCGTGGCGTCGACGGCGGCGGCCCGTGCAACCAATACACCGACCCGCGCGACATGGTCTATATCGACGGCGAATGCCGGGACTCGCGCTCGCAGTACATCAGCCGTGCGGGCCTGATGCCGCGCGCTTTCGACGGCTGGCATATCCCGTTGCCGGTATCCGCCTTCGGCACGCAGGTCGACACCAAGGACAACTGGGACCAGTTCACTTACCGCATCGTTTTGGACCACACGCTGCCCGGCGGCCAGCTGACCTATCTGAGCTATTCCACCGGCTTCCTGTCCGGCGGCTTCTCCGAGACCTGTGCGACGCCCAGCCGCTGCGCCTACGGCCCGGAAAAGAACGGCAACGTGGAACTGGGATTGAAGGCGGACATGCTTGACAAGACCCTACGCTTCAACGGCTCGCTCTACTACACGAAGTACAAGCAGCTGCAGAGGGCCGTCGTCGCCTCCTACGTGGCGGCCGACGGCACCGACCAGCAGGAGACCGTCACGGTCAATACGGGTTCGTCGAGGGCCTGGGGCGTGGACGTGGATATCGACTGGGTTCCGAGCGACAGCTTCGAGATGAAAGCCTCGGTCAACTGGCTCGATCACAAGTACACCAGCGGTATCCTGCCCGCGTTGCGCTCCAACGACGTGCCGGTGCCGCTGAAGCCGTTCGACGTGCCCTTCTCGCCCAAGTGGAAGGCCATGGTGTCGGCGAATTACTACATCCCGGTCAGCAAGGGCAACCGCGTCATGCTCTCCGGCATCGCCAACTACCAGGACAATGCTCAGACGGACGTCTTCAACGGCGTCAATACGACGATGCAGTCGCGGACCCTGGTCAATCTGGCCGTGAGTTATCTCGATGGAGAGAGCCGCTACTCGGTGACCGCCTACGTGGCCAACGTCTTTGACGAGACCTACCGCATCGCCGCGCTGCCGGTGGCCGGTTTGTGGAATTTCACGAACTATGGCCCGCCGCGGTCGTACGGCGTGAGGGTCAACCTCAAGTTCTGAGCGCCCCGCTCGGTGCATGCGCCGGGCCTGCAGCCGCAGGCCCGGCGCATGCACTGTAGCAACGGAACACGTTTCCGGCAACCGCAGGGAAAAGCAAGGCCCGCCGCGGCGCCGACGGCGTGCTCAGGCCTGACCCTCGCCCGGCGCCGAACCCTCGAGTTCATGCACCAGGCTCTCACGCAACCTGAACTTCTGTACCTTCGTCGCCGACATCGGCCATTCGGTCACGAAACGGACATGGCGGGGTATCTTGAAGGACGCGATCCGGTTGCGGCAAAACTCGATGATCTCGCTTTCGCTGCAGCGGCTGCCGGCGGTCAGCTCGATGAACGCCGCAGGCACCTCGAACATTTTCGCATCCGGCACGCCTACGACCTGGACCATCTGCACGGCCGGGTGCTGCAGGATAAACGATTCGATTTCGATCGCGGCGACATTCTCACCGCCGACCTTGAGCATGTCCTTGATCCTGCCCTGGTAGGCGACGCGCCCGCCCTCGTCCAGCGTGGCGATGTCGCCCGTGTGCAGCCAGCCGTCCGCGTCGATGGCTTCCGCGGTTTTCTCGGGTGACTTGTAATAGCCCTCGAAGAGTGAAAACCCCCGGATCAGCACCTCGCCCGGTTGACCGGGCTCCGCGTCCTCGCCGCTTTCCAGGTCGACGACACGCAATTGCACGCCCTCGTACGGCCGGCCGCAGGTATGCGCGCGCGTGTCATCGTCCTCGCTGGCGTGGCCGTTACAGGACACCCCGGACGCTTCGGTCAGGCCATAGGCGCTGACGTGCACCGCCTGCGGCAGAATCGCCATGTTCCTTTTCAGCTGATTCGGCGGCGCCACGTTGTTGATCAGGCGGACTTGCGGCATGCGGGCGGCATCGAACCGGGGGTGGTTGACCAGTGCCGACATGATGGCCGGGAAGGCCGTGAAGAAAATCGTCGGCCGCTCCGTGTAGATCGCGTCGATGGCCGCATCGGCGTTGAAATGCGTATCGGTAATGTAGCAGGCTCCCGACCAGACGAGGGACAACAGCGGCAGGATCGAACTCATGTGAAACATCGGCAGCGGGTTGAACTGGCGGTCCGACGAAGTGATCTCGAACCGGGCGCCCATCTCGCGCGCATTGCGCACCAGGGCTTCGTGACTGAGCCTGCAGCCCTTGGGATTGGCCGTGGTGCCCGACGTGTACATCATGATGCACGGGTCCCTCAGCGCGACCCGGCTGCGCCGGCGCCACAATGCGTCCGCGCTGACCTCGCCGGCAAAGCCGCTGAACTGCCTCCAGCCGACCATTCCGTCCTGGGCGCCGTCCTCGAGCAGTACGATATTGCGTAACAGCGGCGCCGCTCCGAGCTCCAGCGCCAGCGGGTCGCTGGCCGCTTCCAGCCCTGGCAAGGCAGCGTACAGCAAGCCGGCAAAGTCGACGTGATCCGCGATGCGCCGGGTCGTGAACAGCATGCTGATATCCGAGTTTTCGATAACGTAAGCCAACTCGAAGGTCTTGTAGCGCGCGTTGATGAGCACGGCGACGGCCCCGCTCAGGGCGATGGCGAACAGCATTTCAACGACTTCGACCAGGTTCGGCGCGAGTATCCCGACGTGATCGCCCGGGCGGACACCCATGCCCATCAGCGCGCGCGCCCGCTCCTGCGCCCGCTCGGCCAGCCGGGCATAGGTGAGGCGTTCCGAGGGGAATACCAGCGCCTCGGCGTCCGGCCACTTGTCGGCGGCGCGCAACAGCAGGTCCCCCAGCGTCGTGACTTTGATCAAGTGCGATGACACCGTGTGCCCTCTCTACGCCCTGCCCGTTTGTTCGGCGCTTTGCCCGGCCGTCTCGCTGGATCGCAGCATGTCCAGCTCCTGGGCCAGGAAATCGAGCAGTTGCGCGGCGTACTCGTCATCCGCCGCCAAGTCGTCCAGCACCATGCCTTCCATCATGTAAAGCGCCATATCGATGGCGAGGCGCAAACGGTCCCGGTGCTTGAGCCATTCCGGAAATAATTCCAGCGCTGCGTGGTAGCACTCCTGCCTGAAAATCTGCTGCGCGGGCCGGTAAATGGCGGCGAGCTCATGATCCTGGCGCGCCGCCAGCGCCAGATCGATAAAGACCATGAACGTGGGGTGATTGACGTGCTGCCATAGGGATTCGATATTGGCCCGGGTCCTGAGCGTGCCCTGCGGAATGCTTTCCGCCGCCTTGCGAAAAGCACTCAAACGCTTTTGGTGCAAGTGCTCGATCGTGGCCCGCATGATATCGGCCCGCGCGGGAAAATGGTGCCGCATGGCGCCGCGGGAAATACCCGACTCCTCCGATATGCGGATATAGGTCGTATCGTGATAGCCGTACTTGACCAGGCATCGAATCGCCGAATCGATGATCTGGCGGCGGGTTGCCTGGCTCTTGCGGGCCTGCTTGCCACTGCCCTTTCTGAGCGGAGTAATTGCAGGTCTGCGATTCATGACGCTGTTATCATGTCCTTGTTGCTGGCCTGGCGGAAGGCTGGCAACACCTCGGCGCCGAAACGGCGAATGCAGTCGAGATGACTCGCGTGATCCGGCCCGGTGGCAAAGCGAAACGTGAGTATGAGGTAATCCATGCCGAGCGCTTGCTGCATACGCCTGATGCTGGCGATGCATTCCGCGGGCGTGCCGACGACGAAGCGGTCGACGCGATGGTTCGCAAAAAGAAAGTCATCCGCGCTCGCGGCATTGGCGATGCTGGGCTCCAATGCCCTGATAAAGCGCGGAACTTTCTGAAAATACATCCAATGGTCGGCTCGCACCTCCGGCCACCAGCGCTGCTCGACCTCGTCCATGGAATCGGCGACCCAAGCATCCCGCAGCAGCACTACGGATGTGTCCTTTTGCGTACCGTACTCGCGCGCGGCCTGCCGGTAAATATCCGCCCAGCGCCCGATGACCGCGGTATTGTGCAGCGGGTCGGTCGGCCAGGGCGCACCGAACTTCGCTGCGCGGCGCACGCCCGCATCGGACATGGCCCCGATCCACAGTTTGGCGTCGATCGGCGTCGGCCGGATGCGGCCCTTGGCGCGGTAAAACTTGCCCTGGAAGTCGAAATTCTCACCGCTCCAGGCCTTGCGCACCAGCTCGATGGCTTCGGTGAAGCGCCCCACCTGATCCTTTTTCTCGAGCCCCATCAGCTCGAATTCAGGTTCGAAATTGCCGAGGCCCACGCCGAGCCGCAAGCGCCCGTTGGCAATCTGGTCAATGATGGCCCCTGCCTCGGCCGTCTGCACCGGGTTGTAGAATGGCAGCAGGTGCACGGTCGTCCCGATGTGGACATGCCTTGTCGCGGCCGCCATCGCACCGAGCAACGGGAACGGGCTGGGAATATAGCCGTCTTCCATCATGTGGTGTTCGGGAATGAACACCCCGTCGAAACCCGCCTCTTCCGCGACGGCGGACGCCTCGATCGTCTCGCGCATTCGCTGGCCGATATGCTCCGCTCTCGGCGCGTCCTGGATACGGAACAGCACGCCAAATTTCATCTGCGTTCCCCGCCCCGCTGCCGGTCGCCGATACATTTGACTAATACGGGCATTTATTGGAATATAAAAACCGCCATAGGTGACTATTTTAGTTACATCGTGTTCAATTGCAATAACGGCATCTGGCCATGGCCTTAACGTTCTCTCAATACGCTGTTATTACGGTATCTGATGTATCTTGCCCATCCGCGGCGTGGTATCGTTAGAGGTCTAAAATTAGACAGTCGTGATTATATTTTTTTGAAAAAAACCGCATAGGGCTCAGGAACGGCATTGAAGTATTTCTGCGGAGTGGACACAGGCGGGACTTTCACCGACTGTGCAGTCATTGACGAAAGCGGGCAAATTACCATTGCCAAGCGGCCATCCACACCGGACGATTATTCCAGCGGTGTTTTCAACGCACTCACGGCCTGCGCGGAGAAAATCGGGATCGCGCTCGACCAACTCCTAGCCGGCACCGAGCACCTGTTTCTCGGAACCACGGTCGGCACCAACGCGCTATTGCAAATGCAGGGCGCCCGCACCGGGCTGATCACGACGCGAGGCCACCGGGACAGCCTCGCCATCATGCGCTCGGCCGGCCGCTCGGCCGGGCTGCCGATCGAGAAGCTGTTGCACGTATCCCGGCACCGGAAACCCCCTCCCCTGATCCCCCGCCGCCTGGTCCACGAAGTCAGTGAGCGGGCCGACTGGAAGGGTACCGTGTTTCTGCCGCTGAACCGGGATGAGGCCGTAACCGCCGTCAAGGCGCTGGTCGCCGACGGCGTGGACGCGATCGGCATCTGCCTGCTGTGGTCCATCGTCAACCCGGAGCACGAACGACAGCTCAAGTCCATCGTGCAACGGATCGCGCCCGGCGTGTTCGTCAGCTGTTCCCACGAGTTGATTGCAAAACGGGGAGAGTACGAAAGGGCGGTAGGTACGGCTATCAACTGCTTTATCGGGCCGGTCATGCAGGTATTCATCGCTCAGATCGAGCGCAAAGCCGCCGAACTGGGATACCGCAAACCCGTGCTCGTGCTGCAGGTCACCGGCGGCGTCGTGCCTTCCCAGGAAGTAACCCGCACACCGCTGTACACCATCAGTTCGGGGCCGGCGGCAGGTGTTACCGGCAGCTGTTTCCTGGCACGGAAAATGGGCCACCACAACGTCATCGTCACGGACATGGGCGGCACCAGTTTCGAAACCGGCATCATCTACGATTCGCAGCCGCTGACCGCGTCGGAAACCATTATCAACCAGTACGTTTTCTCGATGCCGAGGCTGGATGTCGAATCGATCGGCAGCGGCGGCGGCTCGATCTTGTGGATCGACGACGTCAGCCTGACCCTCAAGGTCGGCCCTGAAAGCGCGGGTGCCGATCCCGGCCCGGCCTGTTATGGCAAGGGCGACAAGCCGACCGTTACCGACGCCAACCTCGTCCTCGGCTACCTCAATCCCGACAACTTCCTCGGCGGCAAGATGCGCCTCGATCGCGACAAGTCGGTCGCGGCCCTGCAGCCGCTGGCGGACAAGCTGGGCATGGGGGTTCATGAACTCGCAGCCGGGGCCGTGCGCATCGCCGAAACGAAAATGGCCGAACTGATCCGCCAGATGACGCTGCAAAGGGGGCTGGACCCGCGTGAGTTTGTCATTTTCTCCTACGGCGGAGCGGGCCCGAGTCACGCCTGTGAGTATGCGCGGGAACTGGGGATCCGACAGGTCGTCGTACCGCTCGGCACGATATCCGCGGCCTGGTCGGCTTTTGGCACCTTGTGCGCCGACGTCCTGCACGTGTATGAGAAGAGCGACCTGTTGTCCCAGCCGTTTGACCTCGGCCGCGTCAACGACACGTTTGCCGAACTCGAATCGAAGGGTCGCCTGCAACTGGCCGAAGATGGAATTGACCAGGACCGGATGCTGTTTCAACGCTTCGTCGAGGTGAAATACAGGATGCAGATTCACCAGCTGCCGGTGCCGATGCCCGCGGGCACACTGAGCGAGGACGACCTGGCCGGGATGGTGAGCCGCTTCGAGGCCATCTACGAAAGCTTCTATGGAAAGGGCTCCGCTTACCGTGAAGCGGGAGTCGAAATCGGGCTCTTCAAGGTCAATGCCATCGGCCGCATGGTCAAGCCGGTTGTCCCCACGCAACCGCGGCTGGCCGCCAGGCCGACCCCAGGCACCCGCCGGATCTACTGGCGAAGCGCCGGCGAATGGGTCGACACGGCCATTTACGCAGGCCAGGACCTCGGCCCGGGTGTCGCGATACCGGGGCCGGCCGTGGTCGAATTTCCCGAAACGACCATCGTGGTTCAACCCTATGCACAAGGGCTGGTCGACGAGGCGGGCAATTTTCTGCTGCAGATCCAGGGAGGCGCGCTGTGAGCGTCCATGACCCCATCAGCTGGGATGGCAAAACCTATCCCTACGTGCCCTCCTCACCGCTCAGGATCGATCCCGGCCTGCGCTTGCACAACGACGCCGCCACGGATCTCGACCCGATCACAATGGAAGTCATCCGCTACGCCATGTGGAACATCAACGTGGAACAGGGCAATACGCTGCTGTCGGTTTCCGGCTCGCCGATCGCCGCTTATGGCCACGACTTCAACCCCTGCCTGCTGGACGAAAGCGGTGATTTCGTATTCTTCGGCCCATTTCTGCAATACCTGTCTTCGGCGAGCGGCTCGGCAGTCAAGTGGACACTGGAATACCGCTCGTCCAACCCGGGCATCCGCGACGGCGACGTTTTCCTGACCAACGATCCCTGGGTGGGGGCCATACACCAGGCGGACGTCTGCATTTTCGCGCCGCTGTTCTGGGACGGAGAATTGTTCTGCTGGTTCGCCAACACGCTGCACCAGTGGGACCTCGGGGGCACCACGCCCGGCGCCTTCAACCCGATTTCCAGGGACGTATACTGGGAGGCCGGCTGTATCCCCCCGGTCAAGATCGTCGAGCAGGGCATGCTGAGGAAAGACCTGGAAGAGGAATACACACGCCGCTCGAGAATGCCGGCGCTGGTGGCACTGGACCTGCGGGCGCAGGTGACGGCTTGCAACGTCGCTCGCGAGCGCATGCAGCAAATGATCAGAAAATACGGCCCGGAAGTCGTCAAGGGCGTCATGAAGCGCCTGCAGGACGACTCGGAGACCGCTTTCGTCAAGCGCCTTGAAACCATCCCCGACGGCCGCTGGGCGGAAAGCTCGTGGGTGGAACTGGCGCGGGAAGGCGACCGCCACGTCTACCGCAACGTGGTCCGGCTGACCAAGAAAGACGACAAGCTGATTTTCGACAACAAGGGTACGGCGCCGCAGATCGGCTCCATCAATTGCGCGGCCATCGCCTGGAAAGGCGCGATCGCATCGATGATTTCGGCGCAAATCCTGTTCGACCAGATGTTCGTCATCGAAGGCGCCTATCGGCACATGGAGTTCCGGCCGGAACCCGGCTCATTGACGTCGGCGAAGTTTCCCGCCGGCGTGGTGTCCGCACCGCCCACCGTTTTGCTGCAAACGATCGGGCTGGCAGGCCTGGTCATTTCCAGGATGCTCTACTGCTCAACCGACGAGGCCCTGCGCAAGGAGGTGCAGAGCTGCATGGGCACCCTGTGCTTTCCGATCGACGCGATCGCGGGCACCGATCAGCGCGGCAGCCCCTACGCGTCGTTTCTGCTTGACCCGGTCGGCGCCGCGCTGGGCGCGTTGTCCTGGAAAGACGGGGTCAACACGGGCGGCTGGCCCTGGGACCTGCAGAGCACGATGCCCAACGTGGAAGACAACGAAATCTTCTATCCGCTCTTGTACCTGTGGCGCAGGGAAATCCCGAATTCGGGCGGCGCCGGCAAATTCCGCGGCGGCAACGCGGCCGAAATCGCCTATGTGGTGAACGACACCGACAGCATCACGCATTACACCACGGGCGGGCACTGCATCATCCCCGGGCCCGGCCTGTATGGCGGCGACCCCACCTCACGCACACGGTACGTCCTGAAACAGGACACCGGTATCCGGGAGGCTATCGAGCGCTCGGGGGAAATGCCGGTCAGCCTGGATGAGCTGGCGGGAACCAGCATCCACGTGTCGCCGAAAACGGGCGGCATCGTGCAACAACCGGACGACGTCTTCGCACTCGCCTGGACGTCGGCGGCCGGCTTCGGCGACCCGCTGGAGCGCGACCCGGAGCGAGTCGTCGAGGACATCGACAACTTCTATATCGACGCGGACTGGGCCAGTCTTCGATACGGCGTCTGCCTGGACGCCCGGGGCAAACTGGACGGGAGCAGGACCCGCAAACGACGAGCCCGCATGTTCGAGGCGAGACTGTCCATGTCAAACCGCCCGGAAGAGCGCCTTGCAACCATCCCGCAACAGAAGGGAGACCTAGAGGTATCCGAAGGGCTGGTCGTGGCCGACAGTGGCGCCGGCATTTACTACACCTGCAAGAAATGCCGCACGGGCATCGCCAAATCGACGGATAACTACAAGTCGGGCTGTGCAAAACAGGTTACGCCGATCGAGGACGTCGGCCTGCTGCCGATCGACCCCAAGTTGTTCATCGATGACGAGATCGTCTACAGGGAGTATTACTGCCCGGCTTGCGGCCTGCTGCTGCAAAGCGACTTCAGCCGGCCCGAGGATCCCGATTTCAGGGATATCGATGTGACAGGTTGCGCCGATGAAGCTTGATTGGCCCTTGCCCGACGCCAGCAGCGACGGTACGCACGCCGCCGGCGGCGAGCCCTGGTGGCGGGAAGGCTGGTATTTCGAGTTCTTCGATCCGGCCGCGAAACTGCAATTCCAGGCCTACCAGGGCGTGTTTCCGAACGCCGGTACCGGTGACCTCAACACGGCCGTGTTTCACCGCGGGCGGCGTGTGCACCAACTCAGCAAGATGGATTTCAACGTGCCGCCCGAACCGCGTGACGAGCGCCTGTGTTTCGGGCCGATGAAACTGGAAGAAATCGAAGCGCTGCGCCAATGGCGGGTGAGTTACGACAGCGACGAATTTTACGCCGAGCTGGACTTTACCGCGGTGCACCCGCCGTTCAGCTGGGCGGACCTGACCCGCCCCGCGGAACGCACGGGCAGCCAGCATTTTGACCAGCTCGGGCGGTACACCGGGAGCGCCTGGGTCGACGGCGAGCAACTGCGAATCGATACGCTCGGATTCCGCGACCGCATGTGGGGTTGGGGCAGACGCAAGCACTGGAGCACTTACCTCGTTACCTGGGCGGCGTTCGGGGAAGACTGCGTCGCCAACGTCGCGGTGCAACGATTCGACGACGGTCAACAATCACTGGCCGGCTACCTGTGCCTCGACGGAGAATGCAGCCTCCTGCGGGAAGCCGAAATCACGGCTGCTTGGCACCCCGGGCGCTGGAAAACGCTGTCAAGCACGGAAACCAGCGTGCTGGACGCCCTCGGCCGGCGCTTCGTTTTCAGCGGCCGCCCGCAGGGCATCCTCGACACCGGCCATCGCTGGCCGCAGCGCCATGACCACATGCTGTTCAGCGTGGGTGAATACCAGCACGCGGAGCGTTACGGGTATGGCGTAATGAACTGGGCTTTCAGGCGCCAGGCTGACCAGTTTCGGCGCCTGCAGGCGAAGGTGGACTGAACCGGTGGGCCCGGCGGCGGCAGCGGCAATCGATCACGCCATCGCCCATTTTGGCGAAAGCGTGAAGGGCTTCTTTCGCGCCCAGAAGCGCTCCGAGATGACCTCACCCCTGTTCAACCTGCCGGGACGGTTGCTGCTGGGGAGTCATTGCTATTACGAAAACCTGCCGGACTTGCTGGAGCAGCTGACCGCGCGCGCCAGCGCGCAGGACATCGGCCGGGCGATGAAAGGGCTCTGCACGCGCCCCAATTACGTCCACCTGAACTCGCTGGCGCTCGGGTACCTCGTCGGCCGCGAGCAGACCCGCCTCGGCGGCGGTCACCACAGCCACGATGCGAAGCGGACCGCGGCCGTCATGGGGTTCTGGTCCGAGGCGGCGCGCGCCTATCGGAACGACGGGCGCCTGCTGCCCGACCAGGCGGGCTTTTCGCTCCCGGTGCTGCCGCCGCAGGCGGTCGCCGAATTGCTGGCACAACTGCCCGGCAACCCCTCGCCGGAGCTGCGGCGGCAAACACACCGCCTGCTCGCGACGGTCGAGCTTTTCACGTTCATTTTTCACGGCGAAGCCCGTGTCGGCGTATTTCACCACGGCCCCTACCCGGCGGCCGGTGGCGACACGGTTATCATCAAGGAACTGGTCGGGCTCGACGACCCCTATTACGCCTGGGCGCGGCAGTCGGCCCGTCTGCCCTGCTCCAATCTCGCCTGCCTGATGCGTCTCCATGAGGTGCGTGCAAATATCGACGTTTTCGGCAGCCTGGCCACCGAGCCCGCGGATTACGCTGGCGCCATCGTGGACGAAGCGCTATTCGTGGTCGAGGACGGCGACTACCGGCTGCTGCCCGCCGAGGAGATTCCCGCGTTGACGGCGGCGGCCGGCGACGCCCAGCTCGAACTCTACCGCCGGGCGCTGGAGTGGGACGAGACGCAGCGGATCACGCACGGTGCCGAACTGTACGGCTACCTGCTGAAGAGTTTCGGGGATCTCGTCGGGCTGGGCGAAACGTTCGCCGACGCGATCCGCTCGCGCTTTGCCGAAACCGTCAGCCGGCACCTCGAGCCATTGCGCGACGGCAGCGAGCAGGCCCTCGTTCTGGAGCACATAGCGACAACGCCCGGGCCCCTGTTCGCAGCCCTCGGCACGCCGGCGGAGAACGCGGCGTGATGCAGGCGGACCTCGGCCAACTGAACCGTTGCATCCAGCGCTTCGGCGAGCAGCAAAAAGCGTTCATGCGCTCGGAGAACCGGACCGCGCTGCGTTCCGTGTTGTTCGACGTGCCCCGGCGTTCTTCGCTGGGCTGGTACTGCTACTATGCCAAGGCGCCGGGGCTGCTCCGTCAGCTCGTGGAACAACTCCGCCCGGAAGACATCGGCGAGCGCATGAAACGCTTGTGTTGCCGCCCGAACTACCTGCAACTGTCGATCCTGATGTGCAGCTTTTTCGGCGCCCGTGAGCAACTCGTGCTGGACAACGAACACACTGCAGCCGGGCCGCTCGGTGCTGAGCGGCTCGAGGACGCCTGCTTTCTGGTCGATTTTTGGCGGCGCGTTTGCCGTTGTTACCGCAATGACGGGGCGCTTTTGCCCGACCCCGATCACGGTTCTCAGGCCATCCTTCCGCCAGCGGATAGCGAAGGGCTGGAGAGTCGACTGCGGCCGTTCGACACGGACCGTCACCGGCAATTGCGGCGCCTCGCCGCGACGCTCGAATTGTACGCATTCATCCTGCACGGCGAGCAGCGTGACGGCCTCTTCGCGCATGGCCCCTATCCACTGGATGACGGCAGCCAGCTGATCGTCCAGGAGTTCAACGACTTGCAGAACGATTTCCTGCCGTGGGCGCAGACCCGCACCGGCAACCCCTATCCCGGGCTCGCGCTGGTACGCCGCACCCGCGGCCTCGATGCGCGCTTCGACCTGTTTGGCGGTGTCCGTTGGCAGACGGCTGAACTGGCGGCCTGCGTGGAGGCCGAAGGGCTGTTCGCGTGCACACCCGACGGCCGCGTCACGCCGGTTCCGTCCGACGAGATCGAATACATCGAAGCCTGCGCTGCGGCTGCACAGAATGAGCTTTTCCTCAAGGCGGCCGGGTGGACACCGCGCTACAAGGCTGAATATGGCGTGCACCTGTTCGCCAATCACCTGTATCCTTTTTTCCGCTGGCTGCCGCACGCCTGCGAGTGGGGCCGGCGCATCCGGTCCGAGTTCGAAGACGCGGCGGCCGGCGTGCTGGACGCGCTGCTTGCCGCCGACGAACTTCCGTCCATCTGGCAGTTCATGGCGACCACGGAGGGAGACTTTTTCACTCCGCTTGCACAAGCGCCGGTATGAGCGAAGAAAGCCGGCATAGGAGATGAGCAGACAATGACCAAAATAGGACAGGGCATCCGCACCTCGGGCGGGGCCTGCAGCGGCGTGTTGCGGCAGGTCGACAGCGTCAAAGACGTGCTGGGCCTGCTGAAGCAAGACGTCAGCGAGACGATTCTCCTGACGGCCACGGCGTCGGCCACGATCATGACGCCGCTGTTTCCTCGCATCAAAGGCGTGGTCTGCACCACAGGCGGTGCGACCTCCCACGTGGCCATCGTCGCACGGGAATTCAACCTGACCTGCGTCATGGCTGCCGACCTCGAGTTCGGAGGTCAACTGGACGGGGCCCGGGTCCGCATCGACGCCGACGGCCATATCTTCCTGGAGCGCTGATGACACCGGCCGCGACCAGGACCCGGGTCATGCTGAACCTCAGCGTGCCGGAATTGGCAGAAAAGCATGCCGGCCTGCCCTGCGCCGGCGTCGGTCTGATGCGAGCCGAATTTCTCGCCCTGAGCCTCGGCGTTCACCCGCGAAAGCTGATCGAGGACGGCGGTGAAGCGAGTTTCATCCAATTTTTCGCGCAGGGGCTGACGCGGGTCGCGCAGGCTTTTTTTCCGCGCCCGGTCATCTACCGAACGCTGGACCTGAAGTCCAACGAGTATATCGGCCTCGAAGGCGGCGAGCGCTACGAGCACGCTGAGGAAAACCCGATGCTGGGGCTGCGCGGTTGCAGCCGCTACGCCGATGACGAGGCCTCCTTTCGACTCGAACTGCGGGCCGTGCGCAAGGCCCTCGAACAGGGCCTGAATAATGTGCGCCTCATGCTGCCCTTCGTGCGCTTTCCGCGCGAACTCGAGCGCTGCCGCCTTTGCGCCGAACAAGAAGGCCTGTTCACCTTTCCGGGCTTCGAACTCTGGATGATGGCCGAGGTGCCGTCGACGGTCCTGATAACCGAACAATTTCTCCCCTTTGTGGCCGGCGTTTCAATCGGTTCCAACGACCTGACCCAACTGATCCTGGGGATCGACCGGGACAGCCACCGACTGGCGGACCAATTCGACATACGGGACCCGGCGGTGCTGGCGGGCATCGAGCACATCGTGCGCTGTTGCCGCACCCGTGGTCTGCCGGTATCGATATGCGGTGACGCACCGGCCCGACACCGGGAGGTGATCCGCCGACTGATCGAGTTCGGACTGACCAGCATCTCGGTATCGGCAGATGCGTTCGAGCAGACGCTGGCAACGGTGGCGGAGGCGGAGGCGGGGTTATGACCACCTATGAGACTGCGCTGCGACCGGCAGATGATGATATCCACCCGATCGGTCCCGAACCTTCCTGGCGCGAGGCGTTCTATTTTGATTTTATCGATCCCGAAACCGGCCTGACCGGTTTCGGCTATTCCGGTGTGCACCCCAACCAGGAAGCCGGTGACGTAATTTTCGCGCTGTGGAAGAACGACGTTTTGCTGGCGAAGTTTACCCGCTGGGACTTCAACATCCCGCGCGATATCGGCGAGGAGCGGCTGGACTTCGGCCCGCTTTGCTTTGCCCCGCTGAGACCGTTCCAATCCTGGGAGATGCATTACGATGACGGCCGCTGCCGTCTTGCCCTGACTTTCGAAGCGATACACCGTCCCTACTCGTGGGCGGATTCGAACACGGCGCTGTCGCGCACGAACAGCCACCATTACGAACAACAGGGGCGCTTCACCGGGACCGTGCAAGTGGCCGCTCACACCTACCGCGTCAACGCCGCCGGCGTGCGCGACCACGCCTGGGGCTGGGGCGCGCGGTCCGGGCTGCGCAAATGGTTGTGGGCATCCGCCCAGTTCAGCCGTGACTTCGCGTTCAATGTTTTCCAACTGACGCTGGAGGATGGCACTGACACGCACTACGGTTATGTGTTTCGCGGCGGGGAAAATATTCACCTGCAACAGGTCCGCACCGTTTGCCGCTACGCCAGCCCGGTCCAGAGCCCCGTGGCTTTCCGTGTCGAGTGCACAGACCAGGGCGGCAGAGAACTACAGGCCCACGCGCAGGTGCGCAACGCCTTCAACATTTCGCACCAGGAGCGAAACAAGCAGGGCTATCACTTTTTCTGCGCCACCGAGTTTGATTGCGGCGGCCTGAAGGGAACCGGCCACAGCAATTTCTACTGGCGCAAGAACCGGTGGCGGCCCGCTGACTGGACGGTTAGGCAAACATGAGAATCGGCTACCTGATCGACACCAACAAGGGCAATTACAACCAGCCGCTGCCGGACCGCGAGGACGTTTCCAGGAGCCTCGATCTGATGATCGAGGAAGGCCTGCTCGCCGAGCAGGCCGGCTTCCACTCGCTGCAGGTCCCTGACCGGCACAACCGCACCGAATCCTATTTCGGTTCGCCGATGAATCTTTTGCTGATCCTGGCGCGCGAGACCGAAAAGGTCGCGCTCGGCTCTTACTGCCTGGTCAATACGCTGTATCATCCGATGCATATCGCGGAGCAATGCGCCATCATCGACAACATTTCCAAGGGCCGGCTCTACATGACGTGGGGCCGGGGCTATCACGGGGCCTACTGGGACGAGTTCGGCGTTCCCGGTGAGCGGATGCTGGGCCGGTTCCTTGACAACGTCCGCATCATCGAAAAGGCCCTGTTGAGCAAGGGACAGCCATTCGACTGGCACAGCGATTTCTATGACGTCCGCCACGCCATCGTGTCACCGAACTGCTACCAGCAGCCGCGCTTTCCGTTCTGGGGCAGCGGTCAACTGCCGGCCGCCATCGAGCGCTGCGGTGACTACGCCGAAGCCTGGACCTGTGACCCCTTCCCGATCCTGCCGCAAACCTGGGAACAGCAGGCCGGCGCCTATCGCGCACGCGCCCGCGAGCGCGGCAAGAAGCCGTTCATCGTCCTGATGCGTGACGGCTGGGTAGCCGACGACTATGCCGCGGCCGCTCGCGAGTTCGGCGCGCATTACGTCGCCGACCTCCGGTTCTATTGCCGCCAGGGCATCCTGGCCCATCACCCCGACCTCGATACACCTGAAAAAATCACCGCGGAATCGGTTCGAGAACACGTCGTGATGGGGTCGCCCGAACAGTGCCGGGAGCGGCTCGAATGGTACCACGAGGAATTGGGGGTGGACTATTTCACGGTACGTTTCCGCATGGTCAGCGGACCGTCTTTGGAAGCGACGCGCGACCAGATCCTGCGTTTCGGTGAAGAGGTGGTGCAGCCGCTGCACAGGAAATACCCGCCGATAGATCACCCGGCGATACCCCGGGCCTGTCAATGGTAGGGGGTGCCGCAATGGGCAAGTTCGTCAGCATCGAGGCGGCCGCCGCCCTCGTTCCAAACGGCGCTACGCTGGCGCTCGGCGGCCTTTCCATGAACGCCTCGCCGATGGCTTTCGTACGCGAACTGGTGCGCCAGCAAAAGAAAGACCTGACGGTCGTGGCCATCGTCAACGGTATGGCCGTGGACTGGCTGGTGGCGGCTGGCTGCGTCAGGCGGGTGATATCCGGGCTGGTCAGCTTCGAAGGCATGGGTCTGGCGCCGAATTTCCGTCACGCCGTCGAGGCGGGTTCCGTCAGCCTCGACGAGTATTCCGAGTATCTGCTGATCGCGCGCCTGCGGGCAGCCGCGACGCACCTGCCTTTCATCCCGACCAAGGCCGGCCTCGGCACCGACATCCTGGCCCTGCATCCCGATACCACGCGCCTCGAGCACGATCCGGTCAGCGGCACACCCTACGTCGCCTGTACGCCGCTGCCGGTGGACGTGGCGGTCGTGCACGCACACGCCGCCGACGAGGCGGGTAACGTGCGCGTCGACCCGAAGTTGATCTGGATGGACAACGAAATCGTCAACGCCGCCGCTACCACGATCATGACGGTCGAGGAAATCGTCGCGCATGAGCGCTTCGTCGCCGAACCGGAACGGACGACCTGGCCGCGGTTCATGGTTGACCAGGTGGCCGTGGTTCCCTGGGGAGCCTACCCGACCTCGTGCTATCCCCGCTACACGCACGACAAGGAGTTCTTCAGCGGCTATACGCGGGCCGCGCGGAACCAGGAAGATTTCGCGGCTTTCTGGCGGCAGCGTGTCGCCGGGCCGGAAAACCACCCGGATTTCCTGCAGGCCAATGGCGGCAAAACCGCGCTCAAACGCATCCGCAGGACGGTATCGTGAGCGCGGCGCCCCGCTACGGCATCGACGAACTGATGGTGGTGACGCTGGCGCGCCAGTTCGACAACTCCACGCGGGCCTTCAACGGCGCGGTTTCGTTTATCCCCGTTTGCGCCTACCTGCTGGCGAGGAAAACGCATGCACCGGACCTGGTGTGGGCCGCCTCCTCCATCGCCATCGACGCTGACCCGGCCTGCCTCGGCGAGTCCACGCTGTCTGACGCGATCTGGGACGGGGCCACGATGCTGAGCAACTCGCCGTTCGATTTCTGGGCCTACGCGCAAGGCATGCATTACAACACCTTTGCCTTTCGCGGCGCCCAAATCGACCGCTACGGCAACGTCAACAATACCGTCATAGGCCCCTATGACAAGCCCAAGGTGCGTTTGCCCGGCGGCGGCGGCATGGCTGACCTGGGCTGCATGATCCCGCGAATCTACCTCTGGAGCACCACCCATGACCCGAGAATTTTCGTGGAGTCCCTGGATTTCCGCTCCGGGATCGGTTGGGGTGACGGCGGTGATCACCGCGAGCGCCTGGGGCTCCCTGGCGGACCCCGTTTGTGCGTGACCAACCTGTGCGTCATGGACTTCCACCCGCGCAGCAGGGCCATGCGCCTGAAGAGTCTGCACCCGGGCGTGAGCCTCGCGGACGTGATCGCCGCGACCGGGTTCGAACTCTTGCTGCCCGACGGGCCGATACCCGCGACCGCGGCTCCGAGCGACAAGGAACTTCGCATCCTGCGCGAAGAGGTCGATCCCACCGCCATGCGCCTGCGGGAGTTTCAGTAACACTTCCCGTCGCGGCCGGCCGGATGGCTGGCTAGAAGGAGCGCGGCAAACCCAGGCCCTGGGCAATCATGTTCTGGGCCATTTCATTGCTGACAGGGCCAATGCGCAGCAGACGCGCATCGCGCCAATATCGCTGCATATCGGTCTCCGCGGAATAACCCATGCCGCCGAGTATGGAAATACCCATGTCGGCCGCCTTGCAGGCATACTCCGAGGCAATGGTCTTGGTCATCGCCGCCTCCATCGCGCAAGGCTTGTTCTGGGACTGCAGCCAGGCCGTGTTGTAAAGCATCAGTTCCGTCTGCTTCTGATAGATCGCGATCTTGGCGACATAGCCCTGCAAAGTCTGGAATTCACCGATCAGCTTACCGAAAGCCTTGCGCTGATTCATGTACCCGATCGCATCCTCGAGTACTCCGTCGATCATGCCGAGGCACATCGACGACATCATGATGCGCTCGTTGTTGAGCGTCTTGGTCGTGTCTTTCCAGACCTTGCCTTCCTCCCCGAGCAGCAGGTCGTCCGGCACGAAGACATTTTCCAGGTTCACCGTACACGAACTCAGGGCCCGCATGCCGAGTTTGGGCAGCGGCGTGATGGTAATTCCCTCGCTGCGGCGCGGAACGAAAAAGAGCGACACCCCATCGCTTTGTCGCTTGACGTTTTTGTCGGTCCTGGCGATCAGCAGCAGGTAATCGGCCGTATCGGCGGTGGTGCTCCAGATTTTCTCGCCGTTGATCACCCAGCCGCCGTCGGCTTTCTCTGCGGATGTGCGCATCGCGCCCAGCAGGTCGGTGCCGCCACCCGCCTCACTGAAGCTGATCGCCGTTTTCAGTTCGCCGGCAGCCATTTTCGGCAGGAAACGCCGTTTCTGTTCCTCGGTGCCGTAAAAACCAATCGACTTCGCGCCCGAAAAGGAGGTAATCCCCCAGATCCAGCCCAGACCGCCCGCATTGCGTCCGAATTCCCGCATGAACGTGGCCTGTATGACGATGTCGCCGCCCATGCCGTCGTACTCTTCCGGTATACCCACGCCGTGAAAACCCGCTTCTGCCAGCTTGTCCCACAATTCCTGCGGGTACTCGTGCTCCTTGCGTTCCAGTTCCCTGCACCAGTCCTTCGGGCACTCCTGGTCAACCCAGCGATGGACCATATCCCTGAACAACTGGACTTCTTCGCTCAACTCGAAATTCATCGCCCTACCTCTTCATCACTTGCACCGACACAGCGGCATTCGGTGTCTTGCGCCCACTGCCGCCAACTTCGGCACAGAACTGTTATAAAATAGCCACGCATGATTATTTTTTTGTCTCGCACCCTTCCAATTTACCTGCTTATTTACTATATTACAACTATATCAGGCTTAGCTAAACCTCCATAGATGGCCTCATTAAAAATCAGCCATCATTGTTTATTTTATGAGGAAAGACCGGCATGAAAGAGTATGACGTGGTAATCATCGGCGCCGGCGCCGCAGGCCTTTCGGCAGGCGCCCTGCTCGCCAAGGAAGGCAAATCCGTGCTCGTGTGCGAAAAGAGCCCATACCTCGGCGGCCGCGCGCTGGCCGTGGAGGACCACGGGTTCAAGGTCAATATCGGCGGCCACCTGATCGAGGACGGCGGTTCGGGCATCACGAAAATCTTCGAAAACGTGGGAAAGGAACTGATACATGGGAAGGTCAATGCGGAAATGCCTGTTTGGGACCACGAAAAGAACCAATGGGGCTCAATCCGGGATCGTTACGCAACCGACAAGACCGAGTTGAAAAAAGTGATCAAGGCACTGGTCGACACGCCGTGGGAGGAACTGGACCGGTGGGATGACCGCAACCTGCGTGACTGGATTTACCAGTACACGCATGACCAGGGCGTGGTCGATCTTTTCGAATTTCTTGCCGTCCTGGAATGCCTGACAGACGAGCCATGGGACCATTCCGCCAGTGACAATCTTTTTGTTCGCAAAATGCACTACCAGGAAAGACGTATGGCAGCCTATTCATGCTGGCCCGGACAGGGTTGGGCCAGACTTTGGCAGGACCTGGCGGACGCCTGCACCGAGCAGGGTGGCGAGGTTCGTCTGAACACACCCGTGAGCAGGGTCGTCATTGAAGACCGTGAGGTCAAAGGCGTGGAAATCCCGTCTGAGGCGCCTATCCTGCCGGGTGTACCCTATGGATCAGAGCCCATTAAAACCAACTGCGTTATCTCAACACTACCCGTATGGAGTGTGCTCAATGTCGTGCCGGAGTCGCATCTTCCCGACTGGTACGCGGGGCAGATACGCTATCTTGCGCAGGACAAGTTTCGTGTCGCGTGGCTTGGGCTCTACATGGCCACCGACGAGCCGCTACACATCTACGACCCCAAGGAACTGTCGACCTGGCTGCATGACCCCGTCGCAGGGCTTCCGGGTTTTTTCTTCACCCAGTCCAACATGGACCCAAGCACTGCGCCTGAAGGCAAACACCTGCATGTCATGGGCGGAGTGATTCCCGGAGAGAAAGGGCGCGACAAGGAATATGTCCGCGAAACCTTCGACAAGTTCGAGCAGGGCATGGGTATCATGTACCCCGCACTGCAAAAACCCGTGTGGAAGCGCCGCACCCTGGTCTTCGATCCCGCTTTTGGCGTGATCCAGAAGCCCTGCCTCGTTGGTTCGTACCGGCCCCACTGGCGGGCCCCGAACGTCAGCGGCCTGTACTTCGCCAGTGAAACCTTCAAGAGCCGCGGTATCGGCGTGGACCGGGCCGCACGCGCCGCACTTACCTGCGTCGAGGATTACCTGGGCCGGCGGCTGCCGGGTTTTGAGGAAACCTGGCGCTATTGACGCAATCACAGGTCCCGGGCGCCAGACCGGCTGCCCGGGTCGGTAGAAATACAGGGAACCCCCGCCGCAGAAAGTCCGCGGCCGCCGGCCGGCTGAATTCGATTGAGCCGAGCGGCTACCTCGAGGCTCGTGCCGCCAATCAGTTTTGGATTTTCCAGCTGCCGTCGGCCTGCCGGCAGGCGGTGCCGTACACCTCTTCGGTTTTGCCGCCAATGGTGGCATTCATCGTGTATTCGCGGCATGGCCCGTTATCCGTTTCATAGGTGCTGGTCGGCGTGACTTCGTACTGATTCCCGGAATCAGGGTTCACCCAGGTCGTGGAGACGCCGGTGCGCACATTTTCCAGCGCCAGTTGCGTATTGATCTGGTCCTGCCGGTCCATCGACTGACCGATGCTGCCGCCGATCGCCGCGCCGGCCATCGCCCCCACCATGGTCGCAAGCGCCCGGCCGCCGTTATGCCCAAAGCGGCTGCCAAGAAGCCCGCCGGCAATGGCTCCGATCATCACACCCTGGTCCTGCTTGGTCGGCGCCTGGCTGCAACCGGATATGACCAATGCCACGCAAACAACAGAAACTAGCATCCATCTGTTCAACATCACCTGTACTCCTCTGGCTTCAAGCTCGCCGCAGCCACGCGTTGGCCCGCAATCTGCGACCGGGTTATCCATCGCAGCGGCCGCTGTAACCACTGCCCGCTCGGGCGCCGGGCATCCGCAGACCCGTATCGGCCGCAACCGTATGGATTTTACTCCGGCACCCCGGAATTAACCACGTTTCTCCTGATTTTTTGAGTGCCGTGCACGCTAATTGGTTCCCGGCCGGGAGGGCTGCGCAAGGCCGGGAAAGCCAGGCAGGTGGGCGTCTACTTGACCGCTTTGATCGGTTTCTGGGCCTCTGCGATCTGTGGGGGAGCCGCGAGGAAATTCGCACAGGCCCCGTTTTCCGTTTCCTCGACGAAGCGGTACCCGGTTTCCTGCAAAAACTCACTGAACGCCGCATCATCTACGGCCGGAATCAGGAACCCTGCCAGCACCCTGCCCTGCGCCGCACCGTGGTTGCGGTAATGGAACAGGCTGATTGACCAACGCCCAGCCAGCACCTTGAGGAACTCCAGCAATGCACCGGGCCGCTCCGGGAACTCGAAACGGAACAGTCGCTCGCGATCCGTTGAGGGCAAACGCCCCCCGACCAGGTGGCGCAAGTGCAATTTCGCCATCTCGTTGTCGGAGAGGTCGTTCACATCGTAGCCTTGCTTCACCAGCCGCTCGATCAGCCGGGCGGACCGCTCACGCAAACGGACCCCGACGAACACGTGTGCATCGCCGGGACCGGCGAATCGATAGTTGAATTCGGTCACCGATGACTCGCCCAGCGTTTCGCAAAACTGGAGGAAACTGCCGGGGCGCTCCGGGATGGCCACCGACAGCAGCACCTCGCTGCCGTCGCCCAGTGAGCAGCGCTCCACCACGTGCCCCAGGCGCTCGAAATTGACGTTGGCGCCACTGACCAGCGCCACCCAGTCGCCCTGCGGACGGTGGCTCTCGGCGTACTTGATGGCGCCGGCAACCGCCAGCGCCCCGGCCGGCTCCGGTACGGCCCGCACCTCCTCGAAAATCGAGCGCACGGCGGCACACACCTGGTCGATGCCGACGACCACGATTTCGTCGAGCAGGTCCTTGCACAACTCGAAGGAAATCTTGCCGACCTCGCGTACGGCCACGCCGTCGGCAAAGATACCGGTACTGCCGATATCCACCGGGCGGCCGGCCGCCAGCGCCGCACGCATGGAGGCGGCATCTTCCGGCTCGACGCCGATAACCTTGGTTTCCGGGAATATCGACTTGATCGTTGCCGCGACCCCGGCGGCGAGACCGCCGCCGCCGACCGGGACGAACACCACCGCCGGTGCGTGCGACATCTGCTGCGCAATCTCGATCCCCAGCGTGCCCTGCCCCGCGATGACTTCGAGATCGTCGAAGGGGTGGATGAACAAGGCCCCGCTTTCCTCGGCCGCCTGCCGCGCAAAACCGCAGGCCGCGTCGTAACTGTCTCCCGCCAGGTGAATATCCGCGCCCAGAGCCGTTACCGCCTGAACCTTGATATCGGGTGTCGTCCGCGGCATGAAAATACTGGCCTTGATGCCCAGTTTGCGGGCGGCCAAGGCTACGCCCTGGGCATGGTTGCCGGCGGAAGCGGCAACCACGCCGCGGGCGCGCTCTTCCGGTGCCAGCTTGCGCATGCAATTATAGGCACCGCGCAATTTGAACGAAAACGTCGGCTGCAAGTCCTCGCGCTTGAGCCAGACCCGCGTACCCAGCCGCTCGCCGAGTTTTGGCGCCGGATCCAGCGGCGTCCGCCGCGCCAGTTCATACACCGGCGCCCTCAGGGCACGACGCAGGCACTCGCGTTGCAGGTCAGTTCGCACGTGATTCACCCACGGCAGCCGGGCGTTGCAGGCCCGCCAACCGGTCCCTGACGGCCTGTCCGGCTTCCGCCGTGCCCATCTCCCCGCCGATATCGGGTGTACAGGCGGCGGCCGCCACGCAGTCCGCGAGGGCGTCGTCGATGAGCGCAGCCAGCTCCGGCATGCCGAGCCCGTAGCGCAGGGCCATGGCCAGCGAAGCGATGGCCCCGAACGGGTTGGCGATACCCTGCCCGGCAATATCCGGCGCGGAACCGTGGATCGGCTCGAACAGGCCGGGCCCGTCATCCCCGAGCGACGCCGAAGGCAGCATGCCCATCGAGCCCGACAGCACCGACGCCTCGTCGGTCAGGATGTCGCCGAACATGTTTTCGGTGACGAGCACGTCGAAATGGGCCGGGTCGGCGACGAGCCGCATCGCGGCGGCGTCGACCAACATGGTCTCGCGGGGCACGTCCGGGTACCGCTCCTGCATGATGCGCTCGAATACCTTGCGCCAAAGCCTCGACGTCGCCATGACGTTGGCCTTGTCCACCAGCGTCAGGCGGCCGCCTTGCTGCCGCGCCATCTCGGCGGCCCGGACGACGACCCGCTCGATTTCGGCGCGGCTGTAGCTGCAGAGGTCGCTGGCATTTTCGTCGCCTTCCTCCTTGGCGCCGAAATAAATTCCGCCCGTCAGTTCCCTGACCACGGTGAAATTGACACCCTCGAGCCGGTCCGCCTTCAGTGGGCTGATCGGCGCCAATGCGGGGTGCGCTCGCACCGGGCGCAGGTTGGCATATACGTTCAGTGCCTTGCGCAGTCCCAGCAAACCCTGCTCAGGCCGTTTCGCGGCCCCCGGGTCGGACCACTTCGGTCCGCCGACGGCACCGAGCAAGACCGCGTCCGCGGCCAGGCAGGCATCCAGCGTCGACGCCGGCAGGGGCTCACCCACGGCGTCGATCGCGGCGCCGCCGACCAGGTGCCGCGTCAGCTTGAAACGCGCCCCGAACGTGTCCGTGATAGTGCCGAGCAACGCCTCGACCTCCGCCAGCACTTCCGGACCGATGCCGTCACCGGGCAGCAACGCGATGGTCTTTTCCGCCGGCGCCGTGCTCATCGCATCGCCTCGAACTGCCGGATGGCGTCACGCTGGCTTAGCAGGTAATCCAGGCGATCCATGCCGCGCAACAGGCAATGGCGTGCGAATGTATCGATCCGGAACGGAAAGTCGGCGTCGGCATGCCGCCCCCTGACCGTAACCATGCAGGCCTGCAGATCGACGGTGATTTCCTGGCCGTCCATTTGCAGGAGTTGCGCGTGCTGCGCCGCCGGCAACACCACCGGCAGCAGCCCTATGTTCTGGGCGTTATTGCGAAAAATGTCCGCAATCCCGGAAGAGATGACGACCTTGAATCCGAAATTGAGCAACGCGTGCGGTGCGTGCTCGCGCGATGAGCCGCAACCGAAATTGTGGCCGGCCACGAGGATCGGGCTGTCCTTGGCGCGCGCTTCATTGAGGGGGCAGTCCGGGCGCGGATTGCCGTCACCGTCGTAGCGCCAGTCGGCAAAAGCGTGTTCGCCGAGACCGGAAAACGTGGTCGTGGTCAAAAAGCGCGCCGGTATGATCTGGTCGGTATCGATATTCTCCTGGGGCAGCACCAGAACACGGCCGGTCAGGCGTTCAAAGGCTTGCATCAGACGGCCTCCCGTGCAGCGCCCAGGGTGCGCAGGTCGGTTACGCAACCGGTCACGGCGCAGGCAGCGGCGGTCGGCGGACTGGCCAGCATCGTCCTCGCTCCGGTTCCCTGGCGGCCTTCGAAGTTACGGTTGGATGTCGAAACCGCCGTCTGGCCCGGCGCCACGATATCGCCGTTCATGGCGATGCACATCGAGCAACCCGGCTCACGCCACTCGGCGCCGGCCTCGATGAAAACCCGGTCCAGGCCTTCCTTTTCAGCCTGGTTACGCACCGCGGCCGAGCCCGGTACGACCAGCATACGGACATTTTTCGCCACCCGCCTGCCGCGTAGAATCTCGGCCGCGGCGCGTAAATCGGAAATCCTTCCATTGGTGCAACTGCCGATAAATACGACATCCACCGGGTGCCCCAGCAACGGTTTGCCGCCTTCCACGGCCATGTACTCCAGGGCATGGCGGTCCCCGGCCGTGCGTGCGGCAGGAACCCCTGCATCGACCGCGATGGACATGCCGGGGTCGGTACCGTAGGTAATGGTGGGCTTGACCTCGGCCGCATCGACGAACACTTCCCGGTCGAATACGGCGCCGGCATCCGACGCCAGTTCGAGCCAGCGTTGCGCGGCGGCATCGAACGCCTTGCCCTCGGGCGCCCTGTCCCGGCCCCGGAGGTACTCAATCGTCACCTCGTCGGGCGCGACGATACCGGCCCGCGCACCCGCCTCGATGCTCATGTTGCACAAGGTCATGCGTGCTTCCATGCCCAGACGGCTGACGGCGGAGCCGGCGTATTCGATGACGAAACCGGTGCCGCCGTTGACCCCGATCCGGTTGATGATATGCAGCGCCAGATCCTTGGCCGTCACCTGCGGGCCCAGTTGACCGGTCACCGTGATGCGCATGCTCCCGGGCCGTTGCTGCAACAAGGCCTGTGTCGCCAGCACGTAGCCGACCTCGGTGCTGCCAATGCCGAAGGCCAGCGCGCCGAAGGCGCCGTGCGTACTGGTATGGCTGTCACCGCAGACGATGGTCATGCCCGGTTGCGTGGCGCCTGTCTCCGGCGCCATGACGTGCACGATGCCGCGCTGGCCGCTGTCGAAGTCGTGCAGTTCGATACCGAACTCCGCGCAATTGGCGCGCAGTGCGTTCACCTGCTTTTCCGCCTGCTCACTGACGTACGGCCGCTTGCCCGAAGCGTCCGCCGGCAGCGTCGGCGTCGAATGGTCGAGCGTCGCCAGCGTCCGCTCCGGCCGGGCCACCTTCAGGCCGCGGGCGCGCAACATGTCGAAGCCCTGCGGCGAAGTGACCTCGTGGACCAGGTGCAGGTCGATATAGAGCACGGCAGGCGCGTTCTGCGACTCCGCGGTGACGACGTGGCTGTCCCAGAGTTTGTCGAACAGCGAGCGCGGCCCCGACTCACGCATTGGCCACGTTCTCCAGGTCCGCGGCCGACTGGCTGATCGGTTCCAGCCAGCCCCAGACATCTTCGGTCTCACCGTTGAAAAGGCCAAAAAATGTCTTCTGGATCCGCGCGGTGATTTCGCCCCGCGCGCCGCTGCCGATATCGATGTCATCGACCGACCGGATCGGCGTGATCTCCGCTGCCGTTCCGGTAAAGAACAACTCGTCGGCAAGGTAAAGCGCTTCCCGCGAGAGCGGTTGTTCCCGGACTTCCAGGCCCAGCGCACGGGCGATCTTGATAACGCTGTCGCGCGTAATCCCCGCCAGGATGGATTGTGACTGCGTCGGTGTCAGCAAGCAGTTGTCTTTGACCATGAAGAGATTTTCACCGGCGCCCTCGCTGAGCGTGCCGTCCGCCGCCAAGCCAATGCCTTCATCATATCCGAGCCGGTGGGCTTCCATGCTGATCAACTGGCTCGAGAGGTAGTTGCCCCCGGCCTTGACGCCGGCCGGAATGGTATTCGGCGCGACCCGTTGCCAACTCGAGACGCAGACGCGGGCGCCCTGCTCACGGGCCTCTTCGCCGAGATAAGCGCCCCACTCGATCGCGGCAATGGCGACGTCGACCGGCGATGATTCATGCGCGGCGACGCCAAGCGACCCGTAGCCACGGTAGACGATCGGGCGCAGGTAGGCGCTGCGCAAGCCGTTGCGAACCACGACCTCGCCGCAGGCCCGGCACAGCGTCTCCATCTCGTACGGAATTGCGATGCGGTAAACGCGCGCGGAGTCGAACAGCCTCTGCATGTGCTGGCGCAACCGGAAACCATGGGGCCGCCCGTCCTTTTCGTATACGCGGATGCCTTCGAACACGCTGGAACCGTAGTGCAGCGCGTGGCTGAGCACGTGGGTGGTGGCGGCATGCCAGGGTTTGAATTCCCCGTTATGCCAGATAAGTTCAGTTGCCTTGATCACGGTCGTCACGCTCCCTTTCTCAGGCGGCGTTGGATTGTTTCAGCTGCGCCGCATAACGCGTGGCGCGATTGACGATCTCCAGCAGGGCGTCGGCACAGGCCGCAACGATGTCAGTGGACAGGCCGTGGCCGCTGTACTCCTTGCCGTCGACGCGGGCCCGCATGCTGGCCTCGCCCTGGGCATCTTCACCCAGTGAAATGCTGCGCATGGCCAGGCTCAGGACCTCGATATCGAAACCGGTTACCCCCTCGAGGGCCTGTACGATCGCGTCCACCGGACCATCGCCTTCCCCGGTGAAGGTCGACGTCGTTCCATCCTCGTGAGCCAGCGTCAGCGAGGCGGCGGGTTCGGCCTCGCCGTGCACGCGGCTGACCACGCTCAGCCAACTCAGTGACCAGGGCCCGGCGGAAGCCGCCATGTTGCCCGTGAGTATAGCCTCGAGGTCGGAGTCGTAAACGCGCTTCTTGCGGTCCGCCAATTCCTTGAAACGCTCCATCACCGCCTCGACCTCGTGATCTTCGAGCTTGTAACCCATGGCCTTGGCGCGGTCGATGACCGCGTGCTTGCCGCTGTGCTTGCCCAGTATCAACTGGGAGTCGAGCATGCCGACATCGGCCGGCTTCATGATCTCGTAGGTATCGCGCGAGGCCAACATGCCGTGCTGATGGATACCGGCCTCGTGGGCGAACGCATTTTCACCGATGATGGCCTTGTTGCGCGGCACGAAATTGCCGGTGACGGCCGCCAGCAGGTGACTCGCGGGGGCGAGGCGGCGGCTGTCGATATCGACGTGGAACGGGAAGTGATCGGCGCGTGTCCGCAGCGCCATCACGACTTCTTCCAGCGCGCAGTTCCCGGCGCGTTCGCCGATCCCGTTGAGCGCGCACTCGATCTGCCGCGCGCCGCCTTCCACCGCCGCCAGTGAGTTGGCCACGGCCAGCCCGAGGTCGTTGTGACAGTGCGTGCTCATGCAGACCTTGTCGATGCCCGGAACCGTGTTTTTGAGCCAGGCAAACAACTCGGTCATCTCACCGGGCGTCGCATAGCCGACCGTATCGGGAATGTTGACCGTGCGGGCCCCCGCCTCGATTGCCGCCTGCAGGACGTCGGCGAGAAAGCTGCGTTCGGTACGAATACCGTCCTCGGCGGAAAACTCCACGTCATCAGTCAGCGCGCAGGCCATCTCGACGCCCTTGACGGCGCTGCGCAGGACTTCGTCCCGGCTCATTTGCAGTTTCTGCTTGCGGTGAATCGGGCTGGTGGCGATAAACGTGTGGATACGCGATTTCGCGGCAGGCTGCAGCGACTTTGCAGCCTGTTCGATATCACCGGGCACGGTTCTGCAAAGCGCCGCGATGACGGGGCCCTCGATCTCGCTGGCGACCGCGCGCACGGACTCGAAATCGCCGGGCGAGGCTGCCGGAAACCCGGCTTCGATGATATCGACCTGCAGCTCGCCGAGCATCCGCGCAATACGCAGTTTCTGCCCCAGGCTCATGCTGAAGCCAGGGCTCTGTTCGCCGTCTCTCAGGGTGGTATCGAAAATATGTACTTTCTCACTCATGAATATTGCTCCTTGCTGCAAAACCCCAATGGGGCGCTGGGTCCGCAATTTTTACTTTGCAGGGGCACTAGATGCTCCCGCCGAGAGACCGAATGTTCGTGGTATTCCCGACCTGCTCCGCCGGTTGCTCGAGATCTGTCCAGAGTACGTCGTGGAGGCGCTCCAACTGGCGTTTCAACAATGCGCCCGAGCGCTCGGATGTGACCCTGACGTCCATGCGCCTGCCCGCACCGCTGGCTTCGGCGAGGTTGCAGCTGTCAAGCCGGTATCCGCGCCGCTGTATCAGCCCCAGGGCCCGCAGCACGGCGCCCTCGTTGGAGCGCAGCTGAATTCGTAAATGGTGTTGCATATTCACTTCCTCTCAAGCCTCGGCGATTACTTCGCTTTCATCATCTTGTGGTTGGCGTGGCCCGGCGGCACCAGCGGCCAGACATTTTCCATCGGGTCGATTTTCACGTGCAGCAGCGCACTGCCCTCGCTGGCCAGCAACCAGCGCAGGGCGTCGTCGACCTCGGCCGGCTTGTCGATGCAGCGCGATTGGATGCCGAAGGCCCTGGCAATTGCGCCAAAGTCAGGATTGTCCGACAGATCGACCTCGCTGTAATTACCGGCGAAGAAAATCTCCTGCCATTGTCTGACCAACCCCAGCGCGGAATTATCCAGCAGGACGATCTTGACATCGATGTCATAACGTCGCAGCGTGGCCAATTCCTGGATGTTCATCATGATCGAACCGTCGCCGGTCACGCAGATCACGGTGTTTTCAGGTTGCGCGACCTTGGCTCCGATCGCGGCCGGCAGCCCGAAACCCATCGTACCCAAGCCTCCGGAAGACACGTGTTTCGAGGGATCGTCAAAGTAGCAGTGCTGCGCCACCCACATCTGGTGCTGGCCGACGTCGCAGGCGATCAGCGGGCTGTCCTCGCCGCTCCTGGACAGGTCACGCAGGAGCCGGGGCGCATAGATGCCTTCCCCTGGCGCATCGTAACGCCAGGCGAATTCCTTGACCCATGCGCGGCACTGGCGTATCCAGGACTCGCGTGGATGCACGTCGTGACCCAGCGCACCCAGTGCCGGCCCCAGTTCGCCGACCACGGCCACGTCCGCTTTACGCAGTTTCGAGATCTCTGCCGGATCGATGTCGATGTGGATCACGCGCGCCGAGGGCGCGAATGTCTTTAACTGGCCGGTCGCTCGATCGTCGAAGCGGGCGCCGACCACCATCAGGACATCGCAGTTCTGCACCGCGTGGTTGGCGGCGGCGTTCCCATGCATGCCCAGCATACCAACGAAACCCGGGTCATCGGTCGGGACGGCGCCGAGCCCCCTGAGCGTCGCCGCCACCGGCAGGCCGCTGCGTTCGATGAATTGCCGAAAAACGCCGACCGAGTCGGAAATATCGATACCGCCGCCGGCGATGACCAGTGGACGCCTGGCCGTGGCCAGTATCTCGTTGGCCGCCTTGAGGCTGCTTGGGTCCGGCACCGGGGGCCGGAATTGATAGCGCTCGGGCGTAACCGGGCCGTGGTGCATGGCAACGGAAATGTCCTTGGGAAAGTCGATCAGGACCGGGCCGGGCCTGCCGGATTCGGCGATTTGGAACGCTTCGTCGATGATCGATGGAATTTCGCCCACCTCACGCACGACGTAACTGTGCTTGACCACCGGCAACGTGATGCCGAAGATATCCACTTCCTGGAACGCATCGGTGCCCTGCAACGGCCCGGGCACCTGCCCCGTAATCACGACCATCGGCGAGGAATCCATAAAGGCGTTGGCGATCCCGGTGACCAGGTTCGTCGCCCCCGGACCCGACGTCGCCACGCAAACACCCGCCTTGCGCGTCACTCGCCCGTAGCTGTCGGCCGCCAGGGCCGCCGCCTGTTCATGGCGGCACAGGTAGTGGGTCAAACCGGAACCGACGAGGGCATCGTACAACGGCATGATCGCACCGCCCGGATAGCCGAAGATATGCCGGGCCCCGTTGCGTAACAGGCCTTCGATCAGTAACTGCGATCCGCTCTGGACGGGCGTCGCTTCCGCCTGGCCGGCTGTCGCGGGTGTGTCAGCTGTTTTGATCACGGATGCCATCCTCGTTGGCCCTCAAGCGGCCTGTTTTTCCTTGCGCCGACCGGTCAGCCACGCCATGCGGGCGCGCAGCTTGGCGCCAATCGATTCGATCGGGTGGGCGCGGCGCTGCTGCAGCAGATCCCGGTAACGCTCACCGCCCGCGCGGTACTCTTCCATCCACTGCCTGGCAAAGCTGCCGTTTTGTATGTCGGCAAGCACTTCGCGCATGCGTTGCCGGACGCTGTCGTCGAGGATGCGGGGGCCCGATACCAAATCACCGTATGAGGCCGTATCGGAAATGAACTCGTACATCTTGCTGAGGCCGCCTTCGTACATCAAGTCGACGATCAGCTTGAGTTCGTGCAGACATTCGAAATAAGCAGCCTCCGGTTGGTAGCCCGCCTCGACCAGGGTTTCATAACCATGCAGGATCAATTGTGACGCACCGCCGCAGAGCACAGCCTGCTCACCGAACAGGTCGGTCTCCGTTTCTTCGGCAAAGGTCGTGTCCAGCACACCCGCCCGCGTGCCGCCGATCGCGTGGGCGTAACTGAGCGCACGGGCCCCTGCCTCACCGCTGGCGTCCTGATGAACGGCCCGCAGACAAGGCACGCCGCGGCCTTCCTGGTACTGACGCCGCACCAGGTCACCCGGCGACTTCGGTGCGACCATGATCACATCGATATCCGGCGGTGCCTCGATTGCACCAAAATGGATATTGAAACCATGCGCGAAGAGCAAGGTGTCTCCGGCTTCGAGATTGTCCCGTATTTGTTCGAACACCGCTGGCTGCGCCATGTCCGGTACCAGCATGGCAACCAGTTGCGCCGCGGCGGCCGCGGCGTCGAAATCCATGACGGTAAAGCCGTCATCGGCCGCGGACTGGGCGGTAGGGCCACCGGCGCGGGCGCCGATAACGACCTTGTAACCGGAATCCCGCAAATTCTTCGCGTGCGCCCGGCCCTGGCTGCCATAACCGAGTACCGCAACGGTCATGCCGGCCATCGCATCCTTCTTAACGTCGTCTTGTGTAAATAGCTTCATCGATAACTTCCTTTGCCATGCTAAAAAAAAACCCCGCTTCCTTGTGGTTGCGGGGTTTTGGTATTCTGTCTGTCGTCTGGTTCTATGCGATCAAACCTACCCCGCCTGTCAAGCCGAGAATTACAAGCACCAGAAGTACAGAAACGTCAACGGCGAGCTGCCGGGCGGCCAGGTTGGCGCCGGTACGTATTGCCGCTTGACGGTTAATCAGGTTCATGCACGCTTTATCGCGTACTCGGCGAGCAATGTCAACGCTTTTTTTGAAAAAAGTATAAAAATATCCAAAAACCCGGGTGACAGGCCGGCGCAAACACGTTTACGGGCGGCGCTTCAGCCAACTTGCCAGGTCACACCGGGCAACTGCCTGGCATAGTCCTCACCCAGCAGCAACGAAGGCGTGTAGTAGCCGCCCTCCACGTCGTGATCGAGCAGGTGCTCGACGATACCGAGACTGGCCGTGACCGTGATTTCGTAACCATCGGGCGTCGTCATCGTCGCCGCTGCGGTGCGTCCGTCAGCGCTGCCGACCTGACCCCACAACTCCATGTGCGCGTGCCTGCGTTGCTCCGCCGAGGGCCCCTGCACTCTCTCACCGATTCGTTTTTTCAGCTTCTGCTGGAGCCAATTCCAACGCAACAGCGGTTGCAACAAGCGCAACTGCCGTAAGCGTCTGATCAGCCGCGGCGAGGCCGCCATGTAAACCTCGACATCCGGGATGCCGGTACTGACGTGCGCGGTGAATACGTCACCCCACGGAATGGTCACCGCCAGCCGTGGACCGCTGCCAAAGGGTATCTCGCGCGTCTTCCAGGCCAGCGGAACGCGCTGCAACTGGCCGCCCCGCCTGACGCAACCACCCCCGGCCAACCCCTCCAGGCTCGTCTTGGCGGTACCGGGGCTGAGGCCGCCATTACTGGCAAAGGCCAGCACCAGGCGGGTGGCCGCCGGCAGGAGTCCAACCAGGCTTGCAGCCAGGCAGTCGGTCGGCACCACGTCGAATCCGGCTCCCGGCAATAACACGATATCGGCGCGGCGTGCCGCCTCGTGCTGGTGGTAGGCATTCGCAAACACGCTGATCTCGCCGCTGATATCGAGGTAATGACATCCCTGCGCCAGGCAGGCTTCGATCATCGCCTGGCTGGTGGCGGAAAACGGGCCCGCACAGTGCAACACCAGCTTCATGCCGGCGAGCCCCTGCCGCACTGCATCCGGGTCGCCCAACGCAAACACACGGTGCTCAAGACCTGTTTCCGCGGCCAGCGACGCAACCGCCTCCCGGTTGCGCCCGGCCAGTATCGGACTCAGGCCGCGCTCTTTCGCTGCGGCCGCGATCAACCGCCCGGTGTAACCGTTGGCTCCATACAGTATCCAGCGATGCTTCATGGCCACTGGCCCCGGTTCAATGGTTGGCGCAGCACGGCCCGCCCCGCGCTAAAACAGGCTACCCTGCTTTTTCTCGATGTCGTTGGCCTCTTCGCTGCCGTCCTTGGCGGGTTGCCTGGTTTGTGCGGCTTTTGCCGCCGCACCGCTGGCGTCAGCCGTGGTTTGCCCCGCCGGTTCGGGTCGGGAGCGCTCGCCGGCATCGGCACGGGCATCCGACGGCTTCTGCGGCTCCTGATCGGGCATATCCTTTTGCTGCCCGGGGTCTACCGCGCGAAGCAGGTCAACCAGCTTGCAGTGCGCCTCCAGGGCGTGCCGCAAGTGTGCCGCCTGGTCGATTTCATAATGATTTCTGCGCCCCTGCTTGCGTACACTGACCATGCCGCTTTCCTGCAAATCACGAATGATTTTTTGCACGGCCCTTTCGGTGATCCCGACCGCGGCCGCGACGTCGCGCAAGCGGGCGCCGTTGTCCCGCGCCAGGCACACGAGCACGTGACCGTGATTGCTGAATAGCGTCCAGTTATTCATTGTTGAGGCCATAGACACAACCCATGTTTACAGAATTATATTTCGTGTTTACTTTTTCTTCAATTATAATCAGCACCGAACTGCAAACGTTTTTCACGGCACGGGGGACAGACTGACAATGCCGGAACAGCTAACCAAGACCGTCATCGATGCCTGGCGCGAGTTTTTACGGCTCGAATCCGCCGGCGGACTATTGCTGTGCGCGGCCGCGGCAACGGCGCTGGTGCTGGCCAACCTGCCCGTCGCGGATTACTACCACGGCATCCTCGCTCTGATGCTGACGGTCAGCATCGGCGATGTCGGCGTCAGCAAACCCTTGCTGCTGTGGATCAACGATGGACTGATGGCCGTTTTCTTCCTCCTGGTCAGCCTCGAATTGAAACGCGAAGTGCTCGAAGGGGAACTCTCCAGCGCGAGCCAGGTGGTGCTGCCGGTGCTCGCAGCGCTCGGCGGCCTGCTCGTGCCAGCCCTGCTCTACCTCTATGTCAACCGCGACAACCCCGCCGGAACCGACGGCTGGGCGATCCCCACGGCAACGGACATTGCGTTTGCGCTGGCCGTGCTGAGCCTTTTTGGTAAGCGCGTGCCGGCCAGCCTGAAAGTCTTCCTGGCGACGATCGCGATCGTTGACGACCTGGCGGCCATCATCATCATCGCCGTCTTTTATTCCGCCGACCTGAGCAGCACGGCGCTGGCGGCAGCCGGGTTCGGTGTGGCGGTCCTGTTTCTGCTCAACCGCTACGGCGTAAGAAGCCTCGCCGCCTATTTGCTGACCGGGAGCCTGATCTGGTTTTTCGTACTCAAGTCCGGTGTGCACGCGACGTTGGCGGGCGTTGCCGTCGCGATGTTCATCCCGCTGGAATGCCGCAACGACCACTCACCGGCACGGCACCTCGAACACATCCTGCACCCCTGGGTGGCTTTCGGCATCCTGCCGCTTTTCGCCTTCGCCAATGCCGGTGTGTCCCTGTCCGGGCTCGGCAGCCAAGGCCTGTCAGGGCCCATATCGTTGGGCATACTTGCGGGTCTGTTTCTCGGCAAACAGGCGGGCGTCTTTCTGATGACGGTCCTCGCCATCGGCCTCGGCGTCGCGAAAAAGCCCGAGGGCTCGAACTGGCTCATGCTCTATGGCATCGCCCTTATCTGCGGCGTGGGATTCACGATGAGCCTGTTCATAGGCAGCCTGGCCTTTGAACAGGCGGCGTTTTCCCAGGAAGCCGCGGTCAAGATCGGGGTCATCGGCGGATCGCTGGCCTCCGCCCTCGCCGGCTGGCTGGTGCTGCATTTGAGCTTGCCCCGCAAAGCCTGAGCCGCCGCCGGCACGGACGCGCCGGTGTCGCCGGTCGAAGACCGGCGGCCGCTCCGGCGAAACAGACCGCCAGCCTCGGCAAGTCTCGCCGATGGTCCTTTAGGCCGGTATGCGTCGAACCCATCGGCACGAGGTTTTTCAACGTCGTAAAGCCCAGGTCCAGGGGCGAAGGCAAACGCGGGAAGGCTCCGTCAACACGCGTTGCGCAGATCCATGAACAACTGCCCGAGGAGGGTTCGCACACGATCCATGGCCGCGGACAGCGTCGTTTCGATGGCTTCCATGCTGATGGGCGAAGTCGACAAGCCGGCAGCCCGGTTGGCGCAAACGCACAGGCTCGCATAGTCCAGGCCCGCCTCCCGCGCCAGCGCCGCCTCCGGCATGCTGGTCATACCGACCATGTCGCAGCCGTCACGCGCGAGGCGCTGGATTTCCGCCCGCGTCTCCAGCCGCGGACCCTGGGCCACCGCGATGCATCCGCCGTCCGTGATCTCCAGCGCCGCGTGCGCGGCAGCCCGCAGCAGCGCAGCGCGCAACGGGCCGCTGAACGGCGCGGCGAATTCCACGTGTCGCAACCGGTCCTTAGGGGTCAGGCTGAAGCTGTGCTCCCTGCCCCAGGTGTAGTCGATCAGCTGATCGGGCGCGAGCAGCGCCCCCGGTCGGCAGTGGCCGGCAATTCCGCCGACCGCGTTCACCGCCAGCACGCCCTCGACGCCGAGCTGTCGAAGGCTGTCGATGTTGGCCCGGTAATTGACCGCGTGGGGCGGGATCCCGTGCGCCCGGCCGTGCCGGGGCAAAAAATATACCTGCAGGTCACCGGCGCGGTATTCCTCGACCGCGTCCGACGCCTCGCCGTACTCACTCTGCGGCCGCTGGGTACGGACCGCGTCTCCCCATCGGTCCAGCCCGCTGCCGCCGATCAGGCCCAGCCGTTGCATTCAGTCCTCCTCCAGCACGCGGATTTCATCGAGGTGACGCCATTCCTCGAAGGCATCCATGCCGCAACCGAACACGTACACATCGGGAACATCCAGGCCGACGAAATCCACGTAGTCGCGCGCCAGCCCGCGGGCGTGATCTTTGCGCACCAATACCGCCAGCTTCACGGAGGCGGCCCCGCGCTGCTCGCAGGAACCCTTGATCGCCGCCAGCGTGTCCCCTTCGTCGAAGATATCGTCGACGACCAGTACGTGACTGCCCTCGAGTTCGAGCCGCGGCGGCACCCGGTATTCGAGCTCCGCGCCGTACAAACCGCCGCGGTAACGCGTCGCGTGGACAAAATCCATTTTCAACGGCATCTTGAGCCGGGTCACGAGCCATGCCGCGGGGAGGATCGCGCCGGTCATGACCGAGATCACGATCAACGGCTGGTCGGCATAGGCGGCATTGATTTCATCCGCCATGCGCCGCACTGCCCGTTCGACCTCGTCGCGCGCGAACAGCACGCGGGATTTCTCCAGCAGCACGTGCGGCTCGGGATAATCGTTCATCGCCATTCGGAATTCTCCAGTTGTTCGATCGATGCTTTCCACTGACGCCACTCACCCACCGATTCCAGCTCCTCGCGACTGGCGCCCGGGCGTCCCTTGAGCCTGTCCAGGCAACGGCCTGCCGGCGGCAACGACTCCGCGGCGGGCAAACCCAGCAACTGCCGGACGTCTCCGGGGTCACAGACCAGCACGGCGTTGCAGCCCGCTTCGAGTGACTTTGTCACGCGTGCGCCGATGTCGCCGGCCACTCCGGCGGCGTGCATGCCGAGGTCATCGGAGAACACCGTACCGGTAAAACCGAGTTGCTCTCGCAGCACCGCGTGAATCCAGAACCGTGAATAACCCGCCGGCATCGGGTCGGCCGCCGGGTAGGACACGTGTGCCATCATGACCGCGTCCAGTTGCCCGCTCAAGGCCGCAAACGGTTCGAGATCCAGGGCCCTGATCCGTGCGAACGGCCGCGGATCACGCACGTTTTCAGTATGCGAATCCGCGGCCACCGATCCATGTCCCGGAAAATGCTTGCCGGTCGCGGCCATGCCCGCATCGTGCATTCCGGCGATGTAGGACGCGGCAAGTTCGATGATGACGCGGGCTTCTGCGGCGAAGGCGCGCTCACCGATGACCACGCTGCGCAGACCGATATCCAGGACCGGTGCAAAACTCAGGTCGATGCCGCATAGCAAGAGTTCGGTGGCCATGACGCGGCCGTGACGGTATGCGAAATCATTGGCCAGCGCCGGCGATTCTGCGTGCATCCGGCCGAGCACGGCCACCGGCGGCAGCCGTGTGAACCCCGCCCTGAAGCGTTGCACCCTGCCCCCCTCGTGATCCACGCATATCAACGGCCTGCGCGCATCGCAGGACGCGATCTGCGCCGTCAGCGCCGTCAACTGGTCCTTGTCCGTGTAATTGCGCGAAAACAGTACGACGCCGCCCACCGCAGGATGCCGCAGCCACAACCGCTCTTCAGCCGTCAGCTCGGTCCCGGCCAAACCGATCAATACGGGGCCCGCCTGGGGTGTGGCTTCGGCGCTCAGATTCTTCCCTCCCCGCCCTCGCGTTCAAACAGCGCAATGGCCTCGCTGTGCGGTGTATGCGGAAACATGTCCATGATACCAGCACCGCTGAGTTCAAAGCCGTATTCCCTGACCAGGACGCCCGCATCGCGCGCCAGGGTTTCGGGGTTGCACGAAACGTACAGCACCTGCGAGGCGCTGCTCGCGGCGATCCATGGCAACAGCTCCAGGGCGCCGGAGCGCGGCGGATCCAGCACGACCTTCGTATACCGCGCGGCGGGCCAGGGCGCGGCGGCGCTGCGCTGATACAGATCGAGCGCGTGGAAGGAGACATTGTGGAGGCGGTTCAAGACGGCGTTTTCCCGGGCCCGCCCGACCATCTCCGCCGAGCCCTCCACGCCGCAGACGCCGCCAGCCCGGGTGGCCAGTGCGAGCGTGAAATTTCCGAGACCGCAAAACAGATCGAGCACCCGGTCGTCGCCCCCCGGGTCCAACAGTTCCAGTGCCCGCAGCAGCATCGCTCCATTGAGGCCGGCGTTGACCTGCACGAAATCCAGCGGCTCGAAACGGAAACGTAAATCCAGCTCCTCGACCCGGTACTCGAGTTGCAGGTCCGGCGGCGTCAGTAATTGCACGCTCTCCGGGCCGCCGCCCTGCAGGTACACGCCGATACCGGTTTCGTCTGCAAACCGGCGCAGCCGTTCCAGGTCGGAATCGCCGAGGCTTTCCAGGTGCCGCAGAACCATGGCCGAGCCGGAATCACCGCAGGCGACCTCGACCTGCGGTAGCGCCGACGGCTGCTCCAATTCCCCGATGAGCGCGGCGATTCGCGGCAGCGCATCGGCAATATCCGGGTGCAGTACGTGGCATTCGTTCATGTCGGTCACAAAACGGCCATTGCGTTCGCGAAACCCGACCAGCACCCGGCCCTTGGCGGGCACCACGCGCACCGACAACCGCGCCTTGCGCCTGTAATTCCAGGCCGGACCGGCAAGAGGCGCGTAGACGGACCGGGGCCGAACCATTCCTTGTTCCTCGAAAGCTTGCAGCAACTGGGACTGCTTGTACTCGCGCTGCGCCGAGAGCGACAGGTGCTGCAGGGCGCAGGCGCCACAGTGGCCGAAACTGGGACAACGCGGCACGACCCGCTCGGGTGCCGGCTGCAAAACCTCCAGCACTTCGACCTTGCCGCGCAGCTTGCGGCCAAAGAGATAACGGCCGCGGATGTGCTCTCCGGGCAAGGCGTCGAACACGCGCACTGCCCGCTCCCCGTGCCGCGCCACACCCATGGCAGAACGGTCCAGCGAGTCGACGGTCACATCGAAAGGCTCCTCGGGCAGATGTTTGCGCCTGCGCGCCACCTCAGGGCTGCGCTCCTGCGTCGGCCGTTAAATAATAAATTACCTTAATTAAGGCTATTATCATACTGTAAATTAAGGATATTATTTTGGAATATAAGGCACTGGAAAAGTGGCGGGTATCACCGCATCAATTCCAGCATCTCTTCCACGGCCCGGCCCAGCCCGACGAACAGTGCACGCGCAACGATGGCGTGGCCGATGTTCAGTTCGACAATTTGCGGAATATCGACGACCGGCCGCACGTTTTGGTAATGCAGACCGTGGCCTGCATTGACTTGCAAACCCAGGGCCTCGCCGTGCGCCGCCGCGTCCACGATGCGCTGGTATTCCAGCGGCCGCTGCGCGGCTTCCGCATCGGCGTAAGCGCCGGTATGCAATTCGACGACGGGCGCGCCGCAGGCCTGGGCCGCGTCCAGCTGCCGTGCTTCAGGGTCGATGAACAAGGACACGCGGATGCCGGCCGCCGCCAGCCTCTGGCAGGCTTCCCGCACCGGCTGGCGGTGGCTTACGACGTCCAGGCCGCCCTCGGTGGTCAGTTCCTGCCGTTTTTCCGGCACCAGGCAGACATCGGCCGGCCTGTTGGCTTCCGCAATGGCCAGCATTTCATCCGTTACGGCCATTTCCAGGTTTACGCGCGTACTGACCTGCGCACACAAGGCCTCGACCTCGTCGTCCTGGATATGGCGCCGGTCTTCGCGCAGGTGAATGGTGATGGCGTCTGCACCGGCCTGCTCCGCGACCCTGGCCGCCTCCAGCACGCTGGGGTATTCCGTGCCGCGCGCCTGCCGGATGGTTGCGACGTGATCGATATTGACGCCCAGTAGCAGTTTTCCGGATCGCATGCAGTCATTGTACCGAGGGACAGCGGGATTGAGCCAGAGTTTTGTGGGCGGTCGCGCCCGGACCTGCCTAATCCCCGAAAAGCAGCGGGCTGCGCAACGGCCTGCCGTCCAAATGGTGGCCGATCACATTGCGCAGCAGCATCCGCAACTCCGCCAGGTGCTCCGTCTCGACGCGCCCGGCGGCGAGCGCAAGCAAAGCGCCACCGGAAATCCGGCCGGGGTTATCGGGCGTACAGCGCAGCGGCCCGCGGTCCGGCTGGTAGACGTACCAGCAACCGGCTTCGACGGCCTCGCCACTGTCCGCTTCCCGCTCGAGCAGCATGGCGTAACCGATGGCCTCGAGCAGGTGTCTTTCGAATACCCGTAAAAGCGGTTGCAGCGCCGATCCGGACGCCATTTCAAGCAACACCTTCTGGTAGTGCCCGAATACTTCCGGGTGCGGGTCCCCGCGCTGCAGCAGGCGCATCAGTATCTCGTTGAGGTAGAAGCCGCAATACAGCGCCGGCCCCTCGAGCGCGGGCGGGGCTGCAACCTGGTCGGCTGCCGTCAGCGTGCCCAAATCGCTTTTCTGGCTCCAGCCGATGAGCAGCGGGCGGAAGGGTTGTAAAATATGGCGCCAGCGCGAACGGGGGGCGCGGGCACCGCGCGCCACCATGGCCAGGCGCCCGTGTTCGCGCGTAAATGCCTCTACAATCAGGCTGGTCTCACGGTACGAGCGGCTGTGCAGGACATAGGCCGGCTCCAGTTGCACACGGCTGGTCATTCCGTATAACCGAACTTTTCCAGCGACTGTTCGCTGCGGGACCAGTCGCTGCTGACCTTGACCCAGAGACGCAAATAGACCTTTTCGTCGAACAGATCCTCCAGCGCCAGCCGCGCACCGCTGCCCACCTGTTTCAGGACCCCGCCCTTTTTGCCGATGGCGATCTGCTTCTGACTTTCGCGCTCGACCCAGATGATCGCGCCGATACGTACGACCCCTTCGCCGCGCGTGAACTCTTCGATCTCGACCGTCAGCGCATAGGGCAGCTCCTGGTGCAGGCGCAACGTCAATTGTTCACGGATCAGTTCCGCGGCCAGGAAACGCTCGCTGCGGTCGGTAAACTGCTCTTCGTCGTACAGGGGGCGGGAAAACGGCAGTCTTTGCAACACCTCCTCCTCCAGGTCGTCCACACCGCTGCCTGTTTTTGCGGAGATCATCAGTACACCGGCGTAATCCCCGTCATTGGCATGCTGCTTTACGAAAGCGAGCAGGCTGCTCTTGTCGGCCACCGTGTCCACCTTGTTCAGCACCAGCAGGACAGGTACGTCCACTTCCCGCAGCGCCGCGGCCACGGAATCATCCTCGCGCGTCCACTTGCCGGCCTCGCACAGCAGCAAAACCAGGTCCACGTCGCGCAACGCGGCCCTGGCGACCCGGTTCATGTAGCGGTTCAACGCGCGCCGGGCGCTACGGTGTATCCCGGGCGTGTCCACGTAAACGACCTGACCGCGCGCCGTGGTTTTTATGCCCGCCAGCCGTTGGCGCGTGGTCTGCGGCTTGGGCGTGACAATACTGAGTTTTTGCCCGAGGATTCGGTTCAGCAGCGTCGATTTACCAACATTCGGGCGGCCGACGATGGCGACATAACCGAACCTGTAATCGCCGGTTACCGGTGATGCCTCGTTCATTGTCCGTGTTGTTCCAGGATCTGCTCGAGCGCGGCCTCGGCCGCGGACTGCTCCGCTTTCTGCCGGCTGCCCCCTTCCCCGCTCACCACGACGGCTTTCGCTGCGGCACTGCACCTGACCCTGAACCGTTTCCTGTGCTGCGAGCCTTCCTCGCTGATGAGGGTGTAGGTCGGCAACTCATGACCGTGGCCCTGTAACCACTCCTGCAAGCGCGTCTTGGGGTCCTTCAGTTCCTGCGCGTCCGGCAACGCCGCAATGACCGCGCCGCAATGGTGCAGGATGACGTCGGCACACGGTTCGAACCCGCCATCGACGTATATCGCCCCGTAAATCGCCTCCAGGGCATCGGCGAGGATGGACTTGCGCTTGTAGCCGCCCGATTTCAGTTCTCCCTCCCCCAGGCGCAAGTAGCGGCCCAGGTCCAGACCGGCGGCAATTTTCGCCAGTGTTTCGCCACGCACCACGCGCGCCCGCAGGCGGCTCAGGTCACCCTCGTCGTTTTCCGGGTTCAGCTGGTAAAGACGCGCGGAAACAACAAAATTCAGGATGCTGTCGCCGAGAAATTCAAGTCGTTCGTTATTGGTCCGATTCAGGCTGCGGTGCGTCAGCGCCTGCTCCAGCAATCCGCGGTCGGAAAATCGATAGGGAATACCGGGTATTGAAGCTATGTCTCTGTGCAAAGGCTTTAACCGCTAGCCGGCGGGCCGTCCGCTCAGTTGGACAACCGTACCGACTTGTCGAACGTCGCAATCACGTCGAGGTTGCCGATAACCGGCTTGCGCACTTCGTAGGCCACGCGCAAGTAAATGCCGTTGCTGCGTACTTTCGTGACGTCGGTTGTCTTCACGTTGTCGGAATAACTCACGTACAGGCGATTCATCACCCTGGCGCGCAGATCGTAGAGAGACAGGTGTGCGCTGCCACGCTCGGCAGCCACGCCGTTCAGTGCGTTGACCACCGAATAGTACTCGATATAAAGAGGCACGATGCGCATGCCGATGAAGGTGACGAATAGCGTCATCGCCAGCACCAGCATGAAGCCGATAATAGTCAATCCCCCTTGTTTGCGCAGCTCCATTGTTCTTTCCCTCGACAACTGTTCCGTCCCTAGTCTATACCATGACCTATGCGTGACCAATCGGCACAGCCCTTTTCAAAATCGAAATTCAACCAGATGCCCACCGCGCGCCCCAGCAGGTTCTCCTCCGGCACGAAGCCCCAGTAACGGCTGTCGTTACTGCGGTCGCGGTTGTCGCCCATCATGAAATAATGGCCCGGCGGCACGACCCACTGCCCTTCCCGGCTGCGGGTTTCATCGTGCAGCAAAATGCCGTGGCGGTGGTCTCCCAGTTGTTCTTGGTACAACTCGGTATCCGCGGCGGGCGTCGAGCACTTGATATCACTGCTTTTGAACGGGCCGGCCAGGACCTCTTCGACCTTTTCGCCGTTGACGTAGAGTTGCTTGTTGCGATAGGTAATCGTGTCTCCCGGCAAGCCGACGGCCCGCTTGATGAAATTCACGGATGGGTCTTTCGGAAAACGGAACACGACCACGTCGCCGCGCTTGGGCTCGCCCGTCGCTATGATTTCCTTGTTGATGACGGGCAGACGAATGCCGTAGGCGAACTTGTTGACGACGATGAAGTCGCCCACCAGCAGGCTCGGGATCATCGAGCCCGAAGGGATCTTGAAGGGCTCGAACAGGAACGAGCGGAACAACAATACGATCAGCAGCACCGGGAACAGCGAGCGGGCATATTCGACCAACACTGGCTCTCGCGGTTCTTCAATGCTTTCCCGGACGGCCCGATCCCTGCGCTTCTGCCGAAAAGCCAGGCTGTCAATCAACCAGATCACCCCGCTGACGGCGGTCAGCACGACGAGCACCAATGCAAAATCAATATTCATCTCTAATCCTGTTTTTCTGTTGTATCCCGGGTTCTACTTTTTTGTATCCTGTTGTAACACCGCCAGAAAGGCCTCCTGCGGAATTTCCACGCGTCCGACCTGCTTCATCCTCTTCTTGCCGGCCTTTTGCTTTTCCAGCAGCTTTCGCTTGCGGGTCACATCGCCGCCGTAGCACTTCGCGGTGACGTTTTTGCGCAGGGCCTTGACCGTCGTGCGGGCGATCACCTGCGAGCCAATCGACGCCTGGATCGCGACATCGAACATCTGGCGGGGAATCAGTTCTTTCATGTTGGCAGCGAGTTCCCGGCCGCGCCGTTGGGCCTGGTCACGATGCATAATAGTAGATAACGCGTCAACCCGTTCGCCGTTGATGAGTATATCCACACGCACGAACGGACCCGGCGCAAAGCGCAAAAAATGATAATCGAAGGAGGCATAGCCGCGGCTGGCCGATTTCAGCCTGTCAAAAAAGTCCAGCACAACTTCCGAGAGCGGTAACTGGTACTGGATCGAGACCTGCGCGCCCAGGTAATGTATGCCCACCTGCCGGCCGCGCTTTTCTTCGCAAAGGCCGATCACCGCGCCCACGTAGTCTTGCGGAACCAGGATGTTGGCATGGATGAGCGGTTCCCGGATTTCATGGATCTTGTTGACCGGCGGCAACCGCGCGGGGTTTTCCAGCGTCAGCGTCTCGCCGTCGGTCAGTTCCACTTCGTAGATGACCGTCGGCGCCGTCGTGACCAGGTCGACATCGTATTCGCGCTCAAGACGCTCCTGCACGATGTCCATATGCAGCAATCCAAGAAACCCGCAGCGAAAACCAAAGCCGAGCGCTTCGGAAGTTTCGGGCTCGAAAGTCAGGGCGGCGTCATTGAGTTGCAGCTTGTCGAGCGCCTCGCGCAGGTCCGGGTAATCGTCGGCATCGCTTGGGAACAGACCGGCGAAGACCCTGGGCTGCATGGTTTTGAATCCCGGCAGCGGCGAGTCCGCCGGATACTTCGCCAGCGTGATCGTATCCCCGATTGGCGCGCCGTGGACTTCCTTGATACCGGCCACGAGGAAGCCGACTTCACCCGCGGCAAGCACCTCACGTAATTTACGCTTGGGCGTGAAGACGCCGACCTGGTCGACCTGGTGTTGATGGCCGGAAGACATCAGTTCGATCTTGTCACCCCGTTTGACCCTGCCGTCGACGATACGGATCAGGGACACGACGCCCAGGTAATTGTCAAACCAGGAGTCGATGATCAGCGCCTTGAGCGGCGCGGCCGGATCGCCCTCCGGCGGCGGCACATCGCGCACCAGGCGCTCCAGCACCTCGGCCACGCCTTCCCCGGTCTTGGCACTGACGGTCAGCGCATCTTTTGCACCGATGCCGATGATATCTTCGATATCCCGCTTGACCCTTTCCGGGTCTGCGGACGGCAGGTCGATCTTGTTGATCACCGGGATGACCTCCAGGCCCAACTCCACGGCGGTGTAGCAGTTGGCGACACTTTGCGCTTCCACGCCCTGGGCCGCGTCCACAACCAGCAACGCGCCTTCGCAAGCCGCCAGCGAGCGGGACACCTCATACGAGAAATCGACGTGTCCCGGGGTGTCGATAAAGTTCAGGTGGTAAACCTCGCCGTCGGGCGACGGGTAGTCCAGCGTCACGCTTTGCGCCTTGATCGTGATCCCCCGTTCGCGCTCGATATCCATCGTATCCAAAACCTGCGCCGACATTTCGCGTTCGCTCAGGCCGCCGCACAACTGAATGAACCGGTCGGCCAGGGTCGATTTGCCATGATCCACGTGAGCAATAATGGAAAAGTTGCGGATAAACCGTTGCTGCATAAAGTAACCGAGACCTCTGAACTGGATCGATTCATCCAGCGTAGCGCCAGACCTATTGCTGCGGGTCAATAATCAAAGGCCATCCGTTTCAGGAAACGGATGGCCTCCGGTTACATTGATCCCTCAACGGGATTATAGCCGAGTCGGGTAGTTACAGCCTATCCCTCGTCCTTTGACTCATCGCTGGCGCTTTTCGGCGTGTAAGCAATGAAGCTCGAGGTTCCATTGCGCCATACCCGCAGTGCCACGGCCTTGTCGGGCTTGATCTCCTTGACCAGTTGCTTGAAGTCATCGATGTCCTTGACCTCCTTGTTGTTGACCATCAGGATCACGTCACCCGGGCGCAAACCGGCACGCCAGGCATTGTCGCTCTCGACATTCGTGACCACGACACCGCCTTCAGGATCACCCAGCTCGCGCCTGCGGTCCTTGGTAATCTCTTCGACCGCGAGACCCAGCTTATTGCTGCGGTTCTGCTCCTTGCCGTTGGCGGCTAAAGAGGTCGCATTGTCACTGTCCAGCGTATCGAGGGTTACCGTAAAGGTCTTTTCCTTGCCGTTACGGCTGACCTTGACGGTCGCTTTCGTTCCCGGTGGGGTTTCGCCCACCAGCGGCGGCAAGTCGCTCCAGGCCTCGATATCAGTGCCGTTGAAATTCAGAATGACATCCCCGGGCTTGATCCCGGCACGGTCCGCGGAACCGCCGGCGGTCACATCGTTGACCAATGCGCCGACGGGGCGGTCGAGACCGAGGGCTTGTGCCATTTCGCGGTTGACCGCGCCGACCACGACGCCGAGCAGGCCGCGTTCAACCTTACCTTTTTCAACCAGTTGCTTGGCGGTCCTTTCCGCGACATCGATCGGGATCGAGAACGACAGGCCGATATAACCGCCGCTCGATGTGAGGATCCAGGAGTTGATGCCGACGACCTCTCCGTCCATGTTCAAAAGCGGGCCGCCGGAGTTACCGCGGTTGATCGCCACGTCCGACTGGATGAACGGCACGTACTGCTGCGCCACGTTGGTTCTGCCCTTGGCGCTGACGATTCCCGCGGTGACGCTTTGGTCGAAGTTGAACGGTGAACCGATGGCGACCACCCATTGGCCGGGCTGGACCTTTTCCGAGTCGCCCATTTTCAACACCGGCAGCGGTTCGTCGGCATCGATCTTGATGACCGCGATGTCACTGGCCTCGTCCGAACCGATCAGCTTGGCCTTGAATTCGCGGTGATCAGCCAGCCGCACGATGATCTGGTCCGCGTTCTCGATGACGTGGTGATTGGTCAGGATATAGCCGTCCGGCCGATAGATGAAACCGGAGCCGGACGCCAACCGGTCAGGCTGGCCGCGCCGGAAATGCGGGTTGTCGGGGATGTTGAAATAACGGCGGAAAAAATCCGGGATATCCGGCTGATCCTGCCCCTGGTTCTGCTGCTCGTCCTGATTATCGGAACGCCGGGCGCGGGTGCCGAACTGGGTCACCCTGATATTGACGACCGCGGGGGCGGTCTTCTTTACCAACTCGGTGAAATCCGGCAAGCCAGTGACACGTGCAAATGCCGGGAAACTCATGAAAAATATCAGGAGTGCGAGCATCTGCACCTTGTAGACTTTCTTCATTTTGATTGACCTCTGAAGTAAAAATTGATTACCACTGCATTGACTATTCAAACCCTTACAGGTTCACTGCAAATGTCCGCCGTCTGCCTGCTCGCGGCGCACATCATTCGATTCCGCGGATTTACACGCGGCCAGGCGCAGTGAACCTAGCAGCGCACTGCTGACCTCTCCGGTTTTGCCGGCACGCGCCACCAGGCCGCCCGCCAACAGCGCTGCCGCCAGCGTCATGCCATCAACCACGCCGGAACTCACCGTGATGCCGGCCATCACGTTGTCCACGAACAGCGCGGCGACCAGCGCCGCCAGCAACGGCCACGCGTAAAATATCCACACCAGTTTAAGGTAGGTCTTCTCGGGCAAGGCGAGCGTAACCATTTGCCCTGGCACGGCTTCGAGGCCGCCGCGCTCGACTTCGATTTCGACCGGTCCGCTTTGCAGCAGGCGGGCGAACAAGCCGGCGCCACAGCCGTGCCCGGCGGCACAGGCCGCACAACCGGTTTCGGCGCCGAGACGCACGCGGAGCTGCGATCCCCGGCAACTCACGACCTTCGCGTTTTGCTCTATCATGATGGGAGTGCTTTCAAGCTGCGTCGTTATTTTTTGCTCGTGCGCACCATGTTGTTGGCGATGGTGCTGACGGTTATTGCAGGAACTTCGCCGATGACGGTCACCTGCAAGCCGCCCAATTGCCTCGAATACGCATTATTGGTGCCTAACTGCGTATTTCCTTCCCTGATTTGTGGTGCACCGGCCCCGGGTTTTTCCATGTAAACCGACACGGCCGCCAAACCGTCACCGTACACCATGTGCTCGAATACGCCCTCATTGCCGCGCTGGTGAGAATAGGAGGTCAGGCGAAACCCCGGTGGAAGTTCTTTCGGATGCCATTGGGGTTTGCCCTGCATCACCACCGTCTTTTGCGGGCTGAGTGTATCCAGCTCCACGAAGTCACTGGCGTCTGCCTCCGGTTCGAGTTCATGCAGGTCAACGTCGGAACCGATGACCAGGTCCGTAAACACGAGCTTGGCCAGGACCTTGTGGTTCGAGTCTTTCAGCGCCCATTTCACCAGCAGCCCGGTCTGCTCATCCAGCCAGAAATCATAGCCGTAGCGGTAAATATCCTGGGGCGTGATACTGATCCGGCGCGATTTCCTGCCCGCGATCCTTGCCGTGCCGAGAACCTCGAGGCGGTAAGCGCTGGCCGGGTCGTCGATGGCGGACAGCGGCAATTCCGGAAAATACGAGCGGGCGACCACCGGGTCTTTTACCACCGACCCGGAATCTTCCAGCACACAGCGAACGCCCTGCTTGTCGCGGATAATCTCACGGTGCGGCCCGGAGACCGAATACAGGCGCTCACGCACACCGTCGTCATTGACCACGTGCGTGATGCGCATGCTCTCCACGGCGTTGTTGCGTACGTAAACGAACGTGCCCTGGTAGGTCAGCTGGCTCATCGCCAACGTCATGCGCTCGAGCCAGTCACGCGCCTTATCTGGGTTGGCCGCCAACGCCGAACTGCTGACGCTGATGGAAACCAGCAGCAGCAGAGCCTTGTGGCACTTGCCGATCATTTGTTGCCAGCAGTTACCTGGTTCGGCGTATCGTCTTCGAATTCGTCGTCATCGGGGTTCACCGGTGTGGCCACGATCGGTACCAGCGACACGAACCCCTGCCGGCCCGCCATACCCGCCATCTGATTATGACGCAACAGATAAGCGTTCAAGCGCGTGATCTCGGCTTGCCGGCCAGGCGAATAGCTGACCGGCTGTGACAACGGTATGACTTTCAGCGGGTTGGGGCTGACAAATGGTTGTTTGGCCGCAATCTGCGAGCCGGAGTCGACGGCCCCGTCCTGCAACTTGCCGGATTGCGGGACCGTGAATACCAGTGCCATCAAGGCGACACTCGCGGCAATCGCCGTGCCCGATACCGGCCGCAGCCAGCGTGGGTGGCGCCATACCGGTTTTCTGTGCGCGGACTCGGCATCCAGCGTTGCATTGAGCTTGGCGCTGAGGCCACTGACGACCATCTTGCCGCCGGGTTGGCGGATGCAGTCACGGATCAGGTGATAACGTTCCCATTTCGCACACAGCGATTCATCCGAGGCGAGCCTGCGGGTAAGGAAAATCCCTGCATCGCGCGAAATTTCACCGTCCATCATGCTGGAAAGGTGTTGTAAGAATTTTTCGTCCATATCATTGATTACCTGTGCCGAATATCTTCGTGAGATTTCGTTTCAAATCGATTGCCCCACATTTATATTATTGACCACCAAGCAGGGGCTTAAGTTTCTGGTCAATCGCTTCGCGTGCCCTGAAAATACGCGAGCGCACGGTTCCGATCGGGCAGTCCATGGTCGTGGCGATTTCCTCGTAGCTCATACCGTCCATTTCCCTGAGCATGATGGCCGTGCGCAAATCCCCCGGCAGCTTGGCGATGGTGTCGTACACCGTTTGCTCGATCTCTTCTCGCAGCATTTCGTTTTCGGGCGTGCTGCCTTCCTTGAGCATCCCGCTCATACCGTACTGCTCGGCCTCGGTCGCATCGATATCACTGGCGGGCGGGCGCCGGTTCTTGGCAACGATCCAGTTCTTGGCGGTATTGATGGCAATACGGTAGAGCCAGGTGTAAAAGGCGCTGTCCCCCCGAAACCGGTCGATGGCGCGGTAGGCCTTGATAAACGCTTCCTGGGCAACGTCCTGCGCTTCGGACGGGTCGGAAACATAACGGGAAACAAGACTGACGATGCGGTGCTGGTACTTTTGTATCAACAGGTCAAAAGCACGTTTCTCGCCTTTTTGCACGCGCTCGACGAGCAGTTGATCTGTCTTGGCTTCGTTCACGCCACCCTGCACTCCTCCCCGTATCAGTTCTTCTCCCCGCGCCGCGGCTTCGTTGGACGGGTTGGTACTGATGGTCCTAACAGCCGTGAGCACCGTCATTTGCGCTCACCCGTTAAACATGAGCATAGCATGAACAATTTCAACCCCTGCTGGCTATCTTCGTTGCTCGTTAAGACCGGACAATGCCCGCCAAGTTCCGGAGCGCCGGCGAAATTCGGAACAAGCACGCCGCCGGCCTGGCGGTAGAAGTGCATCCACGCGCGACCGGTGCGATAATGCCGGTTTGAATTGCAACCACCGGCGGGCGGCCGCGGCAGCACCGCCGACAAGAACAATACAACCCTCCAGAGGCCACATCATATTATGCAGTTCCTGAAAAACCTGGGCATCGAGGACTACAACCCCGGTGCGTATTTCGGTGACGGCCAGTGGTCGGACACGACCGAGGCCGGCATCCGGCGAGCCGTCAATCCCAGCACAGGCGAGGCCATCGCCAGCGTGTACTCGGCGTCAGTCGAAGACTACGAGCGCGTCATCACTCAGGCCCGCGCGGTCCATGCACAATGGCGCCAGGTGCCGGCGCCACAGCGTGGCGAAGCGGTTCGCCTGTGCACCGATGCACTGCGCCTCCACAAGGACGCGCTCGGCAGCCTGGTCAGCCTGGAAATGGGCAAGATCAAGGCCGAAGGCGACGGCGAGGTGCAGGAAATGATCGATATCGGTGATTTCGCGGTCGGCCAGTCGCGCATGCTCTACGGCAAGACCATGCATTCCGAGCGCCCCCAGCACCGCATGTACGAACAGTGGCATCCCTATGGCGTGGTGGGTGTCATTTCCGCCTTCAATTTCCCCGTAGCCGTGTGGGCGTGGAACGCTTTCATCGCGGCTATCTGCGGCAACGCGACGGTCTGGAAGCCGTCGCCCAAAGGCGCGCTGTGCTGTATCGCGGTCCAAAAAATCTGCAACACGGCCCTCGGGGATGCCGGCCTGCCGCCGATATTCCTGAGCTTTATCGAAGACGGCCACGATCTGGCGGAACGCTTTGTCGCCGACCGCCGCGTCGACCTCCTGTCATTCACCGGCTCCACCGCCGTTGGCCGCCAGGTCGGCGTCAAGGTCGCCCAGCGCATGGGCCGCAGCCTGCTCGAATTGGGCGGCAACAACGCCATTATCGTCGATGAGTCCGCGGACCTGGAAATGGCCATCCCGGCCATCGTCTTCGGCTCGGTCGGGACCGCGGGTCAGCGCTGTACATCAACCCGCCGGCTGTTCGTGCACGAATCCATCATGGCGGATGTCACGGCGGCCCTGGTACGGGCTTACCGGCAGGTGCGCATCGGTGACCCGTTGGATCCATCGACGCTGATGGGACCACTCAGCGACGCCGCCGCCGTTGAAAAGTTCGAAGCGGCCGTCGCAGCCGCGACCGCCGCCGGCGGCGAGGTGCTGAGTGGCGGCCGGCGTATTGACAGGGCGGGCTATTTCGTTGAGCCGACGATCGTCCAGGCCAGCAACGAGTGGGATATCGTGCAACGCGAAACCTTCGCGCCGATACTTTATGTCATCGCGTTCAGCGAGCTCGAGGAAGCCATCGCGCAACACAATGACGTCGCCCAGGGCCTGTCCTCCGCGATCTTCACGACCCGGCTGCGCAACGCGGAGCGCTTCCTGGCGGCGACCGGCTCTGATTGCGGTATCGCCAATGTCAATATCGGCACCTCTGGCGCAGAAATCGGCGGCGCCTTCGGTGGCGAAAAGGAGACGGGCGGCGGAAGGGAGTCCGGTTCGGACGCGTGGAAAGCCTATATGCGAAGACAAACCAACACGATTAACTGGGGCACGGACCTGCCGCTGGCCCAGGGGATCAAGTTCGATCTTTAACCCGTGTACGGCGCCAACACGATGTACCCTCTGCTACGCAAGGCCCTGTTCACGGCAGATCCGGAAACGGCGCACGGCCTCGCCCTGGAAAGCCTGCGACTCGGACACACGCTGGGCGTAACCCGCCTGCTCTGCAGGACCGAGGAACAACCGGTCGAGGTCATGGGGCTCAGCTTTCCGAACCCGGTGGGGCTGGCCGCCGGGATGGACAAGAACGGCGATTACATCGACGCGCTCGGCAGTTTGGGGTTTGGTTTTATCGAGGTCGGCACCGTAACCCCGCGGCCGCAATCCGGCAACCCGAAACCGCGCCTGTTCCGTATAGAAAAAGCGCAGGCCATGATCAATCGGCTTGGCTTCAACAACAAGGGCGTCGATCACCTCGTCCGCCGACTCCAAAACCGTGCCTACAAGGGTGTACTGGGCGTGAACATCGGCAAAAATTTCGACACGTCGGCAGCAAACGCCGCAGCCGACTACCTGTTTTGCCTCGAGCGCGTCTACCCGTATGCGGACTACGTGACCGTCAACATCTCCTCACCCAACACAAAGGGGTTGCGCGACCTGCAGACTCCAGACCGGCTCGGCGAATTGCTGCAGGCGCTCGGCGGCAAGCGCGATGAACTCGCTGCCGCGAGTTCCCGCAGGGTTCCGCTGGTCGTCAAAATCGCTCCCGACCTCGAGGAAAAGCAAGTCACGGTGATCGCCGAGACGGTAGCGGCAAGCGGTTTCGACGGCATCGTCGCCACCAATACAACGGTTTCACGTGAGGCGGTCGCCGGCCTGCCGCACGCCGGCGAGGAGGGCGGCCTCAGCGGCGCGCCGGTACGGGAACCCGCCAACCTGGTTCTGGCGAGTCTGCACCGAGTGCTGCCCCCCGGCATTGCCCTGATCGGTACCGGCGGCATCACCCGCGGCCCCGATGCAGCTGAAAAGATTCGCCTCGGCGCGGACCTGGTGCAGTTTTATACCGGCTTCGTCTACCGCGGACCCGAACTGATCGGCGAATGCCTGCGGTCGATCGCCGAACTGAAGCCCGACCGACGCCGCGCATGAGGCGCAGCCGCAACGCTTCGCTCAAGGGATACAACAGCCTCGCGGTCGAGGCCCGGGCCGCATACCTGGTCCAGGTCGAATCCGCTGCGGACCTCGAAAAAATCGCGGCAGAACATCGCTTCGACCCCCGCCGGGACCTGCTCCTCGGTGGCGGCAGCAATGTCCTTTTGGCCGGCGATATTGACGGCTGCGTGGTGGTCAACCGCGTAACCGGGGTGAGGATCGTGAGCGAGGCGGATGACGAGGTGCTGGTCGAAGCCGCGGGCGGTGAAAACTGGCACCGACTCGTCCTCTGGAGCCTCGATGCGGGCTTGTGCGGACTGGAAAACCTGTCGCTGATCCCCGGACTGGCCGGTGCCGCGCCGATCCAGAACATCGGCGCATACGGCGTGGAACTGAGCGATGTCCTCGATTCGGTGCACACCCTCGATCTGCAAAGCGGCGATTTCCGTGCCTTCAGCAATGAAGAATGCCGCTTCGCCTACCGCGACAGCCATTTCAAGACGCCGCAGGCCCGTTGCCTGATGGTCACGGGCATCCGCCTGCGTTTGCAGCGTCAATTCGTACCGGTGCTCGACTACGGCGGGTTGGCCGAGGAACTGTTCTCGGCAGGCCAGCACCAACCCACGGCCAAACAGGTCAGCGAGGCCGTTATCCGCATTCGTCGGCGCAAGCTCCCCGACCCCGGCGTCGCCCCCAATGCCGGCAGCTTTTTCAAGAACCCCGTCGTCAGCCGATCGCAGGCGCAGGCGTTGCGGCAAACGTTCCCGCAGCTACCGGTGTTTCCGCACGCGGGCGGGATGTGTAAACTCAGCGCAGCGTGGATGATCGAGCGCTGCGGCTTCAAAGGCCGCCGCGTAGGCGATGCCGGCGTTTCGGGCAAACATGCGCTGGTCCTGGTCAATCACGGCAACGCCAGCGGCCGCCAGATCCTGGCACTGGCCGGGACCATTGCCGAAGCGGTCAGGCAGCGCTTCGGCGTGCGCCTGGAAACCGAACCGAAAATCATCGGGCCGATGGACCCGGCTAATTCAATTCCGACTATGGAGAAACCATGAAACGCGTTAGATTCAAACCAACACCCGCCCTGGCCGCCACCTTGGCGGCCGTCATTGCACTCACCGGCTGGATTTCCCCGGCATTTGCCGCTGCTGCCATCGACCAGATCGATTCAGCCGGGTTGCTGCAGCGCATCTCGACACTCGCTTCCGATGAATTCGGCGGCCGCGCCCCGATGTCGGAGGGCGAGCGCCTGACGCTCAATTACCTGGAAAAGCAATTTCGCGACATGGGCCTCAAGCCGATGTTCGGCGACAGTTACCGCCAGCCGGTGCCGCTGGTGTCCATCGAGGCCAACCCGAACACCGGGCTCAGTGTCAGCGACGCCGACGGCAACGTGCAAACCTACGCCTATGGCAACGAGGTCATGCTGTTCAGCCCGCATGCGACCGAGACCAGCAACCTCGACGCCAGTGAACTGGTATGGGTCGGCTACGGTATCGTCGCACCGGAATATCACTGGAATGATTACGCCGGGCTCGACGTCAAGGGCAAGACCGTGGTGATACTGGTCAACGACCCGGGTTACGCCACCCAGGACCCGGCGCTGTTCAACGGTAACGCCATGACCTACTACGGACGCTGGACCTACAAGTACGAGGAGGCGGCCCGCCAGGGCGCGGCCGGCGCCCTGATCATCCACCAGACCGCCCCGGCCGGCTATGGCTGGAACGTGGTCCAGAGCAGTTGGACCGGACCGCAGTTTTATCTCGACACCTCCGCCGGCAACGCAGACCAGGTCAGGCTCGAAGGCTGGTTGCAGCACCGCGTCGCCGAAGCGATCTTCGCCAAGGCCGGCCTCGACCTCGAGGCCGTGACCAGGGCTGCCGCCCAGCGACCCGTCAAGCCGCGCCCGCTGGGCCTGCAGGTCAGCGCCGGGGTCAAGAACACGATCAAACACGGGCGCTCATTCAACGTCGGCGCAGTCCTGCCCGGCAGCGCCCGTCCCGACGAATTGTTCATTTACATGGCGCACTGGGATCACCTCGGCACGGCGCCGCACAAACCCGGCGAGCAGGGTGACTTCATCTACAACGGCGCCGAGGACAATGCCAGCGGCACCGGCGGGCTGCTCGAAATCGCCCAGGCCTTCGCCGCCCTGCCCGAACCGCCGCAGCGCAGCGTCGGTTTCCTTTCCGTCACGGCGGAAGAGTCCGGCCTGCTCGGTTCCAAGGCCTACGTCACCGACCCGCCGTTCCCGATGAACAAAACGGTCGCCGGCATCAACATGGACCGCCTCAATTTCCGCGGCAAGATGTCGGATATCGTGGTGACCGGGTTCGGCGCCTCCGAAATGGAAACGATACTGGCTGACGAAGCCAAAAAAGTGGGACGCACCTTGACCCCGGAGCCGACCCCGGAAAAGGGTTATTACTACCGCTCCGACCACTTCAATTTCGCCAAGCGGGGCGTGCCGATACTGTACGCGCGCGGGGGCACCGTGGACCGGACTCACGGCGCCGACTACGTCGCACAGCGCGAGGCGGACTACGTCGAGCACCGCTATCATTCACCCGCCGATGAAATACAGCCTGACTGGGACGTCGACGCCGCCGTGGAGGACCTGCGGCTGTTCTTCAAAATCGGCGAGCGGCTGGCCAACGACGACGAGTGGCCGCAGTGGTTCAAGGGCAATGAATTCCGCGCCATCCGGGAGGCGTCGCTGAACAACCGGTAAATCAATCGCCCGGTGGGTGCTTGCAGCGGTCAAAGTGATGGAGTTGCGCTGGACGGCCGGGATGAGGAGTGCCTGTGCGCGGGACACGCTCGAGCCATCCTGGGCGCTCGGCATCCGTTCCCGACGGATGCACGGTCCCGGCCACAGGCTCTCCCCGTCCCATCCATCCAGCCTGTGAATTCAACGCCTAAACCGCTGCAAGCACCCGCCGGCTGTTCATTTCGGATGACCTGGAAGCAAGAGCCTGTGAGGCTGGCCCCGCCAGAACGGGACATCTGTGCGAGCGGCCCACAGGGCCGCTGGGTCGGGAACACGAACCGGGCTGCCGACCGGCGCAAGCTGCAGGCTAACCCTGGTTGAGCACCCCGTTGGGGACGTGCCCGGTCGCTACGTGCGGCTGGGCCGACTCGCAATGCTGACGCTGGTCGTCGAAAAAGATATCGGCGCCGAAGGCCTCCAGGAACAGCCCCTTGGGCTTGCCGCCCAAAAACAACGCCTCGTCGATGCGGATGCCCCATTCCCGCAACGTCAGTATGACCCGCTTGTGGGCCGGCGCCGACCGCGCTGTGACCAGCGCCGTACGGATCGGGTTGTCGTCGATCGGGTAGGCCGATTGAATACGCTGCAGCGCCTGCAGCAGCGGCTTGAACGGCCCCCCGGTCAACGGCGTGGCCGCGCGTTCTTTTTCATGCGCGCTGAAGGCCGCCAGGCCCTGCTCCTGGTAGATGCGCTCGGCCTCGTCACCAAACAACACGGCGTCGCCGTCAAAAGCGAGGCGCAGCTGCCCGCTGCCCGGCCGGTTCTTGGCCCCGGGCAGGATCGTGGCGGCGGCAAAGCCCGCCTCCAACGTCCGCCGCACGTCCTCGGTGTGGCTGGACAGGAACAAATCGCTGCCGATGGCCCGCATATAGCGGAAAGGAGACTCGCCGTTGGTGAAAACGGCGCGCTGAACGTCGAGGCCGTGGTGTTCGATGCTGTTGAAAATCCGCAGACCCGAATCAGCGCTGTTGCGCGACACCAGCGTCACCTCCACCCCCTGATGCCTGTCCTTGTCGGCGTTGAGCGCCAGCAGTTTTCTGACCAGCGGGAAGGCGACGCCCGGGTCCAGTATGTCGTTTTCATGGCTGAGTTGGTACTCGGCATAGGCCTCGAGACCCTGTGACTCGAATATGGCGTGGCTCTCGTCGAGGTCGAATAGCGCGCGCGACGAGATCGTCACCACCAATGGCTTGACGTCCAGCCTGGAGACGTTCGCTGATTCCAGTTTCTCTTTCATGTCGCTAGCATAGCAGAGCGCTTCTCAGAACCTGAGAAGCCCAATCTCGTTTCGGTGCATTTCATATTTGCCTTGCATGCGAGAGTAATTACTTTCATTCAATAAGATACGCTCGCAGGCTTGTGTCAGCGGTAAGCGTAATATGCGGATTCGGTGTTGTTATTGTTCCGGCTGAGGCGTATAAAAAGTATATGAAGAAGAAGGGGTTGCTTATTCATATCCACTTTGTACCAGGTAAACTGGCCCGCATCGTGACTGGTTCTCAAAAAATGTAGTTAGGGCTCTTTATCCAACAATAAAAGGTAGTTTATGGATAACAACTCGATGTACCACGACGGAATGCGGAAGCTTCAGGATATGCGCGAAACTCGGCGCATAGCCGATCGACTCGAAGAAATGATTGTTCGTGCATCCTTCACTGAAAGCGACCGAATATTTATTCAACAATGTCCGATGGTTTTCGTAGCCACCGCAGACAATGACGGCAAGCCTGACTGTTCCTACAAGGGTGGCCTCCCAGGATTTATCCGAGTCCTGGATGAGAAAACACTCGTGTTTCCCGATTACGACGGAAACGGAATGTATCGGTCCTGGGGGAATCTTGTTGTGAATCCCAATATCGGACTTCTTTTTATCGATTTCGAAAAACAAAGCCGTCTCCGAGTTAACGGAACTGCAAAGGTCAGTAGCAACGACCCTATATGTTCAGAATATCCTGGCTCGGTCTTTGTTATTAGAATGACAGCGGAGAAAATCTTCCCCGCCTGTCCTCGCTACATTCACAAAATGCATCTCGTCGAGCTATCAGCCTATGTGCCACAGGCCAATTACAAGCCACCCATACCTGAATGGAAGAAAACCGATGATTTTCGGGACGCACTGCCGCATCGTGACCAAGTGGACATCGACAATGAGAGCCTTAAAGACAAGACCAAAAAGCCCTAACAATTCAGTTAACCGGACGCCAAAAAGCGATGCTTTTTGGCTCCCTCGCCTTTGGCTCGGCGCCGGTTCCTTCAACTGTTAGCGAAACTGCTCGTTGAGTATGCGTTCCTCGAGCGAATGCGCGGGGTCGAACAGCAGTTTCAGCGACAACTTCCGTTCCTCGAAAGCGTCCACGCAAATAATATTGCGGACCTCGTGCGCATCGGCGGTCGCGCTGACCGAACGCTTGTAATGATCAAGCACCTCGAAGCGGACACGTGCCGAGGCGGGCAGGATCGCACCGCTCCAGCGCCGCGGCCGGAATGGGCTGATCGGCGTCAACGCCAGGGCCTTGGTGCCGAGCGGCAGGATCGGCCCACGCACCGAAAAATTGTAAGCGGTGCTGCCGGCCGCCGTGGCCAGCAGCACACCGTCGCAAACCAGTTCCGCAACCTTCACGCTATCGTTCACGATGACACGGATATGCGCCGCCTGGTTGGTCTGCCGCAGCAGTGAGATCTCGTTGATGGCCAGGGCGCTGGCGCGTGTACCGGATTCCGTTTCGACCTCCATGCGCAACGGGTTCAGGTTGACCTGGCGCGCGGCCGCCAGCCGTCGTTCGAGATCCTCCTGGCTGTAACGGTTCATCAGGAAACCGACATTGCCGATCTTCATGCCGAACACCGGCAGGTCCGTGTTGAGAAACCGGTGCAGCGTGCGCAGCATGAACCCATCACCGCCCAGTGCAACGATCACCTGGGCCTCGTCCAGCGAACACTGGCCGTAACGTTCCTGCATCGCCTGCGCGGCAGAGCCAGCGGCCTGGTCCGAACCGGCCACGAAATGGACACGGGTCGTCGCAGTCATCCGGTTTCGACCAGCAGATCATCGAGGCAGCGCACGGCAACGGAAAGCGTCGCGTAGTCCATGTTCTCCATACGCCGCATCGATTCGAACAGCTTCAACGCGCGTTCGACGTCCTCGCTGTTCGCGGCAACCCAGCTCGCGACTGGATGCTTGTCGTCCGGGAATTCCTCCAGGATTCGGGCCGTCAGCTTATGGTGCTGGCGGTACAGTTCTTCGCGCATATTGCCGCGGGCCTGGGCGTGCCATTGTCCCTGTACGGGCAGCTTCTCCAGGCTTTCCTGCAGCCATTTGAGCCTGAGCTGCTCACCGAGGCCGAAGAACACGGCCGCCACTCGCTTGACATCGATTTGCCGCCGCGCTGCCGTTTCCACGATATCGAGCGCGGGATAGAGTTGGTGCAGGGTCGCGGTTTGGTTGGCCAGAGCTTTCGGCATACCGCCGTCGATCATCGCCTGCACGGCGTCGGTGATCGCCGCCTTATCATCGGGCTGCAGGCTGCGCAACAGGTTGCCGGCCAAGGTCTCCATACCCGGGGCGAGACGATCCACGTTGGCCTGGATATCCAGGTGACGACCGGGCTGGTTGAGCAGCCAGCGTGTCGCCTGGCGCAGCAGGTTCCACATGGCCAGCAGGGCCTGATTCTGCAGCGCCGGATCGACCTTGTCGTCCATCGCTTCAACCTGCTTCCAGAACCCGCGTGCGCCGAATATCTCGCGCGCGATCGTATACGCCCGCGCGACCTCGGCCGCCGTGGCGCTGGTGTCTTCACACATGCGCAGTACGAACGACACGCCCATGCGGTTGACCACGTTGTTGGTCACCTGTGTGGCAATGATCTCCCGTTTCAGGCGGTGGCTGGACATATGCTTTAAATACTTCTGCTGCAGCGCCTGCGGGAAGTAATCGCGCAGCTCACGGGCGAACCACGGGTCCTCGGGTGCGTCGGAGGCGAGCAGCAGCCGGTAAAGCATGATCTTGCCGTAGGAGAGCAGAACGGCCAGCTCGGGCCGCGTCAGCCCCTCGCCGTTGTTGCGCCGCTGCGTGAGTTCTTCATCACCCGGCATATGTTCCAGGTCCCGGTCGAGGATGCCCTTCTCTTCCAGCACCGAGATGAAGTGCTGCTTGGCGCCAAGCCGCTCGCCGGTCAGGCACTCCATCATCGAAATCGTCTGGGTCTGCAGGTAATTGTTGCGCAACACGAGCCGGCTCACGTCCTCGGTCATCTCCGCCAGCAAGCGGTTGCGGTCCTCGAACGTCAGTTCCCCGGCACGCATCACCTGGTTCAGCAGTATCTTGATGTTGACTTCGTGGTCGGAGCAGTCCACGCCGGCCGAGTTGTCGATAAAATCGGTATTGATGCGCCCGCCGGCCTTGGCGTACTCGATCCTGCCTGGCTGTGTCAGGCCGAGGTTACCGCCCTCCCCGACTACCTTGCAGCGCAGCTCGTTGCCATTGACCCGCAGCCCGTTATTGGTGGCGTCACCCACCTGTGAATGGTCTTCCGTGGATGCCTTGACGTAGGTTCCGATGCCGCCGTTCCAAAGCAGGTCCACGTCGGCCTTGAGCAACAGGCGTATCAGTTCCTTGGGCGCCAGTTGCGTCGCGTCCGTCGCCAGCCATTCGCGCACTTCCTTGCTCAGCGGTATGGTCTTGTCAAGACGCGAGAAAACTCCGCCGCCCCTGGAAATGAGCGTGCGGTCATAATCGTCCCAACCGGACCGCGGCAATGCGAACAATCGTTTCCTTTCCCCGAAGGACTGGGCCTCGTCCGGGTTCGGGTCGAGGAAGATGTGCTGGTGATTGAATGCCGCCAGCAGCCTGATTTTCCGTGACAGCAGCATCCCGTTGCCGAAAACGTCACCGGACATGTCACCGATGCCGACCACGGTGAAGGGTTCCTTGCGCGTATTGCGACCCATTTCGCGAAAATGGCGCTCGATGCCTTCCCAGGCGCCGCGGGCGGTGATGCCCATGCCCTTGTGGTCGTAGCCGAACGAACCGCCCGAGGCAAATGCATCACCGAGCCAGAAACCCCGTTTCAGGGCAATCGCGTTGGCCGTGTCCGAAAAACTGGCCGTGCCCTTGTCGGCCGCCACGACCAGGTAAGGATCGTCATCGTCCTTTATCAGGACGCCCTCGGGTGGAATAACCTTGTCTTCATCTAAATTATCTGTAATATCTAATAACCCATTGATAAATATCTTGTAGCATCGCGTAACCTCCGCCATGACTTCGTCACGCCCCCCGTCCTCCGGCAGGTGTTTGACCACGAAGCCGCCCTTGGCCCCCACCGGTACGATGATCGTGTTCTTGACGTTCTGGGCCTTCATCAGGCCCAGCACCTCGGTGCGAAAATCCTCGCGGCGGTCTGACCAGCGCAAACCGCCCCGGGCCACCTTGCCGGCACGCAGGTGGATGCCCTCGACGTCACTGGAGAAAATCCAGATCTCGCGAAACGGCCGCGGCTTCGGCAGGTCCAGGATCCGGGACGAATCCAGCTTGAAACTCATGTACTCGAGCTGCTCTCCATTTTCCCCCGGCTTGTAGAAGTTTGTCCTCAAGGTCGCGCGAATGGCCGTGTAGATGGAAAACAGGATACGATCCTCATCGAGGCTGCTGACCCTGAACAAGGCGCGCTTGAAGGCCTTTTTCAGGATATCGATCTGCGCGTCGCAATCCTTAAGCCGCGCACTGATCAACCGCTCCAGGTAATCCAGCAGCACCTGATCTTTGCAACGCTTGACACCCGCCAGCCCGAAAATGGTGCGCTGCAGTTTCTTCGCTTCCATCTTCTTGCGATGTTCGCTCTCCTTGCGCCGCTCCGGGTTGAACATCGCATCGAACAACTCCAGCAAAAGGCGCGCCATCAGCGGATGCCGGGCGAGCGTCTCCTCCATGTACGGCTGCGAATAGGTAATGCCGGTCTGCAGCAGGTACTTGCAATAGGCCCTGATGCCCTTGACCTGCCGCCAATCCAGGTGACAGCCCAGGATCAGGCGGTTGAAACCATCACTGACGGTAACCCCGCGCCAGGTGTTTTCGAACGCCTCCTGGAACCTCTGCCGCACCGCTTTGATATCCAGATCGCCGCCGAGGCGGTAGTCCATGTCGAAATCCTGCACCCAGATGGAGTCTCTCTGCTCGTAACGCAGCTTGTACGGGCGCTCACTGACGATGTGCAGCCCCAGGTTCTCCAGGATCGGAAGGACTTCCGAAAGCGGGATGGACTGCCTGGTCTTGAACGTCTTGAAATGGATGATGCCGCTTTCCCGGCTTCGCGGGCGGTACAGGCTCATCCTGAGGTCGTCGGCTTGCTTGAGCGAGGCGATTTTTTCGACATCGAAAGACGCTACCCAGGGCGATACGTCCTCCATGTACGCGGCCGGGAAATGTTCCCCGATATCACGGGCCCAGCTCAAACCGACCTCCTCGCCGAACCGCTCGATAAGGATTTTCCTCAGTTCGTCATTCCACGAACGCAACGCGGTGATGATCTTGTTTTCGAGCGACGGCACATCCGGGTCAGGCGCCTCGCCCGCCCTTGGGCGCACGATAACCTGCAGGCGGGCCAGCGCCGAGTCCGAAACCTGCACCACATAATCGAGCCGCTCACCTTTCAACGCGCGCTTCAGTATGCGCTGGATCTTCTCGCGGTTTTCGGTGTTGAAATAGTCCCGCGGCAGATAAACCAGGCACGAAAAGAACCGGCCGAAACGCTCCCGGCGGATATACAGGCGCACACCGGGACGATCCATCAGGTCGAGCACACCGTTGGCGATGACCGACAGGTCGGTGCTGCTGGCCTGCAAAACGTCGTCCCGCGGCAGGGTTTCCAATATGTGCAGCAAGGCCTTGCGCGCGTAGCTGCCCGGAGCGAAACCGGATTTTTCCAGTACCGTCCGAACCTTCATGCGAACCAGCGGTGTTTCCGTGGCCCTGCTCAGATACGCATTGGACGTCAACAGGCCTATGAAACGGTGCTCGCCGACGTTCCTGCCTTCCTCGTCGTATTGCAGGACACCGATGTATTCCATGTAGCCGCTGCGATGAATGGGTGACCGGGCATTGGTCTTGGTGACGATCAGCGGCGCATTGCGGTTGCTCTGCGCTTCCCCGCTCAAGGTGGCGACCGGCCGCCTCAATCGCGTCTTGCCGTGTTCGCGCAACAGGCCCAGACCACTGCCTTCTACGCGTTGCAGCACTTCGGTATCACCTTCACAGAGAATGTCGTAATTACGCGCCCCGATCAGCAGGAAATGGTCGTCCGCCAGCCATTTCAGGAACTCGGCGCATTCCTCGCGCACTTTCTCCGTGAGTCCGGGCGTGTTCTCGCCGAAACTTGCGATAGTCTTCAACAAGCGCTGCTTCATCGCCTTGAAATCTTCGACGACCACGCCCACGATGGCCATTCTCGCCTTCAGTTTCGATGCGATACCGGCGAGCACCGCCGGGTCGGTCCGGTGATCGACCTGGACCTGGATGAACGACTCGGCCACGGTCTCCGCGCCGGCTTTCCGGCTGATCTTTTTCAACACGCCGTCGGAATCGCGCGAAACGTTCAGCACCGGGTGGACGATCAGGTGGATACCCAGATTCAACTCCTGCAGGGTCAGGCTGACGGTGTCCACCAAAAACGGCTTGTCCTCGTTGAGGAGTTCGATCACGGTGTGCTCGCACTCCCAGCCATCCGCCTCCTCGCTCGGGTTGTAGACCCGCAGCAGGACCTCTCCGGGCTGGCGCCGGTGCACGAACGCGACCTGTCCGCTGATCATGGATGCGAAATTCACGGCCATTTCACGCCGCCTGTCCCGCAACGGAAAATCGCGAAAATACGCATCGACGAAAGCGGCGTTCAGACGTGCCGGACGCGTTGCCATGCGGCTGGCGATGACCGCCTTGATCTGCTCGAGAAAGGTCTGCATGTCGTTTGAATCAGCTGTCCGCATCGATGTCTTTTTTGCCCCCCCTAATGCCGTTGTCAACGCGCTGAGGCGCGCAGCAGTAGAATTCTCACGGTGGCAAATTATAAAGGCTTTGCCCTGCCGGCACACCGTATTTGTGTCAGCGCCGCGCGTGTAGCCGCAGCTGGCAGGTTGACCCGCCGCTGAGGTCCCGGTAACCTCTGATATATCTTTAAATCCGGATAGAAGGATATATTACCTGCACATGGACTTACAGCAGACTTCGCAACACTTCAGGATACTGGCAGACAGCACCCGCCTGCGCCTGTTGATGTTGCTCGACCGGGAGGAACTGAGCGTCGCCGAACTGGCGGCCATCACGCGCCTCGCGCAGCCGCGCGTCTCCACCCACCTGGCCAAGCTGAAAGAAGCCGGCCTAGTGTGTGACCGCCGTGAAGGTGTTTTCGTGTATTACCGGATGACGCCAAAGATCGGCGACGCCGGCCTGAAAGCGCTGTGGGAACTTCTGCGCGCCAGGACATCGGACTCGCTGGTCAGTAACGACATCGAGCGCATCCCGGGGGTCATCGATGCCCGCCGCAGCAAGTCCCGTTGGGCCGACAGCGTCGCGGGCGACATGGAGCGCCATTACTCGCCCGGCCGCACCTGGGAAGCGACCACGCGCGCGATCGTGCACCTGCTGCAACTCGGAGACGTGCTCGACATCGCCTCCGGCGATGGCGTGTTGGCGGAATTACTGGCGCCCCAGGCCCGCAGTATTCGCTGCCTGGACAACAGCCGCCGCGTGGTCGAGGCGGGCAGGAAGCGCCTGCGGGACTTTACCAACGTTGCTTTCGAATCCGGGGACATGCACGAACTGCCTTTTCCCGACCGCTCCTTCGACACCGTTCTGCTGCTGCACGCGCTGACCTACAGCAATCGGCCCGAACTCGTCTTTGCCGAGGCTGCGCGGGTACTGCGGCCCGGCGGCCGCCTGCTGGTGGTGACGCTGAAGCAGCACCGGCACAAAAACCTGGTGGCGCAATACGATCACGTGAACCTCGGTTTCACGGCGTCGCAGTTGCGCAAGTTCTGTACCGCCGGCGGCCTCAGCGCCACCGGCATACAGGTGTCGGCGATCGAGAAGCGCAGCCCGAACTTCGAGGTATTGACGCTGTTCGCTGAAAAACCGGGCCGCAAACAGGGATCCTGAGATGTACACTCAACCCTACAAGAATCCGCGGGACGTCGAGTGGCTGCAGCAAGCGCTGTCGGAACGTATCCTCTACCTGGACGGCGCCATGGGCACGATGATCCAGCAGCTGCAACTGGGGGAAGAAGATTTCCGCGGTCAGGAGTTCGCAGCGCATGCACGGCCATTACGCGGTAACAACGATCTTCTGAACCTGACGCAGCCAGACCGGATCAGCGCGATACACCGTGCCTTTGCGCGGGCCGGGGCCGACTTCCTTGAAACCAACACCTTCAACAGCACTCGCATATCGCAGGCGGATTACGGCCTGCAGTCGAGGGTCAGGGAACTGAATGCCGCCGGCGCCAGGCTGGCGCGCGAGGCCGCGGACGAATTCAGCCGGCAGACACCCGCCAAACCACGCTTCGTGATCGGCGTGCTCGGCCCGACCAACCGCACGGCCTCGTTGTCGCCGGACGTCAACCGGCCCGATTTTCGCAACACCAGTTTCGAAGAACTGCGCCGGGCCTATGCGGAAGCGGTGGGCGGTTTGATCGTTGGCGGCTGCGACCTGTTGATGGTCGAGACCGTGTTCGATACGCTCAACTGCAAGGCGGCCCTGGTCGGTATCGACGATGTTTTCGCTGAACGGGGTTTCCGCCTGCCGGTCATGATCTCCGGTACGATCACGGATGCCAGCGGCCGCACGCTATCGGGGCAGACCGTCGCTGCCTTCTGGCACTCGGTGCGGCACGCGAAGCCGCTGAGCATCGGCCTGAACTGCGCCCTCGGCGCGGCCGAGCTGCGGCCGTGGCTAACGGAACTGGCGCGCGTGGCCGAGTGCCCGGTCAGCGTCCATCCGAACGCCGGGCTGCCCAACGAACTCGGTGAATACGACGACACGCCCCGGCACATGGCGGAATGCCTGGAAGCGTTCGCCGACGAGGGTCTCGTCAACATTGCCGGCGGTTGCTGCGGGACGACGCCCGACCATATTCGGGCCATCGCCTCCGCCCTCGAGAACAAGCGGCCGCGGAAGGCGCCGCCCGCCCCGCCGTTTTGTCGCCTGGCGGGTCTCGAACCGCTGACCATCACGCCGGAGTTGAACTTCGTCAACGTCGGCGAACGCACCAACGTAACCGGTTCCGCGGCTTTCCGCCGCCTGATCCAGGCCGGGGATTTCGACGCGGCACTGGACGTCGCGCGCCAGCAAATCGAAAACGGCGCGCAGATCATCGACATCAACATGGACGAGGGGCTGCTGGACGGCGTGGCCGCAATGACGCGTTTTCTGCACCTGATCGCCTCGGAGCCGGACATCGCCCGTGTTCCGGTCATGCTCGACTCGTCGCGCTGGGACATTTTGCGGGCCGGCCTGGAATGCGTTCAGGGCAAGGGTGTGGTCAATTCGATCAGTCTCAAGGGCGGCGAAGAGGCTTTCCTCGAACAAGCCCGCACCATTCTCCGTTTCGGCGCCGCCGTCATCGTCATGGCCTTTGACGAGGACGGCCAGGCCGACACGGTGGAAAAGCGGGTCAGCATCTGTATGCGGGCCTGGAAGCTGCTGACACGGGAAGTCGGCTTCCCCAGCGAAGACATCATTTTTGACCCCAATATTTTCGCCATCGCCACCGGAATCGAGGCGCACAACAGTTACGGGCTGGATTTCATCGAAGCCACGCGGCGCATCAAGCAGGCCTGCCCGGGCACCCTGATATCGGGCGGTGTCAGCAATATCTCGTTCTCGTTTCGCGGCCAGCAACGCGTCCGCGAGGCCATCCACAGCGTGTTTCTCTATCACGCCATCCACGCCGGCATGGATATGGGCATCGTCAACGCCGGCCAACTCGAAGTCTACGACGAGATCGATCCCGTCCTGCGTGATGCCGTCGAGGACGCCGTACTCAATCGGCGCGAAGACGCGGCCGAGCGCCTGCTCGAGGTCGCCCAGTCCTACCAGGGCGGCGGCATCGCCGCCGCCAATGACGAGTCGTGGCGGCAAGGCACGGTCGAGCAGCGCCTGCAGCACGCCCTGGTCAAGGGCATCAACAGCCATATCGAAGCAGACGTTGAAGAGGCCCGGCTGCAATCCGAGCGCGCCCTGGACGTGATCGAGGGGCCGTTGATGGACGCGATGAACGTCGTCGGCGACCTGTTCGGCGACGGCCGCATGTTTCTGCCGCAGGTCGTCAAGAGCGCCCGCGTCATGAAGCAGGCGGTGGCGGCGCTGATACCGCATATCGAGGAGGAAAAACGCCGCACCGGAACCGCCGCCGAGCGCCTGCCCCGCATCCTGATGGCAACGGTCAGGGGCGATGTCCACGACATCGGCAAAAACATCGTGGCGGTGGTGCTCAAATGCAACAACTTCGACATCATCGATCTCGGTGTGATGGTGCCGTCGGAGAAAATTATCGAAACCGCCATCAACGAGCAGGTGGACATCATCGGCCTCTCCGGGCTGATCACGCCTTCACTGGAGGAAATGCGCCACGTCGCGGCGGAGATGCAGCGCCGCGGGTTGTCCCAGCCGCTGATGATCGGCGGCGCGACCACCTCGCCGATGCACACCGCGATCCGGATCGATCCCGAATATGAAAACGGTGTTTTTTGGGTCAAGGACGCCTCCCGCGCCGTTGGCGTTGCCAGCAGGTTATGCAACCCGGCCGAGCGCAAAAAGCTGGCCAGGGCGACCGCCGCTGACTACCAGGCCATGCGCGAGCGCCGCGAAAAAGGCAGTTCCCGGCAACCGCCCGTCAGCCTCGCCGAGGCGCGCGCCAATGCCTTCGCACCGCCCTGGAGTGAAGGCTCGATCTGCCAGCCGGCGCAACCGGGCCTGCACGTTTGCGGTGAAATCGAGCTGCGGGACCTGCTGCCGCTGATCGATTGGACGCCGTTTTTCCAGACCTGGGAGATTCAGGGCCGCTACCCTGATATCCTGGAAGATCCGGACAAAGGCGAGGTCGCCCGCGAACTCATCGCCGATGCCCGTTCCATGCTCGACGATATCGTCGCCGGGAAGTGGCTGCGCGCGCGCGCAACGCTCGGCATCTTCCCGGCCGCCGCCGACGGTGACGACGTCATAGTCTACGCGGATAAGGCGCGCAGCGAGCCGCGTGAGCGGCTCAGCTTCCTGCGCCAGCAAAAGCCCAAGGCTTCCGGGCGCCCAAACCTGTGCCTGGCCGACTTCATCGCACCTCGAGCAGCCGGACTCGATGACCACATCGGCCTGTTTGCCGTTAACGCGGGCCTCGGTATCGAGACCAAGCTGAGCGAATTCGAACGGGCCAACGACGATTACTCGGCGATCATGCTCAAGGCCCTGGCCGACCGTCTCGCCGAAGCGCTGGCGGAGTACTGCCACCGCGAACTGCGACGCCGCATCTGGGCCTACGCTCCCGCCGAGTCGCTGGACGCCACGGACCTGATCGCGGAGCGCTACCGCGGTATCCGCCCCGCCCCCGGCTATCCGGCTTGCCCGGACCACAGCGAGAAAGAGAAGATCTTTGCCCTGCTCGATGCCGGCGAGCATTCCCGGATGCAACTGACCAGCAGCTACGCGATGCTGCCGGCTGCCTCCGTTTGCGGTTATTATTTCGCCCATCCGCAAAGCCAGTACTTCGTCGTTGGCAAGATCCAGCAAGACCAACTCGAGGATTACGCCCGGCGGAAAGACGTTTCGCTGGAAACGGCAGGGCGTTTGCTGGCGGCAAACTTGAACTGATCCGCGACCACGCGCCCGAGGAAGACCGATGCCGAGCAATCACAAAAACGAAGCCGGGCGTAACGTCCAGGAAGCGGCGCAAGCGCTGGCGCGGCACGCAGCCCCGCAAAACCAACCCTTTGCGACGCTTGCCGTCGCCGTGCTCGGCGTGGTCTACGGCGATATCGGCACCAGCCCGATTTACGCCCTGCGCGAGAGCTTTGCGGGCCACAGCCCGATCCCCGTTACCAGCGGCAATGTGCTCGGCATACTGTCGCTGATATTCTGGACGTTGCTGCTGGTCATTTCCCTCAAATACATGGTTTTCATACTGCGGGCGGATAACCGGGGCGAAGGTGGCACCTTCGCGCTGCTGGCGCTTTTACGCATCGACCGGGACCAGCGCAGGCTGCGGCGCGTGCTGATTTTGCTGGGTATTTTGGGCGCCTCGATGCTGTACGGCGGGGTCATGATCACACCGGCGATCTCGGTGCTCAGTGCGGTCGAAGGCCTGCAGGTCGCCGCGCCCCAATTACAACACTTCGTGATCCCGATCACGGTCGCGATCCTGTTCGCCCTGTTCGCGATTCAACGTTACGGCACGGCCAAGGTAGGCGCGATGTTCGGCCCGCTGACCCTGATCTGGTTTGCCGTGCTGGCCATACTGGGTGTGCGCGGCATCCTGCAGGCGCCGCAGGTGCTGCTGGCGATCAATCCGCAATATGCGATCGAGTTTTTTGCCCACAACGGTTTCAGGGGCTACTTCGCGATCTACGCGGTATTTTTGGTCGCCACCGGCGGCGAAGCCCTTTATGCGGATCTCGGCCATTTCGGCAAACATCCGATCCGCATGGTCTGGTTTGTCTTCGTGTTGCCGGCGCTGTTGATCAATTACTTCGGCCAGGGCGCCCTGTTGCTATCCACGCCCGGCTCGGAACTCAACCCGTTCTACCAGCTGTCGCCTGCCTGGGGACTGTATCCGCTGATCATCCTGGCGACCGCCGCGACCTGTATCGCCTCGCAGGCGGTCATCAGCGGCGCCTTTTCCCTGACCCGCCAGGCCATACAGCTCGGCTTGCTGCCGCGGCTCACCGTGGCCCAGACCTCCGCCGAAGCCCACGGCCAGATCTATCTGCCCGCGGTCAACTGGATGCTGATGATCGCGGCCATCGGGCTGGTGCTGGCGTTCCGCTCCTCGGGCAACCTGGCCGCGGCGTACGGCGTCGCCGTCAACTCGGCGATGGCCATCACCACGGTGCTGGCCTACAACGTGGCGCGCGAACGCGGCGGCTGGAGCCTGCCGTCTTCGCTCGCGTTTCTGCTGGGATTCCTCGTCATCGATCTCGGTTTCCTCGGCGCCAACCTGCGCACGATACCGCAGGGCGGCTGGTTGCCGCTGCTGATGGCGACCGTGTTATTTACCATCATGACCACCTGGCGCCGCGGCGCCGGGCTGCTGACCGAGCAGATCGCGGACATGACTTCCACGGTCGAGACCTTCATTGGCCGGCTCGGCGGAGACAAAATACCGCGCGTGCCGGGTGTCGCCGTATTTTTTACGGGACGGCTGGAACATACCCCCCCCGCCCTGCAGCAGTTGGTGGCAAGCACCGGTGTCCTGCACGAGCGCGTGATCCTCGTAAGCGTCGTCACCGAGCCGGTTCCAAAGACACGGCAGGACGAACGCATGGAACTGACCCAACTCGACCAGGGGTTCTGCCGTTTGGTGCTGCACTACGGCTTTATGCAGGTGCCGAACGTGCCGTCCGAACTCGCCAAATGCGCCGAGCAGGGCCTGGATCTGGACCTGAACGAAATTCGTTATTTCATCGGCCACGTTGACCTGCTGGCGGGCCGCAAACGTCATGGCATGGCGTCGTGGCGGGACCGCCTTTTCGTGCGCATGGCCGCCAATTCGCAGGATGCGACCGCGCTGTACCAGATCCCGGCCGCGCAAACGCTGATGGTGGGCCTGCAGGTCGGCATCTGAGCGCCTGCTCCAACGCTGAGCTGCCGCCATGCGGGCAGACCCGGTATTCACCCGGGGTTCAGCGACGGCAGCGTAGACTTCAATCATGCGCGGGGCCGGTGGCCCTGTTAATCACTGGTTCAACAAGGAGTTATACCCATGTCAACGAGATACCTGCTAATGGCGGCCATGTTCGCCCTGGCCCTGGCCACAACCACAGTGCAGGCAGGCGGCGACGCGGCCAAGGGCGAGGCCCTGGCTACCGGCTGCATTGACTGTCACGGTGAGAACGGCAAGGGCAGCGCCGACGGGCCGGCGATCGCGGGCATGAGCGAGCAGGCGCTGCTGCAGGCGCTCGAGAAGTTCAAGAGCGGTGAAGGTGTGGACGAAGACGCGGTCATGCCGATGATCACCGAGGACCTGAGCGCCGAGGAGATGGCGGACCTGGCAGCTTACTATTCCAGCCTTGGCAAGTGAGCGCGGATGAGCCGCGCGCTTGGGCGCTACCAGATCAGATCGTCGGGCACGGGATGGTCGCGCTCCTCTGCCGACGTTTCCTGACCCTCTAGGTCCGGTACGTGCTCCGGCGCGAATTGTCGCACCGCGAGCACCTGTGCCGCCGGCAGCAGATGGTAATGGCCGCGCAGGTGCACCACGCCCAGTTCGCCGCGGTTGATCGCGCGAATCTGCTCGGCGGTCGCGAGGACGCTGCGGATGCGACCCTTGTACAGGAAATGCCGCTTGCAGTCCGCCGCCTCATCCCGCATGGCGTGCTGCTCCACCAGGGTGCGAATTTTCTGATTGACTTGCCGGCGCCGGCGTTCCTGCTCACGCTTCTCGGCCTGCGCCTGCTTCGTGGCGCGGCGCTCTTCCTGTTCGCGAGCGCGGAACGCCTGATCCAGGGAGATTTCATTCCGGGTGCCGGCGGCGGTTCGCTTGCTGCGCCGTCTTGGCGGGGCTTTACCCGGTTTGGGGTCCGCGGTACTCGATTTCAGGCCCAGCGCCAGCAATTGCTCTTTCAGACTGCGGCTCATCGTTCTGCTCTTTCAGCTTTGCTTTTCAGGTAATCCGGGAAGGAAAGCATATGGTGGCGCGGCCAGGGTTGTCGGCACCCCAGGGTTGATTAAAAAAAATCGACCCCAGAAACGACCCTGACCGCACCATGAACCTTGTGTCGAACAAACGCGTTGGGACCGCACCGGCCAGTGCCGGCCGGGCGCGATCCGGGCTTGCTACTTTTTGGCGTCTTCTTTGGCGCCTTCTTTGCCGTCTTCGATACCCAGCAACTCCACGTCGAAAATCAAGGTCGCATTAGGCGGAATGGGGCCCCCACCGTTCTCTCCGTAGGCCAGTTCCGGCTTGACGAAGAACTTGAATTTGCTGCCGACCGGCATCAACTGCAGACCCTCGGTCCAGCCGGGAATGACGCGATCGAGCGCAAAGGAAATGGGTTCCTTGCGCGCGTAGGAACTGTCGAACTCGGTACCATTGAGCAAGGTGCCGCGGTAATTGACCTTGACCGTATCCGTAGACTTCGGTTTGGGGCCGTCACCCATCTTGATGACTTCGTACTGGAGACCGGAGGCTGTGGTCTTGACGCCCGGCTTTGTCTTGTTTTCAGCCAGGAATTTTTGCCCTTCGGCCAGGTTCGTGGCGCCGACCTTGGCCTTTTCGGCAGCCTGCTCCTGCTTTCTCTTCTCAATGTACGCCTTGCGCACCGCGGCAGCCTCTTCGGGCGTCATCCTGGGCTTTTCGCCATGAAAGGTCGTTTGAATGGCTTCCATCAATGCATCCAGGTCAACGTCCGACGCCTGCTCGCGCAGCGACTTGCCGATGTCCATGCCGATGATATAACCCAGTTTCTGCTGCTCCGTCTTCAGTTCGGCGCTCCATGCGTTCAGCGAAAGGGCGATGGAGGCCAGAACGAGGCCCCATTTGATCAAGTTCATAAAGTATTGCTCCTGAGAATCTGTTTGCGAATTGTCCACATTACAGACCCTCAGTGCAATTAAAACGTTCCAATCCGAGGCAGACACAAAGCGGAATCGCTTGCATCCGGCCCACTTGTAATACACTACGGCCATTTCACTGCAGGCGAAGAGAATGAGCGTATTGATCGGCACGCTGATCGTTTACCAATTGCTTTTACTGCTGATCGGGTGGTGGGCCAGCCGGCGCACGGAAGACAACGAGGACTTTTATCTCGGCGGGCGCAAGCTCGGCCCAAGCGTAGCGGCGCTGAGCGCATCGGCGAGTTCGTCCTCGGCCTGGAGCCTGCTCGGCGTCTCGGGGGCCGCCTTCAACTGGGGACTGCCCGCGGTCTGGCTGATCCCTTCGACGCTGCTGGGCTTTTTGATCAACTGGTACTGGATCGCGCCGCGGTTGTGGCGGCAGAGCCGTGAACACGACGCATTGACACTGACCGAGTTTCTCGCCGGCCCGCCCAGCGACCCGGCGCGCAGGGCCATCATGCGCACAGGTTCTGCAATCATCCTGTTTTCCTTCACTTTTTACATCGCGGCGCAATTCCAGGCCGCCGGTCACACATTTTCGAGCGCATTCGGCATCGGCCCGGTCACGGCCATCGTTCTCGGCGCCGCCATCGTGCTCGCATATGTCATCCTCGGCGGCTTCTGGGCAGCCAGCGTCACCGACCAGTTGCAGGGAATCCTGATGGCCGCCAGCGCAATACTGCTGCCGGTTACCGCCGTCATCGCCGCCGGCGGGCCCGCGGCACTCGCGCAAAACCTCACGGCCGAGCACACGTCGATGCTGATGGCCTGGACCGGGCAGGCACAGCTGCCCGCCGCTGTGGGTTTCGTTCTCGGCCTGGCCGGAATCGGTCTCGGTTACCCCGGCCAGCCCCACGTGGTCAATCGTTTCATGGCGATGGAAGACGAGCGGGACATTCCCCGAGCCAGGCAGATTGCAGTGACCTGGGCTGTCATTATCTATACCGGCATGGTCGTGCTGGGATGGTCAGGCCGTATACTCGTGAACACGCTCGGCAACGGTGAGCAGGTACTGTTCGCCCTGGCCACGCTGTTATTGCCGTCGGCCCTGGCCGGCATCATGGTTTCCGCGATCCTCTCCGCCATCATGTCCACGACCGACAGCCAGTTGCTGGTCGCTGCGGCCAGCGTCAGTCACGATATGCGCAACGGCCGCATGGCAACGCGGGACACACTCCGCCAGGCGCGCGTCGTGGTGTTGCTGATTGGCCTGTGCGCAGTGGCGCTGGCGCTGACCTCGCCCGCCGCCATCTTCAACCGTGTATTGTTCGCCTGGCAAGCGCTGGCGGCCGCGTTCGGCCCGCTGCTGGCCGTGACCCTGTGGCGCGGGCCGGTCAGGCCGCCCTGGCGGATCGCCGCGATGACGACAGGCTTTTTCCTGACCGTTGTCCTCAACTGGACCACGACCACGCCGGGTGACGTGGCCGAGCGCTACCTGCCGATGCTGTTGGCGCTGCTGTTGGCCTGGGCCGGGACACGCAAGCGCCGGCTCGAGCCGTGACCGTCATGCGCCCGCCCTCGTTCGCCGCCGAAAAATGTTTGCATTCGCTTTTTTTAGTGTTATACTTCACTACAACACCAAGATTCAAATGCCTTGAACATGAGGTGAACAACAATGAATTTCATAACGCAGCACAGGGTTCGCATCCCCAACAGCCTGGCCATCATCGCCGCCGTCATGCTCCTGGGCAGCAGCGTCGCCGACTTCTCCGGCAAGCAGGATGGCTATACCTCCGCGCCTGACGACAGACCGAAGGCAGAGGCAGGCAAGCAGGGCAATGACGTTATCGACAACTCCGCCAAGCACCATCGCCGCGGGCTGAACCTGGGATTGCTGCTGTTCCGACACGGCTGACCCGGGTCCGCGCGGAACACTGCACCGATATGACCGCACAGTGGAATGACAGCCAGCCAATATACTGGCAACTGAAAGAGCGTACGATCGCCATGATACTGGACGGCACGCTCGGCGAAGGTGATGCCCTGCCCTCCGTGCGTACCGTGGCGACCGACTTTCAACTCAACCCGATCACGGTCTCGAAGTCCTACCAGGCGCTGGTGGACGACGGCGTGGTCGAAAAGAGGCGCGGTCTGGGAATGTTCGTTCGCCCCGGAGCGCGCCAAAAACTGATCGAGAGCGAGCGGCAAAAATTCATTCATGAAGAGTGGCCCGCCACGCTCAAACGCATCCAGCAACTGAACCTCGACATCACGGATTTGATCGAGTCGCTCCCGGCAACAAAGGATTCGTCCTCATGAACTACGTCATCGAGGCCCATGGCCTGACCAAGCGCTACAAGCGCACCGTTGCGGTTGACGCCATTGACCTCAGGATACCACCCGGGCGTATCGTCGGTCTGATCGGCCCGAACGGCGCCGGCAAAACTTCCGCGCTGAAAGCCATACTGGGCCTGACCACCTACGACGGAAAGCTGAGCGTGCTGGGCAAGAGCCCCGCCAGGGACCGTGCGGCGCTGATGGAAGACGTATGCTTCATCGCCGACGTGGCGGTTTTGCCGCGCTGGATCAAGGTCTGGCAGCTCATCGAGCTGACCGAGCAGATACATCCCAGGTTCAGGCGCGAGAAATGCCTGCGCTACCTCGCCTCGACCAAGGTGACGCCGGAGCAGCGCGTCAAGCAGCTTTCCAAGGGTATGGTCGCGCAACTGCACCTGGCGATCGTCATGGCCATCGACGTCAACCTGCTGGTGCTCGACGAACCCACGCTCGGCCTCGACATTCTCTACCGTAAACAGTTCTACACGAACCTGTTGAACGATTACTTCGATGAACAGCGCACCATCGTCATCACCACCCACCAGGTCGAAGAAGTGGAACACATCCTGACCGACCTGATCTTCATCAAGGAAGGCCGCATCGTCCTCGATTGCAGCATGGATGAGGTGCAGGATCGTTACTGTGAGCTGATGGCCGGGCCGGGCGGCGTCGAGGCGGCGCGCGGCATGCATCCGCTGAGCGAGCGTGAATTGTTCGGGCGTCACATATTCCTTTTCGACCAGGGCGACAGAGCGCAGCTCCAACAGCTCGGCGAGGTGCGCACGCCCAGCGTTGCCGACCTCTTCGTGGCCACCATGAACGGAGGTGAAGCATGAATCGCCTGCTGGCCCTCATCAAGCGGGAATTCTGGGAAAACAAGGGCGCCTTCCGCACCACCCCGATCGTGGTCGGCGGCATTTACCTGGCCGGGATGCTGATGTTCATCATCACCTTCAACCATTTCGACAACGAATTTCAAACACTCCGGGAACTGATTCATTTTGCCGCCGGGCAGGACCCCGCCGTACGTGGCAAGTTCCTGTACGAATCCACGCTGGCGATGTCGTCCATGTTCTCGGTGGTTCTCGGCTTCGTCGTCTTCTTCTATCTTCTGGGCTGCCTCTACGACGACCGCAAGGACCGCAGCATCCTGTTCTGGAAGTCGCTGCCGGCCTCCGACACGCTGACCGTCGCATCGAAACTGCTCTCGGCCATGGTGGTCGCGCCGCTGATCTTCTGGGTCGTCTACGTCCTGATCCATATCACCATGATGCTCATAACTTCAGTGGTGGTACTGTCACTGGGTGAAAACCCGTGGACGCTGTTTCTCAGCCTCGGGCATCCGTTCAAGGCGTGGGCCCTGGTATTGGCGAGCTACATGGCGCAATCGATTTGGGCCCTGCCGCTCTACGGCTGGCTGATGTTGGTGTCCGCGTTCGCGCCGCGCATACCGCTGCTGTTCGCGACCCTGCCGCCCGTGGTGTTCGCAGTGCTGCAGGTCTGGATCACGTTCCTGCAGACGTTCACGCTGCAGAAGAAACTGTTTGGCGTCATCGGCGAATGGTTCGTCAACAGTCCCCTGATCATGTCGGCCGACAACCGGGGCCATGACATCGTCGCCCTGGGAGTCCCCGTCAGCAGCGCCTTCGACCACGACGTGACGCTGGCGAACATGCTGGATCGCCTGTTGTCGACCAATATGCTGATCGGCCTGGCGGTCGCCGCCGTCTTCCTCGGCGGCGCGCTGTGGCTGCGGCACCGGGCGACCGAGGGCTAGCTGAAAATTTCAGTAACGTTATTCACACCTGGTGTCCGGGTGATTGGCGGTTACTTCGCCCGGGCCGGTGAAAGCACCCGCCGGCCGTTGAGTCCGGGTGACCTGGAGGCGCCGCACCGAGGCGAACCGTTCAGGGGTGTCATGGGCGGGATGCCCATGACAGGCCGCCCAGGGCAGAACGCCCTGTGAGGCCGGCCCCGTAAGAACGGGACGGCTGTGCGGGCAGCCCGTAGGGCCGCCGGTTCGGGAACTCGGACTGAACTGCCGGCGGATGCGTGTGGTTGAAGCCACCAGCATTGCCGCAATGGACAGTCAATCCGAAGTTTGCACCCGCAGCGGCAATACGGGTGAGGCTTTCGGGTTAACGGCCGAAATAGTCCTGCAGCCGGTCCATGGCCTGCTCGATGACCTCATAGGGCTCGGCGCCGAAACAGATTCGCAGGTGACCCTCGCCTGCCGGACCATAGAAGGTGCCGGCTTCCGTCACGACGAAGGTCTCGGCCAGGATCTCCTCCGCAATCTGTTGTGACGGCTTGCCGAAGGCGCTGACATCGGGGAATGCGTAAATCGTTCCTTCCGGCAGCGGGCAGACGATGCCGTCGATTTCATTCAGCCGCTGGCACACCATCCGCCTGCGGCGGTCATCCTCGGCCACCATCTCTTCGAGGCAATCCTGCGGTCCCGTCAGCGCGGCGCGGGCGCCGTGCTGGATGAAAACATTGACGTGAGCCACGTCATTGACCGTGATCTTCAGCAGCGCCGCCATGTAGTCCTTCTTGCACGCCAGGTAACCAAGCCGCCAGCCATCCATGGCGAAGGCCTTGGTATAGGCGAACATGCTGAAGGTGCGCTCCCACATCCCGGGCAGCGAGGCGATACTGATATGCTGGTTGTCGTCGTAGGTGATCTGCTCATAGACCTCATCACTGGCCACCAGCAGGTCGTGCTTGATGGCCAGGTCCGCGATGACCTGCAGTTCCTCGCGGCTGTAGACCCTGCCGGTCGGGTTGGCCGGGTTCACGATGCAGATCATGCGGGTCTTGTCGTTGATGCGGGCCTCGATCGCCTCGCCGTCGATGCGAAAGCCGTTGTCGGCGTCCAGCGGCGCCAGCACGACCTTGCCGCCCGCCAGTTCGATCTTGTTGACGTGCTGCGGGTAGTAGGGCTCCAGCAGGATAACCTCGTCACCCTCGTCGATGGCGGCCATGAACACCGCGTAGGCGGCGTGCGTGAGGCCATTGGTCACCAGGATCTCGTCCGGCAGTACATCCAGCTTGTTGAAGGCGCCGAGCTTGTCCGAGATCGCCTGCCGCAGCAACGGGTCACCGGCGAAATCACCGTAGTGCACGACACCGTCATCCAGCGCTTTCTTGGTCGCCTCCTTGATGTGCGCCGGTGTATCGAAACTTGGCCGGCCGACCTCGAGATGAATGACATCCTTGCCTGCCTGCATCAGTCTCATTGCTTGTTCGTACATGCCGAAGCTCTTCGGCGAACTCTGTAGGATCCTATTGGCTGGCCATTTCATGATCTGCCCTCTGCTGTTTCAATCAGGTTTCAGTTAGCCGGCGCTGGCGGCACCAGCTTACCGGGATTCATAAGGTTCTGCGGGTCCAGCGCGGTCTTCAGCGCGCGCATCAGGGCGACGCCCTCGTCCCCGTACTCCAACTGCAGGTATTTTTGCTTGCCCTGCCCGACACCATGTTCGCCGGTGCAGGTGCCGCCCATGCGGACGGCGCGCTCGACCATGCGCTCACCCAGTTGCATGACCGTATCCAGTTCGCTCGGATCTGCGGGATCGACCAGGAAAACGTAATGGAAGTTGCCATCGCCGATGTGGCCGAGCAGGAACGTGGGCACGTCCGTATGCTTTTCGACATCTTCGCGGGTCTCGCGGATACAGTCCGCCAGCTTTGAAATCGGCACGCAGACATCGGTGGCGTAAGCCCTCGCCGAGGGCCTTGCCGCCATGGCGGCATAGGCCGCCGAGTGCCGGGCGTCCCACATCGCACGGCGTTCTTCTTCGAAGGCGGTCCATTCGAATTCCGAACCACCGAGTTCGCGGCAGATATCAGCGACGCTTTCGGCTTGTTCCCTGACGGAGGATTCACTGCCGTGGAATTCGAGGAACAGCGCCACCTTTTCCGGGTAACTGGTTTCGGAATAACGGTTGATCGCCCGCATTTGGGCGGCATCGAGCAGTTCAATCCGGGCGATCGGGATTCCGAACTGTATGGTCCGGATGGCTGTATCGACCGCACCTTCAACCTCGTCAAAATACACCCTCGCCGCCGAAATCGCCGCCGGTCTGCCGTGCAGGCGCAGTGTCAACTCGACGATGACCCCCAGGGTGCCTTCGGAACCGACGAACAGATGCGTCAGGTCGTAACCCGCCGCGGATTTGCGTGAGCGCCTGCCCGTGGTCACGATGCGACCGTCCGCCAGCACGGCCTTGAGCGAGAGGACGTTCTCGCTCATCGTGCCGTAGCGCACGGCATTGGTGCCCGACGCGCGCGTGGCCGCCATGCCGCCGAGCGAAGCGTCGGCGCCCGGATCGACGGAAAAAAACAGGCCGCTGTCACGCAGATAGGTATTAAGTGCCTTGCGCGTTACCCCGGGTTGCACGACGCAGTCCATGTCCTCGGCGTTCACGGCCAGGATCTCGTTCATGTTGGAAACGTCGATGCTGATTCCGCCCATGGCCGCGACCGTGCCGCCTTCCAGGCCGGTACCGGTGCCGAACGGAATGACCGGAAGCCCATGGCGGCTGCACACTTCGACGACCCGGGAAACCTCTGCCGCGTCATTGACGAAACAGACGGCGTCCGGTGACCTGGCCGCGTGCCACGACTCGTCATGCGAGTGGTGCTCGCGGACTGCGCTGTTGGTGCTGAGCCGCTTGCCCAGCAATGCCCGCAGTTCGTCGATGGCAGGTTCGGGTCCGGAGTGCATCTCAGCCGCCCGAAACTGTTGTGGCAGCGCCCGTGGCTCTTTGGTAACGTTGGCCGAGGCCCGCAGCGCGACAGGGAAAACATGGCTCATGAACAACGGCAACGGCGGCATACTGAAAGCGATCGGCCCGGGTGTCCTCTACGCGGCGACGGCGGTAGGCGCCTCGCACCTGGTGCAGTCGACTCGCGCCGGTGCCAGGTATGGTCTTTCGCTGCTGTTCCTGATCCTGTTGACGTACATCGCCAAATACCCCGCCTTTCGTTTTGGCGCGCAGTACGCCAGCACCACCGGGAAATCCCTGCTCTACGGTTACAGCGACCAGGGCAAGTGGGCGACAGCGACCTATATCGTCATCGCGCTCGGCACGATGTTCGCCGCCGTGCCGGCGGTGACGCTGATCACGGCCGGACTCGCCAAGGTCGCCTTTGGTTTGCCCCTCAGCACCTTCGCAATATCCGTATTCATACTCGGCGGCTGTGCCACAATACTGATCGCGGGCGGTTATCACCTGCTGGACCGCCTGGTAAAGGTACTGATGGTCGTGCTCGCCCTTGCCACGCTGGTGGCGACCTGCCTGGTACTGCCGAAAATCAACTGGAGCCAGTCCGCCCTGCTGCTGCCCCGGCACATCCACAGGGATGAAGTTTTCTTCGTAGTCGCCCTGCTCGGCATGATGCCTTCCTCGGTCGATATCTCCGTCTGGCACTCCCTCTGGTCCGTGGCCAAGGCCGACGACAGCGCTCATCGCCCGACTTTGCATGAATCCCTGCTCGATTTCCATATCGGTTACGCCGGCGCCTTCGTGCTCGCCGTGTGTTTCGTCCTGCTCGGCACCGCACTGATGTACCACACGGGCATCGCCTTCGAGTCCGGCGCCGCCGGTTTCGCGGCGCAGCTGATCGCCCTGTACAAGCAGGCGCTGGGCGACTGGAGCGAAATGCTGATCGGCATCGTCGCCGTCGCGGTCATGTTTTCGACCGTCCTGGCCGGCCTGGACGGGTACCCGCGGGCGGCGGTCAGCCTCGTTGGGATATACCGCCGCAAGGCAAGGCCTCGCGACAACGCGGCGGCGCCGACACGCGAGCCGGTGTACGTCACGACGTTAATCGCATTGGTGCTGGGCTCGATATTCATCCTGTACATGTTCGTCACTTCGCTGAAACTGGTCATCGACGTCGCTTCCACGATCCTGTTCCTGTTCGCGCCGGTCATTGCCTGGCTGAACCACCGCGTCATGACCGCGAAGGGTTTCCCCTCGGCGGCGCGCCCTGGACGTACGCTGCTCACCTTGAGCGCGATCGGTGTCATCTGGATGACGGCTTTTTCCGTCTATTTCCTCTACCTGAAATTCTCCACCTGACCAAGCCTGGCAACCGGCAGCCACCACCGCGGGTGTTCGCTTCCTGCCACCTGGGCCTAATCGTTGACCGGCAACCGCAATTTTGACAGGTCGACGATCTGCCCCGCCTTGATGACCTGAGCGACCTGTTCGGCGTTACGAATATCGGCCGTGGGGTCCGCGTTCAGCAGGACCAGGTCCGCGATTTTCCCTGCTTCCACCGAACCCGTCTCACGTTCCTTGCCGAGGAACACGGCGCCGTTGAGGGTCGCGATGCGGATGATTTCCAGTGGCGGAATGCCGGCGTCCGCGAGCAACTCCAGTTCGCGGTGCAGTGCCGGGCCCGAACTCTGGTCGGTACCGGCGACCAGCACCCCTCCCGCTTTCCAGACCTTGTACACGTTCTGCTGCGCGATACCGGTCATGAGCTTCATCCACCACGTCCACTTGCGCTGCTGGTATTCCTTGCGCTTGACGATTTTCAGATAATGGATCTCGTCAGGGGTCAGCGTCGCCCTGTACATTGGCCGGTCCAGGTATTCCGGGTGCTCCGCCAAGCGGCTGTAGTTCTCGCCGATCGTCAGCGTCGTGACCATCGGGATCTTCTTCGCACCCATCAGCCGGGCGAAACTGTCGGTGATCGGACCCTGGATCACGGGGTGCGCCAACGAGTCCACACCCGCGAAAATCGCCTGGCGAGCCCGCAGTTCGCTGGATGTGTGCACGGTACTGCGTATGCCGCGGTCGTTATAGTACTCGATAATCCGCTGCATCAGCTCCACTGGAAGCTTGGGAATCATCGGCCGCGAACCCCAGCCGCGCTCCTCGAAGGTCAGCTTCACGACATCCGGTTGGCGGGCGATATGGGCATCCAGCAAAGGCTTGGCCTCGGGCCAGCTGTCCACCAGCGTGGCAAAATCGCTGCTGCCGTGGCTGCCCGGATAGGTCACGATCCCGCCCGTCGCATAAATCCGCGGGCTCATCAGCTTGCCGCTGCGCTCGTCTTTACGCAAGCCCAGTATGTAATCAGGTACGTTGCCGGCGTCGTAGATCGAGGTCACACCGGTATAAAGGTAGCTGTGCAGCGCGCGCACACCCTTGGCCCGATCCAGTTCGGGCTCGAGCAGGCCTTCCGGCGTCACTTCGACGCCGCCGGCCAAGTGTACATGCATGTCCACCAGCCCCGGCAGCAGGTACTTGCCGCTGCCGTCGATGCGCTCGCTGCCCGCGGGCGCTTCGATGGCGCGGCGCGACACCCGCCGGATCCGGTCGTTTTCGACCAGCACCCAGGCGGGGGAAACAGGCGGTCGGCCGGTGCCGTCGATCAGCGTTACGTTTTCGATCAGCAGCGAGCTGGCGAATGCCGCGGGAACACCGGCGAGCACGACGACCGTGGCGATGACACCGATGCGCGCAATCAGGTTACAACGCTTCATGGCTGCCCCCCTGTCCGGACTGTTTGAATATGTAGCCGTCACGCATGACGAAGTTCGGCTCGAGCACGGCATGGATGTCCTCCAGCGGGCTGGCCGGCATCGCCACGATATCCGCCGCCTTGCCTGCTTCGATCGAGCCGGCCCGGTCGGAGAAGCCCCCGGCCTCGGCGGCATTGACGGTACCGGCCTCGAGCGCTTCCATCGGGGACATGCCGGCGTTGACGTACTCGATGAACTCGTGTGCGTTCTCACCATGGGGCGAAACACCAGAATCGGTGCCCAGCGCGACCTTGACCCCCATGCTCAGCGCCAGGCGCAGCATGTCCTTGGGTTGATGGCCCAGCTGCAACAGTTTTTCCATCGACGCCGGCGGCAGATTGCGGAACGGCCCCTGCTTGATCTTCTCCGGCGTATCCCCCACCGCGGTGATCGGGTACACGGTGGGAATCAGCCACGCGCCCTTTTCCTTGAACAGCTTCATCGTGTCCTTGTCCGCCCACATGGCGTGCTCGATCGAATCGAAGCCGGCCCTGAGCGCCGCCTCAATACCGGCTTTCGCGTGCGCGTGGGCCGTGACCTTGCGCCCGAGCGAGTGCGCGGTGTCGGCGATCGCACGCAATTCCTCGTCGGTGAACTGCTGGCCCGTGCCGGTCGTCGCTTCATCCAGCACGCCACCGGTCGCCGCCACCTTGATCACGTCGGCGCCGCGCTTGATCTCGCGGCGCACCGCGGCCCGGCAACTGTCCGCACCGTCGCAAATACCACCGGCCGGCAGCGCCGCAAGCACTTCGGGGCGGAAGCCCATGATATCGCCGTGCCCACCCGTCGGTGAGATCATGTCACCGGCGACCAGGATGCTGGGCCCGGCAACCTTACCTGCCTTGACCGCGTCGCGCAGGGCGAATATCGCATCCCCGTGGGAGCCGAGGTCACGCACCGTCGTGAAGCCCGCCAGCAACGTGCGCCGCGCGTACATCTGGGCGGTATAGGCCGTGTCCGCATCGGTATTGGTGACGAGGGCGAGTTTCCTGCTGCTGCCCGCCTGAAACGAAAGGTGTACGTGTAAGTCGATGAACCCCGGCATGACGAACTCGTTCTCGAGGTCGACGACGCGCACGTCGCCGTCCGCCTTTATTTCACTGGGCTTTGTGTAGCCCGACTCGACCCGGACGATCTTGCCGGCGCGCACGATAACGCTCTGCTCCTTGCGCGGAGGCTGGCCCGGTACGGCCAGCAGCGTGCCGGCGTGAATGATGGTCACGCCCTCGGGCGTGGAATACTCCGGGGCCTTGTAATAATCCGCTGCGCCCGCACTGAAACTAACGGCGCAGGTGAGCAAAAAGACCGCGAATGAAAGCAGCGTACGGGGCTGCCGGTAACCTGTCTGGCACATGTCCAAAATCCTCCACACGGCTTCTGTTTCCCGGCCCTGACGCCTGCCAGGCGCCGGTCTGACGGTTCAGAACGACGGGGCTCGGCGGGCGGGGACGGTGCTGCACAAAAAGCAGGGACAGCCGCCGCCAGGCGGCGGCTGTCCCTTTTCTGTTGTCGCGTTTGCATCAGTCCGAAACGGACCGGACCAATGCCTAGTTGCGGCCAAATCCCTTGGTGATCTGGATACCGACCGTCATCGGACGGTTCGTCACCTTGCTGGTCGGCTCTCCGTTGGCGGCCTGGATGAAGACGTCGCCCTGTTTGTCGAAAATGTTATCGACGAACAAAGTCACGTCCAGATCCATCCCGTCGTTACGGAACGCGGCCCGGGCATTGAAGATCGAATATTGATCCTGGTACCGGTAGTACGGGTTGTTGGCATTCAACTCCGTGTATGAATCGCCGGTATAACTGCCCTCCACGCGGAAGGCGCCGTCCCAGCCGCTAATCGGCAGCTGGTAACGGTATTGGACGGTAAAGCCGGCAGTCCAGTCCGGCACGCGCGGGATTTGATCGCCCTTCTTACCGGGCGCCTGGAAGCTGCTCGTCACCTGGTCCGAGGTCAGCTCGTGTTTACCCAGGTAAGTGGCCTGCGCGGTCACGTCCCACTGGTCGGTGAGCGCTGCCCTGAACTCGAGCTCCGCGCCCTGAACCTCGGCCTTGCCGGCGTTGCCGATAAACCCGAAGGCGCCGGTGACGTCCTGGCCCGAGACCTGCAGGTCCTTCCATTTCATGTCGAACACCGAAACGTTCAACGTGATGCGCCGGTCGGCCAGCTGTGACTTGACGCCGGCCTCGTAGTTGATCAGCTCGTCCGACTTGAAACTCTCCGGGATATAGATCGCGCCGATGCCGCGGTTGTTGGTGCCGCCAAGCCGGAAGCCGTTGGCACGCAGTGCATAGAGAGTGACGTCATCGGAGGCATGCCATGCGAGTGCCACTTTCCAAGGCGTCTCGTTGTCGCTCAGACGGTTGTAGCTGAACGGCGTCGCGCCGGTCGGTGTGGTCGGGTCCGGCGGATTCGGTGCGAACGCCGCGAACTGGAACACGGTGCGGCCCGCTTCGGTCTGCTTGACCTTGAAATAGCGCGCACCGAAGTTCAGGTCCAGCGTATCGGTAATCGACCAGTTGACCTCGCCGAAGTAGGCGTACTCCTCGATTTTCTTGTTGTCCTCGCGGGCGAACACGCAGGGGTTGCAACCCGGGACGCCGGAACCGATCTCACTGCCCGGGGGCAGCGTCGGCGGTGTGGGGCTATCGAACGGCAGGCCGTTGGTGTCGATCACGGGCACGTAGCTTTGGAAATGGCTCTTGCGCTCACGGTAGAAGCCGCCGACCACCCACCGGATCGGGGAGTCCGAATCTTTCGAGTTGAAACGGAATTCGAACGCGTTCTGCTCCAGGCCCTGAGATTGATCGGTCAGCCCGAAGAGCAGATCGGCTCTCAGGCAGCCCGCCGGGTCGGCACCGGGTATTTCCGGATGCTGGCACGGCGGATTACCCAGGTTGTCCTGCAGCAAATACGTGATGATCCAGGTGGAATCGAACTTGTACAGGAAATCGCGCTCGTACCGCGACGCGGTCGCTGTCAGGTCAGCAAAAGACACGTCGAACTCGCCGGTCAGGCTGTAGATTCTCTGCGTGTCGGGCTTGGGTGTGCGCGAATAGTCGCCGTTCCTGTACTTGCCTTCCTGGAAATAGGTGAAGGCAGCCGGCTGATCGGCGCCGCCCGCATAGACCTTGTCGGTCGGGTTTGGGTTGTAACCGTCATACGGGTGGTAACGTGAGTCACCGCCGGTGTCGCGCTTCTGGTACCAGAACTGGCCCTTGATGGTCGCGCCTTCGCTCAATTCCCACAAAAGGTTCGTGCGCAAACCGCGGGTCTTGACCCAGTTGAAGTCGTTCAGGTTCAGACAAGAGAGTTGGGTGGTCGGCAGACGCGGGTCCTCGGCCGGATTGACGGCGCGGCAGCGGTTGTTGTCGATATAGCCTGCGTCCTTACCGTCATAGGCGAGCACGCGCGCACCGAACGTCGTTCCCAGCGGCACGTTCATGACCGCCTGGTAATTCCAGTTGCTGTCGCCGGACGGCTTGGTCTGAGACAACTCGGTGCTGACATAGGCCTCCCAGCTGTCCAGCTTGGGTTGTACCGTGATGAAGCGCACCGTGCCGCCCTCTGAGTTGGCGCCGAACACGGTGCCCTGCGGGCCGCGCAAGACCTCGACCCGCTGCATGTCGTACAGCTTCAGATCGGTCGTCTGTCCGCCGCTGTTCGAACTGGCGCTCTGCACGCCCGGCAACGGAACCTCGTCGTAGTAGACGGCGACCTGTTGCTGGCCGGCCGACTGGATACCGCGGATGACATAACGTTTTTCACCCGGGCTGGTGTCGAGGAATGTCAGGCCCGGGACCTGGCGGGCGAAGTCGCTGAAATCGGTGACCATCATTTCTTTGAGGGTCCTCTGGTCGACCGCGCTGACAGCGGCCGGGATGTCCTGCAGGCTCTCCGCACCGAGTTTCCGCGACGTCACGATGACTTCTTCGAGCGCCCCCGCACTCTGTACAGCCTCGTCGCCGCTCTGGTCGTCCTGTGCGAACACGGCGCCGGCTGTTGTCATCAACAACGCGGCCGTGCAGCACTGGGTCAATAATCGTAAGTTGTTGCGCCTCATTAATGTTACCTCCCGAAGAATTTCATGGTTTGGGGCACCACACATCTGCGAACTCGCATCTGTATGTTGAATCATATGCTGTATCATATAAGTCTTCAAGCACAATCCAGGAAGTAATTGAAGGACGGTCGGAAAAGCACAGCCCGGTGATCGTCGGCACCGCCTCCCGTTTACTCGCTTTCCCAGGCGGCTCGGGTTCCAGTCGCGCCTCCGCATGGGTGCTCGAGGCGACTTCAAAGCCAATCACCGGTTTTCTTTATATATGATTTGGCATATGATTCAGAATCCATTCTCACTCCGAGGTGACTCCGATGAACTTGACATTCCCGAAAACGAAATTACTGCTGATCGTGCTGCTGGCGACCTGCCTGCTGCCGGTCGCGGTTCAGGCCAGGCCGCGTGCAAACGACGCTTCCGTCGTTGACCAGGACCTGTACCAGGCCCTCGTCTGGCGCAATGTCGGCCCCTTCAGGGGCGGCCGCGTCACCGCCGTGGCCGGCCATCCTGACCAGCCCTTTACCTATTACATGGGCGCCACCGGCGGCGGTGTCTGGAAAACGGAAAACGGCGGCGTCAGCTGGGAAAACATTTCGGACGGCTATCTCGAAACCGGCACCATCGGCGCCATCGCGGTGGCCGAGTCCGACCCCAATGTCATTTATGTCGGCACCGGCGAGCGGCCGGTACGGGGGGTGACCACCTCCTACGGTGACGGTGTCTACAAGTCCGTCGACGGCGGCCGCACCTGGGTACATCTCGGTCTCGAAAAAACGCGGCACATCGCGCACATCGTGATCGACCCCGACAATCCCGACGTCGTTTTCGTCGCCGCGCAGGGCAGCCCGTGGGCCGCTACCGAGGAGCGCGGCATATACCGTTCCACGGACGGCGGCGCCACCTGGCAGCGCGTGTTGTACGTCGATGCGAACACCGGCGCCAGTGACGTGAGCATGGACATGACGAACCCGCGCCACCTCTATGCCGCCATGTGGGATCATCGCCGCAAGCCATGGACCGTTCACAGCGGCGGCCCCGGCAGCGGAATTTACAGGTCGCTGGACGGGGGGGACACGTGGCAGAAACTCGACAAAGGGCTGCCGAAGCTCATGGGCAACATTGGCGTCAGCGTATCGCGCGCCAACCCGGACCGGGTCTGGGCCATGATCGAGGCTGTCGACGGCGGCGTGTACCGCTCGGATGACGCCGGTGTGAGCTGGAAACGCGTCAACAGCGACCCGGGTATTCGTGACCGCGGTTGGTATTATTCGCGTGTTTTTGCCGACCCGATCGATGAGAACACGGTCTACGTGCTGGCCGCATCGATGGTCCGCTCGATCGACGGCGGCGTCACCTTCACCGGGGTCGAGACACCGCACGGCGACAACCACGCCTTGTGGATCAACCCCAACGACGACCACCTGATGGTGGAAGGCAACGACGGCGGCGCCACGGTGTCCTTCGATGCCGGCGCTAGCTGGTCGACCCTGGATAACCAACCGACCGGGCAGTTCTACCGGGTTTTCGTCGATAACGCCTTCCCGTACCGCCTTTACGGTGGACAGCAGGACAACTCGACCGTGCGCATTCCGAGCCGCACGTTGGAAAACGGTATCAGCATTCGCCATTTCAGGGCCGTGTCGGGCGGTGAAAGCGCGCACATCGCGCTCGACCCGAACAACCCGGTACTGATCTACGGCACCGGTATCCTGGGCAATATCGCGGAACTCAACTCCAAAACCGACGAAGTGCGTCACATCGAGGCCTATCCCTATTTCGCCGGCTTCCGCCCCGGCAACGAATTGCGCTACCGCTTCAACTGGAACGCACCCGTGGTAGTATCGAGCCACGACCCCAAGGTCATTTACCACGGCGCGCAGGTCGTCCTCAAATCCACCGACCGCGGCCAGTCCTGGACGGCCATCAGCCCGGACCTGACCCGCGACGAGAAAGCCAAGGAGGGCACCACGGGCGGGCCGATCATGATCGAAGGCGCGGGCGGAGAAACCTACGCCACGCTGATGTACATCGCCGAGTCGCCGCATGACGCGAATACGATCTGGACGGGTTCCGACGACGGCCGCGTATCCCTGACCCGGGACGGCGGCGCTCACTGGGACGACGTAACGCCGCCGCACATGCCGGAAGCCCAGGTCAATGAAATCGAGGTCTCCCCTCACGACCCGGCGACCGCCTATATCGCCGTCACGCGTTACAAGTTCAACGACTTCTCGCCGATGATCTACAAGACGGATAATTACGGCAAGAGCTGGACCCTCATCGTCAACGGCATTGCGCCGGAAGCGTTTGCGCGGGTGGTGCGTGAAGACCCGCGGCGGCAGGGCTTGCTGTACGCCGGCACCGAGGCCGGCGTGTACGTTTCCTTCGACGACGGCGCCAACTGGCAGCCGCTGCAGTTGAACCTGCCCAGGGTACCGGTCACCGACCTGCGGGTCCACGACAACGACCTGGTCGCATCGACCCAGGGCCGGGCCTTCTGGATACTCGATGACATCTCACCGCTGCGCCAGGTCAGCGAAGACGACGCCAACCAGGCCATGCACCTGTTCAAGCCGGTCAAGGCCTACCGGCTGGACATCAACACCTGGGCGTCCCAGCAGGCCAAGAACCCGCCCAATGGCGCCGTGGTCTACTACACGGTCGACGACACGATCGGCAAGGACGGCGAGTTGACGATGCAGATACTGGATGCCGACGGCAAGGTGCTGCGCACCTTCAGCAACCAGCAATCAGAAGAAAAGCAAACCACGTTCGTCAAGGGCGTCATCACCGAGCCCCCCGCCCCGCCGCTGGGCACGAAGCCGGGTCTGAACCGCTACGTGTGGAACCTGCGCCATGCACGCTACACACCGGTCGCCGACACGATCCGTTACGTCAGCATGCGGCCCTACCGCGTGGCCCCGGGAACCTACCAGGTGCGGCTGAGTTACAAGGGCCAGACCGTGACCGAGCCACTCGAGGTCGCGCTCGATCCGCGGCGCAAGCCGATCCCCGCCGAAGAATGGGCGCACCAGCAGCAGCTACTGGCAAAAATGACGGCGCTGGTCAATGACATCCACGCGTCGACCAACCAGTTGCGGTCGGTCGCCGATCAAACCCGGCAGTTGCTGGAGATGACGAAATCCAGCCCGCAGGGCGCGGAAATCGCAAAGCGCGGCCAGGCGCTGATCGACAAGATCGCAGCCTGGGAGGAGCAGGTTCCGCAACCCCCACTGCCCAACGGCGTACAGGACCGCATCGCCTTCCCCAGCCGCCTGCTGAGCACGCAGGTACTGCACCTGATCAGCGTCCTCGATCAGGATCCGCCCGTCAACCAGGGCAGCGAATTGCGGGCCAGCGAGCTGAGCACGCAGTGGGCCGGCATCAAGTCCGACATGCAGAAAATACTCGATACCGACCTGAAAGGGCTGAACGATTTGCTCGAGGACGCGCAGATACCCCACGTCATCGTACCCAAGCCCTGAATCCCACAGGCAAAAAAACGGCCCCATGGATATCTTCCATGGGGCCGTTTCCTGTTCCAGCTTACGGGAACTGGCAGGCCGCTTAACCGCCGGCCCGCACAGCCGCTATTGCCTCCAGACCAGACGTGCGCCGAAGGTGCGCGGACGCAGGGCGATGATAGCCCGCGGGTCCTGGAAGGTACCGATGCCGTCGATGACACCGAACTCATCGGTCAGGTTCTTGACATAGGCACCGATCGTCCAGTGCTCGTTCAGGTCCAGGTTGACGAACACATCGAACTGCGTGTACGAATCCAGCGGGATATTGAACGGGCTGTCCGGCCGGAACTCGGTATTGGTGCTGCCGCGATAGGTGGCGTCACCGATCAACTGCAGGGACATGCCGTCACCCACGGGATGATCGTAAGTCAGGCTCAGGTTGTACTGGGTGCTGGCCACGTTGGGGATTTTGTCCCCTTTCTGGCCGACGATGACGTAGGGCGAGGCGCCCGGCAGCACCGGCTGGTCCGTGGTCAGTTCGTGTTTGAAGAAACCGGTACCGGTAAAGGCGAGCTGCAGGTTGTCGGTCATCAACACCTTGACGCCCCATTCGACACCGTTGATCTCCGCCTTGCCGCCATTGGTCGTGAACGGGATGTTGCCGGCCGGGTCACGCGGCTCGACCTGGATGTCGCTCCAGTCGATGTGGAACAGGGTCGCGTTGAACTGCATGTGGTTCTCGAGCAACTGCGACTTGATACCCAGCTCGTAGTTTTTCAGCTTGTCGGAGTCGTAAATCGGCGGGATGCCCGGCGCGAACGGCTGGTTCGAGTTGTTGACGCCGCCGGTGCGGAAACCTTCCGAATACAGGATGTAAGTCATGACGTCATCCGTCCAGTGGTAGGACAGCGCCACCATCGGCGTGACCTGGTCCTCATTAGACTTGAGGCGGCCGACGAGGTAGTCGTTGGCTGTGGTGCCGACGATTTCGCCTTCCGGCACGGGTACAGGAAAGCCGAAGCCGTTACCGAAGGCATGCGTCGTGCCCTGATCGGACGTCAGATTGACCTTGAAGTAACGCAGGCCGCCCTTGAGCTGCCAGCGATCCGTGAAATCATACGTGGCTTCGCCGTAGATGGCCTTCTGCTCGATCTCGTCGTTGCGGAAACGGCCGAAAATCGCGGTGCCGCCATATAAGAAAGTATCATTCGAAGTCAACGGATTCCACGGCACATTACCGCCGTTGCCGTCGGTCGTGGTCACGTGAACGGCGAAATCCTGTTTTTCTTTCTGGTAGTAGACACCGGCGACAAAATTGAACGGGCCGCTGAAGCTCGAGGCGAAGCGTCCCTCCGCCATCTTGATCTTGTAGGACTGCGGCTGGTTCGTAATGCCGGCGACAGGCGCCTGGAAGAACAGCAGGATCGGGGTGCTGTCGAAGGTGTAATCGATCTTGTGCTCATAGTCGCTGGCGGACAGTACGAAGCTGCCGACGCCCGTGTCGTAGGTCAGGGTCGTACCGAACAGGTCGACATCGTCGTCCCTGGGTGACTGCGTGATGTCGGTATTGATGAAATTCCGATCAGGCGTCAGCGACGGCACCCCCGCCAGATCGGCATATCCGGGACTGCCCGGCAGGTTGGCGATCGCCGGTGTCTCGGCCGGCCACGCCGGGGAACCCTTGGCCGTGAAACGCGAGGCGCCGCCGATATCGGTGCGCTGGCCGACATACATGAAATCGACACTCAGCCTGTCCGATGCCTGCCAGAAGATGCCGACACGCACACCGTCGGTTTCCTCGGAGTTGATGTCCTTGGCATTGCCGTCGAAGGTATTCGGCCCGGTCTGCAACCGCGGCTGGTCGATCCAGCCGTCCATGTCGGTGCGGTAACCCACCAGCCGGATGGCCAGTTTGTCGGTGAATATCGGCAGGTTGATGACGGCGTTGGCCTCGTAGCCGTCGCCGCCCGTACGGATGTTCGAATAATCGATCTCGCCATAGGATTCGAACTTCGACGGATCGGCCTTGCGCGGGATATAGCGGACGTTGCCGGCCATCGAGTTGGCGCCATAGAGCGTGCCCTGCGGGCCGTTCAGGACCTCGACGCGCTCGATGTCGACCAGCTTGATCGGCGCGTTCTTGCCGCCGCCGTCCTGCTGGTCGCTGGCGGTGATGACGTACTCGCCGAAGTAACTGCCCACGACCGCCGGCCCGTTGCCGTTCACGCCGCGGATGATGAATTCCATGTCACCCGGTCCCAGGTCCTGGAAAGTCAATCCGGGAATGTTGCTCGCGATGTCGCGGAATGAAAAATTAGCCTTGTCTTCCAGCGACTTGCCGCCGACCGCGAAAATGGAAGCCGGGATCGACTGAACGTCCTGGCTACCTCTCTTGGTGGCGGTTACCAGGACTTCTTCAAGCACATTCTCGGCAGCGTATGCCGATGCGCAAAAAGTTAACAGTCCTGCAATAATAATCTGTCTGCGGACTTGTTTCGTTTTCATGACGTACCTCAGTGGTGGTTGACTGTAGATTCTTGGAAAATGGAAGCAAGTTATCAGGGCGACTATATGCCATCTTAAATGGCACCGCAACGAGATAAATTGCCCGCCCGGCCTAGACTTCCCTATCGATGTTCTTGAGGATTCTCTGTAGCAGGGCGGTCAACAGCTGGATGTCTTCCGCGCTAAATCCCTGCAGGGCTTTTTCCTGGTGCCGGGTCGCCAGTGGGTAAATCTCGGCAAAGGCCGCTTCGCCCTCGTCGGTGAGCATGACCTGGACGTAGCGCGAGTCCTTGTCATCCGTCTTGCGTATCGCCAGCCCTTCACGCTCCAGTTGATCGACGATGCGGCTGACCGTCGGCTGCTCGATGATGGTCGCGGCCACGATCTCGCCCATGTTCAACGGACTCTTGTCCTTCAGCACCGACATGACCCGCCAGCGGGCCACGTTGATGCCGGATTTGCGCAGGCTTTTCCTGAGCCGCTGGTTGAGCTTGTTCGTTATCCGGTAGATCAGGTAAGGGACGAATTTTCCGAGCCAGTGATCCCCCCGCTGGTGCCTGTCCATTTTTATGCTCTGATCCAGTTTGATACTACATACACTTTCATGTATATATACGTTTTCATGTAATCGCGAGCATACCTTTTTCGCTGTCTGATTGCCACCTAATTCATGCATTTGAAGGATCGCCCGATGCCACCGGGAAAAGCCCCATGACAAGCCCCGCCAACGGCCAGGACTGGCAACAGATCCGCGCCCGATTTCCGGTGCTGGAACGCAAAACCTACCTGAACAGCTGTTCCTATGGCGCCCTTGCGAGCGAGGTCGGAGCGTCATTGCAAAAATACCTCCGCGCCCGCAACGAAAACGGCGCCGAATGGGATTACTGGCTCGAACGCAACGAGGCTGTCAGGTCATCGGTCGCGCGCCTGCTCGGTGTCGACGCCGACGAGGTCGCGATCACCGCGTCGGTATCGGCCGGCATCGATTCCCTCGCCAGCGCACTGGACTTCAGCGGTGATCGCAACAAGGTCGTCATCACGGATTTCGAGTTTCCCACCAACGCCCAAATCTGGTACGCACAGCAGGCACGCGGCGCGGAGGTGGTGCGTATCGCCGCTGTAGACGGCAGAATTCCACTCGAGAAATTCGCCCAGGCGATCGATGACAGAACTTTGATCGTGGCGACCGCCCACGTCTGCTTCAGGAACGGCGCCCGCCAGGACGTGGAAGCGATTTCGCGAATTGCCAGAAACAGGGGCGCGCTGATGATGGTCGACGGTTACCAGTCATTGGGCACGCTCCGGTTCGATCCCAGGGAAGCGGGGGCCGATATTCTGGTCGGCGGCATGCTGAAATACCTGCTGGGCACGGCCGGAATCGCCTTCATGTACGTGCGTGAGCAACTGATCCCCTCGCTGGTGCCGAGCCTGACCGGATGGTTTGCCCAGCAGGACATCTGGGCCATGGACATCAGCCGCTACACGCCTGCCGACTCGGCCAGGCGATTCGAGGCCGGCACGCCGCCGGTCCCCAACACCTACATGGCCGAAGCGGGCCTGGGCATTTTGCACGATATCGGCCTGGAAGCCATCGAAGCCAGAATTCAGCACCTCACCGATGCCATCAAGACCGCGGCCCGGGAAGCGAACTATCGCCTGGCAACGCCGCCGGACCGGCGCGAGCACGCCGCGATGATTACCCTGGACGCCGCGGACGACAACCGGCTGGTCAGTGAACTGGCCAACGAGAATATCGTCGTTTCCTGCCGTGACGGCCGGCTCCGGATCGCCCCGCATTTTTACAATAACACGGCCGATATCGAGCACCTGTTCCGCGCATTGCACAAACACCGCGATTTGCTGGCATGACGATTTCCAACAGCAGCGACCGCGGCTTTGCAGTATGATTTTTGCAGCCGACACATGAATACCCCCCTGCCTCCTGGAGACGAAGATGCAAGAGAATAACAATGTCCACGAAACCTGGTCCTCTCCGCTGGCGTTCATGCTCGCCGCCATCGGCGCAGCCGTGGGGCTCGGCAATATCTGGCGTTTCCCGTACGTCGCGGGTACCAACGGCGGCGGCGCTTTCGTCCTCGTTTACATCGGCTTCGTGGTGTTGCTGGGAATCCCGATCATCACCGCGGAATTGGCCATGGGCCGGCGCGGGCACCACAGCCCGGTCGTCGGCATGTCGGACCTGGCCAAGGCGGAAGGCCACAGCCAGCGGTGGCAGATCATTGGTTGGCTCAGTATCCTGATCCCGTTGCTCGGCCTCACGTACTACAGCATCGTCGCCGGCTGGGCGGTCGACTACGTTTTCAAATCGTTCGCGGGAGAATTCAGCGGTGTCGACGGGGCCGGCTCCGGCACGCTGTTCAACCAGTTGCTGGCCTCGCCGTGGAGCATGATTTTCTGGCACACGGTCTACATTGGCCTGACGGTCTGGGTCGTCGGAAAAGGTGTGAGACAGGGCCTGGAAACCGCGGTGAAAATCATGATGCCGGCGCTGTTCCTCATCCTCCTGTTCATGGTCGTTTACGCCATGTTCGTCGGTGATTTCATGCAAGGCCTCGACTTCCTGTTCGACCCCGACTTCTCGAAGCTGACCGTGACCGGCATACTGATGGCCATGGGGCAGGCGCTGTTTTCGATGGCGATCGGGGTCGGCGCAATGATCACTTACGGCGCTTACCTGCCAAAGAGCGTGTCGCTGCCGAAAGTCGGTATCGTCATCGGCGCCGCCGACACGCTGGTGGCGTTGTTCGCCGGCCTGGCGATATTCCCGCTGGTACTGCGATACGGCCTCGACCCGGGCGAAGGGCCGGGCCTGATCTTCGTGACCTTGCCGGTCGCGTTCGGACAAATGCCCGGAGGCGCACTGGTCGGCGGCCTGTTTTTCATCCTGCTCACCTTCGCGGCGCTGACGTCTTCCATCGGCATGCTCGAGCCTGTCGTCTCGTGGCTGGAGGAGCACCGGGGCTTCAAGCGCCCGCGGATGGCGCTGCTCGCCGGCGCTGCGGCATGGTTCGTGGGTCTGGCTATTGCGCTGTCCTTCAATGTCTGGGGTGACGTCAGGTTGCTGGGTATGTTCGAATTCTTCAAGGACAAATCCATCTTCGACCTGATGGACTTCCTCGTCGCCAATATCATGCTACCGCTCAACGCCTTGTTGATCGCGGTCTTCGCGGGCTGGATGATGTCGCGCGCATCGACCATGGACGAACTGGGGATCGCCGACGGCATCCGCTTCCGCTACTGGCGCTTTATCCTGCGCTTTGCCGCGCCGCTGGCCTTCGGCCTGATATTCGTCTCGAACCTGATGTAGGCCGGCCTCACCGAATACACCGATGACGGAGAATAAACCGATGCTGGAGCTGAACGCACCGACGATTGAAGAGGTCAGGTCGGCGGCAGACCGCCTGCGGGGCCTCGCGCTGCACACACCGCTGATTCGCTTCAACCCGCCGGACGGCTCACCCGGCATCTACCTCAAGCTGGAGAACCTGCAGCCGGTCGGCGCCTTCAAGGTCCGCAGCATGGGCAATATCTTCCTGACCACGGAACCGGAGGTCCTCGAGCGCGGCGTATACACCGCCAGTTCCGGTAACGCAGGTTACGGCCTCGCCTGGATGGCGCACCGCATGGGCGTTCCCGCCACCGTCTACGTGCCCGACAGCGCGCCGCAGGGCAAACGCGAGGCCATTCGCCGGCTCGGGGCGCAGATACGCGAGGTGCCCTACGCGCAATGGTGGGAGATTATCCGCCACCACGGCACCGACAGCGAAGAAGGGCTCTTCGTCGACGCCGTGTGCAATGCCGCGGCGCTGGCCGGCAATGCCACGGTCGGCCTGGAGATTGTCGAGGACCTGCCCGATGTCGGCAGCATCGTCGTGCCGTTCGGCGGTGGCGGCCTGGGCTGCGGCATTGCCGCGGCCGTCAAGGCGCTGAAGCCGGACACGCGCATCATCGGCGCCGAGTGCGAAACCGCCACGCCGCTGACAGCCGCGCTGGCGGCCGGCCATCCGGTCGACGTCGAGCACCGCCCCAGCTTCGTCTCCGGGATCGGCGCGACCTGCGTGCTGGATGAAATGTGGCCGTTGATCCGGCAGTTGCTGGACGGCGCTGGCATTGCTTCACTGGCGGCGGTCGCAGACGCCGTGCGCATGCTGTTCGAGTACAACCGGGTGGTCGCCGAGGGCGGCGGCGCCACGTCGCTGGCCGCGGCGCTCGAGGTCGAGTCTGACGGCCCGGTCGTCTGCGTCATCTCCGGCGGCAACATCGACAAAGACCACATGTGCGCCATCCTGCAAGGTCGCGTGCCCTAGCCGGTTTCACCTGTCGGCACCTCCCAACGGGAGTTATCGTCGTCTGATCTCAACGGGCGGCTTTTCGAACGCAAAAAAAAGGGGCCTTGGCGGCCCCTAAAGCTGTGGAGACCACTCAAATCAAAATCTGAAACCAATTCGCCAAGGCGTTCGCCGTACCGGACATTCCTTTAGGACACATTTTTATTAACTCGATCTCCGCGGCGTTGTGCTACTGGTTGCAATTTAGCGGGGAAAGCCGGGGCAGATACTGACCTGAATCAAGAAAATGCCAATCGGGACCAGGGCGGGGCCAGGCAATCGTGCGCTGGCACTTTATCCCGGCCCCATTTATGCTCTGCGGAAACCCGGGGTGGAGACAACAATGAAAAACGGCATGACACGCCGCGAGTTCAACACCTTGATGGGCCTGGCGATGACCCTGCCCCTCGCCCCCGCGCTCGCTGCAACGCGTGATCCGAAGCTGTTTCGAGTCAGGACCGTCACGGCAGGTCTCAGACTGGGCGGGACGGATATTCTCGGGCCGGCCAGGGAGGCGCTCGCGTTCCTGGAGAAAGCGCGCAGGACCTACGAAACAGCGGGTTACGAAGTCCAGACCCTGCGCATGGCGACCCAGCCGCTGGCCGAATACTTGCCGGACTGGAACAGTGCGGCAGCGCTTAAGGACCCTGAAACTGCTCGACCGCTTCGCCGTGGATAATGGACTGGTTATCAGCCTCGGTCCGGTCATCACCGGCGATCGCCACGATCCGGGCTTTCCCGCCTGGGCCGCCGAGTTGGTCCGGCAGACGCGCAATCTCAGCTTCTCGGCCAGGGTCGCCTCCACCGAGCACGGCATACATCCGCAAACCGCCCGCAGCGCCGCCGAGGCCATCAGGGCCATCGCCGCGGTGGGCAGCGGCGGTGAAGGCAACTTCCGTTTCGCCGCGACCGCGTTCGTTCCCGCCGGCACGCCGTTCTTTCCTGCCGCCTGGTTCAGCGACGGCAAAACCTTCAGCATCGGCCTCGAGTCGCCGAATTTGCTGACCGCGGCGTTTGCCGAGACCGACAATATGCAACAGGCCGCAAGCCGGCTTAAGGCGAACATGGAACGCGCGCTTGCTCCCGTCGCCTCACGGGCACGGGAACTGGCCAAAGGCACGGGCTGGAAATATCTTGGCATCGACACCTCGCCCGCACCCGGTCTCGACGCCAGTATCGGCAAGGCCATCGAAACCCTGAGCGGCGCACCGTTCGGCAGCCCGTCGACACTGGCAGCCTGCGCCACGATCACGGATGTGCTCAAGCACCTGGATATCGAAAGGGCCGGTTACTCCGGTTTGATGCTGCCGGTGCTGGAAGACCCCGTGCTGGCCAAACGGGCGAGTGAGGGCCGCTACGGAATATCCGATCTGCTGCTCTACTCCAGCGTCTGCGGCACCGGTCTGGACGTGGTGCCACTACCGGGGGACAGCTCCGCAGGGGCGCTCGCTGCGGTCATTATGGACGTGGCTGCGCTGGCCCACCGGTACCGTAAGGCCCTGTCCGCCAGGCTTTTCCCGGTGCCCGGCAAGGCGGCCGGTGATACCGTCACGTTCGACAATCCATACCTGACCGGCACCCGGGTGATGTCCCTTGGACCCACGACCTGAACCGGTCGTACGGGGCCAAAACCGCAACGGCGGCATGTCCTTGCCGAGCGTAGTCCTGCTGACGTCATTGGCCATGCTGGCATTCGCCGCCAACTCGATCCTGTGCCGCCTGGCACTGAAGAGCACGGCCATCGACGCAGCCAGCTTTACCACGATCCGACTGTTCTCCGGCGCATTGTTACTGTGGTTGCTGACGCTGCCCAGGCACGGCGACAGCCGTGGTAACTGGCCCTCTGCCCTGGCGTTGTTCGCCTATGCCGCCGGCTTTTCGTTCGCCTACCTGAGCGTGACCGCGGCCACCGGCGCGCTGCTGTTGTTCGGCGCGGTCCAGGTCACGATGCTCGGTTACGGTATTTTCGCCGGTGAATCCCTTCGACGCCTGCAATGGGCCGGTCTGACAATCGCGTTTGCCGGGCTCGTCGGTTTGCTGTTGCCCGGCCTTGCGGCGCCCCCGCTGAACGGCTCGCTGCTGATGCTCGGGGCGGGGGCGGCCTGGGGCATCTACTCGATACGCGGCAAGGCCGCCGCAGACGCGAGCACCGTCACCGCCGGCAACTTCTTGCGCACCCTCCCCTTTGCGCTGCTTCTGAGCCTGCTCATGCTGCCGCACCAGTCACTGGACCGGCTCGGGGTCGGCTATGCCATCGCCTCGGGCGCCGCGGCCTCCGGCGCTGGTTACGCGATATGGTACTCGGCGCTGCCGCACCTGCGCGCCGCCAGCGCCGCCAGCGTGCAACTGAGCGTGCCGGTCATCGCCGCCATCGGCGGCGTCATCCTGCTCGGCGAGCAGCCGACACCGCGCCTGTATTTTGCCTCGGCCGCCATTCTCGGCGGGATCGCGCTCGTGATCATGGGACGACGGGCCGGCCTCAACCGAAAAGACCGCGAGACAAGCCTCAAAGGGAATGCACGACGTCACGCAGCCGTTGCAGCAGCAAGTCCGCGTGCGCGCGCGAAAACACCAAGGGCGGACGAATCTTGATGACGTTGTCCAGCGGCCCCGCCGTGCCGACCAGGACCCCCTGCCCGCACAAGCGGTCACCGATCTCGGCCGCCGCCTGCGGTGCCGGCTCGAGCGAACCGTCTCCGCGTACGCATTCCAGGCCGTAGAACAAGCCCTTGCCCCGCACGTCGCCGAGGACCGGGAATTCCTCCGCCAGGGCTCGCAGCCCGGCGCCGAGATAGGTCCCGACCCGGCCGACATTTTCCAGGATACCCTCGCGTTCAACGACATCGAGCACGGCGAGGCCGGCCGCCGCGGAAACGGGATTGCCGCCGAAGGTGTTGAAGTAATCGAATTTGCGCGCGAACGCCTCGGCAATCCGGGGCGTGGTGACGACCGCGGCCAGCGGGTGCCCGTCACCGATGGGTTTTCCCAGCGTGACGATGTCGGGCACGACAGCGGAATCCTCGAAGCCCCATACGTGCTCGCCCAGGCGGCACAGCCCCGACTGTACCTCGTCGGCCACGCACAGCCCGCCGGCGGCGCGAACTTTCTCGAAGACGCCGCGCAAATAGCCTTGCGGCGCGGTGAGGATGCCGTTGGCGTCGAAAACCGGGTCGCATAGGAACATGGCCGGTTCGTGGCCGGCCCGCTTAAGGGCCGCGATCGCATCGTCAGCATAAGCGGCATACTTGCGCCCGGCTTCGCTCTCGCCGTAACGGACCGGGCCCCGGAAAAGGTTCGGCGCCCGCGCCACGGCGATGTAATCCGGGCGCTCGTCCGCGGGGTATTCCGCGGTGGAAAGCTCGGTGACCGCGATGGAGTTGCCATGGTAGGCGTCCTCGCTGACGATGGCGCCGCGGTGGCCGGTGACGGTGCGGGCAATGCGGAACGCCAGGTCGTTCGCCTCGGTGCCGGTGCAGACGAACATGCACACCTCCAGTTCGCCCGGCAGCGTCGCGCCCAGTCGCTCGGCGTAGCGCACCACGTTTTCATGCAGGTAGCGCGTGTGCGTGTTCAGGGTCCTGGCCTGCTGGCACAGGGCCTCGACCACGTGCGGGTGACAGTGCCCGACCGAGGCGACGTTGTTGTAGCAATCCAGGTAGCGTTTGCCGGCCGCGTCGAAGAGCCACACGCCCTCGCCGCGCACCAGGTGGACCGGGCGGCTGTAGAACAGGCGATAAGCCGGGCCCATGGCCCGCTCACGGCGTTGCAAAAGCCCGCTGTCCGTCGCGGCAACATTCGAAGGCTTCATGTCAGGTTCTCCCGCATGCAATGGGCGAAGGCCCGCCGGTCCAGGCCGATGAGCATTTTCAGACTGGCTATGATATCCGCCTGCTCGTTGCTGACAAAGGGCGGCGGCTGGTGCATGTGGCGGCGCCGGAACTCGAACAGCTGCAGCGTCAGCACCAGGCGCGCGGTCACCAGGTCGAGCAACAGGTCCGTCTCGCGGGCTTGCAGCGGGACCCGTGCGTGAAACCCCCGGCACATCGCGGCCGCGAGCGCCTCGGCATCACAGGCCGCCGACATGAAGTCGGCCAGGCTCACCGCCAGGTCACAAATGAGGGGACCATATATCATGTCGCCGAAATCGATAATGCCCACGATCTCGTCACTGCCGGCCGACGAGCGCAGCAGGTTCGCGCTGTGGCCGTCGTGATGGATCACCTGGCTGCGCAACTCTGACAACTTTGGATAGACCTCGCTTTTCAGCCTTGTCAATACCGGCGCGAGGTCGGCCCGCAGCGGGGACGGCAGCAACGCGCGCAACTGCGGCCTGAACAGCAGGCCGTTGGTCACGTCCCAGGGCATGAAGTGCCCGGCCGCCGGGTGTGAGAACCCGGCCAGGGCCAGGTCGAGCCGGGCCAGGAACTTGCCCACGTGGTACAAACCGCCGGGAGAAGGCGCGGCGCCGTGGTGATACAGCGTGCCCGGCAGGTACGTCAGCAGGCGCAACTGGTGCCGGTGACCGTCGATCACCAACGGGTACGCCAGCCTGCCGTCGGTGCCGCGCACCATTCGCGGCACCGGGATGCCGGGGTCCGTGCGCTCAATGTGCAACAGCGCCTGCACCTGGAAATCGATGACCGCGGGTTCCTCGCCGGCGCTCGAGATCTTCAGCACGTAGCGTTGGCCGTCAGGACTCGTAATGCAGCAATTCTGATCGCGTTCGCCCTCCAGCATCTCTGGCGACCCGCGAACGCCGTAATACTCCGCGGCAATCTCCTGCAGCCGGCTTGCGGGCAACTGCGGCGGATCGAAATTCAAATCCCCGATCGTCAGCGGCCGTTCCGATTCTTTTCGCTCGACTCCCTTCATGTTTTCGGGTCTGAAAAAATCATCCGCTCAACGGCGCCGCGCATCGCCTGCCGGCAATACGGAGCCTACCGGAAATACGGGATGACCTCCTCGCCCATCAGGCGTATGGCCTCATCCGGGTCCGGTCCCAGCGGGCCGCCGAGGTTGGCCTGCGTGATACCCGCCTCGGCCAGGCGCTCGATCTGCCCGATGACGTCTTGCGGGGTGCCGTTGATCGCCAGGGCGAACATGTCTTCGCTCACCGCGGCGGCCGCCTCCTGGTAGCGGCCTGCGTCGACGAGGCGGCGCAGGGGTTCGAAATCGGCGGCCGACAGGCCGATCGTCGCCAATGCGGGCTCTTCCAGGTGCGGCCCGAAATACGCGATCATCTCGCGCAGGATCGCCGTCGCTTCGCTGCGCTTTGCGGCCAGTGAGAGCCAGCCGCAGCCGGCAATATCGACCTCGGCCGGGTCGCGGCCCGCCGCGCGCGCGCCGTCCGTGATCATCTTGACCATCCGGGCCGCGGATTCGGGCGGCGTGATCATCGGCAAACTGCCGTCGCCGACGGCGCCGCTCAGCGCCAGGTACTCGGGACCGAAGGCGCAAACATAAATCGGCACCTCGCTGCGGCGCGGCTCGAAGCGCAGGTAGCACTGATCGGTCCACTGGAAGGCCTCACCGTGATAGTCGGCGGTATCGCCGCGCAGCAGCGCCCGGATGATCTCGACCGCTTCACGGGTGCGCTGCGTGTAATCGCTGGCGTCGATACCGGTCCACTCGACCATGTCCTGCGTATGCAGGCCCAGGCCGAGCACCGCGCGCCCGTCCGACAGGTCGTCCAGCGTTGCAATGTAGGTCGCGATCTCCGCCGGGTCGGTGGTGTAGGGATTGGTGCCCACGCTGCCGATCCTGATGCGCGACGTGTTGGCGGCGACGGCGCTGGTCAGCACCCAGGTGTTGGCCATGAAGGTATCGTGCGGAAACCAGACGTAGTCGAAACCGGCCGCTTCGGCCAGCTTTGCCAGACGCACGATCTCGCGGGAATTACCGAGGTAGCCGATTAAACGTATACCGAATTTCATTGTCCTTGGTTCTTGCTTGCCGTGGGGGAGTGATATCGTAACTGATTTGCCGGCCGGTGTCGGGCAAAAAGCACGCACGGGCGCTGAAAAATTCCGGCGGGACACGTGCTATAGTCCGGATAACACCGAACCGGCCGTCACCGCGCGCCGGTGTTCTCACGAATCGAGAACCGTGACCGCATACTGCAACCATGCCGACGAGTCCCGACAGCAACAAACCGCCGCTATGGCTTGCCCTTTACTTCCCGCACCTGGCGCTGGACGAGTCCGGCCGCGGCCGGCAACGACAAGGGCAACCGGCGGCGCCGCTGGCCATCAGCGACACGCTGGCCGGCCGGCCGTGCATCACGGACCGTAACCGGGCGGCCGCCGAGGCCGGGATAAAACCCGGCATGCCGACGGGCGCCGCGTTGGGCCTGGCGGATACGGTGCAGATCGTGGCCCGGGACCGGTGTGCGGAACGACGCGCCCTGGAACGCCTGGCTGCCTGCTGTTACCGCTACAGCAGCCAGGTCAGCATCGATGCGCAACGCACCACCCTGTTGCTGGAAGCAGCGGCCAGCCGGCGCTTGTTCGGCCCCGCCGCAGCGCTGGCGGAGCAAATCACGGCAGAACTGCAAGCCCTCGGTTACCGGCCCCTCAGCGGGATCGCGCCGACGCCGGAAGCCGCCAGCCTGGCCGCGCGGCACGGTCTGCATATCGATGCCATCGAAGCGATACACCGGTACGTCGGCCCGCTCGGGCTGGACAGCCTGCCGCTGGACGATGCGACCCTCGATGCTTTGCGGAAAACCGGCCTGCGCACGGTGGCGGAACTCCTGCGGCTGCCGCGCAAAGCGCTGGCGCGGCGCCTCGGGCCGGCCGTCGGCGACTACCTCGACCGCTTGCTGGGCCGGCGGCCCGACCCGCGCCGCAGTTACCGCCCGCCGCGGCGTTTCAGCGATGGCGTGGACATACCGGAAACCGGGCACACCGAGGGACTGCTGTTTCCGCTCAAGCGCCTGGTGCAGGCCCTGTGCGCGGTCCTGCGCGCGCACGACCGCGGCGTGATGCGTATCGATATCCGCCTGTCGCTGCAGGCGGGTCAGCACGACATCCCCGTACACCTGCAGCAGGCAACGCGTGCCGAAGCGCGCCTGATGCTGCTCGCGCGGGAGCGCCTGGAGCATCTGCGGCTGGCCGCGCCGGTCCGCCGCATCGAACTGCGCGCGGCCGCTTTCGTCGCCTGCGCGGCGCGGCAGCCGGAACTATTACCGTCAACGGCTCCCGGCCCGGACCAAGAAGACGGCGGCAGCCTATTGCTGGAACGTCTGCGGGCCCGTCTGGGCGACCATTGCGTGCAGGGGCTCACCGGTCGCGAGGACCATCGCCCCGAATACAGTTGGGCCTGCCGCGGCCTCGACGAGCCGGCCGGCGGCCCTGCCCTGCCGCACCGGCCGGCCTGGCTGCTGCCCAGGCCGCGCCGCTGCCGCATCGACCGCTGCCGCATACTGGCCGGGCCGGAACGCATCGAAAGCGGCTGGTGGGACGGCCGCGACTGCCGCCGGGATTATTTCATCGTCCGCGACGAGACCGGCAGCACGCTGTGGGTGTTCCGCGAATACAAGCCGCATCCCGGTTGGTACCTGCATGGCCTCTTTTCCTAGCTATAATGAACGCATGGACGACAACGAGAACATCGTGAACAACCTCGGCAAACTGTTTCTGAAAGGCCTGGCCGTGGTCATCCCGGTGGCGCTGACGCTGGCCATCCTGTGGTGGATGGCCGCGGGTTCGGAACGGCTGATGGGTGCAGTCCTGAAATACATCCTGCCGGGCGGCTGGTACGTGCCCGGCATGGGGCTGGCGTCCGGGTTGGCGCTGATCGTGTTGGTAGGCCTGCTCTCGCACATCCTGATTTTCCAGAAGCTGATCGATCTCAGCGAGGCGATTTTTCATCGCCTGCCGCTGGTCAAGACCATTTACACCGCCATCAAGGACTTTATCGATTACCTGAACCCGGAAAAGGACAGCAAACTGGGCAAGGTCGTCATGGTGCAATTGCCCGGCCAACCGTTCCAATTGATCGGATTCGTCACCCGCGAACAATTCGACGACCTGCCCTTCACCCCCGCGGCGGACGACCCGGTCGCCGTTTACATGCCGATGAGCTACCAGATCGGCGGTTACACGCTGTTCCTGCCGCGCAGCGCCCTGACCCCGCTGGATCTGCCGTTCGAAGAGGCCATGCGACTGGTGCTGACGGGCTCGGTCACCAAGCGGGCAAAAATAAGGGAGTCAGAGTAATAGGACAGAGCTGCTACCCTGCCCCTTCACTCTGACCCTGACGCAAAAAAAAGCCGGCCAAGGCCGGCTTTTTTTTATGTAACCGTCGCTCAGAACCTGAACCTGGCCTGGACCCCAAGCTCCCTGGGCGGACCGTGGTGGGTGAAATTCCACAGCGTCGCAACGGCCTGACCCGAAGAGCGCCAGGTCTTGTCCGTCAGGTTCTTGCCATAGAGGGTCAGCTGCAGCTTTTCATTCGAGCTCTCCCAGGTAAGGAAAGCATTCAGCAAGGTGCGCTCTTCACTCTGGGTATACTGTTTCTGCTTGATGATCGGGTTACCCGAGGCGTCGGCGCCCTGGCCGTTCGCGGGAAAAGAATCGGTCTCGAATTTGTCCTGGTGATGCATACTGACGTTGTAGGTCAGGTTGCTTCCGCCTGTCAGGTCCTGGATGTAGGTCACGCCCAGGCCGTAATTGAGTTTCGGTGAAAACGGCGGATCCAGGGATGAGAAGTCGATCGGCCGGGGCAGACCGGGCAAACCGAGCGGAGCCGGATCCGCGCTCGGGCTGTACGAATCGTACTTGTGGTCGAGGTAACCGAAGTTGACGTCGAAGCGCAGGTTATCCATCGGCACGTAGGTCAACTCGACTTCGGCGCCCTTGGCGGTACTCTTGCCGACATTGACGGCCTGCGTTTCCTGGAACTGGTTGCCCGCCGCGTCGATGATCGTAACCACCGTGTCCCTCTGCAGGTTCTTGTATTTCGTATAAAAGAGCGCCACGTTGAGACGCAGGCTGCCATCGAGCAGGTCGCTCTTCATACCCAGTTCGAAATTGTCGTTCTTCTCGCTGGCGTAAGGCTGGCACGACGTCGGCGAACCACAGGTCTCGGAAAATCCACCGGCAACGAAACCGTTTGCGTAACTGGCGTACGTCATGAGGTTATCGTTCCAGGCATAATCGAACACCAGCCGGTAGTTGTCCGAGTCCCATTTCTTGGAGGCGGTAATATTGTTGCCGAAGGCCGATTCCGGCAACGGGTTGACGTGCGGGCCGATCCATTCGTCCTGGGTAATGAAGTTACTGACCGGGTTCGCGGCCGTGCCCAGGTTCAGCCGATGGAAGTTCTTCTTGTCCTGCGTGTGGCGGAATCCGGCGGTCAGGCTCGCCTTGTCGGTCAACTGATACGTACCGTCCAGATACAAGGCATAGCTGTCCCGGTCCTGGGTCGTCCACTGGACTTCGAACCGGTCCCGGTAGAACTCGGCGCCGGCGAGCGGCAGGAAAAAGCCGAGGTTGCCAAAGACCACGAACTCCACGTCATCGCGGTAATAAGCGGTACCGGCGACGAAGTTGAAGGGGCCATCGAATTCACTCGTGAACCTGAATTCCTGCTGGAACTGTTCCCGCTTCGTGTTCCTGCTGGCGTCGTAGAGGGACGTGTAGGCTTCGCCGGTGTAGGTGCTGGCGAGAATTTCGTCCTGCTCCCTGTAGCCGGTGATCGACTTGAATATGAAGCGGTCCGCCGAATAGCCCATGGTCAGGTAATAGCCGTTGGCGTGAACCTGGTGGCCCTTGGACATGTTGATGACCTTGTTGTCCTGCCATGACCGCCCGGTACGGAACGGGTCCTTCCAGCCTGCCGCCTCGATACCGGGAAAGCCGATGATGGGAAAAACATATCCTTCATCCGAAGGCGTCTCGTTGGCGTTGGCCACGGGTTCGGAATCGTCGCGGAGATATTCATAGATGAAATCCGCCAGGAAAGCGTCGTTTGGCTGCCAACGAAACTTCATCTTGCCGGCAATCACGTCCTTGCCGCCGATCCTGGTACCGTCTCCAGTGGTCGGATACTTGGTGAAAATTTCCTCGGTCGTGGGTTGGCCGGGGCCATCGCAGGCGAAACACAGGAACGTGCCGCCCATCGGCTTGTCATTCGTGTAATACCCTTGGTCCTTGTCGCTGATGACCGCCAGCCTCATGGCCAGGGTGTCGCCGAGGGGAACATTGAGGGCGAATGTGACCTTCTTCACTTCTCCGTCGTTTGACGCCCACTGGCCATAGGTGCCTTCGACCTCGCCGAAGAACTCACCCAACACGGGCTTCTTGGTCGTGAACGCGATCGCACCACCGGTCGTGTTCTTTCCGAACAAAGTGCCTTGCGGCCCGCGGAAAATCTCCACGTGTTCGATGTCGAACATCTCGATGAACTGCGATTGTACGTGGGTGAAAACGAAATCATCCACCGTGAGGCCGGTCGACGGGTCCTTCGTGACCAGGATCGAAATGAATCCCGTACCCCGTATGCCGCCGGCAACGGCATTAAAGCCATTGTTCCGCGTCAGGGTCACATTGGGCGCCATTTCCGTCAACGAGGTCACGTCGGTACGAAAACTCCTTTCCAGTTGCTTGGCGGTGATGGTCGTAACGGCGATGGCCAAATCCTGTTGCGCGACGTCGCGCTTTGTCCCCGTCACGGTCACTTCTTCGATCGTCAGTTTTTCCTCGTCCCTGGTGTCCTGGGCCATGGCGATGCTTGGCGCGGCGATAAACATGGCTAGGACCGCCGGAAACACCGCCTTGGTAAGAGTTATCTCGGATTTTCTGTACATGTGACGCCCCGCGTAGTTGAAGTGGTGTAGAGGTCGCAGGAAAGCTGCTGTTTTTATTGGAAATGCAGGTGAATCCCGTCAATGCCCAATTTGACGCATAAAAAATGCCTCAATCGGCCGGTTTGAATATAATTCAAAAACGTCTGGCTTACAAGTAGCGACCGCATGAAAAGGGGGCGCCGGTATCGCCCCGCGAAAAAGCATTCGGCTTCAGGTCACTCGTTGAGGCTGAGCGCCACCAGCAGGCCCTGCAGCACCAGGTCCGGCACCACTTCATCGAACAGGCCGTTGCCGTCGAACAGCGTGGCGAAGCCGCCGGTGGCGATAACGCGCGGTTTCTCGCCGGCAAACTCTTCCTCGCTGACGCGGCCGATGATCTCCCGCAGCGCGCCCAGGTGACCGAAAAACAAACCCGACTGGATGCTGTCGGCCGTGGTGCGCCCGAGGCAGGTCTCCATGCGCCGGATTTCCACCGAAGCCAGTTTCGAAGTACCGCTTTCGAGCGCCTGCATCGACATTCTAAGGCCCGACAGGATAACTCCGCCCCGGTAAGCGCGCTCTTTGCCCACGGCGCACAGCGTGGTGGCCGTGCCGAGATCGACGATCGCCAGGTTCTCGCCGGGAAACATGTCGATCGCGGCGATCGCGTTGGCGATGCGGTCGGCGCCCACTTCCAGCGGGTTCCGGTACTGGATCTTGAGGCCGGTCTTGACGCCGGCCTGCAGCGTGAACGGCCGGATATTGAAATACTTCTGGCAGGCGGCGGTGATCGAGTACACCAGTTCCGGCACGACGCTGCACAGTGCGATCTGGCGGATCGTGCCGGGGTCGAGGTCGTTTTCGCGCAGGACGGAGCGGAAAAACAGGCCGTACTCATCCGACGAAGGCCCCGGGCGCGAGTTCTTGCGAAAGGTCAGCAGGGAGCGGCCGGCATCGTACACACCGCCATAGATGTGACTGTTGCCGATGTCGAGACAAAGCTTCACCGGACGGGCTCCAGCAGGCTTTCGATGGCGCGCGCAAGCCGGCCGGTATCGTCGCAGCGAAGCGGGTCCTGGCCGCGGCGGTGGAAATTGAACGGGTGCATCGTTGCCGACATCTCGGTCAGGTCATTGTGGACGACGGCGTCCACGGCGGCGGTCGCAAACTGTTTCCTGACGGCCTCCAGTTGCTGTGCGGCATCCGGGTTATCGGTCAGTTTGAAGCCGATGACCTTGATTTCGGGATTCATCGACCAGCCTTTAAGGCTGTCGAGCAGCTTCGGATTGCGCTTGAGATGCAACAACAGGCCGGCGTCTGAAGGCAGCTTCCTGCAAGCCGCGGGATCCAGCGCCGCACCGCTTTCCGTGGTGATAGCGGCCACGCTGAAATCGCTGACCGCCGCAGCATGGACGACGACGTCGAAATGCTGCTTCCCGAGCAACTCGCGCAAGCCTTGCTCGAGATCGGCGAAACTGGAGTAGCGCTCACTGTGGACATCCCGGTTCGGCGCCACCGCGTCCGCCGCACCCAGCCAGGTGACCTCGTGACCGGCCGCCGCCAGTTCATCGGCGAGCGCGGCCGCCGTGCGGCCCGTGCTGAGGTTGCCGATATAACGCACCGAGTCGATCGGCTCGCGGGTGCCGCCGGCCGTGACCAGCACGCGCTGGCCGCTTTTTGCCGGACCGGCCTGCTGCTGCTCGAGCGCCAGCAGGCGGTCCACTTGTTGCAGCACATCCTCAGGCTCGAGCAGCCGGCCTTCGCCGCTCTCGCCACAGGCCAAATCGCCGCTGCCGACCGGCAGCACGCGGATTCCCCATTGCCGCAGCCTCTCGACACTGGCCATTGTCGCCGGGTAACGCCACATGCGCGTATTCATGGCCGGCGCGATCAGCATCGGTTTGTCCTGCCCGTAGGCGGCCTGCCAGACGGTGGTGACGGCGTCGTCGGCAATGCCGGCCGCGAGCTTGTTGATCAGGTTGGAGGTCGCCGGCGCGGCGACGACGAGGTCGGCCCATTTTCCCAGTTCGATATGCTGCATGGCCTGGCCCGGCTCGAAGACATTGCTGAAAACCAACTCGGCGCCCAGGCCCTGCAAGGTCGCCGGGCCGACAAACTCGGCCACGCTGCGCGTGCACACGACCCGGACCCGGTGGCCGCGCCTGACCCACTCCGATATCAGCGTGGACGCCTTGGCGCAGGCGATCGAGCCCGACATCAGGAGCAGGATATGGGCCGGTTTACCTTTAGTCTGCATATTTCACCGGTCTCCCGGATGGTGGCGGCGGACAGATACGACTGCTGCAAGTATGCAGGCTAGCGCGGGACATTGTCGATCAACCTCGTCTCGCCGAGCCGCGCCGCGGCCAGCCTGCGCCCAGGAATATCCTCGACATAATCGACGTCGAAGCCCTGGCCGGCGAGCACGCGCCGGGCCTCCGCCGCCGACGCCGAATCGCGCAGGGCGGCATACAGGGCCGGCGCCAGCGCCCTTTCCGCCGCATCCAGGCGCCGGTTACGGGAACTCAGCGCCAGGCCGTCGGCCTCGCGCACGGTCGGGCAAGCCTTGATCTCGACCGGCAGAAAGAACGCCGCGACCATGTCCCGGACCAGCAGCAGCTGCTGGTAATCCTTTTCACCGAAATAGGCATGGTCCGGCCGCACCAGGTTCAACAGGCGCATCACCACGGTCAGCACGCCGTCGAAGTGACCCGGGCGGTGAGCCCCGCACAAGCGGCGGCTGAAGTCGTTCTCGACCACCCTGAACCGGTATTGGTCGGGATAGACCTGGGCCGTGTCGGGCAACAGCACCGCGTCGACGCCGGCCGCCTCGAGCTGGCCGAGGTCCGTGTCGGTGTCGCTCGGATAGGCCGCGAAGTCGCCGGCCTCGTCGAACTGCTTCGGGTTGACGAAAATACTGACAACGGTGAAAGCGTTGTCCCGCAGGCTGGCCTGCACCAGCGACAGGTGGCCTGCGTGCAGGGCCCCCATGGTCGGCACGAACCCCAGCGGCGCCGCCGTCAGCGAGCGCCTGAATTCACGCCAGCCGTCCAGCGATGCAAACGTTTTCATTCGCTGAAACTCTCGCCCGCAGCCGGAAAACGGCCCTCCTTGACATCGCTGCTGTAGCGGTTGAAGGCGTCCTGCCACAAGCGCGAGCCATCGAGGTAGCGGCGCACGAATTTCGGTTTGAAGTCCGTGTTCAGACCCAGAAGGTCCTGCATGACCAGCACCTGGCCGTCGGTGTGCGCGCCGGCGCCGATCCCGATCGTCGGTATCGTCAGCGCGGCGGTGACCTCCGCCGCCACCGGGTCGGGCACACATTCCAGCACCAGGGCGAAGCAGCCGGCCTGCTCGCAGGCCAGCGCCGCCTGTGTCAATGCCGCAGCACCGTCGCCGCCGCGGCCCTGTACGCGGTAACCGCCGAGTTGGTTCACCGACTGCGGAGTCAGGCCGAGGTGGCCCATCACCGGCACACCGGATTCGACGATATGGGCAATTGTGTCTTCATTGCCCGCGATACCTTCCAGCTTGACCGCGTGGGCACCGGCCTGCATAAGCCGGCTGACGGCGCGCATCGTGTCCGCCAGCGACCGGCGAAACGACAGGAACGGCATATCGCCGACGATGAATTTATCCGCGGCCCCGCGGGCCACGGCCTCGACGTGACGGCACATCATGTCGATATCCGCCGGCAGCGTCGTCGCGTGCCCGTGCATGACCATCGCCGCGCTGTCGCCGACCAGGATGACATCGACGTCCGTATGCTGGACGATGCGCGCGGTGGTGTAGTCGTAGCAGGTCAGCATGACGATTTTCTCGTCTTTTTGCTTATAGGCCTGAAAATCCAGTACGTTCATCGCACCGACTCCAGCCGCCCCGCGGCGCCGCTCAGAGGCTGCTCCGCTTGCTCCGCGGCGGCCCCGTAGTAGGCCACGAAGTCGCGGTAAAGCCGTTGCAGCGGATCGCCTTCGAGCGCCTTCAGGTTGCGCGCGATCGTTTGCTCATCACCGCGCACCAACGGCCCGGTCAGCGCGGACCCGGGGTGCCTGAGGTAATTTTCGCTGACCTGCCGCAGATAGGCATCAAGGCTTTCGGCCGGCAAATGCAACTCGGTACTGAAACGCTCAGCCACAGCCTGCCACAGAATCTGCACGAAATTCCCGGCCATGACGCAGAGGGCGTGATAGCGGGCCTTGTCCTCGAGGCCAATTGGAAAATGCGGGTTGGGCAAGTCCGGCAACAAGGCGCTGAAATCGTGGCCGGCCTCGACCATGAACGGCACCGACTTGTAGCGCTCCAGTGGATACAGTTCGTCGGCGAAGGTCATCAGCGGATGGGCCCCGGCCACGCCCGGAAAACTCAGCGCTCCGCTGCAGTGCACCAATCGCTTCTCGTGCAAAAACGGGTACTGCTTCAGCAGCGCGCCGATGGCGCCGTCCGCGACCAGCAGCAGCACACGGTCGGCCGTTGCAACCACCGCTTTCAGGCGGGCCTGGGCATCGGCGATGTCGCAGGTATTGAGCGCCGAGGCGCGGTCACGCGCCCAGCCGTTGAAGGGGATTCCGAGCAAACGGAAATATTCGGAAAAGTGGCGCGCGAGGCGGCCGCCACCCAGTATCGCGTAGTTCATGGTACCTGTCCTCCGCGGATCAAGTCCTTTTCGTGCAAACTTTTCGCCCACCCGGTTGCCCGCGTGGGCGCATTTTACCGTCCCCCGGTTGGTAGCCGCCGCGTTACGGTCGGCTCACAGGCCCGGGCTGATGGCTGTCGCGGGTATTGTACTGCAAACACCGGCGATGACGAAATCGATGCCGCCACCCCCACCAGGCGGGGCTAAGGCTCTGTAATCGCCCGCGGTTGACGGCTGTCCCCTGCCCCCGGGGCTGCGGGCGCGCCGTCGATAAAAGCGCCGATGCGCTCGATGAGGTCTTCACGGGCCGCGGTCTGGAACAGGTGCTGCGCGTGCGCCTTCCCGCGATAGACGTGCATCGTCTTGGGTTCGGTCGAAGCCTCGTAGAGGCCCATGACCCTGCCGTACAGGCCTTCTTCCCGGGAAACGACGAAAAGTTTGCGGATGGATGCCGAAGCCAGGGCAGGACCTCCCGCCGGCGCCAACAGCACGACCTTGTCGACCGGCACCGCCTGATGTGCGAGGGCCGCCAGCACGGCTGCCCCGCCCATGCTGGCGCCGACGATGCTGATGTCGTCGCAGCCCCGCTTTTTCAGGTACGCAACCGCGCCGAGAATATCGTACATTTTCCGCGGGCTGTCGCCGGCTCGGCTGTTGCCGTAGCCGCGGAAATCGATAGCCAGCGACGAAACGCCCTTTTGCCGCAGGGCCCGCGCCAGGAAATACCAGCTTTCCTTGTTGTAGATGGCGCCGTGGGCAAATATCACGGCCTTGTTTTCGCCGGCGGCAAACCAGGCGGCTTCGATGCGGCCGCCATCCGGGGCATCGAACGTCACCAATTCGAACGGCTGCGCCATGACGGGGGAACCACCGAGAAATAAACCGAAAACGAGTATAAGACCGCGTCCAACGATATGCATGTTCTTACCAATGGGCTGTCGCACACCCCCCGACCATTCTACCCCGGCGGCCCCGGATTGTGCGCGCCGGCACCGCGTTTCGACGAAACGGCTTTGGTGCTTCTTGTTTTTGCTCAAAATACTGTATATACATACAGTATGTATTCCGACACCGAAACCATCCGCTACGCGGAACTGGTCTGCACCAGTAACTTCACCTTCCTCAACGGCGCCTCGCACCCGCAGGAACTGGTCGCGCGCGCGGCCGAACTCGGCTACACGGCTATCGCCCTGACCGACGAGTGCTCGCTGGCCGGCAGTGTACGCGCCTTCGAGCAGGCGCGCCGCTGCCGGCAGAACGGGAGGGCCATCGACCTGATCACCGGCAGCGCGTTCCGCCTGGAAAACGGCTCGAAGCTGGTGCTGCTGGCCGCGGACAAAACCGGTTACGCGCAATTGTGCGCCCTGATCACGCGGGGGCGGCGCAATGCGCCCAAGGGCAGCTACTGCCTGCCCGACAGCGCCTTTGAAAAGCACCTCGATCACTGCCTGGCCTTATGGCTGCCGGCTGACGGGGCAGATTCACAGGCACGGGACCTGCTGACCGCACACTGGCTGGCCTGCCACTTCCCGCAACGCGGCTGGCTGGCCGCCAGCCTCAATCTCGGCCCGGACGACAAGGGGCGCACGGCGCGTCTGGCCAGACTCGCGGAGGCGGCCGGTCTGCCGCTGACCGCCTGCGGCGACGTACAGATGCACAGCCGCCCGCGGCGCATGTTGCACGATGTGCTGGCGGCCATCCGTCATGGCTGCAGCCTCGGCGAACTGGGTTACCGCGCGCTGCCCAGCGGGGAAAGACATTTGCGCGACCGTCGCCGCCTGGCCGCGCTTTACCCTCGTGAATGGCTGGACGAGTCCGTGCGCATCGCCGGGCGCTGCGGCTTCCGGTTGGACCAGCTGCGCTACCAGTATCCGCATGAGGTCGTGCCGCCGGGGGTCAGCAGCAGCGCGCATTTACGGGCGCTGACCGAGGCCGGCATCCGGCAGCGCTGGCCGGCCGGCATCGGCACGGGCCTGCGGCGACAGATCGAGCGGGAACTGGAACTGATCGCCGAACTGGAGTACGAGCCCTACTTCCTGACCGTACACGACATCGTCCATTTCGCACGCAGCCGCGGCATTCTCTGCCAGGGGCGCGGCTCCGCCGCCAACTCGGCCGTCTGCTATTGTCTCGGTATCACCGAGGTCGACCCGGCGCGGATGAACATGCTGTTCGAGCGTTTTATTTCGCGCGAGCGCGACGAGCCCCCGGATATCGACGTCGATTTCGAGCACGAACGCCGCGAGGAGGTCATCCAGTACATCTACCGCAAGTACGGCCGTGAGCGGGCCGCGCTGGCGGCAACGGTCATCAGTTACCGGCCGCGCAGCGCCATCCGCGACGTCGGCAAGGCGCTCGGCTTCAGCCCGGAACAGGTCGAGCGCCTGGCACGCAACACCTCCTGGTGGGATACGCCGGACCGCTTTGCCCGGCGGCTTGCCGAACAGGGCTTTGCCGCCGCCAACCTGAAGGTGCGTCAATTGCTGTACCTGGTACAGGAACTGGTTGGTTTCCCGCGGCACCTGTCCCAGCACGTGGGCGGTTTCGTGATTTCGGAAAAGAGCCTCGCCGAGCTGGTGCCGGTCGAGAACGCGGCGATGACGGGGCGGACCGTGATCCAGTGGGACAAGGACGACCTGGAGACGCTGGGCCTGCTGAAGGTCGACTGCCTGGCGCTGGGCATGCTGAGCGCCATTCACCGCTGCCTCGATTTGCTGAACGATTTTCACGGCGGCAACCTGGGTCTTGCCGACATACCCGCGGAAGACCCGGCGACCTACCGCATGATCCAGCGCGCCGACACCATCGGCGTATTCCAGGTCGAGTCGCGGGCGCAGATGGCCATGCTGCCGCGGCTCAAGCCGGCCTGTTTTTACGACCTCGTGATCGAGGTGGCGATCGTCCGGCCCGGCCCGATACAGGGAAACATGGTGCATCCCTACCTGCAGCGCCGGCGCGGCCTGGAACCGGTCGCCTACCCGTCGCACGCCCTGCGCAAGGTGTTGCAGCGAACCCTGGGCGTACCCATTTTCCAGGAGCAGGTCATGCAGGTCGCCATGGTGGCGGCCGGCTTCAGCGGGTCCGAGGCCGATATGCTGCGGCGCTCGATGGCCGCCTGGGCCCGGCGCGGCGGCATGCAGCACATGCACCGGCGCCTGGTCGGCGGCATGCTGGAGCGCGGTTACCGGGAAGACTTCGCCGAACAGATATTCGAGCAGATCAAGGGTTTCGGAGAATACGGCTTCCCGGAATCGCACGCCGCCAGCTTCGCTTTGCTGGTTTATGTTTCCGCCTGGCTGAAACGGCACCACCCCGCCGCCTTCACCTGCGCCCTGCTGAACTCGCAGCCGATGGGTTTCTACCAGTCCGCGCAACTGGTACAGGACGTCCGCCGCCACGGTGTGACGGTGCTGCCGGCGGATGCCCGCTACAGCCGCTGGGACTGCACGCTGGAACACGGCTCCGGCGGCCGGCCGCGGCTGCGTCTCGGTCTGCGGCTGGTGAAGAGCCTCGGACGGGACGCGGCCGAGCGCATCCGCGCGGCGCGCGAACAAAGGGCCTTCAATGACACGCAGGACCTGTGCAGCCGCGCGCGCCTGAACCGCCGTGAGCTCGCGGCGCTGGCGGAAGCCGCGGCGCTCCGCGGCATCGCCGGTCACCGCCACCGGGCCCGCTGGCAGGTGGCGGCGGCGGAACGGCAGCCGCCGGACCTGCTCCGCGACATTGCGCGCGCAGACGACGCGGCCGTCATCCGCCCCGCCGCGGAAGCCGATGACATCAGGGCGGATTACGCGGCCACCGGGCTGACGCTGGGCCGCCATCCCGTCGCCCTGCTGCGCGGTGTTTTGCGGCAGCGGCGGGTCAAAACCGCGCAACAACTGCTGCGCCTGCCACACGGCAGCCCGGCGCGCGCCTGCGGCCTGGTCACGATGCGGCAACGACCCATGACCGCCAGCGGCACCATATTCCTGACCCTCGAGGACGAAACCGGGCATGTCAACGTGGTGGTCTGGCAACGCCTGTGGGAACGCCGCCGCAGCGTCGTCCTGACGGCGACGCTGCTCGCCGTCGACGGGGTCATGGAAAGCGACGGCGAGGTCTACCACCTGATCGCCCGGCAACTGCATGACTTCGGGGATTTGAGCAAGGGGCTCGAAACCCGGTCACGGGATTTTTGCTGACCGCTTCTGGTCCCGGAACTGCAAACAGGCCGCACCATGTCATTCCCAATGCAAGGCGGGAATCTCCCGCCTCTTCGGTGCAAAATTCACCTTTCCTGGGGCGGCGCGGCGTGGGTGCTCCCGGCGCACGCTCGTGCCATCCATGGGCGCTCGGAATCCGCTCCCTGCGGATTACGGCCCCGTCAGCACCCACCCGGCGCCGCATGTCACAGGCCGCAGCCAAACCACGAAGGTTCCCGTCCTCCATGGAATGCGGTTATAATCGCCCGCTATTATTTTCCAATGCGACCTGCGATTATGCGTATTTTGAAACCCGTTCTGTCAATCCTGCTGTGCCTGGCCTGCGCCAGCGCCTTCGCGGCCGGTGACCCTGCCGCCGGCAAGGTCAAGTCCAACACCTGCACCGGTTGCCACGGCATACCCAACTACAAGACCATCTACCCGACCTACAGCGTGCCCCGCATCGGCGGACAGAACGAGCCGTACCTGATCAGCGCGCTCCAAGCGTACAAGAACGGTACGCGCAAACACGAAACCATGAACCCGCAGGCACAGGCCCTGTCCGACCAGGATATCGAAGACATCGCCGCCTACCTGGCATCACTGGCGCCCAAGCAGACAGGTGGGGAATAACATGAACAGAATCCAGATGATAATTTTTGCCGCCCTGGCGGCTTCGATACCGGCACTGACCGTCGCGGCCGGCAATGCGGCCGCGGGCAAGGAAAAAGTGAGCCTCTGCGCTTCATGTCACGGGCTGAACGGGCAAAGCACCCAGCCGATCTACCCGAAGCTGGCCGGGCAACGCGCCGATTACATCGAACGGGCCCTGCAGGACTACCGCGACGGTAGCCGCAAGAACCCGGTCATGAGCCCCATGGCAGCCCAGATCAAGGCAGAGGATATCCCCGACATCGCGGCCTGGTACGCCAGCCAGAAGGGGCTGACGGAAGTCCCGCACCTGTAGTCTGCAACGCCCCCGGGAGGCTATCGAGGTCCCCGCTTTCGCGGCATGACGATACTCCCTGCCAGGGCCCGAGGACGAGACTGGTCATTCCCGCGCGACGAAGATGCGGGCTAGCTGTAATAGGGGTTGGTGCCGCTGTCGTGGTCGGTGGCGTCGATCACCGCGGTAATTTCCGGGTAGTATTCCTTCAGGGTTTTCTCGATGCCGTCCTGCAGCGTGACGTTGACCATGCCGCAGCCGTGACAACCGCCGCCGAAGCGGAGCACGACGGCATTCTCCACGGTAATCTCCTCCAGCGTGACGCGGCCGCCGTGCGAGGCCAGGCCCGGGTTGATTTCCGCATCCAGCAACCACTGAACCTTTTCCGCCAGGTCCGCATCGTTCCCGGGCTCGGTGCCCTTGATACCGGGCGCCTTGATCGTCAACTGGCCGCCGGTTTCGGATTCCTCGTAATCGATCTTGGCTTGCTCGAGCCACGCTTCCGAACTCTCCGGTACGAATAACTTGAACTGCTCGTAGTCGAAGACCTGCTGCGGCTCCGCGTCTTTGGCCCGTTCATCGGGCACGTGAAACTGCAGGTCGCAGGAAGCACTCGGGGTGCCCGGGTTGAGCACGGCCAGATGCAGGCCGAGACCCTCCATGTCCTGCTGTGCAATCAGCCGGGCGAAGTAATTCTGGGCGCTTTGTGTAATTTCGATCATCAATTATTTCCGTTAAACAAAATACGCCGGTAACGCGCTTTGCTCAGTGGGCATCCCGCAAGGCTACGGCGATCATCGGCAGGGAAACATCCAGCCGCCAGTCGATGCCCGAATGCGTACCGTCGAATTCTTCAAAATGGTGTTCGATACCCAGTTTATCAAGCCGCCGGCAAAATGCACGTGTTCCATACTGAATGTTGTACTGGTCCCGGTTACCGGCATCGATGTACAGCATTTCGAGCTGCGCCAGCCCTTCCGCGTGGCTGTCCAGCAACCGCAGCGGATCATGCTGCAGCCACCGCGCCCAGCGCTGCGGCACGATTTCCAGCGTATCGGGGTCGAACGGCAGGCGAATGATGTCATCCGGCCCTTCGCCGGGGTCGTAACTGGCCGCCATGGCCAGCGTCATGATCGTCATGTATTCGCCGGAACCGGGGCGTTTCGTCTCCCAGAAGTTGCGCAGGAAGCGACAGGGGTCGCCATCGTATGCGGCCAGCACCTGGGCGGTACGCGGAAATTCGGGCTTGTAGACCCAGTCGAAGCCGACGTCGCCGGCGTGATCGGCAACAGCGCCCCAGATGCCCGGGTAATACATCGCGTGCACCAGCGCGCCATAGCCGCCGGATGACTTTCCGAACACGCCACGCCCGCGGCGGTCGTCCACGACGTTGACTTTCCCGGAGAGGAACGGCACCAGTTCCTCCACCACGTAGTCGGCATAACGGCCCACGCCGGAGGAATTGATGTACTGGTTGCCGCCGAGGGAGGTATAGCAGTCCGGCATCGGCACCACGACCGGCGGCAACGCTCCGCTGGCGATCAGCCGGTCCAGCCGCTGCGGCAGGTTTTCCCCCTGGCCCCGCCAGTTGAGCTGGCCGGGCCCGGCATTGCTGAAGGCGGCAAAACACCACAGGGCAATATAAGGCGGCGCCGACTCATCGTACGCCGGCGGCAAATAAACCCAGAGATCCCGCTCGTGCGGGTCTGACCAGGGGTTGTTCCTCAGCACTTTCGAGTCATGTCTGAATCGGACCACCTGGCCGCTGGGCCAATCGGGCTGCGGACGCACGATCATACCTATTGCTCCCCGAAATATTTCAGCAGGCTGGCCCGCAGGCGGGCGTCGCGCAGCGCATACGCCAGCGTCGCCTGGATAAAGCCGTGGCGGCTGCCGCAATCGAAACGCTCTCCGTCGAAAGCATGCGCCAGCAAGACGTGCCTGTCCAGGAGGCCGGCAATGGCGTCGGTCAGCTGGATTTCACCCCCCGCGCCTTCGCGTAACGAACCCAGCATTTCGAATGTCTCGCCGGGCAGCACGTAACGCCCGACCACGCCCAGATCGGAGGGCGCATCCTCGGGCGCAGGTTTCTCGACGATGGCGTGGATGTGGCGGCGTCCGTCCGCCCTGGGCAGGACGGACACGATCCCGTAACTGCCGGTGCTGCTGCGGGGGATCTGTTCGACGCCGATGCTGAAATAGCCGCCCGCCTCGTATTCGTCCACCATCTGCCGCAGACAGCCGGCCGCGGGTGACTGGATCAGGTCGTCCGCCAGCAACACGGCGAAAGGCTCGTCGCCGACTACTTCCCGCGCGCACCAGACGGCGTGGCCGAGGCCCAGCGGTTCGTCCTGGATCACGTACACGGCCGAGACGTGCGACGGAATGATGTCATTGATCCGCCGGTGCAGCTCGTGCTTGCCGGCGGCCTGCAGGCGGGACTCGAGCTCCTCGTCCCTGTCGAAGTATTCCCTGATCGCACCCTTCTGCCGGTTGATGATGAAGATCAACGTATCGATGCCCGCTTCCAGGGCTTCTTCGACGGCGTAGTGGATCAGGGGCTTGTCCACGACCGGCAGCATTTCCTTGGGTATGGACTTGGTCGCCGGCAGGAAACGCGTGCCCATCCCCGCCGCGGGAAAAATGGCTTTTCTGATTGGTGGCAACGGTTTTTTCGGCATTGGTCGCTAGGCTGAATCCCGGGCGCCGGTCGGGGAATTAATGTGCCCGCCTGCGTTGATTAAGCTGTGGGCCAATAATACATCCATTTCTTGTAGCAGTGGCGAGGCCCTGGCTCGACAGGTGCAATGCAAGCCTGTACATCGCGCCTGTATTGCGGATGATGGCGCCGTACAGGGGTGTCCGGACGCAGAACTGGACTGAAACCCGTAGCCGTCGCTACGGGTTGAGGGAAGCTCAAATCCGGGCGCCGCTGAACAAGCCAGGGCCGCAATAGAACCCGGGGCGGGGTCGCAGTACATCTGCCTGCCGTGAGTAAACTGTGGCCTGATTACGTATTCATTTCTTATAGCAGTGGCGAGGCCCTGGATCGACAGGTGCAATGCCAAGCCTGTACATCGCGCCTGTATTGCGGATGATGGCGCCGTACAGGGGTGTCCGGACGCAGAGCTGGACTGAAACCCGTAGCCGTCGCTACGGGTTGAGGGAAGCTCAAATCCGGGCGCCGCTGAACAAGCCAGGGCCGCAATAGAACCTGGGCCGGAGTCGCAGTACATCTGCCTGCCGTGAGTAAACTGTGGGCTGATTACGTATTCATTTCTTATAGCAGTGGCGAGGCCCTGGCTCGACAGGTGCAATGCCAAGCCTGTACATCGCGCCTGTATTGCGGATGATGGCGCCGTACAGGGGTGTCCGGACGCAGAACTGGACTGAAACCCGTAGCCGTCGCTACGGGTTGAGGGAAGCTCAAATCCGGGCGCCGCTGAACAAGCCAGGGCCGCAATAGAACCCGGGGCGGGGTCGCAGTACATCTGCCTGCCGTGAGTAAACTGTGGCCTGATTACGTATTCATTTCTTATAGCAGTGGCGAGGCCCTGGATCGACAGGTGCAATGTACAGGCTAACTAACTGCTGCGCTGGATCGGTATGACCTTGGCGGGTTCGACGTTGAAGCCGGACTTGGTCATCTCCGGAACCAGGCGCAGCAGGATTTGCTGCAAACGGTTGGTGTCGTAACGCCTGACCGCCAGTTCCGAATCCCGCAGTAACGTGCGCAGTTCATCCCAGTTGGATTGGCGCGGATGGGCGAGAAATATTTTTTCGTGCGAAGTCTGCTCGTAGGGCTCGAGTTCATGGAACAACTCCTCGAACAGCTTCTCGCCCGGCCGCAGCCCGGTGTAGATGATCTGGATGTCGCGCCCCGGTTCCTTGCCGGCAAGACGAATCAGGTGCTCGGCCAGGTAGGTGATATTGATCGGGTCGCCCATGTCCAGTACGTAAATCTCACCGCCGCTGCCGAGCACCGCGGCCTGCATGATGAGCTGGCTGGCTTCGGCTATGGTCATGAAATAACGCGAAATCTCGGGGTGGGTCACCGTGACCGGCCCGCCCTTGGCAATTTGCTCCTGGAACAACGGCACGACACTGCCGTTGGAGTTCAGGACGTTGCCGAACCGCACGGTGATAAAACGCGTCTTCGAGCGTGCGTTCATGTTCTGGCAGTACATCTCGGCAACACGCTTGGTGGCGCCCATGATGTTGGCCGGATTGACGGCCTTGTCGGTCGAAATCAGTATGAACGTGCCCACCCCGTGCCGTTCCGCCGCCTCCGCCATGCGCATGGTGCCGAGCACGTTGTTGCGGTAGGCCTCGCGAATCTGGGTTTGCAGTATCGGCAGGTGCTTGTAGGCCGCGGCGTGAAAAATCATGTCGGGCTTGTATTCGCCGATGACCTTTTCCACGGTCGCCGGATCACAGATATCACCCAACACCGAGCAGAACACCAGGTCGTGAAAATTATTGCGCAGTTCGTGGTCAATCCGGTAGAGGGCGTATTCACTGTGGTCGATAACGATCAGCTCGACGGGGTTCAGCCGGGCGATCTGCCGGCACAGTTCCGAGCCGATGGAACCGCCACCGCCGGTAATCATGACGCGTTTCCCCACCAGCCCGGCGCGGATGGATTCCCACTCCAGCGACACCGGGTCGCGGCCCAGCAGGTCATCGATCACGACCCGTTTCAAATCGCCGATCCGCGTGGCCTTGGAACCGAGGTCCTGCAGCGTCGGCAGCGTCCTGAACTTGATGTCGCTGCGCTCACAGATTTCCACGACACGCTGCATTTCCTGGTTGCTGGCCGACGGCATCGCGATGATAACGAGGTCCGCCTTGTAAGCCGCGCCCAGGTGGGACAAGCGGTCGATGGGCCCGAGTACCGGCACGCCGTGCACCTGCGCGCCGCGCAGCTTTTCATCGTCGTCGAGAAAACCGACCACGGCGAAATTGCCGCGATGGCGCAATTCGTGTTCCAGCAACGCGCCGGAACGGCCCGCGCCGAGAATAATGACCCGCTTGCGGCCGTTTTCAGAGGACTTGACCGGCATCTGCGAGTCTTTCCAGAAGCGGTAACACATGCGCGGCAGGCCGAGCAGGACAAACAGCAGCACCGGGTAGATCAGGATGGCCGGTATCCAGTGGCTGATCGCCGAACCCTGCACCAGGGCGGCCGCGGCGACGATCAGGACCAGGCCCGTTGCAGTCGCGCGGGCGATATTCCACAAATCCTGGAAGCTGGCGAAGCGCCACAGGCCCTTGTAAAGACCGGTTGCCCAGAGCACGCCGCCCTGCAGGGCGAGGACGATGAAAAGCCCCGCCGCGGCCGTCGTCGTACTCGCGTTCAGCGGTATGCCCGACGTGCGCTCGATAAACCAACCCGCGGTCAACCAGGCGGCGACCACCATGATCAGATCATGAATTACTACGGCAGCCCGGGGATGTTGTAAAAGGTCGATAATCCGCTTCATTGTCGTTGCTCTTTTGCAGGCATTCCGAGCCTCCGGTTTATCAGGTACCAGCAGCCGCCGAGCGCGATTATTACCAGTCCTGCTATTTCCGCAGCATGCTGCGGATACGTCACTGCCAGCACAGTGGCTGGCAGTACCAAACCCACGTTAATCGCCTGGTAGGCGATTAACACCCGGCTGTGCGACCATCCCTGGACAATCAGCCGCTGGTAAACATGTTGATTGTGTGCAGTATACCACCGCTCACCCCGTATTACCCTAGCTGCCAGCGTCAGGCTGGCATCGACCACGAACACCGCCATCACCAGCAACGGCAGCGCCGGGCCGAAAGCGCCGCTGCCCAGACCGTACACGGCGAGGGCGGCAATCACGAAACCCAGCGGGACACTGCCCGCGTCTCCCATGAAGACCCTGCGCCAGCGGAAAATTCAACGGCAGGAAGCCGGCACAGACGGCCGCCACGAGCAGGGCCGGCACGGCCATCGAGGCCTGTCCTGCATTGACGAACAGCCCCGCCATCACCAGTCCCGCAAATACGCCCTGGAATCCCGCCATGCCGTTGCTTCCATCCATAAAGTTGTACAGGTTCATCAGCCAGACCACCGCCAGGACCATCAAGCTGCACAGTCCCGGGCCGGCTGTCGGCCCCCAAACGCACAGGGAGTGTAGCAACCACAAGCTGACCGCCACCTGAACCGCCAAACGCAGCGGGGTGGCGACATGCCGCCGGTCATCGATCCAGCCGACGGCGGCCAGGATAATGACGCCGGGCAGAACGTCCCGCCACCAGAAGTCCGGCAGACGCAGCAGGCGCCCGACCAGAAATGACGTCACGGCGAGGCTGAAAACCAGGCCGAGGCCGCCACCGGTCGGTGTCGCGACGCGATGGCTTTGGCGCTCCCCGGGTTGCGCCAGCACGCCCCCCCGGCGGGCCAGGCGCATCGAAGCGAGCGAGCCGAGGAAACTCAAACCGGCCGCCAGCAGCGCGATCGCCGACCATGCGCCGAGCGTCAACGGGTCAGCGATAACATGCATGCGCTATTCACCCAGCACGCCGCGGATGTGGCCCGTGGTGCTCCAGTTCCTGCAACTGGGGCATTGCCAGTAATGGCTGTTGCCGGCGTAACCGCAGCGGCTGCAACGATAGCGCGGCTGCCTGGCCAACAGTTTTTGCGCCACTTCGCGCAGGATGGCGTCACCGTTCTCCGTTTGCGTGCCCGCTTCGAGCTTCATCTCGATCAGCCGGTCCAGGCCCCTGACGGACGGGCGTTGTGTCAGCGCTTGCGCCAGGTAGGCCGTGGCGGACTCGATGCCCTCGCGCTCACGGATGACATCGGTTTGCGCCAGCAACAGCGAGATTCCATCGTATTGATCCGACCACCGCTCCATGTTGGCGCCGGTCCGCTCGGCGGCGTCGGCCCGTTCCCCGCAGGCCAGGTACTCGGGTAAGAAATCCGGGATGTATTCGACGTTCATCCCGGCGATTTCCTCGTAGATCGTCAGTGCCTCCGCGTGCATGCCCTGCTGCGATTCGATGCGCGCCAGCAGCAGCCGCGCCCGTTCGCTCTCCGGGTCGTACCGGCGCGCCTGGCGCAATTGCTTCCTCGCGTCCGTCGGTCTTCCCGCGGCCAGATCCAGCTCCGCCATCTCGCAACAAAAATGGGCCATGACCGGGCCCATTTTTTCGTCGCTTGTCTTTTCCAGTCTTTGCGCCTGTTCGAGCGCCTTGGGCCAGTCTTTCTCCTGTTGATAGATATCCAGCAGGCGGCGTGACGACGCGGGTACGTGCGCGTTACGTTCGATCAGCTCCGTGAAAAGGGTCTCGGCCCGGTCGAACAGGCCCGCGCGCATGTAATCTTCGCCCAGTTCGAACAGTGCGCGGGTTTTCTGCTCTTCCTGCAGGGCCGGCTTGGACATGATGTTCTGGTGCAGCCGTATCGCGCGCTCCACCTCGCCGCGGCGCCTGAACAGGTTACCCAGCGCCAGGTGGGTCTCGACGGTGTCGGCATTGACCTCGGCCATTTCGACAAAGACCGCGATGGCCTTGTCAGGCTCCTCGTCCAACAGGTAATTCAGACCCTCGAAGTAACGGTGGCTGAGATTACGGTCGCGTTCCCGCACACCGCGCCTGATCGTCCCCCTCGCCAGTACCCAGCCTCCCCAGGCGGCCAGGGGAATCAGAACGATCAGCAGTATCTCATTCATCAGTGGGTGGTGATCTATCGGTATCCTGTTGTTGCAGGGCGGACCTGGCCTTGCGTAACTGCAGCGTCAGCGGCAATACCCGCGCCAGGTACAGCAGCACCAGGGCGGTGGCCACGCCTGCGGCAAACCCCAGCAGTATGGCCAGGCCCAATGGCAGCTGGAACTGGTGCCAAAGCAGATCGACAGAGACGAGGTCCGCATTGAGGGTGCCGACCAGCAGGCCAACCACGACGACGCCCAGGGCCAGCAAAAAGAACACGGCTTTCTTCACATGGCCTCCTGGCTGTCAGTTAACCCTTTGCGGATGACGGTATCGGACCATCGCCGCCACGCGCGCCGTATCCTCTGCCGAAGCGCTGTCCGGTCGGGCGGGATTACAGGCTGGCGGCCTGCCCTGACGGTCTCATTTGAAGTTGTTGACCCGCTCGCGCAAGGACTTTCCCGGCTTGAAATGCGGCACGTGCTTGCCCGGCAGGGCAACCGCCTCGCCCGTCTTGGGGTTGCGACCCATTCGGGGGGCGCGGTAATGCAGCGAAAAACTTCCAAAACCGCGAATTTCAATTCGTTCACCGTTTGAAAGTGCACTGCTCATCTGCTCTAACATGGATTTGACACCCAGTTCGACGTCGACGTGGGCCAGGTGTTGCTGAATATCCGCCAGGCGATCAATTAATTCTGATTTAGTCAATTTTATGTCTCACTCCTGTTGTCCAAGGTTTGCGTCCAACTGCCGGGAGGACGAGCGGCCGTCAACCAACCGCCCGCCCTGAGGCCTGGAGCGCCACGCGTCCGCGTGGCGTTGACAGGTCCCGAACGTCAGCTGTCCTGATCAAGTTGCTCCTTGAGCAGCTCACCCAGCGAAGTCGTGCCGGTCGAGACGTTTTTCTGGTGATACTCTTCCAGCGCCTCGGCCAGCTCGTCGTCTTCCAGTGCCCGGATCGACAGGGCCAGGCTGCGGTTCTTGCGGTCCAGGGCGACGAACTTGCAATCGACTTCATCGCCTACCGACAACTCCCTGGTCGCATCTTCCACCCGCTCCTTCTTGATGTCGGACGCACGCAAGTAGCCTTCGACGCCGTCGGCCAGTTCGATGACCGCACCGCGCGCATCCACTTCTTTGACCTTGCCCTTGACCTGGCTGCCGCGCGGATGTTCCGCCATGAAGGTGGCGAAAGGATCCTGGTCCAGTTGTTTGAGACCGAGCGAAATTCTCTCACGTTCGGGATCGACCGCCAAGACCACGGCTTCCACTTCCTCACCCTTGCGGAAATTGCGCACGGATTCCTCGCCCGGTGTCAGCCACGATATGTCCGAGAGGTGCACCAGCCCGTCGATACCGCCTTCCAGGCCGATGAATATGCCAAAGTCGGTGATGGACTTGATCGCCCCGGTGACCCGGTCGCCCTTGTTGTGGGTGGCGGCAAACGTGTCCCAGGGGTTTTGCTGGCACTGTTTCATACCCAACGAGATGCGGCGCCGCTCCTCGTCGATCTCCAGCACCATGACCTCGACCTCGTCACCGGTTTGCACCACCTTCGACGGGTTGACATTCTTGTTGGTCCAGTCCATTTCGGAAACGTGCACGAGGCCTTCGACGCCGTCCTCGATTTCGACGAAGCAGCCGTAGTCGGTGATATTGGTGACCTTGCCGAAGAGGCGGGTGCCGACCGGGTAACGGCGCGAGAGGTCGGTCCAGGGGTCTTCGCCCAGCTGCTTCAACCCGAGGGACACACGGTTGCGCTCGCGGTCGAAACGCAGCACCCGAACTTCCATCTCGTCGCCGACGCTGACGATCTCGCTCGGGTGGCGCACGCGCTTCCAGGCCATGTCGGTAATATGCAGCAGACCGTCGATACCGCCCAGGTCGAGAAATGCACCGTAGTCGGTCAGGTTCTTGACCACGCCCTTGATAATCAAACCCTCTTCCAGGCTCTCGAGCAATTGCTCACGCTCAGCGCTGAATTCCTGCTCGACCACGGCGCGCCTGGAAACGACCACGTTGTTGCGTTTGCGGTCGAGCTTGATGATCTTGAATTCGAGATCCTTGTCTTCCAGGTAAGTCGGGTCACGCACGGGGCGGACATCGACCAGCGAACCCGGCAGGAAAGCGCGAATATCCTTGATATCCACCGTGAATCCGCCCTTGACCTTGCCGCTGATTCTGCCCTCCACGGTTTCGTCGTTTTCGTACGCGTGTTCGAGCTTGTCCCAGATCATGGCGCGCTTGGCTTTTTCCCGCGACAAGCGCGTTTCGCCGAAACCGTCCTCCACGGCATCCAGCGAAACTTCGACATCGTCCCCCACTTCCACCTCGAGTTCCCCTTCGAGATTACGGAATTGGTTGATGGGCACGATGCCCTCGGATTTGAGCCCGGCATTGACGACGACCACGTCGTCCCTGATTTCAACTACCGTGCCGGTAATGATAGTACCCGGCTTCAAACTTTTGGAAGCGAGGCTCTGTTCAAATAATTCAGCGAAACTTTCAGTCATTGGTTGGATTCCACAGGTTCCGCGCATTGCACACGGTACCCACCAGGTTGATGGCACTTCGGCGTGCCGGTTAAAAAAACTGTCATCCCGCTCGGATGACGCCAGTAAAAATATCTTTAAATATCAATTAAATATACAAAATGTCTAAACTAATCCACAGACTTTTCTGAAGACCTCGTCAATGTCCATATGCGTAGAATCGATGATCACTGCATCGGCGGCCGGTTTCAACGGCGCGATGGCACGTGTCTGGTCACGTTCGTCGCGGGCTATGATCTCCTTGAAAAGGCGCGAGAGATTAACACTTTCTCCTTTTTCTTTCAACTGCTTATATCGCCGCCGTGCTCGCACTTCCGCGCTGGCCGTCAAGTAGATCTTGAGCCCGGCGTCCGGAAAAATCACCGTTCCCATGTCGCGGCCGTCGGCCACCAGGCCCGGCGCCTGGCGAAAGCGGCGCTGCCGCACCACCAGCGCCGCCCTGACGGCCGGCAGGGCCGCCACCTTCGATGCCAGGATGCCGATTTCCTCGAGACGCAGCGCGTCGCTGACGTCCTCGCCATCGAGTATGGCCCTGACGCCCGCGGCGCCCGTCTCGAAGCGGATATCCAGACCCGCCGCAAGCCGGCCAATGGCGTCCTCGTCGTCTGCCGCCACCTGCCGCTTGGTCACCGCCAGCGCCGTCAACCGGTAGAGGCTGCCGCTGTCGAGAAAGTGCCAGCCGAGATGCCTGGCCAGCCGCAACGCCAGCGTGCCCTTACCCGAACCACCCGGACCGTCAATGGCGATGACCGGAATGGCGGAACCCAATCCGTCGGCGGAGTCTGCGCCCAGGCCGGTCAAGGCCCGTCTCCGGTGTGCATGTTACCCCCAAGCCGGTTCATGTCGTGGGCGAACCCCGGGTACGACGTGGCGATGTATTCGGCGCCGCTGACTTCGACCTGCGGCGCCGCGATCAGGCCCAGTACGGCAAAAGACATGGCGCAGCGATGATCAGCGGCACTGTCGACACCCCCGCCGCGGAGCTGGCCGCCCTGTATGTCCATGCCCTCATCGTATTCCTTCAATTCTACACCCAGGGCACGCAAGCCGGCCGCCATCACCGCCAGCCGGTCACTTTCCTTGATCCGCAGTTCGCCGGCTCCGCGTATGCGCGTAACGCCTGCGGCCGTCGCCGCCAGCGCCATCAGCAACGGCAACTCGTCGATCATGTCCGGCACCCGCCGCGACGGCACGTCGATGGCCCTGAGCCTGCCGTTGTAGACCAGTTCGACGTCGCCGGCCGGCTCGGTCTCGCGGTCCCGCAGAGCCGTGATGTTCAGCGCCGCGCCCATTTCCTCGAGGCAGGTCAGAAAGCCGGTGCGCGTCGGGTTCAGGCCGACGTTGCGCACGACCACGGACGATCCCGGGACCAGGGCCGCTGCCGCCAGGGCAAACACCGCCGAGGAAACATCGCCGGGCACATCGAAGTCGGCGGACCGCAAACGGGCGCCGCCGTTGACGCAGCCGGCCGCCGGCAAGCCGACACCGAACAGCGGCAGCATGCGCTCGGTATGATCGCGGCTCAGGCGCGGCTCACGCACGCAGGTGCGGCCGCTGGCGAACAGGCCCGCCAGCAACACGCAAGACTTGACCTGCGCGCTGGCCACCGGGGAGTCGTACTCGATGCCGCGCAGGCCCCGGCCGGGAACAATTTCGAGCGGCGCCGTGCCCTCCGCGGTGGTGCTAATTCCCGCGCCCATCCGGCTCAATGGCTCGACGATACGGCGCATGGGCCGCCGGTTCAGCGACGCATCGCCCGTGAGCGTGGTCGCGAAGGGCTGCGCGCACAATACCCCGGCCAGCAAGCGCATCGCCGTGCCCGAATTGCCGAGGTCGAGCAAACCGCCCGGCGGCCGCCGCAGGCGCCCGCCGGTGCCGTCCACCCATGTGCGGCCGTTCCCCGATTCGATCTGCGCACCCAGTTGCCGGCACGCGGCCAGCGTCGCCCGCGTGTCCGCGCTCCTGAGCAGGCCGCCGATACTGGAACGGCCCTCCGCCAGGCTCGCAAAGATCAATGCGCGGTGGCTGATGGACTTGTCCCCCGGCGGCGTCAGTTCGCCGCGCAAGCCGCCGCTCACGCTTGCCGATGTCAGCTTCACGGCCGGGCCGGCGCGAATACTGAACGCGCGCTCCGAATCTCGCCAGGCCCGGTCTCCGGCATCGCCACTCAAGCGCCTCAGCCGCCGTTGAGCAGCTTGCCCGCGACCGCCCGGGGGTAGGACCCCAGCACCCGTGTCAGGCTGGTTTGCTGCTGCAACTCCTGCAATGCGGACTTCAGCGGCTCGGTTTCGACGTGGCCGTCGACATCCACGAAAAAGACATAGACCCAATTGCCGGCGCTGGACGGGCGCGACTCGATGCGGGTCAGGTTCAGGCCGTGCCGGGCCAGCGGCGTCAGGAAAGCGTGCAGGGCTCCGGGGCCTTCCGCACCCGCAAACAGCAAAGTGGTCTTGTCGTCGCCGGACGGCGCCAGCGTTTGCCGGCCGATGACCAGGAACCGCGTCGCGTTGTCCGGCTGGTCCTCGATCCGCGCGAACAATACCGGCAGACCGTAGATCTCCGCCGCCGAGCGGCTGGATATGGCTGCCGCGTCGGTTGCATGGCGTACGCGCCGGGCCGCCTCGGCATTGCTGCTGACCGCGATACACTCGGCCGCGCCCAGGTGCTGGCGGATCCAGGACTTGCACTGCGACAAGGACTGGGGGTGAGAATACACGCGTTCGATGTCGCCCAGGCCGGTGGCGAGCGTGAGCAGGTTGTGGTGAATCGGCAGTTCGATCTCGCCACAGATCTTGAGGTCGGAATCGATGAACATGTCGAGCGTGTGCGTAACCACCCCCTGGCTGGAATTTTCCACCGGCACCACACCGAAATCCGCCTCGCCGGCCTGCACCTGGGCAAAAACGTCATCGATCCCCGTCAGTCCCAGGGCCTGCACGGAATGCCCGAAATGCTGGTTGACCGCCTGTTGCGTAAAGGTCCCTTCCGGTCCCAGGTAGGCGACTTTCAGCGGTTCCTGCTGCGCCAGGCATACCGACATGATCTCGCGGAAAAGCCGCAGCATTTCCGCGTCACTGATCGGGCCGTCGTTGCGGGCCAGGACAGCCCTCAGGACTTCCGCCTCCCGTTCCGGGCGATAATAATCCACGGCGTGTTCCAACTCGCCCTTGGATGCGCGCACGGTCGAGGCGAGGCGGGCACGCTCGGATATGAGCTGCTGTATTTGCTCATCCAGTTTGTCGATGCGGGTTCTCACTTCCCGCAACGCGGTGTCGCCCTGCCCGTTGCCGTCTGTTGCCGCCTTCGCCATCAACCGTTGCTCTTTTCAAAGTCCTGCATGAATTCCAACAGAGACTTGACACCTTCGAGCGGCATGGCGTTATAGATACTGGCGCGCATGCCGCCGACCGAACGGTGGCCCTTGAGCCCGCTCAGTCCGGCGGCTTCCGCTTCGGCCACGAAGCGCGGGTGCAGGGATTCATCGTGGATCAAAAACGGCACGTTCATGATCGAGCGAAACCGTGGCGGGATATCGTTCAGATAGAAATCACTGCCGTCGATGTAATCGTACAGCAGCGCTGCCTTCTGCCGGTTGACCCGCTCCAGCCCGGCAACCCCGCCCTGCGTTTCGATCCAGTCGAACACGAGACCGGCGATGTACCACGCGAAGGTCGGCGGCGTATTCAGCCTGGAACCCTGCTTTTCCTCGATTTTCCAGGAATTCAGGTCCGGGACGCTGGCCGGCAGGTCGCGCATCAGGTCCTTGCGAACGATGACCACCGTGATTCCGGCCTGGCCGATATTTTTCTGCGCACCGGCATAGATCACACCGAATTTCGCCACGTCGACAGGCCTCGAAAGGATGTCGGAGGACATATCGGAGACCAGCGGCAGGCGGCTTTCCGGGGGCTCCGCAAACTGCAAGCCGGAGATGGTCTCGTTACTGGTGTAATGCAGGTAAGCCGCGTTGTCCGGCAGATCCCACGCCGATTCCGCCGGAATCTCCTTGAAACCGCTGTCCTCGCTGCTCGCGGCCAGTCGGGCCAGACCCAGGCGCTGACCGATCGCAAAGGCCTTTTTGCCCCAACTGCCGTGAACGAGATAAGCGCCAGGCCGCTGCGGATCGGCGAGGTTGATCGGCACCTGCGCGAACTGGGTGGTCGCCCCGCCGGCCAGAAACAGCACCGCATAGTCTTCCGGGATCGACAACAGCCGCCTGATGCCGGCCTCCGAGCGCTCGGCGACCTCGTCGAATGCCTTGCTGCGGTGGCTGATTTCCATCACGGACATGCCGAGGCCGTTAAAGTCGAGCAGTTCTTGTTGTGCCTTTTCGAGAACCGGCAGCGGCAACATCGCCGGGCCGGCCGAAAAGTTGAAGATGCGATTCATGGCAGTTTTCCAATATCCGAATGTCAGGTGGAAGGTGCATGATAAGGCCTGTCAGACCTCGCCGCCACAGGGAAAACTGAAAAAAAACGCGAGCCGTTACCGGGGCCCGAATCGCTCAGCTCCCGGAGGCTTCCGCCGCCGGTTTTCGCTGTTTGAGTTGCTTGGCTTCATCCGAACGGCGGACCTGCAGCCGCTCCAGGTAGGCCGGATCGACGCCGGTGACGTATTCGCCCGAAAAACAGGAGGTGTCAAAGCGAGTGATGCAGGTATTGCCCTCGCTGCAGGCCTCCACCAGGTCGTCGAGGTCCTGGTAGATCAGCCAGTCCGCTCCCAGCTCCTTTTGGATCTGGCCGCGGTCGCGCCCACTCGCGATCAGTTCGTTCGGGGCCGGCATGTCGATGCCATAAATATTCGGATACCGAACCGGCGGTGAAGCCGAGGCGAAATAGACCTTCTTCGCGCCGGCCTCCCGCGCCATCTGGATGATCTGTTTCGAGGTCGTGCCGCGAACGATGGAGTCGTCGACCAGGAGCACGTTCTTGTTACGGAATTCGAGGTCGATGGCGTTCAGCTTCTGCCGCACGGAGCGCTGGCGCTCCTCCTGGCCAGGCATGATGAAGGTCCGGCCGATATAGCGATTCTTGATGAAACCCTCGCGGTACTTGACGTTGAGATCGAAAGCCAGCGGCAATGCCGAAGTGCGGCTCGTATCGGGCACCGGTATGACCACGTCGATGTCGTGGTCGGGCCATTCGCCCAGTATCTTCCGCGCCAGCGCCTGCCCCATGCGCAGGCGCGCCTTGTAAACCGAAATATCGTCCAGCATCGAATCGGGCCGCGCCAGGTAGACATATTCGAAAACACAGGGGCTGGCGGGCTGTGCCAGCGGGCTGTCGTGGCAATGCAGCTGCCCGTCCAGCGTGATGAAAACGGATTCGCCCGGCTTCAGGTCGCGCATCAGGGTGAAATCGAGTGCGGCCAGCGCCACGCTCTCGGAGGCTATGGCGTAGTCGCGGCCCTGGTCGGTCTCACGGTAACCCAGTACCGCAGGCCGAATCCCGTAGGGGTCGCGAAAGCCCAGCACGCCCTTACCGACGATCATCGCGATGGCGGAATAGGCGCCGACACAGCGTTCGTGCAACCGGTCCACGGCGCGAAACACGTCAGCCGGTTTCAGGTTCTTGCTGTTGAGGTTATGCAGTTCGTGCGCAAGCACGTTCAGCAACACTTCCGAGTCCGATTCCGTGTTCAGGTGACGGCGGTCGCTGTCGAACAACTGCCGCGTCAATACGCCGGTATTGATCAGGTTGCCGTTGTGGCCCAGGGCGATGCCGTAGGGCGAATTGACGTAAAAAGGCTGGGCCTCGTCCATGTTGTTGCTGCCGGCGGTGGGATAGCGCACGTGACCGATGCCGGCCCGGCCGCTCATGCGCTCCAGCGCCTCCGGCGGAAACACGTCCCTGACCAGGCCGTTGCCCTTGAACAGGTGCAACTTGTGGCCGTCGAGCGTGGCGATCCCCGCGGCATCCTGTCCGCGGTGCTGCAGGATGGTCAACGCATCATAGATCACGGGGGTGACGGGCTCGTGAGCGACGATTCCGATTATTCCGCACATTCAGCTTGTCCCTCTTTGGTCAATCACGCGGCCGTGGGTTTTCGCCGCAACAGCGTCGCTGCCTGCTGCCTGGCGGCTTTCGCTGCCTCATCGTCCACGGCCGGCGCCGCGGGATGCAGTTCCAGATGCTCCTTGATGTAATCCGGCAGGAACTGCGCGGCCCAGTCGGCCAACGGCAACAAACTCCGGATCGTCCGGGATTGCTGCCACCACGCGTCCTGCGGCACCGGCGTGAAGCCGGCCACCAGCAACAGGGCCAGCACCACGCACACGCCCCTGACGCCGCCAAAGGCGGCGCCGAGCAGGCGGTCGGTACCGCTCAACCCGGTTTTCTCGATCAGCAGGCCGATCAGGTAGGTCAAAAGGCCTCCCACGAGCAAAACCGCGATGAATATCCCGGCAAAGGCGATCGCGGTCCGCGCCGACGGCAGCTGAACGTGGCTCTCGAGATGCTCGGCCAGCGTGCCGGAAAAGTGGAAAGACAACAGGAACGCCGCCGCCCACACCGCCAGCGAGAATACCTCGCTGATAAAACCGCGGATCGCACCCACCAATATGGATATGGCAATGATGCCGAGCACGATGTAATCCGCGTAGCCCATTACGATGGCCGCATCACTCCATCGTCATGACAAAGCCGTCGAGTTTCTCTTCGGCCTTGACCTTGGCGGCCAGCGCGACCGCGTCGTCGCGCCGTATTTCCGGACCGATGCGAACCTGGTAAACGCTGCCCGCGGCGGAGCTGACATGCTGCGAGAAGGCCGCGTAACCGGCCGCCCGCAGCCTGGTGACGAGCTTCTCCGCATTTTCGGCTTCCGTGAAACTGCCAACCTGGACCACCCAGCGCACCAGCGGGTCACTGGGGTTGGACACCGGCGTGGAATCATCGGGGCGCAAGTCCAGGACCCTCGGGCTCAGATCTTTGGACTGCGCCGTCAGGCGGCTGACCAGGGCCTCGGCCTCGGAGCGCTCGGCGAACGGGCCCACGCGGACACGGTGAAAGCGGGCAGCATCCCGCTCGACCACGTCCATCAGCACCGGCAACTTTTGCGCCTGCAAGCGTGCGGCCAATTCGTTGGCCTTTTGCTCACTGCTGAAACTGGCCACCTGCACCAGGTAGCGGGGCGCATCCGCAGCTGGCTCCTCCTCGTCTGGCCGTACCTGGGCCGTTGCCGCCGCCTCATCCTCGCCGCCGCTCGCGGGGGCTGGCGCGGCCGCCGCGCGCGTTTCCGGCGCCGGGCCGGCCTCGACGGGCGCGGCAGTCACAGGCGCCGCCGCTTGCTCGTGTACTGTTCCCGCCGCGGCCTCCGCGCTGCCGCTCGCTGTTTCCTGGTCGGCCGGGATGGTCAGTTCCTTGCCCTCGCCAACGGGAAAGCGGCGCTTGTCGAAGGACATCTCCTTGGGTTGCGGGGGCAGCTTGATCTGGCTGGATTCGTGCTCCGGGACGTCGGAGCGCCCGCTGAACAGCATCGGCAAGACGATGACCGCCAGGATGATGATCACGGTCGCACCGACCAATCGTTGTTTCAGAGCCTTGTCCATGGGGTTGTCCGTGCTTGCTGGTGCGCTGATTCTAGCAGCATCAAGCCGGTCGTGCCCACACGCCGCCGGCGCCGAATGCTGGCTGTGAATTCCAGCGACTTTGTTTACACAGGGTGAGTTTCAACCTATTCACCCGTCGGCTGTTCATTTCGTGTTCCCGACTCAGCGGCCCTGCGGCTGCGTGCATCGGTTCAGACGTTGACTCTCGCACGCAGGATGGAGGGGGCTGGCGGTTACCTGTGGACGGGACCGTGCATCCGTCGGGAACGGATGCCGAGCGCCCAGGATGGCTTGAGCGTGTCCCGCCCACAGGTAACCGCCAGCCCCTTGTTATGAGCCAACGTTGCAAATGAAATGAAGCCTTATGCAAAAAGTGACTCAGGTAAACAACGTTGCTGGGATTCACAGTGGGCGGGGTGCATGCGTCTGCAACCAGCGGCTGGCGTCGGCGACCACCGAAAACGAGCCGAAAACGAGCACCCTGCCGTCGCTGCCGGCTTCGGCAATGGCTTGCTCGATAGCCTTATCGAATGCGCCGTCGCTTTGCACCCGCGCCCGCGGCAGGCGCGCCCTGATGCGTTCGGCCAAACGCTCGGCGGTCTGCCCGCGCTCACCGAAGGTGTCCACACAACGCCATTGCCCCACCACCCGCTCGAGGGCCTGGGCGACGTTTTCGGCCGCCTTGTCCGCCAGCATTGCTATCACGCATACCGTCTTGCCCGCATCGCGTTGCTCGAGGTACGCCGCCACCGCCTCTGCGGCCAAGGGGTTGTGACCAACATCCAGCAGCAACTCCGGGGAACGCCCCACCCTTTGCAGCCGGCCCGGCAGCGCACAAGCCTCCAGCGCCGCCGATAGCGTATCAGCCGCCGACGCCGCGGCAGGGTTCAGCAACAGGAACGCCGCCAGAGCGGCCGCCGCATTTTCAAGCTGGTGCCGCCCCGGCATGCGCAGCCTGAGCGGAATCGAAACTGGCCCCAGCGTGAACGTGAACGCCGCGGCATCCGCGCCCCCGGCGGCCGTTAAATCGAAATCGGCCCCGCGCAGGTACGGCCGTGCCCCGATGTCGGCGGCCCGCCGCAGCACCGCGGCCGGAACCGGAGCGCCCAGCACCACCGGCACGCCCGGGCGCATGATACCCGCTTTCTCGGCGGCGATGGCGTCGATGTCGTGCCCGAGGTACTCCTGGTGATCGAGACCGATGGCGGTGATCACGGCACAATCCGCATCCATCAGGTTGACCGCGTCGAGGCGCCCGCCCAGGCCGACTTCCAGCACGGTGAAATCCAGCTCGGCCTGTTCAAAAACCACGAAAGCCACCAGTGTGGTGAATTCAAAGTAGGTCAACGACACCGAACCGCGTGCGCGCTCGACCTCGGCGAAGGCCCGCAGCAGGCGCTCGTCGGACACCGGCTCGGCCTGCAGGCGGATACGCTCGTTGAAGCGCAGCAGGTGCGGGGAAGTGTAACTGCCGCAACGCTGGCCCAGGGCGCAGCCCATGGCCTCCAGGCAGGCCACCGTCGAACCCTTGCCATTGGTGCCCGCCACGGTGATGATGCGCCGCGCCGGCCGCGGCGAGCCCAGCCGGCGGTAAACTTCACCGCAGCGCTCCAGGCCCAGGTCGATATTTTTGGGATGGCGCCGGCTGAGCAGTTCCAGCCATTCCTCGAGCGTCTTCAGGAATCAGCTCTCCAATAGCTCGCCACTGACCTGCCGCGGCCGCGTGTCGGCGCACAGCAACGCCAGCAACGCGCCGATCTCGTCGCGCAACTGACGGCGGTCGAGAATCATGTCGATGGCGCCTTTCTGCAACAGGAACTCGCTGCGCTGGAAACCTTCCGGCAGCTTTTCCCGCACGGTTTGCTCGATCACGCGCGGCCCTGCAAAGCCGATCTGCGCCATCGGCTCCGCGATATTGATGTCACCCAGCATCCCCAGGCTGGCCGAAACTCCGCCGGTCGTGGGATGGGTCAACACGGAAATAAACGGCAGGCGCTCCTCGCTCATACGGGCCAGCACCGCGCTGGTCTTGGCCATCTGCATCAGCGACAACAGGCCTTCCTGCATGCGCGCACCGCCGCTGGCGGCGAAACACACGAACGGTGCGCGGACACGCAGGCTTTCCTGCGCGGCCCTGACGAACTTCTCGCCTACGACCGACCCCATGGAGCCGCCCATGAAGCCGAATTCAAAGGCGCAGACGACGATCTCCGCGCCCTGCAACTGACCGCGAACGGCGATCAGCGCCTCCTTCTCACCGGTTTTCTTCTGCGCGGCGCTGAGCCGGTCCTTGTAGCGCTTGGAGTCCTTGAACTGCAGGACATCGACGGACTCGAGTTCGGTGGCCAGTTCGACCTGTTCTCCCGGGTCCAGGAACTGCTTGACACGCGCACGCGCCCCGATCGGCATATGGAAGCAGCACTTCGGGCAGACCTGCAGGTTTCTTTCCAACTCCGGCCGGTACAAAACGGCGGTGCAGGCCGCGCACTTGGTCCACAAGCCTTCCGGTACATTACGCTTGTTACCGCCTTCCGTACGGATGCGTGAAGGTCTTAACTTGTGGAACCAACTCATCGGTGTTCGTTCTTCCTTTGGGGGAAAGGCGCCTCAGCGCCTATTGTCCAACGACTCACGCACCGGCGCAACAAACGCCACGGCCGCGGCGGTCGCGGCCTCGAGCGAGCCGGCGCGGTCCAACTCGGCAACCAGCGCACTGCCCATCACCACAGCATCGGCGTGGGCGGCGACCGCCACCGCCATTGCCGCATCCTTGATGCCGAAGCCCACGGCGACGGGAAGATCGCTATGCTCGCGGATGCGCGCCAGCGGCTCCGCCAGCGCGGGCGCATCGAGCTGGCCATCGCCGGTCGTACCCTTGAACGAAACATAATAGATAAACCCGCGCGCCGCGTGCGCGATCCGTTCCAGGCGGGCGGGGGTCGTGGTCGGCGCGACCAGGCAGATCCCGTCCAGGTTTGCCGCGGCCATGGCCTGACCGAGGTCACCGCGCTCCTCCGGCGGGCAGTCCACCAGCAACAGACCGTCGACCCCCGCCGCCGCCGCCGCGGCCGGGAAGCGCTTCAGACCGAAACGTTCGACCGGGTTCATGTAGCCCATCAGCACGACCGGGGTGCGGGAATCCGAGCGGCGGAACGCCTCGACCATGCCCAGGACCGCGGCCAGGTCAACGCCGCTGGCGATCGCCTGTTCGCTGGCCGCCTGGATGACCGGGCCGTCCGCCATCGGGTCGGAGAACGGCACGCCCAGTTCGAGCAGGTCGGCGCCCGCGTCAACCAGAGCGTGCAGGATGTCCACCGTCCAGCCGGGATCCGGGTGACCGGCAGTCACGAACGGCGCCAGCACGGTACGGCCCCGCTTCCGGGCCGCGGCAAAACACTCGGCGATGCGCTTGTTCACAACTTCAGCCCCTCGATGGCCGCAACCGTTTGTATATCCTTGTCGCCGCGCCCCGACAGGTTGACCAGGACGTGCTGATCGGGCCGCATCCCGGCCGCCAGCGTGAAGCCGTAAGCGACCGCGTGACTGCTTTCCAGCGCCGGCATGATGCCTTCCAGCCGCGTCAGCCGATGAAAAGCCTCGAGCGCCTCCGTATCCGTCACGCTGACGTAGCGCGCGCGGCCCGTTTCCTTCAGCCAGGCATGCTCGGGGCCGACACCCGGGTAATCCAGGCCGGCGGAAACGGAGTGCGTGTGCCGGATCTGGCCGCCGTCATCGTCGAGCACGAAAGTCCTGCAGCCGTGCAGCACCCCGACCCTGCCGGCACACAACGAGGCGGCGTGCTCACCGGTCGCGAGCCCCCGCCCGGCGGCCTCGACACCGTACATCTCCACGCCGCTGTCATCGATGAAAGGATGAAACAGGCCCATCGCGTTGGAACCGCCGCCGACGCAGGCCACCAGCGCATCAGGCAGACACCCGCACAGCTCCAGCATCTGGCGGCGGGCTTCACGGCCGACGACGGCGTTGAAATCCCGCACCATCTCCGGGTAGGGGTGCGGCCCGGCCACCGTTCCGATGATGTAGTAGGTGTCGTCGATATTGGTCACCCAGTCCCGCATAGCTTCGTTGAGCGCGTCCTTGAGTGTCGCCGAGCCGGAGCTAACGGCCTGGACCTCGGCGCCCAGCAGGCGCATTCTGAAGACGTTGACGGCCTGGCGCTCCATGTCCACCGTGCCCATGTAAACCTTGCAGTCCTGGTTCAGCCGCGCCGCCACCGTGGCCGAGGCCACGCCGTGCTGGCCGGCCCCCGTCTCGGCAATGACACGCCGCTTACCCATGTAATGCGCCAGCAGCCCCTGTCCCATCGTATTGTTGATCTTGTGGGCGCCGGTGTGGTTCAGGTCTTCCCGCTTGAGATAGATTCTGGCGCCCCCGGCAGCCTCGCTCAGACGCCGGGCGAAGTACACCGGCGACGGCCGTCCGACGTACTGTGCCAGGTCCGTATCCAGGCGGCGGACGAATTCTTCGTCCCGGCGCCAGCGCCCGTAGGCCTGCTGCAACTCTTCCAGCGCGTGCATCAGTGTTTCAGACACGAACTGACCGCCAAATCGGTCGAAATAACCGTGGCTGTCCGGCAGCGCGTCGTGCTTGTGCTTCATCTGTTTTCGACCTCTCCTGCCTCTCGGTCCGCTTGTCGGACCGCTGTGACAAATGCATTAATACCGGCCGCGTCCTTGATACCCGGACTGCTTTCGACCCCGCTCGACACGTCCACGGCACGTGGCTTGACCGCCTCCATGGCGGCGCCGACATTGCCCGCGTTCAGGCCGCCCGCGAGCCAGATGTCTTTACCCGTCGCCGGCACCCGCCGCCAATCGAAGACCTCGCCGGTGCCGCCGCGCGCGCCGGCCGCATGACTGTCCAGCAACAGGCCGATGGCGCCGGCGTATTCACGTTCCGCCCGCCGCAGCGACGGCTGCCGCCGCATGCCGATCGCCTTTAAATAGGGCCGCTGGAAGGACTCACAAAAGGCGCCGCTTTCCCTGCCGTGGAATTGCAACACGTCCAGCGGGACGCGATCAAGCACCTTCTGGATTTCATCACGTTCCTGGTCGAGAAACAAACCCACGCGCATGAAGCCCGCCGGCACCCGCGAGAGCAGTTCTTGCGCCAGCGACAGTGACAGGCGCCGCGGACTGGGAGCGAAGACGAATCCCAGCGCATCCGCACCGGCGGCAATGGCCGCCTCGACGTCCTGCGCGCGGGTCAGGCCGCAGATCTTGACCAGGACACGGCTCACGAATCGCGGCCCGGGTCGGGAAAGGCCGCGGCGGTCGCGGGCAGGCCACAGGCGGGCCCGTAGCGCACTGCACGCAGACAGAGCCCCTGCGGTTCCGCCGTCACACCCGCCGCTTTGCGGTTGCGTCCGCGCAGCACCTGCGCCAGCCAGGCCGGGGTCTTCTCGCCGCTGCCCACCATGATCAGGCTGCCCGCGATATTGCGCACCATGTGGTACAGAAAAGCGTTGGCCGTCACGTCAATCTCGATGATGTCGCCGCGACGCCTGACCGCAATGTCGAGTATTTCACGCTCGGCGTGTTGCGCCGAGCAGCCTGCCGAGCGAAAGGCGCTGAAATCGTGCCTGCCCCCGAGCAGTTGTGCCGCCTCGTGCATCCGTTCGGCATCCAGCGGCACGCGGCACCAGCCATAATAACGCGCGCCGATCGCCGGCCGGATCCAGCGGTTCATGATGGAATAGCGGTAGCTGCGGGAAAAAGCACTGAAACGGGCGTGAAAGTCGTCGTCTACAGCGCGTATCCACAGCCCCCTGACACTGGTGGGCAGGTTCGAATTCAAGCCCAGCAGCCACTGGCGCCCGGAACGGCGTGCGCCGCTGTCGAAATGGACGACCTGGCCACTGGCGTGGACCCCGGTGTCGGTGCGCCCGGCGCAGGTCACGGTGAGCGCGTGGTCCGCTACGGTGCTGAGCGCGCCCTCAACGCTCTGCTGCACGCTCGGCGAGTGCGTCTGGCGTTGCCAGCCGCAAAATTCCGCGCCGTCGTACTCCAGTCCGAGTGCATAGCGCATGCGTCAAGCCGCAAACCTCAAAGCTCTTCCATCATGTCGCGCGCTTCCTCGCGCTGTACCTGGTTGCCGTTTTCGATGACCTCTTCCAGCATGGACCTGGCGGCTTCCTTGTCACCCATCGAAATGTAGGCGCGAGCCAGGTCCAGCTTGATTTCCGGGTCATCTTCGTCTTCCTCGGCTGCGCCTGCCGCGACTTCGGCATCGTCCGTTCTCGCAGGCTGATCCGCGGCCTCGGCTGGCGCCGGCGCCGGCTCCGGTTCGGGTTCGGGTTCCGGTTCCGGTTCCGGTTCGGGTTCCGGTTCGGGCTCAGGCTCGGCTTGCGATTCTGGTTCGGGTTCAGACCCGGGTTCGGGCTCCATGTCGGCTTGCGACGCCGGCACGGGCCAGAGCCGCGGACCACGCTCCGCTTCCGATTCGGCTTCAGCCTCGGGTTCGGGTTCTGCTTTAACCTCGGGCTCGGGTTCTGCCCCAGCCTCGGGCTCGGGTTCTGCTTCAGCCTCGGGCTCGGTTTCTGCTTCAGCCTCGGGCTCGGTTTCTGCTTCAGCCTCGGGCTCGGGACGAATGCTTGCGACCTTGTTCTTCCCGCCTTCCTTGTACTCGTCAAGGATTCGCAGCAGGTCAGCAGCCTCCTCGGTTACAGCGGGCTCGTCCGCCGTCCCCTCGGCCCCCTCTTCGCCGTCTCCGGCAAACGGTTTGGGCGCGCTGATGCGGCGCATCACCCAAACCAGGAGCGCGATAAGCACCACGACGATCGCCACGATCCATTTGGTCGGGCCGGCGTACCAGGGCCGCTCTTCCCCGCCGGGCGTGATCGCCACGGGTGTCTCCGCCTCGCCGCTCTTGCGTTGCTCTTCGCTGGCTTTCTGCACGCCCGCCAGATCCTGGTCCTGCGCCTTTATCAGGGCGGACTTGTTGGACTCGACCTCGGTTTCGAGTTGCTTGATGCGCTCGCTCAGATAGGCATTTTCCTGTTTGACATTGGCCAGTTCCTCTTCGGTGCGGGCCAGGTCTTCCCTGGTCGCCTGATCCGGCGCGCCGGCTTCCTGGTCTTGTGCGGCAGGCGTGCTGCTCGCCGCGCTTTCCTGGTCGCCGGCCGGCGGCGGAACCAGTTCCAGGTGCCCCTTCTCTTCAGGCTTGGCGGTCTCTTCCGCTGCCACGGTATCCTCGTACTTGCCGCTTTCTGCAACAGTGGGCACGTCGCTGTCAGGGGCGGGCGCCGGGCCGCCGCTCAGGTATTCATCGTGCTGGTTGATCGCCTCCAGCATGGCCTCCCGGGGTGTCAGCGCGTCGATTTCCCCGGCGGATGGAAAACGCAGGATCGCGCCGCGCCTGAGGGCATTGATATTGTTCTCGTTAAACGCCTGCGGGTTCTTTTTCAACAAGGCGAGCATGACCTGGTTGACGCTGTAACCGGTGCCGTGGCTCCAATCGCTGGCGATGCTCCAGAGTGTCTGGCCGCGGCCGACCGGGCCATAACTGTCACCCGACCCAGGACCTTCTGCGCGGGGTTCCTGTTCGGATTGCCGCGGCGGTTGCGGGCCGACCTGCGGCTGCGATTCGGACTGGGCCGGCGCAAGCGGGGCCGGCCTTTGTATCGGCGCAGGCTCCGGCGCTGCGGCTGCAGGCTCCGGCGGCGTCACCGGCGGCGCTTGCGCCGCGACCGTCGGCGGGTCCAGGAACAGCGTGTACTCGCGCAGCATGCGGCCATGGGACCAGGTGACTTCCATCACCACCTGCATCACCGGGTCGTGCACCGGCAGGCGGCTGGTCACCCGGATGTAGGGCTTGTCCGCATCGGCAAAGACCTCGAAGTCCAGCGGAACGGTAATGACGGCACGATTGAGGCCGAGCAAATCAAAGTCACTCGCGGATGCCAGCTTGGCGCTTACGCTCTGCAACTCTTCCTTGTCTTTGCCAAGTAGCGCGATGCGAGCCTCGAGCGACTGGTTGAGAAAGGATTTGACCGTGACCGCCCCCAAACCCAGGGCGTAAAGTGATTGGCAGGCCACGCTCAGTACCGCGAACAGCGTCCATCGGGCTAGTTTTTGCATGCTTTTCCTCGTCATTCCCTGACCTTCCCGCATGATTTTAAAGTGATTATATATCATGGCTTAAGCAAGCAGAGTTTACTTTTGCCGGCAACAGGATTCCACCGCCCAATTACCGGTTGCACAACGCCTGCATGATTTGCACCGCATTGAGAGCGGCGCCCTTGCGAATATTGTCGCCCACCACCCACATGTCGATGCCGCGAGGATGCGTGTAATCGCGCCGCAATCGGCTGACGAAAACCTCGTTCTTGCCGGCCGCATGGGTAACGGCGGTAGCCTGGGCCGCCGGGCTGTTGTCGTCGATCAAAACCAGTCCGGGCGCCCGGTGCAGCAAATCGCGCACAGCGTCCACGCTGATGTCTTCCCGGGTCTCCAGGTGTACGGCCTCGGAATGGCCGTAGAACACCGGCACCCGGACCGCCGTCGCGTTGACCCGGATCGAATCGTCGCGCAGGATCTTGCACGTTTCCCATTGCAGCTTCATTTCTTCACGCGTGTAGCCGTTGTCCTGCAGGGCATCGATCATCGGCAGCGCGTTGAAGGCGATCGGCTGGGCAAACACCTTGCTCTCGATGTCCTTGAAACTCAGGCGCGCCATGGTCTGCTGCGCCAGTTCCTCCATGGCTTTCTGACCGGCTCCGGACACCGACTGGTACGTCGCCACGTTGATGCGGTCGATTCCGGCGGCAGCGTGCAGCGGCGCGATCGCCATCAGCATCTGGATGGTGGAGCAGTTGGGGTTGGAAATGATGCTGCCGGCTTCGATATCCTGCAGCAAATCCCCGTTGATTTCCGGCACCACCAGCGGAATGGCGTCGTCCCGGCGAAACGCGGAGGTGTTGTCGATGACGATAGCGCCCTCCGCCGCCGCCCGCGTGGCCTGCTGCAGGCTGACCTTCGCTCCGGCGGAAAACAGGGCGTAATCGACCTGGCTGAAATCGAACGCGTCCAGCACCTCGACATCCAGCGAGTACTTGCCGAACTCAGCCGTTTTACCCAGTGACCGTTCACTGGCGAGGGCATACACCTTGCTCTCCTGGAAGCCTGACTCGGCCAGGATGGACAGCATCGTCGTGCCGACGGCGCCGGTGGCCCCGGCGACCGCGATTCTCAGGTTTTCATTCATGCGCTACCTTCACCGTTTTGTGCCCGCTGCCTGAGTACGTGATCCATCAGCACCAGGGCCAGCATTGCCTCCACGATCGGCGTGGCCCGGATTCCGACGCAGGGGTCGTGCCTGCCCTTGGTGATGACCTCAACCGCCTGTCCTTCGGTGTTGATGCTCCGGCATGGTATCCGCAGGCTGGAGGCGGGTTTGAACGCCACACTGAGGAGGATGTCCTGGCCACTCGAAATCCCGCCAAGTATACCGCCCGCGTGGTTGCTTAAGAACCCGTCCGGCGTAATTTCATCGCGGTGTTCGGTGCCCAGTTGCTCGACACAGCCAAAACCGGCGCCGATCTCCACCGCCTTGGCGGCGTTGATACCCATCATGGCGGAAGCGAGGTCCGCATCGAGCTTGCCATAGACCGGCTCGCCGAGACCCGCGGGCACGTTGCTGGCGCGCGCCGAAATCCTGGCGCCGCAGGAATTGCCGGACTTTCTCAGGCTGTCGACGTATTCCTCCAGTTGCGGCACGACGCTGGCATCGGGGCTGAAAAACGGGTTTCTTTCGGGCTCGTCCGGATCGAATGCCCGGTCGGTGCGTATCGGCCCGAGCTGCGCCAGCCAGGCGTCGATCTGCATATCGAACCGCTGGCGCAGGTACCGCTTCGCAATGGCGCCCGCAGCGACCCGCATCGCGGTTTCGCGCGCGGAAGAACGGCCGCCGCCCCGGTAATCGCGCACGCCGTATTTTTTCCAATAAGTGTAATCGGCGTGGCCGGGCCGGAAGCGATCGGCGATATCGGTGTAGTCACGCGAGCGCGCGTCGGTGTTTTCGATCAGCAGCGCGATCGGGGTGCCGGTGGTGCGGCCCTCGAAGACGCCGGACAACACCTGCACGCAATCCTGCTCTTTTCGCTGCGAGGTGTGACGGCTCTTACCGGTGGCCCGGCGCTCGAGCTCACGCCGGATTTCGTCGCAGTCGATTTCCAGGCCCGGCGGACAGCCATCGATCACGCAACCGATGGCCGGACCGTGGCTTTCACCAAAGGTCGTCACGCGGAAAATTCGGCCAAAGGTGTTATCAGACATCGTTGCGTTGCTCCAGCAGGGACCGCACATCGGCATGACATGCGATCAGTTGGTCATATTCAAGCAGAAATACGCCTTCCCCGCCATGGCGAAATTCCAGCCACAGGAAGGGAACCCCCGGCAACTGCCGTTGCAACGCCGCCGCACTGGCGCCGACTTCAACCACCAGGACGCCGCGCGGCTTGAGCCAGCCCGGCGCAACGGCCAGCAACCGCAGCACCAGGTCCAAGCCGTCCTCGCCGCCGGCCAGGCCCGGCCCCGGTTCGGCACGGTATTCGGGGGCCAGGCTGGCGAGTTCCGCGGCAGGCACATACGGCGGGTTGCTGACGATCAGGTCGTAGCGTTCCGGCGGCAGGTCGTCGAACAAATCGGACCGCAGCAACCTGACCCGCTCCTCGAGGCCGTGCAGGGCGACATTGCGCGCGGCGACGGCCAGGGCCGGCGCGGAAATGTCTACCGCGTCGACCCGGGCGAGGGGCAGGTGCGCGGCGAGGGCGACGGCGATACAGCCGCTGCCGGTGCACATGTCGAGCGCCAGGCCGCCCTCGGCCTGGCCGCCGAGCCACGGCGAAAACCCTTCCGGTATCAACTCCGCTATGGGCGACCTGGGCACCAGGACCGCGGGCGTCACGATACATTCCAGGCCGCAGAAAAGCGTCTTGCCCGTCAGGTAGGCGAGCGGCAGCCGCTCCTCGACCCTGCGTCTGAGCAATTGCTCCAGCCTGGACTGCTGAGCGGCGTCGAGAACCCGATCCCAATGCTGGAACGATCCGTCGAGCGGCGCACCCATGGCCTGCAGCAGCAGCCAGGCGGCTTCGTCGCGTGCGTTGTCGGTGCCGTGGCCAAAAACGACGCCGGCCCGGGTCAGTTCCCGCGCGCAATAATCACACCACTCTGCTGCCGTATGCGGTTGTGCCGCCATGATTCCCGAACAGTCGTTACCAACAGGTATTATAATTGGCGGCCGACCAGAACCCTGCACACGACCGGCTGCCGACGCGGATGCCCGAATGATAAATGTTATGGCGCGACAAGTATGTAAAGGCGGTGGCCGGTGAACGGGCTTGCCGGGAAACTCCTGGCGGGCACTCAGTATTTCTTGCCGCAGCATGCCCTGTCCCGCATCGTCTACTGGCTGACGCGTTGCGAAACGGTCGCGGTAAAGAACTTCCTGATCCGTTCGATCAGCCGCATGGCCGGTATCGACCGCAGCGAGGCGCTGTCGGACCAGCTCGCGGATTACCCCAATTTCAACGCGTGGTTCACGCGCCGTCTGAAACCGGGCGTGCGTGTTTTCGAGACCTCGGCTGACGCGCTGCAATGCCCGTGCGACGGCACCGTCAGCGCCGCCGGCAGCCTGCACGGGGAACGCATCCTGCAGGCCAAGAACCGCGACTATACGCTCGGGGACCTGCTGGCAAACGACGCTGTGTGCGCACAGTTCGCGGACGGCTTTTTTGCCACCATTTACCTCTCACCGAAGGATTACCACCGCGTCCACATGCCGCTCACCGGTGTGCTCCAACGCATGATCCATGTGCCGGGCAAGCTGTTCTCGGTGGCGCCGTACACGGTCCGCAACATACCGCGGCTATTTGCCCGCAACGAGCGCGTGGTATGCCTTTTCGAAACCGCCTGCGGCCCGATGGCGGTCGTGCTCGTCGGCGCCATGTTGGTTTCGAGCATCAGCACCGCCTGGGCGGGGGATATCGAACCGCCCCCTGCTCCGGAGCCCGCCGTGACGAACTACGCGGGCAAGGACATTCGGCTTGAAAAGGGGGCGGAGATGGGCCGTTTCAACATGGGCTCAACGGTCATTGTCTTGCTGCCGCCCGGCAGCGTGGAGCCCGTACAGGGCATCGCCGCCGGCGCTGCGGTCAAGGTCGGCCAGTTGCTGGCGAAGGTCCGGGGTTGCTGAATTTGCCGCCTAGCGGCGGGCTTTTGCGCCTGTCGGCGCTTCGGCAGCCGGAAGGGTAGCCGGCAAGCTGCAGCCGGGACCGTGCATCCGCCGGGAGCGGATGCCGGGTGCACAGGGGTGTCATGAACGTGTCCCGGGGCAGCGGCCCGCTGGCCTGAATCTGATTTTGCTTAACGGCGAGTGACTTTTCTTTGCTTGCTGCCCTACCAACCGCACTGACGACCCTCGTTCTGCTTGTCCAGCCAGGCCTTCAGCGGCGCGAAGTAGTCCAGGATCGCCGTCGCGTCCATCTGCCGCTGCCCGGTCAGCGCCTCGAGTTCGTCCGGCCACGGCTTGCTGCGGCCCATTTTCAGCATGGCTTGGAGACGCTTGCCCGCTTCGGTGTTGCCGTAAAAAGAGCAACGGTTGATCGGTCCCTTGTTGCCGGCGATGCGGCACATAGCCCGATGAAACTGGAACTGCAGGATGCGCGCCAGGAAATAGCGCGCGTACGGTGTGTTGGCGGGTACGTGGTACTTGGCCCCCGGGTCGAAGGCATCGGCCGGGCGCTCGTTGGGCGCCTTCACGCCCTGGTATTTCTCACGCAGCCGCCACCACAGGTCGTTATAGCCGTCCGGGCCCACTTCGCCGGAAAAGACTTTCCACCGCCACTTGTCCACCAGGAGCCCGAACGGCAGGAAGGCAACGCCCTCCAGAGCGCGCTTCATCAGCAGCGGGATGTCGCCGGAGGCGTCCGGCGCCTGGTCCAGCAAGCCGATGCTTTTAAGGTAGTCCGGGGTGATGGACAGCGCGATCGTATCACCGACAGCCTCGTGGAAGCCGTCGTTGGCGCCGGACCGGTAAAGGTAGCTGAGCTGCTTGTAGGCGCGCTGGTAGTAGTTGTGGCCCAGTTCGTGGTGGATGGTTTTGAAATCTTCGGCGTTAACGTCGATACACATCTTGATGCGCAGGTCATCGCGCTCGTCGATATCCCAGGCCGAAGCATGGCAGACAACGTCGCGGTCCCGCGGCTTGACGAACAACGAGCGCTGCCAGAACGTGTCGGGCAGCGGGGCGAAACCCAGCGAGCTGAAAAAGCCCTCGCCGGTCTTGACCATCTTGATCGCGTCATAGCCCTTATCCTTCAGGATCGCGTCGAGGTCATAGGCCGGGGTGGTCTCTGCGGGCGCAACCAGCGGGTAAATATTGCTCCAGTCCTGCGCCCACATGTTGCCGAGCAAGTGCGCCGGAATGGGGCCGTCCTGGGGGACAAGGTCGGTGCCGTACTGCTCGCCCAGCCTGGCGCGAACGTGACAGTGCAAGGCCGTGTAAAGCGGTTTGACCTGCTCCCAGAGGCGGTCCAGTTCGGCTGAGAACTCATCCGGGGGCATATCGTACCCGGAGCGCCACATGGCGCCGAGGTCCGTGAACCCGAGTTCGCGGGCACCCTCGTTGGCCAGTTCCACCTCGCGGGCGTAGAGGGGTTTCATCGGCGGCGAAACCCTGCGCCAGCCATTCCAGGTTTCGAGCAACTGCGCCGGGTCACGCGACTTGGCCATGATTTCGCTGAGCTGCTCCAGTTCGAGGCAGTCACCGTTGGCGTAACAGTACTTGCCCTTACCGTACATGCCGCTCATCTTGGCGCCGATCTCGGCCTGCTCGGCGGTCTTGACCTGGTCCTGCGGCGCCGGCATGACGATACCGCTGCGCAGCATGTCCAGCTTGCGCCGCGTATCGCTATCCAGACCTTGCACGTCGTTGAAACGGGCCGCCGCGACCGCCAGTCCCACCTGCTTGGCGGTGAACCTCTCGTTGGCTGCGGCCGACAGTTTCTCGGTGTCCGAGGTAATGAAATTGGCGTAGACCCAGGCCATGCGTTCGGCTTCCTGCCCGATGTCGGCCAGTTGCCGCTCGGCGTCCGCGACAAAGGCGGCGGCTTGCTCAGGCGTGGGTTTGTCCTCGTCCTTGGAAGTCGAGAAGGTAATACTGTTCGATGAATTACAGGCTGCCAGCAACAAGGTCAGCAGCACGGCCGGCAGGCGCGTCGGGCGTGTGATCATGGTCTGATGTTCCCCGGTTGGAATTTTCGCGCAAGGCTATCAAAATATGGGAGTGCGCACCATAGAGGATAGGATCAGAAGAGTGAAAGCCGCCACCAACGCCATAAGCCGATTTTTTCTGTCGCTCGTGTTACTCACCCTGACAGCGACGGCCGGCGCCGCCGCAAAGACGAGCGAGCCGGCGGAAAACAGGCACAGTCTGTCGGAATTGGCGCGGCAAGCGGACCTGGTTGCCCTCGTGCAGGTGATGGAAACCGAGTACACATATGCGCGCTCATTTCCAAACGCGGGCAGCGCCTACCTGAAGATCCTGATCGGCTACAAGCGCAAACGGGCGGACGGCGACACGATCGAAGTGTATGAAAAAGGCCTGCGCCTGCACGAATGCTATTTCCCGAACCCGGGGTCCGCCGGGACGGGCGGCCGATTCCTCGTTTTTCTGCGCGTTGACCCGGGCGACCCGGACAGGTACAGGGGCCTGCCCGAAGGCTGCGCCCTGCAGGTCCTGGTTCGGCGCGACCAGCGTTACGCCCTGCGTTACCCGGTGGACGGCATCGCCATTTCCGATCCGCTCGACACGTTGGTGAAGGCATACCGGTTCGAAGACCCCCACGCGGTGATCGACGCCGACACGATCGCGCCCCAGCGGCGCAACGAACTGCTCGCAAGGGGCCTGATCGAACGCTACGGGGACGATTTCAAATACACGCACGGCGTGGACCTGACCGCGGCCAGGAAGCTGATCGGCGAAGCCGCGCTGTCTGCCCAGGATCGCAAGTAAGCCAAGCGCGGTCATTGGATTGAACCGGGCTTCTGGGCAGCGGGCAGCTGCGCCGGGACACACTCGAGCCATCCATTGGCGTTCGGCATCCGTTCCCGACGGATGCACGGTCCCGGCTGCAGCCTGTCCGCTACCCTTCCCGCGGTCGACGCGCGGCGCTCAGGCGACGACGCGGTAACAGGGCTTGTACTCGTTGCCGGGGAGTTTCATGCGGCCCTGGCTGACAAAGGATTCGAGCAGGCGGTCCAACGCCTGCATGATCTCCCTTTCGCCGTGGATCTCGAATGGCCCGTGCGCGCGGATCCGGGCCAGCGTTTCCGGTTTCACGTTACCGGCGACGATACCGGAAAACACGCGGCGCAAGTTGGCGGCCAGCACGTGCGCTGGCAGGCCGCGGTTGATTTCCAGGGCGGCCATGTTCTCGTGGGTTGGCGCAAACGGTTGCTGGAAGGCCATCTCAACTTCCAGTAACCAGTTGAAATAATAAGCATCCTTGCGCTTTCTGCGGTGTGTCCCGACCCTGGCGACGCCGCTCGCCATGGCCTGCGCGACCTTTTCCGGATCGGCCACGATGATCTGGTACTTCTCCTGTGCGACCGGCCCCAGCGTCAGGCCGATGAACGCGTCGATCTGCTCGAAATAGCCGCGCGCGTCGGCCGGGCCGCTGAACACCAGCGGGAACGGCTGCTCGTCGTTCGCCGGGTTCAACAACAAACCCAGCAGGAAAAGAATTTCCTCGGCCGTCCCCACGCCCCCGGGGAACACGACAAACCCGTGACCCAGGCGCGCAAAGGCTTCCAGGCGCTTTTCGATATCGGGCATGATGACCAGTTGGTTGACGATCGGGTTGGGCGACTCGGCGGCGATGATGCCTGGCTCGGAGATGCCCACGTAGCAACCGTTGTGGATACGCTGTTTCGCGTGCGCGATGGCCGCGCCTTTCATCGGCCCCTTCATCGCGCCGGGTCCGCAACCGGTGCAGATGTTCAGTTTTCGCAGGCCGATCTCGTAACCGACCTTCTTCGTGTAGTCGTATTCCCGCCGCGGGATCGAATGACCGCCCCAGCAAACGACCAGGTCCGGCTCCTGTTGCGGCCGGAACACGTGGGCGTTGCGCAGGATTTCGAATACGGCGTTGGTGATGCCCGCGCGGCTTTCCAGGTCGGCCGAAGCGCTGCGGAGCAATTCCGCATCGAAATAAACCAGGTCGCGGATCACCGCGGAAAGCAGTTCGCGGATGCCCTGCACCATCACGCCGTCGACGAAGGCGCAAGGCGGCGCATTGCTCAGTTCCAGGCGGATGCCCCGGTTGAACTGCTGCACCTCGATGGTGAAATCCCGGTAGCGCTGCAACAGCGCTTCCGCGTCGTCGTCCTCCTGGCCGCTGTTGAGCACAGCCAGTGCGCAGCGGCGGATCAGCTGCGCCAGGTCACCGTGGGTGACGTCGTGCAGGCGCTCCACCTCCATATGGCTCAGCGTGGTCAGTATTCCCGCCGGATAAATGCGGGCGCTTACGGCGTTAGCCGGCAATCGATGTCTCCCTGGCCAATACGGCGGCCGTTCGTCAGCGAGGCTGATATTAAAACCGACATGTTACACAAAAAAGACGGGACCGGCTCGAAGCCGGCCCCGCCTTTCTCTCCCCCGTTGCCTGCGGTCAGAATTCGTACTTGAAACCAAACCGGATTTCGTAACGGGACGCGTCGCCGATACGCGACTCCTTGGTTCCCCTCTCGACCGTGCGCGGGAAATCGTACTGTTTCAGCACGCCCCAGTTGTCGTTCAGGAGATTGGTCAGGTTGTCGATGACCAGGAACACGGAAGCCCGGTCCTCGCGGCCGAAGAGCGGGAAGCCCACGTCGATGCGAAGATCGACCTTGCTCCACCAGGAGCCGTCGTGCTCGTTGCGCTTGTCGCCCGGTTTCAGGACGATCGGCAGGAAATCCAGGTACGGCGTGAAGTTGTACGGCACGATCGTGCCGTCATACGTGTAGCTGAAAGGCCGGCCCGAATTCGCTGAACCGTACAAGGAAGTGACCGTGGAAAACTTGCCAAGATTCTTCTGCCACCTCGCCGTCATCGTGAAGCGATGCTTGATGTTGTAGTTCGAGGTGGAGCGCACGTCCTCCTGCGGGTCGAAAAACGCGCGGTTCGTATAATTCGAGAACGCCACCGAACTGGTCATCGGCTGCACGTCCTCGGCGTCGCTGTAGGCGTACCCGAGCGTAAAGTCGAAGCCATTGTCATAGGCTTTCGACAGACCCAGCGACAACAGCTTGGAGCGGTTGCCCTTCGAACTGTTGGTCAAAACGAAGCTGGGCTCGCGCACGCTGTTGTAGATCGGGTAGCCGTCCGCCGTGGTTCCGACCTGTTCGAGGTCTCCGTGCAGGATCATCGCGGACTTCTTGCCCTCGGTGACCAGCACGTCCGCCGTGAACACGTAGTCCTGCGGGAACGTATGCGTCATGCCCAGGGCGAATTTCCACTCGCGCGGCAGTTTGAAATCCGGATCCAGGTAGTTGATCTCGAAGTTGTCGCCGACACCCTGGGCGACGGCGTCGTACAGTTCCTTGGGAACACACCAGCCGGGACCGGTCGGTACACCCTCCTCGCAGGCGACCCAGACGACGTCGCTGTCGAACAGCGAGCGTGAGCCGTTGGTGTAACCGAAGGAGCGGCCGCGCTGGCCGAACTGGAGCACGTTGTTGGCTGAATAGTTGTTGGACAGCCAGACGTTCGGATTGCCGCCGGAATAGAGGCCGATACCGCCGCGAATCGTGGTGTTCTCGGTCCAGTCGAAGGTGATGCCGAGGCGCGGCTGCAGCAAGCCGAGCCCGTCCACGGTCTCCGAATTGGAGAAGCCGTAATCGGCGACGAAATCCGGGTTCTCGGCCGGTTTGTCGCTGGTCGTGTACCAGTCGTAGCGCAGGCCGGCAACGATGGTCAGGCGGTCGGTGAGGGCGTACTCGTCCTGCCCAAAGACCGTGTTGATCTCGTAACCCCAGTCGGCCGCCGCGTCGTCCGGATTGTTCGACGGTGCGTTGTTGTAGTAGATCGCGGACGGATAACCGTTGCGGAAGTTATCGATGCCGTCAAATCTGATTTCGGTCTGCGTGTGCTGTACGAAAAGATTGAAGATGTCCAGCGCTTCCTGCTCGACGCCGAAGGTCAGGTAATGCCCGTTGATGTCGTACTTGGCCTTGAAGGAGAAGCTCGTGACGTCGTACTTGAGCTTGTTCGACTGCCGGCTGTCGTCGCCGCCGAGGTAGACGTCGACATTGGGCGTCTCCACCCGGATTTCGCCGAACTGCGTCCCGCCGATGGAGATCTGACGGTTATCGAGCTTAAGGTAGGACACCCTCAATTCAGTCGAAAAATTCTCCGTCCAGTCCGAGTAAAGGTTGCCGACATAGGAATGCAGCCGCGCCCCGCGCTCGTAGAGGTGGTTGGCGAACTCGATCTCGTAGTTGGCGCTGTCGGACTCGCTGATGTTGTCGCCATCGTTGAAGTTGTAGGTGAACGCGAGGCGATGTTGGTCGTTGATGTTCCAATCGAGTTTGAGCAGGAACTTCTTGTCGAAATTTCCCATGCTCTGCGGAATGGGACCCGGGTCATACTGGTAAATCGTCCTGGCGATATTGGCGATCTCGTCCAGTTGCGCCTGGGTGATGTCGATTTCGTCGACCGCGCCGGAACCGATCGGGCCGCGATCGAAGAGGTTGGCGCCTTCGAGTTTTTCATAGGCTGCGAAGAAAAACAGCTTGTCCTCGATGATCGGTCCGCCGAGGGTCACGCCGTAGCGCTTCTCGGTATAGTCGCCGGTATTGATCTTGTCGCCTTCAAGTTTGTCACCGCGCAGACTGTCATTGGTGTAGTCGTAGAAGCCCGAGCCGTGGAACTCGTTGCCGCCGGACTTGGTGACGGCGTTGATGTTACAGGCCGAAAAGCCGCCATACTGCACGTCGAACGGCGCCAGTTCGACGGCCACCTGGCTGATCGCGTCGTAGGGAAACGGCATGCGCTCGGTCGGGTAACCGTTCGAATTCAAGCCGAACGAATCATTCATCCGCACACCGTCGACCGTCAGGCTGTTGTAGCGGGAGTTCTGACCACCGCACTGCACCGCATTGATGTCACCGCGGGATTCATCGACATAAATCCTCGGGTCGGCGCGAATGATATCGGTGATGTTGCGGTTGATGGCCGGCGCCGTTTCCAGCGTGTCGATGCCGAAATTCGCACTGGGCCCCATGGCCAGTTCAGCACCGGCGTAGGCCTTCGAACCGGTCACGAGCACCTCTTCCAGCGTGCCCGATTCCAGCCTGACGTTGAAAGTCACGGCCGCGGACAGGTTGGTATAGACGTCAGTGAGCAACGCGTCCTTGTAATTGTCGGTAGTCACACCGATCGTGTACGGGCCGCCGATAGACAGGCCGCTGACGCTGAATTCGCCCTGCTTGTTGGTCGTGACGACGCGCGTGGAACTGGTCCGGGTGTCTTTGATGGTAACCGTCGCACCGACAGCGGGCGCGCCGGACGGCGTTTGCACGGTACCGCGGATAGAACCGGAAGTGACCTGCGCAACAGCAGCCACCGGGATACACAACGCTGAAAGTATAAGCAGGAAAACAAATGACGTTCGGATTATCTTATACATTACCTCATCCACCTCATGCGTTTTTACTTGGGTCAGGTTTTGAGAGACTCAAAAAAAACCAGCCCGATCAGGAACGATGCCCGACCGATGGCTGGTTCTTCTGCTTTTCGCACTGTTCTCTCCCTCCAATCACTGCCCGCAAGAGCCGTGACGCCGCGCATTGTACCAAGGTTTCATTACAAATTCTTAACAAGCAATTAAGTTTTTTTTTACCAAAAACGCAGTGATTTATAGCTTGTTTTCCTATGTCCTTGTTCAGACGAAAACAAAGTGCATTCGGCGTGCGCTTTATTGACACTATCAATGAATCGCGGGCTTGGTTAGAATACGCGCCTTGTCGGGGTGTAGCTCAGCCTGGTAGAGCACCACGTTCGGGACGTGGGGGTCGTGAGTTCAAATCTCGCCATCCCGACCACTCATAAAAAAAGCCGCTTTCACGCCGTTTGAAGCGGCTTTTTTTATGAGTGGGAGGGGAGTTGGAATCTCACCCGAGAGTTCACAAATTCGCCGGGAGCGAATTTCGAATGCAGCCGCGAAGCGGCAAACCCCGCAGGGGCGAGTCTCAGGGATGAGACGAGTAAATCTCGCCACCGCTTTGAATTTTCATTCCCGCGAGGGCGCTGTTTTGTCATTCCTGCGAAAGCGGGAATCTCACAGGTTTCGGTAATGGTATGGAGGCCCCCGCCTTCGCGGGGGCGACGATATCGCCCCGGGATGACATGCCTGTACAGGCGGTGCCGGGCGGACGCGGGTGGGACCGTGCATCCGCCAGGAGCGGATGCCGAGCGCGCAGGACGCCCAGAGCGTGCCCCGGATGCGACTGCCCGGCGGCGTCACAATGAACACGTGCCTCCAGGGGCGGCGCCGGCAGAGCGCGGCCGGGGCCGTGCATCCGTCGGGAACGGATGCCGAGCGCGCAGGATGCCTCGAGCGTGCTCCGGATGCGGGTGCCCGGCGGCGTCACCATGAACACGTGCCTCCAGAGGCGGCGCCGGCAGAGCGCGTCCGGGGCCGTGCATCCGCCAGGAGCGGATGCCGAGCGCGCAGGATGCCCCGAGCGTGCTCCGGATGCGGGTGCCCGGCGGCGTCACCATGAACACGTGCCTCCAGAGGCGGCGCCGGCAGAACGCGGCCGGGGCCGTGCATCCGCCAGGAGCGGATGCCGAGCGCGCAGGATGGCTCGAGCGTGCCCCGGATGCGACTACCCGGCGGCGCCACAGTGGGAGTGTCGTAAATTCACCACCTCGCGTTCGCGGGGATGACATTGCTTGGCGGGAATGACGTGCCTGTACGGGCGGTGCCGCGAGCAGCGGAATCGTGAGGTCCGTGCTTTCGCGGGGGCAACGGTCTTTAAGGGAACGGCTTTCAATGCCGCTGACGGTGGCTGTGGTCACGGTGGATCAGGCTGTGCGCGATCGTGCCGATAATCAGCGCCTGAATGATCGGCATGACCGTCTCCCCCCGGTATTCGGCGATATGCTCCGACAGCAGGTAGCCACCGACCGTTGCCAGCGAAACCACTCCCAGTACGGCCAACGCGGCTCGCTTGCCGAATAGCGGTTGCACCAACATCCACAGAATCAGGCCGACGCTGAGCCGATGCACGACGATGGCCAATGCCAGGTTGTGCGGGCGGTGCAGCGTACTCGTCGCAACCCCCGCACCATCCAGCACAGCGTGCAGCGCCAAGCCCAGCAGCGCGATGAACAGGCTTACGCGGTGCAGTGTATCGGCGGCGTGCGCCAGCAGCTTTTCCAGCAGGCCCGGCACCAGGTAACCGGTCAGCATCAGCACCAATGATACGAGCCCCAGTTCGGCCCAGGACTCGGGAATCAGCAGAAAAACCAGCAGCACCAACAGCACCGCAACGATCAGCGTATCGAACGCCCGGGCGACCAGACCACCTTGCCGCAACCAGTTGTAAAACAACGGGCCGACAAACAACGAAACAATGGAAAGCGCCAACACCGATACCGTCTCCGACAGCATGTGCGAAGCGGCAACCTTAACGGAGATGCACTACAATTTCACGCCCTTGTCCGCAATGGACATGCCTGATCACGCATTCCGTTGCTAGAATGTCGCCGAGGAGCGTTTATTAGACTGGCATGGATACGACCCGGATCGAAAAGATCATTACCGAGCAGTTCTCCGACCCGCACGCGGCCGGAGAATTGCAGGATTTGCTCGCGGTCATCGCCGAACGCGAAGGCGCGACACCGGGCAAGTCCGACCTGGCCCGCGCCGCCAGTTTCATATACGACTACATCGAACAGGTGCCCTATTTGCTGACGGTCGCTCTGACATCGGCCAGGAACGTGGGGCTCGAATCCGAAATGAAAAGCATCTTCAAAATGGTGGAGGGATACTGGGTCGAGGACAACGACGTCATACCGGACAACCTGGGTATCATCGGCCTGCTCGACGACGCCTACTGCTCACTGCAGTCGATGCAGGCGCTGTCCGACTTTTACCAGCTCGAGACCGGCAAATTCCTGTTCCCTGATGACCTCACCACCGCCAACGAGGCCATGCGCAGGGTGATCGGCGAACCCTACGCCACCGAACTGGACACGATCGTCAGCAAGGCCGTGGCCGGTGCCCACATCAAGGACGCCCTCAAACTCCTCGCCAGCCCGGAAAAACAACAACTCTTTTCCAGCCAGGCCACGATCTGGAACCACGGACCGGCACATTCCCTGCCCGTGGAGAAACTCAGCGGTCTCGGTTTAACGGCTGACCTGGTCAGCGATTAGGCGACACCAAGCGCCCGCGGTCGGGACCGTGCAGCCGACGGGAACGGATGCCGAACTTCCAGAGATGGCTCAAGTGTGTCCCGTACGCGGCTGCGCGGCGGAAATGCGCAGTGCTTGTTCGGAGCAATCGCTCAACCCGCCGCGAAGGCTGGCCGCGTCAGGTTTCTCGGCTCGCCCCCGGTGACCAGCACGTTATCCTCGATGCGGATACCGCCACAGGGCGCCAACGCCTCCACCTTATCCCAGTCGATCAGCGCGGCGTCGCCCTCTTCCCGCCACTGGCGCAGCAGCGGCGCGATGAAATACAGGCCGGGCTCGATCGTGAGCACATTCCCGGCTTCGAGCGTGCGCGTGAGGCGCAGAAACGGATGGCCCTCCGGACGCGGTATGGGCGTGCCGTCCGGGTCGGCGATCAGCCCGGCGACGTCGTGCGTCTGCAGCCCCAGGAAATGGCCGAGGCCGTGCGGGAAGAAGACGCTGCTCAAACCGCGTTCGACGGCCTCTTCGGCGGGGACCCTGATGATGCCGAAGTCGTGCAGGATCGTGGCGATTTCAAGGTGGGCCCGGAGGTGCAACTCGCGGTAATCCAGCCCTGCCACGACCCACCCGCAGAGCCCCTGTTGGGTAGCGTCCATCGCCGCGACGATGTCGGCGAACTCACCGGGCTCCGCCGCGTAGGTGCGGGTGATGTCCGATGCGTAGGCGTGCACGGTCGCGCCGGCGTCGATCAGGAACGAGCGGGCGGTCCGGGGAGGTTGTTCCTCGTGCGCCTGGTAGTGCAGCACCGAACCGTGCTCGTTCAGCGCCACGATATTGCCGTAGGGCAGTTCCGCATCGACCATCCGGATCGACATGCAGTAGCGCTGGTGAATTTCATATTCGCTGCAGCCTGCGCGAAATGCCTGTTCGGCCGCCTTGTGGGCGATCGCGCCCAGCCGGGCGGCCTCTGTCATGCAGGCCACCTCGTAGGCGGTCTTGCGCGTTCGCGCTAGGTGGACGCGATTGAGCAGGCGGGCCGGGTTGAGCTGTCCGTCCGCCGCCAGTTCCGCCAGTGCAGGCGCATCGCCGATACAGGCGGTCGTCCGGCTAACGGCCTGCCGCCAGTGGCCGGGGTCGCGCACCTGCACCACGTCTAACTCATCCGCCCACCAGCTTTCCGGGTCCCGCGGCGGCAGGTACCAGTAATCGTCCGGCTGGTAGTAGAACAACTTCGGCCTCCGCCCCGGCCGCACCAGCAATGCGCTGTCGTGGTGCCGGGTCAGCGGCGCCCACCACAGCAAATGGGGGTTGCAGCGGAACGGATATTCATAGTCGTCCAGGAAACTGACCAGCTTGCTACCGGCGTGGATCAGCGCCGCGTCATAGCCCTCCGCGGCCAGGGCCGCTTCCCAATGCTGCTGCACCGTGCCGACATGGGCCGGGTAGTCGGTTGTAATCGTCTGCCGGAGCGACATGGTGTATTTACCTCATTCCCGTAAAACGGGTGCCTCGTTAATTAAACTTGTGAACCAATGTTGTTAGAATGGCGCGGTTACCCTGATCACTGAAGCGCCACGGGTCGCGGCGGCGTCAACTTACCCAGACCGGAAACATGAACCATACGGAACCTTTGCTGCTGTATAACACGCTCAAACGCGAGAAGGAAACCTTTATACCACAGGATCCGGAGCGTGTGACCATGTACGCCTGCGGCCCCACGGTATACAACTACGCGCATATCGGCAACGCACGCCCCGCGGTCATCTTCGACCTGTTGTACCGCCTGCTCCGCCTGCGTTATCCTCAGGTCGTCTATGCCCGCAACATCACCGATGTGGACGACAAGATCAACGCGGCGGCGGCCGAACAGCAGGTGCCAATTGACGTCATTTCGGCACGTTTTATCGACGCCTACCACGAAGACATGGCGGCCCTGGGCGTGGGTTTGCCGACGATTGAACCTCGCGCCACCGAACACATCCCGGTGATGATCGGGATGATCGAAGCACTGGTGCGCAGCGGTCACGCCTACGCCAGCGACGGCCACGTCCTCTTCTCCATCGATTCCTATCCCGAATACGGCAGGTTGTCGGGACGCGACAGAAACGAGATGCTGGACGGCGCGCGCATCGAGGTTTCCGACATCAAGCGGCATCCAGGCGACTTCGTCCTGTGGAAGCCTTCGGTCGCGCCGCAACCCGGCTGGGACAGCCCCTGGGGCTGGGGCCGGCCCGGCTGGCACCTCGAATGCTCCGCCATGTCCGCCCACCACCTGGGCGAGACCATCGACATCCACGGCGGCGGCCAGGACCTGGTTTTCCCGCACCACGAAAATGAAATCGCGCAGAGCGTCTGCGCGCACCAGGGCCGGGAATTTGCCCGGTACTGGCTGCACAACGGCTTCGTCACCGTGGACAAGAGCAAGATGTCCAAATCGCTCGGCAACACGCTGGTGGTGCACGAACTGCTGCAGCAACACCGCGGCGAGACGCTGCGCTACCTGCTGTTGAGCGCCCACTACCGGCAACCGCTGGACTGGTCCGAAGCCGCGGTGCAGCGCTGCCGGCGAACGCTCAACCGTGTCTATGGCGTGCTGCGCGACGCCAACGCGAAGTTCGGCCCGTTGGCGCCGGCGGCGTCGCCCTCCGCGCCGCTCCTGGCCGCGCTGGCGGACGACATCAACACGCCGGAGGCGCTGGCGGAACTGAACCAGCTGGCGCGCCGGCTCGCCAACGCCGCGGACGCCGGGAGCGCCCGCGAGGCCGGCGGGCTGCTGCTGGCCGGCGGCGAACTGATGGGACTGTTCCGGCAGGATCCGGAAGCCTGGCTGACCGGTGATACCAGCGGGCTCGACGACGCCAGGATCGAGGGCCTGATCGAAGAGCGCAACCAGGCCCGGCAGGCGCGGGACTTTGCCCGCGCCGACCAGATCAGGAACGAATTGCAGGCCATGGGCGTCACGCTCGAGGACGTCCCGGACGGTACGCGCTGGCGGCGCGCGGACCAGGACTGAACGGACAGCGATGACCATGCACGACCCACAAGACGCACAACAAGCCATCATCGAGGATTTCAGCCTGTTCGACACCTGGCTGGACAAGTACCAGTACCTGATCGACCTGGGCAAGAATCTGCCGCCGCTGGATGCATCCGAGATGACCGACGACAACCTGCTCGACGGCTGCCAGTCGAGGGTCTGGCTGCTGATCGGAGGCGACGCCGAGGAGATGATCATCCGCGCCAACAGCGACGCGGCCATCGTTTCCGGGCTGATCGCGTTGCTGATCCGCGTCTATTCGGGCGCGTCCGCGCAGCGGATTCTGGACACGCAACCGGATTTCATCAATGCCATCGGACTGCAGCAACACCTCTCACCAACCCGCGCCAACGGCCTGCACGCGATGCTGGACGCGATCTTCAAGGCCGCAAGCAAGCTGGCAAAAAAATAGTTAAGCGCGAGGCCCGGGAGGTCCCCGCCTACGCAGGGACGACGTGCCTGTACGGGCGGCGCCGGGTGAGCGCGACCGGGGCCGTGCATCCGCCGGGAGCGGAGGCCGAGCGCGCAGGATGCCTCGAGCGTGTCCCGGGAGCGGCTGCCCGGCGGCGTCACAATGGGAAGATTGCATATTCACCACCCCGCTTTCGCGAGGATGACGTTCTGTCCGGGAACGACGTGCCTGCACGGGCGGCGCCGGGTGAGCGCGGCCGGGGCCGTGCATCCGTCGGGAACGGATGCCGAGCGCGCAGGATGCCTTGAGCGTGCCCCGGATGCAGCTACCCGGCGGCGTCTTAGTGAATGCGTGCCTGTGCGGGCGGCGGCGGGTGAGCACAGCCGGGGCCGTGCATCCGTCGGGAACGGATGCCGGGCGCGCAGGACGCCTCGAGCGTGCCCCGGATGCAGCTACCCGGCGGCGTCACAATGAACACGTGCCTCCAGAGGCGGCGCCGGGTGAGCACAGCCGGGGCCGTGCATCCGCCGGGAGCGGATGCCGAGCGCGCAGGATGCCTCGAGCGTGTCCCGGATACGACTGCCCGGCGGCGACACAAGGGGACGGCTGTGCGCCGGGCTGGACTGAGACCAATAGCCTAAGCTATTGGTTGAAGGAAGCTCAAGCAGAGGCGTTTCTGGTCAAGCCAGGAACGGTGGATGGGGGTAGCATTTCAGGCCCTGGCCTGAACATTGTTCCCGGGTGCCGGAGGCTGGCGACGGACAGGAGCAGTTGCGCGCCGGGCTGGACTGAAGCCAATAGCCCAAGCTATTGGCTGAAGGAAGCTCTAGTGCAAGTGTTCCTGGACAAGCCAGGAACGGTACATGGGGGTAGCATTTCAGGCCCTGGCCTGAACATTGTTCCCGGGTGCCGGAGGCTGGCGACGGACAGGAGCAGTTGCGCGCCGGGCTGGACTGAAGCCAATAGCCCAAGCTATTGGCTGAAGGAAGCTCTAGTGCAAGTGTTCCTGGTCAAGCCAGGAACGGTGGATGGGGGTAGCATTTCAGGCCCTGGCCTGAACATTGTTCCCGGGTGCCGGAGGCTGGCGACGGACAGGAGCAGTTGCGCGCCGGGCTGGACTGAAGCCAATAGCCCAAGCTATTGGCTGAAGGAAGCTCTAGTGCAAGTGTTCCTGGACAAGCCAGGAACGGTACAAGGGGGCAATGTTCAGGCCCAACTAACGGCTATCACCCATCTGCTTCTGCCGCAACTCCCAGCGCTCCTGTGCGTCCAGGCACAAAGTGGCGATCGGACGCGCCTCGAGGCGCTCGATGCCGATTTCGTCCCCGGTCTCTTCGCAGTAGCCGTACTCGCCCTCGTCCAGCTTGATCAGGGCCTTGTTGATCTTGTTGATCAGTTTGCGGTAGCGGTCACGGGTACGCAGCTCGAGGCTGTTCTCGGTTTCGCGCGTGGCGCGCTCGGCCTCGTCCCCCACATCCCTGACTTCTTTCTGCAGGTTGCTGATGGTCTCCCTCGATTCCTCGATCAGCTCTTCGCGCCAATTGATGAGCTTTTGGCGGAAATATTCCTGCTGCTTCGGGTTCATGTACTCTTCGTCGGGCGAGGGTTTGTAACTTTTGGGCAATTTTACTTTCGTGGCAGTCATGGACGATTGCAAACTCCTGAAATTACTACATACTTAGAATGTAACAATATGATATCTCTATGTTTTTATTAAAATTATGTCGAAACACAACCAATCTAAGGTGGAGTGTTATAGCCGAACTTTCAAGCCACGGCAAGTTTTTTTTAACCACGGCCGAAGGCGGCGGGCGCCCTGCCCTGTAAAATACAGGCTATGGAAAAGATCCTGCTGCTCCTGATCAGGGCCTACCAATTGACGCTCAGCCCATTCCTGGGTCAGCATTGCCGCTTCACGCCAAGCTGCTCGCAATACGCCACGCAGGCGATTCGCAAATACGGCGCCGCCAGGGGCACCTGGCTGGCCATCAAGCGGATCGGCCGCTGCCACCCGTTTTGCGACGGCGGCTACGATCCGGTGCCCTAGCCAGCATATTGCACCAGTCGGTAGTGAGCCAGTTTTTAAGTCTTTGAATATTAAACTGTATTATGACTGTTTCGCCGAGTTTTTTGAAAAATACAGTTTGTATCCGGCTCCATACCTATCCCGGCCCGAGCTTGTTCAGCTACACCCGCACTTGAGCTTCCCTCAAGCCGTAGTTACGACTACGGCTTGAGGTCCAGCCCTGCGTGCAGCCGCACCTGACCAGCGCACGCATCCGGGATACTGATGCAATATCCTGGCTTGGTGCGGCTTTCATGGCCGCGACGCTGCGTTTACAATGGCGCAGCATCATCCCTCCCCAACAAAACAGGCACGAACCCGATGAGCGACGCCACAGTCATCCGCAATGCGCGACTGGTCAACGAAGGGCTGATTTTCGAATCCGACCTGCTGATCGTGGGCGGCCGTATCGAACGCATTGACGCCGAGCTGCCCGCGCCCGCGGGCGCGAAGGTCGAAGACGCCGCCGGCCGCCACCTGTTGCCGGGCATGATCGACGACCAGGTGCACTTCCGCGAACCCGGCATGACCCACAAGGCGGATATCCATTCCGAATCGCGCGCGGCCGTCGCCGGCGGCGTCACCAGCTACATGGACATGCCGAACAACAACCCGCCCGTAACCAGCCTCGAGCGGCTGGAATGGAAATTCGCCCGCGCGGCAGCCACGTCCGCCGCCAACTACAGCTTCTACATGGGCGCCAGCAACGACAACATCGAGACCATTCGCGCCCTCGAGCCGAACGCAGCCTGCGGTGTCAAGGTATTCATGGGCGCGTCCACCGGCAACATGCTGGTCGACGACGAGGCCACGCTGGCGGCCATTTTCAAAGACTGCCCGGTGCTGATTGCGACGCACTGCGAGTCGACACCGATGATCCAGGCCAACCTGGAACAGGCGCTGGCACGATACGGCGAGGCGATACCGATCAGCGAACACCCCAGCATTCGCAGCGAGGCAGCCTGTTACGCCTCGACGCAACTGGCCGTTGGCCTGGCGCGGGAGCACGGCGCGCAACTGCACGTGCTGCACATCTCGACGGCACGCGAGCTCGAACTGTTCGAGCCGGGACCGCTGCCCGGCAAATCCGTCACGGCCGAGACCTGTATCCATTTCCTGCATTTCACCGATGCCGACTACGAGCGCTACGGCAACCTGATCAAGTGCAACCCGGCAATCAAGCGCCAGGCCGACCAGGCGGAACTACTGGCCGCGCTCCGCGACGGCCGGATCGACATACTGGCGACCGATCACGCACCCCACACGCTGGAGGAAAAGGCCGCGGCCAGCTACCTGAAGGCGCCTTCGGGACTGCCGCTGGTCCAGGACGTGTTGCTGGCGACGCTGGAACTGGTGCACGACGGCCAGCTGGACCTGGCAACCGCCGTGCGCCTGACTGCGCACAATCCCGCGCAGCGCTATGCCGTGCGTGAGCGCGGCTTTTTGCACGAGGGCGCGCGGGCGGACCTGGTTCTCGTCGACATGGGCGCCGAAACCCCGGTAACCAGGCAGCGGGCCTTGTCGCGCTGCGGTTGGTCGCCGTTCGAAGGCCGGCAGTTTCGCAGCCGCGTGGACGCCGTCTGGATCAACGGCGCATTGGCCTTCGACGGCAAAAACGTGATTGAGCACGGCGCCGCGGAGCGTTTAGAATTCGACCGTGAAAAGCGCTAACCCGCGATTTCACCAGTACCACGGATGATGGCGACGCGCCCAGCCGCTTTTGCCACGAAGGGGTTCTGCTGTTAACCTGCCAACCGGCCAACAAAGAGAGCAAGTTTCATGGGATTTTTAAAGGGTAAACGAGCGCTTATCGTCGGAGTCGCGAGCAACCGCTCGATCGCCTGGGGCATCAGCGAGGCCATGCACCGCGAGGGCGCCGAACTGGCGTTTACTTACCAGACCGAGAAGCTGAAATCCCGCGTGCAGAAAATCGCCGAGGTCTGCGAATCCGACATCGTGATCCCCTGCGACGTCAGTTATGACGAACAGATCGAGGACACCTTCGCGCAACTGGGTGAACACTGGGACGGCTTCGATATTCTCGTCCACTCCGTGGGTTTCGCGCCGCGCGAGCAACTCGCCGGTGACTACATGGATGTCATCGACCGCGAGGGATTCCGCGTCGCCCACGATATCAGCGCATACAGCTTTGCCGCGCTGGCCAAGGCCGGGCGCAGCATGATGGCCGGCCGCAACGGCGCACTGCTGACGCTGACGTACCTGGGCTCGGTCAGGGCCGTGCCGCAATACAACGTCATGGGGCTGGCCAAGGCCAGCCTCGAGGCCAACGTCCGTTACATGGCGCAGAGCCTCGGACCGGAAGGGATCCGCGTAAACGCGATATCAGCCGGGCCGATCAAGACGCTGGCCGCCGCCGGAATCGCCAAGTTCCGCAGCATGCTGGAACACGTCCAGGGCACCACGCCGCTGCGGCGCACCGTGACCATCGAGGAAGTCGGCAATGTAGCCGCGTTCCTGTGCTCCGACCTCGCTTCGGGCATTACCGGTGAAATCACCTACGTGGACGCCGGCTACAACATCCTCGGCATGGCGGAGCTCGGCCGGCCGGAGTAAGCCGGCCCGACGTGGTGTCGCCGCCGGGCAGCCCTACCCGGGCACGCTCGAGGCATCCTGCGCGCTCGGCATCCGCTGCCGGCGGCTGCACGGCCCCGGCCGCGCTCACCCGGCGCCGCCCTTGGAGGTACGTTTTGACCGGGCATACTGCCGGTAATTCAGGTCACTTGATGTTTTCTTCGAACACTTCGATATCGGCCGCCGCGCGCAGCTGGGCCATCAGGCCGGTCACTTCCTCGCTGGCGCTGCTGTTGGCCAGGTAGCGCCGGTACTGCTGCCGCGCCTGCTTGTTCCCGGGCTCGAGGGCGCCGTCCTCGACCGTTTCCAGCGCGACCACGGCAAAACCCTCGCTGGTCGGCAGCACGACGTCGTCGGCTTTGCCTTCTGCCGGCCTCGGCTGCTTGAAAATTTCCTCGACGAGTTGCGTGTCCGGCTCCTGCGAGGTGCGCTTGACCGCCTCGAAGCTGGCGTATTTCAGGCCCGCGTCGGCGGCCAGTTTTTCCAGCGGCTCAGTGCCGCTTTTTGCCGCCTGCAGCAGTTTTTCGGCGCGCCCGTGCGCCTCGTCGAAGGCGAGGTTGCGCACCAGGGTTGCAACGACCTGGCCGCGCACCTGGTCCAGCGGCTTGAGCGCGGCCGGCATATGTTTCTTCAGCTTGATCATGACGAGGTCGTCGTCGCTCAGGTTGACCGGATCACTGACCGAACCCTGCAACAGCACAAGGTCCGAAAACGCCGCCTTGACCACGTCCGGGTTGGCGGCGATGCCTGCGCCGCCCTCACGGCCGAACGGTCCCGCCTCCTGCACCTTCAGGCCCATCTGCTCGGCGGCGCTGTCGAGCGTGGTTGGATCCTCGTAAATCAGATCCACCAGTCGGTCCGCCTGTTCGAGGAATGCGCGTGATGCCTGCTCGTCCTCGTACTCCTTCACCAGGATTGGCCGGGCCTCCGCGAAGGTCATGCCGGTCGCTTCACGCACGTCCTCCAGCTTGATGACGTGCCAGCCGAAGGAAGTCTGGACCGGGTCGGAAATCGGGGCTTCCGGCGTCAATTTGTACATCGCGTCCTCGAAGGACTTGACCATGACACCCGGCTCGATCCAGCCGAGATCACCGCCTTTCGCCGCCGAGCCCTTGTCGTCAGAAAACTCCCTGGCGAGCTTGGCGAAATCCTCACCGTTGCGGGCCCGCTTGGCCAGGTCCTCGGCTTTTTGCTTGGCGGTTTCCTTGGCCGCCTCGTCGGCATCCGGCGCGACCGCGATCAGGATATGCGCAACCTTGCGCTGTTCGGGCGTGACAAAGCGGGACTTTTGCGATTCGAATTGCTCGTGCAGGTAGTCCTCGGTGGGCGGCTTGCCTTGCGGCATGTCGGCGGCGTTCAGTTCGATATACTGGATAACGACTTGCTCCTCGGACTGGTAGTCGCTGGGGTGCGCCTTGTACCAATCGCTGATTTCCTGCTCGCTGAAACCGCCATCGCCCTCGATCTTCTCGGGCACCTTCGCAGGCACCATGACGGCGCCAAACGTCCTGGTCTGGTTTACCAGGGCGACGAACGCCTCCAGTTCCGCGGGCGTGGCGATGCTGCCCTGGCCGATGTTCTGCGGCAATTGGCTGATGATGATCTGCGAGCGGATTTCCCGCTCGAACTGCTTCGGCGTCAGGCCCTGGACCGTCAGGCGGCTCTGGTAAACATCCAGGTTGAATTTCCCGTCGACCTGGAACGCCGGGATACTCCTGATCTTCTCCGACAGCGTGGCGTCATCCACGGCGAGCCCCATCGACGTTGCCGCCTGGGTAATCAGCGCCTGGTTGATCATGTTATCGAGGTGCTCGCGCTTGGCCTTGAGCGTGTCGAATTCCTCGGGATCGAACGCGGCCCCCATCAGCGACTGCATTTGCCGGCGGTAGTCGGAATAACTCTGGTTGAAATCGTTGTAGCTGATTTCCTTGTCATTGACCTTGGCGACCAGGTTGCCGGAACTACTCGTAAAATATTGATTGACACCAACAAAAGCGAAAGGGATAACGAGAATACCCAGGATGGTGAAAGCGAGGATACCCGTCAGTCTTTCACGTATCGATTGAAGCACCATGGATCAACTGCCTTTGCAAGGAAGAGACTCTGAATTCATTTACCGGTAATGAACCAGGTATCTTCGAAAAGTTCATAAGAAAAAGGCGCCACGAAGGCGCCCTTTCTCATATGCTGGCGGAGTGGACGGGACTCGAACCCGCGACCCCCGGCGTGACAGGCCGGTATTCTAACCGACTGAACTACCACTCCACGTACACTGGTGGGTGCTGACGGGCTCGAACCGCCGACCCTCGCCTTGTAAGGGCGATGCTCTCCCAACTGAGCTAAGCACCCCCTATGAGCGCGCTGCACCGTAGTTAATGGCGCTTCCAGACCGAGGCAAGGCGGTGAGCCACAAGGCTTGTACCCGCAGGGGCGGCGGGACTACCCCAAGGGGGCGTGACACAGTGGAAAACCGGTTCGCGCCTGGGCTGAAAATGTCATTAACTACGGTGCAGCGCACTGCAAGGCGCGCTAGTTTACGGCATCCTTCAAAGCTTTACCAGCCTTGAACGAAGGATTGTTAGACGCCGCGATATTGATGGTTGCACCGGTGCGAGGGTTACGTCCGGTACGGGCTGCGCGATGTTTTACGGAGAACGTGCCGAAACCAACCAGCGACACTGACTGACCCGATTTCAGTGAGGAGGTAACGGCGGAAGTAAAGGCATCCAGGGCCCGGCCGGCGTCTGCTTTGCTCAAACCGGAAGCGGCTGCCATTGAATCGATGAGGTCAGATTTGTTCATTTATGCACTCCATACGTTATTAAGTGATGGTTGTAGGTAATGGTGGCTTCTACAGGCCGCCCCAGCGTACGACCCCCACTGGAAATCTGCCGTCCACGAAAGTTCCTGAACTCCCGCGAGGCCTTATGAATCAAGGCCTGCAAGCCGAGTGGCCATGTTAATACACGTCTCTGCCGGGGCGCAACTGGAATCGGAACGCCAGTCGGATTCTTTGCGTTAATAGTTGCGCCCAAGTTTTTCATTTGCCACGGAACAGTGATAATCAGGCGCGGATAAATTAATTTCAGGACGAGCCGGGGACGGCAATATCCAGACGCCGACCCCCGCGAGAGAATGCCATCCCCGCTTGGGCGGGGACGGCGATTCAGTGCGGCCGCACTTCCTTGTCCGCCGCTTCCGGCAGCGGGGTCTTCGCCTCGATGTTACCGCTCAGCGGCTTGGGCATCTCCGCCAACGCGTGTTCCAGCACCTCGTCCATTTCCGCGACCGGGTGGATTTCCAGTTTACGCAGTATGTTCTTCGGTATTTCGACCAGGTCCTTCTCGTTCTCCGCCGGGATGATGACCTCCTTGATACCGCCGCGATGCGCCGCCAGCAGTTTTTCTTTCAGACCGCCGATCGGCAGGACCTTGCCGCGCAGCGTGATCTCGCCGGTCATGGCGACGCAGGCGCGTACCGGTATCTGCGTCAGGGCCGAAACCAGGGCCGTGCACATGCCAATGCCGGCACTGGGGCCGTCCTTCGGCGTGGCGCCTTCCGGAACGTGCACGTGGGCATCGAGCTTTTGATAAAAATCGGGATCGATGCCCAGCAGTTTCGCCCGACTCCTGACGACCGTCATGGCCGCCTGGATCGACTCCTGCATTACTTCGCCCAGCTTGCCGGTGAGGATCAGCCTGCCCTTGCCCGGCACCAGCGTGGCCTCGATCTGCAGCAACTCGCCGCCCACCTGGGTCCAGGCCAGGCCGGTCACCTGACCGATCTCGTTGTTCTCGTCGGCCAGGCCGTAACGGTACTGCCTGACACCGAGGTAGGTCTTAAGGCTGCGGGTGGTGATAAACACCTGCTTGCGCTCCTTGTCGAGCGCCAGCACCTTGACCGCCTTGCGGCAGATCTTGGCGATCTCGCGTTCGAGGTTGCGCACCCCGGATTCACGTGTGTAGTAACGGATGATGTCGATCAGCACATTTTCACTGATCTGGATCTCGTCCGGTTTCAGCCCGTGCTGCTCCAACTGCTTGGGCACCAGGTAGCGGGTCGCGATATTGAGCTTCTCATCCTCGGTGTAGCCCGGGATGCGTATGACCTCCATGCGGTCGAGCAGCGGGCTGGGAATATTCAGCGTGTTGGCCGTGGCCACGAACATCACGTCCGAAAGGTCGAAATCCACCTCGAGGTAATGGTCGTTGAAGGCGTGATTCTGCTCCGGGTCGAGCACTTCCAGCAACGCCGACGACGGGTCGCCGCGAAAATCCATCGACATCTTGTCCAGTTCGTCGAGCATGAACAGCGGATTGCGGGTGCCGACCTTGGCCATGTTCTGCAGCACCCGGCCCGGCATCGAGCCGATGTAGGTGCGCCGGTGGCCGCGGATCTCGGCCTCGTCACGCACGCCACCCAGGGACATGCGTACGAACTTGCGCCCGGTGGCGCGTGCGATCGAACGGCCCAGGCTGGTCTTGCCCACGCCGGGCGGGCCGACCAGGCAAAGGATCGGGCCCTTCATCTGCTTCACCCGCTGGCGCACGGCCAGGTACTCGAGAATGCGCTCCTTGACCTTCTCCAGACCGTAATGGTCGGCCTCGAGGATATCTTCGGCGGCAGCCAGGTCCTTGCGGATGCGGCTGCGCTTTTTCCACGGCACGTTCAGCATCCAGTCGATGTAATTCCTGACCACCGTCGCCTCCGCCGACATCGGCGACATCATTTTCAGTTTGTTCAGCTCCGAGGTTGCCTTTTCCTTGGCTTCCTTGCTCATGCCGGCCTCTTCGACACGCCGGCTCAGCTCGTCCATATCATTGGGGCTGTCGTCGAGGTCGCCGAGTTCGTTCTGGATGGCCTTCATCTGCTCGTTCAGGTAGTACTCGCGCTGGCTCTTCTCCATCTGCGTCTTGACCCGGCCGCGGATGCGCTTCTCCAGTTGCAGCACCTCTATTTCGCCCTCGACCAGCCCCATCAGTTTCTCGATGCGCTCGCCGACGCTGGCGATTTCCAACAGCGCCTGCTTCTCCTCCAGGCGAATCGACAGGTGCGCGGCCACGGTGTCCGCCAGGCGGCTCGCGTCATCGATGCCCGCCAGCGTGGTCAGCAGTTCCGGCGGGATCTTACGGTTCAGCTTGACGTACTGCTCGAACAGCGACAGCAGTGAGCGCATGGCCACTTCCAGTTCCTGTTCCGAACTGGCGCCCGTCGCCGGCAGCAACTCCCACCAGGCCTCGAAAAAGCCGTTGTCGTCGACCAGGTTGTTGATGCGGACGCGCTCACCGCCCTCGACCAGCACCTTGGTCGTCCCATCGGGCAGTTTGAGCAATTGCAGCACGGTCGCCAGCGTGCCGACCTCGAAAAGATCGGATTCCTTGGGGTCGTCGATGTCGGCGCTGCGCTGCGTGACCAGCACGATATGCTTGTCCACGTTCATGGACTGGTCCAGCGCCAGGATCGAGCGATCGCGCCCGACGAACAGCGGGATCACCATGTGCGGGTACACGACGACGTCGCGCAGCGACAGCACCGGTGTCGGTTGACCGGTAATTTCGCGGGGGCTCGTGGGCTTTTCGGGGTTTGCCATCTTAGTCCTTGCCAGCAATGACCAGTGTTGCCAAGCCAATGGCACGAACCGGTCTGTAAAAAACAATGTAGATCAGGGCCATTGGCCCTTCAAGTCGGTTAACAGAAATATGGGCGCCGCAACGGGAAAATCAATAGCGGCCCTGGCGATGGCGAGCCCGTGCGAGGCCCGGGAGATTCCCGCTTGCGCGGGAATGACCTGCTTGCGCGGGAATGACGGCGGTGACTACGCGGGCGTGGCTGAATATGCCTACTTGCTGCCGTTGCCCGCCGCCGCGCTCGGCTTGTTGTTCTCGTAGAGGATGAATGGTTCCGACTCGCCCTCGATCACGCTCTCGTCGACGACTACCCTGGAAACACCCTCCAGCGACGGCAGTTCGTACATGCTGTTGAGCAGCGTGCCTTCCAGGATCGTGCGCAGGCCGCGCGCGCCGGTCTTGCGCGCCATGGCGCGGCGGGCGATGGCCTTGAGCGCTTCCTCGCGGATATCCAGCTCCGCCCCCTCCATCGCGAACAACTCCTGGTACTGTTTGACCAATGCGTTCTTGGGTTCGACCAATATCCGCATGAGCGCGTCTTCGTCGAGTTCCCGGAGCGTGGCCACGACCGGCAGACGGCCGACGAATTCCGGGATCAGGCCGTACTTGACCAGGTCTTCCGGCTCCACGTCCGCCAGCACCTTGCTGATGTCGTCTTCGGATTTCAGGCTCTTCACTTCCGCGGAAAAACCAATACCGGAAGCGTGCGAGCGCGCCTGGATGATTTTCTCCAGGCCGGAGAACGCGCCGCCGCACAGGAACAGGATCTGGCTGGTATCGACCTGCAGGAACTCCTGCTGCGGGTGCTTGCGGCCACCCTGCGGCGGGACCGAGGCAACCGTGCCTTCGATCAGCTTCAGCAGCGCCTGCTGCACGCCCTCGCCGGACACGTCGCGCGTGATCGACGGGTTTTCGGCCTTACGCGAGACCTTGTCGATCTCGTCGATATAGACGATGCCGGTCTGGGCCCTGTCGACGTCGTAGTCGCATTTTTGCAGCAACTTCTGGATGATGTTCTCGACGTCCTCACCGACGTAACCGGCCTCGGTCAGCGTGGTCGCGTCAGCGATCGTGAACGGCACGTTGAGCATGCGCGCCAGCGTTTCGGCCAGCAGCGTCTTGCCCGACCCGGTGGGGCCAATCATCAGGATATTGCTCTTGGCGAGTTCGACGTCTTCCTTGTTTTTGCGCGGCTCCAGCCGCTTGTAGTGGTTGTAGACAGCGACCGACAAGACCTTCTTGGCGTCTTCCTGGCCGATGACGAAATCGTCCAGGAAGGCGTGTATTTCCTTGGGTGTGGGGAGTTTCTCGTGGTCCGGGCTGCTGACTTCTTCCAGCTCTTCGCGGATGATGTCGTTGCACAGCTCGACGCACTCGTCACAGATATAGACACTCGGGCCCGCAATCAGCTTGCGTACTTCGTGCTGGCTCTTACCGCAGAACGAGCAATAGAGAATTTTGCCGTCCGCTGACTGATTTTTCTGGTCGCTCATTTAGCTTTACTCCGCATCACACGGAAAATCTTACTATTTCTTGCGCCCTACGTCACCAATTCTGCTGTCGAGCAGTTGATCGATCAAGCCGTAAGCCTTGGCCTGCTCCGGATCCATGAAGTTATCACGTTCGGTGTCCCTGGCAATGGTCTCGGTGTCCTGGCCGGTATGCTCGGCCAGGATCTCGTTCATCTGCTCGCGCAACTTGAGGATCTCGCGGGCGTGGATATCGATATCGGTCGCCTGCCCCTGGAAACCGCCCAGCGGCTGGTGAATCATGACCCTGGAGTGCGGCAGCGAATAGCGCTTGCCCTTCGTCCCCGCCGCCAGTAACAGCGCGCCCATGCTGGCCGCCTGGCCAACGCACATCGTTGAGACGTCCGGCTTGACGAACTGCATGGTGTCGTACACCGCCAAGCCGGCGCTGACGACGCCGCCGGGGCTGTTGATATAGAGGCTGATGTCCTTGTCCGGGTTCTCGGACTCCAAAAACAGCAACTGGGCAACGATCAGGTTGGCCACGCTGTCGTCGAGGGCGCCGACCAGGAACACGACCCGCTCCTTTAACAAGCGCGAGTAAATATCGTACGCGCGCTCGCCGCGCGAGGTCTGCTCGACCACCATGGGTACGAGATTCAATGCCCGGGTGATATTGTTCATGACGATTTACCCGCCGATTTGGTTGCCGTGTTGATGACGTCCTGGAACGACATCGCCTTGTCCGTCACTTTAGCGTTATTGACAGCCCAGTCAACCACCTGGTTCTCCAGCACCTGGTTCTCGACGGCGTCGAGCAGGCGCTGGTCGTTGTAGTACATCTGCACCACCTCGGCCGGCTGCTCGTAGGTCTGCGCAATTTCCTCGATCGTCTCGCGCACTTTCGCGCCATCGGCCCTGATCTCGTTCTGCCTGGCCAACTCACCCAGCAGCAGGCCGCTGCGGACCCGCTTGCGGGCCTGCTCCATGAACGGTTCAAGCATCTCCCGCGTGACCTCCATTTCGGCGCCGCGCAACATCCGCTGCACCATGGAGTGGGCCTCGTTGATGACCAGGCTTTCCGGCACCTCCATGTCGCTGTGGGCCTCGAGCAAGCTGTCCACGAGTTGCGTCTTGATCTGCGTAGCCACGGCCTGCTTCAGTTCACGCTCCAGGTTGCCCCGGACCTCGGTCCTCAGTTCGTCCAGGTCGCCGCTCTCGATACCGAAGGACTTGGCGAAGTCCTCGTCGACCTCGGGCAACTCACCCTGCTGGACCTTGCTGACGGTCAGATCGACCTTGGCCTTTTTACCGGCCAGCGCGGCTTCGCGGAAGTCCTCCGGGAATTCCAGCTTCAGCGACTTTTCGTCACCTGGGGCCAGCTTCATCAGCGCCTTTTCGAGCGCGTCGAAACCGGATTCGCCGATGATGATCGCGAGCCGCAGCTTGCCTTCTTCCGGCACGGTGCCGTCGTCCGTTTCCGCGCTGTATTCCAGCAGCACCTGGTTGCCCTCGGCCGGCTTGCTGTCGAGGTCCGTCCACTCGATGCGCTGCTGCCTGAGGGTTTCCAGCATCTCGTCGATATCGGCCTCGGTGACGCTGGCGTCGGGCCGCTCGATGACGATGTCCTTGACCTCGATAACGTCGAGGTCCGGATAAACCTCGATGATCGCGTTGATTTCCAGGCCAGTGGTCTTGTCCAGCACCGGGTCCTGCTCCAGCCGCGGCATCGCGGCGATGCGCAGCGACTCCTGCTGGATCGCCTCCTGCAGCGTGGTCTGGGTCGTCTGCTGGATCACTTCCTGGGTCGCCTGCGTGCCGTAACGCTGGCGCAGGACCTTGAAGGGGATTCGCCCGGGGCGGAAACCCTTGAGCCTGACCTGCTTGCCGAGTTCGCGCAGCTTCGAGTCGACCTTGTCATTCACTTCCTCGGCCGGCACCTGGATCTTCAGCCGCTTCTCAATGGAACTGGTGTGCTCAACGGTTACTTGCATGGATGGGTTCAACCTCTCGATGGTCCTGTCTCTGCCGAATGCGGCCGCTTAAGTGGTGCGAAAGGGGAGACTCGAACTCCCACGGGTTGCCCCACTGGATCCTAAATCCAGCGCGTCTACCAATTCCGCCACTTTCGCAAAACGTCTGTCCGAACTGATTTCCCGCTGGGAGCCCAGGTAAATTGGTGGGCCATCTAGGACTCGAACCTAGAACCAATAGATTAAGAGTCTACTGCTCTGCCAATTGAGCTAATGGCCCTGTGTAATTTATGACGGGAACCTGTGCCCGCCAATTGTATTTGGGGTGGACGATGGGGCTCGAACCCACGACCGCCGGAATCACAATCCGGAGCTCTACCAGCTGAGCTACGCCCACCATTTAATTCTGCCTGCCTATTGTAGCAAACAGTGACCTTTGCGCCACGTCATCGCGGTGCGCTTCTAACCTCATCCCCGCGCGAGCGGGGACCTCCATGTCGCGCTATTCTGGCGCGCCCGGCAGGACTCGAACCTGCAACCCTCAGCTAAGAAGGCTGATGCCCCATTCATCGACAAGACCCGATTGAGCTCACCGCTCAAGCGGATAGAGCATCATGCCCCGCCTCGCCTTTCTGGCGCGCCCGGCAGGACTCGAACCTGCAACCCTCAGTTAAGAAGGCTGATGCCCCATTCATCGACAAGACCCGATTGAGCTCACCGCTCAAGCGGATAGAGCATCATGCCCCGCCTCGCCTTTCTGGCGCGCCCGGCAGGACTCGAACCTGCAACCCTCAGTTAAGAAGGCTGATGCCCCATTCATCGACAAGACCCGATTGAGCTCACCGCTCAAGCGGATAGAGCATCATGCCCCGCCTCGCCTTTCTGGCGCGCCCGGCAGGACTCGAACCTGCAACCCTCAGCTTAGAAGGCTGATGCTCTATCCGATTGAGCTACGGGCGCATTGTTCCTTCATTCTGCCATCAAAGGGCGCATGAGCAAGCCAGCTCTGGCCAAAACTGGTCGGGGTGGCGAGATTCGAACTCACGACCTACTGCTCCCAAAGCAGTTGCGCTACCAGGCTGCGCTACACCCCGAGACAGTTAACCTGCGAATGTTACGGACTTCCCCCATGATGGTCAATTGATTTTCACCGGGGCCGCGGGGCACGGAGCCCGGGGTCTCCGTATGCACCCGTGGTCCCCGCTTTCGCGGGTATGACATCACTTGCATCACGACAAACCCGCCCCGGCATGCCTCAACATCGCCGCGACCGCGGGGCTGGCGTTTTCCACCCTGATGGCGGTATGCGGGTACCGGGCCGCAAAAACCCGAAACACTTCATCGGCGAAGCCCTGGCCCACCGACTCGACCCCGCTGAAGTCCAGCACGACCTCGCGGAACTTCTCCAGGTTTGCCGTCAGGCGGCGCGCTTCGGAGCGGGAAACATAGTCCTGCCGCAGGAGCCGAACCAGAACCTTTGTCTTCTCGAAGCGGAAATCGTACTCTTCCGGCGCAAATTCCGAGAAAACGTCCGGCAAGCGGCGGCGCGTGTCCCTGCGAACCATGAATTGCACCTGGGTTCCCTGGGTGTAGTTGACGTCCGAAACAAACGTGTCTTCGCGCGCCCGATCCCACAGCAACTGTATCTTGTGAGAACGCAACGAAAACCGGTCGGCGGCCCGGGAGGTAAAGAATATTCCCTCTCCGCTATGGGCTTCGGGCAGCGTGGTGGTCCTGCCCTTGATCAACTCCACCATCGCCGCGTGTTCGTCATCCAGGCCGAACTTGTCGGCAATGGAACGAAACACACCGATACCGCGGTCTCGCACTTCGAAGAACACCGTGCCCGCGTCCAGCCGAATGCCGAAGCTGGCGACGACGGAACGCGAGTGCTCGATGGCGTTGTTCAACATTTCGGTAAATGCATAATGGACGATGCTTTCGACATCCCGGCGCAACAGGGCATCGAAATTGAGCCGCACGGCTGCCTCGCTGTAGACACGGCTCTCGTCGGCGTTTATCAATTTCAGCGATTTCGATACCTCCCGGGCGGGCGGCGCCTTCCCGGGGATAAAGTAGCGCGCCTTGCGGGTGGAGCCGGACTTGACCACCTCGCCAGAGGCAATCAGGGGGCGGAGGCGTTTACTCAGCGCCTGCCGGCTGATGCCCAGGTGGCGGCACAATTCCGGCCCGGAGGCCGGGGAATGATTTTCCAGGTAATTCAGCAGACGATCGGTTTTGGTCTTGGCCACGATGATACGCGCGTTAAGATTGTCAATCTATTGTCAACTACTTAATATTTAATTGTCAACATATCTCACTTATGAATTGTCAATGTATTGTCAAGCGCCGTATTTTTTACTTGTCAATCAACGGTGTGAGACAAAGTCGTCCCGGGGCCGGCGCCTCGCCCAAAAGGAGATTGATATACGAACATCAGAGCAGGTCCTGTTTCAGGTTTGGCCGCAAGCGTGGCGCTTTCCCTGATCATGATCATGAACGCCGGCATGGGCATCGGCATCATGGCACCGGTGGCGACGCTGGTGCTGCATCTGATTTGGGGCGCGGTGCTGGGTTTGACTTCCCGCGAGCTCACTGCCCGAAAAATAAAAAACCCCGCAGATGCGGGGCTTTTTCGTGTTTGGCGCGCCCGGAGAGATTCGAACTCCCGACCGCCCGGTTCGTAGCCGGGTACTCTATCCAGCTGAGCTACGGGCGCGCTGTTTTAAACTTTTGAATCTCTCCTTCCCCGGAGAGATTATTCCGGGCATCCTGCCCTCCACCTTTCAGGTTCGCTGCGCTGCGCGCAGTCTCATTCGAAATTCGCTCCCGGCGAATTTGTCGAACTCCCGACCGCCCGGTTCGTAGCCGGGTACTCTATCCAGCTGAGCTACGGGCGCGCTGTTTTAAACTTTTGAATCTCTCCTCCCCCGGAGAGATTATTCCGGGCATCCTGCCCTCCACCTTTCAGGTTCGCTGCGCTGCGCGCAGTCTCATTCGAAATTCGCTCCCGGCGAATTTGTCGAACTCCCGACCGCCCGGTTCGTAGCCGGGTACTCTATCCAGCTGAGCTACGGGCGCGCTGTATTCCCTTGGGATATTAACGCACGGCCTAGCTGTGCGAGGGGCTGCGATTATCCTTTCGAGGGTGTTGAATGTCAACCGTTGACCATCACGTTAAACGTTGCCGCGGTACACCAAACGGGCCCGACCTGCGGTTGACAGCGTGGCGGTGCGGCCAGGATAATCCGCTGCCGATTTTTTGCCGGCACCGACCCATGTATGTACCGGCGTTAGCTGATAAAATCCGCACAACATCCGGAGAGGTGTCCGAGTGGCTTAAGGAGCACGCCTGGAAAGTGTGTATACGTTAATAGCGTATCGAGGCGTTCGACAAATTCGCCGGGAGCGAATTTGGTCGCTGGAGCGAAGCGGGAGCGCCCGCAGGGTCAAAACCAGGGATGGTTTTGAACAATCCCTCCCTCTCAGGACTCGAAGAGTCCTCTATATCGCTCGATCGACTCAACTGTTCGCAAAGAACAGATTACAATTTAAATTATCGGAGAGGTGTCCGAGTGGCTTAAGGAGCACGCCTGGAAAGTGTGTATACGTTAATAGCGTATCGAGGCGTTCGACAAATTCGCCGGGAGCGAATTTGGTCGCTGGAGCGAAGCGGGAGCGCCCGCAGGGTCAAAACCAGGGATGGTTTTGAACAATCCCTCCCTCTCAGGACTCGAAGAGTCCTCTATATCGCTCGATCGACTCAACTGTTCGCAAAGAACAGATTACAATTTAAATTATCGGAGAGGTGTCCGAGTGGCTTAAGGAGCACGCCTGGAAAGTGTGTATACGTTAATAGCGTATCGAGGGTTCGAATCCCTCCCTCTCCGCCAAAAAATGAAAAATCCGCCTCTGGGCGGGTTTTTCGTTTTCCGACCCGGGATCAGGGTTCGGACCCTCGAGTGGCGCAGCGCGCCACTGGGTTCGATTACCGGGCAGGACTGCCCGGGAAGACGCCGACGCAGGAGGCGCCCGCAGGGCGAGGGCCATGGATGGCCCGAGTCAATCCCTCCCTCTCCGCCAAAAAATGAAAAATCCGCCCCTGGGCGGGTTTTTCGCTTTCCAACCCGGGATCAGGGTTGCGACCGTCGAGGAACACGCACGCCGATGCCGCGAACAGGTGCCCGCGCCGACTCGCGTGGCAGGTCCTCGCATGGAGTGCCCTCACCCTTCATGGCTCACGCTCGGACAAGCGCGCTACGGTCAAGGCCTCCACCGCCGTCGCAGCGTTGACCTGGAGCGTCCCATCCGTGATCTTGCTGGTGCGTACCAGGAGGTCACGGATCGCGCGTACGCTCAACTGCGGGTTGATGGACACCAGCAGGGCGGCGATGCCGCTGACGCTTGCGGCGGCTATCGACGATCCGGAAACGAAGTCGTAGTGGCCTTCGGGCTGGGTAGTAAGAATGTCGTGGCCGGGGGCACTCAGTACCCCGGTGGGTGCACTCGATGCCCCGGCCGCGCGCACGACGATGACGCCCGGTATGTTGCCCGGGAATCCGTCCAGCCTGCCGCTCGGCGGCATGGCCGCGATCACGATGCGATCGTCGTCCAGCAGTTTTGCAATCAACCTTGCGAGAAGCGGATCGGCCGGCCCGCCCAGGCTCATGTTGACGATGCGGGCGTCCTTGTTGTCGATGACCGCGGCCAGCGCCTTGGCGAGCGTGAAGGAGTTGCAGCGCGCGCCCGTTCCGGCGTCAGACATATACCAGCATGCCTTGTAGATGCTGAGCTTGGCCTTGGGCGCCATGCCGACGATACCGATATGGTTGTTGCCGATCGCTGCGATAATTCCGGCCACCTCGGTACCGTGGGAGTCGCTTGCGAATGCCGACGCCCCTTGGCCGACAACATCCTCCGTGCCGCGGATCTGACCGCGCAGATCCGGATGCGCCGCGTCGGCACCGGTATCCACTACCGCGATATCGACGCCCTTGCCCTGGCTGACGGCGTGCGCGCGAGCGGCATCGGTGTTGCTGAAGCCGCGCTCGAGACGGACGTAGGGATCGTTGTAGCGATACGCTGCACGGACAGGACTGGCATAGACGAAGAAATTGTTCAGCGGTTCGGCAAGCTTCACCCGGTCGTCCGCGGCGAGTTGCTTGAGCAGCGCACTCCGATCCGCGCCGGCTGCCGGTTCCAGCACGATGCAATGCAGCTGCAGTGACTTGATTGGCCAACCCTGGAGCGCGCGCCAGCCGTACCTACGCTGCAACGCGGCGAGCGTAGCCGCTGCACGTGCACCGGCACCGCCATAGTGCCCGCCATGGGTATAGCCGAGTAAATTGGAACCCGCATGGGTCGGGGGCGGCACCAGCGGGTCGGCAACGGCCAGCACGATGTCGCGCCCGGCATCGAAGGACATCGCCGGGGAAGCCGCCGCGTGCGCATGACCGCTGCCCGCGCCGGACGGCACCTGCACATGCGAGCATGCGGCGCCGCAGCCGAGCAGGGCCGCGGCGGCGGCAAGGAGAAAGGCTCCGTGTCTCATGGCGAGTCGTTGACGGGCTCTGCCAGACGGATGTCGCGCGATGCGCGCAGCTCCTGCAGCAGAAGCGCCGACTGAGCAGGGGAACCGTCGGGCACTACCGTGTACGCACTCGCATCATTGGGGCCATCGATCACCCGCAGACCGAGGTTGTGCAGCAACCGGTTCCAGCCGGACAACGTCATCGATGCCGCCGGCACGACGCGGATCGCGCCCGCAGGAATCAGCGGGGCGGGCTGGCTGAGGGTCCGGTACTGCGGTTGCGGCGTTGCACCCCACCACAACCGGGCGCCCAGAATGCCGATCCCGATCGCCTGCACCAGCACCGCAACGGCCAACGCCCGCGTCAACCGACTACTCGACGACCACCGGTGTCGCGGAGGCGTTTCCAACTCGGGCGCGTCCAGTCGTTCCAGCAGATGCTTCAGCCCGGCCTCCACGTCCACCGGGATGTCCGCCGGCAATAACAGGGCGCTACGCAGGCGGCTCTGCTGGGCGAATTCGACACTGCACGACTCGCAATGTGCGAGATGATGCCTCAGCCATTCACCCTGGTCGCGGGGCGCGGTGCCCTGCAGCACCCATGGCATGAGTTCCCAGGCGCGGGCGCAGTCCCTGCCGGAATCTGTTTGGTTCTTCATGGCATGTCCTCTCGTTGCTCAGACACATCGCCCAGCAGGGCTGGAAGCGCGTTGCGCAATTTGACCCGCGCGCGAAACAAGCGCGCCTTCACGGTGCCCACCGGCGCCTGCGTGATCGCGGCCACTTCGGCCAGGCTGTTGCCCACGCCATAGACCAGTTCGATCACGACCCGCTGGTCCATGGACAGGTGTTTGAGTGCCTTGCTCAGCAAATCGCGCAGTTCGCGATCCTCGTTCGGGTCGTGGGCGGGGCCACGCTCTTCCTGCAACGCGTAATCTTCCATCGGTTCGTCGCCCTGTTGTCGCAGGGCCTTCAATCCGCACCGATAGGCAATGCCCATGATCCACGTGGAAACGCGCGAAGCGTTGCGGAAACTGTCCGCTTTACACCACACGATCCAGAAGCAATCGTTGATGACTTCCTCGATCAGTTCGGGACGCCGCGTCAGCCGGGACAAGAACCGGGTGAGACGGCCGTGATAGGCACGATACAAAGTTTCGAGCGCTGCGCGGTCATCTACCGCCACGCGCTGGAGCAGCATGCGGTCGCGGGAATCAGCATTGCCTCTGGCTTCGTTCATCATTGCTCCGGAACGGTTGGACTACAGGGTAGGTTCCCATTCGGTACCGGCAGGTTGCATCCTGGTTGCATCCTGGTGGCGTCCCGGAAGGCGTGACACCGGATGCGGGTATTCAGAAGGACCGGGAAATCGCACCAAGCCACGACGCGGCAATCCGTCCGCGCAGGTGCCGGCGAGCATCCGGATTCACCATGACGCGGTCGAACTCCACACGCCACGGCCCGTGACTCCACAACAGTCCTGCATGGCCGTAGCGATAATAGCCGGAATAATAGCAATGATGCTCCCTGCCTGGCCGGTCGCAGGACGGCGTGTAATGCGCCACGCCCATCCCGCCGGAAAGGTAAAAACCGCCGGCAAGCGGCCAATGAAAATTGAGGTCGGCGGCCGGGCGTAGCCAAGGTTCATCCGCTTCGACGACATGGATGCTCGAGACACCGAACGTCAGAAGGTCCCGGTACATGAAATGTACCCCCGGCTCGTACACTCTGGCGTACAGGACGCCACTATAATGGTAATAGACCAGGCCCGTCTGCAGCTGCCAATTCTCTGACAGGCTCCAACTGCGCGACAGGCGTGCCACGCTTGCGACCACATGATCCGGCGAGCGCAATTCGATCCCGGCGGACGCACCCAGGGACCAACCCGAGCGGGTCGACCATGAAACGGCCGCTTGCAGGCTCGGGGTCGCGGCTGTGACCGCCAGACCCCGATCGACCAATTGAGACGCCAGCGACACCTCGCCGCGCAGTTCTCCGGCTCTGGCGCAAATGGGCCCGAGCAGGCTCGCCGCCATGACCGCCGCGGTGAGGGCCCAACCGGCAAGCGCCGGGCGGGTGATGGCTCGAAGGTAACGCCGGATCATGCAACTACTGCATTCCTGGGTAAGTCGTGTCCTATTATTCCGGCAGGGGGCGTGATATGAGACCTGCCGGAATTCCAGGCGCGCTGCAGCGACGGCGCGAGCGCGCGGTCGCATTGCTCCAGGACGGCTATCACCGGTGTGACGTCGCCGTGATGCTGGCGTTTATCGACGAATCGGGTTTTCTGATTGCACCGCTGGTGCGCCGCCCCTGGGCGTCGCGGGGCGCGACTGTGGTGTTGTACCCACGCACCCGCTCGCAGCAGAAGGTCAGTGTCATTGGCGCACTGTGCGTGCCCCCAACCCGCGACCGCGAGCCATTGATTGTCGAGCGATGCAGGTACGTATGTGATGACCATCCTCCGACCCGTGCAGCCAATGACTGATTTCACATCCGATGCGGCATGCATGTCAAGTCGGGATCACCAAGGCGGAAACGGTCCGGGCATCTCCGGACCTCGGGCCGATTGCAACCTTTCGCATGGCGGAAGGCACCCAATGGCATAGGACATTCACGCATCGCGCGGCGGCATGGAATTGGCGGGAATCGAGCGAATTCCATGACCGTAGCGCCACAGAGTACGTCATGCTTGAACGCAGTGCAACGGTGATGGAATCGCGACTTCTCGATACGCGGCGCGCTTTCGACAGCGTGGCCGCCGACTATGACGGCCCGCGCGGCAACAACACCGTGATCCAACGCATGCGCCAGGTAATGTGGAACACCGTACAACGCGAACTGGCGCCCGGCTCGCGGCTGCTGGACCTCGGCTGCGGCACCGGCATCGACGCCTCCGAGTTCGCACGACGCGGCTACCGGGTCACCGCCACCGACTGGTCGCCCCGGATGGTCGAACGCACGCGCGAACGTGCGCCCGGCGCGGCGGGAACCCGGATCGAAGCGCGGCATGTCGGGATCCATCAACTCGAGCAGATCGAAGGCGAGTTCGATGGCGTCTACTCGAACCTGGGCCCCATGAATTGCGTGCCCGATCCGGGTACGGCAGCGGCCCAATGCGCACGCCTGCTTCCGCCCGGCGGCAAGCTCCTGTGTTCGGTGATCGGGCGCATTTGTCCATGGGAAATCATGCATTACGCGGTGCGCGGCCGCTTCCGGCGCGCCGCCGTGCGAGCCGTGCGCGGCATGACGCCGGTGAGCATGAACCGTCACAGGATCTGGACGCGCTATTACCTGCCGCGCGAGTTCTACCGCGCGTTTGCCGGACATTTCATGCTGCGCAGCTACCGCGCGATCGGCCTGTTCCCGCCGCCGCCGTACCTGGTGGACTATTGGCTGCGCCATCGCCGCTGGTGCGAATGGCTGGCGCGCCTCGACGACCGCCTCGGCGCATTGCCAGTGCTGCGCTCCATGGGTGACCACTTCTTGATCGTGATGGTGCGGATTTGAGCGGGCGCTAACGACGATGACAGCAGGCAAGGTCAAATTGTGCGGTGCCCGAACGATTCTCGCCAGCAACGAGTCGCGCACACCACTGTGCATCGCCGGCGGAAGGATTTGCGCGTCGTTGCCGGCGAACGCCCGCCGGATCGACCTGCGCGACCACGTGATTGTCCCGGGCCTGGTCAACGCACACGAACACCTGCATGTCAACGCTGTACCGCCGTTGCTGAGCGGCGCCCCCTTTCCCAACAGTTACGCGTGGATCGAGGCGTTTCAGGTGCATTTTCGGGATCCTGACGTCATGGCCGCGCTGGCGGTTCCCATGGCGCTGAGGCTGAGGCACGGTGCGTTGAAAAACCTGCTCGCGGGCACTACTTGCGTGGCGCACCATGATCCGTGGCACCCGGCACTGGACGCGGCCGATTTTCCGGTCGCGCTGCTGCACGATTACGGTTGGAGCTACGCGCTGGGCGGGCCCGATTACGGGCCACCGGTGAAACAAAGCTTCGAGGCCACGCCAATCGATCGCCCCTGGATGATCCACCTGGCCGAGGGCACCGATGCCACCGCACGGGCGGAATTGAGGCAATTGGATGCCCTGGGTTGCCTCGCATCGAACAGCGTGCTCGTGCACGGTGTGGGCCTGCGCAAACGGGATATCGACCGCGTGATCGAGACCGGCGCCGCGCTGGTGTGGTGCCCGACCAGCAATGTCAAACTACTCGGTGGCACGCTCGATCCGCGCCGCCTGCAAACCGCGGGACGGCTGACACTGGGCAGCGATTCGCGCATCAGCGGCGCACGCGATCTGCTCGAGGAATTGCGCACCGTCGTCCATGCCCATGCGCTCGACCCACGCGTCGCGCTGGCGCTGGCCACCCTCGACGCCGCGCGCATCCTGCGCCTGCCGCAGCGCGGTCACCTCGCGGCGGGCGCCCACGCAGACCTCGTGATCGTCGCCGATCGCGGCGGCGCGGCGGCGTGCAGCGTGGCCGGTATTAAGCGCCATCAGATTCGCGCCGTGGTGCGTGACGGCGTGCCGCGCGTCGCCGATCCCGACTTCGCCGGATGGTTCGAGGCCGCCGGCGTGGAGACGGTGCCGGCGACGCTGGATGGCCGGCCGAAGCTGCTGGCGCGCACGCTCGCCGATCCGGCGCTGATCGAGCTCGAGCCCGGGCTCGAAATGGATCAGCGCATCGAAAAAACGCTGCATGAACCCGTGCTGGCGGAGGGCTTCCGCTGATGTCCGGCATCGAGAAGCTCGAACCCCGGGATGCCTACGCGAAGTGGGCGGCGAGCTATCCGCCGCACGCGCACAACCCCGTGATGCAGGCCGAGGAAGGCGCGATGCTGGCCTTGCTGCCGGCCGCTCTCCACGGCCAATCGGTGCTCGACGTCGGTTGCGGCAGCGGACGCTACATGCTGCACGCATTGCGGCGCGGCGCGGCGCGCGTCACCGGCGTCGATCCGTGCCGGGAGATGCTGGAGCGCGCTGATGCCGCGCTGGGCATGCATGGCGGTGATGCCCGGATCGAACGGATACAGGGTGGCCTGGAGAGCCTGCCGGTACCGGACGTTTGTGCAGACCTGACACTCTGCGGCCTCACGCTCGGGCATGTCGAACGATTGCAGTCCGCGTTGGCGGAACTGCGCCGCGTAACCCGGCCTGGCGGCACCCTGTTGTGCAGCGATGTGCATCCGATCGGACATGCACTCGGTTGGCAGCGCGATTTCAAGACCAGCGGCGGCCACTTCGCGGTGCGGTACACACCGCACCTTTACAGCCACTGGCACACGGCCTGCGCGGCGCTGCACCTGGACATCGTGCAGGTACTGGAACCCATGCTCGACCGCAACGCCATCCCGGATGATGCACATTTCGATCCGCGGGCGCTCGAGGTCCCGGTAGCGCTGGTCTTCGCGTTGCGGCGACCTCCCCGATGAACCGCCACAGTTCCCTGCCGATGCCCCATGCCCCCAACACATTGCTAATCAACCCGACGATCACCTCGCGCTCCAGCGCGCGGTTTCCACTATCGCTGCTGAACTTGTCCATGACGCTGGACCAATCCGGTCGCAGCCGGATCATCGACGGCAATCTGGATCGCGATTTCATTCGCGAAACCCTGCGCGCGTTGACGCGTGAACGCTTCGACGCGGTCGGCGTCAGCGTGATGGGCGGTCCGCATGTTGCGCCGGCACTCGCGGTCTCCAGGGCGGTTCGCGAACACTCTCCGCACCTGCCGATCATCTGGGGCGGCTATTTCCCGACACTGCATACCGACGCGGCGCTGGCCGAGCCATGCGTGGATTACGTGGTGCGCGGACAGGGCGAGCAAACCTTGTCGCAGTTGATCACGTCGCTCGGCGGACGCGGGCCGGCGTTGCATGACATCGCAGGGCTTTCCTGGAAGGACGCGCAGGGGGTGACACACAATCCCGGCCGGCCATTCTCACGCCGGGGGCATACGTCGCTGCTGCCCTATGGCAAGCTCGGCGACCCGCGCCGCTACCTTGCACGCACCTATCTCGGCTCGCGCACGGTCGCACACCAGACGGCGCTTGGCTGCCGCTTCCACTGCACCTTCTGTGGCGTGGCCGCGATGTTCGGTGGCGCTACCGCGCTGCCGCCGCTGGAACGGTTCGAGCGCGAGCTGGATTTTTTGAAACACAAAATCGGCGCCAATGCGGTCCAGTACTTCGACCACAACTTCTTCGACCGCGAAGCCGACATGCTGCCACTGCTCGAAATCATGGCGCGGTTCGAGCTGCCGTGGTGGTGTTTCGCGCGCCCGGACGCTTTGCTGAACCTGTCCGAACACGGCTGGAAGCTGGTGGAGAAAAGCCGGCTGCGAATGGCTTTTATGGGCGCGGAATCGCCCGACGCCCACATGCTGAAGGCGATCCGCAAAGGCACACGCCCGGACCAGACCCTGGCGGTCGCCGAGCTGTGCCGGCGCCACGGCGTGATTCCGGAACTGTCCTTCATGGTCGCGCCACCGGACAACACGGAGGAGGAGACCGAGCGCACTTTCGAATTCATCCGCGAACTGAAACGGGTCAATCCCGACTGCGAAATCATCGTCTACATCTACACGCCGCTGCCGGAAGCGAGCCTGCACCGGATGGACCGTGGCAAGGGACGCGCCCCGACCCTGTTCGACATCCACGGCGAGCCCGTGGTGTTTCCGGGCAGCGCGGAGGAATGGACGCGGCCGGAGTGGGTCGCCTATGCCTGCCATGCGGATGCGCCATGGCTGAGCGACCGGTTGCGACGCCGCATCCACGATTTCGTGACGGTGCTGCGCTGCCGTTATCCCACGGTGCAGGACTTGCGCTCACCGCCCTGGGCCAAGCGCAGCCTGAGCGCGATGGCTACCTGGCGCTATCGTTTCCGCCGCTACGATCGGCCGTGGGAGCTGAACCTGGCCAATCGGGTGGTGCGCCTGCGCATGCCGCAAGTGTCAGGCCTGTAGTACCCGTATCGTGCACGTGGCGCAGCTCAATTTCCCGCCCGCGCCTCCGGGTCACGACATCCCGGCGCTGCTCGAACGCTGGCCGTCACTGGCGGACATCGCCGAGATCGTCACCGGTTCCGGGATCCGGGTTTCCGTTTTGCAGGCGGCGTCCCATGCGGAGAGGCTGACGCGCAACGGCGTCGCTTACCGCTTTGTCGATGTGCGCGGCGCAGGGGCCGGGCGCGGCCGCCATTTCGCCCGCGCGCTGGCCGGGATGGAGGCCGACCTGCTGCACGTGCACGGCCTTGGTTTCGTCGAGACGGCGTGCGCGGCCACCGCGCAGCCGGCGCCTGCCCTGCCCGTCGTGTTTCAGGACCATGCCGACCACCTGCCAAGCTGGTGGCGGCGCCCGCGCCACCGGCGTGGTTTCGTGACGGCTTCCGGCATCACATTCACATCGCTCGAGCAGGCGCGCCCGTTCATTGCCGCCGGCCTGTTTCCCGCGTCGGCGCGGTTGTTCGCGATTCCGGAATCCAGCAGCCGTTTCACACCTGGCGACCGGGCGGGTGCGCGTGCCGAAACAGGCATCAACGGCGACCCCTGCGTGCTGTGGGTAGGTCACCTGGCTCACGGTAAGGATCCCCTGGCGGTCCTCGATGGCATCGCGCTGGCCGCGGCACGGCTGCCGAACCTGCAACTGTGGTGTGCTTTTGGGACGGCGCCGATATTGTCCGCGGTACGGGCGCGCATCGAGGGCGACCCGCGACTGCGCACGCGCGTGCACCTGCTGGGCAAGGTACCGCACCCGCGCATCGAGTCCCTGCTGCGCGCCGCCGACCTGTACGTTTCAGGCAGCCACGCCGAAGGCAGCGGGTATGCCGCGATCGAAGCCATCGCCTGTGGCGTCACGCCGGTGCTGACGGACATTCCGGCCTTCCGCGCGCTGACCGGCAACGGCCGCATCGGTCACTTGTGGCCGCGCAGCGACGCGGCGCGGCTGGCCGATGCGCTGCTGGCCGCGGCAGCCGAACGCGATGCGCCGCAACGTGTGCGCGCACATTTCGACGCGACCCTTTCCTTCGAAGCCGTGGGGGGGCTGTGGGCCGATGCGTATCGCCTGGTACGGGATGACTGGCGCAGGAGGGCGGCGTGAAACTCGCACTGGTGGTGCCGGGTGGCGTCGATCGCAGCGGCGAGGTCCGCGTGATCCCGGCGCTGCTGGCCCTGATCGAACGCTTGTCGCGAAACCACGAACTGCACGTGTTCGCGCTGCGGCAGGAGGCTGCGCCCGCGCGCTGGCAGCTCGCGGGCGCCGCGATCCACAACATCGGCGACGGTCGCGGCCTCATGCGCGGCGTGCTTGCCATCCGCGCCGAACATCGCCGCGCGCCTTTCGACCTGGTCCACGCGTTCTTCTCGGGCCCGTGCGGCCTGGTCGCGGTCGCCGCGGCGAAGTGGCTGCGATTGTCGTCGATGGTGCACGTCGGCGGCGGCGAACTCGTCGCGATGCGCGACATCGGCTATGGCGGCCGCTTGAGCTGGAAGGGCCGGTTGAGCGAATGGATCACGTTGCGCCGCGCTGACATCGTCACCGCACCGAGCGCACCGATCATCGACCTGCTGGAGACATTCGGGGTGAAGGCACGACGCGTGCCGTTGGGCGTCGATCTGCGGAAATGGCCGGCACGCGCGCCGCGCCGGCGCCGCGGCAAAACCGCGCGCCTGGTCCACGTCGCCAGCCTCAACCGTGTCAAGGACCAGTCGACCCTGCTGCACGCGCTCGCGCGGCTCAGGAAAACCGGGATGGCATTCGAAATGGACATTGTCGGCGCGGACACCCTGCACGGCGAAACGGCGGCACGGGTCCGCGAGCTGGGACTGGAACGATGCGTGCGGTTCCGCGGCTTCCAGACGCAACGCAAGCTGCGCCCGATCGTGGCCGGTGCCGACCTGCTGGTCATGTCCTCCCGGCACGAAGCGGGCCCGCTGGTGCTGCTCGAAGCGGCGACAGCGGGCGTGCCCACCGTCGGCACGGCAGTGGGCCACATCGTCGAATGGGCGCCCTCGGCGGCGCTCGCCGTGCCGGTCGCGAACCCGGAGCGACTGGCGGACGCCATCCATACGCTGCTGGCTGACGAGGAGCTCAGGCTGAGCATGGCGCGCGCGGCCCAGTGCAGGGCGCTCTCGGAAGACGCCGACTGTACGGCCCGGGCATTTGAGGAGTTTTATTTCCGCCTGGCGGAGCCGTCCTATGAATGGCAACACGAAACCACGGACATCCGGCATCGGCCTTCTCGGTGACACGCCGCAGCGCGACTATTCGATCAAGCTACGGCTGTTCAACGCGTTCGCAAGGCCGGAACTGCGGGCGGCGATCGATGCGCTGGACCTGCCCGCCGATTCGCGTGTGCTCGATGCCGGTTGCGGTACCGGTGAAGCGGTCGGATGGTGGCGGCAGTCGATGCATGGCCGCGGGACGGTGGTCGGGATGGACCTGGCCTCGGCGCACGTCCACGCCGCCCGCGAAACCGCGCCGGTACAAGTACCTATCGTGCAGGCCGACCTGCTGCAGCCGCCGTTCGCCGACGGGGTATTCGACCTGGTGTGGTCCGTCAACGTGCTCAACCACCTGCACGATCCTGTGGCCGGGGTGCGGATCATGGCGCAGCTGTTGCGCCCGGGAGGACGCATTGCACTGGGGCAAAGTTCGCTGGTACCGGACATGTACTTCGCGTGGGACGCCCGCCTCGAGGCCAGGGTGAACGAGGCGGTGCGGAAGTATTACCGGGAACGCTACGGCCATAGCGAACGCGCCCTCACCACGGTCCGTTCGCTCGCGGGATGGCTGCACCAGGCCGGACTGCACCAGGTGCGCGTGGAGACCCGAATGATCGAGCGCGCCCAGCCTCTTTCCGGGGCGGACGAACGTTACCTGCTGGAGTGCATCTTCCGCGGAACCTGGGGCGAGCGCCTGCGCAACTACATGAGTCCGGAGGATTTCGCGGAACTGACGCGGCTGTGCGACCCCGGCGATGATCGCTACGCGCTGCGGCGCCCCGACTTCCATTTCCTGCAAAGCCTAACGATCGCCGTGGCCAGCAACCGCGAGTACGATGGATGATCGAATTCAACCGAACAGCAATAACCCCGCCGACGCGTGCGGAAACACACACCGGCGTCGCAAAAACGTCGCCGTGGCCGGGTCCGACGGGCTTGAGCCACCGCCCCATCCGACCGGCATGACGATGCGATGTCCGCGACCTGAAAACCTGCTGGAGGGACTGGTACCCGCTTGCGTGTTGCCGTTCGCCGTCTGGACCGCGTACGTCCACCTGATGACGGCCACGCATGCGAGTTTCATTACGCTGATGCAGTGGTTGCCGCTGGCAGCGCTGGTTGCAGCGGCCACCACGCTCGCCTGGTTCCGATGGCCCGATGCCACACCGCCCCGGGTCGACGCGTCACCCGCAAGGGACGACGGGCGCGGCCGGCACACGGCAGGGTTCACGGGTAACCGGCGCGTGGCGGCCCGGCCGATCGCGGTTCTGGCGCTGGCCGCGCTATGGACGGATCTGCTTCTCGCCGGCATGCCCTACCCCGTGTTCTGGTGGGTTGCGCTGCTGGCCATGTGCCTGGTATGGACCGGACATCTGCGCGGCATGCGCCACGGCGCACCGGCGTGCGCGCCCGGGCAACACGATCCATGGAAAATGGCTACATGGATCGTCGGGCTGGTTGTGGTTGCCGCGATCGCGCTCACGCTCGTTGCCAGCCGGCCGGACCCCGACGACGCCTTCCATCTGAGCATCCCGGCGACGTTGCTGCGGTTTCCGCAAGATCCGGTACTGCTGCACGACACCCTGTACCGCCTGCCCGGCGCTCCCATCCTGACGCCGTTTTATCGCTTGAACAGCTACGACGTCCTGATCGGCGTGCTTGCCCGGCTTGCCGACGCCGATCTCCATGCCATCGCGTACCTGCTGCTGCCACCGCTGTCCGCGGCCTTTTGCATAACGGCGTGGGTCTATCTGTTGCGACGCATCGTGCCGACACGCTGGTCATCGGTGTTACTGCTCCTGTTCCTCGTGATGCTGGCACTCGGCGAAACGCACCACGCGTACGGCAATTTCACGTTCGTGCGCCTGTTCCAGGGCAAGGCCATCCTGGCGACCGGCATGGTACCCGTGATCGCCGGGGCCGCATTGTCTTTTGCCCGCAACGGCGGCATGCGCCGCTGGATATTGCTGTTCGCCGCGCAGGTCGTGGCGGTGGGACTCGCCGCGACGGCGCTGTTCGTGGCCCCCGCCACGGCGGCCCTGGGACTGGCCGGCGGCTGGTCGGCCAACGCGAGGAGCAGCCGGCGCTTCGTGCTGGGCATGCTGGCTTCGGCCTACGTATTCGGCGCCGCCAAGGCGATGTTGACCGCCACGCACGGCGGGCAGGGTTTCGTCAGCAGCAACCCGATGCCCCCCGTGTTGCTGATACTCGAGCAAACGTGGGGTTGGTGGAGCACCGGTATCCTGCTCATCGCCCTGCTTTGCGCATGGGCATTCGTGCGCAACCCGGTGCGCGCGCGGTACCTGTCCGCCGGCGCCTTTTTCTTCCTGCTCGCGGTGCTCAATCCCTACACCACCCGTTTCGTGGCCGATCATTTCGTCGGCGTATACACCTATTGGCGGTTGACCTGGGCGTTGCCGTTGCCGTTGTTTCTTGCGCTGGCACTCGAAGGCGTGGTCCGGCGCGTGCTGCGCATCAGACCCCGGGTGCTGGCTGCTGCCATGTGCACGATACTGGCGGGAGCCGCGGTGACCTTCGGCTGGTGGTGCGGAACCTTGCGTAGCGGCAATTCGGTGACGCTCGGGGTGCCGCGCCTGAAGGTTTATGCGATCGAATACCCGGTGGCCAAGCGGGTGGCGGACATTATTCCTGAGAGCGGCGCCGTGCTCACCCCGGAGCTCGTCTCCTTCTGGCTGCCCACATTCGTCGTGCATCCGCAGCTCCTGGGGACGCGCCTGATGTACCTGCGCCACAGTTTTTCTTCGTCGGAAGCGCTGAGGCGGCGTGACCTGATGGAATATGTCGCGGGAACGGACCGGTCGTCCGTCTCGACCATGCTGTTGGCCGACGCCCTGCAACGGTACGGATTGACCGCGGTGGTGCTCAAGCACTCGGCGCCCTGGCGCGGGGAAATGGAAAGCGTGCTGGAACACCACGCCTGGCAGCCGCTCGCGTGCGGGACCTACTACGACACATGGGTGCGGGCCGGAAGTGTCGCGGTGGCAACGCAGCGGGCCAGGTGCGGTTCCCTGCCGCATGCGGACCCGTCCGAATAGCAGCCCCGACCGGCAGGCCCAACGGCCTTTCACCGTTGCAACCAAAGCCGCGCGAGACGGGACATACCATTAAGTGACCAGTCCATTGAACAGCCCGACACTCCAGGCTCCGATACAGGCCGCGTGACATGAATGAGTAAGCTGCCATGACGACATCCGCCTACCGCCTGACCGACCCGCGCGCACCATACCTGGCGCTGACGCGGAATTTTGCGTTGGTGATGGAGATGGCAAGGCGCGACGTGTCAGGCCGTTATCGCGGGTCGTTCGCCGGCCTGCTGTGGTCCTTCCTCAATCCGCTGCTGCTGCTGACGATCTACACCTTCGTGTTCGGGGTGATTTTCAAGTCCCGCTGGAATTCGCAGGCAACCGATTCGTTCCAGTACGCCATGGTGTTGTTCGCGGGGCTGAACATCAGTGCGTTTTTCTCGGAGAGTGCCAACCACGCCACCACGCTCGTCACCGGACACGCCAATTTCGTCAAACGCGTCGTGTTTCCGCTGGAAACCCTCATCTGGAGCACGATCGCCTCCGGTCTGTTCCACCTGCTGACATCGACGATCGTGCTGCTGGTGATCTCGCCGTTCTTCATGGGGCCTCCTCCCTGGACGGTAGTCCTTTTCCCGATCGTCGTCGCGTGCTTCCTGCCGTTCGTCACCGGTACCGTCTGGTTGCTGGCGTCGCTCGGCGTGTATGTGCGTGACCTCAGGCAGGTGATCGGCATTGCCACCACGGCACTGATGTTCCTGGCGCCCATCCTGTATCCGAAGACCCTGGTCCCGGTCGGGTACCGGGACCTGCTCTACCTCAATCCCCTCACGGTCATCGCGGAGGCGTCGCAGAACGTCCTTGTCTTCGGGCAACCGCCGGCCTGGAGCCACCTGGCTGTGTACGCCCTGGCGTCGAGTCTTTTCGCGTGGCTGGCGTTTGCCTGGTTCGAACAGACCCGGAAGGGCTTTGCCGATGTCGTGTGACGATTTCAGCATTCGCGTCGAAGGCCTGTCCAAGCGCTACGAGATCTATGCGCGGCCTGCCGACCGGCTGAGACAGATGACCTTGCCGCGCCTGCAACGCGCGGTGCGCCTGCCGGTACGCGACTATTTCAGCGAGTTCTGGGCGCTGCGCGATGTCGGTTTCAGCGTGCGCAAGGGCGAGACCGTCGGCATCGTGGGCCGCAACGGCGCGGGGAAATCGACGCTGCTGGAGATGATCTGCGGAACGCTGAATCCCACGCTCGGAAACGTGACGGTCAACGGTCGCATCGCGGCATTGCTGGAGTTGGGCGCGGGTTTCGACCCGGAGTTCACCGGCCGCGAAAACATCCGCCTCAGCGGCCGGCTGTACGGGCTGTCGGGGCGGGAGTTGGCGAATCACCATGAGGCCATTCTCGATTTTGCCGAGATCGGCGACCTGGTCGACCAGCCGGTCAAGACCTATTCCAGCGGGCAGTATGTGCGGCTGGCCTTTGCGGTCGCGATCAACGTTTCACCCGATATCCTGGTGGTGGATGAAGCGCTCTCGGTCGGCGACGAGGCATTCCAGCGCAAATGCTTCGCCCGCATCGACCAAATCCGGAGGCGCGGTGCCACGGTGTTGTTCGTGTCGCATTCCGCCAGCACGGTGATCGAATTGTGCAACCGCGCGCTGCTGCTCGATCGTGGTGAACTGCTGACGGAAGGCAGCCCGAAATACGTCGTTTCGAGATACCAGCAGCTTCTGTATTCTCCGGCCGACAAATACCGGTCGATCCGCGAACGTATCCGCAGGGGGCGGGAAACGCAGGCGTGCACGTGCCGTGAACCGAATGACCCGCAGGCGCTGGTCACGGATACCGCCGCTACCGGCCAGGTGGACGTGCGTGACTGGGCATCACCGGCGGAAGACCGCATCACGAAGAACCCGGTTGCGGCGAACCCGGCAGACGACGGTGCCGGGGAATCGGCGGATGCGTCGTTCCTCGAAGAGGGGTTGGCTCCGACAAGCTCGTTCCGCTACGACAGCCATGGTGCTTCGATTCTCGACCCGCACATCGAAACGCTGTCTGGACGGCGCGCCAACATCCTGCAGGCACGACGCGAGTACGACTACGTCTACCGGGTGCGTTTCGACCGGGCGGCCAACCAGGTGCGCTTTGGCATGCTGATCAAGTCGGTCACCGGGCTGGAACTGGCCGGCAGCATCACGTCATGGGACGGTTGCAACCTGCCGAGCGTGGAAGCCGGATCCGAACTGGAGGTGCGGTTCCGGTTCCCGTGCCTGTTCGCCGCCGGGGCGTACTTTCTCAATGCGGGCGTGCAGGGCAGCGTCGACGGAGAAGACGTTTATCTGGATCGATTACTCGACGCCACCATGTTCAAGGTGCTCCACGAACCGGGCAGGCTGGCGACGACCACGATGGATCTCGGCATCCGGCCCGAAGTTCGTGTCAATAACCCGGTGACCGCGTGATGAAACATTCGCAAAACCCAGCGTGTCGCGCACTGCTCATTCTCGGCATGCATCGCAGCGGAACCTCCGCCGCGGCACGCGTCGTCAATCTGCTCGGTGCGGAACTTGGCCAAGACCTCGTCCCTGCCGGACCCGACAATCCCGAAGGCTTCTGGGAACATGCCGAAGCGGTCGGGATCAACGACGCGATTTTGCAGGGACTCGGACGCACGTGGTACGACATGCGCGACATGCCGGACGGGTGGATGGATTCCCCGTGTGCAAAAGTCGCCGAACAGCGCATCGGCGCGCTGATCGAGCATGAATTCGCGGCCTCAAGCCTGTGCGCCGTCAAGGACCCGCGAATGTGCCTCACGGCGCCGCTGTGGATCAAGGTGTTCGAGGCGCGGGGATTCGAAGTCGATTGCCTGTTCCTCACACGCGACCCGTGGGAAGTGGTCGAGTCCCTGCACCAGCGCAACGATTGGCCGCGCGCGCCCCTTTTCCTGATGTGGATCCAGTACATCATGGAAGCAACGGCGGCGTCCGAGCAGAAGCGCAGGGCCATGATCACCTATGACCAGCTGGTGTCGGACTGGCGCGGCAGCATGAAGCGTGTGGCGCGTGCATTGCATCTGCGTTGGCCGGTCGCGCCGGACAGCGCGCAAGCAAAGGCCGTTGATGCCTTCCTCGATCCGGGTCTGCGGCACCACCAGAGGCCGTCACCCGGGATGGGCGGCGAGCGGACTGCGACACCGGACCTTGCCGAGACGCTCCATCAGGCCTGCCAGGACATCGCTTCAGGCGAGGGGCAATGGACTGCGCTATCCGACCTGCAGGAGTTTTATCGTGGAGCCAGCCAGATTTATGCGGCGCACGTGGATCATCTGCTCACGGAACGATGGGGCGCGGAACGCCGGGCGCAAACGGCAGAGGCACGGCTGGCGGAGCAGCCGGCCGTGGCCGCGACGGTCCGCGAAGCCGTCCAGGGGCTGCACGAGGCCCTGGGCACACGCCTGGAGTCGGTCGAGCGGAGCGTCGAAACGATTGCCCTGCGGGAACAGCCCCTGGACAGACGTCTGCAAGCGGTGGAGCGAAGCGTCGACACGATCGCCCGGCAGGCACGGCCCCTGGACAGACGTCTGGAGTCGGTGGAGCGAAGCGTCGAGGCCATTGCCCGGCGGGCACGAACCGCCGGAACAAACGTGGCCTCCCGGCTGGAGGCACAGGCGTCCGCAACGGCTGCCATCCATGGCTTGGTCAAACAGTTGCAGCAAGACATGTCCGCCCTGTCCAGTGAAACCGCGGCGCGCCTGGAACGCCAAGGCGAGGGCATGATGGCAATGGAAACCGGGATCCAGCGCCAGCAGACTCATCTGGACACGATATCGTTTCGGCTGGAACAGGCCGTCCATGACCGGGAGGCCGAAAGGGCCGGCGCCGCCGATGCGCTGGCACGAGCCCGGGCCGACATGCGACAACTGCGCGCGGCGTTGGCGAGCAGCGAGACAACGATTGCCGAGTTGATCGCGTCGACGAGCTGGAAACTGACCGCGCCCATGCGCTGGCTCAGCGTACATGTGCTGAGGCGTTCGCCTCCCCCCCTGATGGCAGGGTCCGTGACGCCCGAACCGATTGTCGAGGAAGGGTCCCGGTATGGTGGTGAGCCGACCACCACAATAGCTGCTTACCAGGCTGCGGACGGCGTGAGCTCGGCGCCTGCATCGGCGGCAACGGCGGCCCGGGAAGGACCGGACGGATCGGCATGCATCGCGAGCCCGGACAGGGCCGCCCGGGACGTGCTCCAGTGTCTGTCCCATGCGGCGGCTGAGGCCCGTGGTAGCGAATATGTTCCGATGGACGACGATCCGGCCGACCTATCGAAAATCGACGTGCGCGCGATCGCGTTCTATCTGCCCCAGTTCCACCCGATTCCCGAAAATGACAAATGGTGGGGCCGCGGTTTCACCGAGTGGACCAATGTGTCCAAAGCGGTGCCGCAGTTCGTGGGGCACTACCAACCGCGGCTTCCGGGCGAGCTCGGCTTCTACGACCTGCGCGTCGTCGACGTCATGCGCCGTCAGGTTCAATTGGCGCGACACTACGGATTGCAGGGGTTTTGTTTCCATTATTACTGGTTCAATGGCAAGCGACTGCTGGAGCGGCCGTTGCAGCAGTTCCTGGACCATCCGGACATCGATTTTCCCTTCTGCGTGTGCTGGGCGAACGAGAACTGGAGCCGTCGCTGGGACGGGCGCGAGGACGATATCCTGATCCGGCAGGAACATTCGCCCGAGGATGATCTCGCCTTCATCGCCTCGCTCGAACCGCTGCTGCGCGATCCCCGTTACATCCACATCGACAACCGCCCGTTGATCGTGTTGTACCGGCCATCGCTGCTGCCCGATGCCGCAGCCACCCTGGAACGATGGCGCGAGCACTGCCGAAGGGCCGGTATCGGTGAACTGTTTCTGGCAATGGTGCAATTCGACGTGGAGGATCCACGCATCCATGGCTTTGATGCGGCAATCGAATTCCCGCCACACAGGATCGGGGCCGGTCTGGAACCGATCAACAATCGGCTGGACATCGTCAATCCCACGTACCAGGGCAACGTGATCGAATACGCGGACATCATCGAGCGCGCCAGACAAATCGAGGCGCCTGACTACGACCTGATCCGCGGGGTGTTCCCCTCCTGGGACAATGAGGCCCGCATGCCGGGCGCCGGCTACACCTACGCCCACGCCACGCCGCGGCGTTATCGCGAATGGCTGGGGCTGGTCACCGACTACGCCCGCCAACATCCCGTGGCCGGGGAATCCATGGTGTTCGTGAACGCATGGAACGAATGGGCCGAGGGCGCCCACCTTGAACCGGATCGCCGCTACGGCTATGCCTTCCTCGATCAGACCCGGCAGGCCCTGCTGGAAGGCGAACACGAAACCACGGGCAGGATGGCCCGACGTATCCTGATCGTGTCGCACGATGCGCATCCACATGGTGCGCAGTACCTTGCGCTTCACATGGCGCGCAAGTACAGCGAGTGGTTCAGGTTCGAGGTGGACGTGGTGCTGCTGGGGGAGGGGCGGTTGCGTGACGAGTTTGCCCGCTGGGCCACCATCCACGATCTTGACGGCAAGGAACCGCTCGGGTCGACGGCACAGTTGCTCGCGCGCAAGCTGTACGCCAGCGGCATCCGCCATGCCATCGCCAACACCACGGCATCCGGATTGTTCGCCAGGCTGCTCAAGGATGCCGGATTCCGGGTCACCAGCTTGATCCACGAAATGTCCGGCGTGATACGGGATTTGGGCCTCCTTGAACACGCCAGGACACTCGCGGCCAGCGCCGATTGCATGGTGTTTCCCACCGCAAGTGTCCGCGACGAGTTCAGCCAATGCATCGACATGGGTTCCGCCAGTTCGGAGATACGCGCCCAGGGCCTGTACAAACCGAACCGGTTTGCACACCCGGAGGGCAAGGTCGAGGCGCGAGATCGGCTGCGCCTCTCCCTGGGTATCCCCGCAAGCGCAAGGATCGTCCTCTGCGTCGGCTACGCCGACCACCGCAAGGGCATCGACCAGTTCGTCGACATCGGCAGGCGTGTGATGCGTGCCCGCGAGGACGTGCATTTCCTTTGGGTCGGACATTTTGACACGACGCTGGAAGCGGGCATCCGGGAGTCCGTGCGTGCCGCTGGGTTGGAGGATCGCTTTCACTTCCCGGGCATCGACCCGGATACCGATCTCTATTACGCGGGTGCGGACATCTACGCCCTGACCTCGCGCGAGGACCCGTTCCCGTCCGTGGTGATGGAAGCCCTGGAGGTCGAGGTGCCGGTGGTTGGTTTTGCCGGTAGGGGCGGTTTCGTCGAACTGCTGGAGCGTGGCACGGGCGTGCTCGTGCCGGCGTTCGACCTGCAGGCATTCGGCAACGCCATAGTGGGCCTGCTTGACGACGCGACTCGGGCCGCCGCGATAGGTGCGCGCGGCCACGCCCTGGTGGACGCCGAATACCGTTTCCGCGGCTACCTGTTCGACCTCCTGGATTTTCTGGGATACCGGTTCCCCAGGGTCTCCGTGATTGTTCCCAACTACAACTATGCCCGCCACCTGCGTGACCGGATCGCTTCCATCGTCGGGCAGACCATGCCGTTCTACGAGTTGATCATCCTCGATGATGCCTCGGACGACGACAGTATCGAGGTCATCGAAAAGCTCCTTGTCGAATACGGCATCCAGGCACGACTGGTGCGCAACCGCGCCCATTCCGGGAACGTGTCACGGCAATGGGCCAAGGGCGTGGAACTGGCGCGCGGCGACCTGGTGTGGATCGCCGAGGCCGATGACCTGTGCGAGCCTGGGTTTCTCGAGCGCATGACGTCCGTCATGCAGGACCGCTCCGTGGTAATGGCCTACTGCCAATCCCGGCAGATCGACGCTGCAGGAAACGTCCTCGCCGACACCTACCTCAAATACACCGATGACGTTTCACACGAACATTGGTTGCAGGCGTACCGGGAACAGGGTTCGGACGAAATCAGGAAATACCTGGCCGTCAAGAACACCATCCCGAATGTCAGCGCCGCACTGTTCCGCCGCGATGCGCTGTGGGATGCCCTGGGACGTGAACTCGATACCATGACCAGTTTCAGGATCGCCGGCGACTGGGTCGCCTATCTCGCCGTACTCGAGCAGGGCGAGATCGCTTTCGTGCCCGAGTCGCTGAACCTGCATCGCAGGCATCCTGACAGCATCACCAACAGCAGCGAGCGGCGCTTGCACATGCAGGAGGTGTTGCGGGTACAGCACCTGGTGTCCCAACGTTACCCCCTCGGGCCGGAGGTGCAGCAGAACATGGCTGACTATGTGGACTACCTGCGTCGACATTTTGCCCTGGAAGAGGCCGAGGTCGAGCGCTTGCAGCAGGCAACGATGGCCAATTGACGGCACACACGCCCGCTCGATGCGCATCCCGCGCTCTCGGTGCTGCCCGCCGGGAATCGCCGGGTGACGTCAGGTCGGCGCCTCATTCCGCGTGGTTTTGGATTGGCCGCCCCTCTCTACATACGATGCGGGTGACCATTTTCATCAGGCAGCCGTAGGCAATGCCGCCGACCCTCTGATGGAAGAGTTTCGAATCGATCATCGCCAGGACGGTCCGGTGACATCCCCGCTGCCGGGCTTTTCCCCGGCCGCCGGTGCTTCCTGCTTCAATGCCGCACGCACCGCATACATGACATCCATCCGCGGCACCCGGCGGGTCAGCCAGGTGAGAATGCGTTTGCCCTGCCCCGCGACAACCCAATCCTGATTCTTGAGCCACAATTGGGTGCGCACCAAGTCAGTGCGTTCGCGGGTCGTTTCGGCGGAGGGCCGGATGCGGCCGACGACGAAACGCAGCGCATCGCGCGGGCCTCGTGACCATTCGAGGCCAGGAAATGCATGCAGCAGCAGATCGCAGCACGAAACGCGGGTCAGCGTGTGGTGCCTGGAAACCGTCCTCAGCAGTGGCGGGCATGCGTGCGCGAGATCGGCGAGTACGGTGGCAGGGACTACGTCCCCGTAATAGCGCGCAATCAGACGCAAAGGCGGCAGGGCCCACCAGCAGACGTTGCCCTGTCGCAAGAACGCCCAGTCCTCCGGCCGCATGCCGCGCGCCAGCAGCGCGATGTCGTGCAGATGCATCAGGCGCGCGCTGCGCGAGCAGACATTGCCGGCCGCGTGCAACAGCAGGTGGGCGAGCAGTGCACTGCGTGATGGATACGGGTTAAGGCCGGGGACGGGCTCACGCGGATGGATTCGGGAGGTGATGTCAACGACGGAGACCGGCAGCCGTTCGCAAATCCGGGTTTGCAACTCGATATTGACGGGGATGTCGCGATGTTCACCCAGGACGTCGGGAGGCATGCTCTGCGCGGGCTTGAACACCCGCTGCCGCCGTTGGTCGCAGGCGAGGACATAGCCGATGTCGTGCATCATGCGAGCAGCGGCCTCGCCATCGCGTTCGCGAACCAGCAGGTCGATATCGGCCATCGGCCGGTCGCCCGGCGCATAGACCCCGAGCGCGTGCAAAGCGCTGCCCTTGAGCGGCACCAGCGGGATTCCGGTGGCGCGCGCCAGGTGGTCGATCCGCTCCAGCAGCGCCATGATCCGGCGGTGCCGGATCTCGACGTGTTGGTGCTGGTCCCCGAGAAACCGGCGCCAGCGCGGGTGCGACCAGCCCGAGTGCTTGTAAAGCAGCGGCGACACGCCATGCACGACCGCCGCGGCCGCTGCCAGTCGCCATTCGACCTCGCTCCACGCCGGCTCTCCGCTGCCCGGATTCGCCAACTCCGCGGCGATGGCCTCGGTGGTGCGGCGCAGGCCGGCCCTAATGTCCTTTAGTGGCGGCAACACGTTGCGGTGACGCGACGGAATGGTGGAATTCGGTCGGCGCCGCAGTCGGATTCGGGTTGCGATGCAGGTGTTCGCTCGCGATCAGCGTATCCCATCGCGCGTCCAGGGAAGCGAGTGCCTCCCGGTGGCATTCGGATGATTCGGACGCATCCGCTTGCTGCAGTTCGACCTGCTCATGCAGCAGATCCCGGATGGAGCGATAGAACTCGGAGTCGTAGGTGCCGCGGAACATCATGGCCAGGTCGCCGCTGTCCCGCCAATGGGTCTTGTCGCCGAGTTGCGCTTTCACCTGTTCAAAGAAGCTGGTGCCCGGAAGCGGGTAGGAAACGCTGACCCCGATGTCGTCGGGCGCGGCGCGCGCGATCAGCTCGCGGGTCGCAAGCAGGTCCTGCAACTGCTCGCCGAGGTATCCCAACTGGATGAAGAAGCCGACCCGGATGCCGTGGGCACGGAGCCGTTTGCGTGCGTCGATCAGGTCGTCCACCTTCGTCCCCTTGACCATGGCATCGAGGATGCGCTGGCTGCCGCTCTCCGCGCCGATCCATGCTTCCGCGCAGCCGGCCTGCGCCAGTGCGGCAGCCATCGGCTCGGTCGACAGGTCGGCGCGAGTCTGGATGCTGAACGGCACCATGCCGTCCTCGGCATGCAGGTGCTCGGCGAATTCGCGCAGCCAGCGGGGGTGGAAACCGAAAATGTCGTCCGCGAACCAGATGTGGTCGGGGCGGAACGTGCGCTTGAGGTGGCTCATTTCCGCGGCAACGTCGCTGGCCTCGCGGCGGTGGTAATGGTTGCCCCAAATGGGCTTGGCGCACCAGTTGCAATGGAACGGGCAACCGTGCGACGCGGCCATGTTGAGGCTGAAATACCCGTGTCGCTCGCGCCACATCTCCCGGTAGCGATCGATGTCGATCAAATCCCAGGCCGGCCGGACGGCCCGTTGTCTGCCCGGCGGCGGCACCCCGATACGGGTGGTGCGCAGCTCCTTGCCGGCGAGGATGGAAACGCCCGCCAGTCCGGCCACCCAGTCCGGGATATCGACGCCCGGGTTTCGCTCCAGCCGTTCGATCAGCGCGACCAGCGCCTCGATGCCTTCACCGGCCAACGCCACGTCCGCGCCTGCAGCGAGAAACGCCTCCGGATGATCGGAAGCATCCGAGCCGGCGACGATCACCCGGGAACCGCGCGCGTGCGCCAACTCGATCATCCGGCACGCGGCTTCGCGCATGCGACCCAGGCACATCTTGGTCAGGAAATTGAAGTTGTCCTCGTACAGGATCACCACGTCCGGCGCGGCGGCAGGCAGCGCGCGTGCGTACGCCTCGACGCCCTCGGCGAGCATCGTGTCGAACAGCGTCACGGCACGCCCCATCCGCCGCAACATCGCGGCAACCTGGATGGTGGCGAGCGGTGGATAAGGCTTGCCACGCTCCCATTGCTTCGGGTCGTAGCACAGGTAGTAGGAGTGGGTGACCTGGATTTTCAGCATCCGCATGAAAGCCTTTTGGTTAGACCGGGCAACACGCCCTGGTTGAAGACTGTATGGAAGTTAGTGCCGCAGACAGGGCTTCAGGTTGCCGCTGCAGGATTTGCCATGCCGGAATCCGGCGGTTGTCGCGCGGAGGCAACCTTTCGCGCCCGGAATCGCACTTACCTCTGCCATCCAGAATCGACTACCAGGCACAAATGCCGTGCGATCAAAGCTGCACTCATCCCTCGATCGTCCCGGCGCGATTCGCGCCGATGGCAAGGCTAGCCCCACGACCTCCCTGTCGTTCCCGTCATCGGCGCCCCGCCTGGTTATCAGCAAGTGGATTCTGGGTGGCCTTTTCCACTTCGAGAGCAACAGCCGCGCCATGCTCGAGCTGGTGGAGGCCGCCTACGCGGGTTTGCCGCCGCAAATGCTGCCGGGCCTCGACACCGAGTTTCGTCTCGAGCTGTGCCTGCGGCCGCACGATGCGCCGGTGCGGGAAGACGAACCACTCGTACCGCGGATACGACCTTCAGGGAACGGCTTGCGCGCCGACATCAATGCCTCCAACCACGTGGTGATCGATCCCGTGCGACGGCGTGCCCGGGTGGTGGCGACGAAGGACATGCTGCGGCACGCCTATCACCTGCGCACCGAGCTGATCGAGTTTGCGGTCTTCATCCTGGCGGCGCGTGGAATCGGCCTGGCGCCCCTGCACGCCGCGTGCATCGGGCGGCAGGGACGCGCGGTGCTGTTGCTGGGGGACAGCGGCGCGGGAAAATCGGTGCTGTGCCTGCATGCCCTGTTGCAGAGGCTGGAGCTGCTGGCCGAGGATGCCGTGTTCGTGCGTCCCGCGGATCTGCTTGCAACAGGCGTTCCCAACTACCTGCACCTGAGGTTCGACGCGCCGCGGCTGCTGGAAGACGACGCGCTTCGTCGCTGGATCACGCAAGCGCCCGTCATTCGCCGCCGCAGCGGCGTGGAGAAGTTCGAGGTCGATCTCCGGCAGGGACCAGGACGACTCGCTGCGGAACCGCTGGCGCTGGTCGGCGCAGTTTTCGTTTCCGAGCGGGTGGCGGACCGCCCCAGTGCGTTGCTGACCCCGCTCGACACGCACCAGGCAAGCGCCATGTTGCAAGCCGGCCAGCCCCATGCATCGGGACAGCCCGGTTGGCGACGTTTCAAACGGGAAATCATGCACAAGGGCGTCCATCTCTTGCGGCGCGGACGCCATCCGTGTGATTCGGTCGATGCGCTCTGCCAGTTACTCGACTGACGTGCATCGTGCAGCCGACGCAGGATGCGAATCGGGGTCGTTGCCGCGACACCGATGGCTGCAGCTGCTACGCGGGCTCGCACCGGTTTTCGGACGCACCGACCGGGCCCGCGTGGCCGCCTACGTGGCCTTGTCGCTGGGCGCGGCACTGGCGGGAGGTGTCGCGGCCGTGGTGCTCACGCCACTGATCCAGCCCGGTCACGCGCCAAGGCTGGGCGGCCATGCGCTGCCTTTGCCGACCGGCACCGGGACACTGGCGTCGCTGCTGGCGGCGGCACTCGGATGCCATGCGTTGCTGCGTTGGTTGGTATCGGCGTTGGGGGTCCGCATTGTCAGCGGCTGCACGATGCGATTGCGCAACGCGGTACACGCCCGGCTGCTCGACGCGGATTTGGCCGCACTCGGCGGCTCGACGTCACCGGAAATCGCCAACGTCCTGACCTCCAATGCCAATCTCATCGGCAATGGCATCGCCGCCTTGCTGCAACTGCTGGTGGCCGGGATTACCACCGTGATCCATCTTGCGATCGCATTTTGGGTATCACCCGTGCTCACCCTGATCCTGCCCGCGCTGGCGGGCCTGGGACTGATCGCGTCACATTACCATGGCCGCGAACAGTCGCGGATAAGCCGACAATATGTCAAGGACATGACCCGCTTGTTCTGGTTCAGCGAGGATTTCCCGCGCCGGCTGCGGCATGTCCGTTCGTTCGAACGCGAAGCCGCGGAAAAGACGGGCTTCGGCACCGTCTCCGCCAGGCTGGCGCGAGGCTACCGGCGCCAGGTCGTGCTCATGGCATCCGGAAAACTCATCATGGAACTGGTCGCTACGATCGGAATGGCCGGCGCCTTCCTGTTTGCCGGCTACTGGCGGGGCATCGACCAGGCATCGCTGATCGCGGTGGGCTTGTTGCTCGGTCGCCTGCTGCCGTACATGGCCTCGACCCGCGACAATTTTCAACAACTGCGCTTGACCGCGCCAGCCTTCGAACTGTGGCGGCGCTATGCGAACCTTGAAGGTGTTCGGCGCGGTGCCGAACCACCCACGAATGCGGACAGACCCGTGCCGCCCGTGCGCATCGAGCGCATACGCCTGGCACGGGGCTCCCTGCACGTCGAGATCGCGGATCTGTCGCTGGTCCCGGGCGAAATGACGCTGATTGCCGGGGATTCCGGCATCGGCAAGAGCAGCCTGGCGGATGTCCTGGCGGGAATGGCGGCGCCCGCCGCGTTTGCAGCCCGGGCCGGCGGATACCCCCTGGATTTCGACGCATACCGGCAACTCGTGCACCGTGGAGCCTACATCAGCCAGAGTGTAAGGCTGTGGCAGCGAAGCGTACGTGACTGCCTGTTGTGGGCGGCGCCGGATGCCACCGACGCCGACCTGCACGACGTGTTGGCCGATGTGGGCCTCGACACGCGCCTGCGGGGCACGCGCGAAGGCCTCGATACCGAACTGCAAGGCTCGTCCTGCCGCTTTTCCGGCGGTGAACTCCAGCGACTGCTGCTGGCCCAGGTGATCCTGCGACAGCCGTCCATTGCCATACTCGACGAGGCCACCGGCGCCCTCGACGCGGCCTCCGAAATGCAGGTGCTCACGGCATTGAAGCGGAGCCTGCCGCAAACGATCCTGCTCGTCGTGTCGCACCGGCAAGGACCGCTCGGCATCGCCGAACAATGCCTGCACATCGGCCAGGACGGCGTCGCGGAGATCACAAGGCAACGCGGCCTGATTTCCCGCCTGCATAACCGCCCGTAGCAGCCTGCCCTGCAGGCGATCTCGCTCGCAACCACGCAACCTTTTCGGACGCGACGGGCACACACGCGCAGAGCCGGCATGCCGGGGCAAGCAGAAGGAGACCCAATCGTGTTACCTTGCAAAAACCGACGTACGGGCCGAAGAATCCATCCGCTGCACGGGTGCTGGATGCTTGCGGCGCTGCTGCTGATGACAAGCACCGGAGCCCGGGCCGTTCCGGCCTTCGCCCGCCAGACCGGCTGGGCATGCGCCAATTGCCATGCCCCCGCCTACGGGCCCTATCTGACGCCGCTCGGCACGCGCTTCAAGTTGAGCGGATACACCATCACGGACGGGAAGACGCCGAAGATTCCACTGGCCGCGCAGCTCATAGGAACGCGCAGCTTCCCGGCCCGTGGCAAGGACAGGACGGATCTCACGGAAGCGGACCTGTTCCTGGCCGGACGCGTGAGCGACCATGTCGGCGGCTTCGTGAAGGTCGAGGCCGACTATACCGGCGACAACGACTACAACGTCCGGCTGAGCACCGTGGACCTGCGCTTCGTCCTCCAGGACGTCAAGATCGGCGACAAGAGCCTGAAGCTCGGCGTGAGCGTCAACAACAGCCCCGGCTTCCAGGACCCCTTGACCGTCCTGCCGGCCGCAACGAGGCTCGGGCCGCCGGGCGTGACCGGAACCCTGCTCAATCCCTCCAGCCCCAATGCACCGAACGAACGGGTCATCGGCGCCACCGTCTACGGCCTGTACGACTCGGACTGGTACGGCGAGATCGGCACCTACCGCTCACTTTCGACTTCGCAGCAGGACCACCTGGGCTACTCCGTCAGCGGCGATCCCGGAAAGCTCAGCGACACGGGCTACTTCCGCCTCGCCTACATGAAGGACCTCGGGAACCAGTTCTTCTCCGCCGGCGTAGTCAGCATGAGCACCAAGCGCCAATTGCCACGGAACGGCCCGAAGGACGACCTCACCGACATCGGTTACGACCTGTCGTATCAGTACCTCGGTTCCAACAGGTACATTCTGCAGGCGAGCTACGTCAACATCTTCGAACGGCGCCGCTACGGACGCGTCCCGACCAGTCCCGTACCGGGGCTCGTCGCCAGGGGCCGGGGCCACGCGCGCGACCAGATCCTGACCCTCTCCTACACCTTCGCGCAGAGCTACACGCTCACCGTCGCCCATCTGCTCAGCACGGGATCGCACGATGCGGTTCGCTACCGGCCGTACGGCAAGCCGGACACGACCAGCAACCTGATCAGCCTGTACTGGACGCCCTTCGGCAAGTACGGCTCCTTCACCCACATCGCCAACCTGAAGCTCGCCGCCACGTGGTTCCGGTTCAGCCGGTTCAACGGCAGCAGCAGCAACATTTTCGGCGCTCCACCGGGCGCCCCGGTTACCGATGCGAAGGATCTGAACGCCTTCTTCGTCAACGCGAGCATAGCGTTCTGACGGACGCCAAGCTGCAGACCCGCTGGGCCCGGACGCCGAACACGTTCGACCGTCATCTGCCGCAAGGGTCAATGTCAGTACGGTTTCGGCAGGAAAACAATCCGTGCCGGCGTCAGTTCCACCCCCGCATTTCGTACACCTGCCGCCCGATCCACTCGCGGACGGCGTCGGTGGTCATCTTCAGGGCGTCGGCCGTGGGCAGCAACTCCATCCAGCCGAAGTCCTCCATCTCGATCGCGCGGATATCGACCGGCACCGGCGTCACCTTCTGCCCCAGCACCGCGAAGGCGCCGACGGCCCGCTTCATGTGCGCGGCGGAGGTGACCAGCAGCGGCGTGCCGCAATCCATGTGCTGCAGCATCTCGACGGTGTAGAGCGCGTTCTCGCGGGTGTTGCGGCTCTTCTCCTCGATCACGACCATGCCCTTGGGCACCCCCCATTCGAGCAACAGCGTGCGCATGGCCCTGGCTTCGCTTTCCTCGTAAGGCGACCAGGGCTGCTTGCCGCCCGAGGCGATGATCGTCTGCGCCTTGGCCACGTTGTAGAGCAGCGCCGCCTCGCGCACCCGGTCCGCCCCTTCATTCAACTCGACCTCTTCCCGCGGCGGCGCGACCGGGTCGACCGCCCCGCCCAGCAGTACCAGGCACTTGCTGGCCGGCACCTCGCGAAGCCGGGCCGGCGGGTAGTCGCGCTCCATCCGGCCCATCAGCGCATTGCCGGCGAGCGGCATGGAGGACCCCCACAGCACCACCACGGCCAAGAAGATAAGAAAGCCGGCCACCCTGCCCCGGTCCTTGCGTATATAGATCAGCGCCAGCAGGCACAGTTCGATGGCGATACCGATGGGCAACACCAACAACGGCAGGATTTTAGAGAGGTAGATATACAAAGCGCCGCGCCCTTGTCGCCGATAGTTGTTACGGAATTATAAGGTTATTTTACAGCGAACATGGTTCAACGCTCGCAACGCTCGCCTGTACCGCATGAATGCGGCCTTCCGCGTGAGTGAGATGTTCGAAATTTCAGAGAGAGGCTGATCAGCACCGGCGGGCGGCAAATACAATGAAAGCTTTCTACCCCGATTGTAAAAATCGCCGCGACCCACCCTTCAGCACCAGGCAGGTGAGCACGCCGCTGGCAAAGGCGCCCGTGTCGATACCGATGCGGTTGGGGCGCATGTCCGGTTCCAGCGTAATGGTGTGGCCGTGCACGATGACTGCACCGTGGTCGCTGCCGCTTTGCAGGAACTCGTCGCGAATCCATATCTGGTCGTCCAGTGACTGCTGCTCCAGCGCCACACCGGGACGGATGCCGGCGTGAACGAAGTAGTAGTCCCCGCAGCGCCACGACACGTCGAGGTTTTCGCAAAAGGCCAGGTGCGAGGCCGGCAGGTTTTCCTTCAGTGTCGCCGCCAGCGCCGGAATCTCTTCCATGATCGGCATGTAAGCCACGGGCACGCCGTAGCTGGCCAGCGTTTCACGCCCGCCGTATGAGAGCCATGCCGACACGGCTTCCGGATACTCCAGGAAGTCCAGCATGGTCTGTTCGTGGTTGCCGAGCAGGTAGACCGCTTCGAAGCCGTCGGGCGGTCCATCCAGCAAATCGTCGATCACCTGGCGCGAATGCTGGCCGCGGTCGATGTAGTCTCCGAGGTAGACGATGGTTTTCTTACTGTCGCAGGTGGCGGCGTCTGCACGCACTTGTGCGTGTATCTGCCGCAGCAGGTCCGCCCGGCCGTGGATGTCGCCAATGCAATAAATTCGATGATTGTCCGGTACCCGCGGCACAAAATTCGATTCTTTCATATCGGCAGATTCGACGCGGCGCCAGCTCAAACACCAATCGCATTCCGAAAATAGGCTATGGTCGATTTCAGGCCTTCGTCCAATGGCACATCCGCGGTCCAGCCAAGCTTCGCCTTCGCCAAGGTAACATCCGGCTGTCTTTGAGCCGGGTCGTCCTGCGGCAGTGGACGGAAGACCGTTTTCGAGTCGGACCCCACCATTTCGATGACCGTATCGGCCAGGTATTGGATCGTAAACTCTGTGGGATTGCCAAGATTGACCGGCCCGGTCATTTCCGGTTCCGCGTTCATCAGCCTTACCAGTCCTTCGACCAGGTCGTCCACATAACAGAATGAACGGGTCTGGCTGCCGTCACCGTAAATGGTGATGTCCTCGCCTTTGAGCGCCTGGACGATAAAATTCGATACCACGCGGCCATCGTCCGGCAGCATGCGCGGCCCGTAGGTATTGAAGATCCTGGCCACTTTGATCTGGGTATTGTGCTGTCGGTGGTAATCGAAAAACAGGGTTTCCGCGCAGCGCTTGCCCTCGTCGTAGCACGAACGTGTGCCGATGGGATTGACGTTACCCCAGTAGCCCTCGGTCTGCGGATGCACGCTGGGATCGCCATACACCTCGCTGGTCGATGCCTGCAGGATACGCGCCCCCGTGCGCTTGGCCAGGCCGAGCATGTTGATGGCGCCGTGCACGCTGGTCTTGGTGGTCTGCACCGGGTCGCGCTGGTAGTGGATCGGCGAGGCCGGGCACGCCATGTTGTAGATCTCGTCGACCTCGACATACAGCGGGAAGGTCACGTCATGGCGCAGCAGCTCGAAATTCGGATGCTCGCGCAGGTGGACGATGTTGCGCCGCGTACTGGTGTAGAAATTATCCACGCAAAGCACATCATGGCCTTCTTGCAAGAGTCTCTCACACAGATGCGAGCCGAGGAAGCCGGCACCACCCGTCACCAGTACCCTTTTTGTGATTTCACTCATGAGATTCCCGCCGCAGCGTCCCAGCTACTTTCAACCCTCTTTGCTGCCTGCGAAGGTTATCCCAATTGCCGCGGGAGTGCACATTGTTTGTGCGGGCCAACTTTGCGTGACAGGCCGTGACTGACAGATTATCGATCATACACTGTCATTGTTAACAGTTGTGTGGCTGTTCTGTGGCAAACAAAATGCGAGTGTAGAAATTCAAGCCACCCGAGCGATCGAATGCCTCCGGCATCCGCTCCGTGAAAGTGCCAACCAATGGGGGTATCCAAAGTTCGATGGAACTCGCCTGTAACAATGCGGAAGACGTGTTGTTGTCAAACGTTCCGGCTTTGTCCACACGGGTACCGCGTTTATACGGAAGTGCATACATACGGTAAAGAGGCTCGCAAAGGCAGCTAAACATTGAAAGGAGATTGGTGATGAGAAAACTATCGAATCTAGGAATGAGCATTATCGGCTGTGCCGCTGTCGGATTCTCGGTCAGCGCGCTGGCCCAGGTGGAATACGACCAAAACGTGACACCGGACGTTATCTTCGGTACCGGCAACTCAAACGGCTATTTTACGACCGACCGCGAAAATGGCATCGAACTGGGGCTGCGCGCCAAAGTTCCCTATGTGGGCATCACGCACAGCAATGGCGACGGCACCTACAGCTACACCCTGGCCGAAACCCTTTATAACGTTTCGAAAGACAGAGCGTGGAATTTCGAATTCACCGTTAACACCAACTACGATGACAGCACAGCACTGAACATCGACGACCTGACCTATGAACTGGGTCTGGACCAAGACCCGGGATTGGGAACCGATTTCGTGACGTTCGACCCCATTATACCGGGATGGTACGACCACAGTATCGGCACAAACTCAACGCCGAACGGCGGCGGGACAGAGGCCACGGATCAGTCCAGCTACGATAACTTGATCGCCAACAACAACGTGCTGCAGCAATCGTGGCGATACGCCTGGACGCCGGTTACCTATGACCCGGACATTCCCGGAACCTACGCGATCTATTTCCTGGCCAAGGATTCCGGCGGCAACGTAGTCGCCAGGACCGACATCCAGGTTCTGATCGGCGGTGCACCTCCCGCGGGGCCGGCATATGCCTGTGACGGCTTTGTCGCACCGCTCGACGCACCGGTCGTGCTGAAGAAAAAGAACCGTGTCCTGCCGTTGCGCATGACGCTCGCGGACGATGAGGGCACGCTGATGACCGGTGCCGACATCTCGGCCGCACCCGTGATGCAGCTCACCTACAACGGCGCAGGTACAAACGATGTCGTCGACCTGGACAGCGTCGACACCGCCGGACAAGGCGATGACGGCAACGTATTCACGTTCGGCGACGACTACTGGGCCTTGAACATGAAGACGAAGGGACTGGCCCCCGGAGACTACACCATCACGGTCGTCTCCGGTGATTCCACCGAATACGTCATCGACCCGACCTGCGAGGTTGACTTCACCGTGCAATAGAGAATCGTAGTTCTCCAGGCGCCCCAGCAAGGGGGCCTTACACAGCGGGGCGGTTTCGCCCCGCTTTTTTTTTACGAAAGGGCCCGTTAGGACTGCCCCGCCGGTTGCCGGCCGATGCCCAGGCAGGTGAAGCCGTGCTCCAGGGCCTTGCCCCGGGGCCAGACATTGCGGCCGTCGACGAGCAGCTTCTGGCGCATTATTTTGCCGAGGCGCTCGTAGTCCGGCACCCAGTAAAGCTTCCACTCGGTCACCAGCACCAGCGCGTCCGCGCCCGCGGCCGCCTCATACTCGTTATCGTGCACGGAAAAATGCTCGTTGCCACCATAATCGCGCAACGCCCCCGGCATCGCTTCCGGGTCGTGCGCGCGTACCATGGCGCCGGCAGCGAGCAGGGCTTCAATCAGCACCCGGCTCGGCGCCTCGCGCATGTCGTCGGTATTGGGCTTGAAGGCCAGGCCCCAGAGGCCGATGCAACGCCCGTCAAGGTCGCCGCCAAACTGCTCGTCGAGCATTTCGAACAAGCGCTTCTTCTGCCGGTCGTTGACCGTGTTAACGGCCTCGAGCATGCGCGCCTCCACGCCGTGCCCGGCGGCGGTGCTGGCGAGTGCGCGCACGTCCTTCGGAAAGCAGGAGCCGCCGTAGCCCGGGCCGGGGTAGATAAAGGAGTAGCCGATGCGCGGATCCGAGCCGATGCCCTGGCGCACCTGCTCGATATCGGCGCCGACACGCTCGGCGATGTTGGCCAGTTCGTTCATCAGGCTGATCCGGCTGGCCAGCATCGCGTTGGCCGAGTACTTGGTCAGCTCCGAGGAGCGCACGTCCATGAACATCATCTTCTCATGGTGGCGGTTGAACGGCGCGTAAATCTCGCGCAACAGTTCTTCGCTGTGCCCGTCTTCGACCCCACAGACGATGCGGTCGGGCTGCATGAAGTTCTTGATGGCGGCGCCTTCGGCTAAAAATTCGGGGTTGGACGCAACCTGGAATTCCACCGCCGCGCCGCGTTCGTCGAGCCGTTTCTGAATTTCGGCGCGTACGCGGTCGCAGGTACCCACCGGCACGGTCGACTTGACGATGACCAGCAACGGTTTGGACAGGTTCTCGCCGATAGCGCGCGCCACGGCCAGCACGTGGGCGAGGTCCGCCGAGCCGTCCTCGGACGGCGGCGTGCCGACCGCGATCATCAGCGCCGCCGCGTGCCCGACGGCGTCCGCCATGGAGTCGGTAAAGGCAATCCGGCCGCGCTCGATATTGGCGGCCAGCATCTCGTCGAGACCGGGCTCGAAAATCGGCGCGCGTCCCTGCCGCAGTTGCCGGACGCGCTCGCTGTCGATATCCATGCACAGCACCTTGTGGCCCGCTTCCGCCAGGCCGGCGCCGCTGACCAGCCCAACGTAGCCGCCGCCGATGATTGAAATCTGCATTGCTTACCCGTTGCCCTTCGCGTCACGGTGATTTCCGCAGGCGTCATTGTACGTTACGTCGTGAAAGCACGTCATCCCGGGGCCGTGAATAGCGTAACCCGGGAACGGCGCAATCCCCGCTGCCGCCGGGGCGACGATGCGTTGGGAGGTTCCCGCTTCCGCGGGAATGGCATATCATGAACGGATGCAACACCCACAGCGAGCAGGCTGCTACCCGGTCCTCCTTCTTACTTGCTTCCTGGCCGCCTGCACGGCCGTGCCCCCGCGCCCGGGCGGCGATAACCCGGTGCAGTCTCAAGTGCGCGAAAGCGCGGACCTGGCCGCTGTCACCGCCGACGCGACGGCGCTTGCCGGGCGTTTGGGCAAGGACCGCGTGCTGGTGGTGTTCGATCTCGACAACACGCTGCTGGCGATGGCACAGGGGCTCGGCTCGGACCAGTGGTACGAATGGCAGAAGCGCCTGAGCCGCGAGGACCCCTGCAATCCCCGCAACACCGGCAACCGCTTCGCCGTGCAGGGCGCGCTGTTTTTCGCCAGCGCCATGCGGCCCACGCAAAAGGACGCCGCCCGCCAGGTGAAAAATGTGCAGGCACTGGGCCTGCCCGTGATCGTCGTGTCCTCGCGCGGGACGGACTACCGTTTGCAGACGTTCCGGGAACTGCGCCGCAACGGCATGGACTTTTCACGCTCCGCCATCGGCCCACCCGGCGGCTACCCGCAGCCATTCGTGCCGGTCGAGAACGGCCGCCCGTCACGTTACGAGGACGGCGTGTTCCTGACCACCGGCCAGCACAAGGGCCGCATGCTCTATGCCCTGCTGCGAAAGACCGGCACGCCGCTGCCGGCCGCGATCGTCGCGGTGGACGACAAGCGCAAGAACCTCGACGACGTGGTGGAAACCTTCGGGCCGCTGGGGGTCGCCGTGCACGGCTGGCGTTACAGCGGCGAGGACGAAAACGTGAGGCGCTTCGACGCCGGCAAGGCCGCGGCCCAATGGCGGGCCATCGACGGTCCCCTGCGGCAAATCCAGCGGGTGCTGGGGCCGGACAATTACGATTTGAGCACGGCCGTGCTGCCCGCGGCGTGCCGCCGACACTGATGCCCTGGCCGCCGCGGCAGACGTCCGCTCACGCGGGAATGACCTGACACCGGTTAATCCGCCGTGCCGGGCCTGCCGGTAGTCCAATCCGGCATTTGTTGATGCAGATCATCATGCTTTCGTCCCGCACGTGTTTCACTCATCGGTAACGCTTTGATAATCCGGCGTTAAAATCGGGTCCCCTGAAAGGGCCGGATGCCGGCAAAGCGTGGTTGAAAAAGGAGAAACGGTCATGAAACCGAATATCCTGACCGCCGCACTCAGCATCCTGCTGATAGCCTGCTGCGGCACAGCGATTGCCTGTGAATACAAAGCCGGGGAAAGCAAGTATCTCGACTACGCCACCTGCATGTACGGCGCCGACAGTCTCGAGGTCATCAAGTTGCCGCAAAGCGCCAACTGGGAGGTCTGCATCTACCAGGTGCGGGCATTTCGGCCGGACAAACTGTTGGCCGTGACCAAGCAGAAAAACGGCAAGGAAGTCGTCAGCGTGAACGACCGCTCACAGATCGGCAACCCCTGCTACATGACGAAACAGGCCTGCGACGCCGCATTGGAGGCGTCGAAGGCATCGCAATAGGCGGCCAGGCCCCGATCTGACCGGCGGACGATTATTATCCTCCGCGGACAGAACGCGGCATACACGGATAGTTACTGCTTCAACACCTGCTCTTTCAGTTGCTGAATGCGGTCGCGGATTTCTGCGGCCTCCTCGAATTCGAGCATCTCCGCATGGCGGATCATCTCTTTTTCCATCTGCTCGATCTGCGCGCCGAGCTGGGCCGGGGTCATGTGGCGGTAACGGGCCGCTTCCTCGGCGACTTTCCGTGTCTCCAGCCTCGCGCCCGGGGCCATCGTGTGGGCGTCCTCCATGATGTCGCGCACCGCCTTTTCGATGCTCTTCGGCGTGATGCCGTGGGCCTCGTTGTAGGCCTGCTGCCGCGCCCGCCGCCGGTCGGTCTCGTCAAGCGCCCGCTGCATCGAGCCGGTTACCGTGTCGGCATACAAGATCGCCTTGCCGCGGAGATTGCGAGCGGCCCGGCCGATGGTCTGCACCAGCGAGGAATCGGAACGCAGGAACCCCTCGCGGTCGGCGTCCAGGATCGCCACCAGTGAGACCTCGGGCATGTCGAGCCCCTCCCGCAGCAGGTTGATGCCCACCAGCACGTCAAATTCACCCAGCCGCAGATCATGGATGATCTCGACCCGCTCGACGGTCTCGATGTCCGAATGCAGGTAGCGCACGCGCACGCCGTGATCCGCCAGGTACTCGGTCAGGTTCTCGGCCATGCGCTTGGTCAGCGTCGTCACCAGCACGCGGTCGCCCAGCGCCGTGCGCCGGCCGATTTCGGACAGCAGGTCGTCGACCTGGTCGGCAACGGGGCGAATCTCCACTTCCGGGTCGACCAGCCCGGTGGGGCGGACGAGTTGCTCGACGACCATGCCGGAACGCTGCAGTTCGTAGGCCCGCGGCGTGGCCGAAACGAAGATGGTCTGGCCGGCCCGCTCCTCCCATTCCTCGAACTTCAGCGGCCGGTTGTCAAGCGCGGAAGGCAATCTGAAGCCGTAGGTCACGAGATTTTCCTTGCGTGACCGGTCACCCCGGTACATGGCCCCGAGCTGCGGCACCATGACGTGGCTCTCGTCCAGGATCAGCAGCGCGTCCTCGGGCAGGTAGTCGAACAGCGTGGGCGGCGCCTCGCCGGGGCCGCGGCCGGTGAGGTGGCGGGAATAATTCTCCACGCCGTTGCAGTAGCCCAGTTCCAGCATCATCTCCATGTCGTAGCGGGTGCGCTGCTCCAGGCGCTGGGCCTCGACCAGCCGCTGGCTGTCACGCAGTTGCGCCAGGCGCACTTCCAGTTCCTCGCCGATGGCGGCCACGGCGTCGATCACGGTCTGTCTCGGAGTGACGTAGTGCGATTTAGGAAAGATCGTCACCCGCTGTTTTTTCCCGGTCACCTCGCCGGTCAGCGGGTCGAAGTGCGAAATCGATTCGACCTCCTCGTCGAACAGCTCGATGCGGATCGCGCGGGTTTCCTCGTCGCCGGGAAAGATGTCGATGACCTCGCCGCGGACACGGTAGGTGCCGCGGCGCAACTCCATGTCGTTGCGGCTGTACTGCATCTCCGCCAGGTGCCGCAGGATCCTGCGCTGATCGATGATCTCCCCGACCGACAGGTGCAGCACCATGCTCAGGTACTGCGTCGGGTCGCCGAGGCCGTAAATGGCCGAGACGGTGGCGACGATGACCGTGTCGCGCCGCTCCAGCAACGCCTTGGTCGCGCTGAGGCGCATCTGCTCGATGTGCTCGTTGATGGACGCGTCTTTTTCTATGTAGGTGTCCGAGGAGGGCACGTAGGCTTCCGGCTGGTAGTAGTCGTAGTAGGAGACGAAGTACTCGACCGCGTTCTTGGGAAAATAACTGCGGAATTCCCCGTAAAGCTGCGCGGCCAGCGTCTTGTTCGGCGCCATCACCAGCGTCGGCCGCTGCAGGTCCCGTATGACGTTGGCCATGGTGTAGGTCTTGCCCGAACCGGTCACGCCGAGCAGCGTCAGGTACGGCTCCCCGGCCCGCAGTTGTTCGGTCAGCGTGCGGATCGCCGCCGGCTGGTCGCCAGCCGGCTGGTAGTCGCTGATCAGCTCGAAATCTTTGTAATGCAAGGACAGGGCTTCCCGGTTGAGCGAACCTGTCATTATAACCCGCCTGGCAACGGCGGGCGCCAGGACGGGAGAGCAAATTTTTGCTTAACGCCGTGACCAATACTGATATCATTACAGGTCAGAAGATTCATCGGGGTAGACGTGTGCCGTTCAGGATTTCCAACCGTGTCTTGCAGATAAAGCCGGCCGCGACGATCGCGGTCAGCATGAAGGCGGCGGAGCTGCGTGCGCAGGGGCACGACATCATTTCACTGGGCTTTGGCGAGCCCGATTTCGACACACCGGACCACATCAAGGAAGCCGCGGTCGAGGCGATCAGGGCCGGCGATACGAAGTACCCGCCGGTGGGCGGCACGCCGGAGCTGAAACAGGCCATCATCACCAAGTTCCAGCGCGACAACCAGCTCAACTTCAAAGCCACTGAGATCACCGTTTGCAACGGCGCCAAACAGGCACTGTTCAACCTGCTCATCGCCCTGCTCAATCCCGGCGACGAAGTCGTGCTGCCGGCGCCGTACTGGGTGTCCTACCCAGACATGGTCAAACTGGCCGATGGCGAACCCGTCATCCTGAACGCCACGGAAGAAACGGACTTCAAGATCACGCCCAAGCAACTGCACGCCTCGCTGACGACCGAAACACGGGTGCTGATACTCAATTCGCCGTCGAATCCGACGGGTAAGGCCTACAGCGCCGAGGAGTACAAGGCCCTGGCCGAGGTGCTCGCCGAACACCCCAGGATCGTCATCGTCTGTGATGATATTTACGAGCACATCTACTGGGGCGGGGAGCCTTTCGTGACGCTGCTGAACGTGTGCCCGGACCTGGCGCCGAGGACCGTTATCATCAACGGCGTGTCCAAGGCCTTCGCGATGACCGGCTGGCGTATCGGCTACGCCGCCGGCCCGGTCAAGCTGATCAAGGAGATGCAGAAAATCCAGAGCCAGACCACGTCCGGAGCCTGCAGCATTTCGCAGGCCGCCTCCGTCGCAGCGCTGACGGGCCCGCAGCAATGCGTCACGGTCATGCGGCTGGAATACCAGCGCCGGCACGCTTATTTGATCGACGCGCTCAATCACCTAAAGGGGGTCGAATGCCCGCCCTGCGACGGCGCCTTCTATGCCTTCCCGTCGTTCAAGCGTGTGATCGATCAAATGGACGATGTCCGCGACGACGTCGAACTCGCCGCCTGGATGCTCGAGCACGCGGGCGTGGCCATGGTGCCCGGCACCGCTTTCGGCGCGCCGGGCCACCTGCGCCTGTCGTACGCGACGAGCATGGAAAACCTGAAGACCTGCATCAGTCGGATCGAAGCTGCGCTCGATACGATTCCCGGCCTGTAAGCCGCTGCCCCCGCCAACCAACCTCGTACCGGGGCCGCGAGCAGCGGAACCCGGCGCCTCCATGCCCATCGCGTCCGCGTTCGAGCCTTCCCCGGCCGCTCGGAATCCGCTTCCTGCGGGTTGCGGTCCCGGCCGCAGCTGCCCGGCGCCGCCGGGCTCTGCCGCTTACGGGAACATCCCTGACGAAAACCCGAGGCGCCCTGCTATTACGCCCGCATCCCGGGCAATGCAGGCTTGTGGTTTGTACAACGGAGTCCACCAGCTTTGGGTTTTGCTGCAAAAAGCCGTGCCATCACCGCTCTTGAACTCATCGTGGCCATGGCCATCGCGGCCATCCTGCTGGCCGCCTCGGTGCCGGCCTACCGCGACTTCGGCTGGAACCTGCGCATGAAAACCGCGATGCACAGCCTGCGCACGGACCTCAACCTGGCCAGGAGCCGCGCCATCGGCCTCGACGTGCAAACGGTCGCGTGCCCGGCGGTGGACAGCGGCGCGGGGCCGGCCTGCAGCGGCGGCAACGAATGGCACGACGGCTGGATCGTTTTCGCCGACCTCAACGCCGACCGCGAGCGGCAGGCAAGCGAGCCGTTGCTGAGCCGCGGCAACGCCGTGGAGTTTCTCACGATCCGCAGCTCACGCTACCGCAAAAGCCTGCGTTTTTACCCGGACGGCAGCGCGGCCGGCAGCAATGCGACCCTGTCGTTTTGTGACCAGCGCGGCACCGCCCACGCGGGCACCCTGAGCCTGTCGAATACTGGTAGAATAAGGCTTGCGACCGGCGGGCGCGGTAACGCTGTTTGCCCTTGACTCATTGGCACAAAGCACCGAAAATACCGCGCCTTGCCAATCTTCCCCGGTAGCTCAGCTGGTTAGAGCGGGTGACTGTTAATCACTAGGTCGTTGGTTCGAATCCGACCCGGGGAGCCAAA